>JBKHWE010000015.1:0-284972 GCA_046566705.1 Bacteroidia bacterium | reverse complement strand
CCGAGAACGGACAGACAAGGGAGTTCAGGGCGCACTTCGCTATGAAACGATAACCAGCTGTCAGCATTTAGCGATTAGCTTTTTAGATAACACAAACCCCCGGTTAGCAATTGCTGACCGGGGGTTTAGTTTTTTATCTGAATGTGCCTTTTACCACAAGGGCACAACGTTTTTTCACAATGCGCACTAAGGTTGTAATGTTTTATTTAGAGGGCACAAGGGCTTTCCTGCGGAAAGCTTGAGGGTAAAAGAAACACGGATTACGCGGATGCTGCGCAGTCGCGTATTTCTGAGAGTACAGATGGCTTTACCCCGGGATAGTATTATTTTACCACAAGGTGCACAACGTTTTTTCACAACGTTCACAGAACTGTGGTGTGGAAATTTAAGGTACACAAAGGGGCTTTCCTGCGGAAAGCTTGGGGCGGGTAAAAGGAACGCGGATTACGCGGATGCTGCGCAGTCGCGGATTTTGAGAGTACAGATGGCTTTATCTCGGAATGGTATTATTTTACCACAAGGTGCACAACGATTTTCACGGAATACACAAAGTAAGGTAAGTTTAAAGTTCACGAAGGGACTTTCCTGCGGAAAGCTGTGCACAGGAAGCATAGTTTATAAGCAAGCGGATAGTCGGCTTTTAGCCCCGATGGGAGCGGCAGCCTGCAAGCCCGGAAGGGCGCAGCAGCTACAGCGGACAGCGGGAACTACGATGGCTGGTAAGTCGCTTGCCCTGGCACTCCTAAAAGAGAAAAGATAAAAGCCGCAGCACAACGGGTGTACTACGGCTTTTGGAAGAAGTAACAATATATATAACCTAAACGTTTACCGCTGCCGGTTCAAAATCCAGGATAACCTGGTTGCGGATGATATCATCAAACGTTTCACGTTGTCTTATAAGATGGCCTTTGCCTTCGTACCAAAGTACTTCGGCAGGGCGTACGCGTGAGTTGTAGTTGCTGGACATAGAGAAACAATAAGCCCCTGAGTTGCGGAAACAAAGCAGGTCGCCTTCCTTAATTTCGGCAATACGACGGTTGGTAGCAAAGGTATCTGTTTCGCAGATGTAGCCTACAACGCTATAAAAACGCTCCTTGCCTTTAAGGTTAGAAAGGTTTTCTATTTCGTGGTACGAGCCGTACAGCATAGGGCGTATAAGGTGGTTAAAGCCACTGTCTACACCGGCAAAAACGGTAGAGGTCGTTTGCTTAACCACGTTAACTTTAGCGAGGAAATAACCGGCTTCGCTTACCAGGAATTTTCCGGGTTCAAAGCATAGTGTTAAGTCACTGCCGTATTCTGTACAGAAACTGTTGAAACGCTTGCCCAGTTTTTTGCCCAGTTCGTCTATGTCAGTATGAATGTCGTCTTTTTTGTAAGGTACTTTAAAGCCGCTGCCAAAGTCAATAAACTCCAGGCCTTTGAATTGCTTTGCGGTTTCAAAAAGTATTTCGGCAGCGTACAGGAACACTTCAATATCCAGGATATCAGACCCCGTATGCATGTGTATGCCGTTTATGTGCATGCCCGTATTTTGTACTATGCGGAGCAGGTGCGGCAGCTGGTGTATGGAAATACCAAACTTACTGTCTATATGCCCCACCGATATGTTGCTGTTGCCACCGGCCATAACGTGGGGGTTAATGCGGATGCATACCGGTGTAGACGGGTGCTTGGCACCAAACTGCTCCAGTATAGAAAGGTTGTCTATGTTTATCTGTACGCCCAGTGCGGCCACTTCTTCTATTTCTTCCATAGAAACGCCGTTAGGGGTATAAATTATTTTTTCGGGCTGATAACCGGCCATAAGACCCAGCTGTACTTCCTGAATAGAAACCGTATCCAGGCCCGAGCCCAGTTGTTTTAGTAGCTTCAGGACAGATATATTGCTAAGTGCTTTTACGGCATAGTTTATACGCAGGCTGTTTACCCTGCTAAATGCCCCTTCCAGTTTATGATACTGCGATTGTATTTTTTCTGCATCATAAACATACAGTGGGCTTCCAAATTCTTCAGCTAATTTTACTAACTGTTTTGCTTCCATTTTAATCAAAGTTATGGTACAAAATTATACATCAGGATACTTGTAAACAATTTAACCATCAAAGAATAACAAAAAATAACATTTTGTTATTTTTATAACATCGATACAATGTAATGGTGTGGTATTTCACTAAATTAAGCTATTAAAACTGTTGATAGTCATAACACAAGCTTGTGAAAAAGTTAAAGTTTTAATAAAATATGATTGACTCAATTTGATTTTCAGACGAATTCTAAGTTACTGGATTTAATTTTAGAACGTTTAAAACTGTACCTGGCTATGTAAGAATACTGCATAATAACTGTTAGATTTTTCTGTATGCTAAAAAGCCTTTACAAATTAATGCAAAGGCTTTTTTTCTATAGTTCAGTTATTTTTTTCTTGTAAAAATTTACGTAGAAAAAGGTTTCGGGTTTCAACCCCGCGTCCAGTATCATCTTATCTACCTGTTGGGCATCTTCCTCGCTAAGGGAAGCTTCACCTGCCAAAAACGCCTTAAGGTCATCGGCGTCGTTAAACTTAAAGCTGAGCCTGGTGTTAAGCGAGTAGGGGGTTATGCTGTAAAGCACGTCCTTCACAGAAAGATTTTCACTTTTAAGCAGGGTATATATGTTTTCAAATGTAGTTTCCATATCCGTCAGGTATTTGTGGGTGCATATTATAAAGGCGTAAACGGCTACTGTATAGTATCGCTCTTTTTAATCACGTGTATTTTACCCGGTACTACTGCAAGGTTAGTATCCTGGATTATGGTAACCCCCAGTATATTCAGCGGTATATCTATAGGGCCGTCGCCTGCCTTAAATTCGGCGGCTATTTTTTCATAATCGGTACTGCTAAGTACTATGGTATCTCCCTTTTGTACCTTACCGGCAAAAAGGTAATCGCGTATGGCAGCTACGCTTACATCGGTTCCTAAACTTGTGTGTTCTGGCATAGTTTCTATTTTTATCTAAAGTTACAAATGTTAAAAACCACACTGTTCCAACCTTTTGTTAAATCAATGTTTACAGGCTGTTAAAGCTAAATTTCTGCCTCAAAACTATTTGCACTATCTTTGCCCCAAAATATACACGAGCAATGCCCACATTTTTAGACTTAGACCTGCCCAAATCGTTACAAAAAGCCATAGATGATCTTGGCTTTGCCACGCCTACGCCCATACAGGTACGTGCCATGCCCGTAATTATGAGCGGCCGCGATATGATGGGTATTGCCCAGACCGGTACCGGTAAAACATTTGCCTACCTGATGCCTATACTTAAGCAATGGAAGTTTATGCCTACCGATACCCCGCGTGTGGTAATCATTGTACCCACGCGTGAGCTGGTGGTACAGGTAACCGAAGAGGTGGAAAAGCTGTCTAAATACATGTCGGTGCGTGCACTGGGTGTGTATGGAGGGGTAAACATTAATACACAAAAAAACAATGTGTACCAGGGTATAGATATACTGGTGGGCACTCCCGGCCGTGTTATGGACCTGGCACTGGATAATGTTATCCGTTTTGATGCATTGCAAAAACTGGTTATAGACGAGTTTGACGAAATCCTGAACATGGGTTTCCGTTTTCAGATTACGTCTATTCTTTCCATGATGAAGGAAAAGAGGCAGAACATTCTTTTTTCGGCTACCATGACCGACGAGGTGGATGAGATGCTGAATGACTTTTTTGATTTCCCTGAAGAAGTTTCGCTTGCGCCAAGCGGTACACCTCTTGAAAAGATTGAGCAGCTGGGCTATGTAGTGCCTAACTTCCTTACCAAGATAAACCTGCTTAAAGAGCTTTTAAAGGACGAAGCCATGGAGCGTGCCCTGGTTTTTGTAAACAATAAAAAGACCGCCGACCTGGTTATGACCATGCTTGAGGAAGATTTTGGCGGCCAATTTGGGGTTATCCACTCTAACAAATCACAAAATTACAGGCTTAATACTATGGCCGAGTTTCAGCGTGGCGAGCTAAGGGGTATAGTTACTACCGATGTTATGGCGCGCGGACTTGATATCTCTGGTATTACGCATGTTGTAAATATAGAGTTCCCCGAAGTGCCGGAACAATACATACACCGTATAGGACGTACGGGCCGTGCCGATAAGGAAGGTACTGCCATTAGTTTTATTTCGCCAAAAGAGGAGGAAATACAACTGGCGGCCGAAGTACTTATGGAAAAGGAACTCCAACTGCTGCCGATACCGGAAGGTGTGAAGATAGAGGAGAAGCTGCTGGAATTTGAGAAAGACAAAAAGAAGGTAAAACTCCTGCTTAAGAGGCCAAAACAGGAAGGTGGCACCGCATTCCATGAAAAGTCTGAGAAAAATAAAAAGGTAAACCTTGGCGGCCCCGGAAAGCGTACCCCGCGTAAAACCGCTCCGCGTAACCGTGCCGTAGAAGCCAAGCGCGCCGCTAAGAAGAAGAAAAAATAATTTCAGATTTTTGTATTTCAGAGTTCAGATTGTAGATTGAACTACACTGGGACTCTAAGTCAGCATCTGCTCTATTTCATTAAGAGGAGGCACGACGAAGCAATCTACATTATTAAAAAATATTAAGTATAAAAAAACCAGTCATGCTGAATCTAAGTATGACTGGTTTTTTTATAGCAGAACCAATGTTTTTATAAGATTGCCACACTCCGCTGCGCCGCATTCGTAATGACAGGACGTTGCAAGTGTAGTTCAATCTACAATCTGAAATCTGAAATCTAAAATTTGGAGTGTAGTTCAATCTGAAATCTTAACTCTACAATCTGAAATTACTTATTAGGTGTAAACGCCAGGAATACCGGTTGGCACAGCTCTATCTTCCTGCTGGTGTAGGTAAGGAAGCCCGTGGTTTTATCCCTCCTGAAAATAGCGATGTTGTTCGTGTTCTGGTTGGCAACAAGTACAAACGCGTCGTTTGGCCCCATAATAAAGTTACGCGGGCCGCTGCCCTGTGTGCTTATTTGCTGCACCAGGCTCAGCATGCCGTTTGCATGTACCCTGAATACCGAAATGGTATTGGCATCACCACGGTTTGTAGCGTACAAGAATTTACCGTCGTTACTAAAGTGTATGTCGGCTGCACCGTGCTTACCGCCCAGTAGGTTAGGAGTTACATTTAGTTCCTGTATGTTAGTTAGTTTATCATTGGTGTAATCAAACGTGGTCAGTGTACCGTCCAGTTCCTGAAGTACATGTACAAACGTACCATTCGGGTTAAAAACCAAATGGCGTGGACCGCTGCCTGCTTTTACCGAGAAAGCTTCTTTAAGTACCAATGTTTTAGCCTTACCGTTCGGATTGTACGTGTACATAAATATCTTATCGGTGCCCAGGTCATTGGCAAAAACATATCTGCCATCCGGGCTAAAGTATACCATGTGCACGTGGGCTGCTTCCTGACGGTTTTTGTCGAGGCCGGTTCCGGTGTGCTTTACAACCTGTACAGCATCTGAAAGACTGCCATCGGGTTTGCGCTCAAAAACGGCTATGGTTCCGCCACTGTAGTTGGCTACAATTACGTTTTTGTCGTCGTTAATAATATAACACGGGTCGGCTCCATTACTGTCTTTCTTATTTATAAGATCAAGTTTGCCGGTGGCAGGGGTATATTTAAACGAACTTACCGTACTGTTTTTACCGTCTTCGTTTACGCTGTAGATATATTTTTTATCCTTGGTTACGGCCAGGTAGCTCGGGTTAATAACCGCGTCGGTATTGGATTTAAGCTTAAATTCCAGCGTGTTAACGTTAAAGTCGTACACGTAAATACCTTTGCTTTGGCAGGCATTGGTATAGGTACCCACCAAAAGGTTATAGTTGTCTTGTGCGGCAGCGGTCATCATGGTGAATAAAGCTAAAGCTTTGATTAATTTCATAGTAGGCAAATTAGTGATTACAAAAGTAACTTATTTAAACATTATGTGAAATTTGAACAGCGGTTTTGCGTTTTCATTTCGGATAAAATTGGTATTTTTGACAAACTTTCAAGCGAATGCAGTTTAAACACCCGGACATTTTATACTTTTTATTCCTGCTCATCATCCCTATACTGGTACACCTGTTCCAGTTAAGGCGGTTTAAAAAGCAATATTTTACCAATGTCCGCTTCCTTAAAGAGCTTAATATGCAAACCCGTAAAAGCTCGGTCATAAAAAAATGGCTGTTGCTTGCTGTGCGTTTACTATTGCTCGCCGCACTAATTGTAGCGTTTGCCCAACCGTATTTTAAAGCCAAAGACGATGATAAAACGGGCAATGAACTGGTAATATTGCTGGACAACTCATTCTCTATGCAGGCCAAGGGGAGCCGTGGCGAGCTGCTGAAGCGCGCCGTACAGGACCTGCTTGAAAATACGCCTGAAAACCAACAGTTTTCACTGATTACTAATAACGGTGCCTGGTGGGATACTGACATTAAATCGATTCAGAAAGATCTGCAAAACCTGCAATATACCGATGTGCCGTTCCGTCCGGATTTTTCATTTACCAGGGCTAAGGCCAAAAATCCTGCGGTAGGTAAGGATGTGGTGTTTATTACCGATGGGGTAAACCTGGATAGTAAATATGTATCGGGTTTTAAAAATACCACGGCGTATGCCATAACGCCTGAGGCTGAAAATACTGAGAACATTTCGGTAGACAGTGTGTACATTTCGCAGGTAATGGATAATTTCTACGAGGTAAAGGTAGCCATGCGTGCCTACGGTAGCGCCGATGAAGATGTGCCTGTCGCCTTATACAATGGCAGCAGCCTGGTCGCTAAGACATTGGTAAAATTTGATACAGAAAAGAAAAACAGCACCTTTACCATTCCTAAAAAAGACTTTCATGGCTATGTTTCGGTTACCGATAACAGCCTGCAATATGACAATACCTATTATTTCAGCATCTCAAAACCGCAGAAGTCAAATGTATTAGCCATTGGCACCGCTGATAAAAATAAATTTCTGAGCCGTATTTACACGTCTGATGAATTTAATTTTACCGATACAACGTTAAGTACGCTTGATTATAACAGCCTTGAAAAACAGGATGCAATCATCCTGAACGAGTTGGACGAAATCCCGCAATCGCTCATCACTACCCTTAAAGATTTTTATGGCAAAGGCGGCAATATAGTGGTAATACCTTCGGCGTCAGGTAAAGTACAGAACCTTAATAACCTTATGGCGGCTTTTGGCAACAGCCAGTACAAACCGTACACGAAAGGCGAAAAGCAAATCACCAAAATTGCCTTTAGCCATCCGCTGTACCAAACGGTTTTTGAGAAGAAGACGGAGAACTTCCAGTACCCTAAGGTGAACAACAGTTTTATCATCACAGGTAATGCGCAGCCCATACTTACGTATGATGACCAAACCCCTTTCCTGGCTTCCATGACCAACAGGCTGGGTAACGTATATGTGTTTGCTGCGCCAGTTAATAAAGCGAATACCAACTTCCAGAACTCACCGCTTATAGTACCTACATTTTATAATATGGGGCAAAACAGCGGTAAAACAGGTATCAGCGCTATCACCATTGGTACTAACCAAAGTTTGCTAATAGATACTGCCCTGGGCAAAGACGAGGTAGTTAGCGTTAAGAACGATAAAGCTGATTTTGTGCCGGCACAGCAACTCCTGAGCAATAAGGTAAAGCTGTCTTTTGGTAGTTACCCGGAGCAGGCTGGCAACTACACCACTGTTAAAGGCAATGAAAAACTGAAAGATATTAGCTTTAATTATGCCCGTACCGAAAGCGACCTGAACCTGGAAAATGCCGGTGCGTTGGGTAATTTTACCAAAGCTGATTCTATAGCTACCGTGTTTAACGACATAACCTCTGCACGTACCGCCAGCGAACTCTGGAAATGGTTTGTGGTGGGTACCCTGATTTTCCTGTTACTAGAACTACTGATACAAAAATTTGTAAAATAAAATGAACCTGATTTTTAAAAACGCCGTAATTGTAGACCCGTACAGCCACTATCATAACCAAACGGCAGATATACAGGTGCAAAACGGCATCATATCTAAAATAGGAACTAACCTTGCTACTGAAGGTTTTGATGTTATAGAACTGGATAACCTACACATATCACGTGGCTGGTTTGATACCTCGGTGAGCTTCGGTGAACCCGGCCACGAAGACCGCGAAACCATAGCAAACGGACTGGATGTAGCGGCCAAAAGCGGTTTTACCGATGTGGCGGTTCAGCCTACGGGAAGCCCTGTTGCCGATAAACAAGCCGATATTTACTTCCTGAAAAGCAAAGCGGCACATACTGCCACCGCCATCCACCCTATAGGCGCGCTTACTAAAGGTAGCGAGGGTAAGGACATCGCCGAACTTTTTGATATGAAAAACGCGGGCGCGATAGCCTTTGGCGATTATCAAAAGGCGCTTCAGGACGCTAATATCCTTAAGATAGCCCTGCAATACGTACAGGATTTTGACGGGCTGGTTATAGCATTTGCCCAGGATGATAAAATTAAAGGCAAAGGCGTTGTACACGAAGGTATAGTAAGTACCCGCCTGGGGCTTAAAGGCATACCTGCGCTGGCTGAAGAACTGCAGATTGTACGTAACCTGTACCTGCTGGGATATACCGGGGGTAAACTGCACATACCTACTATCAGTACGGCTAAATCGGTACAGCTGATCCGTGAAGCGAAAGCGAAAGGACTTAAGGTAACGTGTAGCGTCGCGGCTCACCAACTGCTGTTTACCGATGACGTACTAACCGACTTTAGCAGCAACTATAAAGTACTGCCACCGCTTCGTACCGATGATGAAAGGAAAGCATTGATTGAAGGCGTGTTAGATGGCACTATTGATATCATTACTTCAGACCATAACCCGCTCGATGTAGAGGTTAAAAAGCTGGAATTTGACCTTGCAAAAGACGGAACTGTGGGGCTTGAAAGTGCCTTTGGCGCACTAAACACCCTATTACCGCTTGAGGTAGTTGTAGAAAAATTAACTGCCGGTAAAGCGATTTTTGGCATAGAAAACCACAGCATAGCCGAAGGCAGCGCAGCATCGTTTACACTGTTTACTCCGGTAGGGGAGCATGTTTTTGCGGAAAGCGATATCCTTTCCAAATCGAAAAATTCGGCGTTCCTGGGGCAATCAGTAACAGGTAAGGCCTATGGGATTTATAACAACGGCAAACTGGTACTGAATGCAAAATAATATCGATGCCAAAACAATAGAGCAGGGAAAATCTACTGCCATTACCGCCTATATACTTGTAATCGGCGCGTTTATAGCCATGTCTATGAACTCAGAAAATAAAAATCCGTACGCTTCCTTCCATGTAAGGCAGGCACTGGGTTTATCGTTAGTATTTATTATTGTAGGTTACACCCTCAGCGGGTTCTGGATGCCCATGGTGGTATACCCGTTTTGGATAATCATGTCGCTCCTTTGGTCGTATGGTATTTATACTGCCATAGCCGGGGTTACTAAGCCAATGCCAATTTTAGGAGGGCTGTTCCAGAAATTTTTTAAGAACCTGTAATTATGGAGTTATCATTATACCATCTTGTACGCGAACCTAAGGTACCACAGGAAAAGAACCCGTTGCTGGTACTTGTGCACGGTTACGGCAGTAACGAAGAAGACCTTTTTGGCTTTGCTGAACAACTGCCCGACGAATATTTTATCATTTCGGTACGTGCGCCGTATACACTGCCAGGCTATGGCTTTGCGTGGTACGCGATTAACTTTGATGCCGATATGAACAAGTTTACCGACGATACCCAGGCAGCACAATCGCGCGACCTTATCGCAGGATTCATTGATGAAGCCATCAAGAGCTATCCTGTAGATAAAGATAATGTTACGCTTATTGGCTTTAGCCAGGGTGCCATACTCAGCTATTCTGTAGCACTTAAATATCCTGAGAAAATAAGCAGGGTGGCGGCATTAAGCGGGTATCTGCACACGCCGATTATCCCGCAGGATTTAAGCATTGAAAAACTGGATAAACTCAAATTCTTTATTTCTCACGGTATTGTAGACCAGGTAATCCCGGTAGACTGGGCGCGTAAGGCTCCTGAGTTCCTAAATACACTGGGGATAACTAATGAGTACCATGAATATCCTGTAGGGCATGGTGTAGCACCACAAAACTTTTATGATCTGGTAAAATGGCTGGATAAATAAGAATAAGATTTTTAGGCACTAATTTCACTAATTATCACGAACTGAATTTGTGGCAATTTGTGAAATTAATGTCAAAGAAATAATTGCAGATGGTTTTTTACAGATAAAAACTATCGGGCAGTATTCTGCTTTATGTATACTTCGGTAGCGCCAAGGCCGTATTTCTGGTAATTGGCATCGCCAAAAACAACCTCTTCATAACGCCCCAGCAGGAAGTCCAACTCTGATTTTAGTATCCCTTCGCCCACACCGTGTATGAACACTATGCGGGGTATGCGGTTTTTTATGGCATATTCCAGGTGGTGGCGCGCGGTGTCCATTTGCAGGGTCAGGATGTCATAATTGCTCATGCCCTTTTTATTACGGGCAAGCTTTTCTATATGCAGGTCTATTTCCAGGACTACATTATCCTTTTTAGATCTTTTTTCAGGAAACAGTGGCTGCTTACGTTTTGCGGGTGTTTCCTTTTCCCTTAAAACAGCGCCAAGGCTCTTCCCTGCAAAGAAAGAGCCCAGCTCGCCGTTGTTGGTTATAATAAGTTCTGATTCCTCAAAAAGCAGTTCAAAACCCTCAGTAGTAATAATAGCCACCCTGCCGTCTTTTTTGTACGACTTTACAGTGCCTGTAAACGAATCGTCCAGTACACTTACCTTATCTCCGGCTTTAAACTTCATTTTGGTCATTTCGTTCGTGTTTGCCCGGTACCTTGCGCATTAGCTTCATAAGCCCCAGCATAAAAACCAAAATGCAGGGTACCATGATAAACGGGTTGGGCTTATGCTGCGACTGCTGGTACAGCGCCGTAAAAGCGCATGCAAACATTATAATGATATATATGGTTTTCAAAGAAAATTAATTAAAATGGGCCACAGTGCCTGCAGCCACTGTAATCAGGTAAATAATAAAGAAAATATAGGCTACTGTACTTACGATAATCAGTATACCTACCGACATGAAGTTTACCTTAAGGCTCGCGAAAGCTTCGGTAAGCTGTTGTGTACTCATGTCATTTACGGCGTTCCTTATTTTGGTGGCAAATTTAAACAGGTACAAAACAGGGATGCCCCATGCGATGTTAAAGAATAACCCGAACAACCCCATTACCACAGGTGAGTAGGGCATAGCACCGGTTGGCGCCAGGCTGCCGCCCGCGGTGATTAGCAATGAACCCAAAAGGCCCAGGCCTATAAAAATGAACCCAAGGATGGATATAAACAATGCCCAGCCCGATGCGGTACGCAGGTGGTCTTTTGCAGCTTCGGTAATCTGTAATTCAAAAGTGTTAAACGACGAATCGTTAAAATGTTCCATAATTATATAATTGACTAGTTATTTTTCAAATTCGCTTAGTGTGGCGGTAATAATGTTTACACACGCATCCAGCTGCTCCTCATTTATTACCAGAGGGGGCGCAAAACGGATGATATTGCCGTGTGTTGGCTTGGCCAGCAGTCCTTTGTGCATCATGGCTACGCAAATATTCCAGGCGGTGGAGCTGTCCTCGTCGTCATTAATTACAATGGCGTTAAGCAGTCCTTTGCCACGAACCAGCGATACTATGGTACTGCCCGCAATATACGCATTCATTTTCTTCCTGAAAAGGCTGCCCATACGTTCGGCATTCTCCGCAAGTTTTTCGTCCTGAATTACCTCAAGGGCGGCCATGGCTACGGCAGCGGCAATAGGGTTACCCCCAAAGGTAGAACCGTGTTGCCCCGGCTTAATCACGTTCATAATATCGTCATTGGCCAAAACTGCGCTTACCGGATAGGCACCACCCGACAGCGCTTTACCTAATATGAGGATATCCGGTTGCACGTTTTCATGGTGTACGGCAAGGAGCTTACCGGTGCGTGCAATGCCGGTTTGTACTTCGTCGGCTATAAACAGTACGTTGTTAGCAGTACACAACGCTTTGGCTTTGGCTAAATAACCATCGGCAGGTACATAAACGCCTGCTTCACCCTGAATGGGTTCTACAAGAAAACCGGCTATGTTTTTTTCGATAGCGAGTACGCTTTCAAGTGCCTCGATATCATCATACGGAATGCTTATGAAACCGGCAGTATAGGGACCAAAGTTTTTACGCGCGTTGTCGTCGTTGCTAAAGGATATAATGGTAGTAGTACGCCCATGGAAGTTCCCTTCGCATACTATGATTTTTGCTTCGTGCTCTGCAATACCTTTCTTTTCGTAAGCCCATTTACGGCACAGCTTTATGGCGGTTTCTACGGCTTCGGCACCTGTATTCATAGGCAATACCTTATCAAACCCAAAATATTTTGTAACGAACTCCTCATAACGTCCCAGTTGGTCGTTATAAAAAGCACGTGAGGTAAGGGTAAGGGTTTGCGCTTGGCTTATGAGCGCGTTTACAATTTTAGGATGGCAGTGCCCCTGGTTTACAGCAGAGTAGGCAGAGAGGAAGTCGTAGTAACGTTTACCCTCGGCATCCCATACGTATACACCTTCACCGCGTGAAAGTACAACCGGCAGCGGGTGGTAGTTATGCGCCCCGTACTTGTCTTCCAGGGCAATGGCGTTCTCGGAATTAATTTTGTCTAAAACCGGCATAATGAAGTAATTTTCGTAACAATACTTGTCAATTCCTTCTTTCAGGAGAGAAATCATCCTTGGTACCGCAAAATACTAATTTTTGAAAATATTTCGGCATTTAGCAGTAATAAATGCTAATTGTTAAATCTATTCCTGCTCCTGAGGCTGTACACTGAAGTTATTCTTTTCTATAATGCGCTGCAGCAGGGTAACGGCACTCTCCTTAAGCCATTCGGGTTCCAGTATTTCGGCACTGTCGGCAAACATCATGTACCAGCGCAGCAGGCCTTCCTCAGCCCATTGGGTATAGAATGCCATATCTACTGTATTGTCGGCATTGTCCTTTTCGGATGAAAACCCAAAGAAATGCCTGCGTTGCTGTAAATACGGAATCACTTTTTTTGCCACCCGTAGTACTACTTTTTCATACGGGTAATGTTCCCAGGCCTTAGGGTAATTTTCCTGGTATTCCTTAAGGCTTACATGTTCCTGCTGGGGCGTATCGGTAAGTGTAATAGATAGTATCCTGTCCAGCCTAAACTGCCGGTATTGCTCACGCAGGTGGCAATAGGCTATGGTGTGCCAGTAGCCATTTTCATGGAAAATGCCTATGGGTTCGGCCAGACGGGTGCTTTCTTCTTCTTTGCCAAAAGCCTTGTACACCATCTGTACCACCTTTTTTTCGGCGGTAGCCTTTAGGAGGATGTCCAGGCTGTTGCTTTCGGGCGGAATGGCCTTGTGGTGGTCCAGCACCTCTATATGGTCTTCAAGGGTATCTACCAAATCTTTTTCGGTACTGCGCAAAACCGCCTTTACCTTATATAATGCCGACGCGAAGTTATCCTGTATACCCTTATCGGTAAATTTTTCTATGAGCTTGCCGGCGGTAATAAACGCCATGGCTTCTTCGCGGGTAAACATAACCGGTGGAAGGCGGTACCCGTCTACGAGCGAATAGCCTATGCCGGCCTCGCCATACAACGGTACGCCTGCTTCTTCAAGCGAGCGGATGTCACGGTACACCGTGCGCAGGCTGATGCCGAAACGGTCGGCAAGGTCCTGTGCTTTTACAACCTTTTTAGATTGCAGCTGAATAAGTATGGCGGTTATGCGGTCGAAGCGGTTCATGTGGCTTATTTAATTTCCTTAAGTAGTTCCAGTAATTTTAGGGTGGTATTCCAGTTGCGCGTGGTCGACTTCAGGCCCATTTTACTTTCAATAAATGAATTGGACAGCTTAGAATCGGCCGCGCTTTGCGAAAGCTTCAGGTACATAATGCTGCCTACGGCCTTAAACTCGTCATCGCTGCGGTTGTACTTTTTCATCTGGTCCAGTCCCTGCACGGTAGCTTCACCCGAAAGGAACGTGACAAAATATTTCTTTACACCCTGTGGTTCCGGTTCGGCCTTGGTGTAGGGGTTGTTATCTACAGCCTTTTGCAGTTCGGCCTCCTCCAGTATAAAGTTAAACACGTCGTGTCCGTACTCGCGGTACAGCAGTGTTTCCATTTCGCGTTTTATCTTGGCCTTGTCGGTTTCGTCTGTGCTAAAAACCACATTACCGCTTTGTATGTAGGTTGCCACATTTTTGTACCCCTCGGTTTCCATAAGTTTACGAAGGTGTTCCATTTTTATAATGTTGTGTCCGCTCACGTTTACGGCACGGAAAAGGGCAAGGTATGCAGGCATTTGTTTACTGTTTAAGTTCGGTTTCCATCTGGGCAAGGTAGTTTAAAAAACGGGAATCTTTTGCCGCGTTTTTTTTCACTATGGCCTGCCATTTGGCAAAGTTAGCCTTATCTTTTGTTTGATAATAATGTCCGGCCATATTAAATGCCATTTCTTCGCTCAGGCTTTTATCTTCAGAAACGGATATACCTTTATTGTATGATTTTTCGGCCTCGCTGACATTACCCGAGTACAGGTAGGCGTAGCCAATTTCCTTGTAAAGCATATAATTTTTCGGGTCGTGTTCTATTGCTTTTTTAAGTACTTCAATAGCCTTACTATATTGTTCGGTGGCGTTATATGCATATCCCAACTCAAATTCAAGGCCTTTGTGGTGTGGGTCTTTTGCATAGGCTTTTAACAGTACCGGTATGGCTTCGGGAGAAGCCTCAAGAGCATTTAAGATAAATCCTTTGCGCACCAGCCTGGCTGTGGTATCTTCTCCTTCACGGTATATGTGGAGCCATTCGGGTTCAGTGGGGAGCCCCATTTCCTTAATCCTTTGCTCAGGAAGTAGTGCCAGCAGCGTCCAGTTTTTTTCTATGCGGTACTTCATGCTGGCTTCCCTAGGTTTGTTATCCTTTACAAATTTACCGTTTGTTACCGTAAACGTTCCCTGGTAATCAAACGTATATCCTGCCTGTTCGTCCAGATATACCACGCCGTACATATATTCCTGTTGACCCTCTTTTTGGGGCAATGCGACCCATTTGTTTTCGCATTCGTAAAATTTTTTGTCAAAATTAAGTCCGTCTTTCTGGGCTGTGGCTGTAAACAGTGGGGCGCATAATAATGCTATCAACAGAACAATTTGTTTCATGAAATAATTTGGTTATTTGGTTATCAGGCTAAGATACAATTTTAGATGCTTTCTATATTATATGAGTAGGGTTAATAAATTAAATTATTACCGCCAAAAAATGTATTTTTGCGCCATGGGAAAAAGAAAAACAGACAGGATTGTCTTTACTAATGTTGAAGTGCTGGATGCCGGCGCCAAAGGCGTATCGGTAGCCAAGGCACCCGATGGAAAGGTTATTTTTATACCTAATGTTGTACCTGGTGATGTGGTGGACGTGCAGACTTTTAAAAAGCGCAAAGCCTACTACGAAGGTAAAGCCGTACATGTACACGAATACAGTGCCGACAGGGTTATACCGCCGTGCCAGCATTTTGGGTCATGTGGTGGCTGTAAGTGGCAGAACATGAACTACGAAAAACAGCTGTACTACAAAAACAACGAGGTATTTAACCATCTGAAGCGCATTGGTAAGATAGAACTGCCCGAATTTGAGCCGATTAAAGGCAGCGAAAAGCAGTTTTATTACCGTAACAAAATGGAGTTTTCTTTTTCTAACGCCCGATGGATTACCGATGCCGAAGCACAAAGCGGCGAAGATATAGAGCGTGGCAATGCCCTTGGTTTCCATATTCCGCGTATGTGGGATAAGATCCTGGACATAACCCACTGCCACCTGCAGGAAGATCCAAGCAATGCCATACGTAACTCCGTTCGTGATTTTGCAAACGAGCACGGGCTGGCGTTCTTTAACCCGCGCGAGCATAGCGGACTGCTGCGTACGCTAATGATCCGTACGGCGAGTACGGGCGAAATCATGGTGCTTATACAGTTCTTTGATAATAATAAAGTAGAACGCGAGCTGATACTAAATCACCTTGCCGATACCTTCCCCTCTATAACCTCATTGCAATATGTGGTGAACCAAAAGGCGAATGATACCCTGTACGACCAGGATGTGGTGCTGTTTAAAGGACGTGATTTTATCCTTGAGGAAATGGAAGGGCTTACTTTTAAAATCAATGCCAAATCGTTTTACCAGACCAACTCTGACCAGGCATACCAACTGTACAGCATAACCCGCGACTTTGCAGGTCTTACAGGTAATGAACTTGTATATGACTTATATACCGGTACGGGTACCATAGCACAGTTTGTATCGCGCAAGGCGAAAAAAGTGGTTGGGGTAGAGGCGGTGCCTGAGGCCATAGCCGATGCCAAAGAAAATGCGGTACGCAATAATATAACCAATTGTGAGTTTTTTGTAGGGGACATGAAAGACGTGTTCAATGCCGAATTTATAGAAACCCACGGCCACCCGGATGTAATTATTACCGACCCTCCGCGCGATGGTATGCATAAGGATGTTGTAGAACAAATTCTTCGTATAGCGCCGCAGCGTGTAGTGTATGTAAGCTGTAATTCGGCTACGCAGGCACGCGACCTTGCCCTTATGGACGAGGTGTACAAGGTAACCCGCGTGCGCCCGGTAGACATGTTCCCGCAAACACACCACGTAGAAAATGTGGTGCTGCTGGAAAAACGATAAACCAAAAACCGCTATGAAACGATTTATAGGCAGCGTGCTGCTTCTTGTCATTATCGGGGCGTATATGATAAGCTGCGAAAAAGACGATATTTGCGCTGAAGGTACACCTACCACGCCAAACATGGTAGTGGCTTTTTACAACGACGAAAACCGTGGTGCCTACAAACCCGTGGCTAATCTTAAGTACTTTGTAGAAGGGCAGCAGGATACCATATCGGTAGGGCAGGTAGACAGCACCGCGCTGGTACCGCTGCGTGTAGATTCGCCATCGGTAAAATGGGGATTTAAGTATACCCATACCAGCGATACCGGGCAAAAGCTTGAAGACATAGACTATATAGAGTTTAAATATGTAACGCGCGATGAGTATGTGTCGCGCGCGTGCGGCTTTAAAACCGTATTTACCCTTAACAGCAGTTTACCCGGCAATGTTAACCCCGTACTTACGGGCAGCACATGGCTAAAGGATGTACAGATAGAAAACCCGGAAATACTTAACGAAGATGAAACGCACGTCAGGATTTATTACTAGCCTGCTGTTACTCGCTTCGCTCGGTTCATGGGCGCAGCAGGATGTACAGCTTACCAATGCCGATACGGTAACGACCAAGTTTTCGGTAGCGCAAAGCGAACAGCGTTACGGCCTGCGTGTGGGTATAGACCTGCACCGCCTTACACGCTCTTTTTACGAAGACGGTTTTCGCGGGCTGGAACTTGTAGGTGATTACAGGCTTACGAAAAAGATATATGCCGCAACTGAGCTGGGCAATGTAACCTTTAATGTACAGGACGACCGTGTAGATTTTACTACAAAAGGTACCTACCTGAAAATAGGTTTTGATTATAATGCCTACGAAAACTGGCTGGATATGAATAACATGATTTACTTTGGGGTACGTTATGGCTTTTCCACCTTTTCGCAGCGTCTTAACGCCTACACAGTGTACCAGAACAGTGACATTAGCGATAGTGATACCACCGATAATTACTTTGATGACGTAACCCGCTATCCGGGGCAGGATTATAAAGGATTATCTGCGCACTGGGTAGAGTTTGTAGGTGGTATGAAGGCAGAATTGTTCAGTAATATTTTCCTTGGCTTTAGCGTAAGGCTGAATACACTGCTGGTAAATAAAAAGCCTGTAGGATTTGATAACCTCTATATACCGGGCTTTAACCGTACCTATGACGGAAGTTTTGGTGTTGGTGTAAATTATTCGCTTTCGTATTTCATCCCGTTGTATAAAAAGCAAAACAAACCGAAAGAGGTAACCCCGAAAGAGGCAGCTCCCAAGGCGAAATCAGGCAGATAAGATATAATAAATATGATATAAAAAATGGCGGCTTCAGTTATGAAGCCGCCATTTTTATTTGTGATAGTATCCTCCGATACTTATTTTCCGTCTTTGTCTACTACCGGCCTGTTCTCACGGTTGGCCAGTTCCCATGCGGTAGCAAAAGCCAGTTGCGCCCTTTTAGAAAGCAGGTCGTATTCTATCTTGTCGGGTGTGTCTGTAGCTTTGTGGTAATCAGCATGTACCCCATTAAAATAGAAGATAATAGGAATGCCTTTTTTGGCAAAGTTATAGTGGTCAGACCTGAAATAGAACTGGTTAGGGTCGCTGCGTTCGTTAAAGGTATAATCCAGGTTTAGCTTGGTATACCTTATATTAGCTGCTTCGTTTATATTGTGCAGGTCGGTACTCAGGCGGTCAGAACCTATAACGTACACATAGTTGCCATTATCCTTATGTGCCTCATCACGGCGGCCTATCATATCTATGTTAAGGTCGGCAATGGTATTGGCAATAGGGAACAGCGGATGCTCGTTATAGTAGCGCGAACCGTGCAGGCCGTGCTCTTCGCCGGTAACATGCAGGAACAGTATAGAACGCTTAGGGCCGTAGCCTTCTTTTTTGGCCTGCATAAATGCCTGTGCTATTTCCATGAGCGCTACCGTGCCGGAACCGTCGTCATCGGCACCGTTGTATACCTCGCCGTTTTTCATGCCCACGTGGTCATAATGCGCTGATATAACCAGTACTTCATCGGGCTTTTCCGTACCTTCTATAAACGCCCAGATGTTTTCGGAGTCGCCCAGTTTCGGAGAAAACGCCCTCGACATATATTCAGATGGCACCTTCTGGTACCAGCCGTCAGCCCCTTTGGGGAATGATATGCCATTTGCCACATATTGGCTTATAAGGTATTTACCGGCTTTCTTTTGGCCTTCGGTACCGGTATTACGGCCCTGCATAGAATCGGCTGCTACAATATAAAGGTGTTTTTTAAGATCCTTCGCGCTAATTGTTTGCATGTACTTTTCTACAGGTGCCTTATTGTAGTCTTTAATTTGGCTTTTCCCGGGACTACAGGCCAGGAAAAGTGCCGAAAGTAATGCTACAGCTGAAGTTTTTCGCATAAACAGTTTCATTTTAGGGACAGTGTGGTTTCATAAATCATGGCTAATGTAAACAAAAGCCTGTAATGTTACTATAAAAATCATATAACGGCGGCGATTATGCCTTTATTATAAACAACAAACCCTGTAAAAATTACAGGGCTGTGTATACAATACTTATTATTAACGTTATTCCTTACGTTTTATTTTGCTGCCTTCGTTTATGCCATCGGCCGGTTTGCCTTTATCATCACTCAGGTTTTTAGCGGTTTTAGCCGGCCTTAACGCCTTTTTTTCCTCTTTAAAAACCTCCTTTAAAAATTGCATAAAAGCATCCCATGAACGGTTGTCGGCCACTTGGTTATAGGCAGCACCCTTGCTGTTATCATTACCGGCTTCTTTTTCGGTAAAGGCATGTACGGCGCCGCTGTAGTAGGTAAGCTGCCAGTCGGCTTTAGCATCTTTCATTTCCTTAATAAATCCGTCTACATCTTTCTGCGGAACATAGGGGTCGTCTGCACCGTGCAGGGCAAGTACCATAGGTTTTATGGCAGTGGTAGCCCTTGACGCGTCTTTGCCCAGTCCGCCGTGAAAACTCACCACGCCTTGTACATTAAGTCCGCCACGCGCAGCCTCCAGTGCACCTGTACCGCCAAAACAGTAGCCTATAACTACAATTTTATCGGCATCGGCACCGGCTTTAATAAGTTCATCCAGAGCAGCCTTTATACGTTTCTGGTAGGCATCCGGGTGGCTCTTATAGTAGCCTGATTGTTCGCCGGCCTGTTTTACATCGGCAGGGTATTTACCTTCGCCATAAATATCGGCAACAAATGTGTAGTAGCCACGTTTAGTAAGTTTTTCGGCTACCTCTTTACTGTGGTTGTTAATGCCCAGCCAGGCAGGTAAAATAAGTATACCGGCCTTAAACTTGGGTGTCCTTTCGGGAGCGCCGGCAAAGCCGCTTAGTTTTTGTCCTCCCTCAGTGTAGTTTACAGGCGTTAGCTGCCCGAACGATTGCATGGCCATAAGCAGTACCGGCAGCAATAATAGTTTTTTCATAATCAGTGATGTTTCTGTAAAAGTAAAAAAGAAAGCTTTTGTACGCAAGGCACAAAAGCTTTAGAATGATTATTAAGCAGAAATTAATTGCTTAGCTGTGTTGCAGGGAGTGTTTACCTTCCTTAATTTCCTCTACGAGTTTTTTATTAAAAGCAGGCAGGTCTTCGGGTGTACGGCTTGTAACCAGCCCGTTGTCTACAACTACCTCGGCATCGCTCCATATGGCGCCGGCATTTTTAAGGTCAATGCTTATAGATTGTACCGATGTTACCTTACGTCCTTCAACTACACCCGCGTTGATTAACGACCATGGGCCGTGGCAAATGGCAGCTACGGGTTTCTTTTGGCCGAAGAAATCCCTGATGAGGCTTAAGGCTTCTTCGTTTATACGCAGCTTATCGGGGTTAATGACCCCGCCCGGAAGTACAAGCGCATCATAATCGGCCGCGGAGGCCTGGCTGATGGTTTTGTCTACGTTATATTCTTTACCCCAGTCTTTATCGGCCCAGGCCTTTATGGTACCGCTTTCCGGGCTTATGATTTCGGCTGTCCAGCCCTGTGCTTCAATATGTGATTTTGGCGAACTAAGTTCACTTTCCTCAAATCCGTGTGTGGCCAGTATGGCTACTTTCTTACTCATAATTTCTGGTTTTTAAAATTATTAATCTGATGTAGTGTAAAGTTACCACTGCTGTTACCGGGCTACTTGTAAGGAGATATTAAAGTTGTGCCAAAGTTTGTTAAGTAAAACGGCTTGCCACCTAACTTTATAGTAAAATGCTTATTAAAGTTATGAAGGAGATATTTGAATGGCGCCGCCTGCTTATGAACGACCTGCCCCTGAGCTTCCTGGCAGAGGTGGGATTCCGCACGGTAATCATGTTTCTTACGGTGCTGCTTACCCTGAAGCTTACCGGTAAAAGAGGGGTAAAGCAGCTTTCTGTTTTTGAAGTGGTAATCATTATATCGCTGGGCTCTGCCGCGGGCGACCCTATGTTTTATGAAGATGTGGGGCTGTTGCCGGCCATACTGGTTTTTGTAATCATATTAATGATGTACCGGTCGGTTACGTGGCTGCTGGGAAAAAGCAAGCGGTTTGAAAACTTTATGGAGGGTGTGCCCATATGCATTGTGGAAGACGGGCAGTTTTCGCTGGACAATTTTCAGCGGGAAGACCTGGCACAGGATGAGTTTTTTGCCGAGCTTCGGCAAAAATCCATAGACCACCTGGGGCAGGTACGCTATGCGTATATAGAAACCAACGGAGCCATAAGCGTGTATTTTTATGATGATGAAAGCATAAAATACGGGCTGCCCATACGCCCCCAGCAATTTGCACTTAAAGGCAGTACTATCCCTAAAACGGGTATTTATGCCTGTACATTTTGTGCCAATACCCAGCGCCTGGAACCTACCGAGGGCGTTTGTACCGTATGCGCCCGAAAGGAGTGGGTGCTGGCCTTGAATAATAAAAGGGTTAAGTGATTTTTAGCCACTAATTTCACGAATCAACACAAAAAATAGTGACAATTGGTGAAATCAGTTGGCTGGCAAAAATTATCGTATGAGTGAAAAATGCCCGCGTACCACACGCCCGTTTTCCAGGGTTATGGTAAACCAGTAATCAGTAGCCGGCAATGGGTGCCCATTTCGTGTGCCATCCCATCCTTTGGTATAGGTACCGCCGTGGAATGAATAAATATATTTGCCGTAACGGTCATATATATTTATGCTTACTGATGGCCTTTTACTTAGATAAGGCACATTCCAGTAGTCGTTTGTGCCGTCGCCGTTAGGGGTAAAATATTTAGGATAATCCAATACAAAAACTTCTCCTGTAGTAATTCCGCACTGGTTTGTATCGCGAATAAATACCGAATATATACCTGTTTCCAGATTATTGAAAACATTGCTTTCCTGCCAATCTATCAGGTTAAGTGAATATTCATAATTACCAATACCTGTGGTGTTTATGATAATTGAATTAAACCCGCCATTGAAGTCGTTTATGTCTATTCCGGTTATGGTAGCCCTTTCAGATGCCGTTACCGTAAATACCTTTGTTGCTATACAATTGTTGGCATTTGTAAGGGTCACGGTGTAGGTACCCGCCGCGCTAACCGTAAGTTGCTGCCCGGTTTGTACCGGTGTGGTGTCCCATGAGTAGGTCATGGTACTGCCATCGGCTTGTACCCCGGCATCCAGTGTAACCGGTACGCTGTTACACATATTTAATTCCTCAGGGCTAAGGTTGGCGCCAAAACGGTATACCTGCAGTTGCAGCGGTACGACACCGTAACAGTTGCCACCCTGTGTAAGGCCTGCGTATACGGTTTGATTATACGGTGTGGTATTGGTAAAGCCCTGTACATTCGCTATGGCATTTGACGTTAATATGGCATCCTGTTCGCTGGTATAATACGCCAGTTGTACATTTGCAGGCAGTGATTGCAGTATTTCGGTGTTCTTTAGTGTAAGGTCGAAAGAAGTAGTACCGTCTACGGGGCCTACGGCATCGCATAGTGCCAGCTGCGTAGGTGGGGTAAGGGTATTGTTGCTTATTTCCAGATTCAACTGTGCTATGCCTATACAGCCGTATTGGTTTTGCACGCGGGCATATACGATTTGCGGACTTACTGTGTTCCTGAATGCTTCAGGATTTGCAATCACATCAGTGCTGTCGTTCTCGGCATCGGCCTGCGTCCTGAAAAAGCCCCTTACCGTAAGCGAACTGTTACCATTGGTTATGAGGTTGGCCGCCGTGTTAAGGTTGTAGGTAGTAAGCCCGTCGTTATTATCATCGCACTGTAACAGCGTTTGTGAACCAAAGTTAAGTGCCGGGGCATATTCCAGCGTTATTTGTCCTTCTACGCTACACAGAGGGCTAAAGGTAGCCACTACTTTATACGTGCCGGGATCGCGGGCAGTATAGGTAGGGCCTGTAGCGCCGGTAATGGCAGTAGTGCCCAGGTACCACTGGTAGCCGGTAGCCCCTGGCGAAGTGCCGTTTAATACATAAGGCTCGTTAAAGCATAGCGGACTGTTTGTAGCGAAAAGCCTGTTTTCACCCAGGTCTATATCGGCCTCAAAACTGCTGCCACCAAGGAAAATAGCCGAATCGTAACGGTAGTTGGTTTCATCGGCTATAACCAGCTTTATATGGTATTTTAGTCCCGGTACCACTGCCGATGTGGCGGTCATTACCTTGGTTTGCCCGTTAAAGTTGGTAGGGTATTCTCTGCCGTTAAAGGCGTCAAAGTATTGTTCGTTCGCTGACGGGCAGCCATTGTTTGCACCACCGTCGCCTATACGTGGGTGTACCGATGTTACCTTTACAGCAATGTCGGTTCCCGGTATTACCGCAAGGTTATTATACGGTGCGGTAGCGTTATCAGCCTCCTTAAGCAAAAAGGCAAAACCATCTGAATAGCGGCAGGGCGCGTCGTCATGGTATTCTTCGCTTGCCATGAGGTAGGTAAAGCTTATTTTATTGGTAAGCGGAATAAAGTCAAATTCCAGTACGGTAGCGTTTGTAGAGTTGGTAATGCCCAGCGCGCGTTGCAGGTCGTTGTCGCCGCCCCAGTTCATATTGTTACCATCATCCAGCAGCGAGGTATTAGGCCCCCTGGCTTTTATGGCACGGCCGGTGCTGAGTATAACACCGTTTTGCATGGGGAAAATAGTACCTGAGGCATCAAAATAGCCATAGCTCTGTTCGCCACCGGCAAAATTACCACCCGTTACCGAAACGTTAGAAACCGATGCGCACGAGTTGTTAAGCAATACATTTTCTACCAGCTGCTGCGCGGTATACGTATCATTTACCTGTATGTATTGGGCTGATGCCGAAATATTTACAAACAGTAGTATGAGTAACGATAAGAGTAAATTACGTTTGTCCATTGCAGGCGCAAATATACTGCAAATCTGTACGTAGAAGCATACTAACTTATGTTAAAGGAATTCTTAAATTTTTCTTAACGTAGCAGGCTGAAATGCCCTTTAACCGTACGCCCTTCGGCAAGGTGCAGTATAAACCAGTAATCATCGGCAGGCAGCAGGGTATCGTTTAGCATCCCATCCCATCCTACAGACCTGAAATCCAGTGTGGTAATAAGCTTTCCGTAACGGTTAAAAATACTGATATGGCTGTCAGGGCGGGTAGTAATGTAAGGTATGCGCCAGGTATCGTTAAAGCCATCGTTGTTTGGCGTAAAGCATTTGGGGTAGCCCATTATATAAAAAATTTCCGACTGTACCACGCCACATCCGCCCACAGGTTTTATGTAAAAGGTATGCTGCCCCTGCGACAGGTTGTAAAAATAGGTTTCTGTGCCAAAATTTTGGTTGTCTAACGCATAAAGGTAGTTCTCTGCATTAGAAACGTTTACCTCAATGCTGTTTTGGCTGTCCAGCAGGTCATTAATGGTAAGGGTATAGGCTATTTCCGGAATTTCGGGCACGGTAAGGGTAAAGGTTTTAAGGTCGTACATATAACAGCTGCCAGTACCGCTAAGCCGTGCCCATATGGTTTGTTCCCGGGTTGTATTCTGGTACAAAACGGGCAGGGGATTAGTACCGGCCACAGCATCCTCCCGGCTGGCGTAGTAACTCACCGGAAGCCCGGTTGTATTTTGCACCAGCGGTGTATTTGCAGTAAGGTTAAAGGTTTGTATGCCGTTACCCCGGGTATCGCAGCGTTGCAGGTTTTGAGGTTGGCCCGCTACTACGGTGTTGGTAATTTTGATGATAAACGCAAATGTAAAAAAACATCCTGTGGCGATACTCTCTATCCTTGCATAGATAACCTGAGTGGGTTCGGTATTTTTATAGCTAGTGTTATTGGTAATAACATTATGGTTTAGCATGGCGTCGTTTTGGGTAGCGTAGTAGGTAAAGGCAAGGCTCTCAGTAGAAGTGAACAAAGCTTCAAATTCCCTAAGGTTAAAGGATGTAGCCAGGTCGTTTACCCCGTCGTTGTCGCATTTTTCCAGTACGTGGTGTTCTGTAGTACTACCGCTATAGGTGTACGAAACGAAAGGCTTCAGTTTTGCCGTTCCGTTAAATGCAAGAAAAAATCCGTCCGAGTTTCCGTCCTCATTAACCAGCAGGTAGTAGGTTTGCCCGGCCTGTACATTTACAGGGCTTACAAAGCCGTTTCCCTGCCCGGGGTTTTCTACCGTATCGGTTTCACCGGGGTAGGTACCGGTAATATTTTCATTCAGCGCCTGTGCCGACCTGCGTTCGGTTGTAGAACACCGTATAGCACTGCCCAGGCTGCCACAGGAAGCCGCCGGACCAAAGAGCCAGAAATTATAGTCTACCGGTTGGTTATCGCGGGGTACGATATAAAAGTCAAAGATCCCACCTGTAACAATTTCTATTTTAAACCAAAGGCTGTTTTCTTCCTGCCCGCTGCATACGTTAGTGCCGTTAAGTTCCTGTAATCCTGGTCCCGCGTTATAGTGTATGTTATCAAATGTTTCCCAGCATACCGTTATAGCGTCTGGACAGTCATTTTGGCTCCACGCTTGTGTGCAGAAAAAGATGTATACCAGTAGGTTACGGAGAGCGGTTTTCATGAAAGGTTTGGTTTATGTGTAAATGTAACATTTATTTTTAATGTACACATATCCCCAAAAAAATAAAGAGGGGGCTGAAATAGCCCCCTCTTCATCAGTACGCAATACTGTTGTATTATAAATCCCTTTTTTTAAGGATGCGGTATGATGCATAAATAAAAATCGCGCTCCAGCAGGCTACAATGGCTATATTATACCAGTGCAGGGTATAGTCTACTTCGGCTACGCTGCCTGTTGCATTACGCAGGGAGCGAACGGCCTTAAAGCGTTCCATAGGGTTTATAAGCAGGTTGCTTATAGCGGCCAGCGGGAAAAACTGTTTTATATTATCGGCTATCACCTCATTAAAAAGTTTCCACCGCAGCAGGCCGTACAGCAGGCCTTCTATAAGGTACCATATAACGATAAAGCCCAGCGCAAACGCCGACCGCTTAACCAGTATGCCCGCGAAGAAACAGAAACTGAAAAATGCCATAAGGTTTATAAAGTAGGCTACTATGTATTTTTGTTCCCTAAAAATAATAGGAAGTTCTGTATAGGACGAAAAACGCAGCCCCAGTATCAGTGTCATTACATATACAAAAGCTGTAGAAGCAAATGCGAAAAACAGCATGGTTACTACCTTAGACGCAATAAATTCCTTTTTGTTAAGACCGTCTATAAGGTTTTGTTTCAGCGTGCCGTAGGTGTATTCGTTAGCCATCATAGATACGATGATTATGGCCAGGAATATTTTAAAATATACCGCTACGTACGAGTTAAAATGCCATATAAAAGGGAAGTTGAAAATACCCTGGTCGGCCATGCGTATGTGCATACCCAGGATGTCAAACTCTATATTCGCCACGAGTGCTATGAGCGACAGTATACCGAAATACGAAATTATTAGGATGCGGCTGGCACGGTTTAGCCACAGTTTTTGGAGTTCTATGCTTAATAAACGTTTCATGATAGTGCGTGGGGATTAGTTTTGGTTACCGGTTAGTTTCAGGAATTGCTCTTCAAGGCTGTGGGTACGTTTTACGATATGGTTAAGGTACACGCCTTTCTCTGCCAGGTATTTATTTATTTCCCAGGGCTCTACCGGGGCGTTAAGGTATACAAACAGCTTGCCTTCGCTTTCTTCGGTTTTTATTACCGCAGGGTGCTGCGCTACCGCTTCTTTCAGTGATGCCGTGTCCGGTGCCTGCAGTTCCAGGAATCCGTCGCTGCTCAGCATGCCGGTTACGGTGCCGTTATAGAGTACCTTCCCATTTCGCATAACTACGGCATGGCTGCATACTTTTTCCACTTCATCCAGCAGGTGGCTTGCCAGGAGTATGGTAGTGCCTTGTGAGGCTATAAGGCGTATAAGGTCGCGTATCTGGCGGATGCCCTGTGGGTCCAGCCCGTTAGTAGGTTCGTCCAGGATTAGTATTTCGGGGTCGTTTAGCAGGGCGCTGGCTATGGCAAGGCGCTGTTTCATACCCAAGGAAAACGTGCGGAACTTACTGTCCCTGCGTTCCCAAAGCCCTACCAGTGTTAGCTTTTCCTCGATTTTGGCCAACGGTACGCCTTTAATTTTGCATACCAGCCTAAGGTTATCATATGCGCTCATGTATGGGTAAAAGTTTGGCCGTTCTATAATAGCGCCCACCTTTTTTAGCGCTTCGTGGGTTTCGGCATGGCCGCCAAACCAGCTGTATGCGCCCGATGTTTTATTAACCACATTAAGCACTATGCCCAGCGTAGTACTTTTTCCGCTGCCGTTAGGTCCCAGGATGCCGTATACATTACCTTTTTGTATTTCAAAAGAAACGTTGTTCACAGCATGCACCTTGCCGTACTGTTTGTGCAGGCCGCTGATGGTAAGGATTGTTTCCAAAATATTTGTGATTTATTGATTGTTAAAAGTAAGACGAGAAAGCGGAACTTTTGTTACAAGAAAATAGCTATTAGCTATCAGCAGTCAGCTATTAGTCACCAACCACCAACCACCAACCATGGACAACTACCGTTAAATGTATTGTAAATGTGAGGGGAACATTATTTTTTTGGGTTTTTATTTAGGTTTTAATACTTTACTTTGGCCGTAAGAAGTTTAATATATATATGCGGGTGTTTTTCCGGGTAATTGTTTTATTGTTGTTTTTTGCCGTGGCTCCTGCTTACGGCCAAAAACCCGTGCGCGATACCGTAAAGGAAAAAAACGACGCTATGTATAACCGCATAAAAGACTACAGTAACAAGCGTAAAGCTACCAAATTCCTGCACAAGCTTATCTTCAGGCCGGTACGCGAAAAAAAACAAGCCAATACCCGTAAGGATATAAAGAAAAAATCGCCCGAACTGCTTACCGAAATACAGCGTTTTGATGGTAAACCCATCCGTAAAATAATAGTCCAGACGCTGGACCCGTTTGGGTATTCCATTAATGATACGGTAGCGCACCCGCGTAACTGGGCCGAACGTACCGGTAACCGTGTGCACCTGCGCAGTAAGGAGTTTACCATACGCAACCTGTTACTGTTTAGCAAGCACGAAAATTTTGACACCCTTAAGGTGAAGGAATCCGAACGTTTACTGCGTTCGCAGCGTTACATCCGCCAGGTGGTTATTCGCCCGGAGGCCAGCGGTTCTGCCGATTCGGTTGACGTATACGTGCGGGTGCTCGATGCCTGGAGCCTTATTCCCAATGGTTCGGCATCTACATCATCTACATCCTTTAGGCTTACCGAGCGTAACTTTATGGGGCTGGGGCATCAGTTTGAAAATGATTTTGACAAGCGTTTTAATACCGGCGAAACCGACTACCTGGCACGCTATACCGTACCCAACCTTTTTAACTCCTATATAAATACCTCTGTAGCCTACCAGATAGAACGCAGCGATAATTGGATAAAGAGTGCCGGTGCCGAGCGTACGTTTTTCAGTTCCCTGACCAAGTGGGCGGGGGGCGTGTATGTAGAGTCGCGTTTTTTGCGAGATTCCCTGCCGGATAGCCAGAACAAATGGGGCATGCAGAATTTTAAGTCGGCTAGTAAAGATTACTGGGCCGGTTATGCGTTCCAGATATTTAAAGGCTGGAGCGAGGATGACCGTACTACGCGACTGGTTACTACCGGGCGTTATTACCACCGAAAGTATACCGAAACACCGACTATTGAATACGACTCCATACGCTTTTTTAGCAGTGAAACGCTTTACCTTGCCACTATAGGGGTTACCTCCCGTAAGTTCGTGCAGGATAAGTTTTTGTTTAACTACGGTATTGTAGAAGATATACCCATAGGTAAGGTATACTCGGCCACCTTTGGCATGCAGGACAAAAATAATGAGCACCGGCTGTACCTGGGCGGGCGCTACGCTTTTGGTAACTATTATAAATGGGGCTACCTGGGTATTAATTTTGAAATGGGCTCTTACTTTTATAAAGATTATACCCAACAGGATGTTTTCAGGATAGATGCCCTGTACTTTAGCAATATACGTTACATAGGCCGCTGGCGTACCCGCTATTTTATAAAGCCGCTTATAGTAATAGGCGATAACCGCATGCCTATTTACAGTGACCAGCTTACTATTAACGATCGTTATGGCATTACCGGTTTTAACAGCCCTACACTTAAGGGAACGCAAAAAGCGGTGCTTACGCTACAGGCACAGGCCTTTTCCCCGTTTGACCTGGGTGGATTTCGTATTAACCCGTTTGTAAATGCCACTTTCGGTATGATAGGCGACAAAGAAAGTAAGCTGTACCATAGTAATGTATACTCAAAATTCGGGTTGGGTATTATGCTGTATAATGACTACCTTGTGTTTAACAGTTTCCAGCTGTCCTTTGCTTATTTTCCTAATGTGCCGGGTCATGGCATGAATATCTTTAAAACCAACGCCATACAAAACAACGATATTATATTACCTGATTTTCAGGTGGATAAGCCAGAAACGGTACAGTATAATTAGTTTACGGTTTACAGTTATTGCTGATATAAGACCGCTAACATTTCTTCTGCTCCGGACTATCGTGCGCACATAGATATAGGTTTTGCAAACTATTGATTATCAAAAAAAAATAGATTTTACCTCTGGTGTGAGTATAGTAAGCTTTCGGGAACGCTTACGTAGAGCTTTGCGACCCCGCGTTTTAAGCGCAATCTTATTTAATTGTTTGTAAAACTCGGCGAATCTTTGGGCTTCCTTTGAGAATTTTTGTGTTATAGCCTTAAAAATTATATCATTGCTACCAACTCTGAAAAGGTCAGGCATAATAGCCCATAGTGAAGCCCTGGGCAGCTAATTCAGGCTACACTTCCTTTACACTAATAATCCGTACCGGGCAGGCGTTGGCAGCGCTTTCCATTGTTTCTAATATCGAATGGTCGGGTTCTTTCAGCGTAAAAAAACCTTTTTTATCTGTGGCGTGCAGCAATACCGATTTACCATCTTTACGGCTCATGGCAAATTTTTGCGGGGCAAGTTCCACACAATAATTACAGCCAATGCACTTGCCGCGCTGCAGGGTAACAATAATCATTAGCTTTGGGCAAATTCGGTAGCTACCAGTTTATATAATTTGTCGCTTGGGCGTATCTTAAAATCAAGCGGCAGCGTTATACGGTTGCCTTTTGTGGCGGTTGTTACCGCCATACCTTCCGTCATTATGCTGCTTACCACCGTTTCCTGCGCCCCCGTGGTAGGGCCGGTAACCAGTATCTTATCGCCCATCTTCAGGTCGTAAGCTTCAATAGTAAATTCGCCCACGCCGGCTTTTGGGTAAAAATGCCTGCCTTTACCTATGTATACTTTGCGCTGCGTAGCCATGCTGCCATTGGCCGGGCTCCATTCGCTAAGCTTTTGCCCCAGGTAATAGCCGCTCCAGAAACCACGGTTGTACACCGTAGAAAGTTGCTCCATCCAAACCTCAATTTTATCTCTTGTAAAAGTACCGAGGGTCACGGCATCAATGGCATTGCGGTAACACCGCACAACTGTTGCAACGTATTCGGGGGCACGCCCGCGACCCTCTATTTTAAGTACTTTTATGCCACTATGTATAATTTCATCTAAGAAATCCAGCGTACACAAATCCTTTGGTGACATCATGTACTCGTTGTCTATCTCAATCTCAAAGCCGCTTTCCTGGTCGGTAACAGTATATTTTTTACGGCAGTTTTGTTTGCAGGCACCACGGTTAGCCGATGAATTATGTGAATGCAGGCTCAGGTAACATTTACCCGAAACCGCCATACAAAGCGCGCCGTGCCCGAAGATTTCTATCTCTACCAAATTACCCGACGGCCCGCAGATGTTGTCTTTCTTTATCTGTTCGGTAATCTTCTTCACCTGGCTCAGACTCAGTTCACGGCTTAGTACAATAGTATCGGCAAAAAGCGCGTAAAACCGTACCGTTTCTATATTGGTTACGTTAATCTGCGTGCTGATGTGTACTTCCATGCTTATTTGCCTAGCGTAGGCAATAACCGCCTGGTCCATGGCTATGACAGCGGTAATGTTAGCAGCTTTAGCTTTGTCTAGCAAAGATTTTATAAGCGACAAGTCATGGTCATAGATAATGGTGTTTAGTGTAAGGTAGGTGCGTACACCCTTAGCCGAACAGCGTCCTGAAATCTCGGTTAAATCATCTAACGTAAAATTCATGGAGGCACGGGCACGCATGTTCAGCTGCTCCACGCCAAAGTATATAGAATCGGCACCGTTATCCAGCGCCGCCTGCAACGATTCAAAATCGCCCGCCGGAGCCATTAGTTCTATTTGTCCGCTTGTACTCATCACTAAAAAAATTAGCATGCGAATGTAAGGCGGCATCGGATTTAAAAACATGACCAAAATCATACTTTTTTAAAGAAATAGCAGGTGCAAAGTTAGGCAGGGTAGAAGTAGGGTGTACTGTAGGCTGTTGTTCAGTATACTAAATTAGCAGGGATTTTGCCTGTAGCAGCTACATGTAACTCTCATTTTTTGTTAATCCTTTGAAAATTAGTTGTTTTGTTATTTGTCCTACTACAACGGTAGCACAAAAGTTCACTACAAGTTAACTACTTTTTGCACAGGTGTAAAGGCTTTTATGTATAGTACTTTACAAAAAGGCATAAAAAACCGCCCTGGCGAAAAAGTTATCAACAGGGCGGTTACCTCTAAAGTTATAAGGTAATTTTTATTCACATATTTTCATGAAAATATAAAAAGCCGTTCATAAAATTGAACGGCTTTTTGGACTTAACTTTAAACAGAATATATTAAAATGGATAGGTATTCTCTGCTATTATTTTAGAGGCGATTTGCTCACGCAGCGCTACCACATTCGGCAGGTTAGTATACTTGGTAAAACGCTTTAGGCCCATAAGCATCATACGCTGTTCGTCGCCTTCGGCAAACGATGCAATGCCTTCTTTACCTTTAGTATTTACCAGGTCAACAGCATGATACAGATATAATTGCGCCATTGCTATTTGTTCTTTAACGTTCTCAGCACCTTTGGTTTTAGCCAGTTTTTCGGTTCTTAAAACAGCTGATTCTGCCATGTATATTTCTATTAGTATGTCAGATGCTGCCATAAGCAATTGCTGATGTTCGTCAAGGGCAGGGCCGTACTTTTGTACAGCGCTTCCGGCAACCATTAAAAAGGCCTTTTTCAGTTTACCAATGATTTCCTTCTCCTCGGCAAAAAGCTCGCTGTAATCAGGCGTATCAAACGACGGGATACCCATCAGCTCTTCGGCAACTTTCATGGCAGGGCCAAGTAAATCAACGTGTCCTTTCATGGCCTTTTTAATCAGCATTCCTACGCACAGCATACGGTTTATTTCGTTGGTTCCCTCATAGATACGGGCTATACGGGCATCGCGCCAGGCGCTTTCCATGGGGGTGTCCTCGCTAAAGCCCATACCGCCAAATATCTGGATACCTTCGTCGGTACAGTTCTGTACGTCTTCACTTACCGCTACCTTAAGGATAGAGCATTCTATGGCAAATTCCTCAACGCCTTTCAGCTCGGCATCCTGGTGGCTTTCGCCATTCGCTACACGGGCATTAATACGATCTTCAATGTTTTTCGCGGCACGGTAGGCTGCACTTTCGCCTGCATAACAGCTGGTTGCCATTTCGGCTATCTTAGCACGGATGGCACCAAAATTGGCTATCGGGGTTTTAAACTGTACACGTTCGTTAGCATACTTAACCGCTCCGGAAATCGTGCGGCGTTGCGCATCAAGACAGGCAGCTGCCAACTTAATACGGCCTACATTCAGGGCGTTCATGGCTATCTTAAAGCCATTGCCACGCTCACTCAGCATGTTGGCTACCGGAACCTGGGTTTCGTTAAAAAAGACCTGGCGGGTAGAGGAGGCACGGATGCCCAATTTATGCTCTTCCTCACCAAGAACGATGCCGTTTGCAGGATCATATTCTACAATGAAACCGGTAATGTTCTTGTCGTCTTCAATGCGGGCAAATACAATCATTACATTACAGAAACCGGCATTTGAAATCCACATTTTCTGGCCTGTAATCAGGTAGTGCGTACCATCTTCGCTGAGTACCGCCTTGGTTTTACCCGAGTTGGCATCAGAACCCGCACCCGGCTCGGTAAGGCAGTACGAACCGAACCACTCGCCACTGGCAAGTTTAGGTACATACTTAAGTTTTTGTTCTTCTGTACCGTACAGGGTAATCGGCATAGTGCCAATACCCGTATGCGCACCAAAAGCAGTTGAAAACGAACCTGTTGCGCCACTTATGTAGTCGCATGTAAGCATAGTGCTCACAAAGCCCATACCCAGTCCGCCATATTCTTCAGGCACAGCAACACCAAGGAAACCAAGTTCCCCGGCTTTGCGCATGGTTTCTTCAGTAAAGGCATAATCCTTCTTCTCGAAACGGTCTTTATTAGGCCATATTTCGCGGTCTATGAACTCCTTAACCGAGTCGCGCATCATTAATTGTTCCTCCGAAAAATCTCCCGGAGTAAATATATCCTCGCTGGCTGTTTCCTTTACAAGGAACTGTCCGCCGCGGGCAATTGGTTTATCTAAAGTATCAGCCATGATATTTTTATTTTAAATTTTGAATTATAAATTTTAAATGCCACTCAGGCTCTTTCACTGCAACGTAGTATTGTGATATTACATTACTGAGATGCTTCCTGAGAAGTCTTTATAATTTTTGTAATTATATTAATTATGTGTTCTATTTCAACAAGATAACCGTTAATCGGGATCTGTGTAATATGCGACTTGTCCAGCAGGCGTAACCAATATTTTGTTTCCCTTGCTTCTTTAGAGGCGATGGACATCTTACTTATAAAATCCTTTCGGGACTGTGCTGCTATAGCTTCTTCTACATTAGCTCCAATACTTGTACCGCATCTGAGCAATTGTTTTGAAATGATGAATTCATTTTCTCGTTTCAGTTGTGTATAAAGGTTAATAATATTCAAAGCAAAGTCGAATGTCTTTACCGCAATTATATTGTCCTTCATGCATTTAAAATTTAAAATTCATCATTTAAAATAAATATTTACAGTATCTCAAACACCCCCGCAGCGCCCTGCCCGGTACCCACACACATTGTTACCATACCGTATTTATTACCACGGCGTTTGGCTTCGTCAAACAGTTGAACCGACAGTTTAGCACCGGTACAACCCAGCGGGTGACCCATTGCAATGGCGCCACCGTTTACATTGATGATATCCTGGTTCAGGCCAAGCTCGCGGATTACGGCAAGTGATTGAGCAGCAAAGGCTTCGTTAAGTTCTATAAGTTCAATGTCGTTCTGGGTAAGACCTGCAAGCTTCACGGCTTTAGGAATGGCTTTTACCGGGCCAATACCCATTATCCTTGGTTCAACACCCGCAGCGGCATAACTTACCAGGCGGGCTATAGGTTCCAGGTTCAGTTCCTTAACCATGTCTTCGCTCATAATCATTACAAAGGCGGCACCATCACTCATTTGAGATGACGTACCCGCTGTAACACTACCATCGGCAGCGAACACAGGTTTCAGCTTGCCCAACGCTTCTATCGAAGTATCAGCACGAGGGCCTTCATCTTTGGCTACAGTATATGATTTTGTTGCTTTTTTTCCGCTGGCATCTATATACACCTGCTCCACGGTAATGGGAACAATCTGCTTGTCAAATTTACCTTCCGCCTGGGCTTTCAGTGCCTTTTGGTGCGACTGGTAGCCAAACATATCCTGGTCTTCACGGCTTATGTTAAACTGTTTTGCAACGGCCTCGGCAGTGAGCCCCATACCCCAGTAATAATCCTCATGCCCTTGCTTGGCTATGCTGTAATCTGGTACGGGCTTGTAACCACCCATGGGGATATAGCTCATGCTTTCGGCACCACCGGCTATGATACATTCGGCCTGTCCGGTTTGTATCTTGGCGGTAGCCATAGCTATGGTTTCCAGCCCCGAAGCACAGTAACGGTTTACCGTAACGCCCGGAACATCAACAGTATCTAACCCTATAAGCGATATAAAACGCCCAAAGTTTAGTCCTTGTTCGGCCTCGGGCATGGCATTGCCCACAATTACGTCGTCTATACGGCTTTTGTCGAAATCAGGCAGCTCTTTCATAATGTGCTGTATGGTTTCGGCAGCCAGCTCGTCGGGCCTTTTAAAGCGAAACACACCCTTTGGCGCTTTGCCCACGGCGGTTCTGTATGCTTTTACTATATATGCTGTTTTGGTCATTGTTTTAAATTTTGAATTTTAAATTTTGAATTATGTTGAACCTGACGCTGAGTCATTTAAAATTTATAATTCAACATTCAAAATAAATCAATTACGTAACGGTTTACCTTTCGTAAGCATGAACTGAATCCTTTCCAAAGTCTTACGTTCTCCGCATAGCGATAAAAATGCTTCACGCTCTATGTCAAGTAAGTACTGTTCTGTAACCAAAGTAGCTTCACTTAAGTCGCCACCCGCCATAACGTAGGCGAGTTTGTTAGCAATCTTCTTATCGTGTTCGCTGATGTAGCTACCGGCATACATACTGTCAGTTCCTACAAGGAACATACCCAGCGCCTGTTTGCCCAGTACCTTAACGTCTTTACGGCGGATAGGGGCGGTATAACCTGCTTCGGCAAGTAGCTTGGCGTGTTTTTTGGCTTCGGCTATCTGACGGTCTTTGTTTACCACCACCACATCTTTACCTTTTTGAAGGATACCCAGGTCAAATGCCTCGTATGCGGAAGTCGAAACTTTAGCCGTACCAATGGTAAGGAAGTATTCGCGCAGTACGTTTAGTTCCACGTCGTCTTTATGCCAAAGGTCAGACGCACGAAGCGCCATTTCTTTAGATCCGCCACCGCCTGGAATAACACCTACGCCAAATTCCACAAGGCCAATGTACGTTTCGGTAGCAGCCACAACCTTATCGGCGTGCATGCTCATTTCGCAGCCGCCACCAAGGGTCATGCCGTGAGGGGCAACCACCACTGGTATAGACGAATAACGAACGCGCATCATGGTGTCCTGGAACATTTTAATAGCCATATTCAGCTCATCGTATTCCTGCTCAACAGCCATCATAAAGATCATGCCCAGGTTAGCGCCCACCGAGAAGTTGGCCGCCTGGTTACCTATAACAAGGCCGTCGTATTCTTTTTCGGCAAGGTCTATGGCTTTGTTAATGCCCTGAAGCACACCGCCGCCTATGGTATTCATTTTGCTCTGGAACTCCAGGTTGATGATGCCATCGCCCAGGTCCTGGATAATGGCCTCGCTGTTGCTCCATATTTTTTTGCTTTCGCGAATGTTGTTCAGTATGATAAACGCATCCTGTCCCGGCACTTTTTTGTGCGATTTAGACGCGATGTCGTAGTAATACGTGGCACCTTCCTTAATGGTATAGAAGCTTTTAACGCCCGCTGCAAGCATTTCCTTAACCCAGGCGGCGGCTTCAAGACCTTCCGCGTTAATAAGCTCAACGCCTTTTTCTACACCCACAGCATCCCATATTTCAAACGGGCCGTTTTCCCAACCGAAGCCGGCTTTCATGGCATCGTCTATCTTATACAGGTCGTCTGTGATTTCAGGTACACGGTGGCTTACGTAGGCAAAGGTTCCGGCAAAGTTTTTACGGTAAAACTCACCTGCTTTGTCTGTACCGCCTACTAATACCTTAAAGCGGTCAATGGGCTTGTCTATGGTTTTGGTCAGTTCCAGCGTTGCGAAAGAGGCTTTCTTCTGCGCGCGGTATTCCAGCGTATCAAGGTCGAGTGTCAATATATCTTTATCCACTTTCTTATAAAAACCCTGTCCGCTTTTGCTGCCCAGCCATTTGTTCTCCATCATGGTATTGATGAAACCGGGCAACTTAAACAGTTCGTGCTGTTCGTCATTAGGGCAGTTTTCATACAAACCGTTTGCTACGTGTACCAGGGTATCAAGCCCTACTACATCGACTGTACGGAACGTAGCCGATTTCGGCCTGCCGATAACGGGGCCCGTAAGCTTGTCTACTTCTTCTATGGTAAGATTCAGTTCCTTAACCTGGTAGAAAAGGCTCATGATGCCATAAATACCTATACGGTTGCCAATGAAGGCAGGAGTATCTTTAGCCACAACCGATGTTTTGCCCAGGTACTGCTCGCCATAATTGTTCAGGAAGGCAAGTACCTCAGGATCGGTTTTAGGGCCGGGTATGATTTCGAATAATTTAAGGTAGCGCGGAGGGTTAAAGAAGTGTGTACCGCAGAAGTGCTTTTGGAAATCCTCGCTGCGACCCTCGCTCATAAATTGTATAGGAATACCCGATGTGTTAGAGGTAATCAGGGTACCCGGTTTACGGTATTTTTCTACTTGTTCAAATACCTTTTGCTTAATATCAAGCCGTTCTACTACTACCTCAATGATCCAGTCTACATTGGCAAGTTTAGGCATATCGTCTTCGGTATTCCCGGTAGCTATGCGGCTTGCAAATTTCTGGTGGTAAATAGGAGAGGGCTTGCTCTTTAGTGAATTGGCCAAATGGTCGTTCACTATGCGGTTCCTTACAGCCTTATCAGTAAGGCTCAGGCCTTTTTTCTGCTCAGCTTCGGTAAGTTCCTTTGGAGGGATATCGAGCAGCAAGACTTCAACACCAATGTTGGCAAAATGGGCTGCAATGGCGCTGCCCATAACGCCGGAGCCTATTACGGCTGCCTTTTTAATCGTGCGTTTCATTCTTTATAATTCGAAGTTTGTGGTTTATAGTTTATTTGTTGTTTGAGTGCCTTTCGGGCAACATCTATTTTTTATCTTCAGATGTAAAAACTTGGCGTTCGGCTATCAGTTCGTTTATCTTTTCAGCCACTTCCATAAAGGTATCCAGCTTTTCCTGGGATATGTGGTGCTTAATTACATCGTTAAACGTAAGTACCACGTCTTTACTCAGGTCGCGTTTTTCTTTACCCAGCTTTGTAAGGTGAATGAGTACGCCACGACCGTCTACCGGGTTCTTTTTGCGTACTATCAGGCCTTTGTCTTCCATGCTTTTCAGCGTACGGGTAAGGCTGGTAGGCTCCATGCCCATTTGCGGACCCAAAGCGGTGCTGGGTATACCGTTTTCCTTATCTATACTCAGTAGCGCAAATCCTACCGACATCGTAGCACCATACTTGGAAGCCTCTTCGTTATACATGCGCGACACTGCCTGCCAGGTAGCCCTTAGTATATAATCAATCGTTTTATCTTTCATAGAACCTGTGTTTCAAATATACAAAAAAAATATTATGCACGCATATTAAATTAAAAATAATTTTATCTGTCTTTAAAAATTTCCTGCTTAAAATTACAGATATACTATGCATGCCTTAGTAAATATAAGGATTTTTTTAGATTTGGCATAAAACAAAAAATCACTCTGAGGTGAGTGATTCATTAATATAAAATTATTTAGAATTCTTTTTGGTTCTGACGGTATTATGAAACTGTAGCAAATGATAAAGTGCCTAATTTTGAGCTAAATTTTATTGAAATAGTTTTAATAAAAAAAAATATTTTTAACATTTAATATGTAGGAAAAACACAGTAAGTTTGTTGCACCAACATAACCAATAATATCTAATCTAACCTTTATCATATTGGGGATATTAATTGAATTATGCTATTAATTGAAATTAATTAGAAGTTTAATTTAATTTATTTTAACAATGTCAAAATCATTTTTGTGCTTACTATTTATTAGTTTAGGAGGCATTGCTCTTGGAGCAGGAGGCAAGAAAAAAGTTTGTAAAAAAAGATGTGAACATACTAAAAATTCACATTATGTCTATTATTATGATCCTAATCCATCCACGCCTGGTTGTGAACGTCTTGGTGAGGGTCAGACAGCTAATTTAGCTCACTACACCACTATTAACGGAAAAACACTAGCAGACAGTTTCGATCTTAATCAGGAATCCTATACTTTACCTTGTTAATAATTTGAATGTAATTATGAAAAAACAAAAATTATATTTGTCAGCTTTTATTGCTTGTATTGCATCTGGTGCGATATTTGTAGCGTGTTCGGGTGATAGTAATGTTATTGATCAGAACGCTGGTAACAAAAGTGTAATGCGGGTTGCACCAACTTCTTACAAAGAGCAGCTAATGTATTTGGAAGTTACAGATGAAGATGTTCAAGCAGAGTTTGATTTAGAAAATGCTATTTATGTAAATCAAAATGATAAAAACGTAGATTGGAAATATTTTGATTCACTTTACAATCCAGACCTTTCATCATCAATTCAGGTTGGACTTGCTTATTCAATCCTTTCTAAGAAAGATTTAATAAGTATAGTATATGATTACCCTAAGGAATCACGTAATGTAGAAGCATTGAAAAAATACGTAGTAGTGTTAACCAAAAACAAATATACAGGTTATACATTGCTGTATTCTGCGCTTGACGCATTATTACAAGCCGGAGAAAACACGTTTGTCAAAGATCAAATTTCAATTATTAAAGTTTATGGGGCAGATGATAAATGGCATCCGGGCGTAATTGAAGGAGGAACTGAAGTTATAGGAAGTGAGGTTGCTTACAAAAAAGTTGTCAATGATTATACTTACCTTGATAGGATTAAAAACCTATAGTATAAACAAATCATCTTAATAAAAAAATTGAAGCCGTCTCAATGTTAAATTGAGGCGGTTTTTTTATTTTTTTTCCAGATTATTTTTAGTCCTGATAATGATTGTAGGCGAGTGATAGAGATGATCTCCTCGTTTTTTAGGATCAGAAATTACAATATCTACTTTGGCGATATATTCCTGTTCTATAAAGCATTCTTCGGTATCGGGCAGGATTACTCCATCGATTACAACCTTTATCTTTTCGTTATCGGGAATATTATTGTTCTTGCGCAGGTTATTTTCCATTTCGTTGATAGAAGTCATTACACTCTTATGTTTACGTTTTACATGGATGCTCTTGTATCTGTAAGTAGAATGCACAGAATCCTCGGCTGTATTCTCCATACGAACATCTTCAACATTATCCATATCAAAGAATACTTTCTTGGCTTCATATTTCATACTGTCTAAATAGATGTACACCGGCTCGTCCTTTTGCTGTGCAAAAACAGGGCAGGAGAGGAACAGTAAAAGCAGCGTTAGTGTTTTCATGTGATAAAAGCCATTATAATGTTAAATGTAGTCTTTTCAATTATACAGGATTACATTTTTTAGACAAAGGTTGGAAGAAGCATAAAAAAAACAGCCCGAAGGCTGTCTTAGTCTGTTAAGTAAGATGTCTAAAGTCTGATTTATCTAAAAAACCAATAATCTGACAATCAAACAGTCTATTTATCACCACCGTATATCTTATCATACAGGGCTTTATATTTTTCTTTTACTGCTTTTCGTTTCAGTTTCAGGGTAGGGGTCATTTCACCGCCTTCCACACTCCACGCATCCGGAGTTATTTCAAATTTCTTTATCTGCTCCCAGTGGCCAAATTTCTTGTTTATAGCGTCTATTTCTTCCTGAAAGCGTTCGTGTACTTCTTTGCTATTGGCGATTTCCTCGTTACTGCCCAGGGATAGTCCCTTACGTGAAGCCCACGATTTTACAAACGCGAAATCAGGCTGTATAAAGGCAGCCGGCATTTTTTCTCCATCGCCTATCACCATAATCTGCTCTATGAAGCGGCTTTGCTTCATGGCATTTTCTATAAGCTGTGGTGCTATATATTTACCACCCGATGTTTTAAACATCTCTTTCTTGCGGTCGGTAATTTTCAGGAAGCCTTTGCTATCAATTTCGCCTATGTCTCCCGTATGGAAATACCCATCGGTAATGGCTTCGGCTGTTTTTTCAGGGTCGTTGTAATAGCCCATCATTACGCTGTCGCTCTTGGTAAGGATTTCGCCGTCTTCGGCAATTTTAACCTCAACGCCAATAAGCGGTTTACCTACGGTACCTATCTTAAAGCCACCGTTTCTCATATCATTAACGGCAATAACCGGCGATGTCTCGGTAAGGCCATATCCTTCCATAACCGGAATTTCGGCAGCAGCGAACACACGTGCCAGTCTTGGTTGTATAGCAGCGCTACCGCTAACCATAAGCCCTAAACGACCACCAAGCCCCGCTTTCCATTTGCTGAAAATAAGCTTGCGTGCCAGCCATAATTTAAAGCCATACCAAGGGCCGTTAGTCCCGTACGGTTCAAACTCCAGGCCAACTTCCACTGCCCAGAAGAACAGCTTGCGCTTAATGCCGGTAAGGTCGCTTCCTTTGGCTATAATGGCGTCGTATACTTTTTCTAAAAGCCTTGGGACAGCCGTAATTACATCGGGCGATACCTCCTTAATGTTAGCACTTACCTTTTCTATGCTTTCGGCAAAATAAACCGATACACCCACGTATTGGTACAAATACAAAATCATCCTTTCGTAAATGTGGCATACCGGCAAGAAGCTCAGTGAACGGCTCTTGCCTTTTTCAAACGGTACGCGTTCCTCACTCATAAGTACATTGCTTACAATGTTTTTATGAGAAAGCATAACACCTTTCGGCCTGCCTGTAGTACCTGAAGTATAGATGATGGTAGCCAAATCATCAGTAGTAATACTGTCTTTAATGGCATCTACCTCGTTTTGGTTAGCTGTGTCTTTACCCAGTTCAAAAACCTCGTTCCAGTTTTTGGCACCGCTTACGTCCTCAAAGGTATATATCTCTTTAAGGGCAGGGATTTTGTGTTTTATAGAGGTAATTTTATTGTACAGATCCTCGTTAGACACAAAGCAGTATATGGCACCGCAATGGTTAAGGATATACTCAAAATCTTCTTCGCTTATGGTAGGGTATACGGGTACGTTTTGCGCTCCGGTTTGCAGTATGCCTATATCGGCGATGTTCCATTCGGTGCGGTTGTTGTGCGATATTACAGCTAGCTTATCGTTTTTCTTTACACCAAGGCGCAGCAGCCCGCGCGACAGGGTATTGGCTTTATCTACATATTCCTGAGTAGAGGTGGCTACCCATTTTTCGCCATACTTGGTAACCAAAGCTTCACTAAGGTTGTATTTTTCAAGTTGGTAATACGGAAAATCAAATAAACGGGTTATAGCGCTCATAGTTGTAAGGTCAGTATTTTTTCTTCTATGCAAATTATGAAAAAAAAATTATTCTGCCCTAAAATTAGGATAATAAAATTATGCGTGCATAATTTTTTGTGATTTTATATTTTAACCCTAAAATTAATCTCAGAATTATATTCGCAAAAAAGAAGTTCAATAAAATTCTCTTTTAATGCTGTAAACCACACCGTCTTCACCATCAAAATCGAAAAAGTTACGAAATTTCATGCCGCATTTTTCTAAAACCCTTATGCTTGCACTGTTCGTTTGCATGGCTCTACCCACGATTTCTTTTATAGAAAAATGGTTAAATCCCAGTTGTAAAGACGCCATGGCTGCTTCGGTAGCATAACCCTGTCCCCAATAGTTCTTAAAAAAACGAAACCCTACATCGTATTCTTTAGTGTCTTCAGAATACTTAAGACCGCACCAGCCCAAAAAAGCATCATCGGCTTTCCGGATTACAGCCCATCTTCCTAAACCATATTTGTTATATACGCTTTGGTAGGATTGCAGGAAAAGACGAGCCGCATTTATGGTTTCGAAAACACGGTCGCCTGTATATTGCAATACATCAGGATCCAGATTAATTTCGTAAAAATGTTGGGCGTCAGTTTCGGTAAGCTGTCGTAGCTGCAGGCGGGATGTTTCGGCAATGTACATGGCATTGGTTTTTTTAAAAAATTAAATTTACAACTTTATACAATGTAACTTTATATGGGATAGATGTTATATTCTTTTTTATTTGTGATTTTTGATGAAATACTTTCGTTATAAGGTTTATTTTTACGAAATAACATTCAGAATAAACGATACTCCTTTGAAGAAAATTACCCTGCTCAGCACCCTGCTTTTTGGCGGAAGCCTTTTTGCACAGATTGTAAACACCGCACCCTACATACTTACCATACCCGAACTGAAAGCATGGACAACGGACGGCCCAACAGCTTCAACCGACCTTATGAGTACCGTGCCTCTGGCTGCCCGTTTTACCAATGCCGCCACACAGTTTAATCCTGACCTGAACAGCAATATGCAAATCGCCTACCTGCCCGATGGTATGAATAACTTTGGTAACTACCATGGCGAGCAGGAGCAGTTTAACTTATATAACTTTACCCACTGGCAGTATATAGACAAGTTTGTGTGGTTTGGCGGTACGTCTACCCAAACGGTTCAAATTCCATCATCGCCATGGGCTAATGCGGCGCATAAAAACGGTGTAAAGATTTTTGGCGATATATTCTTTTCACCTACGGCATATGGTGGGTCTACGGCTACGCTGCAAAGCTTCCTGGAACAGGATGGCTCGGGGAACTTTGTAGTGATACCAAAACTGGTAGCCATGATGCAGTACTATAATTTCGACGGTTGGTTCATCAACCAGGAAACCACGACTACAGCTGCGGTGGCAGGCCTAATGCACGATTTTGTACGTGATTTTACCGCGCAGGTAGAAGCTTTGGGCAAAGAGGTTATGTGGTACGATGCCATGCGCCTTACCGGAGCCGTGGGCTGGCAAAACAGGCTGAATGCTAATAACAGCCCGTTCTTGCAGGACAACCAGGATGGCGATAGCACTAACGGATATGAAACCCGTGTAAGCAGCAGTATGTTTATTAACTTCTTTTGGGCGGGTTCTGCCTATCCATCGGCATCGCGTACCCGTGCTACAACCATAGGCCGATCTCAATACGATGTATTTACCGGAGCGGATATATGGCCGGGACGCAATCAGGGCAGCTTCGCTACAAATGGTAATACTTTTATGACGGCATTGCACGAAAACGCTACAACACCTTATACATCGCTGGGGCTTTTCGCTACCAACTGCTTGTATAACTATTCGGGGTTCACTAATTTTAATAACGACCCTACCGATGTAGATTCGTTTTACAGTGCCGAAAACCATCTTTTTGGAGGTTTTGACCGCAACCCTGCCACGGTAGATGCTACTAATTTTAAGGGGCTTAGTAACTGGGCTCCGGAAACATCTGTAATCACTGCACTGCCATTTGAAACCAATTTCAGTACCGGTCACGGCAGGCGAAAATTTGTTAACGGTGAAATAACCGAAATTACCGACTGGCACGACATGAACCAGCAAAGTATTTTACCCACCTGGACCTGGGCATTTTCTCCGGGTTCGTTATTGCAAGCCAAATGGGATTTTGATGATGCCTACAACGGCGGAAACTCTATAAAAATCAGTGGCGCGGTGATGAGCGATGCCCCGGCCGACCTGATGCTATACAAAACTAAGCTAACCGTAGTTCCGGGTACCGTAATAGACCTGATTACCCGTACCGCCAGCTATAAAAGGTTGCTATTGGTCTTTGCCGACAACCCTACGCAGCGTGTGGAGTTTGACCTGACAAATCCTCCTAATACCCTTTGGCGTACCGAAAAGGTGGTACTACCATCATCATATAATGGTAAGGAGATTGCGGCGATAGGGCTGCGTTTCAGTCCGGAGCAAACCCAGAGCGGTTATTCGGCAAGCTTTGGAGGGCTTAAGGTATACCAGGACGAAGACCTTGCTACCGAGGCCTACAACATGGGCAGGGAGCTGGTTACGGTAACCTATCCGCAAAGTGGGGGAGTGGCCTTTACGGTTAACAAGCCAGCCTCAAACAAAATTGCCTACACGATTTTTGACCTGCAAGGCAAAATTATACGAAATGGTAACATCCCCGCTACGGAAACCACCTACCGCCCTGATACCAATGGACTGAACAGCGGTATGTACCTGGTTAAGTTTACCGACAGCCGCAACATGACCGATACCCAAAAGGTGTTTATTAAATAAGAGATTTTTATACAAGTAAAGGCTGCCCGAGGGCAGCCTTTTGTTATTTTATATAGCATCAAGTTGCCAATAAATTATACGATTTATTATGAACTATTTTTCCCTACAGGCGCATTCGTGGTGCTCGTTCAGGTAGGCGATACTTGCCTTGCATATCTTTTCTAAAACATCAATGTTTATGTCCGATAGCCTTTTAATGTATATGCACGCTTTCCCCATTTTAAATTTACCTAAATCCTCCAGGAACGGTTCATTTTCCTTGGTAGGAGAGTACACATACAACGAGAATTCAGCCTTGCGTGGCGAAAACCCTACGAGTGGCGCATCACCTTCATGACCGCTCGCGTATTTGTAATGGTAACTCCCAAACCCTATAATCGTTGGTCCCCACATCTTCGCTTCAAACCCTGACCATTCCTGCATCAGCTCCACCAAACGGAAGCTGTCTGCTTTCTTCTGGTCGTTATCTACATAAGCGTTAATGAAGTCGGTTACGTTGATGTTGGTTTCTGTTGTTTTGTTCTTGGGCATCTTTAGGTTTTTAGTTTGGTGTTACTCTGCTATTATGTTGAGGCACGGAGTGCAATCGGCGCCATATAATGTTTTAATTAAGTTTGTCTAATAAGGCTCTCTTTTCGTTATCGTATTTTTTGACAATTTCAACAATATTTTTTTGAATTTTATTATAAACTTTAGGGTACTCATTTTTTATATTTTCTTCAATTACAATTTGTATGTCTGTAAATTCAGATAAACTAACTCTATGTAATTCCGAAATAAATTTTTGTGTATTTTCAAATGTTTCGAATAATTCTTTAGAAATCTCAGATGATTTTTCAAGATTTGTATTGGAACTGTTTAAAATACGTTCTATTTCTTCTTGTTTTTCATCAAGATACGTTTCTTTATTAGTTAATTCAACTTCCTTATTACTAATTGATAAATGTATAGATTTTTTATATGTTTCAACATATTTTTCAATTTCATCAATATTAATAATTGAAAATATTTTCTCATATTTATTCATTAAATCGCCTTGCTTTTGTATTTGTGATTTTTGAATAAAAAAGACTATACCATAAATTATCACTGAAGTGATTACGATAAATGTTTCTATTGATAATTTTTCCATTATAAAAATTTGTACGTTAAATAGGTAAATATACCAAAAAAAACGCCCCCATTCCTGGAGGCGTCTATCATCTATTATCTTACGTCTATCGGTCTTCTTACGAATTAACGAATCACCGTATAACCAAATTACCTGTTCTCTATCCAAAGCCTTGCATTCACAAACGCTTCGTGCCAAGGCGTAACCTCGTCGGTACGGCCTTCCAGGTAGTATGCCCAGTTCCACTGGAACATAGAGCGTTCAATGTGCGGCATCATTACCAGGTGGCGACCGTCGTTGCTTGCCATCATGGCAATGTCAAAATGAGAGCCGTTAGGGTTGGCAGGGTAGCCATTGTAAGCGTATTTTGCCACAACGTGGTATTTATCCTCCTCATACGGCAGGCTGAATTTACCCTCACCGTGGCTAATCCATACACCTAGGGTACTGCCCGCAAGCGTATTAAGCATCACTGAATTGTTCTCGGAAACGGTAACCGATGTAAAGCCGCTTTCGTGCTTGTGGCTGTCGTTGTGCAGCATTTTCGGTTTACTTTCGTGGTCAGGATTAATAAGGCCAAGTTCTATGAACAACTGGCAACCGTTACATATACCTACAGATAAGGTATCATCACGTTTAAAGAAGTTCTCCAGGGCTGTCTTCGCCTTCTCGTTGTACAGGAATGCACCCGCCCAGCCTTTAGCCGAACCAAGTACATCTGAGTTAGAGAAACCACCCACAGCACCAATGAACTGAATATCTTCAAGAGTCTCACGACCTGAAATAAGGTCGGTCATGTGCACGTCTTTTACATCAAAACCGGCAAGGTACATGGCGTTTGCCATTTCGCGCTCCGAGTTAGAACCCTTTTCACGGATAATGGCTGCTTTTGGCCTTGGCTTGCTTGGGTCTATGACAAATTTCTTACCATCAAAATGAGCAGGGAAGTTGTATACCAATGGCTGCGACTTATAGTTTACATAACGTTCCTTAGCCTTCTGTACACCAGACTGTTTCTGGTCTAACAGGTATGATGTTTTAAACCACGTATCGCGGGTTTCGGCAATGTCAAAAGTAAGTTCGTCAGCGCCGTTTTTCACGGTAACCACAGCACCTTCTTTGGCTTCGCCTATCTTGGTAAAGTTAACACCGTTAGCGGCAAGCTGCGCTTCAATAGAAGCATCTGCCTGGATAACAAGACCAATGTTTTCAGAGAACAGTACCTTAATGGTGTCCGCCTCCTCAAGGTTGGTAAGGTCGTAGGCTGCGCCAAGGTTTACTTCGGCAAAGCTCATTTCAAGCAGGGTGGTAATAAGACCGCCGCTGCCTATATCGTGTCCGGCAGCGATTTTGCCGTTTTTAATAAGGTCCTGAATGGTATTGAAAGCCGACTTAAAGTTAGCCGCATCGGTAATCGTAGGTACTTCTTTACCTACTTTATTCAGCACCTGCGCGAATGTTGACCCGCCCAGTTTAAAGCTGTCGTTGCTCAGGTTGATATAGTAAATACTGCCACCGTTTCGTTTCAGTACAGGCTCTACCACTTTGGTAATATCGTTACAGTTACCCGCAGCCGATATGATTACCGTACCCGGTGCAATCACATCGCCATCAGGATATTTCTGCTTCATAGAAAGCGAGTCCTTACCCGTAGGGATGTTGATGCCAAGCTCAATGGCAAATTCTGAACAGGCTTCAACTGCTTCATAAAGCCTTGCATCTTCGCCTTCGTTCTTACAAGCCCACATCCAGTTGGCAGAAAGCGATACGCTTTTAAGACCATCTTTAAGCGGAGCAAAAACGATATTACTTAGCGACTCGGCAATAGCAGTACGGCTTGCCGCGGCAGGATCTACCAATGCCGATACAGGCGAGTGGCCTATAGTTGTAGCAATACCTTCCTTGCCTGCAAAGTCAAGCGCCATAACACCCACGTTGTTTAACGGAAGCTGTATAGGACCTGCAGTTTGCTGTTTGGCAACGCGTCCGCCTACGCAACGGTCTACCTTGTTAGTAAGCCAGTCTTTAGAAGCAACGGCCTCCAGCTGAAGTACCTGGTTAAGGTAGTTGTATATATTTTCCTGTGTATATGCTACATCAGCATAATTAACCGCAACGGTTTTGTCGGTCATTATGGTTTTTGGCGATGAGCCAAACATATCTTCCAGCGCAAAGTCCATAGGTTTGGCACATGTGGTAGCGCTTTCAAAGGTAAAGCGGTGATCGCCCGTAACCTCACCTACGGTATACATAGGAGATCGCTCACGGTCGGCAATACGCTGTAGTGTTTCAATGTCTTTTTGGCCAATGACAAGCCCCATACGCTCCTGGCTTTCGTTGCCAATAATTTCTTTGGCAGAAAGGGTAGGGTCGCCCACAGGCAGTTTGTCAAGGTCTATAAGTCCGCCTGTTTCTTCAACAAGTTCAGAAAGACAGTTAAGGTGTCCGCCCGCGCCGTGGTCGTGGATAGACACTATAGGGTTGTTGTCGCTCTCTACCATGCCACGTACGGCATTGGCAGCACGTTTCTGCATTTCAGGGTTAGAACGCTGTACGGCATTCAGTTCAATACCCGATGCAAATGCACCCGTATCGGCACTTGAAACCGCAGCGCCGCCCATACCTATGCGGTAGTTTTCGCCACCGAGGATAACCACTTTATCGCCCTCCTGTGGTTTTTGTTTCTTGCTCTGGTTTTCTTTACCGTAACCGATACCACCCGCAAGCATTATTACTTTGTCAAAGCCAAGCTTACGGTTGGCTTCTTCATGTTCAAACGTAAGTACCGAACCCGTAATAAGCGGTTGCCCGAATTTGTTACCAAAGTCAGATGCACCGTTAGAGGCTTTTATAAGAATGTCCATAGGGGTTTGGTACAGCCATTTGCGCTCGTCCATACCGTTTTCCCATGTCCTGTTTTCTTCAAGGCGAGAATATGCTGTCATGTAAACCGCAGTACCCGCAAGCGGGAGTGAACCCTGTCCGCCTGCAAGCCTGTCGCGTATCTCTCCACCGCTACCCGTAGCAGCACCGTTAAACGGCTCTACTGTAGTAGGGAAGTTGTGTGTTTCGGCTTTTACCGAGATAACCGAATCATATTCCTTGATTTCGTAGAAATCAGGCTTATCGGCGCTCTTAGGGGCAAACTGCTGTACACGCGGACCTTTTACAAACGCCACGTTGTCTTTATATGCCGAAACGATATCGTTAGGATTTTCCTGGGAGGTCTTTTTAATCAGCTTGAAAAGCGATGACGGTTTTTCCTCGCCATCGATAACAAATGTGCCGTTAAATATCTTGTGACGGCAGTGCTCTGAGTTTACCTGGCTAAAGCCGAAAACTTCGCTGTCGGTTAGTTTCCTGCCCAGCTTGGTGGCAAGGTTGTTCAGGTAGTCTACCTCTTCAGGGTTAAGCGACAGCCCTTCCTTTTCGTTGTACGCCGCTATGTCGTCTATTTCCAGGATAGCTTCCGGCTGTATGTTTATGGTGTATATGTCTTGCGTAAGTCCGTTGTATTTCTGCGAAAGCATCGGGTCGAATGTAGCATCGGCTTCCTCCACTTTAAAGAACTCCTCTATGCGGATGATGCCTTCAATGCCCATGTTCTGGGTAATCTCTACGGCATTAGTACTCCACGGGGTAATCATGGTGGCACGGGGTCCAACAAAAAAATCCGTAAGTACGGATTTTTCTATTTTATGTGCGTCGCCAAAAAGCCAGTTAAGTTTTGCAATGTCTTCCGCCGAAAGTTCGTTTTGCGACTGTACCGCAAAAACCGTAGTGGTCTGGTTTCCGAAGAAATGAATCATAAATAGTGTGTTGTTGTTTTAAGGCGCAAAATTAAGGATTTATTTGTTTCTGCGAAAGTTGATTCGTGGATTTGTTAATTCGTTTATTTGTCCGAGGTCGGAAGTCCGATTTGCGTGGTGGAAGCTATTGTACATTTCCTTTTTTCACGCTGGGTCATTGCGAGCGGAGGTACGGAGTGTGGCAATCTTTGTTCATCACGATTGAATTAACTAGGTGTTTTCATATATTTACTTCAAAATCATCATCAATGAAATACGTATCACTTATCCTTATTTTCCTATTTTCACTACAAATTCAAGCCCAGGTAAAAACCGATGACCCGCTCTATAAAGACATACAACGTATGGATAAACTGCTGTTTGAAGAAGGCTTTAATAACTGCAATTACCCAACTCTTGAAAACATCTTGGCACCCGACCTGGAATTTTACCACGACAATGGCGGTATGCAAAACAAACAGGAATTCATAGATGCCACACGTAAAAACATCTGCGGTTCGGCATACGGAAAGATAACCCGTAAGCCTGTTGTGGGAAGTGTGGAGATTTTTCCGTTGTATAAAAATGAGGTATTATATGGTGTTTTCGTAACCGGAAGCCACGAGTTTTTTATACAGCCTACCGGCAAAACAGTACAGAAAACAGGCATTGCTAAATTCTCATGCCTGTGGTTGCTTAACGATAAAAAGCAATGGCTGCTTAAACGTGTAATAAGCTACGACCATAAACCCGAGAATTAGTTTTTTGAATTATTATATAATCCATAAATCCGTCCGGATAATCGTATTATCAAATTACCAGACAACCCGAAATCGCGCTTGTCAGTAAAATCGCATCAGTTTCTAAGGTTATGATAACATTTGCACTCTTTTGTACGAAATTAAGAGTTAAATCGTGCACTTGAAGTACAATTTGACACCACCTTCTCTCGTATATTTTTAATAACTTTATGGCTGACGCAAAATCGCTTGACATTTCCCGAAGAACGACCGGGAGCTTCTGGAAAAACTGCTCGAATACGGTATCTTAGATGTACATTCTGAAGATACCTTTGATAAGCTTGCACTTATGGCCTCACAAATTTTCGGCATAAGAGCTGCGTATATTTCGTTTGTAGATGAGCCTTAATTTACAAATCATTCTTTTTTATTCTTTTCTGGATACCCAGCTTCTGCATTTTAGATATCAATGTGGTGTGGGGAAGGCCTAATAATTTTGCAGCGCCATACTCACCCGAAATACGTCCGTTACATTTCCGTATAATGTTCAGTATATGTTCTTTTTCTACCTCGGCAAGGGTTTTCACGGTTTGGTTTTCGCCCAAAGTATTGTTTTTAGTTAGTACACCCGGCAGATGCTCTTCACCTAACGTGCTTCCATTCGCCAAAAGAACAGCCCGTTCTAAGGTATGCCTGAGTTCACGTACATTACCCGGCCACGGATACACTGCCATTACCTTCAATGCTTTTGAAGATAGTTCAACTGGTTTTTTACCGGTTTTGGTAAATTGTTTTATAAAGTGTGCCGATAGCCCTGCCAGGTCTTCCATACGCTCGCGCAGGGGTGGCAGTGTTATGGGGAAAATATTCAGCCTGTAAAACAAATCGGCACGGAACCTGCCTGCCGTCATTTCATTTTGCAGGTTAATGTTTGTCGCGGCGATAATGCGCACGTTGGTTTTAATTGTTTTTGTACTGCCAATGCGCTCAAACTCCTGTTCCTGTAACACCCGGAGCAATTTAGTTTGCAGTGCAAGGGGCAGTTCGCCTATTTCATCGAGAAAAAGAGTACTGTTGTCGGCCTGTTCAAATTTACCGATACGGCGGTTTACCGCTCCTGTAAAGCTCCCTTTTTCATGTCCAAAGAGTTCGCTTTCTATAAGATTGGCCGGAATGGCTGCACAGTTTACGCGTATCATTTCCTTACTGCTCCGGGCCGAATTTTTATGTATGGCTGTGGCAATAACCTCCTTACCGGTACCGCTTTCGCCAAGAAGCAGCACGCCCGAGTCTGACGGGGCTACCTGTTTAATCAGTGTTACTACTTTTTGCATAGCGTCACTCTGCCCGATAACTTCTGAAAACGAATCGGTATTTTCCTCAATGTTTTCCTGAATGCTAATTGTAGATTGTACAGCGGTATTGCCATATAGTGCTATTTTCTCTGTAACCAGTATGTTACTCACTGTAAGGGCAAGCTGCATGGATAGGCCTTTCAGCAGCCTGTTGCCCGCAGCTGTAAGCCCACGGTTGTGCTTAAAAAAAAGGTAGAGTAGGGTAGGGTTATTTTTGTGATAATGCAAAGGGTAGGCCAGCGCTTCTTTCATGCCGTGCTGTTTTTCATGGAACATAAAGGCCGGTAAGCCTTTTTTTACAGATACAGCATCGGTAAGGGAAAACGCCATCGGCTCGGCCGATTGCAATGTCGTATTAAAGTACCCGTCCTCTACAATATGTACCTTGTTCTTAAGTACCCCAAAAGATTTTGGGTCATCATGGAAAAAGATCCTATATTCCTTTTCACTGCTATCGGCTACGCAAAGTGTAAAAGCATCAAAGCCTATATGCTCTTTAAGTTGGCTTATTACCTGAGCCAATGCATTACGCTTGTCAATTTTAGAAAACGCGGTACACAGACCCAGTTGCAGCAAATGGTCTTTTTCCCGTTCCTGTATGGCTTTCAGTATGGCATCAGCCTGACGTGGTCGTTGCTGCATGGATGTAGGTTTTAAGGCGTTGCAATTTCGTGATTTTTTAGGAGGATGGGCATATTATTTACCTGTACAAAATGTATCAGGAGCTAACCGCTTTCTTTTCAAGCTTACCCGATGCCAATGCCCAGTAAACCCAAAGGCAAACACATATGCCCAAGGCTACATGAGGAAAATAAAACGAAATACAAAATGCAATAATATACACAGGCAGGCCATATAGGTAATTATGCTTTATCTGTTTTATGGCTGTAGGGGTAATACCCGGTCTTAGTAATGTCCTGTCTTTACTGGCTACTTGCCATAGCAGCAGGTACGACAGGTTTATGAGTATAAAAAGGCCGGTATATAATGCCACGACCACATTTGCAGCCGGGGTATCTATAAACCGTGCCAATAGCCCTGTAGGGTATGATACCGCCGAAGCAAAGAACAATATAAGCCCGTTTAAAAACGTAATGGCAGTAGTGCGACTGTATATTTGCCTGAACAGTTTGTGGTGGTTTACCCACATGATGAAAATACTAAAAAACGAAACAGAAAACGCAAGGAAGGACGGCCATTGTGCCGCTAAATATTCCAGCAATTCTGTTGGATGTGAAAAAGCATTTTTTTCAGGGAGGTGCAGTTCCAATACCAGTAGTGTTATTGCTATTGCAAATATTGCATCGCTAAAGCCTTCCATCCTTACGGTTTCCTTTTCCATTTTATATTGTTTATAGTAGTATAAAAACTGACTTCCGCGTTTTGTTTTCAAGGTTTCTTGTCTTGTGGCCTTTACCGGTAGTATCTTCTGCCAAAAGTATTTCTCCGGTAGGGAAAATCCGCTTTTCACCTGTAGAGGTTTCTATCTCCACACCGCCATCCAGCAAAATAATGTATTGCTTTTGGGGAGCATTATGAAAATCATAGTCATAAGAAGGTGGTACTTCCCTGAAAATAATACCTTTTACAGGTTCCTCATCAGACAGAAAACCTATTTCCCCTTCACTTTTAATCGGAATAAGTACGTCTTCAAAACGGCTGTCACCATGGGCATCACTATATATTCTTGTAATCCGAAACATATATTAATTATTGAAAACCAATTCATTGGCCAGATTTATCTCGTCCTGGCTTATGGTGTGCGGCCTGCCGTCGTATACCTTTACGGTAACTGTTGCCCCAAGGCTGTCCAGTACAGTTTCGGTATCGTATACACGCTGTACCGGTACATGATGGTCCGGGTTACCGGTGCCTATAAATACCGGAGTACCGCCAAAATTGCCCGTATAGTTTTCAGCATAAATACGGTCACCTATCAGCCCGCCTGTAAAGGCTACCACACCGCCATATCGTGCCGCATGCCTTGCCGTATACTCTGTTACAAGACATGCCCCCTGTGAGAAGCCCAGGAAGTAAATATTCTCTTTAGAAATGCCCTGCTCTTCTATATGGGTTACGGTATTGTGCAGTATTGTTAACGACCTGCTGTAATGTGGCTCATTATCCTGTGGCGGGGCAAGGAATGACAACGGGTACCAGGTATGTCCCGGTGCCTGCGGTGCTATAAGCGCATAACCTGCTACATCTAAATATTGGGCAATACCCAAAACATCCTGTGCGCTTGCACCACGACCGTGTACCATTACCAGTGCTTTTTTTGCTTCGCCTAGTGGTGTGCCGGCTGTAATTATGTTATTGTCCATTTTCTGTGGTTTTTTGCCAAATATCATTATACGTTTCAGGATGTCTTTTAAACTGTGCATGTACATAAGGGCACAGCGGTATAACCTTAAGGTTATTGTTACGGGCATGGGTAACCAATGCGTCCAGCAGCTGCCCGGCATAGCCTTTACCGGCCTGGTCTTCATCTACTCCGGTGTGGTATACGGTAAGGGTATCATCTTTTATACTTACTACCATTTCGCCTATTTTTATACCATCATTGTACAGGTTAAAGGCGCCGTGTTTTTTTGCGTCGAGTTCTAATTTTATATCAGCCATAATTATCCTATTTTAGGTAAAAATTCTTCAAGCTGGCTCCTCAGGCCTTCATGCTGTTTTGGCAGTTTCAGGTGTGTGCCGAGTTCATTTAGCGGTTCATCTACGGTAAAGCCTGGGTTATCAGTAGCGATTTCAAACAATACGCCACCCGGTTCCCTAAAGTATAGCGAATAGAAGTAATCACGATCTATCTTAGGGGTAATGTTAAGGTTTTTGCTCAATATTTCTTCGCGGAATGCCTTTTGGGTTTCCTCATCCGGCACACGAAATGCCACGTGATGGTTGGTACCACCTGCATTGCGCCCACGCGATCCTCCAGGATTCTCCAGTATGTCTATAATATTGCCGTTTTCTACGCTATCAACGGTAAAACGATAGCGATTGCCCTCCCGAGATTGCAGGCTGTAGCCAAAAATATCGGTAAGGATACGTGCGGTGGCATCTATCTTATCCAGGCTCAGTGTTACACTATGGAAACCCTGTGTACCCGTATCAGGCGTTATGCCTTCGGTTTGCCAGGTAGGCCTGTTATCTACAATTTTCGGGATAATAAGACTTATGTTCAGCCCGTCCGGATCTGTAAACGGCAGATAGGTTTCGCCAAAGCGCTCGGCCGTTTCACCAAAACTAACGTTATGTTTTGTAAAGCGGGCCTTCCAGAATTCCAGGCTACCCTTTGGAACTGCATAGCCTATTTCCGTTGCCTGACCGTTACCTGCTTCACCCTTGCCTATGTTTTCCCAAGGGAAAAATGTAAGTATAGTACCCGGTGTGCCGTGTTCATCACCATAATAAAAGTGATAGGTACCCGGATCGTCAAAGTTTACCGTTTTCTTTACTAATCTAAGGCCAAGAACTTTGGTGTAAAATTCGTAATTGCGTTGTGCATTGCCTGCAATAGCTGTAATATGGTGCAGGCCGGATATTTTTTGTGTCATGATTTTCTTAATTATTTATTCAGTAATATTCTTGTTGTATACCTAGTTTTTTCATTTTAGAGTATAGGGAAGTCGGGGGCATTTTAAGCAGTTCTGCAGCGCCACCCGGCCCGAATACCTTGCCGCCGCATTGCTGTAAAGCGGCCGTTATGTGTTCGCGTTCCATGTCTTCCATAGAACGTAGTGGACCAGAAACAACCATAGTTTCACCCGCCGGGGTAACTTGTACTGTACCCTGTACCAACGGTATGTCAAAAGACGCTATGCTGTTACCTCTAGCCAAAAGTACATTTCGTTCTATGAGGTGTTCCAGTTCCCGTATATTGCCCGGCCAGTTGTAATTTATTAATTGGTTCATTGCAGCAGGTGTTATACTGGTAATATCCCTGTGTGCTTTGCCCGCGTATTTCTTAAGAAAGTGGTTTGCTAGAACTTCTATGTCTTCTTTCCTGTCACGCAGTGGTGGTAGCTCCACCGGGAATACGTTAAGCCTGTAATACAGATCGAGCCTGAAACGTCCTTCGGCTACTTCCTTTTCCAGGCTGCGGTTTGTGGCTGCAATAACGCGCACATTGATTTTAATGATGCCGTTGCCGCCTATGCGTTCCACTTCCTTTTCCTGCAATACCCTAAGGAGTTTTACCTGGGCATCGAGTGGTAGTTCGCCTATTTCGTCTAAAAAAATAGTGCCGTTATGTGCCTGCTCAAATTTACCTGCCCGCGACGCATTGGCTCCCGTAAATGCTCCACGTTCATAACCAAACAGCTCTGATTCCACTAGAGATTCCGGCAGGGCGGCACAATTTACCGTAATAAAAGCATTGTCTTTATGCTGTGAAAGTTCGTGCACGGCGTGGGCTACACGTTCCTTGCCGGTACCGCTTTCGCCAAGGATGAGCACTGAGGTTTCGGTAGGGGCTACAATCTTTATTTTGTCCAATACACTTTGGAGTTTGGCACTTTGCCCCACAATACCGTCGATATTTTTAGATACAGCATTTTCATGCCTGCCCATAATGCCTTTTTCTATGCCGTAGCGGTAACGGGCTATATCAAGCATTACAAGCAAATCCTTTTCCCTGAACGGTTTTACCATAAAACCATAGGGCTGGGTTTCCTTAACTGCCTCAAGCGTACTCTGGTTAGTATTTGCCGAAATATAAAGAAAAGGCAACTCCATGGGAATTAATTCCCAGGCCAGGTCTATACCTGTTTTATCACCCTTTAGTATAATGTCCAGCAGTACCCAGTCAGGCTTCTTCTCGGCTACAAGTTTACGTGCCTGCACTACGCTTGCCGCGATGCCTGTTACCTGGAATCCTGCCCTTGTAAGCATAATCTTCAGGTCATTGGCTACAATAAATTCATCCTCAACAATTAGTATCTTCTCTTTCATTTTGGTGGATAATCGTCAAAAATTATGCAGCTGTTTCGGGCAGTTGCTGTTTTCGTATAAAGGTTATTATTATCGAAAGTCCGTTGTTGTTCAGTAAAGTAAATTCGCCGTCGAGCTGTCCTGTAAGTCCCATCATCAGGTTCATACCTAGCGATTCGCGCTCCTGTTCCTCAAATCCTTCCGGTACGCCTACGCCGTTATCTGCTATGGTAAGTGTGTAATGGTTGCCACCAGTGTTCTTTAATGAAACTATTACTTCGCCCTTTTCCCTGTTGAGGAATGCATATTTTATGGCGTTACTTATGGCCTCGTTTAGGATAAGCCCCAGCGGAACGGCCTGTGCCACATCCAGGTCAACACGTACAGTATCCAACTTAAAGTTGATCTTGCGATCATGGTCAAAACTCTCCTTAAGGTAACTTACCAACTCATAAATGTACCAGGACATATCTATTGTGGCAAGGTTCTCCGTCTGGTACAGCTTCTGGTGTATTAATGACATGGCCTGCATACGGTGCTGGCTGTTTTGTATTGCCATAATGGCGTCTTCATTTTCCAGGTAGGCGCTCTGTGTATTCAGTAGGCTGATGACTATTTGCAGGTTGTTTTTTACCCGGTGATGGATTTCCTTAAGTAGCCATTCCTTTTCTTCCACAAGATGCAGCAGTATCTTGTTTTGCCTGTTAATTTCCTCCTGCTTGGCTTCAAGTACTTGGTTGTTTCGCTGTTTAATGCAATACCTGCTGTATAATAATGCGAGGATAATAAACAATATAAACAGGCTGGCAATAAACACATAACGGATAATAACCTCATTATTCAGGCGTTCGGATTGCAGTTGCCCCTTTTGTTGGAGCAGCTTTATGTTCTTGTCTTTTTTCTCGGTTTCGTACTTCAGCTGCATATCGGCAAATTGCCGGGTGCTGGATACATTGAACAGCGAATCATTAAGGTGCTTATAGTTCTTAAGATGTTCAAAAGCGCCTGTAAAATTCCCCGTAGCCGAATCAGACTGGTAATACGCCCGTTCCAGTTGCGACAGGTTAAGCAGGTCATTATTTATACCCGAAAGTTTTTTAAGCTCTTTTATATACACATAGGTTTTATCGGCCTGGCCTGTTTTCAGTAAGTAATGTATCATGGCATAATACATTTTTTCCTGTTCTATATGATCCTTAACCTTATTGTGGCTGCATGCAAGAAGCTGATCGTAATAGGGGCGCGCTTTGCTATATTGTTTTAGTTTGCAATAAATGAGGATATATAATGATGCATACTCAATATTACAATCCTTACCGGGTTTGTATTTGTGTCCGCTATTTAAAATATCCAGCGCCTGTACCACCTTACCACGGTTAAATAGCCCCCGTGCTGTATTTACCTTAATAGCATAAACCCCTTCAATGTCATTAATCTCTTCTGATACCTGTATGGCCTTCTTATAATATTCTACAGAGGTGTCGTAGTACTTAAGTTCAGAATAAATAGTACCCAGAAGGTCATACAAAATACTCATCCACTGGCCATCGGGTTTGTGATTTTCAGTCAGCTTTTCGGCAGCAATGGCGTAGGCCAAGGCATTTTTGTAATTACCCTGTACCCGAAGGTTAAGCCCCAGCATAGCATATTCCTGAAAGAGGTAATTGTTCTTTATCTTCTTTTTAATGATAATGGCCTGCTTCGCATAACGGATGGAAACTGCAGTACTGTCGACACTATTATACAAAATGGAAAGCCCACACAACGTTTCGGCTTCCTCATAAAATGCGCCTGCTTTCTTATATAACGCTGCAGCTTTCTTAAACAAGGCCACTTTTTTTGACATTTCATCATATGGTATTTCCTGTCCACGGGAGTTGTACCTTTCAGCCTGCTCTTTTAAACCCGCAGGCGTATCGCTACCGGTTGTCTGGCAAAAGGCTGTTACCTTAAAAAGTAACGTAGCAAGCAGGATATACAACTTCATATGATGATTCAATTAATCTTGTTTTTTAGATAAGCTGTAGCAAATAATCATGCACACACCCGCTAACGCTACCGCTGCCAATCCATATTCTCGTCCCAGGAAACCGCCCGCGAAACAACCCGCCAGGAATCCCAGTATGGTAACCGCCTGTTTTTTCAGGCTGGCTAATGCTTCGCCGGTAGTATCACCTGTAAGTATGGCCCTTAGATCAAGCGAAGCCTGTGTAACATTGCCTGTCATCATCGTAGTGGGTCCGTGTGTAGCCTTATTGAATACTTTTCCCAATGCATTTTGCAACCCCATAGCAAAGACTACAAGCAGTACTACCGCATACATAACTACAGTATCCTGATTGTTTAAATGCAGTGCAAAAGCCAGAATACCAGCAGCTAATAGTATTACGGCTTCTATAAGCAGGGTCTTGCTCTGTCCGTTGTTTTTAGCCATCCATCCGCCTGCCATTACCGCTACAATAAATACCGGAAAGGTAATCAATTTTATCCATGCATCCATACTGGCACCGGTTACAAGCTGGTAGGCAAATACGATGAAGTTACCTGTAACGTGTGCCGAAAATATGTTGCGTGCCGCTACAAATGTAACCGTATCGCAATAGCCTGCTACGAGTGCCAGCATGAGGGTTATGGTATTGATATTTTTTTGTTCCATAACAACTTATTTTAGATGGGCACGGAGCATCCATGCCATTTTTTCATGGGTTTCCATAAGGCCGGTTATGTAGTCGCTCGTACCCAGGTCTTTTAGCGCCGCTGCGTAGCGGTTTATGTTTTCACGCAGGTGAATCATAATACTTTCATGGTCGGCAAGCAGTTCCCTGATGTAGCTCTGGCTGTCGTTTTTTTCAAGCTTACTTTCAGACAGGTGCGTAAGTTCCAGGTATTCCTTAAGCGAGCCCGGCGCGTAATGCCCCAGTGTCCTTATGCGTTCGGCAACGGTATCAACAATGTCGTCGAGCTGGTTGTATTGCTGTTCAAAGAACAGGTGCTTGTTGTAAAAGTCCGGCCCTTCTATGTTCCAATGGGCTTTTTTAGTTTTTGTATACAACACAAATTCATCGGCAAGTATCACACATAGTGATTTTGCTACTTCAGCAAGGTGAGTTTCTTTAATGCCTATTTTAGTTTCCATAAATGTTATTGATTTAAAAGGTTTAGTATGTAATGATCTAATGAATACGTACCTGCGCCCAATGCCAAAAGAAACAGCAACGACAACGTATACATATACGGTACGTCGCGCACTTCAACAGAATCATGGCGGTGTACCACAAAGTAACCTATGGCGGTTACGCCAATGGTAGGGAGTACGGCGAGGCGTGTACCAATACCTGCTATAATAAGGAACGGCACTATGGTATCGGAAAAAGTAGCTACAAGCGTATTTAGTTTTTCGGGCAGGTGTATTGGGTTTGGTACGTGTTCCTTTTCGCCGTTTTGCACCCTGAATTTCTTCAACCCGTGTACCCTGAAAAGTTCAATAGCAAGCAATATCCTGAATACCAGCAGTGCGGCATTGTTAAACGGGCTGCCCACATCTGAAAATAATATGGTGTGTATAAGTTCCATAGTTGAGTAGATTAAAAAGCAAAACATGAACATCCCATAGCGCTCCAAAACGCAGTGTAATTGTTTACGGGAATGTTACTGAGCCTGGCTTTATCGTGGTTGTGGGCGTGTACATCGCAACTGCCTGTACAGCTGTGTACCTGTGCCGTAATCCCTTTTTTAGCATCGCTTTTAAAGCTGTTATGGCTGTGTGGTGTACCGTGTGTAGCAGGGTTGTAATACCCGTTGTAACTGTTTGTAGGTGACCAGTCGGGTAGGATAGGGATGACAGGAGGAGAGTACGACGAAAAATCGCCTTTGGCATATACAATCTTACCGTCAACTACGGTAAGTTCTGATTCTATGCTTTTTACCTCTTCCTCTGAAACTGTGAAATAATCACGATCCAATACTGCAAGATCGGCAAGCATACCAGTTTTTATATCGCCTTTCTTGTTTTGTTCCTGGCTGAACCACGCACTGCCACGGGTGTAGAGTTCAAGAGCGGTTTCACGGGTTAGCCTTGTGTCTGTGTACAGTTGTAATCCCCCAACCGTTTTACCCGATGTAAGCCAATACATGCTTACCCACGGGTTGTAGCTACTCACCCTTGTAGCATCAGATCCTCCGCCAACGGGTACTTCCATTTCCAGCATTTTTTTAATGGGGGGAGTACCTTCTGCAACCACAGCTCCGTAACGATCGGTAAAATATTCTCCCTGGTAGGCCATGCGGCTTTGTATGGCTATGCCACCGCCCAGATTTTTTACGCGTTCTATGTTGCGCTCGTCTATGGTTTCGGCATGGTCAAAAATCCAGGGTAGCCCATTAAACGGAATCTCACGGTTTATCTTTTCGAATACATTCAAAAATCGGGTAATGCTCTCGTTATACGTAGCGTGCAAACGGAATGGCCAACGGTTTTCTACTAACAGGCGAACTACCTTTTCCAGTTCGGCTTCCATGTTTTCTGGTAAGTCCGGCCTTGGCTGCAGGAAGTCTTCAAAATCGGCTGCGGAAAAAACAAGCATTTCGCCTGCGCCGTTGTGTCGGTACATGTCATCGCCCTGATACAATTTTACCGAATCTATCCATTCACTGAAGTCTTCAAACTCACTCTTAGGACGTTGCGTAAACAGGTTGTAGGCAATGCGCACGGTAAGCTGTTTTTTTTCGTTCAGTTCGTTAACTACCTTGTAATCATCGGGGAAGTTCTGGAAACCCCCACCTGCATCAATCACGCTGGTAATGCCAAAACGGTTCAGTTCCTTCATATAATGACGGGTAGAGTTTACTTGGTGCTCATACGAAAGTTTAGGACCTTTAGCCAGAGTAGAATACAATATCATGGCATTAGGCGTAGCAATGAGCATCCCTGTAGGATTGCCTTTACTGTCGCGCTCTATGTGGCTTCCCGGGGGCGCAGGCGTATCTTTGGTATAGCCCACCGCCCTTAGTGCCGCTGCATTTAGTAGTGCCCTGTCATATAAATGCAGTATAAAAACCGGGGTGTCCGGGGCTACTTCGTTTATTTCGGTTAGGGTAGGCATACGGCGTTCGGCAAACTGGAACTCACTCCAGCCACCCACTACACGCACCCATTGTGGGGATGGGGTAATGGCTACCTGTTCCTTTAGCATACGCATGGCATCGGCTAGTGAGGGAACGCCATCCCAACGCAGCTCCAGGTTATAGTTAAGCCCACCACGGATAAGGTGTATGTGCGAATCGTTAATTCCCGGCACAACCCGCTTTTGTTTCAGGTCAATGATTTGGGTTGAAGCCGTGCTTAGCGTCATGATATCGCTGTCGGTACCTACGGCTATGAACTTTCCGTCTTTAATGGCTACTGCGGTAGCGCCTTTATTTTCGGCTACAAGGCTATGTATTTTGCCGTTGTATAGGATTAGGTCTGCTTGCATTGGGCTATTTTTTCAGGTTAGATAGTGCTTCGTTAATTCCCTGTCCGGCTACTTCAAAGAAAGCGGGACCCGCCAGCAGGGTTACTTTTTTAAGTGGTTTAAACGTGGTAAGCTTTTGGTCTTTAAACCAAAGTTCGCTACGGTAGGCATCAAAAATACCTTCGGTAACATACCCGGCTACTTTAGCGGTAGGCGAATCTATACCGGCATCTTTAAGGTCGCTGGCAAAAGCGAAATGACTAATCCCCAGGCGAAGGGCTTCGCGCACGGCTACACTGCCTACCTGTTTCATGATTTCGGGATTGAATTTATTACGGTCGCCCAAGCCAATGATTAATAGCTTTGGTGCCGCAAGGTCGCTTTTGGCCGGGGTAAGCAAAACGGTTTCCAGCGCATGCCCGCGGAATTTTCCTGATTTACGCAACTCAGTAAGTTGGTGGTTCAGGGCATCATCTAAGTGCACAAGACCGTTTAGTTGAGCCGGCAGGGCAGGAGGTGCGTTAAAGATATCGCCCTCGGTGTATTCAAATACACAGGCTACCTGAAGTTCTGATTTTGCTGCCGATGGTCCCTGTACAAGACCTTCTACGGCTACGCCCTCTACGGTACCCCAAACTTTAGAGGTGCCTATAGCTGTCATTTTATCCTGGGCGAATGAAGTGCTGAACACTAGTGCCAGGGTTGCCACAAGGGCATATCTTTTAAACAGTTGCATTGTTTTCATAATTTGGATGCGATTAAAATTTGATGGTTACTCGGGCGTTCATAAACAACCCGTCTTTAGCATTAGGTATGATGTCTTCTATAAAAGCTCCCGTTTTAAAGTACTGTATTCCTCCGGTAAAGCTCATAAAAGGATTTAGTGTGTATGTAAGGCCGGCAAGATACGCCGTACCTATATACCGCTGGTTTGATGCTGCGCCCGGACGGTTAAAAACCCCGCTGGGGCGGTACACGCCATCCTGCAAGGAATAGCGCCAGTTGTACACCACATCAAGTTGCAGGCGAAGTGTTTTAAGAAGGTCGAATGTGGCATAAGGATGGATGTCGATGAGGTTTACAGGCCCTATCTGCGGGCTGAAGCCAAAGTAACCGCCCTTTGGGTAAATGGGGTTAAAGGTTTGTAGGTCGCCGTCGCCGGCACGCCTGTCACCCGAAATGTAGTCGTTTCGCAGGTTTATGGTAGGCCTGAATACGGTGTTTTCAAACATATAGCCTACATCTGCCGAGGCTGTCCACGCGCTGATGTTACCATTGCCAAAGCTGCCAAACTGATACGCGCCTTCAAGGTTATAGATGAATCCCCCACCATAGCGCCAGAATCTTCCGCCTACGGTATGGCGTAGCTCTTTAGCTTTACCCTCCTCATAAGGAGAATAATCCCGACGTATGCCGATATAATATACATCGAGGTTGCCCGCTGCCGGGAAAATGATTTTGCCGTAACCACCCCACAGGTTGATTTGCTTTGTAGGCTTATTGTCAAAAGCCCCGGGATAGGTAGTATCTGCCATCATTACAAAGGCATCGGCTGTAATGCGTTTTGATGCGTACATTGCCTTGGCACCTGTAAAGTATAGTCTTGCGTTAGGGCCTTCACGTACCGAGATAAGTCGCCCCGAACCGTAATCCAGTTCCTGTCTTCCCAACCTGAACAGTACTTTTTTCTGCTCCCTTTGCCAGGCGGTAAGGTCTATAAAGAGATTTTGTATGTTAAGTCGGTCTTCGTCTATGCCACGCGGGCCGTTTTTACGACCATCCTGCAAGGCACTGCGCAGTTGGGCAAATACCCTCACTTTGCTCCCCAAGTGTACATCGGTATGCAGGCTGTAGCGTTGTAGCAGGAAGTTGTTGTGGCCTATGCCCATTCTTCCCCAGTCTTCGTTGTTGAAATCTACATACTCTGCCCGTGCTTCCCCGCCAAATGATGCGTATACGCTACTACCATTTTTTAATGGTACGTACTTAAAGTTTTGGTACGTATTCCTTGCCGAATCTTTCAGGTAGCTGTAGTCCTCGTCGTAGCGCAGCAGTTTAAATGGCTGGGCAGACAGGGTACAGCAACATAGGATGAGCAGGGATATGATGTAATACTTTTTCATAATCATTTGGTTTCGGGGAATGGCAAAGGCGGGTGGTGTGTATTATTCGTGTTTCAGCATGTTATGCGCATAATGAATTCCCAGACCGTAGCTGCCACCGTATTTCTTCATAAGGTTGGTTACCGATACGTAGGTTTCCTGGCGTGCCCAGTCGCGTTGCAGTTCCAGCAGGTATTGAACAGAAGTAATAGGTTTTACGCCTTCATGTATCATACGCTGTACGGCGCGTTCGTGAGCTTCTGTACTTACATCGCCACAAGCATCGGTAATAGCGTATACCTCATAACCTTCAGCAAGGGCAGATAGGGCAGGGCCTACAATACATACACCTGTCCACAATCCGGCAAGTACAATTTTTTGTTTACCTGTCCCGGTAATGGTTTTGTAGGCGGCTTCGTCTTCCCAGGTGTTCATGCTGGTACGGTCTATATAGCCCGATGTAGCTTGTGGATAAAACTCTTCGATTTCAGGGAATACCGGCCCTGAGAAACTTTCTTCAGCAACAGTAGTAACAATGGTTGGTACATCAAAAATTTTTGAAGCTCCGGCAATGATCGCGGTGTTGGTACGCAGTTCTGCCATGGAAATGCTTTTTGTTGCAAAAGCCATTTGCCCTTCAAAATCGATTAGTACAAGCGTGTGGTTATCCGGAGATAATAAATTAGGAGAGGGTTTCATAAATTAGTTTTTTAAAATTTATAATAAATGAAACCAAAAGGATGCCTGTAATTCATTTATATGAATTACAGTGACTTATGTTTTTGTGTTGGCTTTTAATTTATGATATATCGTAAATTTATAAATCCCTTTATACACTATATCGTACTACTTTTATATCTAGGTATTACACAATTAATGTATTGGAAAACAAAATGCATCTTTTAAAAAAAAGATGCATTTCAATTGTAATTTACTGTAAATTAATGCTTTAATCGTTTTTTTTTAGTTAAAAGGTTTAACTTCATATGTTTTCCCCTTTTTACTTTCAAATGTTATCACATATCCAATGGACGACTTTTGGCTGCTAAGTCCCAGTTCAGTTATTTTAAAAGGTTCATTAGCCCTTATGGTACAGCTTCCGCCAATGTTTGAAACTACAGTTGACGAAACCATTTTACCATTGTTCCAGTTAATATCTACAGTGAAATTTCCTTTGGCAACCAATCCTTTTACAACACCTTTTTTCCAGGCATCGGGTAGGGCGGGAAGCAGGTGGATTTCATTGTTCTGGCTTTGCAACAACATCTCTATGATACCGGCGGTTCCGGCAAAGTTACCGTCTATCTGAAATGGAGGGTGGGCATCAAACAGGTTCGGATAAGCGCCACCGTGTCCGCCATATCTAGGGTCGTTGTCCTTGGTAAGGCGCAACTGGTTCCTGAAAAGCGTATAGGCGTGGTTACCGTCCAGCAGGCGTGCCCACATGTTTACTTTCCAGGCAAGGCTCCAGCCCGTACCATCGTCGCCACGAAGTTCCAGGGTTTTACGGGCGGCATTGGCAAGTTCAGGTGTTTTAAGCGGAGAAATGCTCGTAGCAGGGTGCAAGGCATACAGATGCGAAGTATGCCTGTGGTGCGGGTCTTCTTCTTCAAAGTCCTTGTACCACTCCTGTAGCTGGCCTTTACGGCCTATTTTGTACGGCAACAGTTTCGCGTTGGCAGTTTCTATCGTTTTACTTAAATCGCTATCCGTATTTAATATTTTGGCTGCAGCCAACGTATTACTGAACAAATCCCGTATAATCGCCATATCCATGGTACATGCCACGGTAACGGCACCTTTCTTTTTCCCGTCATAATAATACTTGTTTTCAGGCGATGTAGACGGCATGGTAACCAGGTAACCGTCTTTGTCTTCCTGAAGCCAGTCAAGGGTAAACAATGCAGCGCCCTTCATTATAGGGTATACCTTTTCAAGGTATTTTTTATCGCCGGTATATTGATAATGTTCCCATAAGTGCCTGCTCAGCCAGTTGGCACCCATATACCAGTTGGCCCACATTGGGTCGCCTTTGCCAAGGTCGCCCACCGGGTTGCTCGTGCCCCAGATGTCTGAATTGTGGTGAACCACCCAACCTTTGGCATGGTAAAAGCTCTGTGCCGTTTCCGCACCGGTAACCGATACATTTTTGATGTAGCTGTCAAGCGGTGTAAACAACTCAGACAGGTTGCCCGATTCTACCGGCCAGTAGTTCATCTGCACGTTTATGTTGGTCGTATAATTACTACTCCATGGCGCGCGCAATTCCTTGTTCCAAATGCCCTGTAGGTTGGCAGGGGCACTATTGGTACGAGATGCAGAGATAAGCAGGTAACGCCCGTATTGAAAAAACAGAGACTCAAGATTAGCGTCTTTACCGCCGTTAGTATATTCTTCCAACCTTTCATCGGTAGAAAGAGTTGATTTGTCTTCTTCGCCTGCATTCAGCGTAAGCGTCACCCTGTTGAACAAACGATGGAAATCGTTAAGATGGTCTTTTAGCAATGCATCATACTTTTTTCCAACAGATTTTTTCAGGTGATCCTGCGCGATTTTATGTTCGTCTTTGCCTTCGCTGTCAGGGCACTTGTCAAAGCCGTTAAAGCTGGTGGCAGCTGTTATAATAAGTACTACCTCGGTTGCATTTTTAACTTGTATCTGTCCGTTTCGTACTGTTACCGTACCGTCTTTAACCACTGGTTTCACAAGGGTTTCAAAACGCATGCCACGGCAACCGCTTACATCCTCGTATACAACAGGTTGTTTGTTGTAGCTAATATAACTTGGGTCGGCATGTGCCGGTGCTTTGCCTTTAACAACCAGCATGTTTTTATCGGTAGTAACCGTATTGTTCAGTTTGCTTGCCGTAGACGCGGTAAATGAAATGCTCTTAGCCTTGCTTGCCGTTAGTCGTATAATAATACTTTCGCCAGGGGCGGAAGCAAAAACCTCTCTTTTATAGGTAACGCCGTCTATGGTAAAGGTAGTGGTAGCCACCGCATCCTGAATGTTTAACCCACGATAGTATGCCGTGGGAGTCTTACCTCCTAAATCCTGTTTTAAGATCAAATCACCCAGTGGCATATAGCTTTCGCTGTATACACCCTGCATTTTTTTAGTAAGTTCGTAAGCTTTTTCGTAATCGCCCTCAGCAAGTGCTTTACGGGTAGGAGCCAGGTAGTCAAAAGCGGTAGGATTAACATTTTTTGCTACCGGGCCACCGCTCCATAACGATGCTTCATTAAGTTGGATGAGCTCCTCATCTGTTTTCCCCAAAACCATGGCGCCAAGCCTGCCGTTACCTACAGGTAGTGCTTCTGTCCACTCTTTAGCGGGTTTGTTGTAATGTAGTGTGAGTTGGTTTTGGGCTTTTACGGTACCATAAACCGTAAGCAGAACTGCTAAAAATGAATATTGTTTATTCAGCTTCATAATTGATGTCAGATATTTTTTAAAAAGGATTAAGCGGAGGAGTTCAGTATTTCTACGTCAGCTTCCGCTACGTAACTTTTTTTTTGCCTATGACAATGGCAAGTTCCACTTCCCAGTCGGTTTTAGTGCTATTTTTTTGGGATGACCAGGTCATCGTTAGGATCAACGATTGCCGGCGTGGCCTTGAGAAACAATATAGGTTCGGCCGGAATAGGGGTTGTTGGTTTCGGCAGCGTGGTCTTTATAGTTAAGCCCAACACATATCAGTTTTGAAGGCCTTGCCAATGGTGTGCCCAGCCGTTCCTCTCCTGAAACTTCAGGAAGGTTACCTGCTTCAATATTCTTAAGGGCATCACCCGAAAAGAAATCCTCATTATAATCGGCCACAAGATGCGATACATCGTAGCGTTTATAGTTTATGATAACGCCCGGTTTTTCGCTGTCGGGTTGCCCAAATCGTATTAATTTCATGCGGAGTATTTTTTTGACACTAATTTCACCAATGTTCACCAACTGTGCCGAATTTTAGTTTTGATTTAATTGTTTAAGATAGTGAATCTGCCGTCGATGCTATCCGCTTTGCCAATATGGACAATCCCGGCGTCGTTTACCAGTATGTTAAGTGCACCGATGTTTTCAAACGCGGCAACCGCTGCTTTTTGGTCAGAAATATCTACGGTATGCAACGCAGCTTTACCACCGTTTTGTACTACGATGAAACTGTAGCAGCTGCATTTTCTTTACTTATTTCAAAGATATGCATTTCTGCGCCCTGTTTTGCAAGCAGCACCACCACTATACGATTGCACTAACCCTTACCAGAACCGCGACCCAAGGATGGACTATAACTCTATTATTTCAGACAGGGCTATTACTCCTTCTTCATACACCGCCTTTCCGGTAGATGCACAAGGTTTTATGTGTACCAAAAGAAAAATTTTGTTGCCGGTATTAGTAAACTTTGGCCGGAACCGTAAACAGAATTAAATGTAAATCCCAATCTGGTACAGAATACAGGTTATTAAGATAAAAATGATTTTAGGTTACTTCTGGTTACGCCCCGGATGTTAGTTAAGTACTTCCGGGGCTTTGTTTTATTTATTGATGACTACAGGATACGGAAGCTATGTATCCGTTACACCTTAAATTATGTATATTTGTCTTCCTAAAAATGTAAAAACAGAAAATGACGCTAATTAAATCCATATCAGGTATCCGTGGTACTATAGGAGGCAATACAGGAGATAACCTTACCCCTGTCGATGCTGTAAAATTTGCTTCGGCCTACGGTACTTTCCTTAAAAATAATTCGAATAAAGATAAACTTACAGTAGTTATAGGACGCGACGCGCGTATATCCGGCCCTATGATACACAACCTTGTGGTAAATACATTAGTTGGCCTTGGCATAAATGTTATAGACCTTGGCCTGAGCACTACACCCACCGTAGAAGTAGCTGTTCCGCTTGAAAAAGCCGATGGTGGAATTATTCTTACGGCAAGCCACAACCCAAAACAATGGAACGCTCTTAAGTTGCTTAACGAAACCGGTGAGTTTCTTAGCGGTGCAGATGGTGCCAAAATCCTTGAAATAGCCGAAAATGAGGCTTTTAATTTTGCCGATGTAGACAATCTGGGTGAGGTAACGCAGAATGATGCCTACATGGATATCCATATAGATGAAGTGTTGGACTTACCTTTGGTAAACGCCGATTTAGTAAGGGAAAAGAAATTTAAGGTAGTGGTAGATGGGGTTAACTCATCGGGTGGAATTATTATACCGAAGCTACTAGAACAAATGGGGGTAGAGGTGGTACGCCTGTACTGTACGCCAAATGGTCATTTTCCACACAATCCGGAGCCCTTAAAAGAACATCTTGGTGATATTAGTAAGTTGGTAGTAGAGGAACAAGCTGATTTTGGTATCGTGGTAGACCCTGACGTAGACCGTCTTGCTTTTATAAACAATGATGGTGAAATGTTTGGTGAAGAATATACGCTGGTTGCCGTAGCCGATTTTGTATTGGGGAAAACCCCGGGTAATACGGTAAGCAACATGTCATCAAGCCGTGCCCTGCGCGATATTACCCAAAAACATAAAGGTACTTATGAGGCCAGTGCCGTGGGTGAGGTAAACGTGGTGGAGCTTATGAAGAAGAACAATGCCATTATAGGTGGTGAAGGTAACGGTGGTATTATTTACCCTGAGCTTCATTACGGACGCGATGCCCTTGTAGGTGTAGCACTGTTCCTTACGTATCTTGCCGAAAATAATATTACTGATGTAGCGGCTCTGAGGGCATCGTATCCGCAATATTATATGAGTAAAAACAAGATAGAACTTACTCCCCAGATAGATGTAGATGCTATACTTACAGCTATGGAAGATAAGTATGCCCATGAAAATATAGCTACAGTAGATGGTGTAAAGATTGACTTTGCCGAAGAATGGGTACACCTGCGCAAAAGTAATACCGAGCCCATTATCCGTATATATACTGAAGCGCAAACCCAGGAAAAAGCCGATGCACTTGCTCTTCGCATAATAGACGAAATCAAAGCTGTGGCAGGAATTTAATTGCTTACAGCATACTATAAAAGTGGGATATAAGTTTTTTTCTTATATCCCACTTTTTACTTGTTATAAGGTTTGGCCAATATTTTGGCGTTTTTTAATATATTTGTAAAAATCCCTTTTTTACCGTAAACAAAGCGATTTTCGACCTAAACAAACACAGGAAGAATACATGGACGAAGAACATCTGGAGCCTTTAGAAGGAGGCGAAGCCCATTTTAATCCAGGAGAACATGAACCCGATGCCGCCGAAACCATAACCAGGGTTAGCGGTATGTATAAAGACTGGTTTCTGGACTACGCATCTTACGTAATCCTGGAGCGTGCCGTACCCGCCATTGAAGATGGCTTTAAACCTGTGCAGCGCCGTATTATGCACTCGCTCAAGGAGCTGGATGACGGTAGGTACAATAAGGTAGCTAACGTTGTGGGGCATACCATGCAGTATCACCCGCATGGCGATGCCAGTATAGGTGATGCTATGGTACAGATAGGACAAAAGGATTTACTTATAGATACACAGGGTAACTGGGGTAACATCCTTACGGGTGATGGTGCCGCGGCTTCCCGATACATTGAGGCAAGGCTGAGTAAATTTGGCCTTGAGGTATTGTACAGCCCAAAAATTACTACATGGCAGCTGAGTTATGACGGTCGTAAGAATGAACCGGTAAACCTCCCTGTAAAGTTCCCGTTGCTATTAGCACAGGGAGCTGAAGGTATTGCGGTGGGCTTATCTACCAAGGTTTTGCCCCATAACTTCCTGGAGCTTATAGATGCTTCGGTAAAAATATTGAAAAACAAACCGTTTACCATATACCCAGATTTCCCTACGGCAGGTATTGCCGACATGACTAACTACAACGATGGTATGCGGGGTGGCCGTGTACGTGTACGTGCTAAAATATCACAGCTGGATAAAAGCACGCTGGTTATTACCCAGATACCTTTTAGTACCAATACCGGTACGTTGATAGACAGTATACTGAAAGCCAACGAAAAGGGTAAAATTAAAGTCAAAAAAATTGAAGATAACACGGCAGCGGATGTAGAAATACTTATCCACCTGCCGCCAGGTGTATCACCGGATAAAACTATAGATGCACTGTATGCTTTTACAGCCTGCGAAACATCTATTGCACCACTGGGCTGCGTGATTGAAAACCACAAGCCATACTTTGTTGGTGTAAGCGAAATGCTGCGCATCTCTACACACCGTACGGTTGATTTGCTGAAGCGCGAACTAGAAATAGAGCTTGGGGAACTTATGGAACAGTGGCATTTCCTGTCGCTGGAACGTATTTTCATAGAAAACCGTATCTACCGCCTTATTGAAGAGGAGGAAACGTGGGAAGGTGTTATCCACGCTATTGATGAAGGCTTAAAACCATTTACCACACACCTGAAACGTGCCGTAACCGAGGAGGACATAGTTCGTCTTACCGAGATCAGGATTAAGCGTATTTCTAAATTTGACATAGATAAAGCCCAGGAGAAACTTGAAGCCCTTGACGGCGAGATTGAAGAGGTACGTTATAACCTTGAACATATTATTGATTTTGCTATAAAGTATTTCCAAAACCTCAGGGATAAATACGGTAAAGGAAGAGAGCGTAAAACCGAGATTCGAAACTTTGATAATATTGAAGCGACCAAGGTAGTATTACGAAATACCAAGCTTTATGTAAATCGTGAAGAAGGCTTTGTAGGTACCGGACTTAAAAGAGATGAGTACGTAGCCGATTGTTCAGATATTGATGATGTGATCGTATTTCTGCGTGATGGTAGTATGATTATCACCAAGGTTGATGTAAAGACTTTTGTAGGTAAAGATATTATCCACGTAGCGGTATTTGACAGGAATGATAAGCGTACCATTTATAATATGATTTACCGTGATGGTAAAAATGGTGCAAGTTTCGTAAAGCGTTTTAATGTGTCTGGTGTAACGCGTGATAAACCGTATGACCTTACTGCCGGAACAAAAGACTCTATGGTGCTATACTTTAGCGGTAACCCTAATGGTGAAGCCGAGGTAGTAACGGTATTGTTGCGTCAGGTAGGTAGCATTAAGAAACTAAAAATAGATCTTGATTTTGCAGCTATAGCCATTAAAGGGCGTGCGTCGAGGGGTAATACGGTAACTAAATATCCGATTAAAAAGATAGAACTTAAAGAAAAGGGTATCAGTACATTAAAGCCAAGAAGGATTTGGTTTGACGATACCGTACACCGCCTTAACGTAGATGCCCGGGGTGAGTTGCTTGGTGAATTTAAGCCAAATGACAGGTTGCTTGTTATTAACCAAAATGGTAAGTTGAAAACAATTGTCCCTGAACTTACCACACACTTTGACGATGGTATGATTACCCTGGAAAAATGGAATCCTAATAAGCCGGTTTCAGCCATTTATTACGACGGTGAAAAACAACGTTATTATATAAAACGTTTCCTTGTTGAAAACGAGAATAAAGAAGAGACTTTTATAACAGAACACGCAGAATCAAGGCTTGAAATAGTAAGCACTGACTGGAGACCGGTGGCCGAGGTGATTTTCCCTAAAATAAGAGGTATACAAAAAGATACGATAACCGTAGAGCTTGAAAGTTTTATAGCGGTTAAAGGTATAAAAGCACTGGGTAACCAGCTTACTGCCGATAAGGTTAAGGAAATTAATCTGCTGGAGTCTTTGCCTTATGAAGAACCAGAATCCGAAGAACCTGAAATTACCATTGAAGGGGCTGAAGATGATGAACCTGCAACAAACCTTGAGGACGACGGGCAAATAACCCTGAGTCTGGAATAAAAACAAAAGTTATATAAAGCAAAAAGTTCAGGCGAAAACCTGAACTTTTTTTATTGGAAAATATTGTTGATTTTTATTTAAGCGCAGCAAGACTTTCTTCAAGCATTGCAATTTTAGAAAGTGCGTCGGCTTCTTTCTGACGTTCTATAGCAACCACCTTTTCTGGGGCGCTGTTCACGAATTTTTCGTTGCTCAGTTTACCTTGTACTGATTTAAGGAAACCACGGTTGTAGTCAAGTTCCTGTTGTAGTTTAGCTATTTCGTCCTCAATGTTTACATTACCCGTTACCGGTATAAAGTATTCGTTGCTCTTAACACGGAAGGTAAGTGCACCACCTACTTTTTCTGTTATGTATTCAATAGCGGTAACGTTGCCTAATTTAGAAATTACACTGTCAAAAGCGGTTGAAGCATTTTCTGCATTAACCACTTTAAGGGCTATAGCGTCTTTAAACGCTATGTTTTTATCTTTCCTTATCGTACGGATACCCGCAATAACTTCGGCAGCAAAGTCAAATTCAGCCAAAAGCTTTTCATCATAAGATTTGATTTCCGGCCATTCGGCAATGATAAGCGCTTCTTTTTCGGTACGCTCAGCTATGTGATGCCAAATTTCTTCAGTTAAGAACGGCATAAACGGATGCAGCAGTTTCAGGTTATTCTCAAGCAGTTCAATTGCTTTGGCAAATGTAGTGCTGTCTATTGGCTGCTGGTATCCCGGTTTAATCATTTCCAGGAACCATGAACAGAAATCATCCCAAACCAGTTTGTAAATGGCCATAAGCGCATCACTGATACGGTATTTTTCAAAATGATCTTCGATCTCAGCAAGCGTTTTTTGTAGCTTATTTTCATACCATTCAATGGCTCTTTTAGAGTGTTCAGGTTGCTCAATATCGGCTACTTCCCAACCTTTGATAAGACGGAATGCATTCCATACTTTGGTGGTAAACCCTTTGCCCTGTGCGCAAAGTTCTTCGTCAAACAGAATATCGTTACCTGCAGAAGCACTAAGAAGTAGTCCTACACGTACACCGTCTGCACCAAATTTTTCAATCAGGTCAAGCGGGTCTGGTGAATTACCAAGTGATTTACTCATTTTACGGCGTTGGCTATCACGCACAATACCCGTTAAGTATACATTAGTAAATGGTTTTTCGCCAGCATACTCATAGCCTGCTATGATCATACGTGCCACCCAGAAGAACAAAATATCCGGACCGGTAACAAGGTCATTAGTGGGGTAGTAGTATTTAAAGTCTTCGCTCTCCGGATCCATGATACCACCAAAAACACTCATTGGCCATAGCCATGAACTGAACCAGGTATCAAGAGCATCTACATCCTGAGTAAGGTCGGCAGCCGTAAGTGTGCTGTTGCCTGTTTTTTCTTTAGCAAGTTCAAGAGCCTGTGCCGGAGTTTCGGCAACAACAAAATCTTCTTTACCATCACCATAATAGTAGGCAGGTATCTGCTGGCCCCACCACAACTGGCGCGAAATGTTCCAGTCACGGATGTTTTCCATCCAGTGGCGGTAGGTGTTGTTAAAACGGCTTGGATATAGTTTTACTTCTTCCGTTTCAAGCACCGCTTTAATAGCAGGCTTTACAAGGTCCTCCATTTTAAGGAACCACTGGTCGCTTAGCCTTGGTTCTATAACCGCCTTGGTACGCTCTGAAGTTCCTACTTTATTAAGGTGTGTTTCTACTTTTTCAAGGTTACCAATTGTCTCAAGCTCTTTGGCTATTTCATCTCTAACCACAAAACGGTCTTTACCGGCATAGTGCAGTCCAAAGCTGTTTAGTGTAGCATCTTCATTAAAAATATCGATGATTTCAAGGTTGTGCTTTGCGCCAAGTTCTTTATCGTTAACATCGTGGGCAGGAGTTACTTTTAGCGCCCCTGTACCGAATTCCATATCCACATACTCATCAAAAATGATAGGTATAACACGGTTTACAATTGGCACGATTGCTTTCTTACCTTGCAGATGCGTGTAACGTTCATCATTTGGGTTAATACATATAGCGGTATCGCCTAAAATGGTTTCAGGACGTGTAGTGGCTATGGTAATGTATTCTTCAGTGCCTTCTATCTGGTATTTAATGTGGTATAGTTTACCCTGGCGCTCTTCGTAGATAACCTCTTCGTCGCTTAGGGTAGTCTTAGCTTCCGGATCCCAGTTAACCATACGGTAGCCACGGTAAATAAGCCCTTTGTTATACAAGTCTACAAACGACCTTATAACCGAAGCGCTCATATCGGGGTCCATGGTAAATTTAGTACGCTCCCAGTCGCATGAAGCGCCAAGTTTTTTTAACTGTTCCAGGATAACACCGCCATACTTATCGGTCCATTCCCATGCGTGCTTCAGGAATTCCTCACGACTCAAGTCAGCCTTGTTAATGCCCTCTGCTTTCAGTTTAGCAACAACTTTTGCTTCGGTAGCTATACTGGCATGGTCCGTACCCGGTACCCAGCAGGCATTAAAGCCTTTAAGGCGAGCACGGCGAATGAGTACATCCTGTATGGTATTGTTAAGCATATGTCCCATGTGCAGTACCCCGGTGACGTTTGGTGGCGGGATTACGATGGTATACGGAGTACGGCTATCGGGTTCTGAATGGAAATAATTGTTTTTCATCCAGTAGTCGTACCATTTACTCTCTACTGCTTGCGGGTCAAAATGCGCTGGAATCGTCATATTATTTTTAGCTTGAATAAAAGCAACCAAAAAATGGTGCGGTTTTTGTTAAAAATTATTTACAAAAATAACCATATAACAACAATTACAAAAAAAGAGTACGTAATATTTGACCTTAAAACTTAGTTCATTATTTTTACTCACATAAAAGCGCGGCACATGAAGGAAATTTTACATCTGGCACTACTAATAATGTTCGCAACAGTAGGGCTGCATGCCCAGACGGGGCCCAAGATTGAATTTAAGAGCGATACTGTAGATTACGGTATTACAAATAAAACAGATGATAATGGGGTACGCGTATTTGAATTTACAAATACCGGCAATGCCGACCTTATAATTACAGATGTAAAATCTACCTGTGGCTGTGCTGTGCCGATAAAGCCGAATGAACCAATAAAACCAGGAAAGACAGGGAAGATTGAAGTAAAATATGATATGCATACCGGTCCTTTCAGAAAAACGGTAACCGTACAGAGTAATGCTGTAAACGTACCGGACGGTGTGGTAGCCCTGAAACTAAAAGGTGAAGTCGTGGAGAAGGCAAAAGCCGAAGTTTTACAAAAGAAAAAGTCTTTGATGGATCAAAAACAATGAGATGAAAAACTTACAAATAAAAACGGGAGCAATTTGCTCCCGTTTTTATTTATACTCTATCGGAGTTGTGCTCCGGTCTCTTTTTCAAGGTTTTGCCTTATTTTACCCATAATCTTATCAATCTGGTCATCAGTAAGGGTTTTGCTGCTGTCCTGTAATACAAAGCTTACAGCATACGATTTCTTTCCTTCCGGAAGGTTCTTACCTTCATATACATCAAAAAGGCTTACATCTTTCAGTAACGCTTTTTCGCTTAGTACAGAAGTTTTATAGATATCTTCGAAAGTAACATTGGCGTCTACAAGCAATGCTAAGTCACGGCGTACTTCAGGGAACTTAGATATTTCGGTAAACTTGATTTTTCCTGAAACAATTTTGGTAATAGCAGCCCAATTGAAGTCTGCAAATAGTACCTCTTGTTTAACATCAAAGTGTTTTAGTACAGGCTTTTTAATGGTCCCGAATTCAACTATGACTTCAGCTCCTATAGAGAACGTCATACCTTCAGCAAACACATCATTTGTAAGTGGCTGGCTCTGTACTTTATTTAACCCAAGCCTTGCAAGCACTTGTGTAATGTACCCTTTAAACAGGAAGAAGTCAGCAGCTTTTTGCCCTTGCGTCCAGTTTTCCTGTATACGGTTACCGGTAACAGTAAGTGTTAGGTGCTTATTTTCATTATAACTGCCTGCTACATTATGGTAACTTTTACCAAACTCAAAGAATTTAAGATCGGCACGACGGCGGTTTATGTTAAATGAAACCGCTTCGAGCGCGCTAAATAACAACGATTGCCTCATTACGGCAAGGTCGTTACTAAGCGGGTTTAGCATGGTTACATTATGTTCTTCTTTCAGGTTTTCAGAAAGTGCAATGTACTCAGGTGTGGTAAGGCTGTTAGCCATCATCTCATTGAAACCGAGCGATGTAAGCTGGGTTGCAATAATATTTTGCAACTTGTAATCTTCTGTGCGTGAAGAATTTGATATAGAAGCATTCAACTTTTGCGTGAAGCCAATGTTGTTGTATCCGTATATCCTTAATATCTCTTCAATAACGTCAATCTCACGCTCTACATCTACACGGTACACCGGTATGATAAGACCAAGGCCTTTTTCAGACATATTGCTAATCTTAATATCAAGCGATACGAGTATCTTTTTGATGGTTTCCTTAGATATTTCCTGGCCTATTACACGATTTACATTTTCAAAGCTTAGGAATACCGAATGATCTTCGATTTTCTTAGGGAACTGGTCTTCAATATCTGAAGTTATTTCTCCTCCGGCAGTCTCCTGTATAAGCAGGGCAGCACGTTTAAGTGCGTATTGTGTAATGTTCGGGTCGATACCTCTTTCAAAACGGAAGGAAGCGTCGCTGCTTATGCCGTGGCGTTTCGCAGTTTTCCTAATAGATACCGGGTTAAAATATGCGCTCTCCAGAAATATGGTAGCAGTAGCTTCGGTAACTCCTGAATCTTTACCGCCCATAACACCGGCAATGCACATAGGGCCTTTTTCGTCGCAAATCATAAGGTCTTCTTCATGCAGCGTGCGCTCTACATCGTCTAGCGTTACGAATTTAGTACCTGCAACAGCCGTCTTTACAATAACCTTGTTGCCTTTTATTTTAGCAGCGTCAAACGCGTGTAGCGGTTGTCCAAGTTCGTGCAGTACGTAATTGGTAACGTCTACAATGTTGTTTTTCGGTGTAAGGCCTATGGCTTTAAGCCTGTTTTGTAACCACGACGGAGAAGGTTTTACCGTAACACCAGATATGGTAACACCACAGTAACGCGGAGCACGTTTGGTATCTTCCACACGCACATCCATTTTAAGGATACGCTTATCCACACGGAAATTACTAACCGACGGGGTAATAAGTTCGGTGTGCACATTCTTTTGGGAAAGTCCGGCCTTAAGATCACGCGCTACACCAAGATGACTCATGGCGTCGGCACGGTTAGGCGTAAGGCCTATTTCAAAAACTTCGTCGGTTGCTATGTCAAATATTTTTGCAGCCGGAGTGCCCGTTACAAGGTCTTCTGCCAGTATCATGATACCGTCATGGCTTTCGCCAAGGCCAAGTTCATCTTCTGCACAAATCATACCATGGCTTTCTTCACCACGTATTTTTCCTTTTTTTATCTGGAAGGCATTACTTTCTTTATCATAAAGTGTGGTACCTATTGTAGCAACTGCAACTTTTTGTCCGGCTGCAACATTAGGAGCGCCACATACTATTTGTACAGGGGCATTGCCATCACCAAGGTCTACCGTGGTAACACGCAGCCTGTCCGCATTAGGGTGTTGTACGCAGGTAAGCACGTGGCCTATAACTACGCCTTCCAGGCCTCCTTTAAGTGATTCGTATTTATCAACTCCTTCTACTTCCAGCCCAAGATCGGTAAGCAGGGCAGAGGTTTCTTCAGATGTCCAGTCTAGTTTAATAAATTGTTTAAGCCAATTGTAAGATATACGCATTTCGTATCTGTTTTTAAAGCACGCAAAGTTAACTTTTTTATTTGAGTTTTATAGTTATAATAGTTCCTAAATGGGTATTTAAGAACAGTAATTTCACTCATTTTTTTTTTGGCATTTTAAAGCGAAAAACTATATTGCACTAAATTTTAAAATCAAACAATCATTAATTATGGGACTATTTGACCTTTTTTCAAAAAAAGCTGACACAACATTTGTATACGCTCCGGGAGAGCACGAAGGCTGGGTGGCTGTTTTATTTGCATGTATGCTTGCTGATGGCGACATGGACGATGCAGAAATTGATTCATTAGCTAAAATGTTGACGTTTAAAACTAAATTTAAAGGCGTAAATATTGGTAGTTTTTTTAATTCGATTTTGGCTGCAAAAGAAAAAATTGGCGGTGCAGGACTTGTAGAAGCAGGCAGTAAGGCTGTTAAGCAAGAGGATAAAGAAACATTGTTTGCAATGAGTGTAGAACTTGTTCTTGCTGATGGTGAAATCTCTAAAGATGAAGAACTTATTATTGAAACTTTAGCTAAATCTCTGGAAATTAGCGATACTGCTGCTGCAAAGATTATAGAAGTGATGCTTATAAGAAACAAAGGAAACGTTGTTTTTAACTAAACACTATATTTAAATGATACAAATGAGGGCTTCAGAAATGAAGCCCTCATTTTATTTTCTCAAAATCTTTTCTATAGTTTTACCTTTAGCTAATTCATCTACTAACTTATCAAGATAGCGTACATTACGGGTAAGTTCATTGTCTATCTCTTCAATACGGTAACCGCAAATGACACCTTTTATCAATTCTGCATTGGGATTTAAGACAGCTCTTTTAAAGAAGATTTCAAAAGTCGCTTTTTCATCAATAAGGTTTTGCAGTTTTTTATCGTCAAAGCCTGTTAACCATTCTATAATCTGTAGCAACTCTTTTTTCGTACGACCCTTTTTCTCAACTTTAGCTATATAATGTGGATAGACTGATGCTAAAGTCATCTTCGCAATACGTTCGTTATGTTCGGGGGTTACTTTCATCAATCAGATTTTTAGACTGCCAGATTATTGAATATTCAGATTGTTAGGTTGCCAGTCTATATTTTTTCCTGAAGCACTTTTATTTCATCCCTTAACTTAGCAGCCTGCATAAAATCAAGCTCTTTTGCTGCTTTTTCCATAGACTTACGTTTTTCCCTGATAAGCTTTTCAACATCCCCTTTAGCCATATACGCAGTATCTGGCTCTGCAGCTATTTTATGGGAATTATCATAATGGAATGATGTAATAGGACTCTTAACCAAGGCACTTTCAATTTTCTTGTTAAGCCCTTTTGGTACTATGCCATTAGCAGTATTAAAGTTTATTTGTTTTTCACGGCGGTAAGCTGTTTCGTCAATGGTGCGTTGCATGCTGTCGGTAATTTTATCGGCATACATAATCGCTTTACCATTTACGTTACGCGCGGCACGCCCCACGGTTTGTACTAACGAACGTGTACTGCGTAGGAAACCTTCCTTATCAGCATCGAGTATGGCAACCAATGAAACCTCGGGTAAGTCAAGCCCCTCACGAAGCAGGTTGACCCCAATAAGCACATCAAAAATACCTTTACGTAAATCCTGCATTATTTCTACACGTTCCAGGGTATCCACTTCACTATGAATGTATCGGCAACGGATAGAAACCTTGGTAAGGTATTTTGCAAGTTCCTCTGCCATACGCTTGGTCAGGGTAGTCACAAGCACACGCTCATCTACCTCTACACGCTGTTGTATCTCCTCTATAAGGTCGTCTATCTGATTAACGCTTGGGCGTATTTCTATAACCGGGTCAAGTAGCCCGGTAGGGCGAATAACCTGTTCGGTATACACACCACCGCTTTTTTGCATCTCATAATCGGCAGGCGTAGCACTTACATAAAGTACCTGGTTTTGCAGCGCCTCAAATTCTTCAAATTTTAGCGGGCGGTTGTCCATGGCAGCCGGCAGCCGGAAACCGTATTCCACAAGGTTCTCTTTACGGCTGCGGTCCCCACCATACATGGCATGTACCTGGCTTACGGTAACGTGGCTCTCATCTATAACCATAAGATAATCTTCAGGGAAATAATCAAGCAGGCAGAATGGCCTTGTACCCGGTTGCCTGCGATCCAGGTAACGTGAGTAATTTTCAATACCAGAACAATAACCCAGTTCGCGTATCATTTCTAAATCGAAATTAGTACGTTCTTCAAGGCGTTTGGCTTCGAGGTGTTTACCTATTTCTTTAAAATAATCTACTTGTTTTACAAGATCTTGTTGTATCTCCCAAATTGCGCCCTGAAGTACATCGGGGCTGGTAACAAACATGTTGGCGGGGTAAATATTAAGCCTGTCGTACTTTTCTACAACTAAAGAAGTTACTTTATCAAAAGCTTCAATTTCTTCAATTTCATCGCCAAAGAAGTGTATACGGAACGGTTCATCACCGTAGCTTGGAAATACTTCTACCGTATCTCCCTTAATGCGAAATGTGCCGGGAGTAAACTCGGCTTCGGTACGTGCATAAAGACTTTGCACTAAACGATGCAGTAATTTTGTCCTGCTAATTACCTGCCCACTATGTAATGATACAACGTTTTTCTGGAATTCGACAGGGTTACCAATACCATACAGGCATGATACAGATGCTATAACTATTATATCTCTACGCCCGGATAGTAGGGAAGAGGTAGTACTGAGCCTCATCTTTTCAAGCTCCTCGTTTATGGAAAGGTCTTTTTCTATGTACGTTCCCGTAACGGGAATGTAGGCTTCGGGCTGGTAATAGTCGTAGTACGATACAAAATATTCTACGGCATTGTTTGGAAAGAATTGCTTAAACTCACTATACAACTGAGCCGCAAGTGTTTTATTATGGGCAAGAACCAGTGTAGGTTTCTGAACTTCCTGAACCACATTAGCTACGGTAAATGTCTTACCCGAACCCGTAACGCCAAGCAGTGTCTGATACCGTTCGCCGGATTCTAAGCCTTCTACAAGTTGTTTTATGGCTGCGGGCTGGTCGCCCATGGGTTTATAATCTGAAACTACCTGAAACTTCATTCTCTACGCTTTTTTACAAAGATACGGAATAGTTAGATGTATAGAAGTATTTCTATTTTGCCCCATAATTGATTAATGTATGGTAAAATTTAAACGTATAAACCTAATGAAAAAAAAATGGGGTTTTATTATAAAACCCCATCATTAGCAATGCTGCTTTCATTAACCCTCATTATCATCCTCTGCATCAGCAGCATCAAAATTTATGGTGTTGTAAGCGGCCTCTGTTAATGTTATGTCAGCCTGTTTTTCTTCCTCCAATGTGGTATGAAGAATTTTTGCGGCATCGTCCATTCCCAGTGTCTTTGCAAAAGCGCAAAGTGTACCGTATGTAGCTATTTCGTAATGTTCAATTTTCTGCGAAGCTGCAATAATACCTGCATCACGTACTGCCCCGGGCTCTGTGCTTTCCATTATGTCTACGCCTTCCTTAAGCAGGCCGTCCATAGCCTCACATTTTTTTGCTACTGCACGTTTACCTATGATTTCAAATACCTGCTCTATGCGGGCAATGTGCTCCTCAGTTTGGGTGGTATGCGCCTCAAGGCCATTTATCAGGTTTTGGTTTGTAGCATTTTTAGACATTTTAGGCAATGCTTTTACAAGTGCTTTTTCTGCCCAGTAAATATCCTTTAGCGAATCTACAAACAGTTCCTTAAGACCGTCCGCTGCGGTAGATTTCGCTTTTATCTTTCCCCGCGATGCGCTTGCACTACGGGTGGTGGTAGTGGCAGCGGCCTTGGTATTTCTTGTTCTTGCTGAAGTTGCAGTACTTTTTGTTGCTGTTTTCATAACTAAATTTAATTTTGGTTTAAACCTTCATGATTTGTTGTTGTCTTACTCAAAGTTATATATTGCAAAAGCATAGTTTTGTAAATAAAATCATAAAAGGATGTGCTGTAACAGTAGTTTAACTAGTTGTGTAATAGAATACTTGTAAATCTTTTTATAGCTTAGGATATAATTATGAAAAAAGCTTTTCCACCTGTAGTAAATCCCGATAGCACCATACTTATACTGGGTACCATGCCCGGTGAAAAATCGCTCGAAGTACAGGAATATTACGGTAATAAGGGTAATCAGTTCTGGAAACTGCTATATGCCTTAAAAGGAAAGGAACTTTCGCACGATTATAATGACAAAATAAAATTGCTATACGAAAATAAAATTGCCCTGTGGGATGTATTGGCTTACTGTGAGCGGGAGGGAAGCCTTGATAGTAATATTAAGAATGAGGTAGCCAATGATTTTAAATCATTTTATAACGCTTATCCTAATATAAAGTATGTTTTTTTTAGCAGCAAGAATGCTGAGAAATACTATAACAAATATATAGTTAAGAGTGAACACAGAATCTATATGACTTTGCCTTCGCCAAGCGGAGCCAATGCAACCATGCCGTTCGCCAAGAAGTTAGAAATCTGGAAAAATATTTTCAAAGTATAATTTTTTTTAACTTACCTTTGGCAGTACCCGGAAAGAAAAATAACTATGAAAAAAGTACAATTATTAATTATACTGCTGCTTTTCAGCCTTAGCGGGTATTCTCAGGTTACAGGATTTGCTGTTATCAATAATAAGCTGGTGTGGGAAAATGTTTTTGTGGCTACTCAGCAAAATATTCCTGCACTGATAGAGCGAAACAGCAGGCTTAAGATTATTTATACCGACGGAAAAATGTACAAAGGAACCGGCACTAATGTACTGTATAAATGCGGTGATAATTCAAATGTGTTTAAAAAAGGTTATAACTTTAACTTTGAAGCAGAGCTTGTTGAAGGTAAATATCGCATAACGGTTACTAATATTAACTTTAATACTAAGGCGAAGACTACTGCGGAAAAGCACTTTATTGAAGCTGGTAAAATAAAACAGGATGAACTTACCATTGCAGACCTGTCTTGCTTACAATTATATTTCGACAGGGTTTTTAGCGTGTCTACAGTATTAAAAAATAAGTCATAGTTTTTTACAAAAAATAGTTATATTTATACAGATTATTCCTGAGCCCTAATTTATCATTAAAAGATAAATATTCCATTCAGGCCTTTTAGGCTTTCATACCGTTTAATTATTGTTTATCTATTATTGGTGGTATGCCTATGAAAACTTTTACCTTTTTAATCTGGGTAGTAACCTGCATTGTTGTAAGCAGCCTATTGCTATCTGAAATTCCCGATTTTTCTACGTTTAATGGTATTTTTTACCTGGTGCTAATGATGCTGCTTATCGCTATAAGTATTGTAGGTGCCTTGATGGAATATCCTAAAAAAATAAACCATTACAGGTTTAAGTAAGAGAAAAAAAACAATTGCCCTGATTCTGCAGAATCAGGGCAATTGTTTTTAAATATCGTCAAAACTAATATCGGTAAAGCTTTCAGAAGCTACCTCTAGTTCATGCTCTTCATTTCTTTCACCGTAAAATTTCCTGAAATCTTTTTGGTGCCTTTCAGAGATAACTTCCTCACCTTTTGTGTTTAAAACAAAATCGGTCATTTCTTCAAGTATCTCCTTAAATGATGTAAAATCTTCCTTATAAAGGTAAATCTTATGCTTTTTAAAGTGGAAAGAACCATCTTCTTCTGTAAACTTTTTACTCTCGGTAATGGTAATGTAGTAATCATCTGCTTTAGTAGCCCTCACATCAAAGAAATACGTCCTTCTTCCAGCTCTTAAGACTTTAGAAAAGATTTCTTCCTTTTCCAGCAAATCATGTTCTCTCATAATCCTTTATAAATTAAGTTCCTTGGTTTATGCGTCTTCCAAAAATCTAAAAAAAATCTTAATAAAGCAACAAATATTACAATTCTTTTTCAGAAAGCTGCATAAGGTACAATTCTTTATAATAACCATTCTGGTTTATAAGTTGATTGTGAGAACCTTGCTCTACAATTCTTCCGTCCTCTAGTATAAGTATTTTGTCTGCATTTTTTGCAGATGATACCCTGTGGCTTACTATAATGGTTGTTTTATCTTTACAAAACTCCTTAAGGTTATTTAGTATTGTTTCTTCTGTCTCGGTATCTACGGCACTCAGGCAGTCGTCCAGGAGCAATACAGGTGCGTTTTTTATAAGCGCCCTTGCTATGGAAACTCTTTGTTTTTGCCCTCCCGAAAGTGTAATTCCCCTCTCTCCAAGTACGGTTTCATATTTTTTAGTAAAGCCGTCTATATTATGGTGTACCGCGGCTTTTTTTGCGGCAGCAACAATTTCGTCGTTGGTAGCATCTTCGTTCCCAAACTTAATATTGTTATTTATACTATCACTAAAAAGGAAAGCGTCTTGCGGTACCACACCCACGCTTTCACGAAGGTCATACAGATTTAAGCTCTTAATATCTTTATTATCTACATACACGTGTCCTGATGTTGTATCATACAACCTGCTGATTAATGAGAGTACAGTGCTTTTTCCGCTACCCGTACGTCCTAATATAGCCAGGGTCTCTCCTTTGTTAAGTGTAAATGAAACGTCTTTTAAGGCTGTTATACCGGTGTCCTCATAAGTAAAGTTAACATTGTCAAATACAATATTGCCTCTAACGGCGGTGTGTTCTGGTGTCGTATTCTCAATTTCAGGTATGGTTTTCAGGAATTCGTTAATGCGTTTTTGTGATACTTCAGCCTCCTGTATCATACTCGAAATCCAGCCGAGTGATGCCACCGGCCAGGTAAGCCTGTTTATGCACAAAATGAATTCTGCTAAAGTACCCATATTTTCAAGGCTGCCGTTGATATACATAATACCGCCTACAAAAATTACAACAAGGTTACTAATACCTATAAGTAACACCATAAGTGGTGCAAACATGGCATTAACCCAAGCAAGGCTCATGTTTCGTTTTTTACTCTCCCTGGATAAATTTGTAAAATCCTGTTCTTTCTGATCTTCCAATGCATACGCTTTAATGATGCGTATACCGGAGAACATTTCCTGGGAGTAGGTGGCAAGTTGCGAAAGATTTTGCTGTGCTAATGCACTCCTTTTATTTATCTGCCTGCTTACCCAAAAAATACTGTAGGCAAGTATAGGCAATGGTAGCACGGTATATAATGTAAGCTGTGGCGAAATCATTATCATTTGTGTAAGGATAACAATAAAACCTATCAGTGTGTTCAGGGAATACATAATAGCCGGCCCTACATACTGCCGTACTTTATCTACGTCCTGGCTAATACGGTTCATAAGATCCCCGGTGCGGTTGCGCTTATAGAAGCTTTGTGACAGTCTTTCGTAATGCCTGAATATTTCGTTTTTAAGATCAAATTCTATGTGGCGTGACATTACAATAAGCGTTTGCCTCATAAAAAAAGTTAGCACACCTGCTACAAGCGTGGATCCAAGGATAATGAGTATGGCATGCAATAATTCCTGGCGTACTTTGGCGGCATCCCAGGTACCGCGTGTATACATTTCTATGGCAGTAACGGCATCTCCTACAAATACGGGAGTAAACTGAGCAAATATCTGCGCAATAATTGTTATTAAAATTCCTAAAAGAAATTGAAATTTATATTTTAAAAAATATTTGTTTAAATACTGTAATTCTTTCATTGTATTATTTGATAAGGTAAATTAACCTTGAACTTTTTGTTAAATTAAGCTATAAATGCATGTTATTAATCTAATAAAAAATTAACTTTTATTTGTTGAATTTATAAAAAATAAACTTTAAAAAGCTTTCGTATTGAAAAATTCGTAAATTTGTTTCAGCTTTTTTAATTTACTTCAAATTTAAAACACACTACACTATGATAGCAGAAGTTGTTAAGGCCAGCGAGCTCACAAAAGTAGATCCGGTTTTTGGACAGCCATCTTTTAACGATCATGAGCAGGTAGTTTTCTGCCATGACAAAGATACTGGTTTAAAAGCAATAATTGGTATACATAACACCGTTTTGGGGCCAGCCCTTGGCGGAACGCGTATGTGGCAATATGCTAACGAGTGGGAAGCCCTTAACGATGTTTTAAGGCTTTCAAGAGGAATGACATATAAATCGGCCATTTCAGGACTTAATCTTGGTGGTGGTAAAGCAGTGATAATAGGTAACGCCGCTACAGATAAAACACCAGAGCTTATAACGCGTTTTGGTAAGTTTGTAGATTCTCTTAGTGGTAAGTATGTTACTGCCGAAGATGTAGGTACTACAACCCCAGACATGGACCTTATCCGTGATGTAACGCCACACGTAACCGGTATTTCTGAAAGCAGGGGAGGTTCCGGTAACCCTAGCCCGGTAACTGCTTACGGCGTTTACATGGGGATGAAGGCTGCTGCAAAATTCCAGTTTGGTACAGAAAACCTTAATGGTAAAAAAGTATTGGTACAAGGTACTGGCCACGTAGGCGAAACGCTTATAGATTATCTGACTAAAGAAGGCGCACTTGTTCAGATTTCAGATATTAATGAGCAACGCATGAATGAAGTAGCTGCTAAATACGGTGCTACCATATTTGCCGGAGAAAACCTTTATGCTGCTGATGTAGATATTTATGCACCTTGTGCGCTTGGCGCAACAATTAATGATGCTACGGCAAACATTATCAAAGCTAAAGTTATAGCCGGTGCTGCAAATAATCAGCTTGCTGTAGAAAATGTACACGGACAGATACTTAAGGATCGCGGTATTGTATACGCTCCTGATTTCCTGATTAATGCAGGTGGTATTATTAATGTATATGGAGAAATTGCTGGCTACGGTAAAGAAGAAGCCCTGAAAAGGACCGAGAACATCTTTAATACTACACTTGAAATTTTCCACGAGGCAGATGCCCATAATATTACTACACATCAGGCCGCGCTTCAGATAGCGCAAAGGCGTATTGATGATCGTAAAAAAGAAATTGCTAAATAATTAGCTGAAAAAAATATTATTTTTAATTTTGCGGGGCGAAAGGATACTTTCGCCCCGTATTAATTTAAAGTTCTTATATTCGGATGTTAAACAGGAGACATATTCGTGTTAAAGTAATGCAGAGCATCTACGCTATGCTGCAAAATGGTTCAGATAGCCTGGACAAAGAAGAGAAATTCCTTTTTCAAAGTATTGAAAACATCCGTGACCTATACCTTATCATGGTATCGGCTCTTGTAGAGCTGAAAAGGGCAGAGGAAGAACACCTGGAAAGGATTCAAAAAAAACACATTCGTACTGCTGAGGAGCGTAATCCAAATCTTAAGTTTGTAAACAACAGAGTGCTTGGCCTGCTTCATGAAAGCAATCCGCTAAGTATTGCCCTTGAGGATCGCAGGATAAACAACTGGAAACTTAACGATGATTATATACTTATACTGCTTGATGCCGTAAAGGAAAGCGAGCAATATAAAAAGTATATGGCAAGTGGCCTTAATACCTATGAAGAAGACCGTGTTTTTATAGCTGAACTTTTTGACGAGGTTATTGCACCAAATGAAAAATTATACGAATACCTGGAAGACTACAAGCTTACTTGGGTAGACGATATTCCCGTGGTTAATACAGCTATAAGTAAGCAGCTTAAAACAGTAACACCTGATGGACGCGATGCTTTTTCTATACCTAGGCTTTATAAGGATATAGATGATAAAGATTTTGCACGCGACCTTTTCCGTAAAACGATACTGAACAATAACGAACTGGCCAAGGAGTTTATAGATAAAACCCCTAACTGGGATGCCGATCGTATTGCCGAAATTGATTCTATAATACTGAAAATGGCAATATGCGAATTCCTCAAATTTTCATCTATCCCTGCAAAAGTTACTATTAACGAATACCTGGAGATAGCTAAGGAATACAGTACACCAAAAAGTAGTATATTTATCAACGGAATTTTAGATAACCTCGTTAAGGATTACCAGGAAAATAAAAAAATGGTAAAAACCGGCAGGGGGCTTATGTAATAACCCTAATTTAAGTTACATATATTATGATAAAGAAATCTATTGCCATGTTTGCCTTGGCATCTTTAGCGCTGGTTTCATGCAAAAAAGAAAATGCCGCGCTTACTATTGACGACGCAACCGCTAAAAAAGCGGAACTTGCCCATGCAAATGCCGGCAAAATGCCAATCATCAAGTTTGAGAATACAGAACATGATTTTGGCACCATAAAAGCAGGTGAAAAAGTAGAGTATACCTATAAATTTGCAAATGACGGTACTGCCGACCTTCTTATAACTGATGCTAAAGCAAGTTGCGGATGTACGGTTCCTGATTATACTAAAACACCTGTGGCTCCAGGTAAAACAGGCGAGGTACACGTAGTGTTTGATTCAGCAGGTAAAAGTGGTGAGGTAAGTAAAACGGTTACACTTACACTGAATACTGAGAAAGGAAATGAAACAGTTTCTTTTAAAGCAAATATTGAAAATGCAGGGATTGGTGCCGTAGCGGCTCCAGCTGCAGCCCACTAATAAGCATATAACACAAACATATAAAAATGGAACAATTACAAACATTTGCCCCAATGATTGTTATCATGGTGGTAATGTACTTTTTAATGATAAGGCCTCAGCAAAAAAAGGCAAAACAGGAAAAACAGTTTGATGCCGAACTTAAAGTAGGCGATAAGATAGTTACTAAAAGCGGTATACACGGCCGTCTTGCAGAACTAACCGAAACATCTTTTGTTCTTGAAACAATGGCCGGCAAAATTAAATTTGAACGTTCTGCGATTTCAGAAGAGCTAAGTAAAAAAGTTGCTGCTAAAGCATAATACAAAAAGGGCTGACAATTAAATTTTGTCAGCCCTTTTTTAATCTTTCTTTTTATCCTTAAACTGTTCCAGCAGTTTTGCCTTAAAATCTTCTTCTGCTTTTTTAAGCTTCAGGATTTTCACAGGGCCTATTACCGGCCTTAAATCTTCCACCAGTTTTTGCTTAAGGTTAAATAAGTCCCTATCTGCGGTTTCCAGTTTATCAAGATAAACTTCGGCTTCTTTAACAGAAACCTTATCTATACCTGTTTCTGCCATGTTCTTTATCAGCGGACGCATCCTATCGTGGCGTATTTTAAATACTTTTTCATCGTAAGCATTGTAAATTGGCCAAAACTTAGAAGCTTCGTCTGGGGTAAGGGCAAGCTCAGTGGTAAAAAAAGATACCTTGAGTGCTTTAATTTGTTCGTGTTTTTTATTTTGCGCATGCAATGCCCCTGTTAGGCATAGCAATAAACAAAGTAACAAAGGTTTTAGTTTCATGTGCTTTTTATTCTGAGGTGTCGTTGTATAATAGGTAACTTTCTATGCTTTCGTTGCTTATTGCAATATCGTTCTCAATACTTTGTATGTCTTGCTCGTCAAGATGCTGCCCTATATCGTAGGCAGTAACATTAGTGTTGTATACCAGGTAACTTTGTATGTCCTCTGCATTTGGCGCGGCATTTGTTCTTGCATTCTGGCTAAAGAAAATACCTAACCCCATGAGAGTAACAAAACTTGCCGCAATTCCCATCCATATTGGTTTTTTGCGATATAAAGGTACTACTTTCGGCGCGCTTTCAGGTACGTTAATGCGGTTTGCCAGGGAGGCAAAATAACCATCAGGTGCTCTAAATCCGGTACCTAATTTATCCTTTTCATTTATCTTAAAATCCATCATACTTATTTGACTTTAGTTTTAAGAAATGGTTTAATGTGAGTTAACATAATCTTCAATTTTTTTTACCGCGTGGTGGTAGGATGCTTTTAACGCCCCCACACTGGTTTGAAGCATTTCAGATATTTCTTCGTACTTGAGGTCTTCAAAATAACGCATCTTAAAAACCAGTTGCTGTTTTTCAGGCAACGATGCTACCGCCTGTTGCAGTTTAAGCTGTATGGCATCACCTTCAAAATATTCGTCGGCTCTAAGGTTTTGTACCGCGCGTTGTAATACCTCCTCGTTAGTAATACCGCTTTTTTTAGCCTTTTGGTTAATAAACGTTATGGCTTCGTTCGTAGCAATGCGGTACATCCAGGAAAAGAGTTTGCTCTCGCCTTTAAACCCGGCTATGTTGCTGAATACTTTAATGAAAGTGTTTTGCAGCACGTCATCGGCATCATCATGGTCTACCACAATAGTACGTATATGGCTGTACAATGGCTTACCGTACTGGTTAACCAACTGCCTGAATGCCGCCTCCCGTGTGGTGTCATTTAATAATGCCGCTATAAAAGCCTTTTCTTCCTGCAAAATGTATACAGCCTTTTATGGTTAGACTAAAGTTAGTGCAAAAGGTTTAATCTGTGCCCTAAACAGAAAAAACTAAACAAAACTTTACACATATTCTTGGTGTTATTGTGAGGTATATCGTATTTTTGGGTTTTACACACTATTATGATAAAAACGGTTATATTCGACATGGACGGTGTTATTGTAGACACTGAGCCGCTGCACTATATTGCGTACCACAAACACTTTGATCACCTTGCTATAAATGTACCTCACGAATTGTATGCCACTTTTACAGGACTAAGTACAAAGAATACCTACCAAAGGCTTATTGAAAATTTTGGGATAACACATTCGGTAGAGGATCTTATACAGGCAAAACGCGATTTCTTCAACGATCTTTTCGATACTAAAGAAGATTTAGAACTGCTTCCCGGTGTTTTTAAACTGATACAGGATCTCCATGCCAGCGACATACAGTTGGTTTTAGCATCGTCGGCATCTAAGGTTACTATAGAAAGGGTATTTAACCGTTTTGGGCTACACCAGTATTTTACCCATAAGGTAAGTGGTGAGGATTTTCCACAGTCTAAACCACATCCTGCTATTTTCCTAAAAGCTGCTGAGCTTTCGGGCACTCCGGTTAGAGCGTGTATTGTTATTGAGGATAGCGCAAACGGAATCAAGGCATCTAAAGCGGCTGGTATATACTGTGTAGCCTATGTAAGCGCTAATACCGCCCCACAAAACCTTAGTGAGGCCGATATGGTAATCAATCACTTCGATGAACTAAATGCCGAAAAAGTAAAGCAATTAAATTAGTAGTTTACAGTCACCGTCGCAGTTTTCAGAACGTTGCGGGGACTTTATAAACTTTTCAACTTTCAACTTTTGACTAATTATGATTAAAGCCGTAATTTTTGATATGGACGGGGTAGTGGTTAATACCGAACCCCTAAGCCACAAAGCCAATACCAGGTTCTATGATTCACTGGGCATAACCGTTACCGATGATGTGTATAATACGTTTATAGGAAACAGCGATGTTAACATTATTCAGAAAATAAAAAATATCTACGGAGTAGAAGGTTCGGAAGAAATGCTTTTGGAGCAATGTCTTGACTTTTACTGTACCGAGTTTGATAACGATCAAAACCTGGAATTGATGCCGGGCGTTAAAGACCTTATCATAGATCTATACGATAACGGATTTAAAATACTGCTAGCTTCTTCATCATCTAAAGTAAAGATAGAGAGGGTTTTTAACCGATTTGGTTTAAACCCTTACTTTAATGAGAAAATCAGCGGCCAGGATTTTGAATTCTCCAAGCCACACCCTGCAATTTTCCTTGAAGCAGTAGCAAAATCAGGGTTCAGTGCTGACGAATGTATTGTAATTGAAGACAGTACCAACGGCGTGAAAGCAGCCAAAGGAGCCGGTGTATTTTGTATAGGTTATAAGAACGAAGAGGTAACCACGCAGGATACTTCACTTGCTGATATGGTGATTAAAGACTTTAGCGAACTAAGCGCGGAGAAAATTAAACACTTAAAATAGTAAGCAGTCGCGGTTTTCAGTAAACAGGCTTTATGACTTTAGATTTTATAAACTTTCGACTATGAATAACATTAAAGCGGTAATCTTTGATATGGATGGAGTTGTCATTAACTCCGAACCATTAGCGCAAAGGGCTAATAACGAACTTTTCAGCCAACTGGGCATTGAAGTTCCGGAGTCAGTGTACCGTACTTTTGTTGGAACGGCACCGTACAATAATATGCAAAAGTTAAAGCAATTGTATAACATTCCGGTGGCTTTTGCCGATTTGGTTGCTTTGCGTTCAGAGATATATTTCGGTTTGTTTGACAAAGCAGATGACCTACAACTCATGCCGGGTTTCCTTGACCTCATAACCCGATTAAAGGAAAATGGCATCATTGCTATACTCGCCACATCATCGTACAGGGAAAAGATTGCGAAGGTCTTTGCTAAATTCCCGGAGTTGCCCGGTTGTTTTGTAGATGTAGTAACTGGTGAGGATTTTGAATTCACCAAGCCCGATCCGTCCATCTTTATTGAAGCTGTAAAACGAACCGGGTTTGATAAAAATCAGTGTGTTATTATTGAAGACAGTACAAACGGCATCCAGGCGGCAAAAGCGGCAGGAGTATACTGCATAGCGTACAAAACAGTACACGGCGTGGCGCAGGATATGACCGATGCAGACAGGGTAATCACTGATTTTAGAGAAATCAGTTTTTAGTGATTAATTTCTGTTCAGTCCTTCTTTATATGTTTTTAAAGCACGTTCGCGGGCATCTTTATGGTCTATCATAGGTTTGTATTGCAGGCTTTCAAATTCCGGCACCCATTTACGTATGTATTTAAGGTCCTTGTCAAATTTCTTTACCTGTTCCGTAGGATTAAAAATCCTGAAATATGGCGCGGCATCCACACCGCTGCCTGCTGCCCACTGCCAGTTGCCTATATTGCTGGATTGCTCATAATCCAATAGCTTTTTGGAAAAATACGCCTCACCCCAACGCCAGTCTATAAGCAGGTGTTTGCACAAAAAACTTGCCACTACCATGCGTACACGGTTGTGCATGTGTCCGGTCGCGTTCAGTTCGCGCATACCTGCATCTACAATAGGATAACCGGTAGTACCATCACACCACTGTTTAAAGGCGCCCTCGGCATAACGCCACTCTATATTATCATATTCCGGCCGGAATGCTTTGGTAACTGTATGCGGATAATGCCAAAGTATCTGCATGAAAAACTCTCTCCAAATGAGTTCTTTCAGAAAAGTAGGGTTATTGCTTTCATTAGCTTTCGTAACCATTTCACGTACACTCACTGCCCCGAAACGCAGGTAAGGGCTCAGTTTAGAAGTGCCGTTAATGGCGGGGAAGTTTCGGGTATCTTCGTAGTTACCAATAAGCTTGCCGGAAACATCAAACGGATCGGGTTTAATACCGGACTCTGTAAAACCAATATCTTTCAGGCTTAAAAATGGATAATTATGCGCTGCCAGATTTTCAGCTTTAAGTACAATAGGGTATGGCTTGATGCCGGCATAAGTAAATTTCAGTAACCAGCGTTTACTGTATGGCGTGTAAACTACGTAAGGTTCACCGTTGTCTTTAGTAATTTCGTTGGTTTCAAAAATAACCTGGTCTTTAAACGTTATTAGTTCCGCCTTATTTTGCTCTAATAATGTAGCTATGCTTTTGTCGCGTTCCATCGCATACGGCTCATAATCATGATTGGTATACACTGCCTCTACATCATGACTTTTAATCAGTGCCCTAAATACATTTTCAGGACTTTCATAGAAAACAGCAAGTGATCGCTGATGCTTATGCAGTTCAGTATTTATGTCGCTTAAGAGTTTATGTATGAATGTTACCCGGCTATCATCTTCGGGCAGTTCATCCAGAATGTTTTTATCAAAAATAAAAATGGGCAGCACTTCTTTCCCTGAGGCAAGCGCCTCGCTCAGTGCGTGATTATCACAGGTGCGTAAATCGCGACGGTACCAAAAAACTATCATATTTTAACGATTATATGCTCCAAAGAGTTCAACGAGTTTCTTTTGTCTGTAAACGAAGATTTCTTCCAGTTTTGGCTTAACCAAAAAAGGATGAACCAGCCTCCCCAGAAATCCCATGGGTACTTTGTAGTGAATGATGTCTTCCATTTCGGTCCCTCCTTCAATTTCTTTAAAGAAATGTTTGTGGTGCCAAAACGCATACGGACCAAAGCGTTGTTCGTCTACAAAAAACGCGCCCTCCTGCACGTGGGTAATTTCGGTAACCCACTGCAATTTTATCCCGAAGAGTGGCGTTATGGTATAAATAATAACCTGCCCGGCAAACATTTTACGTTCGTCGCCACTAAGGGTAACAAACCCCATAGAATCTGGAGTAATTACGGCAAGATTACTTGGTGCGCTAAAAAAGTCCCAAGCTTGGCTTACAGGAATGGGTAACTTTTGTACGCGGTGTAGTGTATAAATCATCGGAGCTAAATATGGAATGAAATTAGCAAATACTATCCGTAACCATAGCAGGTTTTATAGTATTTTTTATATTTTTTAACAAGTGTAAAACATAGATTGATTAAATTAGCAGTCTTAAAATTTAACTACAATTATTCTTATGAAAAAGATATTTCTTGCCGCAGCTTTAGCCTTAACTGTAGGCTTTTCGGCAAATGCCCAAATACAAACACCGCAGGCAAGCCCTAAGGCGAGCGTAGAGCAGGTAGTGGGTTTAACAAGTGTTAAAATAGACTATTCGCGTCCAAGTGCGCGCGGTAGGGCAGTATATGGTGAATTGGTTCCGTTTGGCCGTCTTTGGAGAACAGGTGCCAATGCTAACACCGTAGTTACTTTTGGTGATGATGTAATTATTGGCGGCAAAACCCTTAAAGCCGGCAAATATGCTTTATATACACAACCAAAAGCAGACAGCTGGGATGTAATTTTTTACACAGATACAAACAACTGGGGCCTTCCTGAGAAATGGGAGGAAACTAAAGAAGCAGTTCGTGTTACCGTTAAGCCCGAGTTTCTTAACCGTTCGGTAGAGACGCTTGCCATAGATATCAATGGTCTTGAAAATGACTATGGTTTCCTTCAGATTTCATGGGAAAAGACACTGGTAGCGGTTAAATTTGAAGTACCTACACGCGCTACTGCTCTTAAAAGTATTGAAGAAGCTATGAGTGGACCTACTGCAGGTTCTTATTTTGCAGCGGCACAGTATTACTACCAAAGCAATGCTGACCTGGGCAAAGCACTTACCTGGATTGATGCTGCCATAGAGAAAACACCAAAAGGACAAGACGCCCCTTTTTATATGCTAAGACAAAAGTCGCTTATCCAGGCTAAAATGGGTGATAAGGCAGGTGCAATAGAAACGGCAAAACTATCGCTTGCCGGTGCTGAAAAAGCAGGTAATAACGATTATGTAAAAATGAATAAAGACTCTATAAATGAGTGGAGCAAGAAGTAATTCTCTGCTAACTTTATAAAAACATAGTAAGCGCCTCCATAAGGGCGCTTATTTTTTTAACCTAAAACCATCATAAAAATGCTTACGTGGGAAGAATTTGAAAAAACAGAAATGCGTGTAGGGACTATCATATATGTAAATGATTTTCCTGAAGCACGTAAACCGGCATACCAACTTACGATTGATTTCGGAGCCGAATTAGGTATTCGTAAAACCTCGGCGCAAATAACTAAACGCTACACTAAAGAAGTTTTGGTTAACAGGCAGATTGTAGCTGTGGTAAATTTCCCGAAGAAACAGATAGCTAACTTCATGAGCGAATGCCTGGTGCTGGGCGCTGTGGGTGATGGAGGTGATGTAATACTGCTTGCGCCTGACTTTAAAGTAGAAAACGGCCTGCGTATCGGCTAAAACTAATAAGGCTCCGCATTTGCGGAGCCTTATTAGTTTTTTATAGAAGGGCTTCAGATTAAAATTCCTGAAGTGCTTTATTGTATTCACGTAGGTCTGAAAGGTTATTCTTGTGGCTCAGGTCGCTAAAAAGCGATACAAGGTACTCAAGACTTTCAAGGTTATTCTCTGTACCGGCTACAGTTTCGTTTTCAGTTTCCTCATCTTCAAACGGTTCATCATCAGGAATACCAACGAGGAAAGCACCGTTAGCCTCAATGTGCTCATACGTTAAACGCAAGGCTTTGGTAAGTACCGGGTTGTTTTCTTCTAAAGAATATTCACGTAGTCTTTTCAGGTCAGCAACAATCTTTTCGGCATCGAAGCCATTTTTAAAAAGGTCTACCTGGATTTTATTAATCAGTTTCTGCGCACTCGGATTTTCCACGATAAAGTAGTTTTATTTGAATTATTTTCAGAATTGCAAAAGTAGCATTTTATCTTTTAATGCAATACCATTTGTAAAATTTTAGCAATGTTTAAAAAGCTTTCTCCATTTTCGCAACAATTTCATCCAGGCAGAGGTTGTTTATACTGCCTTCGTGGGTGTGGTTTGTTGCCTTTGGCGATACAAATGTACCTTCATCTACCTGATTGCCCACAATTTTATAGGCATCACGAAACGGCACCCCTTGTGTCACCAGTTCATTCAGCGCGTCTACGGTAAACAGATAGTCGTATTTTTTATCGTCAAGAATATTTTCGTTGACTTTAATTTCCCTAATGGAATAATGCGCCATCTCCAGGCAAGATTTCAGGGTTTGCAGTGCCGGGAATAAACCTTCCTTTAGCAACTGGAACTCCCTGTGGTAGCCACTTGGCAGGTTATTTGTAATCAGGGTTATCTCATAAGGCAATGCCTGTATCTTATTACACTTGCCACGGATAAGCTCGAAAATATCCGGGTTCTTTTTATGCGGCATAATGCTGCTACCGGTAGTAAGATGCTGTGGCAGGCTTATAAAATTGAAATTCTGGCTCAGGTACAAGGTTATGTCCATAGCCAGTTTAGAAAGCGTTCCTGCAACGGATGCCAAAGCAAAAGCTGTAGTTTTCTCTACCTTGCCACGGCTCATTTGCGCTGCAACCGAATTGTACTTCAATGTAGCGAATCCCATTTCTTCGGTTGTAAATGTACGATCGATAGGGAAGGAGCTGCCATAACCTGCTGCCGAACCCAGTGGATTCTGGTCGGTTACGGTTAATGCAGCGTTTAGCAGGGTTATATCATCAATCAGTGTTTCGGCATAGGCAGAAAACCACATCCCGAAAGAGGACGGCATGGCGACCTGAAAGTGCGTATAGCCTGGCAATAATATATTTTGGTACGCTTTGCTTTGGGCGATAAGCAGTTCGAAAAGTTCTTTTACCTGTTGTTTTATGGTTTGAAGTTCTGCTTTAAGATAAAGATGTATATCTGTAAGAACCTGGTCGTTACGGGAACGCGCGGTGTGGATTTTCTTTCCGGTATCTCCCAGTTTTTCTATGAGCAGGTATTCTACTTTACTGTGTACATCTTCAAAAGAATCTTCAATGATAAAGTCGCCTTTTTTAATATCAGCCAATATCTCTTCAAGTGCCACTACCAAATCCGTAGCTTCGGCATCGGTAAGCAAACCTACTTTAGCCAGCATTTTTGCCTGTGCTATATTGCCAATAACATCATAGGGCGCCAATACAAGATCCAGCTCGCGGTCGTTACCCACGGTAAACATATCGGTTTTCTTGTCTGTCGGTATGCCTTTATCCCAAAGTTTCATTTCTTTACGTTTGTTTATTTAATCAGTCAGCCTTGGGCTTCGTGTCAGGTTTCAAGTTTCAAGTTCAAAGTTTCACAGAAACGCAAACCATTATTGTTTAAGAAAAGAAGTCAATATTTTGATATATAAATCAATACCTTCTTCTATTTCATGTAAAAATATAAATTCGTCAGCGCTGTGCGATCGTGGTGAATAGCCAGGCCCAAGCTTTAGCGATTGACAGCTTAATACCGACTGGTCACTAAGCGTTGGTGACCCATACGTGGTTCTGCCCAGTGCTACACCGGCTTGAACCAATGCATGGTCTTTATCTATGCGCGATGAGTTAAGGTGAAGTGAACGTGGGTTTACTTTTACCTTATCGCCAAATTTAGCCGACAGTTCTGTACGGATGATTTCCAGTACTTCAACATTAGTATAACAATCGTTTACACGAACATCTACTACAAGGCTGCATTCGGCTGGTATAACATTGTGTTGCTTACCCGCTGCCGTACCTGTTACGGTCATTTTCATTGGACCTAAAACCTCGCTAACCTTTTCATAACGATAATTACGGAACCATTCTATAACTGGTATGGCGTTATAAATAGACACGTCATCATTAGGGTGTGCCGCATGCCCAGGTGTACCCGAAACCACCACATCAAGCACCAAAAGCCCTTTTTCGGCTATGGCGAGCTGCATTTCGGTAGGTTCGCCCACAATGGCAAGTTCAAGGTTTGGCAGGTGTTTCAGCACGCTATTCAGTCCTTTTGGCCCGCTGCTTTCTTCCTCGGCAGAAGCTACCATTACAAGGTTATACGGCAGGTTATCTGCACCATAGAAATGTGTAAAGGCAGCGATAAGCGATACCAGGCATCCACCGGCATCGTTACTGCCAAGACCAAACAGTTTCCCATCTTCCACACTTGGTTCAAGCGGATTACGGGTATAGCCCTGGTTGGGCTTTACCGTGTCGTGGTGGGAGTTCAGCAGTAATAAGGGCTTGCCCTCTTCAAAATTCTTATTGAATGCCCAGATATTGTTGTTTTCCCTAAGGAAAGGAATGTTGTATTTTTTAAACCACGCTTCTATAAGCAATGCAGTACCTTCTTCTTCAGATGAAAAAGACTGAGTGCTTATAAGCTGTTTCAGTAAAGCTATGGCTTCTTGTGTTAGTGTCTGTATGGTTGTTTCGTTCATGCAATCGTATTTTCATTATACCGTAACAAGGGTATATATGCTGTTCCCATTCAGCATTTCAGGACTGCCTATGCCTATCTGCGTAACGCCGTTGTTTATGGCATTAAAGCAGTTTTCCAGTTTTGGCAGCATTCCAGAGTGTATAATGCCTTGTTCGCGTAGTGTTTTGTAGGCGTCAAAAGTAAGGTTTTTTATAACGGTATCCTCATTTTCACTATCCATAAGCACACCTTTTTTCTCAAAACAATACATCAGCTTTACATCAAAATATTCAGAACAAGCCACGGCAACGGTACTTGCTATGGTATCGGCATTGGTATTCAGCAGTTGGCCGTTACCATCATGGGTTATGGCACAAAACACAGGTACTACATTTTGTCGAATTAAAACCTTCATTAAAGGGGCATTTACAGAAAGTACATCGCCCACAAACCCAAAATCTACAGCAGCGTTCTTGCGTTTTTCTGACAGGATAAGATTACCATCTGCTCCTGTAAAGCCCATTGCGTTGTTATCCAAAGCCTGCAACTGCGCCGTTACATCTTTGTTAATGAGTCCGGCATATGTCATTACGGCAACATCCAGCATTGGCTTATCGGTAATGCGCCTGCCTTCATGGAAAAGCGCTGTTATGCCAAGGCCTTCAGCCGTTTTAGTAGCTATTTTACCACCGCCATGCACCAGTACTTTATAGCCTTCAAGAGCAGCAAAATCAGCCAGGAATGACTTAAGCGCACCAGGGTTATCTATTACGTTGCCGCCAATTTTGACTACCGTAAGCCGTGGTTTATTCTCCTGCATCTTCAAGTATTTTAGTTAAGATAGCCTGTGCAGACCACGTACGGTTATTTGCCTGCTGAATTACAATAGAACTATCACTGTCCAGTACGGCATCAGTAACAATCATATTACGACGTACCGGCAGGCAGTGCATAAACTTGCTATTATCGGTAAGTGCCATTTTTTCGGGTGTAATGGTCCACGAGGGGTCTTTACTCGTTATTTTTCCATAATCTATATAGCTGCTCCAGTTTTTAGCATAGATGAAATCAGCATCCTTAAATGCCTCATCCTGGTTGTGGGTAATGGTAACGCCCTCGGTAAATTCGGGATTCAGCTCATAACCTTCCGGGTGGGTTATTACAAAATCCACATCGGCTTTCTTCATCACTTTTACAAACGAATTCGGTACCGCGTGCGGAAGCGCCTTAGGGTGTGGTGCCCAGGTAAGCACCACTTTAGGGCGTGCTTTGGTTTTATGTTCCTCTATGGTAAGGGCATCGGCAACAGCCTGAAGCGGGTGTTCCGTAGAACCCTCAAGGCTTATAACCGGAACCGTAGCATATTTTTTAAACGCGCTGATTACGTATTCTTCTTCATCTTTTTCCTTATCGGTAAGTGTAGGGAAGCTCCTAATGGCTATGATGTCGCAATATTGCGATACCACCTGCGCGGCTTCTTTAATGTGTTCGCTGGCAGCACCATCCATTACAGCACCGTCTTCAAACTCCAGTGTCCATCCTTCAGTATTAAGGTTCATAACGATAGGGTGCATGCCCAGGTTCAGCGCGGCTTTCTGCGTACTGAGCCTTGTCCTTAAACTCGGGTTAAAGAACAGTAACCCTAGGGTTTTGTTTTTACCAAGTTCCTGGTTGGCAAATGGAGCCGCCTTTACGGCTTTTGCCAAAGCTACAAGTCCGTTAAGGTCTTGTATGTCATCTACCGATGTGAAGTTTTTCATTTTAGTATTCAGCTGTTTGTTTAATTGTCGTTGTATTTAAAGGTCTTTAAGAGCATTTTTTAGTCCTGCGAAGAAAACGTCTACATCGGCCTTTGTAATAGAAAGCGGAGGAAGTATGCGCAGCAGGTTTTTTTGCGAAGCATTTCCGGTAAAGATATGCTCGTTGTATATCAGTTTTTTACGAAGCTCTGTTACATCAAAATCAAATTCCAGTCCCAGCATAAGACCACGACCTTTAATGTTTTTGACTTCAGGAATTTCAGTGGCCTTTTCTTTAAAGTAAGCACTGATTTCATTTACGTTGGCTATCAGGTTTTCTTTTTCTATTACGTCAAGAACAGATAATGCCGCTGCACAAGCCAGGTGATTACCGCCAAAGGTAGTGCCCAGTAAACCGTACTTTGCCTCAAACTTAGGAGAAATCAGGATGCCGCCTATAGGGAAGCCGTTACCCATGCCTTTTGCAAGCGAAATCACATCAGGAGTAATACCGTGCCATTGGTGAGCAAAGAATTTACCCGAACGTCCGTAACCGCTTTGTATCTCATCGAGGATAAGTACTACATTATTATCGTTACAGGCTTTCTCTATGGTTTTAAAGAATTCGGTTGTAGCCTGGTCAAGACCACCCACACCCTGTATGCCTTCTATGATTACACAGCTAACATCGCCTTTAGCAATTTCAGAAGTAAAGGCTGCTTCGTCATTTAGCTCAAGAAATACCACTTCGTGGCCTGCATTAACAGGTGCCACTATCGATGGATTATCTGTAGCGGCAACCGCAGCAGAGGTACGCCCGTGGAATGCTTTTTTAAACGCTATAATCTTCTTTTTCCCGTTGTGGAACGAGGCAAGTTTCAACGCATTTTCATTAGCTTCCGCACCAGAATTACACAGAAATAACGTAAAATCAGCATAACCAGAAAGCTCCGGTAATTTTTTGCCAAGTGCCTCTTGTATAGGATTTTCTATAGAGTTAGAATAAAAACCTATTTTGGCTACCTGCTCACTTACCGCCTTTACATAATCAGGGTGCGAGTGCCCGACAGAAATTACGCCGTGGCCTCCGTAAAAATCCAGGTATTCCTGGCCTTTGTCGTCCCAAACTTTAGCACCCAGCGCTTTTACCGGGATAATGTTGTATATGGGATATACGTTAAATAAACTCATTTTTATATTTGTGGTTTATTGTTTATAGTTTGTTGTTAAAACCCTGCTGCTTTGAGCTTAAGTCCGGTGGTTTCTTCCAGCCCGAACATCAGGTTCATGTTTTCAATAGCCTGTCCGCTGGCGCCTTTTACAAGGTTGTCTATTACCGATGTAATCAGTAAATGTTTACCGTGCTGCTCCAGACTTATAAAACAGTTATTTGTTTGTATGGCCAACTTCATATTAATACTACTCGTGGTTATCCTTACAAAAGGCTCACCTGAGTAATATTCATTATACAGCTTCACAACCGATTCAAAATCAGTATCAACTTTAGTATACAGTGTAGCAAAAATACCACGTGCAAAATCGCCACGGTTAGGGATAAACAATATTTCTTCGTTAAATCCCTGTTGTGTTAGGTTCAGGCTTTGGATAATCTCGCCCAGATGCTGATGACCAAATGCCTTATAGTGGCTCATATTACCCATTCTCCAGGGGTGGTGCGATGTAGCCGATGGCATAACACCTGCGCCCGTGCTACCGGTCGTGGCATTTACGTGAACCGTATCACTTAGTAAACCATTTTTAGCCAAAGGAAGTAATGCCAACTGTATCGCTGTAGCAAAACAACCTGGATTAGCTATATATTGAGCCGACTTTATCGCTTCACGGTTCAGTTCAGGCAGGCCATAAATAAAGGTTTTGCCATTAAAGGCGGCATCTTTAGCCAGTCGGAAATCATTACCTAGATCGATAATTTTAGTAGCGTCAGAAAAAGCATTGGCTTGCAGGAACGCGAGCGAGTTACCATGACCAAGGCAAAGGAATACCACATCTACATCAGGGTTTACCGTATCGGTAAAGTTGATGTCCAGCGTGCCGTAAAGATCTTCGTGTACCGATGCTACCGGACTGCCGGCATTGGTGGTACTGTACACAAAATCGATAGTGGCTTCAGGGTGATTGGCAAGTAAACGTAAAAGTTCGCCTGCTGTGTACCCGCTTCCGCCTATAATGCCTATCTTAATCATATTTTTCATTGTTTACGTGCGCATAAATGTTCTGCGCATTGCCTACAATTTTAATAAAGCCCTTAGCATCATCTGCTGTCCAGGCGTTATTCACTTCACCGTATTGACCAAAACCTGAGTTCATCAAATCATGCTCAGACTCAATACCATCAAGTGAGAAATGGTAAGGTTTAAGGCTTACGGTTATAGTTCCTGTTACAGTTTTCTGTGTATCTTCAAGGAAGGTCTCTATATTACGCATTACCGGGTCAAGGTATTGGCCTTCGTGGAACAGCATACCGTACCAGTTGCCCAGTTGCTCTTTCCAGTACTGTTGCCATTTGCCAAGTGTATGCTTTTCAAGCAAGTGATGCGCTTTTATAATGATAAGCGGCGCAGCAGCTTCAAAACCTACACGGCCTTTGATACCAATAATAGTATCACCCACATGAATATCTCGACCTATGGCAAATGCCGAAGCAAGTGCTTCCAGCTTTTGTATGTTAGTCGCAGGTTTGTCAAATTCACCATTTAAGCCAACAAGCTCGCCTTTTTCAAAGTGAAGGACAACTTTCTCTGCTTCGGTTTTTTGCAGTTGCGATGGGTAGGCTGAATCGGGTAGGGGTTGCCCTGAAGTAAGGGTTTCTTTACCGCCTACACTGGTACCCCAAATACCTTTATTAATGGAGTATTGCGCTTTTTCCCAGCTGTACTCCACACCGTTCTTTTGAAGGTATTCTACCTCTTCCTGGCGGGTAAGCTTCAGATCGCGTATAGGCGTAATGATTTCCATTTCGGGAGCTATAGTCTGGAACACCAGGTCAAAACGGATCTGGTCGTTACCGGCTCCTGTACTACCGTGCGAAATGGCCTCAGCTCCAACTTTCTTGGCATAACGTACGGTTTCCAATGCCTGGAACACACGCTCAGCACTTACCGACAGCGGGTAGGTGTTGTTTTTAAGCACATTACCATAGACAAGGTATTTAATGGCTTTTTCGTAGTACTTGTCTATAATATCCAGGTTAAGGTGGTTAGCACTGCCCAGTTCGTAAGCGCGCTTTTCTATGGCCTGCAACTCATCTTCGCCAAAGCCACCGGTATTAATAAGAATGGTATGAACTTCATACCCCAGTTCGTTCTTTAGGTACTTAAGGCAGTAAGAGGTATCAAGACCTCCGCTGTATGCCAAAACCACTTTTTTACTCATTTTCTTTGTCTTTTTTAAGGAAAAGTGCCTGCTTAATGCTCTTAAGGCGGGTTAGCACTTTCTGATTAAAATCGTATTTGGAATCTTCTTGTTTGTTCTTTTTCTCGGCAGGATCATAAAGCATACCGGTACAAAGGCACATTTTGTACTCTTTGCGCTGCAGGATGTCGTAGTTGTTGCAGCCGCTGCACCCTTTCCAGAATGACGGATCGTCGGTCAGTTCACTAAACGGCACAGGTTTATACCCCAGGTCTGAGTTGATTTTCATTACTGCAAGACCGGTGGTAATGCCAAATATCTTGGCACCGGGATATTTTTCCTGGGAGTAGTTAAATACGCGCTCCTTGATTTTCTTGGCAAGGCCATGCTGGCGAAAATCAGGGTGCACAATAAGGCCTGAATTAGCCACAAACTTGCCATGGCTCCAGCTTTCTATGTAGCAAAATCCTGCAAATTTTCCGTCACCTATAGCTATTACTGCGTCCTTATGCTTCATTTTTTCAATGATGTATTCGGGCGTGCGTTTAGCTATACCGGTACCGCGTTGTATGGCCGATTCATACATAGTATCCACAATTTCCTGTGCAAACTTGTAATGCTCTTCTCCGGCTATTATAATAGATATATTCATTTCAGCTTAAGAAATAAAGTATATAAAGGTCAATAAAATAAATAGGATAGTTTCGTAGGATACGGGCAGGACGGACCCACCCAAAAATAAAGCAGACCGTTACGGCCTGAAGCGCCTCGGGCTCAGGAAAGAATTAAGGTTGCTAATATAAGCAAGTTCCCCAATTACAGACGATGTAAAAACAGTTGTTGTTTTCAATGCTTTATTAAAAATAAAAATGAACACTAATTGTGTAAGGGCGTTTCAGCTTTATTTACGGTGCAAATGTATGTTATTTGAAAACTTTTTAGTCCTAAAAAAATATAAAAAATCAGATTAAAACAGAACTATCACAAAAAGGGTTTTATAATTGTCAAAAATGTAATTTTTAACCCAATTTAACAGTCGTTCTCGTTGGTAAAGCTGTGAGTAATATCGCAAGGGAGTTGCCAAAGACGAAAAATAATATGGCTAAGGTAAAATGTGATGCCTTATGGCTAACCATATGCAGCGCATTTACGTAAAGATAACTACGGACCAAATAGTAAGGTAATTTCAAAGGTTATAAAGTTGATGGCTCAGGTGGTGTTACTTTATTTGAAAACCAGTAAGTGAACCTAAAAAAATAACCCTAAAATTTCGTAATCTGAAATTTTAGGGTTAAGAGTATTGCAGTGTTTTTACTTCTTATAAACCGGCGGGAGCAGTTTGCTACATACTTCTCCGAAACCAATACGCACGTCATCATTTTGGCAGTAACCACGCATAATAACCGTGTCGCCATCGTTAATAAATTTTCGCTCGGTACCGTCTTTCAGCGTAAGCGGGTTCTTGCCACCCCACGTAAGTTCAAGCATAGAACCAAAGCTGTCCTCAGTAGGGCCAGATATAGTACCGCTACCCATAAGGTCGCCACTGTTTACACGGCAGCCGTTTATGGTGTGGTGTGCCAGCTGCTGCGCCATGCTCCAGTACATATACTTAAAGTTACTGTTACTTATTACGGTTTCTTCTGCTTCTTCTGGTTGTATGGCTACCTGAAGGTTAATATCAAATGCATGTGCTCCTTCCTGTTGCAGGTATTCAAGCGGTTTAGGATCTTGTTCAGGGCCTTTTGTACGGAACGGCTCTAAAGCATCAAGGGTTACAATCCAAGGGGATACCGATGAAGCGAAGTTTTTGGCAAGGAATGGCCCAAGTGGCACGTATTCCCATTTTTGAATATCTCTCGCGCTCCAGTCATTAAACAATACCATCCCGAAGATGTGTTCTTCAGCTTCCTCTAATGGTACGCACTCGCCCATAATGTTGGCATCGGTGGTAATAAACGCCATTTCAAGTTCAAAGTCTACCAGGCGGCTCGGCCCGAAAACAGGTTGGGTTTCGCCATTCGGCAGCGTTTGCCCTAATGGCCTGTGTACCGGAATGCCTGATGGAACAATGGTAGATGAACGCCCATGGTAACCTACAGGTAAGTGCAGCCAGTTAGGCAACAGGGCATTCTCCGGATCGCGAAACATTTTACCTACGTTGGTAGCGTGTTCCTTGCTGCTATAAAAATCGGTATAGTCGCCTATGAGCACAGGAAGCTGCATTTCCACATCTTCTATATGGAAAATTACCGTTTCGCGGTGTTTTTCGTTATCGCGCAGGGTAGCGTTGTTCGCGTCAAAAATTTCGGCGATGCGGTTACGTACCAGGCGCCATGTTTTTTTTCCGTCACTAATAAAATCGTTAAGCGTATCCTGCATAAACATATCATCTGTAAGCTCTATGCCTTCAAAATAGTTTAGTTGTTGCAGGGCGCCAAGGTCTATGGCATAATCGCCTATTCGGGTACCTATGGTTACCACGTCATCTTTGGTGATGAATACACCAAAAGGAATATTTTGTATGGGGAAATCGCTGTCTATTGGAACGTTAAGCCAAGATTTCCTTGAAGGATCGTTTGCGGTAAGTGGCATATCTTTAGTTTGTAGCTTGTGTATTTGTTAATGTATTTTCTTTTTACCAAATATAGTTTTGTCTGGTTTTTTACCAAACGTTTTTTGTACTTTTGACAACAAATTAACGAAAAATTATACAATGCAACGCGACGAACAAATATTCGATTTAATCCTTGAAGAACAGGACAGGCAAATACACGGCCTGGAACTCATTGCCTCTGAAAACTTTGTAAGTGATCAGGTAATGGAAGCCGCAGGTTCTGTGCTTACCAATAAATATGCCGAGGGCTATCCGGGCAAGCGCTATTATGGCGGTTGCGAAGTGGTAGACGTTATAGAGCAGATAGCCATAGACAGGGCTAAGGCGTTGTTTGGCGCGGAGTATGCAAACGTGCAGCCGCACAGTGGTTCTCAGGCTAACGCATCGGTATTCCACGCGTGCCTTAAACCGGGCGATAAAATACTAGGTTTTGACCTGTCTCACGGTGGTCACCTTACACACGGTTCTCCTGTAAACTTCTCAGGAAGGTTATACCAAACTGCTTTTTACGGTGTGGAAAAAGAAACCGGACGCCTTAACTACGATAAAATTCAGGAAATAGCCACTGCAGAAAAACCACAGCTTATTATAGCCGGTGCTTCTGCCTACAGCCGCGATATGGATTTTGCCCGCTTCAGGGAAATTGCCGACAGCGTAGGCGCTATCCTCCTTGCCGATATTTCGCACCCTGCGGGCCTTATAGCCAAAGGGCTTATGAACGACCCAATTCCTCATTGCCACATAGTAACTACCACAACACACAAAACCCTTCGCGGGCCTCGTGGCGGTATGATACTTATGGGCAAGGATTTTGAAAACCCATGGGGACACAAAACTCCGAAAGGGGAGGTGCGCATGATGTCTGCCTTACTTGATCTTGCCGTTTTCCCCGGCAACCAGGGTGGGCCATTAGAGCACATCATCGCCGCAAAAGCCGTAGCCTTTGGCGAAGCGCTTTCAGACGAGTTCTTCCACTATGCCATGCAGTTGCAAAAGAACGCCAAAGTTATGGCTGAAGCGTTCATTAAGCGTGGCTACGACATCATTAGCGGTGGCACAGACAACCACATGATGCTTATAGACCTGCGTAACAAAAACATTACCGGTAAAGAAGCTGAAAACGCCCTCGTTAAGGCGGAAATCACCGTAAACAAGAACATGGTACCGTTTGACGATAAATCGCCATTTGTTACATCAGGTATCCGTGTAGGTACGGCTGCAATAACCACACGCGGTCTTGTAGAAGCCGACATGGAGACCATTGTAGCACTCATTGATAGAGTAATTACAAACCATACAGATGAGGCTGTACTTGAAGAAGTAGCCGATGAAGTAAACGACATGATGAGCGAAAGGCCTATCTTTGTTTACTAAGAACTTTCAATCAGGCTCTTAGGCTGCCCATCTAAGAGTCTGATATTTTCCCAATTTTCCCCCAAAAAATACAATGAAACAACTTGAAAAACTGAAAGAAGCCATTATGGCTTATTATCCTATTGATGCTGAAGCGTGGAATAAAGTAGAGCATGCAATTACCGTAAAAGATTTTAAAAAAGGACACTATCTAGTTAGTGAAGGAGATACTGAAGATAAAATTTACTTTCTTGTATCTGGTATCAGCCGAAACTTTTTTGTTAGAAACGATAAAGAGTTTACCATTGATTTTCATTTTGAAGGCGACTTTGTAACGGGTTATTATTCCCTTATTACGGGCGAGCCAAGTTTAATAACCGTTGAGCTCATTACAGATGCACAAGTAGTTATAATGCCATTCAGCCTTATTAAGGAAGGCTATGCAACGTCTGTAAAAGCCGCCAACCTCGGTAGGGTTATCGCCGAAATGCAGTATGTAAAGCGCCTTAAAAAAGAGATGGACTTAATGGCTATGAGTGCAGAGGAACGGTATTTAAAGTTAATGGGATTTAAACCGGAAATGTCAAAGAAAATATCTGTAAAACATATTTCTTCATATCTGGGCATACAACCCGAAAGCCTTAGCCGCATTAGAAAAAATCATGTGTAAAATTAACCTATGTTATTTTTTATCAGGTATTTATAGTTGATATTTGCGCCCTATAAAACCAATCCTGAAGAATGAAACCTTTCTTTGTACTTATATCCGTTTTTTTAACGGGTATTATTCTTGCTTATATATTTACCGGAACTTTCCATGAAAAATTTTGTGGCAGGTTAGCATTAAGCATTATGCTCTTATTTACAGCTTTCGGGCATTTTAAGTTTGTAAAAGGCATGGCTCTTATGCTACCTGACTTTTTACCATATAAGAAAAGTATTATATATATTACAGGAATAGTTGAGATTTCATTTTCTATACTACTATGGGTTAAAGATATACGTTATCAAATATGCCTGGCATTAATTGTATTTCTTATTACAATATTTCCGGCAAACATTAAGGCGGCGTTCAGTAACGTAAATATAGAACAGGGTAACCATGAAGGGCAGGGGCCATCTTATTTATGGTTTAGGATACCCCTACAATTTTTACTACTATTTTGGGTCTGGGTTTTTTGTCTATAATTTTTTGAATCATCTCCTTATGGTAGAGTTTTTGTTTGTAACTTTCTGTGATTAAACCTAAAATTAATCTGCCATGAAAAAAATGTTTTTAATTATGATGCTTCTTACCGCTGCCGGTACGTATGCACAAACATTTGTTGCAAGCAGTATTACTACTGAAGGAAGTTTTAATGCAACCAATCAGGTTTATAAAAAATGGCTGGTTTTGTCCAATAAGACTGATGTAGTAATGAAATTTGAACAAACGCAGGACGGCCTTGGCAGCGCTATGGATCTTGTAGCCAAAATGCTACTTCAAAACGAGCTCGACATTGATTCGCTGGATATAGCGAAAACTGTTATAAATGATGGTACAAGAGATAATTCGGCTTCATTTCTAAGATCTGTAATGGAAGGAAAATCTAAAATAAACGAAGCCTGGAATTTACCCGAAGGAAGTACACTGCACCTTTTTATAAGTAAAGATAGCTTTGAGGTTAATGTGCTTAAAGCATTTAGGAAAAAATATTAGCGGATAACCAAATCAAATTTGGTGAGCAATCCTTTAAGGCCGTCTGTACTGAAGATGGCTTTTTTTAGTTTGTTCTTATCAGGATCTATAACAAAATTGTAACTCGTACTAAAATCAGCCTTATTGGCAATTGTATCTAAAAAAATGCTCTTATGTAAGTTACAATTATCAAATCTTACGCTGCTAATATCTGCTGCCATAAAATCAGCAGCAACAATACTGCATGAGGTAAATACTGTACCGGGCATTTTCAATGTATAAAACTTAGCATAATCAAGTGTACAATGGGTAAAACCGAATCCAAAGAGCAAGCTGTCTAACATTACAAAATTTACTTCTGTGAAATCGCAGTTTGTAAAATGAACATCACGAAATCCTACGTAATTTATTTTAGCATCTTTAAAATTACAATCTTTAAAGATACAGTCTATAAACGCCACGCCTAAAAAACTTGCTTCAGCAAAATCACAGCCTATGAATGTACAGCGTTCAAAATCTTTATATTCTAAAGATTTTTCTAAAAAGCATTCAATTTCAAAGGTTTTGTTTATTATGTAGTTCAATGACAAATCTTATTTTATATTACAAATGTATTATTCTAAAAGTAAAATTAAAATGTTGTATTGATTTAATATCAATTAGAGGCATGTTTAAACAAAAGTATGGAATATAGATACTTAACTTTTATAATTATTTTTATTGTAAAATAGCATTGGTACTACTCTATTACTTTGCCTTTAATATTTTGAACTATAATTTACATTATGTAAAATATAATATTTTAAAACCATATTAATGGTTCTAAATAATATCAATATCCCCTTTACCTTCACGGATTATTTCAGGCTCACTACCTGAAAGGTCTATAATAGTTGAAGGCATATTATCTCCGTAACCTCCATCAATTACAACATCAACCAAATTCTGCCATTTTTCAAAGATTAGTTCAGGATCTGTACTGTATTCAATTATTTCATCCTCATCATGTATGGATGTACTTATAATTGGATTGCCCAGTTGCCGTACAATTTCTAAAGCAATATTATTATCCGGCACACGTATACCTACCGTTGTTTTCTTTTTAAATTCTTTTGGCAAATTATTATTCCCGGGCAAAATAAATGTATAAGGTCCAGGGAGCGCGCGTTTTAATATTTTGAATGTACTGGTATCAATTTGCTTTACATAATCTGATAAATTACTCAGATCGCTACATATAAATGAAAAATTAGCTTTCTCAAGCTTAATACCCTTAATCTTCGCAATGCGCTCTAATGCGCGGCTGTTTGTAATATCACAACCCAAACCATACACTGTATCTGTCGGATATATGATGATACCGCCGTCCTTAAGCACCTTAATTACTTTTGCAATTTCTTTTTCATTAGGGTTTTCCGGATATATTTTTATGAACTGTGCCATAGAAATTCACTTTCTTAAAATTAATAAATGTAAGTATTATGTAAAACAGAAAATAGCAATGCTATTCAAAATTATCGTATAGCCGTTCAAACTCCTTTCGATTAGGCCATTTCTGTATCAAAGTATTGTTATATATCTTCTCTATTCTTCCCTTAAAATTAGGAGATATACCATTTATAACTACATAATCAATAACCTGCTTGTAGGAATTCTGTATACTTTTATAAAATGCTTCCTGGCTAATGTATTTATTTTCAGCATATGCCTGGGCAATTTCTATATTATAAAGCATGATATCAGCTATAATAAAACTATCAACACCCAGTGAAATGAAGTGTTTTATAAACTTCTGTGCCACTCCCTTTCTCAGTTTTGGACGCTTCCCTTTGGGCGGAAAGTATTCCGCTCCTATCTTTATTTTTGCCTCCTGCTCCAGTTTATCTTCACGAGGATTAAAAACAAAATTATAATAGGTTTTTACTTCAGGGAATTTTTCGTACAAAGCCAAAAGTTGCTCTTCGAGCTGTTCTTTTGGCAGCTGTGCAAGGTATTTCTTTAAATCACGTTTGCTCATATTTGTCAAAATTACGCCATTATTGCTAAATTTATGTGCTAATGTTTACACAATTTTTTAAGTGGTTACCTACACTATTATCAACTCTGAAAACTCTTACGTTGTAACTGAGACAATTTGAAGCTAATTTTACAAAATCAATAATTTTTGTTATCCATCGTTGTAGTATCATTAAAATAATTATTTTTGAGCGCGGTAATTCCTGAACATTATGTAAACATTTGCCGTGTTTTGCTATGACTGAATGTATTTCTGTTTTTGACATGCTAAAAATCGGCGTTGGTCCATCCAGTTCCCATACACTAGGGCCGTGGCGCGGTGCCGAACGCTTTTTAGATGAACTGCATGAGGATGGTATTTTTGATACCATTACCCGGGTTAAAGTTGATTTATACGGGTCGCTTTCGCTTACAGGAAAAGGTCACGCAACAGACCTCGCCGTAATGCTGGGACTTAGCGGTGCCGATCCCGAATACGTGCCTATAGACAGCATTTCAGAAACCATACAAAGCATTCAGGATACTCATCAGCTTAATCTGGGCAATAAGCGTGTAATAAGTTTTACTATTGCCGATGATATTGTTTTTAACCGCAACTTCCTGCCGTTTCATGCCAATGGCTTTACCTTTACCGGCTATTATGAGGGTGGTGAATTCACTTCAACTTTTTATTCTATTGGTGGGGGCTTTGTAGTTAAGGAAGAACGTATTATAGCAAAAAAAAAGGAAGAAATACGTCGTTCTTTCCCTTACCCTATAGATAAGGCAGATCAGCTTTTACACTATTGCAAAACATTAGACAAGAATATATCTGAAGTTGTTTACGAAAACGAAAAATCCATACGTACTGAAGATGAAATTCATAATGAACTACTACGTGTTTGGAATACCATGCTTGAATGTATGTATAATGGCTGCCATACCGAAGGTATACTCCCGGGCGGACTTAACGTACGCAGGAGGGCATTTGATATGCATCAGAAATTGATTGGCGAACTACCCTATTCTTCTCCGCAGGAATGGCTACAGGTTATCAGGAAGACTGAGGTAAAATTCAGGCAGATACTTAAATGGGTAAGTTGTTTTGCGCTTTCGGTTAATGAGGTAAACGCGGCTTTAGGCCGTGTGGTTACAGCTCCTACAAACGGCAGTGCTGGTGTAATCCCTGCGGTACTTATGTACTATATGGTTATAGAAAACCATCAGGCAGATGAAAGCCATATAAAACAATTCCTAATGGTTGCCGGTGAAATAGGCAGTATATTTAAAAAGGGAGCTACTATTAGTGCTGCCATGGGTGGCTGTCAGGCAGAAATTGGCGTATCTAGCGCTATGGCTGCCGCTGCTTTATGTGAAGTTATGGGCGGAACTACCGAGCAATGCCTTGTCGCAGCCGAGATAGCTATGGAACACCACCTCGGTCTTACATGCGACCCTATTGGCGGATTGGTACAGGTGCCCTGCATAGAGCGCAATACCATGGGGGCTATTAAGGCGATTAACGCTGCCGAACTTGCCCTTGAAACTGACCCTAAAAACGCTAAAGTTCCTTTGGATAAAGTAGTAGATACCATGTGGCAAACCGCCCAGGATATGAACAATAAATATAAGGAAACCAGTGAAGGCGGCCTTGCGGTTACGGTAAATAACGCGGATTGTTAGCCCCCTAACCCCCATAGGGTGAACTTAGGGAATCCTCGTATCTATAAGGTACAGGATTTTCCAGCCGTCTTTAACCCGAATAAGTTCAAAAGAGTCGACCCCTTTATGGCTTAGTTTTCCGTTAATATAAAACTCATAAGGTGCCCAAACGTGGGCTATATGTCCGTCAGTTTGTATTTTATATTCTTTAAAACGTTCCTCAAACTTTATTTTTGTACCTGCGTCCTGAAGCCATTTAAAGAAATTTTCAGACGTTTCTTATGTAATCTTATTACCGCCGGCATGCACTTCTACCGAATGTAATATAAGACGATCGCTGCAAACCGATTTTACTTTATCTACGTCTTTACCGTTAAAACCCACAAAGAAGGTTTCAACTGCTTTTTTTACTTCGGCTTCCTGTGCCGAAACCATCTGCAGGCACATAAATGCGGCAATCATAAATAGTCTTTTCATGTTTGGCCTTTGTAATAAGTTACTGTATGATGGTCGATTGGAGAATTTGGTATTAATAAAAAAGTAATAAACAGCTTGTTATTAGCACAATTTACTACTTTTACACTCCAAATTTAATAAAAAATGTCAGTCGCTAAAAAAGATTACAAGAGGATTACAACCAAATCACTGATTGAAATGAAAGCGCATGGTGAAAGAATTTCCATGCTTACCGCTTATGATTTCACCATGGCTAAAATTGTAGACACTGCAGGTGTCGATGTAATACTTGTGGGCGATTCTGCCAGCAACGTTATGGCTGGCCACGAAACTACCTTACCTATTACCCTTGATCAGATGATTTATCATGCATCGTCTGTTGTACGTGGTGTAGAACGTGCCCTTGTGGTGGTGGACCTTCCTTTCGGTACGTATCAGAGTGATCCCAAAGAGGCGCTTCGTTCCGCTATCCGCATTATGAAAGAGAGTGGCGCACATGCTGTAAAGCTTGAAGGTGGTTCAGAAATTAAAGATTCGGTAAAAAAACTGCTACATGCCGGTATACCTGTTATGGGGCACTTGGGGTTAACACCACAGTCTATATATAAATTCGGTTCATATACCGTACGCGCCAAAGAAGATGCCGAGGCAGAAAAACTTATTGAAGATGCCCAGCTCCTTGAGCGTCTTGGCTGTTTTGCTGTTGTGCTGGAAAAAATACCTGCCGCTCTTGCTAAACGTGTTGCCGAAAGCCTTACTATACCCGTTATAGGCATTGGTGCCGGTGGCGGTGTAGATGGTCAGGTGCTTGTAGTACACGATATGCTGGGTATGAATAATGAGTTCAGTCCCCGTTTCCTGCGCCGTTACCTGAACCTTTTCGACGATATGACAAAAGCCATTGGCCAGTATGCAGCCGATGTTAAGTCTAAGGACTTCCCTAGCGAGAAAGAACAATATTAGTTTAAAGGTTATTCGGTAATTCGTTAATTTGGTTATTCGGCTTTGAAAATTATCTCGACTAAAGAAAATCTAAACGTACTTTATGAAGATAACCACATTATAGTGGTTAATAAGCGCGTGGGCGATATTGTACAGGGCGATAAAACCGGCGACAAACCGCTTAGTGAAGTTGTTAAGGAATATATTAAAGATAAATACAATAAGCCGGGTGAGGTATTCCTGGGGGTTGTTCACAGACTGGACAGGCCTACTACAGGCATAGTGGTTTTTGCACGTACCAGTAAGGCGCTTACCCGGCTCAATGATATTTTTAAAAACAGGGAAACCCAAAAAACCTATTGGGCTATTGTAAAAAGTAAGCCTGTGCAGCAGAGTGCAAACCTGGTACATTACCTTACCCGTAATGAAAAAAGCAATACCAGCAAGGCTCACATTAAAGAGGTTTCGGGTAGTAAAATGGCATCGCTTGATTACAGGATAATTAAGGTGCTTACAAATTATACTGCTCTTGAAGTAGATTTACACACAGGCAGGCATCATCAAATACGTGCGCAACTTTCCGCCATTGGCTCTCCAATAAAAGGCGACCTGAAGTACGGCGCCGACCGCAGTAACCCCGATGGTGGTATTTGTCTGCACGCCCGTAAATTAGTACTTATACACCCTGTAGCCAAAACTCCTCTCGAAATTATAGCCCCCGTACCAGAAGACATACTCTGGAAAAGTATTTAACAGTTTATTAGTAAATGTAGGTCAACTGTGTGCTAAAATATAAATTTTGCATTTTTAGGCATAATTTTTTAAATTAGCTAAAACACGAACCTCATTATGACTAAATATATTTTAGCCGTAGCCCTACTCACTATGGGTACGGTACAGGCACAGGAACACTTTGCAGGCATCAGTACTTCGCAGCGTACAGGTATACTTACCACGACTATAAATCCGTCCATTATAGCAGCTACAGATAATCATATTTCTGTAAATATCCTGTCGTTTAGCGGTGCTATGCTAAATAATAAAGTTGGCTTTTCAGACCTCATTAGCGGTACTAACTTTGACGACGCCATATTTTCGGGAAATAAGGCTGCCTCATTACGGGCAGATGCCCAAATCCTGGGGCCATCAATATCCCTTAAAGTACATAAATGGGTGTTTTCATTTAGTACACAAGCACGTACCCAGGCCAATATGGTAAATATAGACAACCGCTTTGGTAATGCAATTGTAAACAATATGATTTCCGGAAGCGTGTCTGCCAGTATACTAAATCATGATCAAAGAGCGTCGGGCGTGGCGTGGGGAGAAGCCGGAATAGGCATAGCCCGCGAACTGTTTTCAGTAGGCCCGCATTCGCTTTATGGCGGTGTAAATTTTAAACTGCTATTAGCCGGCACTTATATTAATATGTCTTCATCGGGCTTTACGGGTGAACTTGCCATACAGGGCGAAAACGTAAGCTTAACTAACGCACAGTCCAGACTGAGTTTTGCGTATGCAGGCGCGCTGGCAAATGATTTTGGTAAAGTGCCTAACTTTATGGATTATTTTGGTAAACCCGGCGGACTTTCTACAGATGTAGGTGTAAATTATGTTTGGAAAGATGAAAGTGAGGACAGTTACCGCATTACGGCTGGTGCCGCTATAAAAAACATGGGGTCTATGAACTTTAATGCCGATAACAATCGTACCGTAGCTTATGAACTGAATATACCTCAGGGACAGTACCTGGATTTGGCACAGTTTAAGAATGAGAGCGACATTAAGGTTATTGAGCAAAAACTACTGCAAAGCGGTTACGTACAACAGTCTTCTGAAAGAAAGGATTTTAAAATTAAACTCCCTACTACTTTTGTACTGCATGCCGATGTACGACTGTATAGTAAATTTTATTTAGGTGGTTTTTTACAACAAAAAATGCATTCTGATATGAATGATACCCAGCTTACTGCACAAAACCTTATAACCATAACACCGCGTTTTGCTACACATAATTTTGAACTCTATGTACCTGTAACGAACAGTGAAATATCGGGTACGGCCGTGGGTATCGGTACGCGTTACCGTGGATTTTACATTGGCTCAGGCTCGGTGATTACCGGTTTAGCCAATAGTTCAGGTACCCACCAGATAGATGCATATATGGGCTTTAGGCTGGCACTGTAATACTGTTGTTTTTTAATATCTTAGCGGCATATTTTACCGCTATGCGTATTACGCCCTTTTTACTGCTGTTATTATTACCGCTTAAATTTTTAGGGCAGATAAACCCTGCCGATTCTACCGTTCAGGTTGTAGCCTATTGGGACAAAGCCGAAAAGCATACCTATACCCTAACCTGGCAGAAACTAAAAGTAACAGGTAAGGATACCATTATTACGCAGGATATACGTTATAAAGCCGATGTTAGCGTGCTGGATTCTACAGCCAACAGCTATACGGTAGAATGGAAATACAGGGATTATAGTTTTGGCAATACTACAGGCAAGCAGATTGAACAAAGTGGCATGGGAAGCGTTATTCAGTCTTTCCAAAATACTCCTGCACGTTTTAAAACTGATGAAACCGGCAGCTTCAAGGAATTGCTGAATTGGGAAGAAATACGGAATAAGTTCAAGGACAGTTTTGATTTTATAAGGCAGACACTAAAACTTCCTGAAGAATTTGCTGTATTTACTGAAAATGGCTTAAGCCGATCAAGCATTGAAGAAATTGCTATCAAGGATATACAGTTATTCCACATGTTTTATGGGATAAAACTAAACCTGGGTGTACCTGTTGAAGAACAGATAGATAGTGGTAATGAACATATTGGTCCTTTAAAATCAGACATTTCTTTGTTGTTAGAGCAAATTGACTTTAAAGAAAGCTTATATAAGCTAACCTATTATCAATCATACGACGAGGCTACTATTTCTAAGACTTTGATGCCGTTTGTTTTGTCCATGTTGCCTGATGCCGTTTCAGATAAAGAAAAGCAAAAAATAAACGGGACTAAATTTAAAAGTCTTGAAGATTTTCACATGAGCGTAAACCATGATTCTGGGTGGCCAATAAGTATGCTTTACGACCGCATAATTACTTTTGAAAATAACGAACAAGCTATTGAAAGGCGCACCATAAAGTTTGTAGACTAGCGGGACGTTGTATATCAGTTAGATAAAATTTCAATTTCTACCCTCCTGTTTGCTACACGTTCATCTTCATTTTTTTCAGGTAAGGCATAGATCGGTTTGGTACTCCCAAAGCTTTTATATGAGAGTCTTTCGGCAGCAATACCTTTTTTAACCAATAGATTATAAATTGCCATTGCCCTTTTCAGCGAAATTTCATTCTCCTCATTCTTCTGGCAACAGATATGCCCCTGAATTTCAATTTTTATATTGGGATTTTCCTGTAAAATTATAAGTAGTTCTCTTAGGATACCAGATGATGCCGGCAATATAATATCTGAATTATTATAAAAGTTAAGGTTGGGTATACGTATCTTATCGCCCTTATTAGCTTTTGTAATCTTCTTTGTAAAATCAGAAGGTTCTTTAGGTACGGATGCAATAGCGGGTGGTGTTTCAGTAAAATATAGAGTTACCTTACGGTCTGGTGCCGAGTGTGCTGCCTTAGCCCTACTCTCGCCATACGGTTCTGTTTTCACATCAGCAAGGTCAAAATTTTCAAAACCTAAAATTCCCGCTACGTATTTTATCCTGCGTTCCGAAAGGTCTACGTTATACAACGCATTGCCGGTTTTATCGGCATAGCCTTCAAGAAGCGTTATACTAGCATTTTTATGTTTATCTGTCCAGTCCTTTAACTGGCTTACAGATGCTGGAGTAGCTACGTTTTTATTAAATGGAAAATAAACAGTGAATTTTTGTTGTTGTGCAGAAGCGCCAATTGCTGCCAGTAATAAGCCGGAAATTAAAAATCGGTTCATGTAGTATTGGTTCTTGGATATAGTTTTGTAACGGTTAATTTACAACCTTATTTTAACAAAAATAAAAAAACCCGCCATTTTTTAATGGCAGGTTTTGTATAATAAAGGAAGAAATAATTATCGTGTAAATAGTAGTTCCCTGTATTTGGTCAATGGCCAGATTTCGTCGTCTACAACAAGCTCCAGCTTATCACAATGCCTTCTGATTACATCGAAGTACGGCTTCACGTTATCACAGTAAGCATGTGCCATTTCCTCAGAACTTCCAAGGGCATTAGCAGCTTTACGTGCTTCTGTCATCTCCTCTACTTTAGAATTGATTTCTGCAATATGACCAGAAATTTCACGTATAATAGTGATTTGCTCTTTAGCCACAGTTTCAAACTCAGCACCAAATATTTCCTTAAGGCCTTTAACGTTCTCAATGATTACGTTTTGGTAACGGATAGCTGTAGGTATAATGTGGTTACGGGCTATATCGCCAAGTACACGGCCTTCAATCTGTATCTTTTTAGTGTACTCTTCAAGCTCAATCTCGTAGCGGGCTTCAGCTTCTTTGTGGTTCATCACACCAAGTTCTTCAAACAGGCTAAGAGCAGCATCAGAAACTTTAGCTTTAAGCGCACCAGGAGTAGTTTTGTGGTTACTCAGGCCACGTTTAGCGGCTTCTTCCTGCCACGCATCGCTATAACCGTCGCCTTCAAATAGAATAGCTTTGGTTTCCTTGATATATTCCCTAAGTACATTGAAAATAGCATCGTCTTTCTTCATGTCCTTACCATCAATAAGCGCATCTACTTCAGCTTTAAAGTCTTTAAGCTGTTTTGCCATAATAGCGTTGACAATTGTCATTGCGTTAGCACAGTTAGCAGAAGAACCTACGGCGCGGAACTCAAACTTATTACCTGTAAAGGCAAATGGAGACGTACGGTTCCTGTCGGTATTGTCAAGAAGAACATCAGGAATTTTACCTACCACGTTAAGTTTAAGGTCGGTTTTTTCTTCAGGAGAAAGTTTACCTGCAGAAACACCTTCCAGCTCAGCAAGCACTTTTGTAAGCTGCTCACCAATGAAAACAGATATAATAGCAGGAGGCGCTTCATTAGCACCAAGCCTGTGGTCATTACTGGCTGTAGCAATAGCAGCCCTAAGCAGCTCTTCATACGTATACACCGCTTTAATGGTATTAATGAAGAACGTAAGGAACTGTAGGTTGCTCATAGGTGTTTTACCAGGCCCAAGCAGATTTACACCTGTATCAGTAGCAAGGCTCCAGTTGTTGTGCTTACCGCTACCGTTTACTCCTGCAAATGGTTTTTCGTGAAGTAATACTTTAAAGTTATGGCGTTCGCCTACCTTTTGCATTACATCCATAAGCAGTGAGTTATGGTCTACCGCAAGGTTAGCTTCTTCAAATATTGGCGCAAGCTCAAACTGGTTAGGAGCAACCTCGTTGTGACGGGTTTTTACTGGCACACCAAGCAGCATACACTCATTTTCAAGATCACGCATGTAATTTAGTATCCTTGTAGGGATAGAACCAAAATAGTGGTCTTCAAGCTGCTGTCCTTTAGCTGAAGCATGTCCAAGAAGCGTTCGGCCTGTAAGGGTAATATCTGGCCTTGAAGCGGCAAGAGCAGTATCTATAAGGAAGTATTCCTGCTCCCATCCAAGGGTTGCAGTTACTTTTTTAACGTTTTTATCAAAGTACTGGCATACCGCTGTTGCGGCGTCATCTACTGCTGAAAGCGCGCGTAGCAGCGGTGCTTTATAATCCAGGGCCTCACCCGTGTACGATACAAATACGGTAGGAATACAAAGCGTAGTACCATAAATGAATGCAGGAGAAGTAGGATCCCAAGCCGTATATCCACGGGCTTCAAATGTATTACGGATACCACCGTTAGGGAAGCTTGATGCATCCGGCTCTTGCTGAACAAGCTGGCTACCACCAAATTTTTCTACAGGGTCGCTACCATCAAAAGACGTTTCAAAGAAGGCATCATGTTTTTCGGCTGTAGTACCTGTAAGCGGCTGAAACCAGTGTGTATAGTGGGTTACACCTTTGCTAAGTGCCCACTCTTTCATACCCAGGGCTATATAGTCGGCAAGTTTGCGATCTATTTTTGTTCCATGCTGTACAGCGCTTTGTACGGCTTTGTAAGCTTCAGAAGTTAAAAACTGACGCATTACTTTGTCATTAAATACGTTGCTTCCAAAAATTACCGATTTTCTGTCCAGCTCCTCTACATGTACCGGCTTTCTTCCGGCAGTCTGTTTAATGGCTTCAAAACGAAATGTTGACATGAAACTTATGTTGTTTAAAGTTAATGATAGATTAAAACCTGTGCAAATGTACAAAAAAATATTAATTTCATTACACACCCCTTCTTTTTAAAGGGGTGTTAAGGGTCAATTTTTAAATAAAACGAAAAAAGCCCCAATATTACAAGGCTCACATGAAATTACAACCGTTTTCGTGTAAATACAATAAATATTCTTCTTATATTTATGTACTCATGTAAATATAAGGCTTAAGGATTGAAAAATTCTTACATAAATATAAACAGATGGTTAAAATTCACAAACCTTTGTTAAGTCAGTTAAATATTTACTAACCAGATAGGCTTTGTTGTAGCCAATTAATAATTTGGCTTAAGAATTAAAGATGATATGGGGTTAGCTGCGAGGAGCAAGACCTATTCTTTTTGCTTCATCTTTACAGATTGCTATAAAAACATCAGAGCATGTTTTTACTTAAATATTTTTTCCAGGAGGGATACCTGCAGTTACCCCCTCCCCTTACTTGAATTATTTATTATTGAAAAAGGGCATCAGTAGCCCGGGACACTTTTTACAGGCAGTTATTATTGTCTGGGTATGCAGTGTATTTATTTCATAGCGCATACACAATATCCTAAAAGACTGAAAAATTAAATTCACTAAACACGATTGTTACATAACGTTGCCATGAAAACCAGAAATAACTTAAACCAGAAATTCCAGCCCATAAGCAAAATGCTTGAAAACCTTGCTGTAGAAACCGGTACATCACAAAGTGAGGAGTTACCGGAAATACTAGTAATCACTACTTATCCGCCAAGGCAGTGCGGTATAGCCACGTACTCACAAGATCTTATTACGGCCATGAACAGCCATTATGTAGATTCGTTTTCTATAAAGGTATGCGCCGTAGAAAGCAATAAAGAGCAGCATGAATACACCGATGATATTGTAAAATATAAGTTAAACACCAGCGAACCTCAGTCGTACAAAGAATTGGCTAAAGCGATTAATGCAGACTCTAACATCAAGGTAGTACTAATACAACATGAATTTGGCCTTGTACATGAAACAGTAAGTGATTTTAATACATTTCTTACAGAGGTTAAAAAACCAATATCAGTGGTATTCCATACCATTCTGCCCGGCCCGAACGATGATTTAAGAAAAAATGTACAGCATATACTTGATACCGTTCCTTCTATAATAGTAATGACTAACAATGCTGCCGATATACTGGTGCGCGATTATAATGTACCTAATCGTGATAAGATTACAGTTATTGCACACGGAACTCACCTTATAAAACACGGAAGAAAGGAAGAACTTAAACAAAAATACGGATTTGCAGGAAGAACAATACTCTCTACATTCGGGCTGCTGAGCTCAGGAAAAAGCATAGAAACTACATTAGATGCCTTACCAAGTATTGTAGATAAAAACCCAGAGGTGCTTTTCCTTATCATTGGAAAAACGCATCCTACCGTGGTGTTGAATGAAGGCGAAGTATACCGTGAGTTTCTTCAGAATAAAATTGAAGAGCACAAACTTCAGGATAACGTACTGTTCATTAATAAATACGTAGATCTCGCAGAACTTTTAGAATACCTTCAGTTAACTGATATTTACCTGTTTACCAGTAAAGACCCTAACCAGGCGGTAAGCGGTACATTCTCATATGCGCTAAGCTGCGGCTGCCCTATTATCTCCACTCCTATTCCACACGCCAAGGAAGTACTGGCAGGAGATACAGGGATTACGTTTGACTTTGGGAATTCAGGCCAACTTGCACAAGCGGTTAACAGGCTTCTTTCCGATCCGCAATTACTTGAACGTATGGTGTTAAACGGGCTGCACAAAATAGTGCACACCGCTTGGGAAAACTCTGCCGTGAGCCATGCAAAACTTTTACAGAAAACAGCCGGTGAAGGCGCTATAAAACTGGAATACCGCAATCCTAAAGTGAAGCTGGACCAGATAAAAAGTATGACTACTGATTTTGGTTACATCCAGTTTTCTAAACTTAATGTGCCAGACCTTGAATCCGGTTATACTATAGATGACAATGCACGGGCTATGATAGCACTGGGTATGTATTATAAAAAATATCGTGAAGCTGACACACTTAAGTATATTAACACGTATTTAAACTACATAGAATTTTGCCAACAGGCTGATGGTAAGTTTTATAACTATGTAGATGTCAACAAAGAGTTCACGACACAGAACTTTAACGAAAACCTTGAAGACTGTACCGGACGTGCCATGTGGGCCTTAGGATATATCATTTCTTTAAACGGTGTTTTACCAAAACCAATGATTGCTAAGGCTACCTCCATCTTCCAGAAATCGTTGCCGTATACCAAGACGATGTATTCTACAAGGGCTATGGCCTTTGTAATAAAAGGGTTATATTACTATAACCGCCAGGTAAAAGATGAGGATACTACCATATATATGAAAATGTTTGCCGATCGTTTGGTAAACATGTACCGCCATGAGGCCGATGGAAACTGGAAATGGTTTGAAGGGTATCTTACCTATGCAAACAGCCTGTTGCCGGAAGCACTACTTCTTTGCTATGCTGTTACCGGCGGCGATGAGTATAGTGAAGTTGCCAAGGAGTCGTTTGACTTCCTGCTATCGCAAACCTTTAAGGACGGCATGATTAAAGTAATATCTAACCGTACATGGCAGGTTAAAGGGCAGGAAACAGCACAGTATGGCGAGCAACCTATAGATGTGGCATATACCATCCTGGCACTGCGCAAGTTCCACGATATATTTAAAGACAGCAGCTATCTGGATAAACTTGAAACCGCTTTTAACTGGTTCCTGGGTAATAATCACCTGCAACACGTGATTTACAATCCGTGTACCGGCGGCTGCTTTGACGGGCTCGAAGAACATAGTGTTAATCTTAACCAGGGTGCCGAAAGTACCGCAAGCTACCTTATGGCAAGGCTTACCATTACCAAATACTTTGGTAATCCTGACTCTGTATATTTCCGCAGGAAAGCTAAGGGTAGCTCTAAAGCAGAAGCAATCTAAACCATCATATGAAATCATGTTTTTTGGCACCTGTCATCAAACACTTAAAAGCATCCTCACAAAGGATGCTTTTTTGTATATAGCAATAATTAACAAAGGTTTAGGGTTATAGGAAAATATTTGCTTTTAAACCAAAACAAAAAAGTGTATTTTTATCATAAAATCGACTATTGATGAAAAACCCTGTAGCACAAAATGTTGCTGATTTCTTAAAGCATTTTCCGCCGTTCAGTTATCTGCAGGCAGCAGAACTTTATGATATTTCACAGCATTGCAGGCTTTTATACATTGAAAAAAACGAAGCCCTCTTTAAAGGAGGTACCCCTATACATACCGATTTTTATATTGTAAAAGACGGAGTTGTGGGCCTATCGCTTACATCAGATGCCGAGGAAATGCTTATAGACCGTTGTGATGAGGGAGATATATTAGGCTTACGTCCGTTTTTTGCTAAAAATGACTACTTAATGACGGCAAAGGCACGTGAAGATGCCTTGGTTTACGCATTATCTATAGAAGTTTTTGAGCCGTATATCTCAGCTAACCAGCAGGTACTTGATTTTATGCTGGAAAGTTTTGCATCGCAAACGCGAAACCCTCGTGACAGGGAACGCACCGGAAGGCTACTTGCAGAAAACACCATACAAAGCGAGCAGGAAGTAGAAATACAGTACTTTCAGCCCATTAAATATACCCGAAACCCTATTACCGCCAACCCGGAAGATGTGGTTATGTACATTGCCAAAACTATGGCAAACAGCCAGATAGGCAGCGTAGTGATACAAAAAGACCAACTACCTGTGGGCATCATAACCGATAGGGATTTACGCAGTAAAATAGCCACAGGCATTTATCCTATTACCGCTTTAGCCCATGAGGTAATGACACACCCGGTAATTACGGTTCCCGAGAACATATCGGTGGCTGAGGCGCAAATGATAATGCTAAAGCACAACGTGGGGCACCTGTGCGTTACTAAAGACGGTACAGACAACTCTGCCATTGCAGGGATAATTTCTGAGCATGATGTAGTAGAAGCCCAGTCTAATACGCCCGGTGTGCTTCTTAAACAAACCCGTAGGGCATCAAACAACAAGGAACTTAAGTACGTACGGGAAAAGCTTACCGACCTGATTCAGAGTTCCATTGATAAAAACATACCCGTTTCACATATATCAAATATTGTAGCCGAAATAAACATAGCGCTTACGCGAAGGGCTATAGAGCTTGCTGTAGAAAAGATAGGTTCTTACCCGCCTGTGCGTTTTGTGTGGATAAACATAGGCAGCCAGGGCCGTAAGGAACAATTGCTGCGTACCGACCAGGACAATGCGATTATATTTGAAGACGTAAGCCCTGAGCAGCATGACGGCATAAAACGGTATTTTATAGAACTGGCCGAACTGGTTACCGAATCGCTGAGTAAGGTTGGGTACGAATTTTCGCCCTATAACATTATAGCACGAAACCCTAAATGGTGTAAATCCCTTACCGACTGGATAAAACAATACAACGAGTGGACAAATACACCAAAAGAAAAAGAACTAGAATACGCCAACCTGTTTTTTGATTTCGACTTTATTTACGGGTATCCGGCTATTGAAGATGTGCTGACCCAGACCATTAGCCAAAACATTACGCGTAATAAAAAGTTCTTTGCTTACCTGGCTTCAGACGCGCTTAAAAATCAGTCGGGTTTAGGCTTCTTCAGGCAGTTTATTGTAGAGAGCGAAGGAGAATATAAAGACCTTTTTGATATTAAAACCCGCGCCATTAAGCCGCTTGTAGATGCAGGGAGGCTTTTGGCACTGAGCCAGGGCTTTATAGAAATAACCAATACTTATCATCGTTTTGTAAAACTCGCTGAGCAGGAACCACAATATGCCGAACTTTATGAAGAATGTGGTGAAGCATTTAATACATTGCAGCGTTTCCGTACCGAAAACGGATTAATAAACGACTCTAACGGGCGCTACATTAACCTTAATGAGCTTTCTAAAACAGATAAAGCTAGGCTTAAAAGCTGTTTTCAGCCAATTGCCGATGTACAGGACATGATAAAAAACCGTTTTTCACTCACTTATTTAAGCTAAAACTATGGCATTTGAATGGCTAAAAGGAAGTAACCCGCAATTCTGGAAAAACTATACCGCGCTTTTTGATGATGAAAATCCGCATAAAAAGAAACGTTATGTGGTTTTTGACATGGAAGTAACCGGCCCGGATTTTAAAGAGGATAAAATACTGTCAATAGGCTGCATAGGTGTTATTGACGGCGGTATAGCCGTAGGAGATTTTTTATATGCGTCTATAACAACCGATGAAAATGCGGCAACCAATACTGATGTGGTTAAGCAGGATGCCGATACCGTTGTGGAAGCTGAAGCCATGATACAACTGCTTAACTTTATTAAAGATGCCATACTGGTAGGCAACAATATTAATAGCGATATTGAAATGATTAACCAGGCCCTGAAACGCCTGGAACTTGGCAGGCTTAAGAATGATGTTATGGATACCAGTGTACTCTTTAAGCGATGGAAAGGCATTAATGATGACAGCCAGTATACACTAGACGAATTGTGCGACGCGCTTAAAATTGATAAACCCGATCGTAATACATCCTGGGGTAATGCTTATGCTACAGCGTTGGTATTTGTAAAGCTCAAAACCAAAATGAATATTTAAACTGATTGCTTTTCAGGAAGTATTACAAAAAATGTGGTACCCTGCCCTATTATCGATTCTATGTAAATAGTTCCGTTGTGGTTGTCTGCAATACGGCGACACAGTGCAAGGCCTATCCCACTCCCGGAATATTCTGAACGGGAGTGCAGGCGCTTAAACACCTCAAAAATCTGTTTGGTATATTTTTCATCTATACCTATACCATTATCCGATACGGCAATTTTATAGTATGTTACAGGCAGCGGATTTTTAATGTATATAGAAATTTCGTCGGGTTTCATTACCCTGCCTGAAATATTTACTACAGGCAATATTCCCGGCGCCGTAAATTTAAGTGCGTTCCCTATAAGATTATAAAACAACTGGTTCATTTGTAGCGGAACAGCCTCAACTACAGGAAGTGACTGTACAAGCACCTGAGCCTGTTTTTCATCTATAAGTAATTCAAAATCATGCTTAACCGATTCTATAACATCTAAAAGATTTATAGCGGAAAAACGCGTATCAGGGTTAACAAGCCTTGAAAACTCCAGAAGGTCTTTTATAAGTAACGACATACGCTCTGAGGCAATAACTATTTTGTTAATAGTTGCTTCGTGGATATTGTCCTTATCCCGTTCCTTAAGCAGATTACTAAACATACTTATCTTACGGAGCGGTTCCTGCAAGTCGTGGCTTGCTACATATGCATACTGTTCCAGCTCCTTATTAGTATTAACCAGCTTAACGTTAATATCTTCCAGCTCGCGGTTTGCCCTCTGCAAGGCATCGGTGCGTTCTTTAACCTGATTTTCCAGCGCAAGCTGTACTTTTCGTACGGGAGTTATATCCTGTGCGGTACCCGTAAGCAGATAAGGCATACCACTTTCATCAAAAAATGTTTTGCCCACAGCATGCAGAATCCGTTCACTGCCATTAGTACGGCTTATAATACGGAATTCCGCATTAAAAATCCCGTCAGATTCCGGATTTATAGCCTTATAAACCTCCTGGCGTATGCGCTCCCTGTCGGCCTTATGTAACGTATCCAGAGAATCATCCATGGCTTCGGGTTCACCATCCAGCCCCATCCATTCTTTGATGCGGCGCGAATAGGTGAACTTTTCGGTGATCGGATCAAGGCTCCAGGTACCCAGGTCGGCAAGTTCTATAGCACTCCGTAAAGAAGCTTCCGCTTCGCGTAGTGCCTCCTGAGCTTTTATGGTTTCGGTAACGTCTATGGCCATATCCAGTACACCATAGATTTCACCATTACCATCATATAGCGGTGAGTAACTTACGTTGTAATAATTTGGGGTAAGCACCCCGTTTCGCATTACATTAACAAGACGCCCAAAATGGTGGGTCTTAATACCTTTCTGGTATACCTCTTTCAGAAGTTGTTCCGACTCCTGTCCAATAATTTCAGGCATGCTTTTAAACAGTGGCTTACCTACCATTTGTTCCCGTTCACGCCCTACAAAACGCAGGAACTCATCATTGGCAATATCTGTAACTAAATCAGGTCCACGAAATACTGCCACAGCAGCCTGGGCAGAGTAAATTACCGTACGGAATTTTTCCTCGCTGGCGGCAAGTTCCCTAAGGCTCATAATACGGCTGCTAACATCGTTTGCCAATACCAGTACCCCATTAATTTTTCCGTCAGTATCACGTAGCGCAGAATAGGTAAAATCTACATATACATCGGTAAGTGTACCTTCATGTTCCAGTTTCACAAGCACTTCATTACCCGTGAAGGTTTCGCCTGTGGTATATACGTTATCAAGTAGTTCTAAAAAGCCCTGTCCTTCCAGTTCCGGCAATACTTCCTTAAGCGGAAAACCTATTATAGCCGCGTCTTTACCCCAAATCTTAAGGATAACTTCATTAGCTATTTCCACACGCATTTCTTTCCCGGTAAGGAACGCTATTGCAGCAGGATTTTGCTCTGTTACACTCCTGAAACGTGATTCGGTTTTTTGCTGCTCCCGCTTGGACAATACCCTCTCAGTAACATCTATGGCCATATCCATAACGCCAAAAATGTTACCATGGGCATCGCGCACAGGCTTATAGGTATAATCAAAATAATACGTTCCTAAAACCCCGTTTACCACCAGCTGTGCTTCGGCTTCGGTTTCTTCATGGATTTCGCCGGTTTGGTAAATCCGTGCTAATATATCCAGGAACGGCTGACCCTTAAGCTCGGGTAATGCATCTGCAAGAGGTTTTCCTAATACCGTTTCTCCTTTACCCCAGTAGCCAAGCATTACCTCATTAGCAATTTCAATTTTCATTTCAGGCCCCGTAAACAGGCAGGTAGCCACAGGTGCCTGCTCTATAAGAGCGCTGAGTAATTCATTTTTAAAATGTTTTTGCGGACAGGTTTGTTGTATAGTACCGCTATAGCCCTCATTTGAATAAACACCCCTGAATGAAAAAAGTTTTTCGTTTAGATATAGGTCAAAGTATATAGTTTTGGCAGTGCCCGCTAACATATTCTGAAGCAAATCTTGCTCGGTTACGGATATTGATGACATCCCTGCAATCGCTTCTAACGCTAATGTATCTTGCCCTAATAGAGAAGTAGCTGTACCATTAAAATAAAAAACCTGGGTGTTACTGTCAAAATGCCACAGCCCTATACCCGATGCTGCTAAAAGCGCATTAGGATTTTCAGGAAAGATATATGTATGTGACATAATACAAATGGAATGGTTTACTTACAAAAATATTTATTTTATAAAAGCCGGCTTTTATTTGAACCGGAATTAACATTTACCCTTTTCTAATAGAAAAGTAATTGGCTAAAAACTGGAATCCAACAAAGCCAATAACATATACTAAGGTAAACAAACTAAAGAGTTCGCCGGTTAGCAGGCTTACTGCAGTAGCAAGCACCCCCACTACGAACATGCCAATGGTATAGGTCTTATAAAAACCGGCAGGACGTACATAGAACCTGCTTATAGGAAGCATCATACTCAGTGTAAAGATAGCCGGAACTGCCCAAAAATATTGCCCCGTTGCCAAAAGGGTAATAAAAAAGCCGAGGCTAAACAACAGGAAGACCGACGTAGTAGTAGAGGTAATTTTCTCTTCCCTATCCAGCAGGTGCTTGCCGTATGGATTAAATCTAAGGTATACATTCCCTAACGGATGCATTACCCAGGTAGACAAGGCCAATACCGATAGCAAAATTACCACAGGTGTAAGGTAGGGTGCCAATGTGCTATTATTCTGGGCAATTTTGCTTAAAATCTTTGTTCCGAAATAAAATCCGAGTATTACGCCCCATTGGTACTTAGACGTAAGGTTTGCCATAAAAAAAACATACTTAAGGTACAGGCGGTACACAATAAATTTTGCTTTTAACGCCTCCTGCATGCCCGATTGCGCATGCATAGAATTAGGATCATTACGTAATGCCTCCCTGAAATGATTCAGCGCGGCCTTGGTATCACCCTTTTCCAGTAGGTTCCATCCGTAGTTAGAGTGGGTAAAAGAATTATCAGGAGACTCATGTAATGCTCCCTCTATTGTGGCAAAAGACTCTTCGTGCCTGTTAAGCTTAAGTAGTGCGGTGCTACGTACGTTTAACGCTAAGAGTTCTGATGGGTCACATTCTAACGCCTGGTCTGCAGCTGCAAGTGCCCCATTAAAGTCTTTTTGGAATGTTTTTATATATCCTAACAGGGCATAAAAAACAGCCTCATCGGGTTCCAGGGCTATGGCTTCCTGCACATATGCCTGAGCTTCGGTATAGTTATCCCTAAGCAAGTAAATACGTGCCTTTTGATGGAAGAGCATGCCCCTCTCAGGATCTAATCCTATAGCGCTATTATTAAGCTCCTCTGCTTTATCCAGGTCGTTTTCTTCAATTTTTATCTCAGCAAGCAGGTAGAGTACAATGTCGTTATCGGGTTGGGTAGAAAGTAATCCCATTAAAAGTTGCTGCGCCTCCTTATAGCGTTCCTGCTGCATAAGCAGCGTGGCTTTTTGTAAAATAGCGTCTTCCATCCTACTTTTTTATTTTAAGGTAAGACAAAACATCATCATACAAGCCTGATTCATTTGCGTATAAAGCAAAGTTTTTTGCTGACGCAAACCATTCTTTAGTACTGGCATTGTGCTTTTTAATAGCACTTACCAAATCCTTTTCTTCAATAGGCTGCGGTATGCCGGTTTTAAAGGCTTCGTCAAGTTTTGACTCTATGGCTATGTCTACCACAGCTTCGATATCCGCTCCTGAATAATCTGCCGATTGTTTAGCGAGTTTGCCATAGTTTATGGTGCTAACCGGTTTTTCTTTCAGTTTAAGATTGAAAATAGATTCACGTGCCGCTTCATCGGGTGGCGGAATAAAGATGATACGATCGAACCTGCCCGGCCTGCGAAAAGCGGTATCTAAATGCCATGGGGCATTTGTAGCACCCAGTACCAATATGCCGTCGTTATCTGAATCTACCCCATCCAGCTCCTGGAGGAACTGGTTAATCAGGTGACGCGATCCCGACGTTTTCATATCATTACGGCTTGCGCCAAGCGCATCTATCTCATCAAAAAACAATACGCAAGGTTTACTCCTGCGCGCGGTTTCAAAAATTTCGTGCAGGTTCTTTTCACTGTTACCTATCCACATATCCAGTATATCGCTTAGGGTAACCGATATGAAGTTGGCATTAATCTGCCCCGCAGTAGCTTTAGCTATGTAAGTCTTACCACATCCCGGAGGACCATACAGCAATATACCCCCACCTATTTTTTTACCATATGCCTTATACAATTCGGCATGGTTCATTGGGTGGATGATTTTTAGCTCAATCTCTTTTTTTACAGCGTCCATACCGCCAACGTGACTGAAATTTATATCAGGCTTTGCCATAAAGACATCGGCATCAGCAGCATCATTTTCATCATCAAAATCATCAGCAGGTAATGCGTTTACCCCCATGCGAAGTTTATTATCCAGCTCCTCATCGGTAAAGTTGGGCAATATACGTAGCACTCTTTGATAATATTCCACTGCTTGCGCTAATGCGTTTTCACGAATCAGCGTACGGCAATATAATACCAATACATTTATGCTATCGGGTTCGTTGTTTAAGGTATCTTCTAGCAATACACTACAGGTAGCGTAATTGCCTTGCTTATAATATGCCTGTGCCAGTCCGTAGCGGGCAAGGGTACTATCCTGCAATGCCAGGATTTCTTTAAACTCTGTTTCGGCTTCGGCAAGCCTGTTGGCATTTAGAAGTGTATCTGCCAGGTGTGTTTTAAGCGGAATGTTGGTTGGAGAAAACTTAAGCGCTTCCCTTAGGTTTTCAATGGCGGTATTGTGGTCCATAACTGACTTTTATTGCCATAAATATAAGCCATTTTATACGGATACAAAACCTTAGACAAAAAAACGGCATCCTTATGCAGGATGCCGTCTATGATAAATGAGGCCCGTATGTTAGTTAATACGGCCTTCTTTAATTTCGTCAACAATTTCAGGGTTTAGCAACGTACTGGTATCGCCAAAGTTAGAAAAATCACCTTCGGCAATTTTTCGAAGTATACGCCTCATAATTTTACCCGATCGCGTTTTAGGTAAACCGCTTACAAACTGTATCTTATCCAGCTTGGCAATAGGCCCAATATGGCTCGAAATGTGTTCGTTAATCTCCCTTGTAAGGTTATTATGGTCGCGCCACGCACCGGCTTCCTTAAGGATAATGAAACCGTAAAGCGCGTTTCCTTTCACATCGTGAGGGAAACCTACAATAGCTGATTCCGCTACCGATGGGTGCTCATTAATAGCATCTTCTATAGGGGCGGTACCCAGGTTGTGCCCAGATACAATAACAACGTCGTCTACACGGCCTGTAATACGATAGTAGCCTACCTCGTCTCGCAGGGCACCGTCTCCTGTAAAATATTTGCCTGGAAACGTAGAGAAATACGTTTCCTTAAAGCGCTGATGGTCGCCCCAAATGGTACGTGCCATACCCGGCCATGGGAATTTTATGCACAGGCTGCCCGCAACCTGGTTGTCTTCAATCTCGTTACGCTTTTCGTCCATTAGTACAGGCTGAATACCCGGTAATGGCAAGGTAGCATAGGTAGGCTTGGTAGGCGTTACAAACGGCAGTGGAGAAATCATGATACCACCCGTTTCTGTTTGCCACCAGGTATCTACAACCGGGCATTTCTTTTTGCCCACGTGATCGTTATACCAGTGCCATGCTTCTTCGTTTATAGGCTCACCTACAGAACCAATTACTTTAAGAGAAGTAAGGTCGTGCTTGTCTACCCATTTCCAGTCTTCTTTGGCAAGTGAACGAATGGCTGTAGGCGCAGTATAGAACTGTGTTACCTTGTGCTTGTCTATCACTTCCCAAAAACGGTCGTATTCAGGGTACGATGGAATACCTTCAAAAATTACGGTGGTAGCACCGTTAAGAAGCGGCCCGTATACTATATAAGAGTGCCCTGTAATCCAGCCTATATCGGCAGTACACCAGTACACATCATTTTCTTCGTAAGCGAATATATTTTTAAACGTGTAGGCAGAATATACCATATAACCCGCCGTAGTATGCAGCATACCTTTTGGCTTACCTGTAGAACCCGATGTATATAGTATAAACAAAGGGTCTTCGGCATCCATGATTTCGGCTACGTTGTTTGGTACTTCCTCATCCAGCAATGGCTGCAGCCACTGGTCGCGGCCTTCTGCCATATTTACGGTTGTATTAGTGCGTTTTACCACAAAAACCTTTTCTACCGTTGGGCAGGTTTTTAGGGCTTCGTCCACTATACCTTTAAGATCTATGGTTTTATTGCCACGGAAACCACCATCTGACGTAATAACCAGCTTGGCTCCACAGTCTATAACACGCGCAGCTACCGCTGAGGCAGAAAACCCTGCAAATATAACCGAGTGTACAGCTCCTATCCTGGCACAGGCAAGTAAGCTTATGGCCAAATCCGGTATCATGGGCAGGTAAATACATACCCTATCACCTTTTTTTATGCCTTGTGCCCTAAGCACGTTTGCCATCTTGCTAACCCTGTCGTACAGCTCATTATATGTTATGTGCTGGGCTTCTTCATCAGGATTGTTCGGCTCAAATAATATGGCCGTTTTATTGCCTCTTTTTGCAAGGTGCCTGTCTATACAGTTTTTGGTAATATTTACTTTAGCGCCGGTAAACCATTTTACATCGGCTTCCTGCATATCAAACTCTACAACTTTATCCCATTTTTGATACCAGGTAAAGTTTTCATCGGCTATGCGATCCCAAAACTTACGAGGTTCGCGAACTGATTTGTTGTAGTGCTTGAAGTACTGTTCAAGATTCTCTACTTTATAGTAACTCATTGCGTTTGTTTTTGTTTCATTTTTTAATACAATGTAAATATATCACGGTTTTTTTTTAATTCCGATATATTTATGCTAAAATAATATATATATATGTATTTTTTAAGTAAACCCCGCCTATGATACAAGGTTATTAACCTGCTCTACCAGCTTTTTCAACGAAAACGGTTTAGTCATATAGAGATCGGCACCCAAAGAAAGGCCTTTTTCTATATCGGTTTCCTTATTCTTTGCTGAAAGAAAGATTACTTTACAGCCCGCAAGCCTGTCGTCTTTTTTTATCTGCTCCAGCGTAGCATAACCATCTACAAGCGGCATCATAACATCCAGGATTATCACATCCGGACATTCCGTTTTAAGGATATCCAGTGCTTCCTGTCCGTCGCGTGCAATGTATACCTCAAAGTTGCTCTTCTTAAAAGTATATTCCAGCGACATGACAATGTTCGGCTCATCATCAACAATCAAAATTTTTTTCATCGCAGTGTTTTTTAAAAAAGTAAAATTGCCTTATGCTTATTTTTTAAGGCATAAAATTATGGTTTTGGCAATGTAAATATAAAACAAGCGCCGCTATTTTCTGCATTCTGCGCCCAAATCCTACCACCGTGGTATTCAATAATCTGGCGGCATATGGCAAGGCCAAGCCCACTGCCCAGCGGTTTTTTTATATTCTGATTGTCTGATTGGTAGAACTTATCAAAGATATTTTCAAAATCCCCATCAGCAATGCCTCTTCCGTTATCGCAAATGGTTGTAGTTATTTCCTGTTCACCCGAAGTAATACTAATGGTAATGGTACCTCCTGTTTCGGGGCAGAACTTTACCGCATTTCCTACAAGATTTGTTATTACCTGTATAATCCGATCTTCATCGTAACGGGCATGTATGCCATGACTAATCTTATACTTTAAAGTTATCCCTTTACTTTTTATAAGATGCTGTAAGGGTACTAATGCTATCTCTATGGTTTTATCCAGATTGTTTACTACGGCGTTTATTTTTTGCTTGCCGGTTTCAAATTTTTCAAGGTCAAGGATTTTATCTATAAGCCTGTTCAGCCTGTCCGACTCTGATATGATGTTTTGCAAAAACTGTTTGCGGAGTTCTTCAGGCATGTTATCTTCTTCATGCAGTACTTCGCTTGCTGCTTTTATGGCGGTTATGGGTGTGCGTAACTCATGGGTAACGGTATCAAGGAATTCGTCTTTTTGTTTGTCTTTTCTAATCAGTTTGTCGTTAGCACCCTTAAGCTCAGCGGTTATCTGCTTGAGCTCGTCGCTGGTTTCGGTTAATTTTTTATTCAGGGTAATGTTCTCCTGCGATTCTTCTAGTATCTTCAGCACTTCGGCAAGGGTAATCTTCTCTTCCTTAACCACACTGGATATTAATATTTTAGCAGAAGCCGAACCTATATGCCCGGTAAGCAGGTTTTCTGCAAACTTAATAAGACGGGCATCTGCCAGATCCTGGTTTTTATCCAATCCGTATTTGGTATGAAAAATGGACAATGCCCTTCGTGTACGGTCTTCGCCAAGGAAACGCTTCAGCACCTTCTGGATATCACTTGTATAGGCAGTGCCTTTCCAGATAAAGGCATTTTCGTGCATGTTTATATACTTATCTATATCCACAAACATTTCGGCATAGTTACGCTCACGGTAATTGCCACGATACATGACCGAAACCCACATAAACACAAAAGTATTGGCAAACAGGCTCCAGAACAACGCGTGGGGCACAGGATCAAGATAATCAAGACCAAACAACTGGAAGGGTTTTAATAACGTAATACCCCACGGACCGTTTTTCAGGAAGCCATCGGCATAGTGTGCCGCTCCACTGGCATACGGAATAAGCAGTGTATACACGCATACAAGAAAACCGACTATGATTCCGGTGGTAGCCCCTCTTCTGCTGCCCCTACGCCAAAATATGGCGCCAAAAAATGCCGGACCAAGCTGTGCTATTACCACAAAGGATACCATGCCAATAGATACAAGGTTATAATCCAGCACCACGACACGATAGATAAAATACGATACCACTATCAGGCTGAATATACCTATCTTCCTGATGTTTACAATACGTTTTTGGTTCTGCTCCGGATCGGCTGACTTAAACGTATCCAGAAATCCATACGGAATAAGTATGTTATTACTCAGCATGGTAGACAACCCAATGGACGATACAACTATCATGGAAATCGCTGCCGAAAATCCGCCCAGAAATACCATTACGGTTATCACGGTATTCCCCATAAGTTGCGGTATTAGGAGCGAATAGGTATCGGCATTGGCACTGCTTCCATTAAAAATAATGTTGCCTCCCCACGCTATAGGGAACACGAACAGGTTCATAAGAAGCAAGTACAACGGAAACAGCCATGTAGCGGTTTTTATGTGGTTCTCCCTATGGTTTTCTATAACTCCCATTTGGAACTGACGGGGGAGTAAAAATATAGCGAACATAGACAACACACACAGCATAAACCAGTTGATGCTTTCATTGGCATTGCCAAGCCTGTTCTTTTGCACAAAATCAGGCAGTTTTGAAGCTTTGGCATAAATATCATCAAAACCATCAAATACAAAGAACGTTACGTATATGCCTATCAGTAAGAAAAAGAACAACTTAAAAGCCGATTCCATAGCTACGGCGGTTACAATTCCCCTCCGTTTCTCTGAAGCATCTACGTAACGGGTACCATAATACGATGCAAATAACGCTAACGCGAATGCCACATACGTATTGGTATCATTCAAAAAATGAGAACTTGTAGTAGTACGGGTTACTACATGAAACGTCTCTGAAATGGCTTTTAGCTGTAAGGCGATATAAGGCAATATGGCAAACAGGCATATCATGGTAACAAGCGCTCCGAGGAAACGGCTGTTGCCATAACGAAGCGATATAAAATCGGCTATGCTGGATATTTTGTTTACTCTTGAAATACGGACAATCTTCCGCAGAATGACCATCCACGCCGGAATAACAATGACAGGTCCTAAATACGTAGTAAGATAGGTAAGCCCACTCTTGGCGGCGAGCCCTATACTACCGTAATACGTCCATGCCGAACAGTATACGGCAAGCGAAAGCGCATATACATAGGGGTTGTTTGTCCACCGGCTGGTATTGGCTTTTTTCTCTGCCCAGTGCGCTACAAAAAACAGCAACGCCAGGTACAATGTAAGGATGACTAAAAGGGCTAGGCTACTCATAGTATTTTTTTATGATGAAGGCCGAAGCCAATATGGAAAACAACCACGCCGAAAATATATATATGTATATGACCGGCAATCCCCATAGTGGGTCTGTGTTGTCAAACAACAGTAGCAATGGCATGTTAAATGCCATAAGCATAAGCATGGCTATGATAATGAGTTTTTGTTCGTGCCTTTTTTTCATTCTACCTATATAACAGCCAAAGCCCCCGGCAGGGAGCTATGGCATTAATCTAAAAACCAATAAACTAAACATCGTCATATTCACCCTTCAGGGCATATAGCCCAAAGGTGCCTAACCCCGCCACAATGAGCGGTGTTAGTATGAACAGTATGATGATGCCAAATACAAGGTCGTCCTGTTTTCCGGTGCCGAATTTTGGCAATCCGAAAATAAAGATACAAAAATATGCGGCTGCGGCTGCCAGGGCAAGCCATACAATGCCTAAGATGCGTTTTAGAGCTTTCATTGTCGTTATTATTTTAGTCGTGTTCTACGTTGTTTTTAGATTTCAGGTATACCATGCCTATTACAAAGCTTATGGCAGCAATAATAATCGGGTACCATAAACCTTCCAGATAAAATGTTGCATCGCCATTATCTTTGGCACTTGTAACCAGGTAGGTAGATATGGCAGGAAGCAATCCACCGAAGATACCGTTACCCACGTGGTATGGAAGCGACATAGACGTATAACGTATCTTAACCGGGAACATTTCTACAAGGAACGCCGCGATAGGTCCATACACCATAGTTACAAAAATAACCTGTACAAACACCAGTAGTATCAGCAGCCATTTATCGCTGTCGTTAATTGTTTTGGTAATTTTAGTATCGGCTTTTACTTTACCGTCTTCACCCACAATGGCTTTACCCTCGGCAAGGTGTACGGTTTTTACTTCTTTAAATATAGTACCATCGGTATACTCTTTATCGGTAGTATAAATGGAGTCCATTTTGCCTTCCTTACCTTCTTTTATTTCAGCTTTAATCACTGTTTTTTCAGCAATTTCAGTCTTCGTACTTACATCGGTCGTTTCATACATCTTTTGGTAAATAGGTCGGTACAGGAGTATACCGGCGAGCATACCCAGCATCATGATAGGCTTACGCCCAATCTTATCACTCAGCCAACCAAACACTACAAAGAATGGTGTAGCAAACAGTAGTGCCAAACCTAAAAGCCCGTCTACCTGATTACTTTCCACAGCCATTACGGTTTTTATGAAACTCATGGCATAGAACTGACCGGTGTACCAAATTACACCCTGACCCATGGCGGCACCAAACAGTGCAAGGAGTACAAACTTAAGATTGTATTTGTTACCAAAACTTTCTTTAAGCGGATTTGTACTTGTTTTACCTTCGGCTTTAGCCTTGGCAAATACAGGCGACTCGTGCATGTTCTTACGGATGATGTAAGACACCAACACCATTAGGATAGACACCCAGAACGGTACTCTCCAGCCCCACTCGTCAAACTCTTCTGCACTGATGGATGCTCTTGTAAGCAGAATAACCATTAGTGAAATAAACAGACCTACGGTAGCTGTAGTTTGTATCCATGAGGTCCAGTAACCGCGTTCGCCGCGTGGGGCGTGCTCTGCCACGTAAGTAGCAGCGCCACCGTATTCACCACCAAGGGCAAGACCTTGCAATAACCTTAGTATCAATACTAGTAATGGCGCAAAGAAACCTATGGACTCATAGCTAGGTATACAACCTATAAGAAAAGTTGCACCACCCATTAGCAAAAGCGTAACCATGAAGGTATACTTACGCCCTATGATGTCACCCAGTCGCCCAAAGAACAGTGCCCCGAAAGGCCTTACCACGAATCCTGCCGCAAACGTAGCCAGCGTACTTAAAAATGCTGCCGTAGGGTTGTCGGCCGGGAAAAATTTGGTAGAAATTACCACGGCAAGACTACCGAAGATATAAAAATCGTACCATTCAATCAGTGTTCCAAGGGATGAAGCTGTAATAACTTTCCAAATCCCCTTTGTAGATGTATCACTCATACTTTAAATAGAATTTTGCGTTTATTTGGTTTTTACTATAGATAAATTTGTAGTTGCACAAGGAAATCTCCTTTAGAAGAGGTCTGGTTTACCGCAGTATAGACCGGCCTGGTAGAATACTGGGTGGTTATTTTGGCGTGGTGCCCGTCTATAAACCAGTTGGCACCAAGGTCAAACTGCGAACTGGCTTTGTCCAGCGCTTCAAAGTTTTTGTGTGTATACGCCGCGAACGGTTGTATCCTTACTTTTGGTTTTTCATGCGAATCAGGAATTAAGAAGCCTGCCTGAGTATACCAAATGTTTCCGGTACCTATGGTAGGCTGCGCACTACCGGCTCCTGCCAATGCCGCCTGCCCTGTAAATGCTGGATCTGCCACACCTACGTTCATAATACCCAGGTTGCGCAGGTAGTTTGGCCCGAAATCGTATTTATAGAATACGCTATATGCGGTTATTGCTCCTTTTTTAGTCCCTATCGGCATATCCAGGAAGGCATCAGCGGCAAAAAGGCTTATGTCATGTTTTTTAGTAACACCATCTACAATGGTACGGGTGCCATCAGGCGCGTTGTAGAAGCCTGCCCCAATGTTAAATACCTTTTTGGTTCCCATATAGGTCCCTACTTTGTAAGGCAAAAGGTTAGATTCTATATCAAGGAATTGGTACTCCACATACCCTGCCTTACTCCATTTGGTGTTCCCGCTGTTATCTACAGCCACGGAAGCGGCATCTGAAGTAGCATTAACAGGGGTAAGATTGGTGGCAAAAGGTTTATTATAAGCAAAACGGTATTCCAGGTGTCCGTATTTACCTTTTGCGAACAGCCCTATCTGACGGGCAAACTGGTCTGAATTCTCAATAAGCGGCCAGTTAAATATCGGAGCATCAGCGGCAAGATAATTCAGTGTAGACGACATGGTCATACGTGAAAGTCCCATGTAGTAATGAAGCCCCGCCCCTATAGACAGGCTGAACTTTTTATCAGCTTCAGGAAGCACAACAGCATATTCGTTCCAGGCATCATGAAAAAACATACCGGGTTTTTTACCGGCTCCGTATCCGCCTGTCCCGGTGCTACTTACCGCACCGCCATTAGTAAAGGTTTGATTGTTGATACCGAAGTGTGTTACAATCATATAGCGTTTAGAAATCTGGGCATAGAACAGCATCCTTAACCTGCGGAGCCCAATATCGCTACTATTGGAAGCGGCTTCACCGTTTATTATGGTACCTGGGTTCATCTCGGTAGACCTGGCCCATACCTGGCTCCAGGCTATCATGCGCATGTATTTGGAGCCGTCTTCATTAAGGTTGAATTTCAGCCCCGACCCATAGTCGGTAGAACCCTGGGCATAACCTGCTAGTGAGGCAAAGAGCAGGCCGGCAATAATGGTTACTTTTTTCATGTTTGTACTAGAATTTGGGTTGTTGCGGTTATATCGTTTTCGTTAACCGAAATTCTAAAAAACAAACGAGTGAAAAAATTATGATATACAAATTTGTAAAGAACTATACTTTTAGTCCTTGAAGCGCTCCCATTTTATAAGCATGAATTTGTCGCCAAGCTCAGTAATAATCATACCTGCGCCAGATAGCTGCTGCTTGTTTTTAAGGTATTCTATAAGCTCTAAATGGTTGAATATTTTATAAGTAGGATGATAATCCCCGTGCGATGGTTTCTTTATTTTAAACTCTTTTACCCAGTTGCTCACCGTAACGTGTGACACGCCAATAATACGCTCTATTTCCCGAAAGCTAAGCCCTTCAAGATAAAGCTGTAAAGCCTTAGTAACATAATAGTTATCTATCTTTTTACCTATCTTGTTTACAGTAAAATAATAGTTGCAGTTTTTGCACAGATAGCGCTGTTTGTTGCTTATAATACCGCTCTTTACTATGTGGTTGTTATGGCACTTGGGGCACGCTAAAATCTCCATGTATATTTTTTTTGCATAAATATAATAATTTAGCAAATATATAAAAACGAATAATAAAAAAATACTTCAATATTTTTATTCACTACATAATTTTAATTTGGTAAAATTTTACTTTAATCAAATATTTAATGGAATTTATTGAATCAGCTTTACATATTTTGCCTTTACAAGTATATATATTTTAATTTTATCCTATATACACCCTTTCATATTTTTTTTGAACATAATATGAGTTCACCCGAATGATTCTGCTTAAAATTATTCAGGTAAAAAGATGTTTAAACAGATTTATCTGAAGATTTTATTTTTGCCTTTAGTGCAAAGGAGAGATTTACCTTAAAAAAAACTTACGCCACATGGTAATGCAGTATCATAACACAGTTCGCCATTACGAACTTCAAGTGGCGCATCAAAATTGTTGGTATAAAGTGCACCGGTACCAAGTCCCTGTGGCATAAGGTTGCTTTTAGTATATGTATACTGGGCAATGGCATTAAGGCCCACATTGCTCTCTAGTGCTGACGTAATCCACCAGCCTATATTTTGCTTTTCAGCGAGGGTTATCCATTCGTCGCAGCCCCGCATACCTCCTACCAGGCTTGGTTTAAGTATAATGTACTGCGGCTTTATTTTCTGTAAAAGCGCTTCTTTGTCTGCATATTCAAACACACCAATAAGTTCCTCATCTAGCGCTATGGGCAGCGGTGTAGCGGCACAAAGTTGTTCCATTTCATCCGCCTGATGCTGGCGTATGGGCTGCTCTATACTGTGGAGTTGGTATTGGGAAAGGCGTTGTAGCTTCTGCAGGGCTTCATCGGGTGAAAAAGCGCCATTGGCATCCACACGGATTTCTATTTGTTCCGGGGTAAAATTACCACGTATAAATTCCAGCAGGCTAATTTCCTTTTCAAAGTCAATAGCCCCGATTTTCAGTTTTATGCAGTTAAAACCCTGATCCAGTTTATCCTCTATCTGCTGTTTCATAAAGGCTTCCTCGCCCATCCAAACCAAACCATTGATAGGAATGTTCTTGATTCCCGACGTAAATTCTGAAGGAAACAACACAAAAGGATCATCCGCGTTAAGCGAACGAAAAGCGGTTTCCAGTCCAAACTGTATGCTTGGGAATTCTATTAATGCTTGCCAAAGGGCTGCTTCTCCTAAATGAATGTTCTCACACGCCCAGTGTAGCTTTTCTTCGTAATCAGGGCGGTCGTCAATGCTAAGCCCGCGCAGTATACCGCACTCTCCTATTCCTTTTTTACCATTCTCTTCGAGGATGATGAACCACGTTTCCTTAGTGGTCATCACCCCACGTGAAGTACCACTGGGACGTTTAAAGTTGAGAATGTATTTTTGATAAATGGCTTTCATCTAATTACGAATTAAAAATTACGAATTACGAAAAGTAAAAGCCATGAATTTCACAAATTGCACCAATGCTGAATCAGTGAAAATTAGCGAAATTCGTGGCTCAAAAATTATAACTCCATTGAAGAACCCACTTCAAGAAGCGTAAGCTTTTTGCCTTTATCCGCAAACAGTTTCTTAGTCGCTTCATGATCTATCTTGATGTAACCAAACGTATCATAATGGTAACCAAGCACATCATTACATTCCACAAAATCAGAGGCGACTACTGCATCCACCGCATCCATGGTAAAGTTGGAGCCTATTGGTAAAATAGCCAGGTCTAACTTTGTACGCAGTGGTATTAGCTTCATATCAAACGTAAGTGCGGTATCTCCGGCAATGTAAATGTTTTTATCGGCTTCAATCACAAAACCACCCTGGTTACCACCATACGTTCCGTCAGGGAACTGGCTTGAATGGATAGCATTTACATATTTCACCGTTCCGAAGTCAAACTTCCAGCTACCGCCGTGGTTCATAGGGTGTACGTTAAAACCTTTCTTTTGATAATATGTGGCAATCTCGGCATTAGATACTATGGTTGCAACTGTGTTCTGTGCAATGGCGTCAACATCAAGAATGTGGTCGCCATGCGCATGTGTAAGCAGGATGTAATCAGCCTTTAGGGCATTAATATCTATGTGCGAAGCAAGCTCATTGGCCGTGATATATGGGTCAACAATAATGTGTTTCCCATTGGTTTCAATGCCAAGGCTGGCGTGTCCGTAAAATGTAATTTTCATCTTTTTAGTTTATTTGTGGATTCGTGGATTTGTTAATTTGTATCAGGGCTATGTATACGTACTTCCCACATTTAAAATTCACCATTCAAAATTCAAAATAATCTTTAAAGTTGCATAGCAACACAAAGCAGTACCGATAGCAAAAACGTACTCAAGGCTACCTTTTTCAGTTCCGGGTCAAGATCTCTTGGTACAGTATTGTTAATCACGGTTTTTATATGTAATAATAGCGGAATGTAGGCAATAAGAAAAATGTACTGTACCAGCCTGAAGTCATTAAGCAGGGCAAACAGTAACGTAAGCACCAAGGCAGTACCTACCACAAGATAATGATACAGTTTGGCAAGTTTAGGTCCCAGTTTCACAACAAGGGTATTCTTTCCGCTCATGGCATCGCTTATCTGGTCGCGCATGTTGTTCAGGTTCAGCACTGCAACACTCAGCAAACCTATTGATATGGCGGGAAGTATAACCAGTGCATCCAACTCCTTGGCAAACAAGAAGTAGCATCCTATAACGCTTACCAGCCCGAAGAAGATGAATACAAAAACATCACCCAGTCCTTTATAGCCATAAGCATTGTTGCCTACGGTGTATTTTATTGCCGCTCCCACAGCACCTAGACCCAGCACAAAAAAGAATACCGAATAGGCAAAGTTTTCCTTACCAAAGGACACATAAATCAGCACAATGGCAGCAATCATAGTAAGCACTGAAGTGAGGATGATGCCTTTTTTCATAGCCGCTATGGTTATAGCCCCTTTTTGTATGGCACGCTGCGGGCCTATACGGTGTTCGTTATCTGTGCCCTTAACCCCGTCGCCGTAGTCATTGGCAAAGTTAGACAAGACCTGTAAACCCAGTGTCGTAACCAGTGCCAGCGACAGTATACCCCAGTTGGTATATCCCTGCGACATCGCATAAAAACTTCCTACTAATATTCCTGATACCGATAACGGTAGTGTCCTTAATCGTGCGGCCTCAAGCCACGCTTTAGCATTAGGCATTTTTTATTATTTTAAATTTTGAATTATAAATTTTAAATGTGGGTTAGTGAGTATGATCGGATTACCAAATAACCGTATCACCGCATAACCCAAACTACATCCAGTTTTCTTTACTTGTTTCCACCTGGTACAGCCAGTAATTGGTCAACTTTTGCAGTTGAGTAAATTTGGCAACGCCAAAGTTTACCTGGCCGCCGGCAGTATATAAGTGAACAACACCCACATCACTCCACTTTTGCCAAAAGAACTGCTGGAGTTTTACCGACTGTATTTTGTGCGGTTGCAAAATATCGTTATCTACATCCCACGCGCCACGCTGACGAATAATAAAATCTGGCGAAATAAACAATCGACTGTTCCTAAATGCAAAGTAAATCAGTATCCCTGCAAACAGTACATATATTGGCACAAAAATTAACATTTCGTTAGCCTCCGGTACCAGCTCCGTATACCCATAAAACAGGGCAACGGGAATGATGATGAATTTAAATATTTCAAATATCGCCTTACGAATATTAGGTCGCACCTCAAAGCCACGTTCTGGCATGCTGTCCAGCAGGAACATAAGCAGCGCGTCTTTCTCACTTGCACTCAGCCCCGGGATTTCCATTTGCATCTTTTGGCGTTCGTTGCTTGCCTCAAGGTCAGATGCCTGTTTAATCCTTAAATCGGTAATATCAAATTTCTTCTGAAAGAAGTTACGCCCTACGGTAAGTATCTGTACCCGTTCCGGCCTTATGATGGTATTACGGGTATTGATAAGCCCGTGCGATAACAGCAGCACGTTCTCCTCTTTGGTGACTTTAAAATCAAAGAATCTTAGAATGGTTCGCCCAAGGTTAATCACCAAAATCAGGAACAATACAATACCGATTATAATAGCAATGGAACGTACTAAAAACTCCATACTCAGGTATTCATCCAGAAACTGCTTATCCGTACCGCTATACGTAAGCAGGTCGTCCAGGTGCTGCCAGGTCGAAATAAAAAACGCCAGCAGTATACCGAAACTTCTTATATAATTACTTGTAACACCCGTCTTTAGCAGGCTAATAAAACTTATACGTACAAACGGTGCTTGTTTTCTTCTTACAGTTTCATCAGTGTTATCTGCTTCATCTTCAATAATAACTTTATCGTGAAGGAGGCGTTGTTCCAAAGCATTGGCATGCGCTTCGGTCATTGCCTTAATCTTCACTTCTGTTTTAGAGCTACCCGCCGTGTCTACCTCAAGGGCATGAACTTTAAGCAGACGTTGCAACAGGTTTTGATTAATGTTTACCTGCTGTATTTTATTCAGTGGAATGGCAATGCGTGTTTTGCTTAAAATGCCTTTCTTCACTACAAGTTCCCTTGTTTTTTCGTCTATGTAATACGTAAAATTACGGTACATCAGGTAACCTACCACAATAGCCATAACCAGTGCTACACCTGCCAGAACCAATAAGAAATACTTGTTTTTTCCATTAAAAAACGCCACCACGGCCAGTGGAAATAATGCCCTTGCATTGCTTTGCAACGCATCGGCAGCCATAACCACTATCCCTACGAGCGATTGACGCTGCGGGGTGCTAAAATCATGCTTCATCGGCATGATGGTTTGGTTCGTCATTACGAAGCGATTCCGTAGCTTGTGTATACAGGTCAGCCTCTTCCTTATCCGGAGTGTCTTTTTCTATTTTACCTACAAGTAACTGCTTTACTGCCAGCGCATGTATCTTCTCTAGCCCGGGTATGCGTATATCACTACCGGTACCCCCGGCAGTAAATATCTCTATGCTGGAAAGCCCCAGCCAGCGCGATACCATACCTTCGTGTTCAGCCACGTGCTGTACTCTGCTGTACGGAATTATAGTGGTGGTTATACTAATTGCGCCACTGCGGTACACCACATCATGTTCCCTGAATGCAAACCCTTTATTACGGTAGTTTATTATTTGAATAATGATGGTAAATAACAGTAAAACCGTATATGCAATAACCGAATGCAACCAAAACTCACGGGTTTCTTCTATAAAATAAAACCCTGCCCCGGCTACCAATGCTATAATGCTATATGTAATAGCAATGTTTACCCATATTACATTCATATACAGCGGATGAATAGGCGTAAGTTCGGCATCTTCATACTGCGGCAGCTGCAGGGTATCTATGGTGTTGTTAGAAAAGTCAGTCATTATTTTGTTGTTAGTTTTTGGTTAGTTGGTTGTTAGGAATCAGCAACGTTAAAATGCCAACAACCAACAACTAAAAACCACAAACCTTTTATGGTATCCACTTAATATCACGGAAGTTAGGCTTCCTCTTTTCAAGGAACGCATCACGTCCTTCTTTGGCTTCATCGGTCATATACGTAAGGCGCGTAGCCTCACCTGCAAATACCTGTTGGCCTACCATACCGTCATCCGTAAGGTTAAAGGCAAACTTTAGCATTTTAATTGCTGTAGGTGATTTGTCCAGTATTTCCTGTGCCCATTGGTAAGCGATATCTTCCAGTTCCGCATGAGGAATAACAGCGTTAACCATTCCCATATCATATGCCTCTTGTGCGCTGTAATTCCTGCCCAGGAAAAAGATTTCGCGGGCACGCTTCTGCCCTACCATTTTAGCAAGATACGCCGAACCGTAACCACCATCGAAGCTGGTAACATCAGCATCGGTTTGTTTAAAAATAGCGTGTTCTTTACTCGCAAGGGTAAGGTCGCACACTACGTGAAGGCTGTGTCCTCCACCTACTGCCCAACCCGGAACCACTGCGATAACCACCTTTGGCATAAAACGGATAAGACGCTGTACCTCAAGTATATTTAACCTATGGTAACCGTCTTCCCCTACATAGCCCTGGCGCCCGCGTGCCTTTTGGTCGCCACCGCTGCAAAACGAGTAAATACCGTCTTTGCTTGATGGGCCTTCAGCAGAAAGTAATATCACGCCTATTGAAGTGTCTTCCTGAGCGTCGTAAAACGCGTCGTATAATTCAGAAGTAGTCTTTGGTCGGAACGCATTGCGTACATCAGGCCTGTTAAAGGCTATACGCGCTACACCGTTGTATTTCTTGTAGGTTATATCTTCGTATTCCTTTACGGTTTGCCAGTTTATCTTGTCCATGGAGTTATATAATTTACCCGTAAAATTAGGCAATTTTTGTTGTTTCTCCATAACAAAAAAATATCCCTGATGAAAGCAACTGCTTATCAAAAAGTTATACCCCGGATTACAATAAAATGTGAAATTTTGTTGTTAAAGTACGGTTAGGGTAGTAAAAAAAACTATCACGATTACATATATTTGCGGTTCTACCTCTGCGACAAAACATGAAGATTTTTAGATATACTCCTTATATACTGGCAGTTTTGCTGGCATCCTGCAAACAGGAAAGCAAACCACTCGCCGAAAACATAGATGACAATGAGCCCGACACGGTGCTGCATATAACGCCCCCTGGTTTTAAATTCGGGAAAGTAAGCAAAGCTTATAAAGATGATAAACACTATGTAATTCAGCAATACTATAACAAAATTTGGCCGAAAGGCGACCTTAGTGGGGGAATGCTCATTGCCAAAAACGGCGAGGTGCTGTTTGAAAAATATGGTGGTTACGCAAACATACCCAACAAGACTGAAATCACTGCCGAAACGCCCATGCACCTTGCCTCTGTAAGTAAGGTATTTACGGCGGCCGTAGCACTAAAACTCATTAACCTGGGTAAACTCGACCTAGATGCAAAAGTGACCAGCATATTGCCCGAATTTCCATACGAGGATATATCGGTAAAGATGCTCCTGAACCACAGGAGCGGTCTTCCTAACTATGCCTATTTTGCTGATGACAGGGCTATTTGGGACCGCCATATGATGAATAACCAGGATGTACTTAACCTGTTGGCTCAGCACAAATTCGCGCTGTATTTTAAGCCCGATAAGAAGTTTGGCTATTGCAACACAAACTACGTAATGCTGGCGCTTATCATAGAGAAAATAACGCACAAGAATTACCGCGAGGTAATGAAGGAAGTGGTGTTCGATCCGTTGGGAATGAAAAACAGCTATGTATTTGACTATGAAAAGGATAAAGAAACCGCTACACTTTCTTATAAAGGAAATGGTGTATTGTACGGTTGGGATTTCCTTGATAATATTTACGGGGACAAGAACATCTACTCTACCCCCCGGGATATGCTTAAATTCGATCTGGCTACGTACTCCAAGAAGTTCCTGAATCCCAAGCTTTTAAAACAGGTTTTCCAGGGCTATAGCTATGAACATAAAGGCGAACGCAATTACGGTCTGGGCATACGCATGCACGAGTGGGAAACCGGTGAAAAACTGTTTTACCACAACGGCTGGTGGCACGGAAATACAACCAGTTACGTAACCCTGAAAAACGATACTGTAACCATGGTAGCCCTGAGCAACCGGTTCTCATACAAGCCGTATAAGATTTGGAAACTGGCACCGCAATTCGGGAAATACCCAGTAAAACCTGATAAAGACGACGGCGCAGAATAACAAAAAACAGTACCAGCCTTCGGGTTGGTATTTTTTCGAACCTTTAGTCTACTATTTTTGTAGAGTTTTGTATTTTTGTACCGTAAACCACGCGCACACTTATGGAAAACTATAATTACCTGGCCTTTGCCATGCCTGCTTTCTTCCTGTTTGTTTATATGGAATATAAGGCGGTACAAAGGCAGAAAAAGCCCGAACTATTTAAGTACGAAAGCTCTATAAGCAATGTAAGCATAGGCATAGCCGAACGTCTTTTAAACCTTTTTATATCGGGTACCTTTTACGGGTTATATTACTATATATATGAGCATTACGCCATTTTTAGGATCCCAAATACATGGTACGTTTGGGTGGGGCTTATCCTTGCTACCGACTTCGTTTGGTACTGGTACCATCGTCTTGGGCATGAGGTAAATATCTTTTGGGCAGCTCACATTGTTCATCATCAGAGTGAGGAATTTAACTTTACCGCAGCCGCCCGTATTACCACGCTCCAGGCCATTTTGCGCACGGCATTTTGGTGTCTTTTACCGCTTGCTGGCTTCCATCCGGCTATGGTAATAACCATGCTTTTAATCCACGGGGCATACTCATTTTTTACGCATACCCAGGCAATAGGCCGCATCAAATGGCTTGAATACGTGCTCATTACACCTTCACTTCACGGGGTACATCATGCAAGCGATGAGAAGTATCTCGACAAAAATTATGGCGATATTTTCGTGTTTTGGGACAAAATGTTCGGGACGTTCCAGGTAGAGGAAGAACACCCAAAATACGGCCTTACCCACCCGCTGAAAAGCTATAGCTTTTTATGGCAACATTTCCATTATTATTTTGAGATTACAGAGAGCTTCAGGAGGGCTAACGGACTCAAATCCAAATGGAAAGCTGTTTTCGGCAGCCCTGCCTATATGGACCAGGACATTCGCCCGGAACTTGAAAAACGCTTTTTGCAGGACGAACGCCACGAACGTAAACCACTGAAATTCAAAGGATATTTGGCATTCCAGATTGTGGTAGCCGTAGCAATGCTCACTTGGTTTACCTTCTGTTTTAATAGTTTACATACTGAGGACAAGCTATTTACCACAGCATTTATACTGATTACATTAATCAACTGCGGAGCCGTTCTGGAACAGCGCCAATGGATTTATTACCTGGAATATGGTAGGCTGTTTATCCTTACGACGTACCTTATGTTTAACTTCGGATATTTGGAATATAGTTTTATCCCATTGGTGATTTTTTTCATTGCAGAAAAAACTTTTTCGGTAGGCAAAAAGTACAACGAATATATTTTGCAAACGCGGTAAGATAATTCGTATATAGTTCTTAGCAGCTGCTACAGGGGTGCTTACAGCATTTAAAATTGTAAACCTAAATGTAGCAGTGCTGTAGTAACGGTGTAAACTTGCCAGAAACATAGTTTTCTAACAAACAGATACTTAGCGCATTTAAGCTACAACAAGTAGCTACTACAGGTAATGTATATCATTTTACAGCTGTTTTTCTACCCTCAAGCAAAGTACTGAACAACTGCCTTCAGTACTTTGTGTAACGGTGGTTTGTAATTTTGTACCAGAATAACCGCCTTGCTAAAATCATCCTAAAATATATCGCTATCTAAGCGGGATATTAGTAATTTAGGCACCTTAGTTAACAACATCAAAAACAAAAGAATATGGGACTATTTAACGCCCTGATGGGCAACGCCAGCGAGGTTGACATCCAAAAACTTAACGAAGAATACAAGCCTATACTGGTAGACGGCGAGTTCATAGAAAAAGGCTACAAACTGATACGCGATATGTTTGTGTTTACTAACAAGCGCCTTATCCTGGTAGACAAGCAGGGCATTACGGGCAGCAAGGTAGATTTTGTTACCATACCTTACGGCAACATCATTAAATTCAGCAAGGAAAGTGCAGGGCTTCTCGATTTTGATGCCGAACTGAAAATATGGGTTCGCGGCGAGGCACTGCCTATTAAAAAGCAGTTTGGCAAAGACAACAATATTAATGAGGTATACCAGGTGCTGAGCCAGCACATTCTGAAATAAACTTACACGGTAGGTTTTAAAACCACAAAGGCGGTACACTTGTACCGCCTTTGCTAAAAACTGAGTTTGAGTTGTTATTACTTCAGTTTTATTTCTTTAACATCGCTTTCTTTAATATCGAATGCTTTAACCACTTCGTTGTAGTCTTTCGTATTTATAGTTTTGGCACCCTTATTACTTAAGAATCCAGGAACAATTACTACCCTGAAGGTTTGGTTACGTGTAAAATCAGGACGCAGCGCAGGGTCAAAATCGCTGTACAGGTACAGCATTACGTCGTCTACGGTAAAGTCAAAATAATATTGTAAGCTACCCTGCGCCAGGCTATAATTAGTAGGTACAGGCTCCCATATAGGTTTACCGTTGTTAGAACCGGAGTTACGGTACACCAAAACCATATCACTATTGTATATTGCCGGATTTAGCGGTATGGTAATTTGCATATTACCTTGCGAGTCTGGAAGGAAATTAACACCATTTACAACAAATACCTCTGCAATCGTATCGGTATCCTGGGTGTCATAATGTTCTTCTGTAGTACAGCTTGTCATACTAAGCATTCCTACGGCGGCGAAAAGTAAAAGTATCTTTTTCATAATTAAAAGTGTTTTTATTGATGATCAATTATTGTTGTACCTAAGATATTCCAAAAAGCAAGCCAAAAAATGTTTTCGTGAAAAATATTCATTGAAATCTTAGTTATATTTGTATCATGAGCACAGAAAACCCTACCCTTTTTATGGTAATTCTTGGCGCTACCCCACCAGGCAGAACCATAGAACAGCACGATGTATTTTTCGGCATTAACCTGGAAATCAAAGCATTGAAACCAGACATGTATGATTTTTGGGACAATGCCGGACAACTGCATATCGATTCGTACCGGGCCGTAACCCGGGTAGATAATTTTGATATAAAAATTGTAGAAAAAAACGAACTGGCAGACCAGAAATTAAAGTTATTCTTTTTAAACCTTGGGGGATATTTGCCCAAAGACCCCGAAGAATACCATTTTAAAGTACTGGTTGTAGCCGAAACGATGGCCGAAGCTGTTAAAAAAGCCAAGCAAACCGCCTTTTACAAGCAGTATGGCTTTAAGGGTGCCGAATCGCACATAGATGATAAGCACGCGCTTGATGTAGATGACATGCACAAGGTAACCGACCTGCTGCCCGAACACATTAAAGAGCGGTACGCCATACAGATTACACCATTAGCAGCCGCAGCTGAAGATGACCCATGGCAGATAGGCTATGTAAAACTGGGATCGAAGTAACTATTTAAGCTCTTTTATCCCTTTCATAAACAGCCAGCGCATAAACAGCTTTTCTTCGCCATGTACCCTGCCCGCCTGGAATTTTGGTGCGAGTATGGTAGAAGCTACAAAGGCGGTTAACGGTGCCCAGAACCCGGTAAGGTGCGTAAAGTTTTGCACAAGGAAATAGGTAAGCATAAAAATAGGTGCAAATCCCAGAAAGTTATACAATAGCGCTTTGGTAGATTTATTCATGTTTATGTTAGGTAATAGGTGGTGCAAAGTTAACCATATCCTGCATAACCGCCAAACAACAATGTTACAGTATCTGCCCTTGTGATTTTTAGGGATGAAAAGCAAAGCCTTTGTGGCAAAAAATATTTGTTCATAAACACAAGACAACCCTGGTCAGTACCGCTTTTACAGCCCATTTTATTTTTATAATTTAGCCCCTTATGGTTTCAGTAATTATTTTAGGTTCGGGCAATGTGGCACAGCACCTTATCAGGGCATTTTCAAATGCTGATAATGTGGCTGTTGTGCAGGCCTACGCGCGCCATCCCGAAAAATTACACCACCTGCTGCCTGAGGATAAAATTACGGACAACATTAATGCTTTGGCCCAAGCCGATGTATATATCATCAGCGTAAGCGACAACGCCATAGCCGATGTGGCTGCCGCGTTGCCTTTTAAGGACAGGCTTGTGGTACATACCTCCGGCAGCACGGGTATAGATGTATTAGGGACTGCCAACTGTAACGGGGTGTTTTACCCTTTGCAAACTTTTTCGTCTGCCAAAGCGGTACACTTTAAGGAAGTGCCACTGTGCCTGGAAACGGTACGTGCTGAAGATATGCCGGCATTGGAATCCCTTGCACATTCCGTCTCTGAAAAGGTCTATCATATTACCGGTGCCCAACGGCAGGCGCTGCATGTGGCTGCGGTATTTTCATGTAATTTTGTAAACCATCTCTACGGCATTGGCGCTACAGTGTGTGAAGAGAATAACATACCGTTTAACATACTAAAGCCGCTGATACAGGAAACAGCCGCCAAGATTACCACGCTCTCCCCTACCGAGGCCCAAACCGGCCCGGCAGTACGTAAGGATACGCAAACCATACAGCGCCACCTGGATTTTATAAAAGATGAGCGTTTAAAAGAAATCTATACATTGTTAACCCAATCGATACAACAAACCCATGAGTAAAAGCTATAAAGAGCTGATGAACGATATTAGCACATTTGTTTTTGATGTGGACGGCGTACTTACCGATGGTACCATACACGTAGCGCCAAACGGCGAAATGCTGCGAAACATGCACATTCGCGACGGTTATGCCATGAAGGCTGCCGTAGAGCATGGCTATACCGTGTGTATCATTTCCGGGGGTAGTAATGAGGGTGTGCGCATCCGCCTGCGCAACCTGGGCATTACTGATATTCACTTAGGAGTGCCTGATAAGGTAGAAACCTTTAAGGAGTTTACCGATGTTTATAATATTAACCCGGAACAGGTACTGTACATGGGCGATGATATTCCTGATTATTTTGTAATGCAACTCGTAGGGCTACCCACCTGCCCCCAGGATGCCGCCCCCGAAATCAAGGGGCTGAGCAAATATATATCGCACTACAAAGGCGGAACCGGCTGCGTACGCGATGTTATAGAACAGGTTATGAAAGTACAGGGAAAATGGATGGAGCATTTTAATGCCAAATACGATTAGGGTTATTCGGTAATGCGTTTATCTGGTTATTCGATAGCGTCTGATAATCTGAAATCTAAATTCTGAAATCTAAAATTTAATGAAGTTACTTAAATATTTCAATATCCCTGAGCTCCTTATCCTGGCCATAGGCATGCTTACCTTTAAGATAGGTTTCCTGGACAGGCAGCAGGGCGCGTTACAGGCATTGGGCATAGGGCATTACCTGCTGCTTATACTGGCTACGGTACTGGTAGCCGGAGCTGGCTTTTTTATAAATAACGTCTTTGGTTACGGTAAAGATACCCATCCTGATATTCATGAGGGAAAGGGCTACAATATATACATGGCGCTTAATATTGCAGGCATAGGTATCGTATACTACCTGTCTAACATGCTGGGCAAACCCATGCTGCTTACCGGGCTGTATGTTACCGCTGCGGCTACCATGTACTTCTACGCCACCAGCCTTAAAGAAATGATAGTGGTGAGCAATATCCTTGTAGCACTGCTTACCGGGCTTCCGGTACTGGCTATAGGGCTGTTTCAGTTGTACCCCATTATGGGCATAACCAGCGAGGAAAGCAAACCCGTACTGGCGCTGCTGTTCCGCATATTTATAGATTACAGCGTTTTTACTGCTACCATAGGCCTGGGCTTGTCTTTATTATATGATTTGGCCAACAGCGATGCCGATTATAACCAGGGGCTTACTACCCTTCCTATAGTTATAGGCCGCGACAGGGCTGCAAAAGTAGCGGCGGGATTACTTGTAATCCCTATAGCGCTGTTTGTATACTATGCCGATGCCAACCTTTTACAACTGTTGTATGCTGTAGGCTACGGCCTGGTTTTTGTTGTAGGATTACTGGCATTAGCCATTATAAAAGTACTTCAGGCGAAATCAGCCAGGGACTTTGACCAGATCGTACGCATTGTAAAGCTGGTGCTGCTGTTCACCGCGTTTTCTATAGCGGTAATAACCTTAAACATTACGTATGCTAAATAACAAACTAAAAGGATATAAGCTGGTACTCGCTTCGGGTTCGCCACGCAGGCAGCAGTTTTTACGCGAACTGGATGTGGATTTTGAAATCCGCCTTAAAGACATAGAGGAAATTTACCCAGATACGCTTCAGGGTGCTGAGATTACTGATTTCCTTGCCGTGCTTAAAGCCAATGCCTTTACTCCGGCCGAAAACGAAATCATCCTCACCAGCGATACCATTGTTTGGCACAAAAACAAGGCTTTGGGTAAACCAAAAGGTTATGACGATGCCTTTGCCATGCTGCAGTCGCTTGCCGGTAATACACATGAGGTAATAACCTCGGTATGCATTAAAAGTGCTGAGAAACAACAGGTATTTAACGAAACGACACGCGTTACGTTTAACCCGCTGTCCGACGAGGAAATAAAATATTACCTCGATAAGTACCAGCCTTATGACAAAGCAGGTTCTTATGGTATACAGGAATGGATAGGCCTTGTGGCCATAGCCCGCATTGAGGGTTCGTATGCTAATGTGGTAGGCCTGCCTGTAGATAAGGTCTACCAGAAACTATCTGATTTTTAACTCGCATATGGGAGATATTTTTAGCCATACCAATGAAATTTTTAATAGCGGCATATTGCTGGTTATTTTTATACTGCTTAGTTTCATTATTAAGAAGTTTACCCGGAGGTATGCTAAAGTATCGCATTTATCAGAGGTGCGCACCAATCTTATTTCCAAATATATAGACTATACTGTATTTGTGCTTTTTTGCCTTGGCATTATTGTTGTCTGGGGCGTGGAGTCTAAGCAGATATTCAACTTCCTGGGGGCTACGCTCACGGTTATCGGCGTGGCGTTTTTTGCCCAGTGGAGCATACTCAGTAACATCACCTCGGGGGTAATTATGTTTTTTACCTTCCCGTTTCGTATAGGCCACGTGATTAAAGTACACGATAAAGATTTCCCCATTGAGGGGCAAATAGAAGACATAAAGGCATTTCATACCATACTGCGCACCCGCGACGGCGAAATAATCACCTACCCTAACAGCCTGCTGCTGCAAAAGGGCGTAAGCATAGTGCCGGTAAAAAATGAAGAAAAGGAATTTTATGATTAAAAACCAATTGCTTAAGGCCGCAGCGATTACCGTATTATGCTTTAGTATTGGCCATGCGCAGCCTGTAAAACCCACTTCGGCAGAAATATACCACAAGCTGGAAAAGCTCAACTTCCTTGGGTCGGCACTGTACATAGCCGCCCACCCCGATGATGAGAACACACGGCTTATCTCTTATCTGGCAAGCACTTCACATGCCCGTACCGGCTACCTGTCGCTTACCCGTGGCGATGGCGGGCAAAACCTTATTGGTACAGAGCTAAGGGAACTTCTGGGCGTTATACGTACGCAGGAACTTATAGAAGCCCGTAAAATAGACGGCGGCGAGCAATTTTTTAGCCGTGCCAATGATTTTGGCTACTCAAAACTGCCCGACGAAACCCTGCGTATCTGGGACAAAGATGCCGTATTGCACGACATGGTTTGGGTAATACGGAACTTTAAGCCCGATGTCATCATTACCCGTTTTGACCACCGCACACCCGGTAGTACCCACGGCCACCACACCACAAGTGCCATGCTCACTCAGGAAGCGTATAACCTTGCGTGCGATGAAGACTACCAGCCAAATCAATTGCAATTTACCCAAACCTGGCAACCGAAACACGTGTTCCTAAACGTATCATACTGGTTTTTTGGTAGTAAGGATGAGTTCAACAAAACAGATAAGTCAAAGTACACAAACCTTTCTACGGGAACGTATTACGATTTACTAGGGAAATCAAACCAGGAGATAGCGGCACTAAGCCGCAGCAGGCATAAGTCGCAGGGCTTTGGCTCTACCGGCGAGCGTGGCGATGATATGGAATACCTCGAATTGATTAAAGGCGATGCCTTTGCAAACAAGCAAAACCTGTTTGAAGGTACCGATACTACCTGGAACCGTGTCATTGGCGGCAAGCCTATAGCTGAAGGGATGAATGCCCTGCTAAAAGCCTATGATTTTAAAAATCCATCGGCATCCCTGCCGGCCTTGGTTAAGTTATATACTCAGATAAGTACTTTAGACGATTACGAGTACTGGAAGAAAATAAAACTGGCTGAAATTAAAGACATCATAGCCGAATGCGCCGGGCTGTACCTGGAAGCCGTAGCCGAAAACCAAAGTGCTACGCCTGGCAGCCTGCTTAAGGTGCGATGGGAAGCCATAAACCGTTCGCCTGTGGCCATGGCATTGCAATCGGTAGCGGTGGAAGCCGCAAACAGCCTTACCCCTGCCGTACAGCAGTTAGACAATAACCAGGACCACGGCGGTAATATAGAGGTGGCATTGCCGTCTACCCTGCCTTACACATCGCCGTATTGGCTAGATGAGCCGGGCAGCTCAGGCATGTATACCGTAAACGACCTGCATAAAATAGGCAAAGCCGACATCATCCGCCAGCTTAAGGCTAGATTTAATGTGGAGGTTGAGGGGGTAGTTATTCCGTTCGACAGGGAAATCATCTATAAATACAACGATCCTGTACAGGGTGAGGTATACCAGCCACTTGATATTATACCCGATGTTACTACACGTTTCATAAACAAAGTACACCTGTTTAGCAACAGCCGCAGCCATACCATAAGCGTAAAAATTAAGGCAGGCCGCGACAACTGTGAAGGAAAACTACGACTGGACCTGCCCGAAGGATGGTTGGTATCGCCCGAAAACATTCCGTTTAGCCTTAAGAAAAAAGGCAGTGAAACCATAGTAGATTTTGAAGTTGCCCCTCCTGCATTCGCTACAGAATCGGCTGCTGTGGCGGTGGCCACCGTAAACGGTAAGGACTATGACAGGGAGCAGATTATTATAAACTATCCGCACATAAATATTCAACAGGTTTTGCTGCCGTCCCGGGCTAAATTTACCCGCGCCGATGTACGTACCAAAGGCACCAATATAGCCTACGTGATGGGTGCAGGCGATATAATCCCTGAAAGTTTAAGGCAAATGGGATACGAGGTTACCTTGCTTAAACCTACCGATATAATACCCGAAAGGCTTCAGGAATTTGACGCCGTGATTATGGGCATCAGGGCGTATAACACGCTGGAAATGCTGGCCTTTAAACAAGATGCCTTATTACAATATGTAAACAATGGCGGTACCATGATAACCCTGTACAATACTACGGGTGCACTTACCGTTAAAGAGCCGGGGCCGTACCATTTGCGCGTGTCGCGTGACAGGGTTACCGATGAAAACGCTAAGGTTACCTTCCTGGATCCTGCCAACAGATTGCTGAACTACCCGAACAAAATAACTGAAAATGACTTTAAGGGCTGGGTACAGGAACAGGGATTATACTACCCTGACGAGTGGGCACCGGAGTACACGCCGCTGATTTCGGCACACGACGCAGGTGAACCTGACCAAAAAGGCGGCCTGCTCGTAGCGAAGTACGGAAAAGGGTATTATATTTACACAGGTTTAAGCTTCTTCAGGCAGCTGCCCGAAGGGGTATCTGGAGCGTACAGGATTATGGCAAACCTTATAGCCGCCGGAAAATAGTGTAACAAAATTCCCGGAAACGGGTCTTATAGTAAAAACAACAAAGCAAGGACAATGAAAGATAACCCAACATCGTGGAAAAAGAGCTACACCCTGGTGCTGTTGCTCAACATTTTGTATATGGTGTTGTTTTATTTTTTGATGCAAATTTACTCATAACATGCAGTTATTAGACTGGATTGTACTCACGGTTACCCTGCTGTTTATTGTGGCCTACGGTGCCATAAAAACACGCGGCAGCAAAAACGTGAACGAATATATACTGGGCAGTAACCAAACCCCGTGGTGGACCGTGGGGCTTTCGGTTATGGCTACGCAGGCCAGCGCCATTACATTTCTTTCCACACCCGGGCAGGCCTACCATGACGGCCTGGGGTTTGTGCAGTTTTATTTTGGCCTGCCACTGGCCATGATTGTCATCTGTATTACCTTCATACCCATTTATCATAAGCTGAAGGTATATACCGCCTATGAGTTTTTAGAGCAGCGTTTTGACGTGAAAACACGTTCGCTTGCGGCTGCACTATTCCTTATACAAAGGGGGCTTGGTACCGGGCTAACCATATACGCGCCGGCAATCATATTGTCGTCGCTGTTAGGCTGGAGCCTTAACTTTATGAACATTATGATTGGGGCTTTGGTAGTAATATATACCGTAAGTGGCGGTACGCGTGCCGTAAATATGACCCACAAGCAGCAGACCTTTGTGATAATGACGGGCATGATAGCCACGTTTTTTATTATAATGAATTATCTGCCCAAAGAACTTAGCTTTAGCAATGCCCTCCACATAGCCGGCGCCAATGACAAGCTCGATGCCATAGATTTTTCTTTTGATACCGATAAGCGATATACCATATGGAGCGGTTTGGCCGGAGGTTTCTTCCTGGCGTTGTCGTATTTCGGTACGGACCAAAGCCAGGTGCAGCGATACCTGTCGGGCAAGTCCATAAAAGAAAGCCAGATGGGACTTATTATGAATGGTATCCTTAAGGTACCTATGCAGTTGTTTATACTGCTTATAGGGGTTATGGTGTTTGTTTTCTTCCAGTTTCATGAAGCGCCATTGCACTTTAACCCAAACAATGCGAAAGTTGTACTGAACTCTCCCCATAAAGACGAATACAACGCGCTGGAAAAAGAACTGAGTGTCCTGGCCAAGGAAAAGGAAGAAATCAGCATGCTGTATGTAAACCAGCTGTACCAGGATTACGACAATAAAGAACTGCACAACCGCATGGTGGCGCTAAACAACCAGGAAAAAGACCTACGTGAACAGGCCCGCGAACTTATAAGTAAAGTAGACGCTAAAGCCGAAACCAACGATAAAGACTACGTATTCCTGTATTTTATCCTGAACTTTTTACCCAAAGGGCTTATAGGATTGCTGCTTGCCGTGATATTTTCTGCGGCGATGTCATCATCGGCATCGGGGCTAAACGCACTGGCATCTACCACCACTATAGATATTTATAAACGTAACCTTAAAGGCGAGCATTCTGATAAGCATTTTGTAAATGCCACCAAACTGTTTACCCTATTTTGGGGAATAGTAGCCGTACTGTTTGCCTGTGTGGGTACATTATTTGAAAACCTTATACAGCTGGTAAACATCATCGGTTCCATCTTCTACGGAACCGTATTGGGTATTTTCCTGATAGCGTTTTACGTTAAGCGTATTAAGGGCAATGCCGTATTCTGGGCTGCCTGCATGAGCCAGACCGTAGTGGTGCTGGTATACTTCAGTAAACTGATAAGCTACCTTTGGCTGAACATACTCGGTGCAGTGCTAACCATAACCATTGCGGCACTACTGCAAATGTTTATTAAAGATAAAGGCACGCCACCTGCACCCGAAGAAATCCCTGCCGAACCCTTAACCTAACCAACCATCCCTGTCCAGGCTGCGGTACTGTATGGCTTCGGCTATGTGGTGCGATGCTACGCTCTCACTTGCTTCCAGGTCGGCTATGGTACGGGCTACCTTAAGGATCCTGTCATACGCGCGTGCCGAAAGGTTCAGGCGTTCCATGGCAGTCTTTAGCAATTGCAGGGAGGCAGCATCAAGTGTACAATATTCCCTGATCAGCCGTGTACCCATCTGGGCATTATAGTGCACGTTTTCATATGGTTCAAAACGCTGGGTTTGTAATTCGCGGGCTGCTGTAACACGCTTGCGTATCTCGGCACTGCTCTCTGCCCTCTGGGTTTCGGTTAGCTTATCAAAAGGCACGGGCGTAACCTCTATATGAATGTCTATCCTGTCTAATAACGGCCCGGAGATTTTGCTTAGATAACGCTGCATTTCATGTGGCGACGAACTTACCGGAGCACTCGGGTCGTTAAAATACCCGCCCGGACTGGGGTTCATGCTTGCCACAAGCATAAAGCTTGACGGATAGGTTATGGTAAAACGGGCGCGGCTAATGGTTACCTCACGGTCTTCCAGTGGCTGACGCATTACTTCGAGTACTTCCCGTTTAAATTCGGGTAATTCATCAAGAAATAAAACACCGTTGTGCGACAGCGAAATTTCTCCCGGCTGTGGGTAGCTTCCGCCACCAACCAGCGATACGGAGCTCGCCGAATGGTGCGGACTCCTAAACGGGCGCTGGTTCATGAGCCCTACGTTTTTTATCTTGCCGGCTACGCTATGTATCTTGGTCGTTTCAAGCGCTTCACGGAGCGTCATGGGCGGTAGTATGCTGGGCAGGCGTTTTGCCAGCATGGTTTTACCCGCACCCGGTGGCCCTATCAGTATGATGTTATGCCCACCCGCCGCGGCTATTTCCATACAACGTTTTATGCTCTCCTGCCCTTTCACATCTGCAAAGTCGAATTCGGGGAAATCGAGTGTCTTGTAAAATTCTTCCCGGGTATTTACCACTGTGGGTTCAAGTGTACCACGGCCTTCAAAAAAGTCGATGATTTCGCTTACGTTTTCCAGGCCGTATACATCAAGGCCGCTTACAATAGCTGCTTCCTTTACGTTTTGTTTTGGCAAAAAGAACCCTTTAAAGCCCTCCTCCTTTGCCTTAATGGCTATGGGCAGTACGCCCCGTATGGGTTGCAGCGAGCCGTCAAGCGACAGTTCGCCCATAATAATATATTTGTCTACCTCTTCCGGTTTTATTTGGCCTGAAGCTGCCAGAATTCCCACGGCAAGGGTAAGGTCATACGCAGACCCTTCTTTGCGCATATCGGCGGGAGCCATGTTTATTGTAATCTTTTTTACAGGAAGCTGGTAGCCGTTATTCTTAAGCGCGGCGGCTATGCGGTAGCTGCTTTCCTTAACGGCATTGTCGGCAAGGCCTACCAGGTGGTATCCTACTCCTTTGTCTATATTAACTTCTACGGTAATGGTAGTGGCTTCTACCCCAAAAACGGCGCTGCCGTATACTTTTATAAGCATAGTTGGTTTTATTGGCTTTTGTGAAAATACAAAAAATATTCTCATAAATACAGTTACAAAACCGCATAAAAAGAAAAAGTCCCGCTCTCACATTGCGGGACTTTTTAAAACCAATCAAAAACCAATTATGAAAAAACGTTTATTTTTTTGTTTGTGGAGGAACGTTTGTCCCTTATTCTGATACAAATGTATATCAGCCGGCCAACTTATTTTATCGCTTTTAGACCAATGCTCAAAATGTGTCGGTGAATTGGCAATATGATTCGATATTCAATAACATAGGTTTACCGTAAATTTTAAAACATCAACCTATTTTAACGCCGGTCATATTCAGCGAGCCGCCTACCAGCTTATCATTAAAAAAGTTTATATCGTCTTTGCTGTCCTGTAACCCTAATGTATACAACAGCGGATAATAATGGTCGGGCGTGGGTATGGCCAGCTTGGCCGCACTGCCCAGCGATTCATAGTTAATCAGGTCGGTATGGTTACCGCCGCCTATCTTTTCCTTAAAAGTATGGTTAAGTTCTACAGCCCAGTCGTAGCCGTAATCGGGTTCGTTAAGCTTATCCCAGGCCACCATGCGCAGGTTGTGTATCATGTTGCCACTGCCTGTTATCAGTACGCCTTTTTTACGGAGTGCGGCGAGCTGCTTTGCCAACTCATAATGGTACTGCGGCGGCTTGCCATAATCTATACTTAGCTGTAAAACGGGTATGTCGGCATCGGGGTACATGTGGCGTACTACCGTCCAGGTACCGTGGTCCAGCCCCCACTCATGGTGGTCTAAGCCTACATGTGCCGATGTAATAAGATCAGCCGTAGCCTGGGCAAGTTCCGGGCTGCCGGGTGCCGGGTACTGCACATCAAACAACGCCTGCGGGAAACCGCCAAAATCATGTATGGTACGCGGATGCTCCATTGCCGTAACATGCGTGCCACGGGTAAGCCAGTGTGCCGATATAACCAGTACGGCTGTGGGGCGCGCTATTTGCTGCCCCAGCTGTGTCCAGGTACGGCTAAATTCGGTATCCTGAATCCCGTTCATGGGCGAACCATGGCCTATAAAAAGCACGGGCATTTTGGCTGATTGTGAACCTAAACTATCCGTAAAATTATTGAAATTATGTAGTGACATGTTGTTACTTTATTGAAATTTGTATATACAATATTTGTATATACAAATTTAAGAAATAATTTTGATATATTCTTAACGTACAGGGCATATAAAAAAATGTCCCGCTCTCTCACTGCGGGACATTTTCAAAAACCAATCAAAAACCAATTATGAAAAACGTTTACTTCGATATATAGTTAAGCAAGCGCAATTTTAAAAATAGCCCGGAGAATTTCTAAAACACCTCCATTCTTCCCCAGGCTAACTTCTAAACCAGACTAATCAATATGAAAAGAAAATTACTTGCTTGTTTGTGTTTCCCTTAGTGTTACTTCCTTCAGGATTACATGACAAATGTACAACGGATTTACACCTTACTATTTGGTTTTTAGACCGATAGCAACCTTGTGCAGACGAATGGTAACTAACTGTAGTTAAGTTCTTTAAAACGTACACAATATGTGTAAAAAAAATGTCCCGCTCTCTCACTGCGGGACATTATAAACTGGGTGACAACCGTTTACGTTTAGGAATCAGACCAGAACTACATGGGCGTCGGGTTCGGTACCATTGGCAAAAGCGTTGATGCTGTTCAGGGTAACCTGGGCAATCTGTGTAAGGGCTTCGTCGGTAAAAAATGCCTGGTGCGCGGTAACCAGCACATTAGGGAAACTCATAAGGCGCTGTATGTTATCATCATCAATAATATTTTCAGATAAGTCCCGGAAAAACAGCTTTTCTTCCTGCTCATATACATCTATGCCCAGTGCCCCTACCCTTTTTTCTTTCAGCGCCTCAATAATATCGGTAGTGCATATAAGCCCGCCACGGCTGGTGTTTATAATAACTACTCCGGGCTTCATGTGGGCTATGGTATCTTTATTAATAAGGTAATGGTTTTCTTGTGTAAGCGGGCAATGCAGCGAAACCACGTCGGCGGCAGCCAATACCACATTTTGCGGCAGGTACTGTATGCCGGCAGCTTTTAACGCTTCATCTTCATAAATATCATAAGCCAGTACGGTACACCCAAAACCAAGCATAATTTTACAGAAGGCCTTTCCTATTTTTCCCGTACCGATAACACCTACGGTTTTTCCGTACAGGTTAAAGCCCAGCAGGCCGTTAAGCGAAAAATTCTGTTCGCGTACGCGGTTATAGGCCTTGTGGGTTTTACGGTTCAGGGTCAGCAGCATGGCGGCGGTATGTTCGGCTACAGCTTCCGGCGAATAGGCAGGCACACGGCATACCCGCAGGCCAAGACGCTTTGCCGCTTCAAGGTCGGTATTATTAAAGCCGGCGCAGCGCAGGGCTATAACCTTAACGCCACGTTCGGCAAGGGTTTGCAGTACTTCGGCGTTCAGCTTATCATTTACAAAGGCGCACACGGCAAAGGAATCTTCCACCGCGTTAACTATATGTGGCCCAAGGTGGGTTTCGTAATATTCTGTTTGTATGTCAGGACTTGTATTGTACTTATCAAAATACAGGCGGTCGTAAGGTTTTGCCGAAAAAAATGTTATCTTCATAATCAGTGTGTTACTTGTTTGCTTACCAAATTTAGAATTTATTTACGCAACCTTATATGATACTCATCATCTAATAGCCAGATCAAAACCAATTCTTATGATAAAAAAAATACTGTTGCTCTGCTGTGTGGCTATCCTTACTACATCATGCGGCATAGACTATGACGGCAGTACCCGAAACCTGTTTAAGGGTACTGTGGTAGACGGTAACGCCCTTCCGGTGGAAGGCGTGCCTGTGGCTATAGTAATGCATAACAACTCTTTTTCTGAAAAAGTAGCCTTTACCTATACCGATGCCAAGGGAAACTTCCGTTTAACAGCGCCACGGGGCAAAAACGGTATACCTAAGGTAATCATCAACCAGGAAAATGGATCAGGTTTAGGCGAAGTCCCCGAAATTTCGTCGGTTACGTATCATAACATTAATCAGGATGCCCTGCCTGATTATACCCTGGACCTGGGTACCGTAGCCCTGGCCTCACCTATAAACGGTGTAAGGCTTAAGGTAAACTTTTCGTATACCGCGGTTAAAAAGCTAAACGTACTGGGCATTGTATCTAACAACAGCATAGATATGGATTTTCCGTTATATGTAAGCCAGGGCACCGGTAATAACAGCGACTATCCGTATGCAGCGTATTATAATGACCTTACTGATACCTTTTACGTAAATAAAAACCAAACCCTGACCCTGCGATACATGGATGCCAATGAAGATATACATGACCTGCCCGTAACAATAGGCACGCAGGATGTAACCATAAACCTACCGGAATGAAAAAACTACTTACCCTTATAACCCTGCTGGCAGGCATTATTTTACATGCCCAGCAGCAACAGGATGCTGTAAAAGCCTACCTGCCGCGTGAGTATTTTAAAATATACTTCTGCGCGCCAACCGGTGTGGGCGATAATGTATTGGCAAAAGCCCACCATGGCGATTACGGCTTCGGGTTTGCATTTACGTTTGTACAGTACCGTAATTTTCAGCTCAACGGAGGGTTTAAATACCTGCAATACAAGACCGATGACCCCGCCTTTGCCACGACGGCGAGCAACCTTAAGCTTTCAGGAATTTATGGCGAAATTTTATACAAGGTTCCTGTAGCTAAAAAAGTTAGCATAAACCCATAGGTACTGGTATCCAGCCTGGATATGAATATAGGAGGTTCGGCATTTTCTGTAAAGAAAAGTAAAGGAAGGCAATCAGGCATTACTTTCGGCGGAGGGTTTGACGTAGATTATGAAATAGACCGGCATGCCAAAGTATATGCCGGTGCCATTTACACCATGTCCGGTCTTGATAGCCGTACAGCACCCGAACTGGATAAATTTTATAACAGGCTCGGCCAGCTGAACATTATGTTAGGATTTAAGATCTAAACAGGTTACCGTTTTTTAGGCATTTCTACTACTTCCAGGTTTTGTATGTTGGTACCGTCTATCTCAAAACGCAGCATGGTACGTACCTGCTGAAAACCGTGCATACCTGCCGCCCCGGGGTTCATGTGGATTAACCCCAGCTTAGGGTCGGGCATTACCTTAAGGATATGCGAGTGCCCGCAAATGAATATTTTGGGAGGATTTTGCTGTATTTCGGCACGTATGGCAGGGTTGTACTTGCCCGGATAACCGCCTATATGGGTTATCCACACGTCTACCCCTTCGCACATAAAACGGTTGTTCAGCGGAAACTCCAGCCGTGCCTTTGCATCGTCTATATTACCATAAACAGCCCTTAGGGGCTTTTCTTTTTGTAGGGCATCGGTAACACTAAGGTCGCCTATATCGCCTGCATGCCATACCTCGTCGGCCAGGCGTACGTATTTTAAAATAGTATCATCTATATGGCTGTGGGTATCTGAAAGCAGCAGGATTTTTTTCATGCCGTAAAGGTAAGATAATATACAAAACATAACCAAATACACTACCTTTATACCAAAACCAACATATATGAAAGCCAATGTTTTTATCTGCTGCATCCTGCTATTAAGCATTGGCTGCCATAAGATTAGGAAACAATCACAGGCAACAAATATTGTCGCAGACACCACAACTTATGGTAACAATTCGGCAGCATATAAAAGCGATGAAGATAGTATATCTTATAAAGACACGCACCTGAGATTTCCTGAATTTGACCTGGTACTGCATAAATTTTATGGGTATTATGTACATCCTGAAGACAACACGTTAGTGGGAGAATACGCCGCTGACCTGCTAAGGGATTCGCTTAATAACAATGAAATACTCGTAGCACGCCGTGATACGGTATCGCTTAGCGAAGACCTGGACGAACGGCTTAATAAAACATTGTTTCAGCTGGTACCTAAAAATAAACAGGACCACTTTAAGGTATCCCTGGCGTATATAGGCCGCCTTACAGAAATTTATGACAGCATACGCTATGCCGGCGATATGGAACGCTATGAAAAAGAATCCCGTAACGTAAAGGAAACTACAAAATATGTAAAGCTTACCGATTCGGCAGGATATTATTTCAGGGCAACACCACACACCGCCGATATGGTGCAGGTTACTGTAAAAAATGGCAAAATGGTATATAAAACCGATACTACCGAAGCCGAAATGAAAGCCGAAGAGCAGTACAATACAAATGAGCTCGATAAAATAAAACGAAAGTACAACCTACGCGATACCCTTGTAGAATACCCCGGCGAATACACCTATTATGGCACACTTACGGGAAATAAGCTAATCTACAGTTACGAATATGAATCATACATCATTAAAATTGACCGTTACCACAAAAAGAAACTAGTGGAAACAAAATATATAGTGGTTAGTATTATGTACGGTTGTTAAGTTATTGCTTATACACAAAAAAATAAGCACCATACATGAGGGACACTGTTTGCTGTAACAACACACCATCAACTATGATGCTTACAAAAGGCAAAATAATTTCATCTTTCTTATTTGATTGATGATGGGTAAAATTTGAAATAATTTTTTGCCTCACTACTATACATTACTTGCCGCACGCTTCATTTTTAAAGTTAGTTACGGTTTTCCCATCATAGCGGTATACCCCGCCTTCTGCCACCCCGGCCCCAAACCAGATGCTTCCGTCCCTGGCTTCTAAAATCCCGCAAAGCATGCCAATGCCGTTAATGGACATTATTTCTGTTACAGCGGGTGCTTTATCGTATAACGAATTTGCATCATAGCGCGAAAGTGCCCACACCCTGCCATTAGGAGGGTTTACAATGCCGGTAGTCCATAAGTTTCCTTTTTTATCCTGTATAATGGCACCGGCACCACGTCCGGATGCCTTAGTGTAGTTACTGCCATCAAAGCGCCATAACCCATCTGAAACAAACAAGGTATCGCCCCTTTTGTCCTCTATTACAGACGCGCCAAACCAGATACTGCCTTTTTGGTCCTCTATTATAGACCATACGTTATTAAAGGCTTTGCCGTCTTTGTTTTTTAAAACGGTAAATGCGTTACCATCAAAAAAACAGGCCTCGCCTCTTGTACCTATCCATAATTTGCCCGCCTTATCTTCAATGATTTTATTAACATCGTTATTAGGAAGCCCTTGTTTTGTTGTAAAATTCCTGAATGATTTTCCGTCATAACGGCTTATGCCGCCGCCGGTAGCGAACCAAATATAGCCTGCCCGGTCTTCATAAATACTCCCTACCCGATTATTGGCAAGTCCGGATCTGGTGGTAAAATGTATAAATGATTTGCCATTATAGCAATAAACGCCCGAATCCTTGGTAGCGAACCATAGGTTTCCTTTTCTGTCTTCCAGCACATCCCAAAAGCTGGGCGGTTGTATAGCATTACTTATATTGGTAAATGATTTTCCATCATACTCAAACACGCCTTTGTAGGAAGCAACCAGGATGTTTCCGTTCGTGGCCTGCTTTACGTTCCGCACCATACTGTTTGGCACCTGCGATATAACAGCCGCGTTGTTTTTAGATTGTACAGCCAGCCCGTGTAAATCTGTTTGGTTTCGTTTGCAGGCACTGCAAAAACAAAGCAGCAGTAACAAAGCATATATGTTTATAAATTTCATTGTTTATTTTTTTGCGATAATCTTAATATCGAACTCAATAGCATCAGACATGGTCTGGTCCGCTAACAGATCATAAAACTTTCCTGATTGATATAAAACGTTCCATTGGGTACGGTCTATAATTAGCCTGCCTGCTGCAGTAACGACCCCGTTTGTAACTTCAATTTTTGCCGGAAACGCCACCGGATGGGTGATACCCTTAATGGTAAGGTTACCTGTAATGGTACTTTTTTCGGTATTCTTTAAGGCGTCTTTTGTAAAAGTGAACGTAGCGTCAGGATACTTTGCAACCTCAAAGAAATCAGCCGATTTTAAGTGATCTACAAGTCCGTTTTCTCTACTGTGTGCTTCATCTTCTATGGTGTTCATGTCTACTTTGGCAGTTCCCCCTACAATTTTACCTTCATCTGTAAACAATGTACCGCCCGACATATAAATGTACCCTGTATGGGCGTTAGTACCTACTACCATGGAACCCTTCCACAGTATACTGCTTTGCCTGGTATCTATAGTGTAATTTTCTCCCTTAGAAACGTAACTTGCCAATATATCATTTTTGTTTTCTCCATTTACAGGCCCACGGCAACTGAAAAGCAACGGAGCAATAATTAAAATTACGCGGGCAATTGATAATTCGTTTTTCATAACTACAAAAATTATGTGATTAATATTAATTGATAAATGATTTTAAGATCAGTGATTCACGCTATTGCAGCAAGCTGAAAATATAGGTTGAGGGCAAAACGTACAAGGATTGTGTGATTGGTTTGGCGAATCTACCGTCATATTTTTCCACTATGGAGGTGTGGATTGTAAATAAAAATGTAAACTTTGTAAATAAATCATAAACAGTATGTTTAATAGCCAAAACCTCCTGTACGGGAAACGTAAATACCTGTTCGGGTTTATAATGCTCTCGTGTATTGCGTTACTCTGCGCGGCTTTCGGCACTACAGCTACAGACGATTTTGATATAGCAAAAACAGAAGTTTTACTCCGCAGGATAGGCCATGAAGTACTACTGCAATCAGGCGACAGCACATCGCGCGTGCTTCCTGTACAAAAAATATCAGAAAATGAATACCGCATCCGTTTTGAAAAGGAACTGACCTTTCAACCGGCTTCCCTGGTAACTATTACCGACCGTTTATTAGTTAAGGCACCTATGGCGCAGGACTATGTGGTAACTGTTCTTAACTGCGATAATTCGGAGGTAACTTACGGATATAGCATATCTGAAAACAAAAAAGATGATATTGTAGCCTGTGTAGGACGAGAGCAACCCAAGGCGTGCTATATGATCAATGTAAAGTTTAAGCCGACGGGCATCGGTGCTGCAAACAATGGCTATCTTTTGGGTGGCCTGCCTTTTTTGGCACTCATCGGGTTCTTCTTTTTAAGGACCGGTAAGCCACAGGTAGCTTCACCTAAGCGTGAGGAAACTGAGGTGTTGGCACTGGGTAATGTAATGTTTGATGCAAAGAACCGAACACTGGTAATAAACCAAAACACTACAGACCTTACCGCAACTGAAACACGCCTGCTGCTTATTTTTGCGCTGTCGCCTGACCAGACCATAGAGCGCAGCCGATTGCAGAAAGAAATTTGGGAAGACGAAGGCGTAGTGGTAGGGCGCAGCCTGGATATGTTCATATCTAAACTCAGGAAGAAACTGGAACCCGATCCTAACATTAATATCGTTGTAATCCGCGGTAAAGGCTATAAGCTGGAAACCGGTTCTTAACAAAGCGCTTACTTTTTCATGGTAAAAAAAAGCGTAAATTTGTGTACAACCAATTTGCAGGATGGCTATGAAAATCAATCAGAAATATAATACACTCACGGTTAAGGAATATCTCTTTTATATTGATAACCATAAAAAATATACCGATTTTAATACGCTTGGCCTGTATCGGTCGATTATAGAAAACGAAAAAATATCGGCAGATGAAAAAATACAGGTACGTGAACATGCGCATACCTACTTTAAAAAGGCGTTTGATTTTTTACAATTAAAAGACCCGGGAACGTTTGTGAAAGTATCTGCTTTAGGAGAGGAAATGACCAAAGCGGATGAAGAGCAAGTATGGGAAAATTTAAAACAGAATCAGAAAAAGATACTGTCTGATAAAGGAATAAAGCACAGAAATTTTGGGGTATATTCTAAACATGAATGTCCTTATGATAATTGTATTTGGAAAGGTGTTATGCTTAAATCAGGTTCCCCTATTGCAGAATGTAATATGCATTTTAAAACCGATCACAGCAGTTACGATGCCAGAGCAAAATCCGACAAAAGAAAAACAGAACGCAAAAACATAAAGCAAATAATAAGCAATGAACTCCAAATGGAGTAGTTCATATATGGAAGAAAACAAAACCCTGCGTACCGTAACCGTTACGCGTTATATTACCCCACTGCGCGAAGGTGGCTCCCTGCCTGCCCTGGCCGAAGCGGATGACCAGTTTAACTACGTACTGAAATTTAAAGGTGCGGGCCATGGCACCAAAGCGCTCATAGCCGAACTGCTGGGTGGTGAAATAGCCCGTACCCTTGGGCTGCCGGTACCCGAACTGGTGTATGCCAACCTGGATGAGGCTTTTGGCCGTACCGAAGCAGACGAGGAAATACAGGATTTACTGCAATTTAGCCAGGGGCTTAACCTTGCCCTGCACTTTCTTAGCGGTGCTATTAATTATGACCCTGTGGTAGATACGATTGATGAAAAGATGGCTTCGCAAATTGTATGGCTGGATGCCTATATAACCAATGTAGACCGCACCTTCCGTAATACTAATATGCTTATGTGGCATAAAGAACTGTGGCTTATAGACCACGGCGCATCGTTTTATTTTCACCATTCGTTTACTGATCCTGAAGGGCATGCCGTTGTACCTTTTTCGCTGATAAAAGACCACGTGCTGCTGCCACAGGCATCAAAGCTTGAGGAAGTGGATGCCGAATACAAAGAACTGCTTACGCAGGAGAAACTGGGTGCTATTGTGGCCCTGCTCCCTGATGAGTGGCTGCAATGGGAAGGTGCCGAGCTTACCCCTGACCAAATCAGGGAAGTGTACCTGAAATTCCTTACCGTACGTTTACAAAATTCTGACATATTTATAAAACAGGCGCAGCATGCAAGACAGGCACTTATATGAGTATGCAGTAATCCGCATTGTACCCAGGGTAGAACGCGAAGAGTTTATAAACGTAGGCGTAATACTGTTTTGCAAACGCAAAAGGTTCATAAAAGTACTGCACCACATTAATGCCGATAAACTACGGTGCTTTTGTAAAGAAGCCGATATAGTGCAGTTACAAAAAAACCTGGATTCGTTTGAACGCATAGCGCATGGTAACCGTAACGGAGGCCCTATAGCACAGATGGAAATTGCCGAACGATTCAGGTGGTTAACGGCAATAAGGAGCTCGGTGATACAAACCTCGCGCCCGCATCCCGGCCTGTGCCCCGACCCCGAAGGTAAGGTACAGCAACTGTTTAATGAACTGGTACTGTAATCATAACAACTATGCTTTGGAACAATGAACTTGCCCGTTTATTAAAGGTACAGTACCCCATTATACAAGCGCCTATGCTGGGGGTAACTTCTCCCGAAATGGTAGCTGCCGTAAGCAATGCCGGCGGACTGGGTTCTCTGCCGATAGGTGGGCTTTCGCCCGAAAAAACACGCGAACTGATACACAAAGTAAAACAGCTTACCCATAAGCCTTTTGCCGTTAACCTCTTTGCGTACAGCATACCGGAATACAATATCCAGGAAGCTGAGGCGATGCGTGCCCTTTTAAAGCAGCTAAAGCAGGAACACGGCTTTACCGCTGAAATTCCTGAATTGGACAGCCTGAAATTTTATACGTATGAGGAACAGATTCCGATTCTCATTGATGAAAGTGTACCGGTAGTAAGTTTCACATTTGGTATACCTGACGATGCTTCATTACAACAATTGAAACAACACGGCACTATACTAATTGGTACCGCTACCTGTGTAGATGAAGCTATAGTATTAGAGCAAAAAGGTGTCCATGCCATAACACTTCAGGGTATAGAAGCCGGCGGCCATAGGGGGAGTTTTCTGCATGATGCTTTGCCACAAATCGGGCTTATAGCATTAGTACCCATGGCGGCTAAGGTGGTAAAAATCCCTTTAATTGCATCAGGGGCTATAAATTCGGGAACTACGGTTAAGGCGGCTTTTACATTAGGAGCCGTTGGTGTACAGATAGGTACTGCTTTTATAGCAAGTACAGAAAGCCTTGCCATACCCGCATATAAAGAAGGATTGGCTACCGCTAAAGATACAGATGCTGCGCTAACGCAGGCATTTTCAGGACGATGGGCACGCGGCATACATAATGCGTTTATGGAGCAGCTGGAAAATTCAGGCATCACCCTTCCACCCTACCCGGTACAGAACAGCCTTACCGGTGCCTTACGCGCCGAAGCCCAGAAACAAAATAACGGTACGTTTACAAATTTATGGGCGGGCCAGGCAGCTTCAATGTATGTGCGGCAGAAAAACTCGGCAGAAATCCTGATGGATATTATTAAAAATACCGAACAATAAACCGATTATCTTATAAATACAACACGCCCTGAAACTACTGCTTCAGGGCGTGTTATGCTATACAGATAAATTATTTTATTGTAAAAGGAAATTAAGTCCCACGTTAAGCGCGCCACGCGATGTATTTACGTGTTCGTTATCATAGCGTACCTTATACAGTTCGCTAAAGCCTTCCTGGTAGTCGTATTCGAAGAAAATTCTTACACGGTCGCCTACCGGTACTTTTACACCAAAGGTAAGTGCAATACCCGCATCGGTTTCATTAATATCGGCTTTTAGGTTTGTGTTATAGCGTGATTCGCTGGCATCGGTTAAAAAGCCTACATAAGGACCCGCGCTCAGGTACCAGTTCTTAGAGCCGCCAAAGTGCCAACTGGCCTGTAAGGGCACGGTAACATAGTTAAGGCGTACATCTGACCGGAAATCAAATCCGTTGCTATCGGTAAAAACCACGTTGTTAAAGCCCTTACGGTCTTGTATCCCCTTAATTTTTATACTCCAGCTGCGACTCAGGTAAAAATCAAGCCCGGCTGTAAGATTGTAAGAAGCGTGGCTGTCAAATGAGCCATACTGGTCGCTGGTTACGGTAGCAGAGTTGTAACCGCCCGAAAGTATACCTTCTACGCTGCCCCTATGCTGTGCTTTAACAGCAATAACCATGAACAGCATTGTAATGATTAAAATATTTTTTTTCATATAGATTGATTTAAGCTTTTTTATGGGAAATCAACATTCGTGCCAATGAAATATAAAGATACGCAGTGTATATAAAAAAAATTTCCCGTAAACAGTTGTTTACAGGAAATTAACAAAACCAATCAAAACCAATTTATGAAAATTTTACTTTTCATTTCCACACAATAAGCGATGTATCCCTGCAAAGCTTATTGGCTTCTGACACAAATGTAGTGCGTGTTTTCCATTTAACGGGCTAACCTTAGACCAATAGCAAAAATGTTGCGACGAATGGTAAAAAAGTGTAGACGCACTATAACATATGTCAATTTAAGACATAATTTTTTAAAGATTTAATGACGCCAGGCCATAAAAAAACAGGGACAAACGTTAGCCTGTCCCTGTACATTATAAATACTTAATAATAAATACCTTACTATTTTTTAAAATACTTTTTGTATTTCCAGTAGGCTAATCCGCCTATGATAAATACTGCAATAGCCATATACAGGAAGTAGACCGGCGTACGTACCTCACCACTTGCGTAGCTGTGTAGCCCGGTAAGGTAGAAGTTTACACCAAAATACGTCATCAATATAGATGCAAATGCCAGTATGCTAAAGAAATTGAAAATCCATGCTCCGCGCAGTGCAGGCACAAACCTCATGTGGATTACAAAGGCGTATACCATAATACTTACCAGCGCCCAGGTTTCTTTAGGATCCCAGCCCCAGTAACGGCCCCAGCTCTCATTGGCCCATTGCCCACCCAGGAAGTTACCTATGGTAAGCATAACAAGACCTACGGTAAGTGCCATTTCGGTTATATAAGTTAGCTCTTTAATGCTCAGGTCTATCTTTGCTTTATTCTTCTGTGTGGTAAATATCATTAAGAATAAAGAAACCAACGCAAGTATCGTACTCAGTGTAAATGGCCCATAACTGCCCACAATAACGGCTACGTGTATCATTAGCCAATACGAATTAAGTACGGGTACAAGGTTGCCGATTTCCGGGTCGGTCCAGTTCCAGTGGGCCACCATAAGTACCATAGATGCCATTAACGCTGTAGATGCTACAGTAAGTTGTGATTTTCGGCCGAAAGCAAGCCCGAAGAACATCGTTGCCCACGCTACGTAGATAACCGATTCGTACGCGTTACTCCAGGGAGCGTGCCCTGATATGTACCACCTTGCGGCAAGGCCTAATGTATGTAATACAAAAAGAAGCCCTACAATAACATGGAATCCTTTTACGGTTACGCCTACCCATTTCTTGTTATTAAAAATCTTAATAATAGCAAAGGCTAGCATCAGCAAACCTGCGTACAGGTAATACTCAAACAGCTTTTTAAAGATGTCGTACTTATTATACAGGAGCTCTGCATCAATCTTATCATCAGATGGCATAACAGCTGCACCGGCTTTTTTCTGGAAGTTAACAAGTGCATTAAGTACGTCGTCGGCAGTTTTGTAGTCCTTGCTTTGCACGGCACTTCCTAAAGCAGCGAAGTAATAGGGTACTATATTTTTAACCGTATCAAGTCCTTTAATATGCCCTTCGGCAGCTTCAGGGTAACTTGCCCATTTATGGCCTTTATCGCCCGGTATAGGCAGCACGCGCATTACCTGTCCGGTAAGTGCCCAGTTAAGCAGGCGTATGCGTTTATCAAGGTCAAGGAAATCCTGTTGTATTGATGTAACCTCTTTTTCGTGGCTCGCGTCGTTTAGTATCTTATCCAGCTTATAGTTACCCATTTCATCAAAAAAGTCAGACAGCGCAGCGTACTTAGTGCCTTTTTCAAGACCCGCCACTTTATAGATACTGTCGTTTTTTGCCTTAAGGTAAATAACCGGCACCTCATACCAAATCCTGTCCATAAGTGCCATAGAAAGCAATGCCTGGTCGGCATTCATGCCACGGTAGGTATCGCTTTTGCTTACCTTACGAAGCAGCTCAGACGAGAATGTGTTGGCAGGCTTCATCCTGCCCCCGGCATCCTGTATAATAAGGCGCCCGAACTTAGCGGCATGCTCCTCGCTTACCTTATATTTCTGGAACAGCGAGTCAAGCTGTTTCTCTGTTGGCTTTTGGTGCACGTGAGCGTCTGCCTGCTGCACATTATTATGTTCGTGATTATGGTTATTATCATGGTCATGTTGCGCGTTTACGGCAAATGCCACAAAGAACAGTAATACCGCTGCAAGCGAAGCTTTTTTCTCCTTCACTTTATCCAGTTTTTTCTTCAGGTCGCCAAAGCGGGTATTTTTATCAAAAAGTATCGCCATAAGGGCAAAATATAAAAGGAAGTAACCAATGTAAGACAGCCATGTACCCCAAACGTCGTGGTTTACCGATAGCTTGGTACCTTGCTCGTCATCGTCAAAACCACTCTGGAAGAAACGGTAACCGCGGTAATCAAGCACGTGGTTCATGTATATATGGGCGTCAAATTTCTTTTTCTCCTCAGCATCTTCTACAACCACCTTACTTTCAAAAGAGGCGTATCCGCCCGAACTGCCTTCCATACCTGGGTACTTGTTGGCAATAAAATCTTTAAGGGTTATGGCAAACGGAAGTTCATATGTTTTACTGCCGTACATCAGCGTAAAATCAAGTTTGCCTATTTTAAATGCCATAGGCATGCCTACTTTTTGTTTACCGCCCAGCAGTACAACTTCCTTTTCTTCGCCCTGTGATTTCACGGTTACGATAAGCGCGGCATCTTCCTTGGTTTTTACGTCCCCGTTAGACTCGTAGGTAACCTTACCGGTAATGGCTTTTTCGGGTAGTACAAACATGGCACCTGCCACATTGTACAGCGAGCGGAACATAAGCGGCTGTACCGAATCTTTGGTTACTTTGCCCTGCATCCTGTCGGCCATACGCATAAAGCTTCCCTCAAACGGAGCCGAAAGCGTATATTCTTCACCTGTTTTGGTAATGTTTACCGCACCCGGTGTAGGTTTGTTAAACGCGAACAGTATGTTGTTTACGCTTTGCACTTCGCCTTCCTTAAGGTAACGGTCATGGCGTTGCCTGGTGCTTTGTTCTACAAATTTAAGGTACTGAACACCTTTAGGATCCGGTTTAATAACCTCCTTGGCACCAAGCACAAACTCTTTATATTCTACCTCAAAAGGAATGTCGTTAAAGTTGTTCGAGATATTAAAATAGTTACTCGCTATAAACGGGATCTCTTTACTGCTCATCAGTATAGGCTCTTCAAAGGTTCGGCGCATCGGCTGGCCCTTGTAGTCGCCATCTACCATTACACTAAGGAAAGCTTTGTCGCTGTAGAAATGGCTTTCGGTAGCATTTTCGCGAATGGGCATCATACCCTCAAAACTTATGTACCGGGTTACAAAAGCCCCTATGATAATGAAAATGAACGAAAGGTGCAGTAGTAGTGTAGCCCATTTTTCTTTTCTGTGCAGCTGGTAACGTTTTATATTACCAAAGAAGTTCAGTACAAAAATGAGCATTATCAGTTCAAACCATCTTGCATTGTAAATAAAAACACGTGCGGTTTCGGTATTGTAGGCATCTTCTATGAATGTACCAACGCCCATGGCGGCGGCAAAAACAATAAAAAGGACGGCCATTAATCGTGTAGAGGAAAAGAATGAGATTATTTTGTCCATGTGTTTGCGGAAATTGTAAAAAACTACGCAAAAATACTCAAAACTTTAGTTTAGGCACAGCCAAAACTCCTAAAATTCTTTCATAAATCGCCGGTATGTTTATTTAATATTAATCCTAAGTTAGGTATCTTTGACGCATTGCTTAACATTGAACTATTTCATACATTGATGAAAACCCAAAAATTTGTACTACTGGCCTGCCTGGCTACCATGACAGCTTTTGCACAGGATCCTGAGCCTAACAACCAGTCGAAATTTGATGATGTAATGTACCGTCGCGGCAATACCTACCGTGCGGCAAGCGGTGTACCCGGCCCGGAATACTGGCAAAACAAAGCCGACTATGTTATAGAAGCCGAACTGGACGATGCAGCCAACACCCTTAAGGGCAAGGTTACCATGACCTACTATAACAACAGCCCGCAAGACCTTAATTATATATGGATGTATGTAGAGCAAAACCGCTTTACAGAAACATCGCGTGGTACGCTTACCACACCGCTTAAAGGCAACCGTTATAACGGCGATACCGATGGTGGCCTTAAAATAACCGGCCTCACCGCAAAGACCAAAGGCGATGCCAGCAGTAAATACCTTGTAGATGACACGCGCATGCAGGTGTTTTTTAACCAGCCGCTTAAAGCTAACGGCGGCAAGGCGGTAGTAAGCATGAATTTTGAATTTAAAATACCCGAAGCCGGCATGGACCGCATGGGACGCCTGGCTACCGAAGGCGGTACCACCTACTCTATGGCGCAGTGGTACCCGCGTGTGGCGGTATACGACGATGTGGTGGGCTGGAACACTGAGCCTTATCTGGGTGCCGGCGAGTTTTATGTAGAATATGGCAACTTTGATTATAAAATCACCGTACCGTATAATCATATAGTAATAGGTTCGGGAGCGCTGGTTAATGCCAAGGAGGTGCTAACAAAACAGGAACTTCAGCGTTTTGAGGCAGCCCGCAAAAGCGATAAGACCATAGCTATCATTACGCCGGAAGAAGCCGGTAATACCACCGTAACCCGCCCGGTGCAGAATGGTAAGCTTACCTGGCATTTTAAAATGGAAAACACGCGGGATGTAGCTTTTGCTACCGCCAAAAATTTCATTTGGGATGCCGCACGTATCAACCTGCCAAGCGGAAAACCTTCGCTCGCTCAATCAGTGTACACTAAAGAAAACGAAGGCAATGAAGCCTGGGGCCGCAGTACCGAATATGTAAAGGCCAGCATAGAACATTACTCTAAAACCTGGTTTGAATACCCTTACCCTAACGCTGTAAATGTAGCGGGTAACGTAAGCGGTATGGAATATCCGGGCGTATCGTTTTGCGGGGCTTCGGCAGCCGGTGCTGAGCTTTGGGAGGTAACCGACCATGAGTTTGGCCACAACTGGTTCCCTATGATAGTGGGTAGCAACGAAAGACGCTACGCCTGGATGGATGAAGGTTTTAATACCTTTATAAACCACTACAGTGCCGCCGCATTTAACAATAACGAATACCCAAGCATGGCCGGCCGCAGCAGTATGTTTACGCCATGGTTTAAGAGCAAATACAGGGAGAGTATTGCTACCTACCCAGACATAGCCAAATCAATAAACCTGGGGTATACCGCCTACACCAAGCCTGCCACCGGGCTTATTATGCTGCGCGAATACATACTGGGACATGAGCGTTTTGATTATGCATTTCGTTCATACATAAGCGCGTGGGCTTACAAACACCCGCAGCCGAGTGATTTTTATAACGCTATGGACAACGCCGCCGGAGAAAACCTAAACTGGTTCTGGAGGGGATGGTTCATAGGCAATGCCAACATAGACCTGGGTATAAGCGAAGTAACCGAGGAAAAAGAAGGCTACATTGTTACCTTTACAAACAAAGGCGAACTGCCTATGCCGGTGGTATACCGTGTGGTGTATGACGACAACAGCAGCGAGAACCAAACCCTTCCGGTAGAAATATGGTACCGTGGCAACGAATGGCGCCACCTCATAAAAACAAACGGCAAAAAAATCAAGTCGCTTGATATAGATCCGGGGCGTTTTGTACCTGATGTAAATATAAACGACAATACCTGGACTAAAGAATAACAGGTACTTATAAACGGATAAGGGCAGCTCTACAGCTGCCCTTATCCGTTTATAAGTACGATTTTACGATTGTGCCAGTACCCTGAATGTGGCATTCTGGTCCAGTATTTCGGTATCGCTGTGTATGTTTATGCTTTGTGCCAGTACAGGCAGCAATGAATCTATATTAGTAAGATCAGAAGGCTCAAGCGCTGTTTGCAGCAATACAAAGGTAGTATAAGCGGTAATGTGCCCCAGATAGCTTCTAAGCTCTTCGCTTACACCGGTATCGGCACGCGAACTTATAATTTTAGCATAACCATCCATAACCTGCTGACGTGCATTTTTCCAAAATCCGCCAACCGGCATATTATTTTCAACTCCTGCAAAACCCGTTTGCGGTAATTCTAAAATCACGAAGTAATTTTCCATAAAAATGCAGTTATTAACTGTTGTAAAGGTAACAACAGTAGCAGTGCATAATACATGATAATTATCACAGAACACATAAAATAACACCAGATACACATTTGCTTAATTTCGAAACATTGCATAATTGGTTATCAATATATTGCAGAATTCACTTATTAATTAAATATGTTTTGCAACTGAAAATTTAATTTTTAAATAACCATGTATACCTGTTTTAAGTCGCCTTTTTTAGGGGATTAGGGTTAAACAAGTATTAAATATACCAGTAAAATCATCATCAGTGAAATAAAAAAGATGAATGGATTTTTGTGCACTTACCCATTACTAAATATGGGTACACCTATAAAATTTCATAAAATAACATCGCAGTACCCATATAAAACAACCTCTTGTATAGAGATTGTACAATCAATAGAAATACCAACCCCTAACAGTACAGGCAACAGGCAGAATTCTGCAAAAAATGCTGTTCTTAAAAACACTGCTAAACCCCAAAAAAATAAACATTTAAATTACTGATACTATAAAAACTATATCGATTTTTTGCGAATATTTTCCGGCTTATTTAGAATGAGTTTTCCTATATTTGCGAGCCTTGTTTTTTATTTTGGGTTTGCCTTTACAAGCGGAAATAAAACAAAACACAAGGTTCCAAGCAAACTTTAAATAACGTATTAACAATCAGCTTCTTTCGGTTTCATTTTCCCGATGAAGCTATAAAAAATCTGAAGATGTCCGATAAATCTAAAATTTACTACACAATAACAGATGAAGCGCCCATGCTGGCTACACATTCATTTTTACCTATTGTGCAGGCTTTTGCTTCAACCGCAGGAATCAATGTAGAAACAAGGGATATTTCACTTGCAGGCCGTATACTGGCTAACTTCCCTGAAAACCTGACTGAAGCCCAAAAAATAGTCGATGCCCTTACCGAACTTGGTGAGCTTGCCAACACCCCGGAGGCTAACATTATAAAGCTTCCTAACATTTCTGCCTCTGTACCACAGCTTAAGGCAGCGATAAAAGAACTTCAGGAGCAGGGTTACAACATCCCTAACTTCCCTGAAGATGCACAATCAGAAGAGGAAAAAGCTGTAAAAGCTAAATATGCCAAAGTACTTGGCTCGGCTGTAAACCCGGTACTACGCGAAGGCAACTCTGACCGTCGTGCCCCTAAAGCCGTTAAAAACTACGCTAAAACCCACCCGCACTCTATGGGGGCATGGTCTTCAGACAGCAAAACCCACGTGGCTAGCATGAGCGAAGGCGATTTTTACGGAAGCGAGAAATCAGTTACCGTAAGCGAAGCTACCGATGTGAAAATTGAGTTTGTAGGTACTGATGGCGCGTCAACTGTACTAAAAGCTTCTACCCCGCTTAAGGCTGGTGAAATCATTGACAGTTCTGCTCTTAGCCTTGCTAAGCTTAAAGCATTTGTTTCTAAAGAAATTGAAGATGCAAAAGCTAAAGGCGTACTGTTCTCTGTACACCTTAAAGCTACGATGATGAAGGTTTCTGACCCTATCATTTTCGGTGCTATTGTAGAGGTTTTCTACAAAGACGTATTTGAAAAATATGCTGAACTATTTAAACAACTTGGCGTAGATACCCGTAACGGCCTTGGGGATGTTTACGCTAAAATAGCAGGCAAACCGGAAGAAGCCGAAGTAAAAGCGGCTATTGAGGCGGTTTACACTGCTGCTCCCGCTCTTGCATATGTAAACTCTGACCTTGGTATTACCAACCTGCATGTACCTAGCGACGTAATTGTAGATGCTTCAATGCCTGCAATGATACGTACCAGCGGACAAATGTGGAACGTGGAAGGTAAGCAGCAAGATACTAAAGCCATTATCCCGGACAGGAGTTACAGCGGTATCTACACGGCTACTATCGACTTCTGTAAAAAACATGGCGCGTTTAACCCTGCAACTATGGGTAGCGTACCAAACGTAGGCCTTATGGCACAGAAAGCCGAAGAGTACGGTTCGCATGACAAAACCTTCCAGGCTACTGCAAACGGTGTTATAAAAGTTACAGACAACAATAACGGCACCGTATATATGGAGCAGGCTGTTGAGGCGGGCGACATCTTCAGGATGTGCCAGACCAAAGACGCACCTATCCAGGACTGGGTTAAACTTGCCGTAAACCGCGCAAGGTTAAGCGATACTCCTGCTGTTTTCTGGCTGGATGAAAACCGCGCCCATGACGTACAGCTTATTGCTAAAGTAGAAAAATACCTTCAGGACCATGATACCAATGGCCTTGACATACAAATCCTTGACCCTATTGCTGCTACCCAGTTCTCATTGGAGCGTATTAAAGACGGTAAGGATACCATCTCTGTAACGGGTAACGTACTGCGTGACTACCTGACTGACCTGTTCCCTATCCTGGAACTGGGTACATCGGCTAAAATGCTTTCTATCGTTCCGCTAATGAACGGTGGTGGTTTGTTTGAAACCGGTGCAGGTGGATCTGCCCCTAAGCACGTACAGCAGTTTGTAGAAGAAGGTTACCTGCGTTGGGATTCACTTGGTGAGTTCCTTGCACTGGGTGTATCTCTTGAGCACCTTGGGCAGACCCAGAACAACGCTAAATCACTTGTACTTAGCGAAACCCTTGACGCAGCAAACGAAAAATTCCTTGAGAACGACAAATCTCCTGCACGCCGTGTAGGCCAGATAGATAACCGTGGTTCTCATTTCTACCTTGCGCTGTACTGGGCTCAGGCACTTGCCGCACAGGACAAAGATGCTGAACTAAAAGCTACCTTCACTCCTATCGCTGCTGAACTTACTGAAAACGAAGCGAAGATAGATGCAGAGCTAATCGCATCTCAGGGCAAGGCGGAAGAAATTGGCGGGTATTACCACCCGGATTATGCCAAGACCGATGCTGCCATGAGGCCAAGTGCTACGCTTAACGCGATACTTGCGAAACTTGCTTAATCATTTATTGTGATATACTGAAAAGCCATCCTTACGGGATGGCTTTTTTATTACATTGATTTAGAGCCTAACCGAAGTACAGCTGTAAATGTAAAATACATGACTAAAATTTTTTGAAATTTACTTTTAAGAATAAAAGTATCATCAGTACGGTGGGAATTATTCTTTAGTAACCATATCCAGTTTCTTTAAAATATCGGGGATACGGTAACTACCGCGCATAGCCTGTATTTTGGCTGCTGCCAAAGCGTTATCCATCCCTATTGCCGATACATACAACGGATTTTTGCTTTCGCCGCGGAATACTTCAATTACAGTTTCTTTATTAGTATGGAAACCCGTTTTAGCAACGCCTATCACAGGGAGCCTACCTCCTAAAAGTTCAAAAGTTTTTCCACCAAGACCGTACGTGCCGTTGTTATCTACATAAATATGTCCATCGACGATTATCACATCAAGGAAATCGACACCTATTTTATGTAACAATGCATCAATACAGGGAAGTTCGCGTTTATAGAACTCGCCCGGCACATATTCGGCTACATCAGTTACAAACTCAATAATTGTTTGGCGTGGGGTTGTATCTTCCCACTCAAACAGCAAGCCTACGGCTTTTGCTCCATGCTCCAAATAATACACATCTATGGCTAAAATCATTTTCTAGCGTGGTAATTTTGGCAGGGTCCTGATATAAAGTTCCTCTACTTTTTTCCTCGCCCAGTCGGTTTTACGAAGAAAGGCAAGACTGCTTTTTACACTGGGATTATGGGTAAAACATTTGATGTTTATAAACTCACCCATGGTATCGAAACCGTAAAATGCTTCAAGGTCTTCGAGCATCTTTTTAAGGGTAATGCCGTGCAGCGGATTATTAGGTTGCGGTTTTTCCATGGGGACAAAGATACCATAAACGTTTTCATAACAATAGTGTCGCATTAAACTAATGTTACTACCTTTGCAGCCTATATGCAAAAAACAGTAAACATACTCAACAAGCGCGCGCGCTTTGATTACGAGATAATAGATATATACACCGCAGGCATTGTTTTGGCCGGTAGCGAGATTAAATCCATACGTCTGGGTAAGGCTTCTATTGCCGAAAGTTTTTGCGAATTCCAGAATGGTGAGCTGTTTGTAATAAACAGTACTATTGAAGAATATACCTTTAGCAGAAACTTTGGCCACAAGGCAAAAAGCGAACGTAAGCTTTTACTGAACCGTAAGGAGCTTAAAAAATTGGAAAAAGACGTGGAGGCCAAAGGGCTTTCCATAATCCCACTAAAAATGTTTACCAATGAAAAAGGCATTGCAAAGCTGGACATAGCCCTTTGCCGTGGTAAGAAGAATTACGACAAGCGCGAAACCATGAAAGAGCGCGACAGTAAACGCGACATAGACAGGATAAAGAAAGAATATAAATAATAATGAGGAGGTCATCGACCTCCTTATGCATATAATAAAATATCTAGTTTTTATCTTCAAGCAGTGGAACAAACCTAAACTCCCCAAGTTCATGCTTTTCAAACTGGGTTTCGTTTATACGTATGAGCAGGGTCATTATCTGGGCTTCGTTTTCGCCGCCCACAGGTATTACCAGCCTGCCTCCTATTTTAAGTTGTGCCATTAACGGTTTAGGTATCATAGGCGCGCCTGCAGTTACAATAATGCTGTCAAACGGGGCAAAGTTAGGCAGCCCTTTATAGCCGTCGCCAAAGGTAAGGTGCTTAGGGCGTATACCCAGTTTTGGCAAAAGTATAGAAGTGCTTTTAAAGAGTTCGCTTTGGCGTTCTATACTGTATACTTTGGCTCCCATAGCAAAAAGTACGGCGGTCTGGTAACCGGAACCTGTACCTATTTCAAGTACCTTATGGTCTTTTTCTACCTGTAAAAGCTGGCTTTGGTATGCCACGGTATAAGGTTGGGAAATGGTTTGGCCCGCACCAATGGGAAACGCCTTATCCTGGTAAGCATAGTCTTCAAAACTGGAATTAAGGAACAGGTGCCTCGGTACTTTTTTAATAGCGTCGAGCACTCTCCTGTCGGTGATTCCTTTCTGTTCCAGTACACTTACAAGCTGGTTACGTAATCCCTGATGTTTAGCGGTATCCTTCAAATTTCCCTCCCTTGATTTTTGGTAAAAGTAGCAAACAAATTTAATACTTTCCAAACCTAAAATTGATAGAAATAGCACTGATAAAAATTTAATTCAGCTGAACGATTCGGTAGTGTTTATTTGGATTTTCGGATTAAATAATCTTATTTTTGTTTAAAACAATAATCCCTATGCTAAAAGTTGGCGTTTTGGGCGCAGGCCATTTAGGTAGAATTCACCTTCGCCTGTTAAACCAGTCTGAAAAATATAATCTTGTGGGCTTCTTCGACCCGAACAGCGATAATGCTGACAAGGTTTCAAAAGAATTTGGCTATAAAAAATTTGATACCATACAGGAACTCATTGCTGCCGTAGATGTAGTAGACATTGTAACGCCTACCCTTTCGCACTTTGACTGTGCCAGGGAAACCATAATGGCGGGTAAGCACCTTTTTATAGAAAAGCCTATTGCCAATACCATAGAAGAGGCAGACGAAATCATAACACTTGCAAAACAATATAATGTAAAAGGACAGGTGGGCCATGTAGAGCGTTTCAATCCCGCGTTTATTGCTACCCGCAAGAAGATAGAAACCCCAATGTTCATAGAAACACACCGCCTTGCCGAGTTTAACCCACGCGGTACCGATGTACCTGTGGTGCTGGATCTTATGATACATGACATTGACGTGATACTTAGCGTGGTAAAATCGCCTGTAAAAGCGATTAGCGCCAGCGGAGTATCGGTAATCAGTGAAACGCCGGACATTGCAAATGCGCGTATAGAGTTTGAGAATGGCTGCGTGGCTAACCTTACCGCTAGCCGCATCTCACTAAAAAATATGCGTAAAAGCCGTTTCTTCCAGAGGGATGCCTACATATCGGTTGACTTCCTGGATAAAACCTGCGAGGTGGTAAAAATGAAGGACGCCCCTGAAACCCCGGGCGATTTTGACATCATACTGCAAAACGCTGAAGGTCTTAAAAAGCAGATTTACTTCGAAAGCCCTGAGATAGAAGCTAACAATGCCATACTAGACGAACTTGAAACCTTTGCCGATGCAATTAATAACGGTACCACTCCAATAGTAACCCTTGAAGACGGTACGGAGGCGCTTAGGGTAGCGTATAAGATTATTGAATGTTTTAATAAAGCATAAACTCACAAACACTATAACCTAACCCAAACAACAACGAATGAAAAACATTGCTGTAATAGGCGCCGGCACTATGGGCAACGGCATTGCCCACGTGTTTGCACAGAGTGGCTTCAGTGTAAAGCTTATAGACGTATCTGAAAAGGCACTTGAAAAAGGCATCAATACCATAGCTGCCAACCTGGATCGTATGGTAGCTAAAGGCACGATAACCAATGATGAAAAGTTCCATACCATAGGTAATATCATTACTTATACCGATATTGAAGACGGTGTGGTAAATACCGATTTGGTTGTTGAGGCAGCGACCGAAAATATTGAACTGAAACTTAAGATATTTAAAGACCTGGATAAATATTGCGATGCTAAAACCGTTTTGGCTACCAATACATCTTCTATCTCTATAACGCAAATTGCTGCAGTTACAAAACCTGAAAGGCAGGATAAGGTTATAGGCATGCACTTTATGAACCCGGTGCCTATTATGAAACTGGTAGAAATCATCCGTGGATACAATACCTCTGATGAAGTAACCAAAGCCATTATGGAACTTTCTGAAAAGCTGGGCAAAGTACCGGTAGAGGTTAACGATTACCCAGGCTTTGTGGCTAACCGCATTCTTATGCCTATGATAAACGAAGCCATAGAAACGCTGTACAACGGTGTGGCTGGCGTTTATGAAATAGATACCGTAATGAAACTTGGTATGGCGCACCCTATGGGGCCGCTGCAACTTGCCGATTTCATTGGCCTGGATGTTTGCCTTAGTATACTAAACGTAATGTACGATGGTTTTAAAAACCCTAAATATGCTCCATGTCCATTATTGGTAAACATGGTACGTGCCGGTAAGCTGGGCGTAAAATCAGGGGAAGGTTTTTATGATTACAGCGAAAGCAAAAAAGCTGAAAAAGTAGCGTATAAGAAGTAACATTGTCCCGGTTTAATACCGGGACTATTTGTCTTATCCTGAACCTGAAATCTTCAATCTAAAACCTAAAATTCCTTTTGGCTACAATAGTACCTTTTAAAGCCGTTCGCCCGGCACGCGATAAAGTAAGCCTGGTTACCTGCCGTTCGTACGACGAGTACAGCCCTGCCGAACTGGCTTCTCAACTGGATTATAATCCGTTCTCGTTTCTGCACGTGCTAAACCCTGCATACATTAACCAGCAGAAACTGTCTGAAAATGTACGCTTCAGGTCGGTACATAATAAATATGCCGAATTTAAGCATGAAGATGTATTAAAACAGGAAAATACACCTGTGTTATATCTGTACGAAATACAGAGCAAGAACGATACCTATACCGGAATCATAGCAGGGACTTCGATAGCAGATTATCAGAATAATATAATAAAAAAGCACGAAGATACACTGCCCTACCGTGTGTCTTATTTTAAAGACTATATGCATCTTACAGGTTTTAATACCGAGCCTGTACTGATTACCTATCCAGAAAACAAAGACCTTGAGAGTTGGATAACAACCCGTAAGCAAAAGCGCCCATTATACCTGTTTTCATCACTTAACCGAGATAAGCATACGCTGTGGCGTATTAAAGACGAATCGGAGATACAATGGCTACAGCAGCAGTTTGCCCATATCCCTAACCTGTATATAGCCGACGGCCATCATCGGAGTGCTTCTTCAGAATTACTCTATGAAGAGCAAAAAGAGAAAGGTAACGCCAGGCTGGATTATTTTATGAGCTTCCTGATAGCAGAAAAAGACCTTAAGATATATGAATTCAACCGCCTGGTTCACGACCTAAACGGGCATTCAGCTACAGCATTCTTATCGCATTTACGGAAAGATTTTGTTGTAGAAAACCGTCACCTGGAGCTTTGGAAACCTACTAAGAAGTTTGAATTTGGCATGTACCTGCAGGGGGAGTTTTATTCGCTTTCGCTTAAAGAAACCACATTCAATGACACTCACGAAGCCCTTGACGCACAGATACTCTACACCAAAGTACTTCAACCGTTACTTGGTATAGAAGATTTACGCAACGACAGCCGTATAGAATACCTCCCGGGCACTAAACCCATTACTGTAATAAAGGAATTAGTAGACGATGGACTGTACACCGTAGGCTTTACGCTATTCCCTGCTTCTATAGAAGAAATAAAAGCCCTTGCCGACAACAACCAGATTATGCCCCCAAAGAGTACCTACATAGAGCCGAAGCTTAGAAGCGGACTGGTAGTGTATGAACTTTAGGTTATGCGGTAATTCGGTTATGTGGTTATTTGTACGTATCGTATCTTTGTCTAAACAGTAAACTTAAACAATGTCTATAGCAGATAATTTGCAAAATATAAAAGCTTCCCTACCCGCTCACGTTACTTTAGTAGCAGTAAGCAAAACCAAACCCGTAGCCGATTTAAAAGAGGCTTATGAGGCAGGGCAGCGTATTTTTGGTGAGAACAAAATCCAGGAAATGACCGAGAAATGGGAGCAAATGCCCAGGGACATACAATGGCACATGATAGGTCACGTACAAACCAATAAGGTAAAGTATATGGCTCCGTATGTTTCGCTTATCCACGGGGTAGACAGCCTTAAACTACTAACCGAAATAAACCGTCAGGCTAAGCGCTACCGCAAAGTTATTAAATGCCTGCTGCAAATACATATTGCTGAAGAGGAAACAAAATTCGGATTAAACGAAGAAGAACTGAATGCATTATTGGCTTCTGAGGAATTTAAACAAATGGAAAACATCTGCATTACCGGGCTTATGGGTATGGCTACGTTTACCGATGACGAAACGCAGATACAAAAGGAGTTTACCCACCTGAAAGCCATTTTCGACAAACTTAAACAGCCAGAACTTTCAGAAAAAACCTTAAACCTGAAACCTGAAACGTTAAGCATGGGCATGAGTGGCGACTATAAACTTGCTATAGATTGTGGCAGTACCATGGTACGTATTGGCAGCAGTATCTTTGGCAGCAGATAATTTTGTACATTTGCATACAACGGCTATCCCCATCCGGTAAACTTTAAACTTAAAACCTGACACTAATTTATTGTACGCGATACTCGACATAGAAACCACAGGAGGCCAGTTTAACGAAGAGGGCATTACCGAAATTGCCATATACCGTTATGACGGCCACGAGGTTACCGACCAGTTTATAAGCCTCGTAAATCCTGAAAAGCCCATACAACCTTTTGTGGTAAAGCTTACCGGCATAAACAATGCCATGCTGCGCAGTGCCCCTAAGTTTTATGAGGTAGCCAAACGCATCATAGAAATTACCGACGGGTGTATTATCGTGGCTCATAACGCCCAGTTTGACTACCGTGTGCTCCGCACCGAATTCAGGAATCTGGGGTATGATTTTGAAAAGCAAACCCTGTGTACCGTAGAACTGAGCCAGAAACTACTACCCGAACAGCCTTCGCATAGCCTGGGTAAACTTGTCCGCGCGCTGGGCATCCCAATTAGCGACAGGCACCGTGCCACCGGCGATGCCATGGCAACCGTGCAACTATTTAAGTTGCTGTTACAAAAAGATACCGAAAAAGAAATTGTAAAAAGCCTGGTGAAAACCGAAGGCCAAAAAGGCATATCGCCTAAGTTGCTGGATATGCTGGAAGGGCTGCCATCGGTTACAGGGCTGTATTATATTTATAAAGAAGACGGTACACTGATATATATTGGCAAGAGCCGTAACATAAAAAAACGTGTTAACCAACACTTTACGGGTACTTCAAGAAAATCCAAGCGTATACAGCGCGATGCATTTAAGATTACCTATGAGGAAACAGGCAGCGAACTTATAGCCATGCTTAAAGAATGCCAGGAAGTAAAGGTTAACAAACCGGTGCTTAACCGTGCGCAGAAAAAGGCGGTATATCCGTTTTCTATTTATGCCGAAAAAGACAAGGATGGCTATACTGCCCTGAAAATACTAAAGACAGACGGCCGTAAAAAAGAGATCATTTCGTTTGCAGGTGCTGTGGAGGCCAAAAGCGCCCTGTTTCGCATTACAGAAAAATACAAGTTGTGCCAAAAGATAAACAGTATGGATCCTACTGTTAAACAGGCGTGTTTCCCTTACGAAATGGGTGGCTGTAATGGTGCGTGCATCCAAAAGGAAGCCCCGGCTGATTATAACCTGCGTGTAGAAGAGTTCATTAAAACGAACAGTTTTTATAACCAAAGCCTGATTATTATAGACCGTGGGAGGGCCATTGATGAGCGCAGCGCCATACTTATAGAAAATGGCATTTATAAGGGCTATGCGTTCTTTAACCTGAACTACCAGGTAAACCAGATAGGTATACTGAAAAACATTCTTATACCGATGGAAAACAGCCGTGATGCCAAGAAAATAATACAAGACTACATAAGGAAGAAAAGGGCACTAAAAACCATCCGTTTCTAAAATATTCACATAGAGGTATTTTACCATATGGAGGCACAGAACCAAAAAAATATTATCCCCGAAAAACTGCGGCAACGGCTGCACACCATAATCCACGAGTCTGATACACGTGCCGGCAAGACGTTTGATATTGTTTTGCAAAGCATCATTTTATTAAGTGTAATAGCGGTAATGCTGGAAAGCATAGAATCCGTTCGCATTGTATACGGGCACCAGCTCATGATAGTAGAATGGGTGGTTACCGTGCTTTTTACGTTAGAGTATATAGGCAGGCTCATAGCCGTAAACAAGCCCTTAAAATATGCGTTAAGCTTTTATGGCATCATAGATTTGCTTGCCATGCTTCCTATGTACATAGCGCAACTCTTTCCTGCCACACGTTTCCTTATAGCCATACGCGCGGTACGTTTCCTGCGTATTTTCAGGATACTGAAACTGCCGCAATTTGTAGGTGCATCAAACCAGCTCACCGGGGCTATTGCTAAAAGCCGTACTAAAATAGCGGTATTCCTGTTTAGCGTTATGGTACTGTGTACAATACTCGGTACGCTTATGTATATGATAGAAGGGCCTGAACACGGCTTTACAAGTATACCCATAAGTATTTACTGGACCATAGTTACACTCACTACCGTTGGTTTTGGCGATATAACCCCTATTACACCGCTGGGGCAGTTTGTATCGGTAATTATAATGTTTATGGGTTATGGCATTATTGCTGTACCTACCGGACTGGTTACCGCGCAAATAATAAACGACCACAAAGTAGACCTAAATACACAGGTTTGCCCTAACTGCCATGCCACAAACCACAGAGACGAGGCGAAATTTTGCTACAATTGCGGTTCCGAAATAAATCCACATAATAATGCTGCTTAATAAATACCTTATAACCGTTGTAGGCCCTACCGCTATTGGCAAAACCGCTATGGCGATTCAGCTTGCACAGCATTATAACTGCGAAATCATATCGGCAGACAGCAGGCAGTTTTTTAAGGAAATGGCTATTGGCACCGCCGTACCTTCGGCAGAAGAACTGGGCGCCGCCCCACATCACTTTATACAAAACATCAGCATTTTTGATGATTATACCGTAGGCGATTTTGAGCGTGAAGCCATGGGCAAACTTAATGAATTGTTTACCAGGAATGACTATGTAGTTATGGTGGGAGGATCTGGTTTATATATAGATGCCGTACTGAAAGGTTTTGATGATTTTCCGGAGATCGATCCATCGGTTCGGGAAAGCATTAAATCAAGATATGAAACCGAGGGCATTGAATACCTACAGGATGAATTGCAACGCCTGGACTCTGTTCATTATGAAAATGTAGCAACAGGAAACCCGCAGCGTATGATGCGCGCCCTTGAGGTATGTATAGGCAGTGGTCGCCCCTACTCGTCTTTCCTAAACATCAAGAAGAATAGCAGGCCGTTTACTCCGATAGTCATTGGACTTGAAGCCGAAAGGGAGCTTATGTACAACCGTATTAACCAGCGCGTAGACATCATGGTTAAACAGGGATTGATTGAAGAAGCAACGGCTCTTTATCCGCATAAAGCCCTCAATGCCCTGCAAACCGTAGGCTACCGCGAACTCTTCAGCTATTTCGGCGGTGAATGGGAACTTGATTTCGCCATTGAGGAAATAAAAAAGAATACACGCCGCTTTGCAAAAAGGCAAATGACCTGGTTCAGGCGAACGGAAGGTACCACATGGTTTGATTTTATGACCGATGCCTCCGAAATTATTAATTACATAAACGACACCACACAATGCCCATAGCTCCTGATTTTACCTCTGTATACAGCCATGACTGGCAAATAAACTTTATACAGTGCACCCCTAACGGATTACTTAAACATACCGAACTGTGTAATATACTACAGCTTACCGCAGGTTACCATGCCGAAAAGGGCGGTCTTAGCTTTACAGATATGCAGCTGCACCACCAGGCATGGGTACTGAGCCGTATGCGTGTAGAAATAGCCGAACTTCCTAAATGGGGTGATACAGTTACCGTAAAAACCTGGATTTATGACTTGCAGGGCTCACGCTCCATACGTGCTTTGGAGTTATGGCGTGGCGAGCAAAAACTTGCCGGCAGCGTTACCTACTGGGCGGTTTTTAATACCAAAACCCGTAGGGCTGAGGCATTGGCACTGCCACACGAGCACTTTGAAAAATACCCTGACAGGGAAGCTACAACAGAATCATTTAAGAAAGTAGACCTGAATAGAGAAACAGAATTTGTTTGCGACTATACAACCGTGCTTAGCGACCTGGACATTGTAAATCACGTGAATAACGTTAAGTACCTGGAATGGTGCCTGGACGCTGTGGCGCCTAAACCCCTTTTACGCCAGCAACTGCAAAGCTTTGACATGAATTTTATGCGTGAACTGCAATTGGCAGATACGGTACAAATAGTAAAAGGACAACAAGATAAACAAACGTTTTTCAGCATTAATAAAGAAGATAAACCTTGTTTCGGGCTGGAACTGAACTGGAAATAATCAGTACAGTAACTGCACTTCTTTTATGTTGTAATGAGCGAGCGTGTCATCTTCTAACAACACTTCTAACTGCCCATTTTGGGTAACCTTTTGTATAATGCCCATAAAGCGCCTACCCTCTTTTTCAAACGGCATAGGAATGTCTTTCTTAAAAAGCACATTATGATATTGTTGCCAAAGCGCTGGTGCATCAGACTCTAAATCAGAAACATGCTGCTGCAACTGATGTGCTATGGCAAGCATGACTTCATCTTTATCAAAAGGCTTGCCGGCCTTTACAGCCATTGACGAAGCCTTTGGAAGTCCTTCAAAATCAGTTTGGTTTACATTTAACCCAATACCGATTATAGAATGAATTTGTCCGTCGCTCTTAATGCTGTTTTCTATCAGTATGCCACATATCTTTTTGTTACCTGCCAAAATGTCGTTTGGCCATTTAATGCTAATATCGGCTATGCCAAAGCCTGACACGGCACTAGCGACAGCAACAGCGACGGCAACATTCAGGGTAAAGATTGCCGCAGTATCATTAAGTAAATCCTTCAGCAAAATACTAAAGGTTAGGTTCTTGCCCGCCTGGGCATTCCATACCGCCCCCATCTGCCCTTTGCCCTGCGTCTGGGTTTCGGCGGTAACAAGAGTAAAGTTTTCAAGATATTGTGCCGATGCCAGTGATTTTAGGTAATCATTGGTAGAGTTTATGGCATTGAGTTTGATAATATTCATATAAAACAGGAAGACTGTTTGTTTTTTTCTCGTATATTTAAAATCAAAAGTAAAGACAAAAATGGTAACTTTGCGTAATAGATAATTTTTTAAATGGCAAAAAAGAATATTAGTAATGATGAATTGCTGGCCAATATCATCAAAGGGATTGAAGAAGTAAAAGGTAATGATATTGACATCCTGGACCTTAGGGAATTAGAAAACACCGTGTGTGATTACTTTGTTGTATGCAACGGTACCAGTAATACCCAGGTTAATGCCATAGTAAACTCCATCCAGAAAGTAGTTTCCAAAGAACTTAAAGACAAGCCATGGCACGTAGAAGGTACCGAAAACGGCGAATGGGTACTTATGGACTACGTGAATATAGTGGTACATGTTTTCCAGAAACATGTAAGGGAGTACTACAATATAGAAAGCCTTTGGGGTGATGCCCGTATAACATCAATAGCTACAAACTATTAAAAAAGAAGAAAGTAACAACAAATGTCAAACGATAACAAAACCAACAAGTTCAGGATAAGCCCGTGGATTATTTACACCGGTATCATCCTGTTACTGATTGGGTTAAACTATTATTCCGGAGCTACAAACTGGAGTGATCCCAAGCCCACATCCATATCAAAATTTTATAAATACCTGGACAAAGGAGAGGTAGACCACGTTGTATACAACAAAAACACTACAGAGGTATACCTTAAGGCAGATGCCCTTAAAAACGACCCTGAACACAAGAAAGTATCTAAAAAAGATATTTTTGACAAGCCAAACAAAGGCCCGCATTATATTGTAAACATAGGCAGTGAAAACGAGTTATTCCTAAAAAAGCTTGATGAAGCCAGCAAGGAAAATAAACTTTCAGACTATACGGCACAGCCCGACAGCATTTGGGGCGATGTATTACTAACCATGCTCCCTATAGTAGGATTTATTATTATATGGATTGTTGTAATGCGAAAAATGGCAGGTGGCGCACCAGGCGGCGGCGGACAGATCTTTAACATTGGCAAAAGCCGCGCACGCCTATTTGATGAAAAGAACGATGTAAAAGTTACTTTTAAAGATGTTGCAGGTCTTGAAGGTGCCAAAGAGGAGATACAGGAAATTGTTGAGTTCCTGAAAAATCCTGAAAAATATACCAACATTGGCGGTAAGATACCTAAAGGAGCACTACTCGTAGGGCCTCCGGGAACCGGTAAAACCCTGCTTGCAAAAGCAGTAGCCGGAGAGGCCCGTGTACCGTTCTTCTCTCTGTCGGGTTCAGACTTTGTAGAAATGTTTGTAGGTGTAGGTGCCAGCCGTGTACGCGACCTGTTTAAGCAGGCTAAGGAAAAATCTCCCGCGATTATTTTTATCGATGAGATTGATGCTGTGGGCCGTGCACGTGGAAAAAACAACTTCTCAGGTTCTAACGACGAACGTGAAAACACACTTAACCAGCTGCTTACCGAAATGGATGGTTTTGGCACCAACACTAACGTGATTGTACTTGCCGCTACCAACCGTGCCGATGTACTGGATAAAGCCCTTATGCGTGCCGGACGTTTTGACAGGCAGATTTACGTAGACCTGCCGGACATCCGTGAGCGTAAGGAGATATTTGAAGTACACCTTAAGCCGCTTAAAAAGTCGGAAGACCTGGATACTGAGTTCCTGGCCAAACAAACACCGGGCTTTTCTGGAGCCGATATTGCTAACGTATGTAACGAAGCCGCACTTGTTGCTGCCCGTAAAGATAAAACCGCTGTAGACAAACAGGATTTCCTTGATGCGGTAGACCGTATAGTAGGTGGCCTTGAAAAGAAAAACAAAATAGTTTCTACCGAAGAAAAGCGTGCTATAGCCATACACGAAGCAGGGCACGCCACCGTAAGCTGGATGCTGGAACACGCCGCCCCTCTTGTAAAGGTAACCATAGTACCACGCGGGCAGAGCCTTGGTGCTGCATGGTACCTCCCAGAAGAAAGGCTTATTGTAAGGCCGGAACAGATGAAGGACGAAATGTGTGCCACTATGGGCGGACGTGCTGCCGAGAAAGTAATTTTTGATACCATTAGTACCGGTGCGCTTAGCGACCTTGAAAAGGTAACCAAACAGGCACGTGCCATGGTAACTATTTACGGTCTTAACGAAAAACTGGGTAACATTACCTATTATGACAGCAGCGGCCAAAATGAGTATGGGTTCTCTAAGCCTTATTCTGAAGAAACCGCCAAGGTAATAGACAGCGAAATATCTGTTCTTATAGAAGAACAATACCAAAGGGCAATACAATTGCTTAATGATAACAAGGATAAAATGCTGAAGCTTGCTGACATTCTTATAGAACGTGAAGTAATTTTTAAAGATGACCTTGAAGATATTTTTGGCAAAAGGCCTTACGAAAAAACCGCAACTGAAAGAGTAGAAGAAGCGTAATTACGAAAAATATAATTAAAAGCTAAAAATCTTAATTCAACCTCAAAATTGAATTAAGATTTTTTTATCTTTGAACTTAAAGCATATAAAAGGGATTAGAGAAGAATGAGCCTATTCAGAAAAATATTTGGTACCGGGGAAGTGCCGGGCGAAGACAAAGGTGGCGATGCCAGCCCGTTTTTACCCGAACAGCAATTGCCTGTTGACGAAATGTTTACTTACAACTTTAAGAAAAACGGCGGTAAATTTGTATACTGCGATACCATAACCGACCTGCACGAACAGTTTTTAAACATACTTGAAGAAAATGACTGGTTTGAGTGTGAAGCAATGACGTTTGAGCCCCGCCTCCACCCTCTACTGGAAGAAAACAGGCTGATTTATAAAAATGTTGCCGCTCCAAAATTCATTTTAAGCACCTGCGAAAGCCTTGTGGCCGATGAGGGTTCTATACTTTTTTCTTCTAACCAGTTTAAGCACTACAAACCGAATGAACTGCCGGATAATATGGTGGTGTATGCTACCACAAGCCAGATACTGCCTAATAAAAGTGAGTGCTTAAGGCAAATAAAAAAGAGATATGATAAGGACTACCCTACTAATATGACAGCCCTTAAGTATTTTGAAAAAGCCAAAGATGAAAACTTCCTGCACTATGGCAGCGTAGCAAAAAACCTATACCTACTTCTGCTAGAAGACCTGTAGCCATGAGTGAAAGCCTTACCCGAGCCATTTCCGGGATTGTATACATAGCGCTTTTACTGGGTGCCACATTGTTATCTCCTATTACATTTAAAATACTTTTTGCCATATTCCTGCTCATAGCCGTGCATGAATATTGTAAACTGGCACATTTAGATAAAAAATTGCCCTTTGGCATAGCCGGCATAGGGATTTTTTTGTTTGGCATATACCCTGTTTCAAGTGCCTATACAAACCTGCTGGTTTGCGCTGCGGCACTATTTGCTTCAGTAGGCATGCTCGTTGACCTTTTTAACAACAAACCTACCGCACCACGAGATACTTTGGGCAAAATGGTGCGCCTTATAGGTTACGTGGTTATCCCATTCCTGCTAATTATAAAGCTGCCTTTCCTTACCACGATATATAACCCTTTCGTAATCATCGGGATGTTTATAATGATCTGGGCAAATGATACCTTTGCTTACATCGTAGGCAGGGCTATTGGAAAAAATAAACTGTTTGAGCGCATATCGCCAAAGAAAACTATAGAAGGTTTTGTGGGAGGCGTGGTATTTACCGTTGCCGGAGCATATATCCTTAGTATTTATTACACATTCCTTACGCCACTACAGTGGATGGGATTTGCTGCTATAGTGGCTGTTTTCGGTACGCTGGGCGATTTAGTAGAGTCAAAACTGAAGCGTGTAGCCGGGGTAAAAGACAGCGGAAACATAATGCCGGGCCATGGTGGAATTTTAGATCGCCTGGATAGCGTGGTGTTTGCCATACCTTTCTTATTTTTGTATTATCAAATCTTAGTATATGTTTCATAAAGAAGGAGCCAAAATTATTTTTATAGCGCTTTTTGTTACTACGGTAATCGCGCTACTATCAGAAAAGTTCATATCCGATGCCACCCTAAAGCTCATTGTGCAGCTTATAGCATTCGGTTTCCTTATCCTGGTACTACAGTTCTTCAGGAACCCAAAACGTCATGTAATAGCTACAGACCACAACATCATTGCGCCGGTAGATGGTAAGGTTGTAGTTATAGAGGAAGTATATGAGCCCGAATATTTTAAGGATAAAAGGCTACAGGTTTCTATCTTTATGTCGCCAATAAATGTGCACGTAACCCGCTATGCGGTAAACGGACTGGTTAAATTCAGTAAATACCACCCGGGTAAATATCTGGTGGCATGGCATCCTAAAGCCAGCGAAGAAAATGAAAGGACTACCGTAGTTATAGAAAACAACCTGTTTGGCGAAATACTGTACCGCCAGATAGCCGGTGCCCTTGCAAGGCGTATTGTAAACTATGCGCAGGAAGGCATGCAGGTAGTACAAGGTACAGATGCAGGCTTTATAAAGTTCGGTTCCCGTGTAGATATTTTCTTACCGCTGGATACCGAAGTAAACGTTAAACTTAACCAAAAGGCTATAGGCGGTAAGACCATTATCGCAACAAAAGCGTAACTTATGCCTGAAAAAGATTTAGACATCCTTTTTGACGAAGCTTATATAAAGTGCTGCAACATTACAGAGCCATTGCCTCCGGATGTTATGCTGCGCATATACGCCTACTATAAGCAGGCAACGGGTATTAACCCTAATTACCACCAGTCGGCTAACCTGCGTAATGCGTTTAAGATGAATGCCTGGATGCAGGTACGCCATATAAGCCCCATAGAAGCAAAAAGGCTGTATATAGAAACAGTAAATTCAATAATTAAACCATAAATCCCTGAAGATGAAAAAAATAAAAATTTTCGTTTCGGTACTAATAGCCACGGCGGCATTACAGTCGTGCAAAGAAAAAAACAACCTGGAGCCCGTAGTATCGGTTCCTGAAGCACAAAAAGAAGAAGCCGCGCCACTGGGCAATCCTGATGATGTTAAGGCTGAGGATGCTGCCGGTACATTCCAGATTGCTAAACTGGGCTATAAATATGATGCGCTTGCACCAAATATCGATGCACGCACTATGGAAGTACACTACTCTAAGCACTATAAAAAATATACCGACGAACTTAACAAAGCCGTAAAAGGTACGCCGCTTGCAAGTAAATCTATAGAAGAGATACTAACTTCACTGGATCCTGAAAACAAGCCCCTGCGTAATAATGGCGGCGGTTATTACAACCACACCCTGTTTTGGGAAGTTATGGCACCCGGTGCCGGTGGCGAACCTAAAGGTACCCTTGCAGAAGCCATTAAAACTGACTTTGGTAGCTTTGATACCTTTAAAACCCAGTTTACAGAAGCGGCTACAAAACAATTCGGTTCAGGATGGGCATGGCTTGTGGTAACTAAAGAAGGTAAACTTGCCATAGCAAGCACACCAAACCAGGATAACCCGCTTATGCCGGGTCAGGCGGTTCCGGGCAAACCCGTATTAGGGTTAGACGTTTGGGAACATGCTTACTACCTGCAATACCAAAATAAAAGACCTGATTACATTTCTAATTTTTACAATGTAATCAACTGGGATGTAGTAGGTAAAAAATATGATGCAGCTATAGCCAAGTAATAAAATATATTTGTTTATACCGTAAAATCCGTTCTCTAATGAGGACGGATTTTTTTGTATGAAAAACGGATAACCATAACATTGATTAATTGGAAAAAAATCAGGATTTTTGAGCCTCTTAATCCATAACTGAAATGAAGTATTTAGCACTACCTGCAGCCCTGATCCTGCTCATATCATGCCAGGGTAACCTGAAAGAAAAGATGAAGCCGGAACACGCCGGAACCGACTGGGCTTACTATAAATTAAATGGTGATATACATACCATATCTGAACGCTCTGTAAAAATAAGTAATGGAACCGCAACAGAAGGTATTGAGAACAGTACCGAAATGGATTACGACCGGACTTTTGATGATTTTGGCAACCTTATTCACGAAAAAAAGTGGGCAAAGAAGGATATTCCTTATGAGGAACTAATTTCCGAGCGTCGTGACGCCATAATAAAGCGTTCGCAGTATACGGCAGGTAAACTTACAATTATTACAACCAATGAATGGGACGCGGCCAAAGAGCACCTGTCTGATACAAAACGAAGTAATCCGGACGATACACAAATAGACCGGGAAGCCTTTATTTATAAAGATGGCAGGCTCACCTCGAAGACAAAGTACAACAGCCAGGATATAGCCATTGAAAAAACCGTGTATACATATAATAAAAAAGGCAACCTGGTACAGGAAGATATATACCCGAACGCAATTAGTGCTGAATTTACGATAATCTATGCGTATGATAAAAATAATAACAAAACCCTGGTAACACGCACAGGCAAAAGCAGCCCGCTACAAAAAACCGCCTATGCATATAACGGCAATAAAGTAACAGGCATAACCAGTACAAATGGCAAGGGTGAAACCTCTTATACCGAAGCGCTTAATTACGATTCCAAGGGAAATGTAATACAACACAGCACAGCTGAGAACGCTTCAGGAAGCAAAACATCGGAACGCTTTCAATACGATAGTAAAAATAACACAACCAAATGGCAAACAGTTACAGACAGCGACCCCGAAGTAACCATAACCAACACTTATGACGCCGAAAATAACCTGACAGGTACCAAAACACTGATAGGAACCGAAGTTTTTGACAACCGTACCTATATTTATGAATATGATACTATGAAGAACTGGATCAAAAAGACGGTAAATATAAAAGGCATTAAATCATTTGAGGTAACCCGTACCATTACATACTTTTAGTAATTTCGTGTTTTAGATATATTCAGGCTTAAACAAAAGAAGACCGCTTAAAAGCGGTCTTCTTTGTATTCTGTTTTTTATTAAAATTAGCGAAGTGTAAAACTTGAATTTGAAACAAGGTTACCTTTGTCAAATACATTTACCTGGTACAGCCCTTTTTCAAAATCGCCAGGTATGCTTTGTTTTACATCCATGGTTTTATTTTCGTACCTGGCCGTTGTTACAAAGCTATAGGTAAGTGACTGCCCGTCGAAATTTTCCATTTTCTTATCGCCTATAACATTATTTTTAGGGTCAATGATTTGTACATAGTACGTTTTATCACCCGCTTCAGCAACCTCGTTACCTGCTATGGTAAATGCTACATCTATCTGGTCTACCCTACGCGCTTTATCCGTTTCTATAAGCTTGCCCGAGTTACGTTTTTTAAACGATTTTGTGGTAAGGTTAGTAATAGTAAGTTTTTGCGCTTTTTCTTTAATTTTAGACAGGTTACTGTTTTGGGCAGTAAGTGTGTCGTTAAAACGCTTGCTTTCGTCTAATGCCGTACGGGTACTGTCGCGTTGTGTAGTAAGTACACCATTTTCATCCTTAAGCTTATTGTTTTCAGCAATCAGGGCGTCATGCTCGCGCTTAAGCCTTACATAAAGGTTTTTAAACTTGGCCATAGCAGCGGCATTTCCATTAGATTTCTCTACCTGCGCCATAAGTTCCACTATTTTAGCACGCTCAGCTTCCAGGTCACCTTTAAGGCCGGTATTCTCAGCTATCGCTTTGTCGTAGCTTTCCTTCTGTGCAGTAAGGTCGGCCATAAGTTGGTCTTTCTCAGAAAGAAGCTTGGTTTCAGTCTTATCACTGTCGTTACTCATTTTATACATCCAGCCAAGGCTGCCTGCTAAAAGTAATGCGAGTATGATAATAACTACTTTTAAACTTGAGTTGTTCTGTTGTTTTTCCATCTTTTTTACTATATTATTTTCCCCAAATTTAATTATATTTTGGTACGTCGTTTCCGTTTTAACGAAAAATTACAGAAAAATACTATTTTTGGTGCAACAATTAGATTATGAAAAATATTGTCCTTTTTACCGGTGGAGACCTGCTAAAATACACACGCCAGCGTAGCGGTGAAATCAAATTTGGCGAACGCATAATCACTGTACCAAAAGACTCCGACCCTTTTGAGTTTATGAAAACCTCTGAGGCCCAATTTGTTTTACTGGGCATCCCCGAAGACATAGGCATAAGGGCTAATTATGGAAAGCCCGGTGCCGCAAAAGCCTGGGAACACGCCCTACGCAGCATATGTAACATGCAGCACAACCGTTTTTGTAAAGGAAACAGCCTCCTGGTACTGGGGCATGTAGATGTGGCAGCCCTTATGGAAAAGGCTGCTGCCTTTGATAATACCGATACCGAAGGCCGCCGTGAACTGTCATTACTTGTAGAACAGCTGGATAAAGATGTATCGCACATTGTATGCCGTATCATACAGGCAGGCAAAATACCCATTATACTTGGTGGAGGCCATAACAATGCCTATGGCAATATAAAAGGAGCAGCACTGGCTAACGGAAAGCCTGTAAACGCTATTAATTACGACAGCCGCGCCCGTATGCGGATGCTCGAAGGCAGGCACAGCGGCAACGGTTTTAGCTATGCCTTTGAAGAAGGATTCCTAAAAAACTACTTTATATTTGGCATGCACGAAAGCTATGCGAACAAAGGCATATTAGAAACCATAAAAAAATACAACGACCGTATACGCTACAATACGTACGAGCAGATAGCCGTAAGGAAAGAAAAACATTTTAGCGAAGAACTTGCACTTACCAAAGGCTTTATTACAGACCATCCATTCGGGCTGGAAATAGACCTCTCTGCCCTGCCCCATTTCCCTACCGATACCATGACCGCCAGCGGTTTCAGTATAGAAAAGGCCAGGCATTTTGTACATTATTTTGGTAAGCTAAAAACCGTAAGCTACCTGCACATATGTGAAGCGGCACCAGAACTGGACTGCACCCATTACGTACACCTTACCGGCAAGGTCATAGCGGCGCTTATCTCCGATTTTATAAAATCAAAAGCCGAATAAGTAAACCCAATAACCAGCTCATTATTAAAGGTTAACCGAAACGATATTTTAACATTGTTATAAATCGTATAAAATTGGTGGATAACGTATTTTATTTTTAGTAACCAAATTTTATTTTTGGTTAAATTTTGATTATTTTGCAATGGCTAAATGCTCTTTTATTGTATAACCTATAAAGCACACTTTTTAACAGTTTATGCGCCCAACTCCTTTACATATTATGCTTGCTGATGACGATGAAGATGACCGCCTTTTTTTTAAGGAAGCATTTGAAGAGGTAAAAATAGATTATATACTCAGCTCGTTTAACGATGGCGAGCAACTTATGGCTTATCTTAACGTAGAAGCAAACCCACTGCCTCATGTTATCTTCCTGGATCTTAATATGCCCCGAAAGAGTGGCCTTGAATGTTTAAGGGAAATAAGGGGCAACGAACGCCTTAAAAAGATATCTGTGGCCATATACTCTACTTCATCGGCAGAACAGGATATTGAAGAAACCTATGAAGCCGGAGCCAATGTATACATTCGCAAGCCTAACGACTTTAATATGCTTAAAAAAGTACTCAGCGATGTAGTGCACATTAACTGGCAGTACATCGCTGACGGACTTAATAAAGATAATTTTATACTGAGCCTTTAATTATAAGGCTAAAATTTAACTTTTAACTCGTTTATTTCTTCTTCTGTAGCATCCTGGTACAGGTAAAATAAACGGGTTATTTGTGTACTTAGGCGTGTCTTATAGTCTTCCACAAGCCACTCCCTGTAGTTTTTTGTAGTCTTACTAAGCAGTTTTGCATACTGCTTTACACGGTATTCTATATCACCATCCAGCTCACGGGCCAGTTTACGGGCTTCATTTACTGTTTCTGAGTTTTCCACACACATAAACGCATGCTGGCGTATCGACTTATCTATAACCACTTTCGGCTTTTCCTGACGCTCCATAGATAGCTTAAACTCAGCATCTACATTAAAGGAAATATCTGCTGAACGCGCAAATTTTGCCCTAAGCTCATCGGGCATGGCATACATATGGTAACTTTCTATCTCTTCATCTGAACGGATATTATCCAAAAACAGTTCAGGATTTTTAAAGATATATTGCCAGTCTATAGGATCGCTCCATAGCCCAAAACGCTGCGCGTTATTACCCAGGTCTATAACCACAAAACTACTCTTATCCGGCAGGCTGCGCGAACCACGTCCTATCATCTGGAAATACAGCGTAAGGGAGCGCGTAGCCCTGTTTAGTATAATGGTTTCTACCGTAGGTTCATCAAAACCTGTGGTAAGTATAGATACTGATGTAAGTATGGCATCAGGGGTGGTTTTAAACCATTGCAGTATATCCCTGCGCTCCTGCTCCGGAGTACGGTTATCCAGATGGCGTATGGGTAATCCTGCCGCCCTGAAGGTTTCGTATACGTAGAGCGAGGTATTGATACCGTTGTTAAATATCAGGGTTTTTTTACCGTGCGAACGCTGTACATAAGACTGTAATAGCAAATCCTGCATCATTCCGCGCGAATACAACTCGTCAGATGAGGCAACGGTATAGTCGCCGTTAATCCCCAGCTTAAGCGAAGTAAGCTCCACATCATACCCAAACATATGCGCTCTGGCAAGGTATCCCTTGTCTATAAGCGATTGTATAGGCTCACCCACAATAAGTTCATCGTAAGTTTCATACATAGGCAGCTCTATGTTAGAGCTTAGCGGTGTAGCCGTAACTCCTAGGAACTGCGAATTTTTAAAATACGTAAATAGCTTACGGAAGCTGTTATAATGGGCCTCGTCTACAATGACCAGCCCCACGTATTCCATATGGAATTTCTTGTCTTTAAGACGGTTATTAAGCGTTTCTACCATAGCTACGTAGCACGAAAACTCATTGTCTTCGGGCAGGTCTTTCACCCCGCTGTCTATAACAGTATTCTTTACGCCAAAGCCCGTAAGCATGCGCGATGTTTGCTTGCTAAGTTCTATACGGTGCGTAAGCACCAGTACCTTACGTTTATATTTTTCTATGTAACGGCGTGCTATCTCAGAGAATATCACGGTTTTACCGCCGCCGGTAGGCAGCTGGTACAACAGGTGGTAGTTATTGGGTTTATCTTCAAATTTCTCAAAAATATCGTCAATATCCCGTTGCTGATAGTTGTAAAGTTCTTTTCTTTCCTCGTCCTGGCTGGTTCCCATTCTCATTTTTAATAAACCGCAAAAATACGCATTTAAAAAGGATTCTTTCGTTTACAAAATCCTAAAAATTGTTATATAAATCTAAATATGTTCAGTATAGCGGTTTCCTTCCCAAATCCCGGAAAGCGCCTGCCGGTATTCCATAGACAACGGCGCAAGCGCACCCGAGGCAACTGCCTCATGCAATTGATTTTGTGTACGAATGCCTACAACAGCAGTGGTTATAGCCGGGTTGTCTATAACATAACGCAGCGCTGCCTCAGCAGCGGAAAATTCGTTGGGCAAATGCTTTAAAAGCCCCTGCTGTATGGCTTTAACCTGCTGTTCTTCAAGGTTCAGATATGCTTTGGCAGGCTTCCCCGCAAGCAATCCCGAGGCCACGGCACCCCGGGCAAGTACCCCAACATTATTTGCCCGTAAAAGCTCAAGGGTTTCTTCCTCAGGGCGTCGGTCCAGCAGGCTGTACTGGGTCATAACCGCTGTAATATCAGCCCGTTTCACATATTCCCGTATCACATTCGGGCGGATGGATGAAATGCCATAACTCCTTATTTTTCCGCTGTCTACAAGGCGTTCAAAAGCCTCAATCACTTCATCTACAGGGTCTTCTATGGTGCCACCGTGCAATAGGTACAGGTCGATATAATCCGTGCCCAGGCGGCGCAGGCTATCGTTTACGGCGCTGAGTATGTATTCCTTACGCGGCGTCCAGTCCCATCCGGTGCCGTCAGCGCGCCATTTGTTACCTACTTTAGTCGAAATAAACACCTCTTTCCTGCTGCCTTTCAGCGCATTACCTAAAAGAACCTCATTATCTCCCTTATCATAAAGGTCGGCGGTATCAAAGAGGTTGATGCCTTTGTCTATAGCATTGCCAATGAGGGTATCATTATCTGTGTTCGACGGCTTAAGCGACATGCATCCAAAGCTGACGGTACTTACCTTAAACCCGTTTTTTAAAAGTTTGTATTCCATCGTAGTTGTGTTGTTGCAAAAATACTTTTATATGTAATTTTTAAAAATACCCGTTAGTGGGTAAATTCTCCATGTATAGTTCTTAGCAAGAAAAAGCAACCTTTACAGCAGGTGCAAATTGTAGTTAACATGTAGTAGCTAATCGTTGTTGTAGTGTTGCACCTAATTTAAATAAAACACTAAATATCAAAAACTTAACAAAAAAAGACCTGCACACACAGCTACTACAGCCATTACAGCGCCATATATAGTGGTTAACAGTTTACTGAACAAATGGCTTCAGTACAGCCTGTTTAGTTACTCACTAATTTTGCACGGGTTGTTCATCCAGCAGCTGCTGAAATTTGGCACGTTCGGCATCGGTGAGCGAGGGCAGTATGCCGGCCATGAGTTCGCGATAGCCTTTTTTCTTCAGGAGCTTCCTGATATTGTCTTTGGCAAATTTTACAAACTGCCATTTGTGATGCGTAAGGGCATTAGCCAGATCCTGCCACACAATCGGGTCGGCCTTACCGATGTAAAGTAAATCGGCAAGCGCATTCTGGCGGATGTCGCTGTCAAATTTTGGCGAAGCATAATGGATAAGCTCTCCATACAGGTCTTCCTTCAGTTCCGGTTGGTAGTCCTTACTCGCGTAGGCTAACGTTAACCAAAGCAGACGCAGGTTCATATCGTTAAAACCATACCATGTACGGGTTTGGTTGAGCAATTCGGTTTGCCTGGCCGGGAATTTTTTGCAGAGCACGTTCAGTGCCACCTCGCGGGTTATGTACGATTCGTCATCCAGCAGCGTGCGGTATTCTTCATAAAAGCTTTGCGGGAATACCGTTACGGTACGGGCTACTGCCTGTCGTACCTTTATATGACCCGATTCCATGGCGGCCTGTATCAGTTCGGCCTTCTCGGCAAAAGGTACCTGGGCGGTAAGGAATAATATTTCCTCCTTCAGCGGATAGAACGCTTCAGTTGACTGCATGATTTCCAGATATTTTTCCTTGTTTTCGGCAAAAGGTTTATCCTGTAATTCACCCAGTTCCAGGTACTCTTTAATAAACGCGTTCCTTGACAAAATGCTTAATGCTTCCTCAATGGGGAACTCGCTGCTCTCCAGCCAGCGCTTTTTGAAATCCTCAGTATCATACCCCGGCGACACGGCTTTTATTTCGGCAAGAAACTGGTCGGTATTCACGTTTTTAAACGCATATTTTTCCAGATAGGTTTTTATGGCATGCTTAAAGGTATCCTCCCCCACGCCATTTTGCAGGGCATGCAGTGCCCATGCGCCTTTTTGGTAAAACGACAGCGTACTCGCCTTTTCGTTCAGTATCGGTATCTTATCGGTTTTACCGGCCTGCTGTATACGCTCGGCCATTTCATATAATTCATTATTAAAATGATTGTAACCAAAAAGTTTCCGCTCTACAAGCAATGCATAATAGGTAGCAAACCCCTCCTGCAACCAATGGTGTGTACCGCTTTCTTCGGTAACCAAGTCGCCAAACCACTGGTGGGCCAATTCATGGGCGTTTACATTTAGATAGGTACGGTCGTTAAAGCCAATATCATCTACCACAAAATCCTGGCTAAATACCGTAGCGGTAGTGTTCTCCATACCGGCATATAAAAAATCGACCACCGGCACCTGGCGGTACACGCCCCACGGATAGGGCACGCCGGTTTCTTTCTCTAAAAACTCAAATACATCACTGGTGTAGCGATAGGTGGGCAAAAATTTAGCTGTATCCTTTTCCCGTAAATAGAGCTCTATAGGGGTGCCGCCAAAGGACTGCATATTCCATCGGTGGAACTTACCAATGGCGAGCATGGCAAGGTAACTGCTCATGGGTTTCTCCATCGCATAACGCCATGTTTTCTTATCTCCTTTGGTTACAGTATCTTTAAGTGTTCCATTAGATAATAACATATAACTTTTATCATATGTGGCTGTTATACCAAATACAAGTTTCTCATTTACATCATCAAAACTCGGTAGCCAATGGCTGGTATACTTGCCCTGGCCTTGTGTCCATATCTGGTGGTCGTCGCCATCCTGCACAAAATAAAGGGTCTGCTTAGGGGTGGCACTGTAGGTAATTTCAAGTTTGTTCTTACCCTTTTTTAGGCCTTTATAAATCTTTAAAAGTTTGTTGGTTGCCACCCATCCGGTCTTCTTTTTACCGTTAACCTTTACATTTTCAAAACGGATGTTCTGCGCATCTATATATACGGTGTCGGGTCTGTCGCCGCTGATTTCAAATGTATACAGTACACTACCCGAAACGGATTTTTGGGCATAATCAAAATCAAGTTTGGCATCCAAGGTTTTAAAGTCGACATTCTTAGGGTTTTGGGCGAAAGCCGCCACCGAAACCCCAAGACAAAGGGCATATATTAGGGTTTTCATTATCCTGTTTTTTACAAAGCTACACAAATATGAACTAACATAGCCTACGTGTTATTGCGAACAGAACGTTAAAACGCCGTACAGCACGGCATAATATTTGTACATTTAGTAGCCAATTCCGTACAGTTACCATGAAGAAAACTTTTTTAAGACATATATCCGGGAAACTACTGTTTACGTTGCTTTTGTTTGCACTGTTTAGCAGCGGGCTTCATGCACAGCTGCTTTCTACAGGCAAAGCCGATGACAAGACTGCCGATGCCGTTTTCCCAGCCGACTCGCTGAACCGGCGCAACCCACGCGGTACGGTTAACGGCTTTATCCAGGCCGTGGCCGACCAGAATTATATACGTGCCAGCCGCTACCTGAACCTGAAACGCAGTTGGCGCAGTAACCGCCAACGTAAACGTATTGTGCTAAAATTCCAGTCGTTATTGGACCAGGGCGGCGATATGCGGGCTACCTCCCTGATAAGCGATAAGCCAACAGGGCTTGGAAATGACGACCTGGCCGACAACCAGGATATAGTAGGTACACTGAACGCCGACGGTACCGACATTGTTTTGTACGTAGAAAATACCGGCGGCACTACAGGGGCTAATCCTCCCCTGTGGCAGTTTTCGGCAGCTACGGTAGCATCTATTTCCGCATCGGATTTAGATGAAACCTCACTGCTGAACCGCAGCCTGCCCGATAACCTTAAGGAGCAAACCTTAGGAGGTGTACCCGTAGGGCACTGGCTTGCCGTAGTAGTATTAGTAGTGGCATCATATATTGTATCGTGGCTGCTGGTAGCACTGGCAGGTCTTATAGTTCGCGGCATTTGGAAAAAAGCGCGCCAACCCGAAAAGTGGCTTATTGTAAGGGCGCTGGGGCTTCCGTTACGGCTGTACATTACAGTATTGCTGTTCGTGGAAATATCCAAGCAGGCGGGGATTTCCATTATTATACGCCAACGCTTCAGCACCATAACGGTTACCATAGGTATCGCAGCGGTACTGATACTACTTTGGCGCCTTACCGATATTTTAAGCGAATACATAAACAACCGCATGACCATACGCAAACGTATATCGGCCATATCGGTGATATTGTTTGTAAGGCGGATGGCCAAAACAGCCATTATTGTTATTGGCGTAATCGCGCTGCTGGGTGCGGTAGGGTTTGATGTTACCACATGGATTGCCGCACTGGGTATCGGTGGTTTGGCACTTGCACTGGGTGCCCAGAAAACTATGGAAAACTTTGTGGGCAGCGTAAGCCTTATTGCCGACCAGACCATACGTGTGGGCGATTTTTGTCGTGTGGGCGAGATCAAGGGTACGGTAGAGTCTATCGGTATGCGCAGTACCCGCCTGCGTACCCCCGAGCGTACTATAGTAACCATACCTAACGGGCAGTTTGCCAGCACCAATGTAGAAAACTACGCCCATCGGGATCGTTTCCTATTTAACCCAATACTGGAACTGCGCATGGAGACCACACCAGACGAGCTGCGAAATGTACTGCAACTAACCCGCGATATGCTGCACAACCACGACAAGGTTATAGACGAGGGCTCTAAAGTGCGCCTTACGGGCTTTACCCAAAACGGCTACAAGACCGAGATTTACTGCTACGTTCAGGCAGGTAATATAGACGAAGCCCAGGAAATACAGGAGGGTATTTATATGCTGCTGCTGGACATAGTACTGCAAAGCGGCACCGACTTCGCCTACCCAAGCCAGACGTTATATATGGCGCAGGATAAGGGGGTTAGTGGTGGAGAAAAAGAAAAAAAATAATTTTTTTATATAAAAATTTAAAACAATTAAACCTTTCTACACACTAAAACCCACTTTCCATTTTTAAGTTCATATTTACAAACTACTGAATCTATAGAGGTTCCACTTTTAGATGTAAGATGAATTGCATCTACTTCCCAATCGTGTCCCTCATCTTGTAAAAGGACATCACCTATATTTGCAATTTTTGAAGTTGCTGTTACAATTTTTGCTGAAACTTTTTTTGCTGGCATAACTTTTCGATTTTTAATTATTACTTGATTGTGTCGTTTTTGTTTTACCTATTCCTGAAAGCAGATCTGTAAATCCATTAAGATACTGTTTAATATTAAGGTCAAACGAGAGACCAACATATGCAACTCCAAATAATTTTCTTGAATGGTTGCCTAGACTATCTTCACGCAATTTAAATAACCATTGGGAACCTGCTGTAATTCTGATTACATTATTTAGCCTGTAACCTATACCTGTTAAAAGTGAACTCTTTTCAAAAAAATTATCATATTTAGATTCTTGCTTCATGTTAACCAATGACCAGCCCACCATTAAAGATAAATACTGTTTCCAATTCTTTTTATAACTGCTAAATGATATATCCTTATCTAATGCCATAAAATTTATATGAAAACCTAAATATGGCACTATACCGTAATCTAATGAGTTTCCGTCTTTAGTAAATGCTGATGTTGTAATGCCAAAATCAGGGGTTAGAAGAACTTTATTCCTGGTTTCAAAGTTTAAGTACGAATTTCCTGAAGCTATAGAAGCGTTATTAAAGCTATTACCAATATACATATTATCCATAATTGCTCCTTCGATTAACTTGCGAATGTTTAATAAACCTTTGAGCTCATTTTTTGATGCTTCTAAGTAATTCATCCACGTAATCAAGTTATTAATAGTTGTATTGGCATCCAGACGGCCTGCGGCAGATTTTGGTAAAGACAAAAACATAGCCCTTTTAATGGCATTTAATTGTGTAATAGTAGCATCGATATTAGAAATCCGCTTACTATAATCTGACTGCGATACGCTACCAAGATTTACACGATTACAGAAAATACACTCCAGTGAAACTACTCCGTATAAAATATCTTGAATTCGACTCTGATTAGCTAATGTGTTTACATCACTTGATATGTTATTATTTGTAAGATCCTTACCGTATAAATAGGTTAAAGCATCTTTATTGATAGTTGTATCAGCTATAAGTTGTTCCTTAGTTAGCAAATCAAATACGGGCAAGGCAGCAAACATTGCTCCAGCATTTGTAATTATATTATTATTATAAAGTGTTAATGCAGCGGCATACTGTGTATAAAGAGGCAAAAGAGTTGCATCAAAATCTGTTTTAAAAGCTGCTGCGCCACCATTAAATTCAGCTAAGGTTAAAAAACCAAAATCAACTGTCCCAAAAACTTTTCTCATCTTACTTTCATATAATCCTAATGAATTTCGGGCATTTGTAAATGCTAATGGTCTATTTGCAGGTATCGGATCATATTGGCTTAAATAATAATTATCAAAAAAGCCTAAAGCTTCTTTTGCCAATTTTCTTTGACTTATTATGATATAGTATGAGGCAGATGGTTCAAACATATATTCATCTGCAAAGGTTATGTACAAATAATTTTTACCTGAAATCTTTTCAACATAGTAGTAGTTTTGCGAAATCTCATCAGGAGTATAAGGATTAGCAACAGTACTTTTTCCATCATAATACGAAATACTTTCCGGTAAGTTTAAATGCTTATGTCTTTTAATGAAATATATACGTGGCACTTCATCAGCATCAATAGCCATTTTTACAGTAAAAGGCCTGTTATACGGCATCACTTTAGATGCTGTAGCAGTTATAGTATCAATTTCAATAACCTCATTTTGGGCAAAAGATTTTTCTGACAAGAACAGCATTAATGCCATTATTATTAAATAATATTTTTTCATAGTGCTTGTGTTATATTTTTAACAAATAAACCAAACAAAATCAATAAATTTAACAGGATTTAACATATAAAAATATATGTAAATCACTATCTACAATCAAATTAATAATGCTTAATTTAGTAAGTTTTACAGTATATGAAACTTTTTTTAATTAAATAATATAGAGTGTTTTCACAGTCGCATTTTATAAAAAAATTAATATTAAAATCGTTAAATAAAAGTAACTTTGATTACGTTATAATACGAATGAAAATTCTTTCATACTTATGAATGAGATAAACATACTGTGGGTAGACGACGAAATAGAAATGCTAAAGCCCCATATCCTTTTCCTTGAAAAAAAGAACTATAAGGTAACCACCGCAAACAACGGACAGGACGCGCTGGAGCTGTTTGACGAAAATAATTTTGACATCGTATTCCTGGATGAAAACATGCCCGGCCTAAGCGGCCTGGAGGTACTTGCCGAGATAAAGGAAAAAAAATCCTCAACACCGGTAATCATGATTACCAAAAGCGAAGAGGAAATGATTATGGAAGAAGCCATTGGCTCTAAAATAGCCGACTACCTGATTAAGCCCGTAAACCCAAACCAGATACTGCTTTCGCTGAAGAAAAACCTGGACAATTCGCGCCTGGTAAGCAGCAAAACTACTTTAGACTATCAAAAGGAGTTCCGAAAAATATCTATGGATATGGGTATGGTACGTACCTATGAAGACTGGGTAGATATGTACAAAAGGCTTGTTTTCTGGGAAATGGAGCTAGAAAACATTGAAGACCAGAGCATGGTAGAAATACTGGAATCGCAAAAGGTGGAGGCTAACAGCCAGTTTGGCAAATTCATAGAGCGTAACTACGAGGACTGGTTCGACCCGAAAGGCGACAAGCCGGTACTGAGCCACAACCTGTTCCGCGAGCTGGTTATTCCTGAAATCAAGAAGAAACAACCCATATTTTTTGTAGTTATAGACAACCTGCGTTACGACCAATGGAAGGCTTTTGAAAGTGTAATTAACAACCACTACAAGCTGGAAAAAGAATCGGCCTACTACTCTATCCTGCCTACCGCTACTCAGTATGCGCGTAACGCTATTTTCAGCGGGCTTACCCCCCTTGAAATGGAGAAAAAATACCCACAATACTGGAAAAACGACGTGGACGACGGCGGTAAGAACCTCTACGAAGCAGAGTTCCTTACTGAACAATTGCGTCGCCTGGGCCTAAGCAGCCTGAAACAGGAGTACTATAAAATTACCAACTACCGCGACGGTAAAAAACTGGCAGATAACTTTAAGGCCCTTAAGGATAATGACATTACCACTGTAGTGTACAACTTTGTAGACATGCTTAGCCATGCCAAAACCGAAATGGATGTGGTAAAAGAGTTGGCAAGCAACGACAAAGCCTACCGTTCGTTAACATTGAGCTGGTTTAAAAATTCGCCACTGCTGGAAATGATTCAGCAGGCGCAGCTGTTAGGCATGAAGCTTATCATCACTACAGACCACGGTACTATAAATGTAAAGAACCCGAGCAAGGTTATTGGCGACCGTAATACCAGCCTTAACCTGCGCTATAAAACAGGCCGCAGCCTTACCTTTGAAGACCGCGACGTGTACCATGTAAAAGACCCGAAATCAGTACAACTGCCTACCATAAACATGAGCAGTTCGTATATATTCGCTAAAAACGATTTGTTCCTGGCTTACGTAAATAACTACAACCACTATGTGAGCTATTACCGTAACAGCTACCAGCATGGCGGTATTTCGCTGGAAGAAATGATAATACCGTTCCTGGTGTTTAACACTAAATAAATTTAGATTTACAGTTAACGGCTTACCCTTTTAAAACAGATACATATACATGGAAATCACTTTTTCCCTTGAGGAAATAGACACTGTGGCAAAAGAAGTTTTGACACAAAACATAAAAGACATCATACTTTTTCACGGGCAAATGGGCGCCGGGAAAACCACCTTTATAAAAGCACTTGCGAAACAACTTGGGGTTACCGACATGACAGGCAGCCCCACGTTTTCGCTTGTAAATGAATACGGTACTGCTGACGGTAAAACCCTGTATCATTTTGACCTGTACCGCATTAACAGTGAAGAAGAAGCCTATGATATGGGCATAGACGAATACTTTTACAGCGGTAACCTGTGCTTTATAGAGTGGCCCGAGAAAACCCCGAACCTTATTCCGCTGGACCACACTGCCATAACCATAAAAACGTTACAAGACGGCAGGCGACAACTCAGCATAAAATAATTATATAGGGTTCGCCTATTTTTTGTACATTGTATTACGTTTTTGTAGAAACACCATGCCGATAACACCTTTTACCAGACAACAGCTGCTACCACAGGAAGAAAAACTTGAAGTAATGAAGCAGCGTGGAGAACTTTTCATTGGTTTAGCTAAAGAAACCTCATTCCAGGAGCGCCGTATATGCCTTACCCCCGATGCGGTGAGTTCGCTTGTAGCGCACGGGCACAGGGTAATGATGGAAAGCGGTGCAGGCCAAACCGCCTCGTATAGCGATAAGGAATACAGCGATGCCGGTGCCGAGATAACCCATGACCCGAAAAAGGTATTTGGCTGCCCCATCATCCTTAAGGTAGAACCGCCTACGCTGAAGGAGATAGAAATGATGAATCCTGAAACGCTGCTGATATCGGCACTACAGCTAAAAACACAAAAAGCAGATTTTTTTAAGGCCTTGCAGGGCAAGAAAATAACCGCCCTTGCCTTTGAATATATAAAGGATACAGACGGTTCCTACCCTGCCGTAAAATCGCTTAGCGAAATTGCCGGTACAGCCTCAATACTTATAGCTGCCGAACTGATGATTAGCCAAAAACTGGGCAAAGGCCTGCTTTTTGGTAATATTACAGGTGTTCCGCCTACAGAGGTAGTTATTATAGGCGCAGGCACAGCAGCCGAGTTTGCTGCGAAAACCGCCCTTGGCCTTGGTGCCAGCGTTAAGGTGTTTGATAATTCCATAAACAGGCTGCGCAGGCTTCAAAACAACCTGAACCAACGTATATTTACCAGCACCATACAGGAAAAAGCACTGCTTAAGTCGCTTATGCGCTGCGATGTGGCCATAGGCGCCATGCGTGGCAAAGACCGCAGCCCTGTCATTGTTTCGGAAACCATGGTAGAACGCATGAAGCGTGGCGCGGTAGTCATCGATATTTCTATTGATACCGGAGGCTGTTTTGAAACCAGTGAAATTACCACCCACGAAAAACCCACTTTTGTAAAGCACAATGTTACCCACTACTGCGTGCCGAATATCCCGTCGCGTTACAGTAAAACGGCATCGCTTTCCATAAGTAATATTATCAGCCCGTTTTTGCTGCAAATGGCAGATGACGGCGGTATAGAAAGCGCCATGCGATGCGATGAGGGCCTGAAAAACGGTATTTATATGTACCACGGCAGGCTTACTAACCGTAGCGTGGGCGAATGGTTTGATATAGACAGCACCGATATTAACCTGATTATATTTTAAAAAATATCCCCAAAAATAATCCTCGTCAATTTAGTTAATAACTAACTGAATAGTTATTTTTATCCTGTTTGTAAATCCACCGACCATGCAGCAGGAATTTAATGAAATCAGCTATTTAAGGGATTATTTCGGACGGGATGGCGAAGCATCAGCGGCTTACCTAACCCAAATTGTAACTACATGTGCCGCAACAGTAAGCAATTTGGCGGCCGTTTCAGATAATACCGCCGCCCTGGAAAGTATTGCATCCCAACTTGAGAGTAAAGGTGTAAATATACTGTCTAACCTTTTACATGATAAAAGTTCGTTTACCATTACAGAGCTTGATATTATGCGGGTTATAATAGCAACGGACGGCACGCGTCCGTCGTACCCGGTAAGCAATAATATGCCGGTAACTTCCTTATACGACGATTCGGATTGGAAAAACCGTACCGACAGCCGTGCCGCCGCCCTGCGACAGGCCATAAGCTGTACTGGGCGTATAAACATTCCCGGCGGTATTGCAGGTACAGGTTTCCTGGTAGCGCCTAACCTTATTATGACAAACCGGCATGTGTTACAGGCTATAACCGAGCGTAATAACAGGACAGCTTTTGTAAACCATGTTAGTATAGACTTTGGCTGTGAAGACCTGGCATCAGATGGCGCGCTGAATACCGAAATCCTGAAAGTGATTTACCCCGGCGTAAATGAAATTACCACACCTAACCATAGGTTTATGGACATGGCATTACTCGAAATTGGCTATAGGGAAGACCTGCCAAAACCCATGAAAATTTGTGCCGAATACGAGCAGGATGCCGGTACAGGGATTTTTCTCATTGGGTTCCCTAACCAGCAAAAGGCTCCGCTGAATGCGGGCACGGTATATCGTGATTTTTTTGAAAATTTTATGGGGTATAAAAAGGTGGCACCCGGCAATATCATAACCGCTTTTGACAGTTGGCCCGGACGTTTTAGCCATGATGCCTCTACGCTTCGGGGAAACTCAGGTTCTATGGTGGTAGCCATAGGAAATGAAAGCTGTGCTATGGGGCTGCACTATGGAGGTATACAGGGTATTAACCCCGAAAACTGGGCGCATGGCCTTAACCTTTTCTGTGACCCCGAAAATGATGTGCGCCATATCCTGGATACCTACGGGGCAGAATACGTATGATATTTCGGCAGGATTATTGCTTTAAATACTCCTATGATAATCCCTGATTATAACCGTACAAGCATTGAAGAAGCCACAGCATTGCAAAACAGCATGCGGGGCTATATTTCACTGCAAACAGTTCCCTCTGAAATAACTACTATAGCAGGAGCCGATATATCGCACAATAAAAATTCAGATACGGTTTATGCAGGTATCGTAGTACTTAGCTATCCGCAGATGGAAGTGTTGTCATATTCATTAGTAGAAGTAAAGACCACCTTTCCGTATGTGCCTGGCTACCTGGGCTTCCGCGAAGTACCCGCATTATTACAGGCATGGCAGCAGCTCCCCGAAAAACCCGATGTTATGGTATTGGACGGACAGGGTATTACCCACCCGCGCCAAATGGGGATTGCAGCACATTTCGGGCTGCTTGCCCGATGGCCTGCCATAGGTTGTGCCAAGAGCATGCTGTATGGTAATTTCCCTGATCTAAGCGAAAAGAAATTTGGCACCAGCCCCATAACCGACCGTAATAACAACCTGCTGGGGTATGCCCTGCGCACCAAAGACAAGGTAGAACCCGTGTACGTTTCGCCGGGGCATATGGTTTCGGTACCGGATAGCCTGGCCATTATGAAAAACTGCGTACAGCACCACCGCATCCCCGAGCCTACACGGCAGGCGCATAACTATGTAAACCTGCTGCGCACGGGTAAACTAAAGCCCGGTTTTTACAGGGCAGATGTACAGGGAAGTTTGTTCTGACATCAAACAAAAAAATCCCGTAAGTGAGTTACTTACGGGATTTTGATATTTAGATTGCTTCCTACCACGCAAAAACGGAGTACGTAGCAATAATATTTAAAACTACTAGCTAAGTGCAGCTTGTACCTGGTCTGCAGCTTCCTGGAACAGGGTAGCAGAAAGGATAGGCATACCAGAGTTGTCTATAAGCTCTTTTGCAAGCTCGGCGTTAGTACCTTGCAAACGTACAATGATAGGCACACTGATAGAGTCGCCCATGTTTTTGTACGCATCTACAACACCCTGAGCCACACGGTCGCAACGAACGATACCACCAAAGATGTTGATAAGGATCGCCTTTACGTTCGGGTCGCGAAGGATAATACGGAACGCTGTTTCTACACGCTTGGCATCGGCAGTACCACCTACGTCAAGGAAGTTAGCCGGCTCAAAGCCTGCATATTTAATAAGGTCCATAGTAGCCATGGCAAGACCTGCACCGTTTACCATACAGCCTACAGTACCGTCAAGGTCTACATAGTTAAGACCAGCTTCTTTCGCTTCCACTTCGATTGGGTTTTCCTCACGAACGTCGCGCATGTCTTCATATTTCTTCTGGCGGTAAAGGGCATTGTCATCAAGTACCACTTTAGCATCTACCGCAAGGATTTTGTTGTCAGATGTTTTAAGCACCGGGTTGATTTCAAACATAGAAGCATCACTATCGGTATACGCTTTGTAAAGCGCGCCGATAAATACTACCATTTCTTTGAAAGCGTTACCGCTAAGTCCCAGGTTAAAGGCAATTCTGCGTGCCTGGAAGCCCTGCAGGCCTACAGACGGGTCTACTTCTTCTGTAAAGATAGCATCCGGGGTGTGCTCAGCAACTTCCTCTATATCCATACCACCTTCGGTAGAATACATAATCATGTTACGGCCTGTAGCCCTGTTTAGCAATACAGATACATAAAATTCTGAAGTTTCACTCTCACCAGGGTAGTATACATCTTCAGCAACAAGTACTTTGTGTACTCTTTTTCCGGTTGGAGGAGTTTGCGGAGTAATAAGGTCCATACCTATTATTTGTCCTGCAATCTCTTCTACCTGCTCAAGGTTTTTGGCCAGTTTAACACCGCCACCTTTACCGCGGCCACCCGCATGTATTTGTGCTTTAATAACATACCAGCCGGTACCGGTCTGTGCAGTAAGCTCCTTAGCTGCTGCTACGGCTTCGGCAGGATTGTTAGCAACAATACCGCGTTGCACACGTACACCGTGACTTGCCAGTATTTCTTTTCCCTGATATTCGTGTAAATTCATGATATATGCGTTTATCGTATTAAAAGTTGAACAAAAATAGTAAATAACATCTAACCGTAGAACATATTTTAAACTTTTTCCTGCTAAAAAGATATAGCACTTTATTTTTTTACCAAATGTTTACGCAACCGTAATAGACTATGTGCATCTCTGTAAAAACCTTAGTTAATAATAGCTATGAAAAAAATTTTAGCCTTTGCCGCTGTACTCACACATGTACTTACCTCATGTAGTGATAACGACACTGCTTCTACTACCCCGCCGCCTGCCGGCACCTACTCACTGATACATGTACAGGGAGGGCTAATGGGGGTAACTGGCAGCTGCCTGCAGACAAAGTAGTGTGGAACATTAATACCACGCAAGACAGTGTAACCATAACCAATAACGCTCCGCAAAACGGTACACCGGCAGGTCCTGCAAGTGGTATATATGCATACAAAGTAGATAACACAGCCGGTGATAACGCTGTGTGCGATGTATCCTTATATGTAAACAACGGCTATTTTGGTTGCTATTCTAAATCAAAAGATACCATAAAAGTAAATGATGTACATGCCGACGGCTTCCTGTACACCTTTGTAAAAAACTAGCCGTATTTTTCTATTGCCAATTCTCTTATGCCCTGTTTTTGCAGGGCATTTTTATTTTACTGTGCCTAATAGGATTAGGATTATTTGCCTTGGTTTTGGTTAAAAGAGTGGTAATTCAGTATTTGTTAACAGTCCTTTTCTTTATTTTTGCTCTACTAATAGAACACATATACATGAAGAAATTTTTACTTACGGCAGCAGCCCTTACCTGTGGTTTAGCCATGCACGCGCAGTTTGGGATAAAAGGCGGCTTTAATTTTGCCAATTTCAGGGGCGATGATGCAAAAGGGTTTAACGTTCTTACCAGCTACCACATAGGTGCAAGTTATGAAAGCCATATAGGCCGCTCTAAGCACTTTTCTATTCAGCCGGAACTTATCTATTCAAGGCAGGGAGCCAAGGTAGACGACAATAAGATAGAGCTGGGTTACTTTAACGTACCCGTGCTTTTAAAAATATACCCTACAAGTGGTTTTAACATCCACCTGGGGCCACAGTTTGGCATGCTGATTAACGAAAGCAGGAACTTTAAGGCGTATGACAGCCAAACGTTTGATTTTGGCCTTGCAGCCGGCCTTGAAATTTTTGCCACAGATAACATCTTCCTGCAGGCAAGGTACATAAGCGGTACTAAAAACGTATCGGGTTATGCCGATATTAAAAACTCGCTGGTACAAGCCTCTGTAGGCATACAGTTTTAGAAAAAATAACCTATTAATATACTAATTATGAAAAGAATCTTAATTGCAGCAATGATGATGCTTGGTGCATATACAGCACAGGCTCAGGGAGTGGATTTCGGTATTAAAGGTGGTGCTAACTTCGCCAACTTCAGCAATGCCGATTTCGATACCGAATCGATAACAAGCTGGCATGCAGGTGCCGTACTGGAACTAAACCTTGTGCCTTCATTCTCGGTACAGGCTGAAGCGCTTTACTCTTCTGTAGGTGCTAAAGTAAAAGACGTAGGCGATATTAACCTTGACTACATCAGCGTACCGGTTTTGGCTAAATTCTACGTACTTCCCGAAAAAGTAAGCCTTGTAGCAGGCCCTCAGTTCTCATTCCTTGCTAAAGACACAAAGGATTTAAAAGCCAAAAGCACGGATATAGGACTTGCAGGTGGTGTTGAGGCTAAGATAATCGCCGGCTTTTTTGCACAGGCGCGTTACGTAATCGGTCTTACAAAAGTAAGCGACGAGGAAGTTTCAACAAACTTTAAAAATGGTGTATTCCAGGTTTCTGTAGGATACAACTTCTTCTAAGAAGCATACCATAAAAGCATATAAACCGGTTAGGCAAAACGCTTAACCGGTTTTTTTATTTTTTTTAACTGTTAATTTTTTCACGTTAAGCCGTGGCAGAAGTTTCCTGTTAATTAACTTTATCCAATATAAAACATACACAAAATTATCCGATGAAAATTATTATTATAAACGGCCCTAACCTAAACCTGCTGGGCAAGCGCGAACCCGAGGTATACGGGCATCTTACCTTTGAAGAATACTTCGCCCTGATCCGGGAAAAGTACCCGCAGGCAGTACTGGAGTATTACCAGAGCAACATAGAAGGTGAACTCATTACAAAAATACAGGAAACGGGTTTTAGTTACGATGGCATTATACTGAATGCAGGTGCCTATACACATACCTCTATAGGTATAGGCGATGCCATTAAGGCCGTAACCACACCGGTAATGGAAGTGCATATAAGCAATACTTTTTCAAGAGAAACGTTCCGCCACCAGTCGTATATATCGCCTGTATCATCGGGCATTATTATCGGGTTTGGGCTTAAGAGCTATGAGCTTGCCTTACTGTCATTTTTAATGTAACTTATCGTATGAAACAATTAGCCGCTATACTCCTATTTCTTAGTTCACTGGGCGCACTTGCACAGGTAAAAGGTACCGTTACAGACAAATCGGGTGCACCCGTACCCTTTGTTTCTATAGCGGTTAAGGGCACGTATAACGGCACCTCGGCCAACGAAAACGGACAGTATATCCTTGCGCTGAGCAAAAAAGGAAAATACACCTTTGTATTCCGTAGTATTGGTTTTAAAACCAGTGAAGTTGCGGTAAACATTACTACACTCCCCTACCTGTTAAACGTTTCGCTTGAAGCCGAAAACTTTGAGCTACAGGAAGTAGTCATTGGAAAAACAAGTACAAATGCCGACAGCATTATAAATCTTGCCATACGAAACCGACGGGCTAACGGCGCAAAAACCGCGAGGTTTGAAGCTGATTTTTATTCGCGTGGTACAGTGAGGCTGCAAAATGTACCCAAAAAAATCTTTTGGCAGGAAATAGGCGACCTTGGCGCTTCGGTAGACACCAGCGGAAACGGCATTATTTACCTGAGTGAAACGGTAAGCAGGCTACAGCACGACGGCAAAAAAATGCACGAGCAGGTTATAGCCAGCAGGGTAAGTGGCGAGGGTGATGATTTTAGCTACAACAATGCCGATGTGGCCTGGTACAACTTTTACGATAACTTTTTACCGTTTGAGGTCAGCGTGGTTTCTCCCCTTGCAGATAATGCACGTGGCTATTATAAATATACGGTAGAAAGCACCTTCACCGCCGAAAACGGGCAGAAAGTGTACAAGGTTAAGGTGCAGCCAAAATATCCCGCTACGGCTACTACCGAGGGTTATCTCTACCTGATAGACAAAACCGGCGAAATTTACGCCGCCGACCTCAATATTAAAGGAAGCGCCATAAAGCAGCCGTTACTAAATACACTGGACATCAGGCAGAATTTTGGCTATAATGCCGATGAAAAGCTGTGGAGTAAAAATACCCAGGTGGTATCGTTTGACCTGAGCCTTGTAGGCGTGCACGCTGTGGGTACCTTTAGCTTCGTGTATAGCAACTATAACTTTAAGCCTGAATTTACCGATTCGACGTTTGGCACTGAAGTACAGTTTTTTGAACCCGAAAGCAATAAAAAAACGGTTGCCTACTGGAACAGCGTACGCCCTATTCCACTGAACCCTGATGAGCGTAACGACTACATGCGTAAAAACAGGCTGGAAACCGTGCGTAACACGCCCACCTACAAAGACAGCATCGACCGGCAGCGTAATAAGTTTAAATGGACATCTATACCTGTAGGCTATACCTACCACAATTCTAACGAAAACTGGAAGCTAAGTTACACAGGGATTATCCGCAGGTTAGCCTTTAATACCGTACAGGCCTATTGGCTGGGCCCCGGATTTGAGTTTACCCAATACAGGGACAACAACACCTACACCAGCTTTGGCACCGACCTTAACTACGGTTTTGCCGAACAGCGGTTTAGGGCTACGGGCCATATAGAGCATAAATTTAATAACTTCAGCAAGCGTACCCTGCGCCTTAGCGGGGGTAGCAGCATAGAGCAGTATAACCCTGAAAAGCCCATAAACAAAATTGTAAACAGCATCAGTACCCTGTTTTTCAGGGATAATTATATGAAGCTGTATGACAATGCTTTTGCACGCCTTGCTTACGAAGAAGAGGTTGTAAACGGCATCCGCCTTTATGGCAGTGCCGAATACACCCGCAGGCATGTCTTGCGAAACAATACTAATTTCAGTACGCTGAAAGATGCGTACCACCCCTATACGTCTAACAACCCGCTGTTGCCATGGGATTTTGATACACCTGCTTTTGAAAAACACAACATGGTAAAGGCATCGGTAGCGGCACGGATTAATTTTGGGCAAACCTACCGTACCCGACCGGACGGGCGTGAATATGAATCCAACCCTGACTATCCGCAACTATGGCTGAAGTATGAGAAAGGCTTTGCCAGCAGTATTAAGGACTATGAATTTAACCATGTATCGGTACGCGCATTACACGACCTTACACTTGGCAACGTAGGCGAACTGGGCATGTCGGCACGGGCAGGGATGTTTTTTAACATTGGCACTATAGCGTTCCCTGACTGGAAACATTTTAACGGCAACCAGACGCATGTAGGCAAAAGCGAACGTTACCTTAACGTTTTTAGCTTGCTGCCCTACTACGACCACAGTACCAATGATAAATACTTTGAAGGTCATTTTGAGCACCATTTTAAGGGCTACCTTACCGATGCAGTGCCGTTGTTTAACAAGCTGCAATACTACCTTGTAGCAGGCTATCACGTACTGTCTACACCGGAGCGCAATCCCTACATGGAGTTTACCGTAGGCTTGGACAACATAGGTATAGGTAAATTCAGGATGCTGCGTTTTGATTATGTACGATCATACGAAGGCGGTTTCCGTGGTGACGGCGTAATTTTCGGGCTTACGTTTATCGACTTCTTAGAGTAAAATTTTTACGTATTAAAATCATTATCAAACGTATAGTTTAAGCGATTTATACAGTAGTTTTATTTATCGACTTCAATTTTATTTTTTACCACCAAGAGCACTAAGCTAAACTCAATACTTTTATCAGGACTAAAGAACACAAAGCTTTGTGTTCTTCCGCTCACAGCGGTATGCTATTTTTATTTACATAGCCTTGTGCTCTCCGTGAAAAAACCTTGAGCTCTTCGTGGTGAAATTTTAGAAACCAGTAATTAAAAACAAGGGTAAGATATATTCATAATATAATATTAGTTATTCATCTGGTATTATAACAACAACATATTTTGAATAGAAACAAAAAAGCCGGAACATACGTTCCGGCTTCCTTATATGGTAGAGAAATACTAACCTAGTACTTCTTTTACTTTTTTACCTATTTCAGCAGGAGAATCTACTACGTGGATTCCGTTTTCTGCCATAATACGTTTTTTAGCTTCAGCAGTATCATCTGCACCACCTACAATAGCACCGGCGTGGCCCATTGTACGTCCTTTAGGAGCAGTTTCACCGGCTATGAAACCAATTACCGGCTTACGGTTACCATCAGCTTTAACCCAACGGGCAGCATCAGCTTCAAGTTGGCCACCGATTTCACCTATCATAATGATAGCTTCCGTTTCAGGATCATTCATAAGAAGCTCTACAGCCTCTTTAGTAGTAGTACCAATGATAGGGTCACCACCAATACCTATAGCAGTAGTAATACCAAGGCCTTGTTTAACAACCTGGTCAGCTGCTTCATATGTAAGGGTACCTGATTTAGAAACGATACCTACTTTACCTTTTTTGAAAACAAAACCAGGCATGATACCTACCTTAGCCTCACCCGGAGTGATAACACCCGGACAGTTAGGGCCTATTAGGCGGCACTCTTTTCCTTTAATATAATCATAAGCTTTGATCATGTCTGCTACCGGGATACCTTCAGTAATAGCTATGATTACTTTAATACCTGCATCAGCAGCTTCCATAATAGCGTCAGCAGCAAAAGCCGGTGGAACGAAGATGATAGAAGTATCTGCACCTGCTACGTCTACTGCATCTTTTACAGTATTAAACACAGGCTTGTCCAGGTGTGTAGAACCACCTTTACCCGGTGTAACACCACCTACTACATTAGTACCATACTCAATCATCTGGGTTGCGTGGAAAGTACCCTCGCTTCCGGTAAAGCCCTGTACAATTATTTTGGAATCTTTGTTAACTAGAACACTCATGATATATTGATTATTGTTTTTTATAATTTGCGATACAAAAATAGGGTTTTAACTGATATGTATAAAGGTTTTTTTCAGTTTTATATATCAATTTTGCAAGAAAATTTCACCCAAATATTTCCTTACTGTTAATTCATTAAAAAAGCGGACACACCCGTAAAGGCTGCCCGCTCTTTTAATTTATTCCGACAGGTGGCTCATTACATACCCCCTGTATAATTTATTACTTTTAAGCTCCCAGATAGAAATACTTTGCGAAAGCTCTTTCTCATTTTCAGGATCATCGGGCGTTGTTACCATATTAATATAACGTACAGAAACCCTGTTGTCTCCCTCTGCGACAATATGCGTTACATTAAGCCGCAGCGTAGTATACTGCTTGCTTATAACCTCAGAAAACTTTATAATATCCTTAATATCAAGCTCCAGGTATCCCCTGGGGCTATGCCATTCTATAAGAACCTGCGGATGCAAAAAATCCTTTACCCCCTCAGGCGTAAGCAGGGCATGATAGTAATCTATAATAAACTGTTTTACATCCATAATACCAGACGTGTAACGTTATTTTAATTTCTCTAATATCTCCGGGATACGTTTTACGTGCGCCATTTGCTTTAGCTTCTCACGCGATTCCTCAGCAGGGGAACCAAAGTATACTTTACCGCCCTCAAGCGATTTTGCCACCCCTGTCTGCGCCAGTATTACGGCCTTATATCCTATGGTTATGGCACTGGTAACACCTACCTGCCCCCACATGGTTACTTCATCTTCTACCACCACACAGCCTGCAATACCCGTTTGCGAAGCGATAAGGCATTTTTTTCCAATAACCGTATCATGCCCTATATGCACCTGGTTGTCTATCTTAGTACCGGCACCAATGGTAGTATCACCGGTAACGCCTTTGTCTATAGTACAAAGCGCGCCTATGCCTACATTATCTTCTATAACCACGCGTCCGCATGAAATAAGCTGGTCAAAGCCTTCAGGACGTTTTTTGTAATAAAAAGCATCTCCTCCAAGTACTGTACCTGCGTGAATGATAACATTGTCTCCGATTACCGTATTATCATAAATAGCAACATTACTATGGATAAGGCAGTTTTTGCCAATGGTTACATTGTTGCCCACAAAAGTACCCGGCTGAATAACCGTACCCTCACCCACTTCTGCCGATGGGGCTACGATTGCCGTAGCCGGTGTAAACGGCCTGAAATGATTACTAAGCTTATTAAAGTCCCTGAACGGGTCGTCTGATATAAGCAGGGCTTTACCCTCAGGGCAGTCTACTTTTTTATTGATAAGCACTATGGTCGCTGCTGATGCCAGTGCTTTATCATAATATTTAGGGTGGTCTACAAACACTATATCGCCCGCCTCCACTACGTGGATTTCATTCATTCCGTGTACCGGAAAATTATCATCTCCCACGTACTCTGTGCCTATGATAGCGGCAATATCTTTAAGTGCCTGTATTTTTGGAAATTTCATAACTGACTGATTTATTATAATTCGGCATGAAAACGTAAAGATAATACGTTTACGCCACCATTGCGGTCTTTATTATAACCGGGATTTTTTATAAACTCATAACCGCCGGTAAGATACATGCCATGTTTAAGTGCCGCGGCATAATATAATTCTGCCGCTTCTTCGGCATCATAGTTTATTTTACCGTCGCCCAGCATAAAACCGTAACCGCCCTGCCCAAGATAATCCCTGTGCGGCTTAGAGATACCCGATGCCAAAACAGCAAATCCTACGGTATCTTCTTTACGGTTCCAGGCATTACCCTTATCGCTTACGCCAATGCTCACACTCTGGTCAATTTCGGTAAAAGCCCAGGTTTGTGTATGGCCGTCGTTCCAGCTGGCACGGGCAAAAACACCAAGGTCGGCTGTAACCTCCTGCTCGGCATTAAGGCCAAAACCGTACTTGTGGTTACCGTAATGCTGCACATCTTCAATAACCGGGGCCTGCGGGTTCAGGGCAATCGCCTGGTTATAATTACCCATCCTGCCATTGGTTAAAAAAGCGAGGCCTCGTATAGCGCCTGCCCTTCCGGCAATGCTGTAATGCCTTACATATTCCAGCGTAAGCGAATTAGCTTTAGCAAACTTCCAGTCGAGCGAAAGCCCATTGGCCTGCGCCGGCAATAATGAATACGCGAAACGCAGTTCATTAACCGGAGAAACATATTCGGCAACAAAACTTGGTATATACCCACGCGTATTCGCAGGATAATCCCAGGCACCGTTGCTCATAAGCCCCCAGTTCATGAACTGCGTGCGCGGGTCATGGCTGTATGTATTATCGTCAAAATAATCGGCAAGGCATACTTTACCTACCGTAAAACCAATGTACTTTTCAGGTACAAGACCCTGAAGCTGGTTTTGATCGCCTTCCTGATATACTTTTTTATCAGTAAGCGCTATGAGCTGGTTAAAAAATAACCTGCCCAGATAAATTTTTGGTGCCGTACTGCCTACACGGAAGGTTTCGCCGTTTGTTGCATCGGCTATACCTAATACCTTGCTTATACCCGAACCGCCTGCGAGTTCAGGGTTTATAAATGCACTTGCGCCTTCCCAGAGCCTTGCCCCTGCAAAAACCGTAGAGGTTAACGAGGTAGCCTGTTCTTTTGTAGGCGATACACTGTTTGCCCCGCTATATGGCACCGAAAAACCGGGCTTATATTGGTATATGGCAGTAGTTTGTGCGTGAAGGGAAAACACCTCCCTTTTAATGGTGTCGTTGTTAATTGTTTGCGCCTTCAGTAACCCCGTTAAAGAAAGCAGCAGTGCGGTGGCTATAAGCGGTTTCACCGGTATATGTTGTTTGTACCTGCTACTCTTTTACGCGCTCTAGGTAAGAGCCGGTAGCGGTATCAATTTTAATTTTATCGCCTTCGTTTATGAAAAGCGGTACGTTTATAGAAGCACCTGTTTCTACTTTTGCCGGTTTAGTGGCGTTAGTAGCAGTGTTTCCTTTAACACCCGGCTCGGCATACGTAACTTCAAGTACTACAGAAGCAGGCATATCTACAGATAGCGGGGCCTCAGTTTCGGCATTGATAATAACCATAACGTTCTCGCCTTCTTTAAGCAAATCCGGAGCATCAAGGATATCCCTGTGTAGTGATATCTGCTCATAGGTTTCAGCATGCATAAAGTGGAATTGCTCGCCTTCTGGGTACAGGAACTGGAACTTGTGTGTTTCTACCCTTACATCATCAATTTTATGACCGGCAGAAAAAGTATTGTCCAGCACTTTACCGTTAGTAAGGCTTTTTAGTTTTGTACGAACGAAAGCAGGGCCTTTACCCGGCTTAACGTGTAGGAACTCTATAATTTTGTAAATATCGTGGTTGAACTTAATGCACAAACCATTACGTATATCTGATGTACTTGCCATGATTGTATTATATAATTTAAATTGTCTGTTTGTAATTTTTACTTCAAAAAATATGCCTTACAGCATACCTGTGTATCCTTTCATAATACCCCTTGACGAGTTACGTACCGCCATGATAATTTCATCACGTTCCGGTGTAGCTTCCATTTCGGCTTCTACGATTTCTATACCCTGGGTAGTATTATAATTTTTCTGGTAAAGGATACGGTAAATGTTTTGTATCTCCGTGATTTTTTCGGGAGTAAATCCTCTCCTCCTTAAACCTACCGAGTTAATACCTACATAAGAAAGCGGCTCGCGCGCTGCCTTTACAAACGGAGGTACATCTTTACGTACCAGTGAACCGCCGGTTACAAACGCGTGGTTACCTATGGTACAAAACTGGTGTACGGCTACCATACCTGCAAGCACTACAAAATCACCTACAGTAATATGGCCTGCAAGATTTGTATTATTACTAAAAATACAATAATTGCCCACCATGCAGTCATGCGCTACGTGAGAGTATGCCATGATAAGACAGTTGTTACCTATAACGGTTTTCATTCTGTCCGATGTTCCGCGGTTAATGGTAACACACTCACGGATGGTAGTATTGTCGCCTATTTCGGCAGTAGTTTCTTCTCCCTGGTACTTAAGGTCCTGCGGCGGCGCAGAGATAACCGCTCCCGGAAATATATTACAGTTCTTGCCTATACGGGCGCCTTCCATAATGGTAACGTTAGATCCTATCCAGGTGCCTTCGCCTATAACCACATTGTTATGTATGGTTGTAAACGGTTCTATAACCACGTTTTTGGCTATTTTGGCTCCGGGGTGTACGTATGCTAAGGGTTGATTCATACCTTATTACTCGTTAGTTTGATGATGATATTTTAGCGATCTGTGCCATAAGTTCTGCTTCGGCAACAAGTTTACCGTTAGCATAAGCATTAGCCTGCATGTGGCAGATACCGCGGCGTATAGGCGAAATCAGGTGGCATTTAAATACCAGTGTGTCGCCCGGAAGTACCTTTTGCTTAAACTTTACGTTATCTATCTTCATAAAGTACGTAAGATAGTTTTCAGGATCAGGTACGGTGCTTAGTATAAGGATACCACCTGTTTGCGCCATAGCCTCTACAATAAGTACGCCCGGCATTACAGGTGCCCCCGGGAAATGCCCCACGAAGAAGTTTTCGTTCATGGTAACATTCTTAAGCCCCACCACGTGGTTATCGCTCATTTCCAATATCCTGTCTACCAAAAGGAATGGCGGACGGTGCGGCAGCATGGCCATAATTTTATGGATATCCATAAGTGGCTCCTTGTTCAGGTCATATACCGGAACCTGGTTACGCTGCTCTATCTTGATTATTTTTGATAATTTCTTGGCAAACTGGGTGTTTACAAAATGCCCCGGCTTATTAGCTATTACCTTACCCTTTATCCTTGTACCTATAAGGGCAAGGTCACCAATAACGTCCAGCAGTTTGTGGCGCGCGGCTTCGTTAGGGTAATGCAGCGTAAGGTTATCCAGGATACCATTTGGCTTTACAGTAATACTGTCTTTACCAAAGGCTACTTTCAGCCTTTCCATGGTTTCTTCAGATATTTCCTTATCTACATATACAATAGCATTGTTAAGGTCGCCTCCTTTAATAAGCCCGTGCTCTAATAGCGTTTCAAGCTCGTGGAGAAAACTGAATGTCCTTGCATCAGATATTTCCGTTTTAAAATCGGCGAGGCTTTTTAGCGTAGCGTTTTGTGTACCTAATACCTTAGTACCAAAGTCTACCATGGTAGTAACCTGGTAATCATCGGCAGGCATTACAATAATTTCGCTACCGGTATTTTCATCGGTATACGAAATTACTTCCTTAACCACATATACATTACGCTCGGCATCCTGCTCCTCTACACCTACTTTTTCTATGGCTTCTACAAAAAACTTAGAAGACCCGTCCATAATAGGAGGCTCGCTGGCATCCAGCTCTATAATCACGTTATCTACATCGCACCCTACAAAGGCGGCAAGCACGTGCTCTGAAGTCTGGATTTTTACACCCTTCTTCTCCAGGTTAGTACCGCGCTGGGTGTTCACCACATAATTGGCATCTGCTTCTATAACAGGCTGTCCTTCTAAATCTACCCTTACAAAAGTGAACCCGTTGTTTACAGGGGCAGGCTTAAAGGTCATGGTAACTTCCTTACCTGTATGCAGGCCCACTCCCTTTAATGAAATCTCACTTTTGATTGTGGTTTGTTTAACCATTATATATCGGTTTTATAGTTTATGCTTTGTTTTCTTTTTTCATGTTGTCCAGTTCAGACACAATTTTTGGCAGGTTACGGAAATGCACATACGACTTATTAAAATCAGTATATCCCATAGCCGGGCTTCCCTGTATGGTATCACCGTCCGGTATGTTACGTCCTACGCCGCTTTGTGCCTGTATGCGTACGCCGTTGCCTATGGTAAGGTGGCCTACTATGCCTACCTGGCCGCCTATGATGCAGTTCTTACCTATTTTAGTAGAACCGGCCACGCCTGTTTGCGAAGCGATAACGGTGTTTTCACCTATTACCACATTGTGGGCTATCTGTATCTGGTTATCCAGCTTTACGCCTTTTTTAATTACCGTACTGCCCAGGGTAGCCCTGTCTATGGTAGTACAGGCGCCTACATCTACATTATCTTCAAGGATAACGTTGCCTATCTGCGGTACTTTGTTGTATTCACCGGCTTCATTTGGCGCATAACCAAATCCGTCTGATCCTATAATAGAACCTGAATGAATGGTACAACCACTGCCTATAACTGTTTCGCTATACACGCGCACCCCGGCAAACAGTATGCTGTTATCGCCTATGGTTACGTTGTCGCCTACAAAGGTATTAGGGTAAATTTTTACGTTATTGCCTATCTTTACGTTTTTGCCAACATAGCAAAACGCACCGAGGTACAGGTTATCGCCGTAGGTAACATTATCTGAAAGAAAGGAAGGCTGTTCTATGCCGCTTTTCATCAGTTTTACCTGGTTGTAATATTCCAGCAGTTTAGAAAACGATTTATACGCGTCATCTACCTTAATAAGCGTGGTGCTTATAGGTGCGTCTGGCTCAAAACTGCGGTTAACGATGGTTATTGAAGCCTGGGTAGTGTATATGTATGGCGTGTACTTAGGATTTGCCAAAAAAGTAATGGCACCTTCGGTACCCTCTTCTATTTTGGCAAGGGTATGCACTTCGGCTTGTGGATTGCCTACCACATCCCCCTCCAGTACGCCTGCTATTTGTTCAGCTGTAAATTTCATCCCGACAAAAGTAAAAAATTTAATTAAATCCCCGCTTCTTCCAAAATTTGTTTTGGAAAACATACATAGTATTTGGTTACGGGCTTAGATAATGCTTTTAGGTTCAACTGGTCAGATGCGTCAATTACATCTTCCACCGTGCGGTCTTTATGCAATATATGTATCGGTTCACCTTCCTTATTATAGGCCTGGTTCTTTACTTTTCCTTCAAAAACAAAATATTTGGCTTCCTTTTCGGTAATACCAAGCGTTTTCATAGCCCTGTCACGTAGCGAGTGTACTTCTTCCCTGCTTGCTTTTTCAGACTGCAGCCTGATTTTTGGCAAATCACGGTTTATTATCATCTTGCTTAGCTCACTCAGCACAAAATCGTCATGAAACTGCCATGCTTTTATGGCGCCTATAATATCAAAGTCGTCCAAATAAGAGAATTTCCTTAATACATCTGGCGTAAAATCTTCTTTATTGATGGTATTTTTAATAAAAAACATCAACGGTTCACTTGCTGACAACACAATTCCGCTATGCGTAAGCTCACGGGCGCGCTTTAGTATTTTGGTTAGTATCAGTTCGGCAGCTACACTGGTTTTGTGCAAATAGGCCTGCCAATACATAAGGCGCCTGGCTACAATGAACTTTTCTACGCTGTAAATGCCTTTTTGCTCTATTACCAACTTGTCATCCTCTACATTAAACATTTGTATAAGGCGTTCGCTGTTAATATTACCCTCTGCTACACCGCTGTAAAAGCTGTCGCGCTTCAGGTAGTCCATCCGGTCCATATCCAGCTGGCTGGATATAAGTTGCAGCATAAACTTACGGTGGTACTCCCCCCTGAATATCTTTATAGCCAGGGTTAGCTTTCCGCCAAAAGTTTCGTTGAGGCTATCCATAAACATAAGCGAAATATCTTCATGGCTTACGCCTTCAACTATACTATGCTCCATGGCATGGCTAAAAGGGCCATGGCCTATATCGTGAAGTAATATGGCTATGCAAAGCGCGTTCTCTTCCTCTTCGCTAATATCTACGCCCTTAAAACGCAATACACCCACGGTACGCTGCATAAGGTGCATACAGCCTAAGGCGTGATGAAAACGTGTGTGGTGCGCCCCAGGGTATACCAGGTACGAAAGCCCCATCTGGGAAATACGCCTTAGCCTCTGAAAATACGGGTGTTGTATAAGATCATACAACAATGGGTTGGTTATAGAAATGAACCCATAAATAGGGTCGTTCAGTATCTTAAGCTTGTTTATCTTGCTCACGCAGGTACAAAATTTTAACAAAGATATTAAACCAATGTGTATCTGCCAACTTTACCGGCGCATTAACACCGTTTGTAAGATATTTAACTTCAGTTATTAATAACCGTTAAACACAGGTTAACCACTGCCGAATTACGAAATTGGTAATTATTTATTTTGTAAATTTACTATAACAAATTCCTTTGCTTATGAAAGCAAAATTTTACATATCAGCCTATTGCCTGTTTTTCGGCTCCATTATGTATGCGCAGCAGCATGATTTTAACGAAGAAAAACAGGATAACCAGCCACCTGCAGTAACTGTCACTGACATAGAGCAGGACGCTAGAGAGGCAAGCGACAGCCGTAAAGAATATACGGTTAAGAAAGAAGAGCTAAACGCACCCGCTTCAAAAAAAGAAAAAGAGGGAGACAACAAACAAATTGCAGTAACCAACACTGCCGAAAAAGCTTCAAAGAAGCCTGAAAAACAATAATAACGTTATTTTTTGTTACTTAGGTTATTGAAGGAAAGGTCTGCAAAAGTATTTTTGCAGGCCTTTTTGTATTTACTTATAATCCAGTATCTCAAAATCCTCATACACTACGCCTACCGGTTCCATTTTTACCACCTGGAAGTCAAACCCAGATGTAGCTACAGATGCCAAATGGTTATCGGTTAGTAGCTGCCTTGCTTCGTAGTAGGCATCTTCTTCGCAAACAATGTTGTCAGACTCTATAAGGAGTATGTTCTTGTAGGTACGCATTACACGCAGGTCATCTTCGTGGATAAGCGGGTCATCGGCAAGCATCATTACCCGCAGGGTTTTCTTTTCGAGTCCGTAAAAAACGGCTTCCTTAAAGCGCTGGGCATTTTGCGGCAGGGCAAGCTCGCTGCCACCTGGTATTAATAGTAATGTAGTATGTTTCTGTTGCATTTCCTTTTCATCATTTTGGTGCGGCGAAATTAGGAGGCTGGCACGGCTTCTCAAAGCAGATTAACATTACTAAAACATTGGTTAAAGGTTAAAGTTTTCCCTATGAGATAAACACAGTTTCCTGCATTAAAATACAGAGAAATAATTTCAGCTTCAACCGCACAAACGTACGCTATTTTTTTAAACAAAACCTTAACTATCTGTTTAACATTTCATTGGCGCACACCAAGCAGCCTAATTACTAATTTTAGTGATAAATAAAGCAAATTCACTTTAAAACATAAACATCATGGACAAGCAGATTTATCATTACGCCACGGTATCTAAGGCGTTGCAGGATCTAAACGAAAAAGGATACACTACCGACTTCAATATTGAAGAAGAACGTATTGTAAACCACCAGGAAGACTTTACCATAGAGCATATTTACCGTTATGAAGGCGAAAGCGACCCGGGCGATGAGGCTACCGTATATGGTATCAGTGCCGCAACAGGCGAAAAAGGAGTATATGTGGTAAGCCCGGGCAGCGATGACAGCAAAGGCGCAGCCGTATTAAATGCAATGGTCATTGCCGGACGTGTACAGGAATAACCATGAACCGACTCCAACACAAACTTGAAAAGATAGGGCGCGACCCAAAAATAACAGCCAAAGCCGTTGGCCTGCGTTATTCATTAGATACCACAAAAGGGTATTACAGGAAACGCCGGGGCAACGGTTTTTTATATACAGATGAAACAGGTACAACCCTAAAAGACAAGGAAGTACTGGCCCGCATAAAAAAGCTGGTAATACCGCCTGCATGGCAAAACGTATGGATTGCCCCGCACGAAAACAGCCATTTACAGGTTACCGGTATAGACGCCAAAGGGCGTAAACAATACCGCTACCACCCTGAATGGAATGCTATACGCAACCAAAGTAAATTTTTCAGGCTGAGGAGCTTTGCCAATGCCTTACCCGCCATACGCGCGCAGGTAGATAAAGACCTGGCACGCCACGGCCTGCCTTATGAAAAGGTAGTGGCTTTGGTTATTAAGCTTATTGAAATGACCAATATACGCATAGGCAACGATGCCTATAAGAAACTGTATGGCTCATTTGGGCTTACTACACTCCGCGACAGGCATGTGAAGTTTGAAGGAAATACCGTTTGGTTTGAATTTGTGGGCAAAAAAGGCGTTAAGCACAAAATAAAACTGCAAAGCAGCCGCATGGCACGCCTGGTACGCAAGTGCCGTGAGGTGCCCGGGCAGGATTTATTCCAGTACTATGATGATGAGGGCAGGCACCACCACATAGGATCTGCCGATGTAAACAATTACATAAAAGAAATCACAGGCGAAGACTTTACAGCCAAGGATTTCCGTGCATGGGCAGGCAGCCTGCATGCCTTATGCGCTTTCCGCGAAATAGGAGAACATACCGGTATCACCGACTTTAAAAAGAAAGTAGTAGCCGTGCTGGATTCGGTTTCCGCTAAGTTAGGGAATACGCGTACCGTATGCAAAAAATACTACGTACATCCTACCGTTATTGCCGCCTATGAAAAAGGTACATTGTGGAAGTACCAGACTAACCCTGTGCTTACCACAGCGCCGCTTGACGCAGAGGAACAGACGCTGTTAGAGTTGCTTTGTACCGAAGATATAGCCCGGGTAGTGGCTTAAACTGCCCGTTCATGGGGTAAAATGGCTTGTTCAACAGGAATAATCTTACCCCATAATACTATATTTGTAATTTCACCTTAACAAATCAGTCAATGGAAAATTACACTATAGTACTCCTTATACTTGCCGTAATGATAGGGCTTTCGGCAGTAGCCGAAAAGATAAAATTCCCCTATCCCATACTGCTTATTATAGCCGGTTTAGCCATTGGGTTTACCCCGTCCATGCCCACCATAGAAATTAACCCTGAAATCATCTTCCTGATTTTCCTGCCGCCATTACTGTATGATGCCGCGTTTAATATTTCGTTCCAGGATTTTAAGCTTCATATCAATACCATAAGCACCTTGGCCATAACCCTGGTTTTCCTAACCACGTTAGGCATTGCGGTTGTAGCCCGATATTTAATTCCGGGTATGACCTGGCCCCTGGCGTTCGTACTGGGAGCCATACTTTCCGCTACCGATGCCGTGGCTGCTATGGGCATAACAAAAGGACTTGGGCTGTCGCATAAAACTACCGTAATCCTTGAGGGCGAAAGCCTTATAAACGACGCTTCGGCACTGGTAGCCTACCGTTTTGCCGTAGCGGCGGTTACGGGCAGTGCCTTTGTATTTTTAGATGCATCCTTTGAGTTTATAAAACTGCTCGCCGGTGGTTTCCTGGTGGGCACTATTATGTCGCGCCTGTCATTTGTACTTAAGTTTATGAAAGGTAACAGCGTGGCTATGGTAAGTTTTCTGCTGCTTATGCCGTTCGTGGTCTACCTTATTGCCGAAGAACTACACGTATCGGGCGTAATTGCCGCGGTAACCTTCGGATTTGGCATGTCGTTCATCAGCAACCGCTTCTTCCCCGAAAGGCTTAAAAACCAATCAAAACACATTTGGGAAATCATCATCTTTATGCTAAACGGCCTGATTTTTATTTTCATAGGCATGCAGTTTCCGTATGTATTAAAAAATATCCCCGAAGGCAGCGTGGGTTCCTACACTATATACGCCTTACTGATAACCGTGGTAGCACTGCTCATCCGGATGCTGCGTGTGTACATGCAAAAAATAAACCTGCAAAAGGCCTTTGGCAAAAACAACAAACGGGTTAAGGAAGATATGCTGCTGGATAGCCGCAACAGTTTTATCATCAGCTGGAGCGGTATGCGCGGCATTGTATCACTGGCGGTAGCCATAGGTTTGCCCACCACCCTGACCGACGGCAGCCCGTTCCCTATGCGAAACGAAATCATCTTTATATCGGTAGCTTCTGTGTTGTTCACGCTTTTGGGGCAGGGACTTACACTACCCATGATTGTAAAACGATTATTTCCACCAAAACACACACCACACCCATGAAAAAAATTACAGTACTCTTTGTGGGGCTTTTAGCCCAAATGACTATGGCGCAGTACGCCGACCCAAATTTTCCTATTCCGGCATCGGGTTACGGTAGCGATGGCACACACCCTGTAGCGGTAGAAACATTCCCTAATGTCAATTTTTTAGGGCATACCATAAACGTGTACCATCCGGCAGATATTACTACACCCGTACCTACCATTTTTTATAGCCATGCTTTTGGGGGAACTGACCCGCAAAATATCATCGGTATGCTGGAGTTTGTAGCCAAAAAAGGCTACGCCATTGTATATGTACCTTACCAGACACTGGCCACTACAACCATAACCGAACGTTACGACAACCTGAAGGCGGGGTTCCGCAGGGCGGCACAACTTTACCCCGGCATTATCCGTACCGACAAGGTAGGCTTTATGGGCCATTCTTTTGGCGGAGGCGCTTCGTTTAATATAGCAAGTGAATTTTTCAATACCAATGGCTGGGGTACTAACGGCAGGTTTATTTATGCATTAGCAGAGTGGTATTCGTATTTTGCAGACGATACGTTATTAAGCAGTTACCCTGGCAATACTAAAGTGCTTATTGAGGTTTTTTCAGAAGATACTACTAACGACCATCGCATGGCTATTGACATCTTTAACCACCTGAATGTAGCTGCCGCAGAAAAAGATTATGTAGTGGTACCATCGAGTACGGTTAACGGTTACAACTACCAGGCGGTACACACTTTACCCAATACATCTTCAGCCTTTGACGCGCTTGATTACTATGCGTATTACCGTTTTATTGATGCTTTGGCTGACTACGCTTTTAATGGAAGTACCGAGGGTAAAAACGTAGCCTTAGGACATGGCAGTACTGCCCAGGTAACCATGCCCGGAGCAATGGCTGCCCTGCAAAGCCTGGCGAATCCTGTGCCATTCCGCTTACAGAGTTACTATGAATTTCCGTGTAACTTCTCTGAAAACCCAAGGATAGACTACTGTACCACCGCGGGTATTGATGACGTAAAAGCCAGCGAAGTACTACTTTACCCCAACCCGGTTACCGATGTGCTTAACATAACCACACAATCGCCGGTACTTGATATAAACATTTACAACACCATTGGGCAAAAACTGAGTCACTACAACATAAAGCAAAATTATACCGGTATTAGTATGCAGGGATTCCCCCAAGGCATTTACCTTGTGGAAGTTAACGGCAATACCCATAAAGTGATTCATAACTAAAGGCGGATTGTGGATAATTCTGAAATCTGAAATCTGAAATCTGAAATAAAATAGATTATCTTTGCCATCCTATGGAACAGTTTGTAGTATCAGCCCGTAAATACCGCCCGCAGACATTTAAAGATGTTGTGGGGCAGCAGGCTATTACAAACACGCTGCTTAACGCCATAGAAAGCAATCACTTAGCACAGGCGTTATTATTTACAGGCCCGCGCGGTGTGGGTAAAACCACCTGTGCGCGTATTCTTGCCCGTAAAATAAACCAGGAAGGTTATGACGACCCTACCGAGGATTTCGCGTTTAACGTGTTTGAACTCGATGCGGCCAGTAACAACTCGGTAGACGACATACGCAGCCTTATAGACCAGGTACGCATACCGCCGCAAACTGGTAAGTACAAGGTGTATATCATAGATGAGGTGCATATGCTCTCTCAGGCGGCTTTTAACGCGTTCCTTAAAACGCTTGAAGAACCGCCAAGGCATGCCATATTTATCCTTGCTACTACCGAAAAGCACAAGATTATCCCTACGATATTATCGCGCTGCCAAATCTTCGATTTTAAACGCATCACGGTAAAGGACGCCAAAGAGCACCTTGCCGAAGTAGCACGCAGCCAGGGGATAACCTTTGAAGATGATGCCCTGCATATCATTGCCCAAAAGGCAGATGGCGCCATGCGCGACGCGCTTTCGATATTTGACAGGGTAGTAAGCTATTGCGGTACCAACCTAACCCGTATTGCCGTTACCGAAAACCTGAATGTACTCGATTACGAATACTACATAAAAGTAACCGACCTGATACTGGAAAACCGTATCCCGGATTTACTTTTACTATATAATGAAGTGTTAGCCAAAGGCTTTGACGGACACCATTTTGTATCAGGCCTTGCGTCGCATTTCCGTGACTTGATGGTATGCCAAAACCCTGCTACCCTTACCCTGCTTGAAGCCGGCGAAGTAGCTCAGAACCTGTATCGTGTACAGAGCCAAAAAGCCAGCCAGGTATTTTTGCTTCAGGCTATTGACACCGCTAACGAATGCGACCTGCGCTACAAAGCCAGCCAAAACCAGCGCCTGCTTGTAGAGCTTTGCCTTATGCAGCTTGCCTCCATCACCTTTGATGGAGAAAAAAAAAAGTTGACGGGTTTATAATCCCTGCACATTATTTCGAAAATTATAGTGCTGCTACAGCCGTAACACAACCTGTTGCGCCGGCTCAACCTGTTACGGCACAGCATAATGACACTCCTGAAGTTCCTGTTCCACAAGCCATAAACCCGCTGCCGGTTGCCGAACTTGAGGTAGAAAAGCCCGAAGTGATAAAGCCACCGTTACCCAAGCCAGCCGATGACGGTACGCCACGTGTAAACGCGTTTTCGCTTTCGGGTATTATGAAAAAGCGTGAACTGCAGGAGAACCAGAAGACCATACAGCGCCACGCCGAGGAACTACCAAGACAGGCATTTTCTGAAACCGACATGAAGTTGCTTTGGAATAAATTTGCCCAACGCCTTAACGACAGCGGCAAAAAAATTATGGCAACCTACATGCAGATTAACGACCCTGTACTGGATGCCGATGGCGTTACCATAAAACTGGAACTGCCAAACGAAGGCAGTAAGGCACAATTTGATGGGGAAAAGCTGGAACTGGTAGGCTACCTGCGCGGTAAACTCCATAACCACGATGTTATGGTACATACACACGTAAACGAGGAAGTAGCATCGCGCCACGCATTTACCCCCGAAGAAAAATTTGAAAAGCTAAAAGCCCTCAACCCGGCTTTAGAAACCCTGCGCAAATTATTCGACCTGGATGTGTAGGTTTACATCCAGCCGTTTGTAAAAGCTTTATTCAATATTTCGTAGGTAGATTTGGCACCTGTTTTCTTAAGTAGGTTTTTACGGTGTACATCTACAGTATGCTTGCTGATGTTTAAATATTCTGCCATTTCATAGCTGTTTTTACTCAGTATCAACAACAAAAGTACGCACATCGTTAACATCGTGCTGTATAATCATAAACTGGTGCAGCAGGCGTACATAATTGCCACCGGCACCTTTCAGCCTGAAATCATACTGCACCTTATACTTAAAAAGTTCGTTACCGGATTTATCCCCAAAGAATCGCTCCACAGCCGTTTCAAAATTCAGGAAATAGGCCACGTCATGCGGATGCATTTTCCCTACAAGGAACGGTATTGTTATTTCTTCAGGTTTATATCCCAGCATCGCTGTTACTTCCTGACTTATCTGCTCTATAACCGAACGACGAAGGTTAACGATATACGAGAAATAATTACCCACATGGAAAATATGCAGCAACTGCCGCTGCACCGAAAGATTGAATTCTTTATTACTAATATTTTCGGAACGGGTTATGGTTTCCCATATTTTTTGCACTTCATCAAATACATCCATGTTTGCGGTAATTGGTTGGTACTGGCAAAGTTAGAAAATAATTGTATAAAAATTATGACACAGATGATAAAAAATTGAAAATAAACCAACAACAAAAACCAACCTTTGTTGCATCTACATTAATTTAAGATAATTTAGTTAAAATTGCCCTACATCAACATATATGATATAGCTACTTACATCAAAGCCTATATAAAGGTAACGACCTCTTAAGTTAGCATCTTCCCTTGTGAATTGATAAGTAATACCATTGCCATTTTCTAAACCGCCCATTATTGATACTCTTTCTTCAGCCTTAGTCAAACGCTTGTCATTCTGTAACTCCATAAGAAGTTTCGTAAAATCAGCCTTAGACAATTTTATTTCAGACTGTGATGCATATTCTCCATGAAAATCAGGATATTCCGACCATTTTGATACAAACTCTGCCGACTCAGGCAATTCGCGTAAGGTTACATCTTTAAATTCATCGGCATAAAAGCTTTCATCTGGAAAAACCCCCGAGTAACTAATCCCTAAAATAGCCAGGCAAAGCACTGCGATATAAATTTTATTAATCAAGCGGCTGGTCGGCCTGGTTAGCCGGCCTGTTTTTAGCATCCATATCTTTACAGGTAAATATAGCAGGTACAAGAATCCGCCCACTACAGCAATAGCGAGGAATACCAACATAAAAAAGACTAATGCCATAAGTTTAAAATTTGGTTGGCAATAAAAAAAGAGCCTTATAAAAGGCTCTTTTAAATATATTATTTTTTTAAATAGGTATCAAAGTAATCGGCTATTTTCTGGTTCAGGTGGAAACGATCCTTGCCACGTACATTATGCTCGTGCGTTGGGTACAGGAAATAATCTACCTGCTTACCGGCCTTAATACACGCCTGTATCAGCTGCATGCTGTGCTGCTGTACCACTACCGGGTCTTGTGCCCCGTGGATTACAAGCAGGTGCCCTTTCAGCTTGGCAGCCTTGTCTATAGTATTGGTTTTGGCATAGCCTTCAGGGTTTTCCTGCGGGGTGTCCATATAGCGTTCGCCATACATAACCTCATAGTATTTCCAGTCTACCACCGGGCCACCGGCCACACCTACCTTAAAGATATCGGCCTGGTCCAGCATTAATGATGATGCCATGAACCCTCCAAAACTCCAGCCGTATACCCCTATCCTGTCGGCATCTACAAACGCTTTCGATTTTAGCCATTCAATGCCTTTCATCTGGTCGGCCATTTCGTTAACACCCAGGTTGCGGTGTACTACGTGTTCAAAATCACGGCCACGGGCATCGCTGCCGCGGTTATCTACCGTAAACACCACATAACCGCGCTGTGCCATATAATAGTCGAATAAGCCGGTACCGCCCAGCCACTTGTTGGTTACCAGCTGCGCATGCGGGCCGCCGTATACATACAGCATAACCGGGTATTTTTTTGTCGCGTCAAAATCAGCAGGGTAAATAAGACGTCCGTTTAGCGGGGTTTTGCCATCGGCCGACGTTATGGTAACCAGCTCCATTTTTGGCAATATGGTTTTACCCGTGTAAGGGTTGTCGGCCTTAATCAGCGAAGTAGCCTTGCTGGTTTTAGTGTTGATAATGTTTACATCATTTGGCGTAGTGGTATTGCTAAAGCTATCCTGTACAAAAGCACCATCGGTACTTACAGCCACATCATGCGTACCCGAAACCGAAGTAACCTGAGTAGTCTTACCTGATTTCAGTTCGACTTTATACAGCTGGCGATCCAGGCCATTATTAGCAGTACCTACGTAAAACACATTTTTAGCATTGGCATCAAAGCTGAGCAGTTCGGTAATTACCACATCTTTATAGCCCAGTTTCTTAAGCTGCTTGCCATCGGTATTATATAGGTATAGTTGCTCATAACCATCCTTTTCAGAACGGTAAAGGAACTGGCTGTTGTTTCCCGGCACAAACGTAAGCCCGTGAAGCGGCTCTACATAGGTAGTCGCTTTTTCTTCAAAAAGTGTTTTTATAAAATTACCCGTAGCCGCATCATACTTGTTTAGCTTCAGGTGGTTTTGTCCCCGATTCAGTACACCCACGTATACCTGCTTACCATCGGGCGACCAGGTAACGGTAGTAAGGAACTGCTCCTTGTCGCCATCAATTTTAAGGGTAACTTTTTTGCCGGTAGCCAGGTCGTGTATTACAAGGGTAACTTCCTCGCTTTTCATACCCGCCATAGGGTATTTTATGTCCTTAACGGTGGCCACACGCTCATCCCACTGAATTAACGGATAGTCAGCCACCATGGTTTCGTCTTTATGGTAGTATAGCAACTTATCGCTGTTTGGGCTCCACCACATACCGCGGTCAATGCCAAATTCCTGACGGTGTACATAGTCGCTGCCGTTTACAATAGCGGTATCGGTATCGTTGGTTACAGTGCCAATACTATCGCCTACGGCTACTATACTGATGTTATTCTCTTTAAGCCTTGCGAGTTTTTTGCCATCAGGCGAAATAAAATGACCCGCACCCGAGGTGTGTGCAAAAGCGGCTATTACCTGTTTTTTCTCCACATCGTACAGCACGGCATAGGCATTTGTACTGCCATCTGTATCAAACTCCAGGGTGTTTTTATCTTTCCATTTATACGCATACGGAAACATGCTCAGCGTAATTTTTTCCGCAGGCAGTTTCGCCGTAAGGGCAGCTTGGATATCCTCTTTGGTCAGCAGGGTGGTTTCTGCCCAGTTGCCCTGTTCGGTACGGGCTATAAGCTTGCCGTAGGCAGCATCAAGATAAGTTAGCGTATGCGTGCCCGGCCTCCATGAGGGTGATGTAAGGCTTTTGGGCGCATAGGCCTGATACGCGCCGTAAGTGGCTTCCTGTATGGTTAGGTTGTGTTGTGCAGTAGCCGCCCCACCCGAAAGTACCAGCAGCCATAACAGTTTTCTCATTGTATTTGTGTTTATAAAAGGCTAAGATAGGGAAAATTGATTTTTATATTGTACGTGTTTTTTGTAGGTTTTTTTTATATTTGAAGCAAACCAACGAGTCTTAATAGTTTATTATGCAAGAGGAATTTACAATTAGTCAAATTAGAGATGCTATTATTAAATTCAAAAATGATTCAGATTTTCAAAAATTAGAAAATTTTTATTATTCAAAATCATTCTCAGAAATTTTGGGGGTTAGCAGACGTGAGATTAGTCATAGCGGTTTTTTGGCGTGGTTATTAAACGATAATGAAAGTCACAATCTCGGAGAATTTTCAATTAAAAAATTCTTAGATATCGTAGTGCAGTTCAGCAATGACAAGTTAAAAAATATCCATTCAGATTTATACAATAGCTTACTTACTGAAGATTATGAAATTGAGCGTGTATTTATTAAACCTGAATTTGTAATTAGAAATATTGGCCGAATAGATATATATGCAGAACTAAATCTTTTAATTTCAAATATCACAACAACCGTAAAACTAGTTGTTGAAAACAAAGTGAAAAGCTTAGAGCACAGCGACCAAACTAATACCTATTTCAATCATTTTACTGATGCATCTAAAGAGAGCGAAATCATAATTTTTATTTATCTCACTCCTATTTCAACGCTTGATCTAATAGATTTAACTGAACCTGAATGCAACTGTAAGGAATTTATTCAAATTAATTATCAGTCAATAGTTGATTATTTAATTGAACCCGCACTAAATCAAAATATTTCCAATCAAACAGAAAATATTTTAACCGAATATTTAAAATCACTCAGTCAACCGTCTATTGATGATGAAATTGATGGACATAAAAAAGAATTAATAATGGCACTAGGAAATGAAGAAAGAAAACTTCTTTCAAGTTTTTGGAATAAAAATCAAAAATTAATTTTAGCAGCTCTTTATGCAATCAGCTCTGATCCAGAACAAGAAAAAGACACTAGAGAAAGTATAAGAGGAGCACTTGATAGTTTATCATCTGATAAAGATCGCAGCACTTTCAATATACTTTATAATGGAAGAATTTTTAGCCGGAATTTTAAAAAATCTGACATCGGGCTTCAAACCGTAAACTTGCTTAATTCTAATTTTCTCATCGATGATACAATACTTGAATTTCTTAAAGAAGACAGAAGCTGTAGCTATCCTTTGTTAAAAATTAAAGAGAATTTTACTGATACAGAAATTAAATACAGGAAGTATAAATTCAATGATGCACCTGAATTAGTTTATAAAGACGAAGAATATTATGTTGCTAGAAATTGGGGAGTAAAAACTGCCGAAAAATTTATTCAAAAATTTATGGAGAAATTTCCTGGACTTGAATATGAGACTAATTAATTCCTTTAATTAGCTTGGCTATAATACTACCTATTTTAAATTAAATTTTACTTAATGTAAAACACTAAATAAATGTTTTAGTGTTTTTAACTCTTCGTATAAACCATTCTTCTATTTTTTTAATAAAAACAACATCTTTTTCACAACACATAACTTCAAAAGTATCCTTGTGAAGAACAGGATTATGCAAGAATATTAAACTGATACAGCATATTATACAATAAGTTTATGGTTTATAGTCCTGAATCAGAACCACAAACCATAAACTAAAAAAACCATAAACTTTACAGACTATAACTAAGCTTAAGCACCCCGGTTTCTTCCATGCATTCGCGCATCATGCGATAGGTGCGTTCAATGTCGTTATCAAGTCCTATTGAAAAACGGATAAGTCCGTCAGACAATCCCATTTCTTTTTGTTCCTCCAGCGGAATCTCACTTGATGTAGATGAACCCGGCGCGCTAAACAATGTTTTATAAAAACCGAGGCTTACGGCAAGGTACCCTAAATTGCGGTGCTGCATCAATTCCATAAGTTCGTTAGCTTTATTAAGCGAACCCGCGTCAAGTGTCATCAACCCGCCAAACCCGTACTCAGGATTAATCATACCTTTATACAGCTCATGCCCCGGATGACTTTCCAGGCCGGGATATACCACTTTAAGTCCGTCGGCTTCAAAACGGCTGGCAAGATACATGGCGTTATGGCTGTGTTGTTTCATGCGAATGTGCAGTGTACGCAGGTTTTTCATAATGCTGGCAGCACGAAGGCTATCCATTGTAGGGCCAAGAAGCATGGCAGCACCGTCGTTTACATTACGCATATCGTTAATAAACTGTTGCGTACCACAAGCAACGCCTCCTACGGTATCACTACTACCGTTGATAAATTTGGTAAGGCTATGCACCACCACATCAGCCCCCATTTTAGCAGGAGAAACAGATAATGGCGAGAATGTATTGTCAACTACAAGCTTTAGGTTGTGCTTTTTGGCAATAGCTACAAGCGCTGTAATATCGGCTATTTCAAGTAAAGGGTTACTTACGGTTTCACAATATAACACTTTGGTATTTGGTGTTATAGCAGCTTCTACGTTATCGTGTTTGGTAATATCTACAAAGGAAGCCGTAATGCCAAATTTAGGCAGGAAGTTCTTCATAAACGCATAGGTTCCACCGTATATGGTACGGCTGGACACGATGTGGTCGCCCTGTCCGCACAACTGCATCAGTACCGAGGTTATAGCTCCCATACCCGATGCTGCCACATTAGCGGTTTCAGTACCTTCCATTGCTGCCAGTGCCTGCCCTAAGTACAGGTTGCTTGGCGATGAGTGCCTGCTATACAGGTAGCAACCGTCGGCATTGCCTTCAAAGGTATCAAACATGGTTTTTGCAGAAAGGAACGTATACGTAGATGAATCAGATATTGAAGGGTTTACCCCACCGAATTCACCAAAGTATTGTAAATCCTGGATATTATCTGCCGGATGAAAATTTTTACTGCTCATGGTAGTATTTGTTTGTGTTTAGTTACTTACAAATTGAAGTATACTTAAAATAAAAATCAATACATTTTTATTTTTAACGAATATTATTCGTTAATTTTAAATTTATTTAGATTTAAAATCTAAACTTGAAAATATTTTATTTAGCTAACCGAAAAATATTCATCATGGCACTCGATATAACCGATAAAAACCTGTTACATTTCCTGCAGGAAGATAGTACACAAACCACTAAACAACTGGCCTTAAAGCTAAACCTGTCGCCAACAGCGGTACATGAACGTATAAAAAAACTGGAACGCGAAGGCATTATAGAAAAGTACGTAGCCGTACTTAACCGTAATAAGGTACAGAAAGGCTTTGTGGTATTCTGCCATTTAAAACTGGTACAGCATACCAAGGAAAACGTAACCACCTTTGAGCGTGAAGTCGCAAAACTACCTGAAGTTTTGGAATGTTATCATGTAAGTGGCGATTACGATTATATCCTGAAAATATACATGACCAATATGGAGGAATACCGCGAATTTGTAGTGACCAAGCTTACCACACTGCACCATATAGGCAGCACACACAGTACCTTTATGATCGGCGAAGTAAAAAACACCAACGTCATTGCTTTATAGCCAAGCGTCTTTTTTTTGCTATATTTGAATAACAAGCAAATAACAATTTCACTAATGAAAAAAATTATAGTATTGGCCATAACAATAACATTTGGCCTACATTCTTTTGCCCAGAAGGCACCGCGGGCAACTACAAATGATGGTGTTTTTGAAGGATTAACTTTGCCAAGCGGCATCAGTAATTACAGGGGAATTCCTTATGCCCAACCTCCTGTGGGGACACTGCGTTGGCGCGAACCACAACCACCCGACGAAGTAAAAGGCATCCGGAAAGCAACAGAATTTGGCCCGAACGCCATGCAAAAAAATGTTTTTGGCGACATGATGTTCCGTGCGCCTAAGATGAGCGAAGATTGCCTGTACCTTAACGTATGGACATCCGCCAAAAAGCCAAATGAGAAACTTCCTGTACTGGTGTATTTTTATGGCGGAGGCTTTATAGCCGGAGATGGTTCGGAAAGCAGATACGATGGCGAAACCCTTGCCAGGAAAGGCATTGTAGTAGTTACGCTAAACTACAGGCTGGGGATTTTTGGGTTCTTTGCACACCCTGAACTAACCAAGGAATCACCTAACCATGCTTCCGGCAATTACGGATTGCTGGATCAGGCTGCTGCTCTTGCCTGGGTAAAGAAAAACATAGCGGGCTTTGGTGGAGATCCCAACAAAATAACCATAGCAGGTGAATCGGCCGGATCCATCTCGGTATCCGCTCAAATGGTTTCTCCCCTTTCTAAAAAATTAATAAATGGTGCTATCGGGCAAAGTGGTGCCATGATAAACCCTACGCTTGATGCTATTCCGCTTAAAGAACAGGAAGACAGTGGTATTAAATTTGGCGAAAGTAATAAACTAACCAACCTTGCCGCACTGCGTTCCCTCCCTGCCGAACAATTATTGGACTTAGCGGCAAAACCCGGTGCATTTAGTACCAAAGCCGTTGTAGATGGGTATTTTTTAAACAAACTGCCGTCTGAAACATTTGCCGCGGGCGAGCAGGCACAGGTCCCCTTACTTGCCGGATGGACGTCTACCGAAATGCCCTATATGGTATTTATGCAGGGGCAGTATCCTAGCCCCGAGAAATACACCAAAATGGTACAGCAACGCTACGGCAACAATGCAGAGATTATTTTTGAGCTATATCCGGGTGGAGATGAAAAAGAAGTCATAGCCTCGGCTACAGCGTTATCCAGTGATAACTTTATTGTATACAGCACCTGGAAATGGCTTGATTTGCACAGGGAAACTTCGGGCAAGCCGGTGTATGCCTACATTTTTAGTAAGGCGCATCCGCCAATGAAAGCCGAAATGGGTAATGCCAAGGCCGGTCTTGCCGGTGGCATTATTAAAGACGACGGTAAAAAGGAAGAAAACAAAATGCCTGAAGCCCTTAAAGGCGCGTCGCATGCCAGTGATATAGAATACCTGCTGGGGAACCTTGGCGGAAACAAAGTGTACGAATGGACTCCCGAAGACTATAAAGTGAGTGACATAGGTGTAGATTACCTTGCCAACTTTATAAAAACGGGCAACCCTAACGGGAAGAAAATGGTGCAATGGCCCGCCAGCAACAGCGGCGGCGAAATGACCATCATGGAAATAAACGCGCAGCCAAAGGCTTATAAAGAACCGCACCGCGACCGCTACCTGTTTTTAGATAAACAGTTTACGAAAAAATAAATACTGCGCCCCGCTATTTGCGGGGCTTGTTTTTTAATGGCGATTGCGGGTGGTTTATAAAAATCCGGGTGGTAATCATATCGGCACCATCATCAAGCGGAAATAGGATAATGTTTTCTTCAGGCACTACTTTTACTTTATAAAATACCGACGGATTGTTTTTCCGTTTCAGGTATAGCGAGTCGTTTAGCATAACCCTGATGAAATATTTTTTTATATAAGCCTGATCACCCATTGTTTCAAACTCTTGTGCAGCCGCATCATCATCCCATACACCTACATCATTCCGTCCGCTAAACTCAATGGAATGGTCGGAATAGTGACTTATAAAACGGTAACCTTTTAGTTGTTCTTCCAGCAATGCGTCGTCTTGCTCATTGTCTGTTTTACCGACCTGAAAATTACCAAACAGCCCCGGAATCATACTAACCGATGGTGTAGGTGGAAACTGCCATTCCCATATTGGTGTCCTGTAAATTTCTTCCCACTTACCATCGGCACAAGCATACACATAAGCCGTATTCAGGTTAGAATAGTCATCCCACTGGCGTACCAGCAAAATCTCATCTTTACCGTCGTTGTTTACATCACCGCAGTTTTCTATGTAATGAAAGCCCGAATGCCCTCCTTCGAGATGCAATTTCCTCTCTTTCCATTCCAGGAAAGATTGCCTGCCTAAATAATTGTTCAGGAAAATACCATCGGAATAATCAAATAGTGTATCGGCACTCGTATAATATTTTGCAGCCTCCTTTTGGTAGAGGGAATCGGTAAAACGTTCCACAAGAGTATCGGGTTTTCCATCGCCGTCAAAATCGCCATGTATCACAAAGCGATACCCCATAACAGGCCTGGAAATATGGAATAATGAGTCTGCTTTTACACGAAGCGAATCAACACCGGTAAGCGGTACAACTGTTTTATTTACATGCTGTTTATTACCGGAGCAACTTTGCATACACCACAAGGTAACACCAAATAAAACCAGGCAGATATTACTAAAAGATCTCTTTTTCACAGGATGGTGATTTGTACGGGAAATGTACATTTTTTTCATTTACATAATTATGGCAGCCGAAAATTTATCGCGGAAATAATTAACACTATAAGAAAATTATCTTACTGTTTGATTTTTGTATCTTTGCCTGTAAAGTTTGTAGTCCTATGAAACATTCCGGTTCTGCCGATATGCCGCTGCACGGAGGCCATGTACCACTGTGGCTGTCTGAACGTATGGCAAAACTTGGGCTTGCCATAGTGGAAACCATTGCTATGGAATTTGGCTCGGCGGCGGTTATCTCAAAGCTGGCCAATCCATTCTGGTTTCAGAGTTTCGGGGCCGTAATGGGTATGGACTGGCATTCCAGCGGCATAGCCACATCTGTACTGGGCGCGTTAAAACGATCGGTAAATCCGTATAGCCGGGAATTAGGCATTTATATTTGCGGAGGCAAGGGTAAACATTCTACCAATACGCCCCATGAACTTATGGCTGTGGGCGAACGTACCGGACTTAATGGAATGCAACTTGCAGGGTTGAGCAAACTCACCGCCAAGGTAGACAACACGGCCATACAAGACGGTTTTCAGCTTTACCAGCATAATTTTATTGTAAACACACAGGGCGAATGGTGCGTGGTGCAGCAGGGCATGAACAATTATACTTCAACCGCGCGACGCTACCACTGGCACAGCAACGGCCTTACATCGTTTGTAGAGGAGCCACATACGTTTATTTGTGGCGAAAACCGTGGGCAAATACTTAACCTTACCGATAGCAATGCACAGGCCACCCGGGAAAAATCACTGGCCATAGTACAGGAACATCCGGAAAAGATGCTGCGGGAAATACAGCACCTGGTAATGCCAAACCATCATGATGTGCGAATGAAGGATGTAAACATGAAACGCCTAGGGGCGATGCTCTGGGTGGCACATGAAAACCAGCCAAAAGATTTTGAAGATTTGTTAATGCTCCAGGGAGTTGGCCCGCGTACACTGCAAAGCCTGGCACTGGTTAGTGAGGTTATTTACGGTACCCCTACCCGATTTAACGACCCGGCGCGGTTTTCTTTTGCGCATGGTGGTAAAGACGGACATCCATTCCCGGTTCCGGTAAATGTATTTGACGAAGCCATAGCTACCCTTAATACTGCTATACATCGTGCCAAAATAGGCAACAGTGATAAAATGCTTGCGATACGTAAACTGTCGGAACTATCCCTACAGGCCGAGAAGGATTTTACACCCAACCAAAATTTTGATGCCCTGATACAAAAAGAACGGGATGAATCATATAAGTATGGTGGCCGAACTATTTTTGGCGCAGCCAAACCACCAAAAAACAAACCGGCAGACAGGAATCAGCTGACCTTGTTTTAAACAAAAAGGCTGCATCCTTTTGTTATCGGATACAGCCTTTATCAACATAAAATTTATTCCCTTAGAATATATAATCGGTACTCAGGAAGTTTGATTTATGGTCGCGTACTATCGTATTCAGCAATTTAGTATTATCATCTGTTACTTTAGTTGCCACAAGTGAACGTATTGAAAAAGAACGCAATGCATCAAATACAGAAAGTGTACCTTCGGCGCTGTCCTTCCTTCCTGTGAACGGAAAGACATCAGGGCCGCGCTGTGCCTGGCAGTTAATGTTCACACGGCTTACCAGGTTTACAAACGGATCTATAAGGCTGGCTACTTCGGCGGCATCATTACTAAAAATACTTACCTGCATACCGTGCGACGCATTCACCTGGTACTCTACCGGCTCGTCTATACTTTCAAACGGCACCACAGGGATTATCGGGCCAAACTGTTCTTCAAGGTACAGTTTCATATCGCTGTTTACAGGATATACCACCGCAGGAAATACAAACGAAGCTTCTGTATGGCCACCATTTTCATTAACCACTTTAGCACCTTTTGCTACCGCGTCGTCTATACACTCCTTAAGGTAAGCCGGTTTATCAGCTTCAGGCAGTGGGGTTATTTTTACGCCATCTTCCCACGGCAGGCCGGGTTTTAATGCTTCTACCGCAGCACTTAATTTGGCAACAAATTCTTCTGCTACATCTTTTTGCACAAAGATAAGTTTCAGTGCAGTACAGCGTTGGCCGTTAAACGAAAGCGCACCGAGTATACACTCGTTTACCGCTACATTTAGGTCGGCATGTTTGGTAACAATAGCGGCATTCTTAGCATCCAGGCTAAGGATGGCACGCAGCCTGTTTACCTTAGGATGCTGTTTTTTAAGTCCGTTGGCTACCTTACTTGAGCCAATGAAAGCAAGCACGTTTACCTTACCGCTTTCCATTATCGGCGAAATAATCTCGGCACCCTTACCGTACAGCGTATTAACCGTTCCTTTCGGGAATGCTTCTTTAAAGGCATTAAGTAGCGGGTAGTGCGCCAATACGCCATGCTTTGGTAACTTAAACAGTATGGTATTTCCCATAATAAGGGCCGGTATCAGCGTAGTGAATATTTCGTTTAGCGGATAGTTAAACGGCCCCATGCTCAGTACCACTCCTAGTGGCGCACGACGAATCTGCGCTATAGTACCTTCGGCTTCCTGGAAGCGCGACGATTCACGGTCAAGTTCCTTAAGGGCATCTATCGTGTCGTTTATGTAATCTACCGTACGGTCAAATTCCTTGGTAGCATCAGCCAGGGTCTTCCCTATTTCCCACATAAGCAGTTTAATAACCAGGTCGCGCTGCTGTATCATCAGGTATACAAACTTCTGCATGCACTTTATACGGCCCTCCACGCTCATGTTAGGCCATTCGCCCAGGCCGTTGTTGTAGGCTGCCACAGCAGCATCCAGCGCTTCCATGGCTTCTTTTGGCGATGTTTTAGGGATACTGCCTACGACTTTACGCTCCAGCCCGTTTGGCCCGGGAATGCAGATGGGCGAATAAATAGTATCGGTAGGACCGTCCCAGCTTACACATTCGCCATTAAGCAGGTATTCGCGCTGGTGGATTTCGGGTATTGTGTATTTTTCGGGAAATGAACCCGCTTCTTTAAAAACAGATGATTGTGACATAGGTGTTGTATTGAATTTTTTGTATACTTTAAAGTTAGTAAACAATATACAACAAACTACAGCACTATATTTTATTTAAGAAAAAAAGTCACTACAACGTTTTACGCGAACGATGCATTACGGCTTAATCAAACTTTATAAACATCTGCCTGAAATTAATCGTGATTTTCTTAAAATTGCTAAAGAGGTCCTGTCCCAGGTTACCATAAAATACTGCCGATTGCGGGTTTGTATCCTCGGCATACAGGTCTACATTATCTACGGTAACCTTCTTATTATTAATCATAGTATTAAATGTAACCAGGTATCCACTGCGCTTAACAATACCACCCACACTACCCGACTGAAACTCGCGTAACTTTAGGCCGCTATACGCCTCGGGGTGGGCGTTGTAGTATTTAGGATACAACATGGTATTTGCCGCACCGGTATCAAAGGTATAGTACTCAGTACCAAGCTGAATTATTGGGGTGAGGAAATCGAGTGTCATATTCTGGTTTTTATAAACAGTAGGGTTTTCAGGCACTATCAGTTCGTCTTCATGGGTAAGTTGTATCTCTCCCAGGGCTTCTATAACCGGAAAACCTATAATCCCGTTTAGCTGGTAATCTACCTGGGGAAAGTATAATGACGCGTCAGGAAAAACAAGGAACACAGCGTTTTTCACCACAATACTGCCAATGCTGAATTCCGGGCAAATGCCTAGCCTGGCCTCTACCAGCTTACCGGTTATTGCCCCTACATCTATAGCAGAATCTACAATAACCATCCCCATTTTTGCAGCGGTTGTCTCATTTACGGTAGAAAAATTAGCACCGGTGTCCAGCACAAAAGGCATAGAAAGGGTATCGCGTTTTATATGTATATTTTTTAGCCCTACTTTATCACGCTGCATTTTCATGCGTACTGTGCCGTTCCGGGTAACCGTTTGTGCAGGCCGGGCGGCAAGCGCCTGCCATGTTTCCAGCGAATTTTGAAAATCCGTTATTTCAGCTCCGCTTATTAAAAGCGGATAATCATGTAACAGCACTGATAACGCGGTTGCCGCACCGCTGTAATCAAACAGGCGCGCGTGGTTACCCGACCTGATGCGAAGCAGGTTTAGTTTTACAGAATCGGTAAGCTGGGCGCCATAAAACTCAAACAGCTTATTAATCGCGGCATTAGACTGCGCAGGCTTATTAAAGGCATTGTGCAGGCTGGCCTTAACCATAAGAGCATGGTACTCTGTTAATGTAGCCGAGTCTCTATTAAAAAACTCCCTGCTCTTAAAAAAGTCCTTTTGCGATATAAGGCTGTCAATGTTATGATATACTGTTGGCTCTGAAAAAACGGTCGTATTCTTTTTTATGGTACACGATACTAAAACGGCACAAAAGAAGATAATACAGACAGGGCGCATAATTTTTTTGGTGTTCATTTTTTAAAAGTAACAATATTGGATAAAGAAATACAAATTGTTTGCACAAAGCTATACTTTTGGTACATTAGCACAACCAAAAAAACACCTATACCTAATGTCTGTAACAATTACCAATGGCACCCTTACGGCTGCCATAAATCCTAAGGGGGCTGAATTATTTTCTTTTAAATCAGGTGAAACTGAATATATATGGGAAGGCAATCCTGATTTCTGGGGCAAGCATTCGCCGGTATTGTTCCCTATAGTAGGCACGTTAAAAGACAACCAATATACTATAGACGGAAAAACGTACAACCTGCCAAGACATGGCTTTGCCCGAGATAATGAGTTTACCATAAAACATAAGGAAGATAATAAAGTAGTATTTTCCTTGATAGCTTCAGACAAAACGAAAGAAGTATACCCTTTTAATTTTGAACTGGAACTTATATATACATTAACCGACAGCTCCCTGACACTGGATTATGTTGTATCTAATAACAGCGACAGCCCTATGCCATTTTGTATAGGTGCCCACCCTGCATTTTCACTGCCGGGCAATTTTGAAGACTATAAACTGGTATTTGAAAAAAATGAGCCCCTGGTAAGCATTCAGCTTGTAAACGACCTACTGTCTGATATTACAGCAGAAATACCCGTACACAATGGTACGTTATCATTACAGCACAGCCTTTTTGCCAACGATGCGCTTATATTTACCAATCTTGAGAGCCGTAGCATTACCATAACCAAACAGGACAAAGAATACCTAAAGGTTACTTACCCTAAATTTCCGCATTTAGGATTATGGACAAAGATGGGCGCCCCGTTTATATGTATAGAACCATGGCAGGGATATAGCGATGCCGATACGGCTAATGGTGATTTCTTTACAAAAGAAGGCGCAATAACACTACAATCCGGCGAAAAATATACAAGCGGATTTACCGTTGCACTATTTTAATTTAAGCTATCGCACGCAACGTTTATACAAATGCTGCATCTAAATGCTAAATTTGATAAATAACCAATACCATGAAAAAACTCTTTATAGTTATAACTACGGCACTATCTATAGCAGCATGCAGTACAGCAGCAGATGATCCGTATTGTTTTGTAAGCACCGGTTCTGGCGCTACAGCGGTTACGGGCCCTACAACCGGACTGGTAAACCAGCCGCTTGTGTTTAACGTAGCATTTAAGGTATACAGTTCTTGTGGCAACTTTGACAGCTTTTATGCTTCTAGTGGCTTTCCCAAAGAAATTACCGCAAAAGTAGATTATGAAGGATGTAACTGCGACAATAAGGAAACTACAAAAACAGAGCAATACACCTTTACCGCTAACGCTTCGGGTACCTACGAGCTAAGGTTTAAGACTGATGTAGCTACGGCTCCTATTGTAAAAACCATAACCATTACCCAATAAAACCCGATATTTTGCAAACCGGCACTGTACCTTACATTTTCAGGCAGGCAACCCTTCAGGACGAGTCGGCTATCTGGGGCATCCTTAAACAGGCCATACAGCGCCGTAAAGAAGATGGCAGCAGCCAGTGGCAGGATGGCTACCCTAACCCCGAAGTAGTTAAAACCGATATAGAAAACGGCTATGGTTTTGTATTGGCCAATGGGCATGAAATTATAGGTTACAGTGCCGTTATGATTAACAATGAGCCCGCCTATGCTGCCATTATAGGAAAATGGCTTACATCAGGAGATTTTGTTGTATATCACAGGGTGGCGGTTTCCGGTAATTATCTGGGTAAGGGTTTGGCACGTGTAATGATGCATGCTATTGAAGATTACGCGTTGCAAAACAATATTTACAGTGTACGTGCCGATACTAATTTTGACAATCCCGGCATGCTGGCTCTTTTTGAGAAGATGGGCTATACATACTGTGGCGAGGTATTTTTTAGGGGCGGCGCGCGCAGGGCTTATGAAAAAGTATTGCCTGTAAGCAGCTAACCGATAAAATCCTTACATTTCGTTTTTTTAAATTCCGGATGAAAGATTATTATAAAATACTGGGGCTGTACCCTGATTGCCCACAGGCCGAAATAAAAAAGGCGTACAGGCAGCTGGCGTTACAGTATCATCCAGACAAAAACAATGGCGATAAAAAGAGTGAAGACCGTTTTAAGGAAGTAGCGGAAGCGTATGAAGTACTTAATGATGAAGCTTCCCGTAATGAATATGACTATATAAAAGGGTTCAGGACGAGCTTCCGAACAGGCAGGCAGAATCCGGATGGGCCTTCTCCCATAAAATACCTGGTACACATACAGGCCATAAAAACACGGGTATTACAAAACGGTGGCCGTGTAGACCGTCAGAAACTGTACACAGTTGTAAACAATTTTCTTTCAGACGAAAACATCAGCTACCTGCTGCGTATGGCCGACCTGAAAACGAATAGCCTGATTACAGATGAAATCCTTACGTGTTGCATATTCCTGAACGAAGCTCACAAAGAGAACATCTACGCTAAACTGAAAAAACTGTCCGGAAACAGCATTATTTTCGACGAAAAAGTAGCCTTTATTAACCAAAATCCGCCGCACGAAGTATCACATCTTAAAAGTAAAGAAGCACCCGAAGAACATAAAGTACCGCTAACAACAACACTTATCTTTGCATTGTTTATATTACTATTTATCATATTTATTGTCCGATTTTTTGTAAAATAACCGCCATGCCGTATCGCCCAAAAATAAAAATACCACTAACACCCACTGATAAAGCTATAGAAATTACAGGCGTTGTAAGCGTAATTGCTTTTTGGGGATATCTGGTTGTCAGTTACAGTTCGTTACCTGATGTTATACCTACACATTATGGTGGATCGGGGAAGGCAGACGGCTTTGGCGATAAAATATCCATACTGGGATTACCCATAGTAGCTACAATACTATATATAGGAATAACCATATTAAACCGGTTTCCGCACGTATTTAATTATCCATCTGAAATAACGCCTGAAAATGCGGTGAGCCAATACACCATAATGACACGTATGATGCGCTGGCTTAAGCTGGTAGTAGTGATAATCTTTGGCAGTGTAGCATACCAGACTGTAGTCACTGCACGCAGTGCCGATCCTCAGCTGGGTTCCTGGTTTTTACCGCTGACTATGGTACTGCTATACGGTACCATATTTTATTTCATTACAAAATCGATAAGTAAATAAGTATTACTTTTTAAAAGCATTATATTTGCGTTAACCACAAATCAAACGATGTTTAAAAAGCTACTTAGCTACTTTATACCGGTAAACGTCCTTAAAAGGGATTCGGAAATAAGCCGGAAACTGGAAGTAACCCTTAACTACGGTAAGCTGGTACTGGACAGCAAAAACACCAATTATTCTTACGGAAGCCTCCAACGTATACTCCGCAAAGGTCTGCATTATATAGGTTTTGAGCGTATCCGTAATTTTAACCATGTACTGGTACTCGGCGTGGCCGGTGGCAGTGTTATAAAAACCCTGGCAGACGATATAGGCTACAAAGGCAAAATTACCGGAGTGGAAATAGACCCCAAAGTAATCGACCTGGCCAACACCTATTTTGGCCTTGGTGAGATTCCGAATTGTACTATTATCATCGAAGATGCTTTTGAATTTGTTTTAAAATCCAAAGACAAGTTCGACCTTATCATCATAGATATTTTCCAGGATACGGTAATGCCAAACTTTCTGTTCGAACACTTTTTTATTGAACGGTTAAACAACATGCTGAATGTAAATGGTTTTATTTTATTTAATACCATGACGCTCACCGAAAAAGATAAGACACGGAACCTGGCCTACCGCGAAAAATTCAGTACTGATTTTTCGGTACGTATGTATCCTAAGGTGGAAGACCATAATGAACTGTTTACTATTAAAAAACTCAAATAACCAGATTTTTCAAAGTCGGAAAACGCCACAATACACTGCCCTGAAGTTATTTTACTTTGGGGCTTTTTATTTGGTGTGATACAAATACCAATACACAATCATCAATTACATATTTACACTACTCTAACGTTGTAAAATTTAGGGTTAAAAATATTTTTAACTTTTTTTTGATGATTAAATAAAAAATATTCTATATTTGATAAGTGTAAAAAAAACATTTATTAAACAAACCAAACGTTAACTTATGAAACAAAAAGTACGCTTTGCAAAGTTCGCCTTTATTGCAGTATTGGCAACTACCATGGGTACCGCTACCGTACAGGGACAAACTTACACCTGGTCCGGAGCCGCGAATACCCAGTTTTATAATACCTCAAACTGGAGCAGCAGCCCGCAAGGCGCTATATTGTTTGACAATGCCGCATTCAGGATTGTACGTACAAATTCACAGGGACAGTCACCGGCCATTAACCAATGGGTAGACTGGCAGCCGGGTATTTTTGACCATCTTGGCGGTAACCTTAGCATTAATGCCGATTACCAGGTTTACTTTAACGACTTCCTTAACGGAAATGTTACGGTAAATACCGGTGCGTCATTCATCTGCCGTAACATTATACGTGTAGGCCGAGAAGGCAATGGCATAGTAAACCTTAATGGCGGTACCATGCGTTGCCAACACGAAAGTAACTGGCAGGGCATCTTTATCGGGGTTCTTACTAACGGAAACGGAACCGTTAACGTTAACGAAGGCGGACTTATAAGTGGTGGTTACCAGGTAGAAGTAGGCACACGCGATTTTTACCCTACAGGCACACTAAACGTTAACACCGGAGGAACTTCTGAAGCCTACTGGACTACAGTAGTAGGTCCAAATGGTACACTTAACGTAAACGGTGGCAACGTAAACACAGGACAGGCTTTAATAATAGGAGACTTGTTTCTGGATAATGCCGCAAACGTAGGCCCTGTTGGGGCAGTTGTAGGCCGTGTAAACATCAATTCTGGTACGGTAACTGTAAATCACCTGGACTTAGACGCACCAGCCCTTGTAATGCATGCTAATAGTAAAGTAGTTGTAGATAATGGTACACTACGTATAAAACGTACCGGTGTAGATTTTTCTGCTACGCTTAATGGCTTTATAGGTACCGGGCAAATAGCTCCTGCCGCAGGCAAAGAACTTCGGGTAAGCTATGATGGGGTGTATACTACGCTTGTCGCTACTACGGTTAACAGCACAGCACAGTTAAACAAAAAAGCCATTAGCATCTACCCTAACCCGGCTTCAGACAAGCTGACCATTTCAGGACAAGACCTTACAGAAAACACAGAAATAAGCATTATTAACGTAACCGGTAAAACTGTGTTACAGCAAAAGCTTAACACATCGGTAAGCACAAATGTAGACATAAGTGGCATTGCCGCAGGTGTATACATTGCCCGTATAGCTACAGGTAATGAAACCAGCACAGTAAAATTCATAAAGAAATAAGTAGTTAGTCATAGTTTTTCATTTCATATTGGGTTAGTAAAATGAAAGCCGCTGAATAATTCAGCGGCTTTTTCTTTTATGTACGTAAGTAATGTAAACCTAACGAATACAGCACCTACCCCCTAACAATGAGCTCATAGCCACTCTGTATCCCCTAAAGCTAAGCCCCAAACAGCAACTTTATACAAAAAAAAACGGCCTGTACCATATAGTACAGACCGTTTATATAATTTACAAAAAAGAAAATTATGCTTTCCTCTTAGCTTTCATGGCATTATAATCAGCGGTACGCTCAAGTGCCTGGTAAATCCCGGTAAGCACCGCAATAACGTTTTGGTCGTCCGGTTTTACCTTATGCGCTTTTTCAAGGAATGGAAGTGCCTTGTTAAACATGGCAGTCCTTTGTTTTTTAAGCACATCATAACGGGCATTATCTTTAGCGGTGGTACCAAGTCCGTTCATTTCCTTTACGATTTTCTCGTCGCCGGTCATTTGCAGGTTACCAAGGTTTACAAGCGCGTCAAAATAATCAGGCTTAAGCTCAAGTGCTTTCTTAAAGTACTTTTCCGCCTCAGCAGGCTGAGAATCTGTATTTACTACACCAAGGTTAAAGAACAAGGTAGGATCGTTTGGTTTTTTTGCAATAGCCTCACCTACAAGTTTCTTATAGTTTTCTATATCACCAGCTTTATAATACAGGTCAGCCTGCTGTAGTGTTAAATCCAAATCTTCAGGATTTTCTTTACGTGCATTATTAAAGAACTCAATTGCCTTAGCCGTTTCACCCTTTGTACTGTAAATAAGCGCGATGTTCTTTACAATTTCGGGCCTTAATGAAGGCTGCTTGATTTCCCTTGCGTTAATATAGCTACCTGTTTTAAGGGCTATATCACGTGTAGATTGGTTCGGGAAGTTCTCCTCCTGGTTAGTAGCCTTATTAGTAGCCACATAATAGGTAGCTTCACCGGTAAACTTAGCCTTATCAAGTTCCAGATAATATTTAAGCGCGTTGTCATAATCCTGAGCGTTTGTAGCAAGCGCGGCAGCATTATACAGGCTAAACTGATCCTTAGGATCTACTTTGTATGAAAGCGCATAAGCAGCCGCAGCTTCTTTATACATCTTTTTATCGCTAAATGCCTGGCCCATTTGTTGTATACCCATTTTTATTTGCGGAAGCGTTTGCTGCTCAAGCTCATCAGTATACTTCTTTTTGCCTTTTTTCTCTATTTCAAGTACTTTGGCTACATCCTCCATACCCTTATTAATAGCGTTTATGGCATTTGATGGATTTTTCTCAAGGTCAACTATAAGGTAATATGTACCACGATAGTAGTAAAAGTCCCTTTTTTGTTCTTCGGTAGCACTACCTATTTTAGATTCAAATGCAGAGAACAGGGTATTATATTCCTGCACTTGCGCATCAGTAATCGGATCCTTTTGTTCATCAAGCTTTTTCAGCGCCTTAAGCTCGTCCTTCTGGGCAAAAGCACTTACTGACAGTAGTAGCGATGCCGCTACCGCATATTGAATTTTCATAATTATTTTGTTATTGTTGTTTATTCTTCTGTTTCACCTTCCTCTTCACCGGCAAAATCATCCGGGTCAATGGTAAGGTCGTCCGGGTCTACACCTTCAGGAGCTATGATACCGGTAATACCGTTTTCATCCGCACCATCCAGCGCTTCCAGTGCCGCTTCATCTACCGCGTCTTCCTCACGAAGAACCTTGGCAACGGCTGCAATGCTGTCATTACCTTTAATGTTTATAAGACGCACCCCCTGTGTGGCACGGCCCATAACACGCAGGTCGCTCACCATCATACGTATGGTAAGACCTGATTTGTTTATAATCATAAGATCGTCGGCATCGGTAACACTGTTTATAGATACCAACTGGCCGGTCTTATCTGTAATACTTAGTGTTTTTACACCTTTACCGCCACGGTTTGTAATACGGTAATCTTCAAGGCTGCTTCGCTTACCGTATCCTTTTTCAGATACCACAAGGATTTCGCTGTTCATATCGTTTACAGATACCATGCCTATTACCTCGTCGTTATCATCGGCAAGGGTAATGCCACGTACACCGCTGGCACTGCGCCCCATCGGCCTGGTCTTGCCTTCCTCAAAACGAACCAGTTTACCACTCTTCACAGCAATAAGCACCTGGCTTTCGCCTGTGGTTAGTTTAGCCTCAAGTAATTCATCATCTTCGCGGATAGTAATCGCCGCGATACCGTTTAGCCTAGGGCGAGAGTACTGTTCAAGCAGGGTTTTCTTAACGATACCCTTCTTAGTTGCCATAATAACGTAATGGCTGTTTACGTACTCTTCGTTCTTAAGGTCTTGTGTACAGATGAATGCCTTAACCTTGTCGTCGTTTTCTATGTTAACAAGGTTTTGTATGGCACGGCCTTTACTGGTTTTGCTACCTTCCGGAATTTCGTACACACGCATCCAGAAACATTTACCTTTTTGGGTAAAGAACAGCATGTACTGGTGGTTAGTAGCCACAAACAGGTGCTCCAGGAAGTCCTGGTCGCGGGTGGCAACACCTTTCTGGCCTACGCCTCCCCTGTTTTGTGTCTTGTATTCGCTAAGTGGCGTACGCTTAATGTAACCCGCATGCGAAATGGTAATTACCACGCTTTCGTCAGCGATAAGGTCTTCAATACTTACATCGCCTCCGCTGTACTCTATACGGCTACGGCGTTCGTCACCATACTTATCTTTAACCTCGGCAAGTTCTTCTTTAATAAGCTCCATCCTTAGCTCTTTGCTGGCAAGGAGTGCTTTTAACTCATCTATTAATTTCATGATTTCGGCATATTCTGCACGAAGTTTATCCTGCTCCAGGCCTGTAAGCTGGCGAAGCCTCATTTCTACGATGGCACGCGCCTGTATTTCGCTTAGGCTGAAACGCTCAATAAGTCGGTTACGGGCTTCCTCACCGTCTTTCGAACTACGGATAATGGCTATTACTTCATCTATATTATCTGAAGCAATAATCAAACCTTCCAAGATATGGGCACGTTCCTCCGCTTTACGAAGTTCGTACTGCGTGCGGCGCACCACGACATCATGCCTGTGCTCCACAAAATGGTGAATCATATCTTTAAGATTCAGCATTTCAGGTCGGCCGTTTACAAGGGCAATGTTATTTACACTGAAAGACGACTGTAGCGCAGTAAACTTATAAAGGGTATTTAGTACCACATTTGGCACCGCATCCTTTTTAAGGATATATACAATACGCATACCGTTACGGTCACTTTCGTCGCGAATGTTGGCTATGCCTTCAATTTTCTTTTCATTTACAAGATCGGCGGTTTTTTTAACCATATCCGCCTTGTTTACCTGATACGGAATCTCGGTAACAATAATGGCTTCACGCCCTTCCACCTCTTCAAAATTTGCCTTGGCACGTAATACTACGCGGCCACGACCGGTTTTAAAGGCTTCGCGAACGCCTTCGTACCCATAAATAACACCTCCTGTAGGGAAGTCAGGTGCTTTTATGTGGTGCATAAGCTCGTCTATCTCTATATCAGTATTATCTATATAAGCAAGTATACCGTCTATAACCTCACTAAGGTTGTGTGGCGCCATGTTTGTAGCCATACCTACCGCGATACCACTGGCACCGTTTATAAGCAGGTTAGGGATACGCGTAGGCATTACGGTAGGCTCCTGCAGGGTATCATCAAAGTTCAGCTGAAAATCTACGGTTTCCTTATCCAGGTCGCTCATTATATCTTCAGATATCTTTTTAAGCCTTGCTTCTGTATAACGCATCGCCGCAGGGCTGTCGCCGTCTATAGAACCAAAGTTACCCTGGCCGTCTACCATCATATATCTTAGGCTCCACTCCTGGGCCATACGCACCATGGTATCATATACAGATGAATCGCCGTGAGGGTGGAACTTACCCAATACCTCACCTACTATCCTTGCCGATTTTTTATGAGCCCTGTTACTAAGCACGCCCAGTTCATACATTCCGTACAATACCCTTCTGTGCACGGGTTTCAAGCCATCCCTTACATCCGGAAGCGCCCTGGAAACGATAACCGACATCGAATAATCGATATAGGCCGACTTCATTTGGTCTTCTATATTAATAGGAATCAACTTTTCTCCTTCAGCCATAAGTACTTATAATTAAAATTTACAGTTATTACAAAACGGCCCAATATACATAATAAAAATAGGATTTTAGCATTTTTAGCCAACATTTTTAACCCTTTTATCAACAGCGCATTGCCCGTAAACATTCATAAATACTACTTAAAAACTTTTATTTGTCAGTTTTTTTTCGTCTATTAGCTGACACCTCTTTATTGGGTACAGTTTTTGCAAATTCCTTATAAATTAGCTAAATTTACATTAAGCAAGAAAGGACACTTTTTTATGGACGATAATTTTTCACCAAGGGTCAAGGACGTAATTACGTACAGCAAGGAGGAAGCACTCCGGCTGGGCCACGACTTCATTGGTACAGAACACTTAATGTTGGGAATCCTTCGGGATGGCCAGGGCAAGGCCATAAACATCCTGAACAGCATATCGGTAGACTTAGACCACCTGCGCCGAAAGGTGGAAATACTAAGCCCTGCCAACCCCGTAGCGGAGCGTAATAACGAGAAGAAAAACCTTCATCTTACACGCCAGGCCGAAAGGGCGCTGCGCACCACATTTCTGGAAGCTAAGGTGTTCCAGAGCACCAGTATAAGCACCGCGCACCTGCTGCTGTGCATACTGCGCAATGAGAACGACCCAACAACCAAGCTTCTGAACAAGCTTAAAATTGATTACGAAACTGTTAAAGAAAAGTTCATTAGCATGACAGCAAACGAAGAAGATTTCATGGAGAACCTGCCAAAAGCAGAGTCTTACAACGATGATCCCGGACAGGATGACAGCCTGCGCGGTGACGGCGGTTTCAGTAACCCCGCCCAGGGAAATAAGGCCAACAAAAAATCTAAAACCCCGGTACTGGACAACTTTGGGCGCGACCTTACAGAGCTTGCCGAAGAAGGAAAACTAGATCCCGTTGTAGGCCGAGAAAAAGAAATAGAACGGGTAAGCCAGATCCTGAGCCGACGCAAAAAGAACAACCCGCTGCTTATAGGTGAGCCGGGCGTGGGTAAATCAGCCATTGCTGAAGGACTTGCACTGCGCATCATCCAGAAAAAGGTATCGCGTATATTGTTTAACAAGCGTGTGGTAACACTGGATCTTGCCAGCCTGGTAGCCGGTACCAAGTACCGCGGCCAGTTTGAAGAGCGTATGAAGGCGGTGATGAACGAACTTGAAAAGAACGATGACATCATCCTTTTCATAGACGAAATCCACACCATTGTTGGTGCAGGTGGCGCTACAGGTTCGCTTGACGCAAGTAATATGTTTAAACCGGCACTGGCACGTGGTGAAATCCAATGTATTGGTGCTACAACACTAGATGAGTACCGCCAGTACATAGAAAAAGACGGTGCGCTTGAAAGGCGTTTCCAGAAGGTTATGGTAGAGCCTACAACTGTTCCTGAAACCATTACCATTCTTAACAACATCAAGAACAAGTACGAAGACCACCATAATGTTATCTATACAGACGAGGCTATTGAAGCGTGTGTAAAGCTGACTGACAGGTATATGAGTGAGCGCTTCCTTCCGGACAAAGCTATTGATGCCCTGGACGAAGCAGGAAGCCGCGTACACATTACCAACATTGATGTCCCTAAGCAGATACTGGATCTTGAGCGTCAGCTTGAGGAAGTGCGCGAGCTTAAGAACAGTGTGGTTAAAAAGCAGAAATACGAAGAGGCAGCCAAGCTTCGCGATGACGAGAAACGCATAGAAAAAGAGCTTGCCATAGCTCAGGAGCAGTGGGAAGAAGATTCTAAAAACAACCGCGTTACCGTTACCGAAGATAACGTTGCAGATGTTGTAAGCATGATGACAGGCATACCTGTTAACCGTATTGCGCAGACTGAAAGCAATAAATTAGCCAAACTACCCGAACTTATTAAAGGTAAGGTAATTGGACAGGATGAAGCAGTGCAGAAAATTGCAAAATCCATACAGCGCAACCGCGCAGGCCTTAAGGATCCTAACAAGCCGATAGGCTCATTTATTTTCCTTGGGCAAACCGGCGTGGGTAAAACCCAGCTTGCAAAGGTAATCGCAAAAGAACTGTTTGACAGTGAAGATGCACTTATTCGTATAGACATGAGTGAGTATATGGAGAAATTTGCCATATCTCGCCTTGTAGGCGCGCCTCCGGGATACGTAGGTTACGAAGAAGGTGGCCAGCTTACCGAAAAGGTACGCCGTAAGCCTTATGCTGTAATACTTCTGGATGAGATTGAAAAAGCCCACCCGGATGTATTTAACATGATGCTTCAGGTACTGGATGACGGTTTCCTAACCGACAGCCTTGGACGCAGGATAGACTTTAAGAACACCATCATCATCATGACCTCTAACGTTGGCGCACGCCAGCTGAAAGATTTTGGCCAGGGAGTTGGTTTCGGTACTTCTGCAAAAGTGGCACAAGCTGACGACCACAATAAAGGGGTGATTGAAGCAGCGCTTAAAAAGACCTTTGCCCCTGAGTTCATTAACAGGATAGATGATATCATAGTATTTAATGCGCTTGAAAAAGCCGACATTGATAAAATCATCACTATTGAACTTGAAAAACTGTATGCACGTGTTAAAGACCTTGGTTATAACATTCAGCTGAGTGACAAAGCCAAAGACTTTATTGCCGATAAAGGTTTTGACAAACAATATGGTGCAAGGCCACTTAAAAGGGCCATACAGAAATATGTAGAAGATGTTTTGGCAGAAGAAATCATTACTTCTAAAATATCTTCGGGCGATGAGATTTTTATGGATCTTGAAGATGGCGGCAGCGAGCTTGTTGTTACCATTAAAAAAGCCGAAAACCCTGCAAGCTAAGCATTTATTTAAGTTTAAATTATATCGTTGATTAATGAAATCCCTGCCCGAAAGGCAGGGATTTTTTTGTGGCTTTATATCGTAATCAGAAGCTTCAACACTCATTGAAAAATTACCTAAACAGCTTGTAAGCTGCTTTGAATCTACCCTACTCTAACTTTAGCCTGCCTTTACTTCCAATTGACTGAGTTGTGAGTTGCCTTCAATTGTTGTTCTATCCCAACTTGCCGGAAAGTTTAAAGCAACGGCTAAACGTTGTGAGTTGCCTTCAATTGTTGTTCTATCCCAACAACAGATAAGCCATTCAACGTAACATTTAAGTTGTGAGTTGCTTTCAAATATTGTTCTATCCCAACTTCTTTACAGAACATATTTACTTGGCATAAGAGTAAATTAATTTCATTTTAGAGCATAAAAAAACAGCAGCAGCCAAAGGCTACTGCTGTTTAAAAGTATTGTGTAAGTAAAACTTATTTTACTTCTTCAAAATCTACGTCCTGAACGTTGTCACCAGCTTCGGCAGCTTGCGGTTCGGCTTGCGCACCACCTTGTCCGCCTTCAGCCTGTGCTTTGTAAAGCTCTTCAGATGCAGTTTTCCATGCTTCGTTGATTTTATCAAGAGCAGGCTGGATAGTAGCCACATCTTTGCTTTCGTAAGCTACTTTAAGTTCGCCCAGTGCCGACTCAATGTTCGCTTTATTACCACCTGAAAGTTTATCGCCAAATTCTTTTAGCTGGCTCTCTGTCTGGAAAATCATAGCGTCCGCTTCATTAAGCTTCTCTACTTTTTCCCTTGTAGCTTTATCAGCTTCAGCATTTTCTTCAGCTTCGCGACGCATCCTTTCGATTTCCTCCTGTGTAAGTCCAGAAGAAGCCTCTATACGAATGTCATGCGACTTGCCTGTACCTTTGTCAGTAGCAGAAACTTTGATGATACCGTTAGCATCAATATCAAAGGTTACTTCGATTTGAGGTACTCCCCTTGGTGCAGATGGTATACCATCAAGGTGGAAACGACCGATTGTTTTGTTATCCTGTGCCATTGGCCTTTCTCCCTGAAGTACGTGGATTTCTACACTTGGCTGGCTGTCAGCTGCAGTAGAGAACACCTGCGACTTTTTAGTCGGGATTGTTGTATTGGCCTCAATAAGTTTAGTAAGTACGCCACCCATAGTTTCTATACCAAGAGAAAGCGGGGTAACATCCAATAGCAGTACGTCTTTAACATCACCGGTAAGTACACCACCCTGAATTGCAGCACCAATAGCCACAACCTCATCCGGGTTAACACCTTTAGAAGGTTTTTTACCGAAGAATTTCTCTACTTCTTCCTGAATACGTGGAATACGTGTAGAACCACCTACAAGAATTACCTCATCTATATCAGATACAGAAAGGCCAGCATCTTTTAGCGCCTTGGCAACCGGCTGCATAGAGCGTTTTACAAGCTCATCTGCAAGTTGCTCAAACTTGGCACGTGTAAGCGTTTTAACTAAGTGTTTAGGGCCTGAAGCCGTAGCAGTAACATATGGCAGGTTAACTTCAGTCTGAGAAGAAGCCGAAAGCTCTACTTTAGCTTTTTCAGCAGCTTCTTTTAAGCGCTGAAGTGCCATAGGGTCTTTACGAAGGTCTACACCTTCTTCGCTGTTAAACTCGTTAGCAAGCCAGTCGATGATTACCTGGTCAAAGTCATCACCACCAAGGTGTGTATCACCATTTGTAGCAAGTACTTCAAATACACCATCGCCAAGTTCCAGGATAGAGATATCAAAAGTACCACCACCAAGGTCATATACTGCTATTTTCTGGTCTTGTCCTGCTTTGTCAAGACCGTAAGCAAGTGCAGCCGCAGTAGGCTCGTTTATAATCCTCCTTACTTTAAGACCGGCGATTTCACCTGCTTCTTTAGTAGCCTGGCGCTGCGCGTCGTTAAAATAGGCCGGAACGGTAATAACCGCTTCGGTTACGGTTTGGCCAAGGTAGTCCTCAGCTGTTTTTTTCATTTTCTGAAGCGTCATCGCGCTTAGTTCCTGTGGCGTGTATAGACGTCCGTCTATATCTACTCGTGGTGTATCATTATCACCTTTAACCACTTTGTAAGCAACTGTAGAGGCTTCTTTAGCGCTTTCAGTGTACTTGTTACCCATAAAACGCTTAATAGAAGCTATGGTTTTAGTAGGGTTGGTTACCGCCTGCCTTTTTGCAGGGTCGCCCACCTTAATTTCGCCGCCTTCTACAAAAGCTATAACAGACGGTGTAGTCCTTTTTCCTTCGGCATTTGCAATAACTACCGGTTCGCCACCTTCCATTACGGCTACGCAGGAGTTAGTTGTTCCTAAGTCGATTCCGATTATTTTACTCATCTTGTCTAAAAGTTTATTTTGTGTGATTTTTTATTTCTCTGTTGCCGTGCACCTCCTAATTTGCACTCGCGTTTATTTAGGCAATGATTGTGCCATTGCTAAAAAAACAGGCATTTGACATGCTCACACTGACATTCTGACATTTATTAACATCGTTTTACATATACTTTTATATTCTTTTGTACTTTATGTACGATAAAAAGTATTAAATTTGATAGGGGGATATTGTGTTGTTAGTGAGCATCCAACTACTAAATCATGGCAACCAATAAAAAAATCAGGTTTAAATACATTGCATTTGCCGCAGGTAGTTTAAACATTATAGTAGCACTTATTGTAATGGTAGGCTGGTACACGCAAAACGGGCAACTGCTGAGTGTGGTAAACGGCTATACTACAATGAAATTTAATACGTCACTATGCCTGCTTTTATTAGGTAAGGCACTGGTGATACAGGCTACGTACTATTTCAGGCCTGTAAAGCCGCTGGGATATTTCTCGGCAGGGCTTGCCTTTGCCGTTGCGCTGCTAACGGTGTCCGAACATTTCGGGGCATCTATTGCCATAGATCAAGTCTTTGTAAAAGACAATACCCACCCGGCACTGGAACATCCCGGTCGTATGTCTTTAATTACGGCGAGCAGCATATGCATTACTGCTATAGCCATCATACTATCGTCATCGCAAAGGGTATTCTTAATTCGTATATCGCAATATATGATGCACACAGTTACACTTATAACATTTATTGTAGGCCTGGGATATGTATTTAAGATAGCATTACTGTATACCTTCGGTATTTCTACCCCAATGGCACTACATACCTGTGTATGCCTCTTGGCACTGTCTGTAGGTACAAGCCTTATTAATTACAAGTATGGCATCACGGCCGTTTTTACCGGAGATAAAATAGGTAATGTTATGGCCCGTAACCTGTTTGTAAAACTGGTTGTAGTTATGGTTGTGGCTAGTTATCTGGACATATATGTGCAAAAATATGACGTTATGAGCGAGGGCGTTGGCTCTGCCATTTTTTCAGTCACCATAATATTTATGAGTTTTATCTTTACATGGGAAACCTCAAAAATGCTTAACAACCTGGACCGCAAGCGAGAATTGATAAGCGAAAGGCTCAGCCTGATTTTTGAAGCCATGCCAAACGCCCTGGTAATGGGAGACAGTGAAGGAAAAATAATACTGGTAAACCGCGAAGCAGAAATGATGTTTGGCTACAGCCGTGATGAGATATTAGGAGAAAGACTCGAAGTATTGTTGCCCAAACGTTACCGTGCAGGACACCCCGGTAAAATGAAAAGCTTTTTCATTACGCCATTTACAAGACATTATGCATCTCACGCAAATTTATATGCCGTGCGAAAAAACGGTGAAGAGTTTCCTATAGAAATGGGGCTTACACCGGTAAAAACTGAAGACGGAATAGTAGGACTTGCCACAGTAATTGATATATCTGAACGAAAAGCAAATGAAAAAACAATACAGGAGCAAGTACGCGAGCTAAAAATACGGAACCAGGAGATGGAGCAGTTTAATTATATAGCATCGCATGATTTACAGGAACCGCTGCGTACGGTATCTAATTACATTGTTCTACTGGAAGAAGATTACCCGGCAGACCCTGAAGTGGAACTACATCTTAGCGCCATGAAGCAGGCCACCAATCGCATGAGCCGCCTTATAAAAACATTGCTGGATTATGGTCTGCTGGGCAGGGATAAAATACTGGCACAAACAGATGTAGAGCTGATACTAAATGATGTAAGGGCCGACTTAAATAATCTTATAAAAACTACCGGTACCACAATAACAATTAACAACCAAATGCCTAAGCTTTGCGCATATGAAACAGAATTAAGGCAGCTGTTTCAGAATCTTATAAATAACGCTATAAAATTCAGGAAGAAAGACACCAGCCCTGTTATTGATATTTTTTACCAATACAGGAATGGCATGCACGAATTCACGGTTGCAGATAACGGAATAGGTATAAATACGCGGCATTATAAAAATATTTTCAATATATTTCAGCGCGTAAACCGTGAGGATGAATACGAAGGTTATGGTGTAGGACTGGCTAACTGCAAGAAGATAGCCGAGATGCACGGGGGAAAAATCTGGGTAGAATCAGTTTACGGAGAAGGAAGCACATTTAAATTTACTATAACCAACATAAAACCATGAAAACCTTACATTGCATCATGCTTATTGATGACAATAAGCTTGACAATTTTTTTCACAAAAGAGTAATAGCCAAGTATGATGATACTATTGAAGTAGTAGAAATGCTTTCGGCTACTGATGCCCTTAAATATCTTACAGGCGAAAACGTTACAAAATATCCCGATATTATTTTCCTGGACATAAATATGCCGGGCATGAACGGATGGGAATTTTTAGAGGAATACAAAAACCTTTCCGATGAAATGCGTAAAAGCATGATAGTAATAATGCTTACAACATCCGAAAATCCTAATGAGAAAACCAGGGCTTTAAACAATAGCTTTCTCACCGATTTTATATCAAAACCACTTGATAGCGCAACACTTTCAGGAGTTGTAGAAAAATTCAGTCAAAACCAATAAGATTACCATTCATCGAATGTTTCGTAAATAAACACCTGTAAATAACCACCTGTCGACATATTTTGTCCATTAATCGAAAGTGTTTAGCGTTTAGGCTGTAGTTAACATATAACTAACTGTGCTTTAGCTAATTTTGGCTTAAACAAACCTAACCAACACCGCTTCATTTAATGGCTCATACTAATACATATCCTACCCCTTATAAAAAAGTAATCATATTTACCGGGTTATTTATGATTATTACAGGGTTAGCCGTTTTATTCGGCTGGGCATATGACATACAGGAACTAAAAAGTATCTCAGCTCAGTTTTCTTCCATGAAGGTAAACACTGCCATAGGTATCATTTTTTTAGCGGCATCTTTACTATCCTTACTGCTATCGCATAAAAATGCAACGTTTATAACACTGCTTGCCATCGCGCCGGTCCTATTTGTAGGAGGGGTTTCTTTTTCCGAAAACATCCTGCACTACAACCTAAATGCAGATGATTTTTTTATGCCCCGCTACACGACTGCCTTACCACATTTTAAATTTGCAGAAACCATGTCTGTGGTAGCGTCATTTTGTTTTCTCATGGCTTCTTTATGGATAATCCTGGTACAGTTTCACAACAAAAGATGCATAAAAGCCGGTCAGTATATATTACACACAATAACTCTTATTTCCGGTGGTGTACTATTTGGTTATTTATATAGTGAAGCGTATATGCAAAATTTCGGGCTCGGTACCCACATGTCACTGCAAACATCAGTTTGCTTCTTTGTGTTTTCTCTTGCGGCTACACTATTTCATCCTAAGGAAGGTATTACAGGCATCTTTACCGGAAATAAATCCGGGAATATCATGGCCCGAAAAATTTTTATACGCATGCTGGTAGCCATCATTGTTATTGGTTACTGCGAAATTTTAATTCACAACAGTAAGGTCGCGTTGCCGGGGCTGGGCTCTACCCTACTTACTGTATTGCTTATACTTGTAGCCATCGTTTTTGTAGACGAGGTATCAAAACAGCTAAATTATGTTGAAGAGAAAAAAGAGCTTGCCTACCAAAACCTGAGCCTTGGGATAGAAGCGGCACCTTATGCCCTGATAATTACAGACAATAACGGACTGATTCAGCATATAAATAATGAAACCGAAAGGCTTTACGGCTACACTAAAAATGAACTTATAGGCCAATCTGTAAAAAGACTGCAGCAAGAAGGTAACGACCTGTTTAGCCAAAACGATAAGAATGCTATTTTAGAGAACGGAAAGTTTGTACGTGGCGGTGATAATGACAGCCAGTACCTTCAACATAAAAATGGTACTATATTTCCGGCGGAACTTACATTTACACCATTTCGGAGCATGTACGGCCGCAGCATACTTATCTCAGTAATAGACCTTACAGACAGTAAGCACAGGGAAGATATTATAAACCGTCAGATACAGGAACTTTACCAAAAAAACCAGGAACTGGAACAGTTTAGCTACATAGCGTCTCATGACCTGCAGGAACCTCTGCGTACGGTATCTAACTACATTGCATTAATAGATGAAGATTATCCTGAAGAAGCTAATGCCGATATAAAAGTACACCTTGCGGCTATGAACAGTGCTGTAGGACGTATGAGCACACTTATACGTTCATTACTGGACTTTGGCAGATTAGGACGCGACAGAAGACTAACTGCAATAGATAGCCAGGTTGTGGTAAATGAAGTTATACATGACCTTAATGGCCTTATTACCTCATCGTGTTCAACTATTATTATCGATAGCCCATTACCTACTCTTTACGGTTATGAAACCGAATTGCGTCAGCTTTTCCAGAACCTGATTAATAACGCCATAAAGTTCAGGAAAAAAGACACCAAACCTACCGTACATATTGGCTGTGCTAAAGCGGGTAACTTTTATGAGTTTTACATTAAGGATAATGGCATAGGTATAGAGCCCAAATACTTTGAAAGCATATTCAATATTTTTCAGCGCGTATACCGTAACGATATGTACGATGGCCATGGTGTGGGCTTAGCAAACTGCAAAAAGATTGTAGAGATGCACGGCGGAAATATCTGGGTAGAATCGTTACCGGGTGCAGGCAGCATTTTCTTGTTCAAAGTATTGCGGCTGAAAAAATCGGCGGTGTCTGAAAAAAGACACCTTGCCACCGTAGAATAAACCAGGCAATTAGCAAACAACATTAAAAAACAACAAATAAATTAATAAAAATGGGGACTAGCACTATCACTTGTATCATGCTTATTGATGACGATAAGAATGATAATTTTTTTCACGAAAGAGCCATACGTAAGTATAATCCGGATATAAAGATTATTACTTATTTATCTGCCGAAGAAGCGCTAAGGCACCTTGCCGGTACAGAAAATGCACCCGATGTCATATTCCTTGATATTAATATGCCTGGAATGAACGGTTGGGAGTTTTTAGAAGAATACCACAACCTTACAAAAGGCAGGCAAAAAAGCCTTATCATAACCATGCTGAGTACTTCAGAAAATCCTGACGATATGGAAAGAGCAGGCAAAAAGGGAGTTTTCTTTAAAAGTAAGCCCCTTACTATAGATATGTTGCAGGAAACTGAAGTCCATTACAGCAACTTCGGGGAAATGCCGTAATAGCCCGTTATTTTTTTATATTTTATCGAAATACATTGCTTTTACTATACCATCGCTTAGGCCTATTTTAGGCACGAAGATGTTACGGGCACCACTCCACTTCATGGCATTAAGATAAATACGGGTAGCGTGTATTATAACATCGGCACGGTCAGGGTTGAGTTCCAGTTCGGTAATGCGCTGCTCATAGCTAAGGCTGTTCAGTAGCTGGTATTGCCCCTGAAGGTAAAAGTAAGACAATGGCTTGTCCTGTTTTTTACCGGATAGTTTAAAGAGTTTATTTATATTTCCGCCAGATCCTATAAGGCTTATGTTCTCATAGGGTTCGGTTACGGTTTTTATCCATTTTTCTATTTCCTGCCATACCACTTCGTTCACCATGTTGTTTAACAGGCGTACGGTACCGTTTTTAAACGATTTTGAAGCTACTATCTTTCCGTCGGCAAACAGCGAAAATTCGGTACTTCCTCCCCCCACATCTACAAACAAATAATTCTGACCGGGCTTAAAAAAGTCATGCAGGTCGGTACTGGCTATAATAGCCGCTTCTTTTTTGCCGTCTATAATATCTATTTTTACATCAGCTTCACGGGCTATGATGTCTGCTACTTCCTGGCCATTATAGGCCTCGCGCATAGCCGATGTGGCACATGCCATATAACGTTCCACCTTATGCACCTTCATAAGTAATTTATAGGCTTTCATGGCATCTACCATACGCTCTATATTTTCGTCGGTAATTTCCCCTACTGTAAACGCATCCTGCCCTAAACGTATAGGCACACGCACTAACGACGCTTTGTTAAATTGAGGTTCTTTTTCAGGTGCCTCTACTATATTGGTAATAAGCAGCCTCATGGCATTAGAACCTATATCAATGGCGGCGTATTTCTTTATATCAATCATTCTTAAGTTCGGCAGTCGTGTTAGTTTCTGTTGGGTTTAATGCTTCTGCGTGTTCTTCTTCCTGGTCAGGGCTTACTACTTCATAGATAACCTCCAGTTTATCCCTGTAGTAGTTATAGGTTTCCAGCTGCGCCCTAAACGGTTTGGCATTAGGTTTCTTACGATACTTATTCTCCATTTTTTCGCTATGGAGGCGCGCCTTTACATTGCCTTTCCAGCCTATTTCAAAAGTATCTATAAGCTCTCGCTTAATGTCATCATCGTAAATCGGGCAGGTAACCTCTACGCGCGAATCTATATTACGCGTCATAAAATCAGCCGAAGAAATGTATATATCAGGATTACCGCCGTTGGCAAAAATGTAAATGCGTGGATGTTCCAGGTAATTATCTACGATACTAATCGCCTCAATGTTTTCGCTCATCCCCTTAACACCCGGTATAAGACAACACATACCACGAATTATGAGCTGAATGCGCACCCCTTCCCTGCTGGCTTCATAAAGCTTGTCTATCATTCTGTAATCGGTAAGGCTGTTCATTTTCAACTTTATATAAGCGGGTCTGCCGGCTATAGCGTTTAATATTTCACGGTCTATTAGTTTGTAGAACCTGTTACGGGTATAGTGTGGCGATACAATAAGGTGCTTGTAACGGTACACGCGGTAGTTAACATCAAAAAAGTCGAATATCTTTCCTACTTCTTTAAGTATTTGCTGGTGTGCAGTAAACACCGTTACATCGGTATATATTTTAGCGGTACTCTCGTTAAAGTTACCGGTAGATATAAACCCATAACGTTTTACCTTACCGCTTTCCATACGCTCTACAAGGCAAATTTTACTGTGTACCTTAAGCCCTTTAACACCAAATATCAGGTGTATCCCTTCGGTTTGCATAACCTCGGCATACGTAATGTTACTTGCCTCGTCAAAACGTGCCTGCAGCTCTATCTGTACAGTAACTTTTTTGCCGTTTTTAGCCGCGTTTATAAGTGAGCTTATAATCTGCGAATTCTTGGCAAGCCTGTACAGTGTTATTTTTATAGCGGTAACCTTAGGATCTAAGGCGGCCTCACGCAAAAATTTAATCACATAAGAATACGACTGATAGGGAGCATATACCAAATAGTCTTTCTTTTTTATGCGCTGTAATATACTGCCGTCAAGGGTAAGCCCATTTACAGGCAGTGGCGGGTTTTGCTGATATACCAGATCATTACGGCCTAGTGTAGGAAAGCCCATATAATCCCTACGATTATGGTAGCGCCCTCCCGGTATAATACTATCGGTAGCGTCTATTTTTAGTCCGTCAAGGAAAAATGCCAAAGTATCTTCTTCTATGGCAGCATCGTATACAAAACGTACGGGTTCGCCTATACGACGGTCTTTAACACCTGTAGATATTTTTTCCATAAGGCTCTTACTCTGGTCACTATCTATGTCCAGCTGGGCATCACGGGTAATTTTTATCATATGAGCTGCAATGCTCTCATACTTAAATATATTAAAAATACTGCTCAGGTTAAAACGGATAACATCATCCAGCATTATAACATAATGCTTTTCATTAATAGAAGGCAGTATTACAAATCGGCTTAGGTTCCGAGGCATTTCTATAACCGCATAGCGTACACGCTTATTATCATTCTCCCTCTTAGGCTTAAGTTCCATTTTTACGGCGAGGTAACCGGCTGTGTCTTTAAGTAACGGAAACTCATCAAGGTCGTTAAGGATAATGGTAACCAGCTCGTTGCTTACTTTTTGTATAAAAAAGTCTTTAACAAAATGCTCCTGCTCGCGGTTTAGCTGGGTTTCGTTAAGCATAAATATATTCTCCTTCTCCAGCTCTTTTTCTATGCGGCTAAGGATACGGAGGCTTTCAGATTGCTGCTCTATAACAATCTCTGTAATTTCACCCAATAGCTTATGGGCCGAATCCGTCATCGGAAGCTCCTCGCTGGTAATGCTTTCCAGGCTAAGACGACGAATTGCCGCATAGCGTACCCTGAAAAACTCATCGAAATTATTAGAAAATATCCCTAAAAAACGAAGCCTGTCTAGTAAAGGCACAGTTTCATCGGCAGCTTCCTGTAGTACACGCGCATTAAAGGCAAGCCAGCTTTTTTCCCTGTCTATATACCGGTTATCCGGTGAATGATGGATCATATTGTTTTAATTCTCTTGGAAAGATTAGCCTATCTGTTGAACCCTTTGTAAGGTTTTTCCAGTCGTTTGTATCAAACGACATGGAAACAAATCCCGAAGTAGGTACATTTTCTACCTCACGATTCCCAAAGGTATTAACAAAATTAGTAATAGCGTCGTTATGTCCAAAAAGAATTAAGTTATCAAATTGGTTATCGCAGGTTTTTATGATTTTAGCCAGCGTACCACTGTCAAACGTATACAGGTCTTCCCTGAAGTTTATGGACTCTATAGGAATGGAAAGGTTTTCGGCAAATACATAGGCGGTATTCTTAGCCCTAATAGCCGTACTGCTCCACACCACATACGATTTAGGTAAGTGTGGCGCTATCATATTTGCCACAAGATGCGCATCCTGTATACCACGGTTACTTACCGGACGATCATGGTCTATTAGCGGTGCATCCCAACTCGATTTTGCGTGGCGAATCAATATAAGGTTTTTCATACGTTTCGATTTTAGATATGACTATACTTAAATATACAAAATATTCTAAAACGATGTATGGCAACGCGTTAATTTGCTCTTAAAATTACTCTCATGATTAACTAACCAGCCACAAATTACACAAATTATCACGAATAAATTCAGTGAATTGGTGTAATTCGTGGCTTATTATTTAAGAAAATTACGGAGCCAGCCTTACCAGTTGCCAGCTATAATCTTCCTGCAGAAGATAACGTACACGGTCATGCATCCGGTTCGGCCTGCCCTGCCAAAACTCTACCGTAACAGGTTTTACGATATATCCGCCCCAGTGTTCCGGGCGTGTTATTTCTTTTCCTTCAAAATCCTTCTCTGTGGCTTTAAGCCTTTCGTCAAGGTATTGGCGCGAAGGCACTACACTACTCTGATCCGATACTATGGCGCCAATACGGCTACCTTCGGGACGGCTGTCAAAATAACCGTCGCTGATGTTTGCTGAAGTCCTTTCGGCTTTGCCCTTAATAATCACCTGGCGTTCCATATCCTGCCAAAAAAAAGACAGGCATACGTTAGGATTGGCAGCGATAGCCGTACCCTTATCCGAATTGTAATTGGTAAAGAAAATAAAGCCCTCGTGCGTATACTGCTTTAGTAACACTACCCGCGAATTAGGGAAACCGTCCAGTCCCAGCGTACTTACCGTCATGGCGTTTACTTCGCCATGGGCACCGAACTCCTCCGCCTCTATAAACCATTTTTTAAACAGGTTTATAGGGTCTTCGGGCAGGTTCTTTTCAAGCAATTCGCTTTTTTCGTACGAACGACGGTAGTTGCTCAGGTCTGTCATAATGATAATGATTTTGCATTACAAAGGTATTATTTTTACAGGGCATATTACAGGGCAGCATTGGCATTTTATAAATTTGCCATTTATGATTACCTTCGCCTTACTAATATTTTTGGATGAACAACCTGCTCGAAACTCCTATAGAATACCTAAAAGGCGTAGGCCCCGCACGCGGGGAACTGTTACGTAAGGAGTTGGGCATCCATAAATATGCCGACCTAGTAAACCTGTACCCTAACCGCTACATAGACCGTACCCGTTATTATAAGATAAACGAACTGATGAACAGTGGTAGCGAAGTGCAGGTAGTAGGCAAGGTTGTACACCTGAAAACCGTAGGCGAAAAACGTACCCGCCTTGTAGCGACTTTTGTTGATGATACAGGGCAAATGGAACTGGTATGGTTTCAGGGGCAGAAATGGATTCGTGAGAATATAAAACTGAATGTACCGTATGTAATTTTCGGGAAGGCAAGTGCTTTTAATGGCATATTTAATATGCCCCACCCCGAAATGGAACTGCTTACCGAGCACGAGGCCAGCCTGCGCAGCGCCATGCAACCCATATATCCAAGCACGGAAAAGCTTGCGCAGCGTGGCGTAACCAATAAGGTGGTAAACAAAATGATGCAGCAGCTGTTTACCGAAACGCAGGCGCTGTTCGCAGAAGTTTTTCCACCGAACATAATGAGCGAACTGAAACTGCTCACAAAACGTGAAGCGCTGTTTAATATACATTTTCCCAAAAGCCAGGATATATTAGCAAAGGCGCAGTTCCGGCTGAAATTTGAAGAACTGTTTTTTATACAGCTGCAACTTATTACCAAAAACATTGTACGCAAGCATAAGATAAAAGGTCATGCCTTTGGCAACGTAGGTAACTACTTTACTGATTTTTATAATAATCATCTGCCGTTTGAGCTTACCAATGCGCAAAAAAGGGTAATCAGGGAAATACGAAATGACATGGGGCAACCCGCCCAGATGAACCGCCTGCTTCAGGGCGACGTGGGTTCGGGTAAGACCATTGTAGGCCTTATGAGCATGCTCCTTGCCTTGGATAACGGTTTCCAGGCGTGCCTTATGGCACCTACCGAGATATTGGCAAACCAGCATTATTTAGGCTTGAGCGAATTAGCAACTCCTTTAGGCATCAACATAAAAATACTTACGGGTTCCACCAAAACTGCTGAACGCCGCGTTATACACGAAGCACTGGAAAGTGGCGAACTACATATAATCATAGGCACACATGCCTTGCTGGAAGATAAGGTACAATTTAAAAACCTTGGCCTTGCCATTATAGACGAGCAACACCGTTTTGGTGTGGAGCAACGCAGCAAGCTCTGGAAAAAAAATGAAATTCCGCCACACGTACTGGTCATGACGGCTACTCCCATCCCCCGAACCCTGGCTATGAGCCTGTATGGCGACCTGGATGTATCGGTTATAGACGAATTGCCACCGGGCAGGAAACCCATCCGCACAGAACACCGGTTTGACAGCAACCGCCTAAAGGTTTGGAAATTCCTGAAGGATGAAATAGCCAAAGGCAGGCAGGCCTATATAGTATATCCGTTGATTCAGGAGAGTGAAAAAATGGATTACAAAGACCTGATGGACGGCTATGAAAGCATATCGCGTGATTTCCCCTTGCCGCACTACAGCATAAGCATAGTGCATGGACAAATGAAGCCTGCCGATAAAGACAGCGAAATGGCACGCTTTGCCGCCGGTAAAACCAATATTATGGTGGCCACAACGGTAATTGAAGTTGGGGTTAACGTACCCAATGCCAGTGTTATGGTCATAGAGAGTGCCGAACGTTTCGGGCTGAGCCAGCTGCATCAGTTGCGCGGGCGTGTAGGCCGTGGTGCCGAGCAGAGTTACTGCATTCTTATGACCGGGCAAAAGCTAAGCAATGACAGCCAGATACGCATGGAAACCATGTGCCGTACCAATGATGGTTTTGAGATAGCAGAGGTAGACCTTAAGCTCCGTGGTCCCGGCGATATTATGGGTACACAGCAAAGCGGCGTACTTAACCTTCAAATAGCCGACCTGGTTAAAGACCGCGACATCCTGAGCCTGGCACGACAGTTTGCCATTGCGTTACTAAAAATAGACCCTAACATGAACCTGCCTGAAAACGCGGCATTACGCCACGCCTACATGGAAATCACCAAGAAAAAGAACATTTGGAATTATATTTCTTAGGTTTTGCTTATCAGTAAGATTTACCATAATCCTTGAAATAAAAAATTTCTATATTTAGGTGTATAAATGACCTGTTATGAACCGCCATGTTTACGCGCTTATAGTGCTTTTTGCCTTGGGTATTTCAGTTGCTTTAGGGGTGGCTTCGGAAGAAGAAAAAACAGTAACCCAGCAGCCTAAATCTAAAGAGTATCCGCCAGGCATAGTGCTTACCTTTGACGATGACTATATAGCCGACTGGTATAATGCCGAGAAACTGCTACGCCCATACAATTGGAAAGCCACATTTTTTATCTGTAAATACGGCTTGTTCACACCCGAACAAAAACAAAAACTCCATCTCCTTCAGGCAGCAGGACACGATATTGCCGGGCACGGTTATAACCACGAAAACGCCCTGAAATATGTAGCAGCGCATGGACTGGACAATTATGTAAATGATGAGATCATTCCTCTGAAAGCAGCCATGGCAAAGGATGGCTTTAATATACATTCGTTTGCTTATCCTGATGGCGCGGGGGCACATGACAGCAAACTCGACGACAAGCTTTTAAAGTATTTTGATATGGTTCGTGGTACAACCTACGGCAAACTTCCCCCAGATGTACAATACTGTTACTACGAGGGCGACCGGGTAATTTATGGGCTGGGCATAGACGACGATTACCGCCAGTTTAATCTTCCTTATTACAAAAGTGTGATGCTGTATGCTAAACAGCATCATAAAATCGTTATCTTCTACGGGCACAAAACCGTAGACAATGCCGATGAAAAACTGGAAACGCCTTTTGAGGCATTACAACAGTTGTGTGAGTTTGCGGTAAACAACGGCCTGAAGTTTTATACCGTTGACGACCTGCGTAAACTCAGGTAAAACCAAAACCATAAATAACCAATGTTACCTTACAAACTCTTTAAGCCTTTTGCTGGCTTACTATTGCTGTTGTTATTCGTCAGCTGTTCGCCTGATGACGGCAGTACTCCTACTCCATCAAACGAGGGTTATCCGCCGGGAATAGTACTCACCTTTGACGATACTTTTATTGATGAATGGTATACTACTGACGCGTTGATGCAGCAGTACAACTGGAAAGCTACTTTTTTTGTAACCAATTATGATACAACTACCGAAACACAAAAACAGGAACTCCGCGAACTTTACCATAATGGACATGAAATAGGCGGGCATGGGCTGCACCACCTCAACGGGCCAAATTATGTAGCTTCGGCAGGCATGGATGCTTATATAAATGCTGAAATTACTCCGATGTTGCAGCTGATGGCAGGAGAGGGATATAGTCTTACATCCTTTGCGTATCCATACGGTGCTCAGAGTAAACAGCTGGATACAAAACTGCTTAACTACTTCAGTATACTACGAGGTACAACTTATGACCGGATTGAACCAAAATACCAGGATTGTTTTTACACTGGAAACAAGGTGATTTATGGGCTGGGCATAGACGACAACTACGGCAATGACATTAACTACCTGAAGTTATTATTGAAGTATGCCAAAGACAACAATAAAATCGTAGTACTTTATGGCCATAAGCCGGTAAATCAGGTTACCGGAAAATATCAGACATCACTAAGCAAACTAAATGATATTTGCTCGTTCGCAGCTGATAACGGACTGAGTTTTTATACCGTTTCAGAACTTTCACGTCTATAAAATAGACGCGTGAAGCAACCTTTACGATATAATTGCATCTGATAAAAAATAACCAATTAATTTTTTATCTATGAAAAAGATTTTATTATTACTAGTTATAGTGGTAGTGTCGTTATCTTGTAATAAAGATGACGACAACAAAAACAGCAACAGCAATAGCCTTATTTTAGGCCAATGGAAGCTTAGCCATGTACTGATGGATCCCGGAGATGGTTCAGGTGTGTTTCAGCCTGTAAACAGCGGTAAATCAATCATATTCAGACCTGACGGCACCATACTTTGTAACGGCACACTGTGCTATATGACTGTTGAATCAGATATTGCTACTGAAAGTACCTACTCTACGGTAAACAAAACCATAACATCTGACTGTGCTGATGCACCTGACACTATTTCCTACGACATTATAGACGGGGAACTGATATTGTATTACCAGTGTATTGAAGCCTGCCAGGCAAAATACACAAGAGTACCGGAGGAAGTAATACTATTTTAAATCATGGCTTCAAAAAGAAACAATTAACACTCTGTTAACCGTATATGCATTGATTTGGTTGTAAATTTATATGTACAAACAAATTACAATAATCATGAGTTCATTTAACGGAAAAACCGTAATAATTACCGGTGCGGGTATGGGTCTTGGCCTTGCCGCCGCAAAAGTTGTAGCCTCAAGAGGCGCTAATGTATCCTTAGTAGATTATAATGCAGAAGCGCTTGAAAAGGCCAAAGCTGAAATAACCCAGGTAGCACCTGATGCAAAAATACTGACAATTACTGCCGATGTTTCAAGCGAAGAAGCAGTAAAAAACTATGTAGAAAAAACGGTGGCCGAATTTGGCACCATCGATGGTTTTTACAACAATGCGGGTATTGAAGGTAAACAGGCGCCACTTATAGAATATGACATTGATGTATTTAAAAAAGTGGTGGATATTAACCTTATGGGTGTATATTATGGCTTGCGCCATGTAATCCCGGTAATGCAGAAAAATGGTGGCGGCCGCATTGTAAATGTAGCTTCGGTAGGTGGTATTCGCGGGGTGGTAAACCAAACGGCCTATGTAGCTACCAAGCATGCGGTATCTGGTATTACTAAAAACGCGGCTATTGAATATGGTAAAGACGGTATTTATACCAATGCCATAGCTCCCGGTGCCATACTCACGCCTATGGTGGCCGAAGCCTTTAAACAGGTAAACCCTGCCGATCCTAAAGCTGCCGAAACCGAATATGCACAACGCAACCCTACCCGCAGGTTAGGACAACCCGAGGAAGTGGGCAAACTGGTAGCTTTTTTACTTAGCGATGATTGTGCTTATGTGAATGGCCAGACCATTGCTATAGATGGTGGCGAGAGTAACCTCTACGGAAATTCATAATATATAATTCAAGTTGCTAGTTCATAGCTTTAGTTAATTGTAGTCCAAATACGAACAGAGTCAGCTTTATTAAGAAGCCTTCCAGAGTTACAGCATGTATTGTTCTTGGAAAAAGCTTTTTAATATC
>JBKHWE010000014.1:0-535758 GCA_046566705.1 Bacteroidia bacterium | reverse complement strand
CGCCGTCTATATCTACCCACTGTTTACGGTAAAGTAACCCGATAGCAAGGTTCTCCTTACTTCCCGCATACGCCGGGTTAATTACGTTCATGTTGTACATGTATTGGGTATAGTGCGGGTCTTGCTGGGCATTTGCTCCCATCAACCCTCCCAATGCAACTAATGCCGCCAGGTATAGTTTTTTCATTATTCTGTGGTTTTCTTTATTAAAGGTTATATGTGGCTTTATCCTAGTTTAACCTATGAGAGCGTAAATATGCAAAATTTTAATCTAAAAAAACATCTTTTAAAAAATTTTAATAATAAGACTTCAAAAAGTTAAGATTAAAACTTTATTAACTGCTTTTCGCCTCATGGTAAGGTATGCTCCCCTGTGCGGGGAGCATAGTACCACATAATTATTTATTTTACTTCTCTGTTAACATAAATCCAGTTGGTAGTAACTTCACCGTTTGAGCGGACAAAAGTATAGAAATACGTACCGGTAGGCAGTTCTTCATTACCATTTGTTTGTCCATGCCATTGGTTGGTATAGTGTCCTTCAAACTTATAAACCTCTTTACCGTAACGGTTGTAGATTGAAATTTTACGAACATCCAGGCCGCTAAGATCAAACTCATCGTTTTGACCCATAGTGCCACCAGGAGATATACCTTTCTGTATATTACAGATAGTGCTTGCTACAGTTACAGGAAGTAACGCAGGACAAGTAACGCCACCTTTAGGGGTAACTTTTACGTAATAAGTACCAGGAGTAGTTATAATTGCTGTTTCTTGTGTACTTACCGTTGCACCCGTTTCAGAGGTCATTGTCCATACAATATCTACGTCATCTACGCTGTATACCGGATCTGTATCCAGGTAAACCTGAAGTGTATACTTGCCATCCACACAGCCGTCTGTAGTGGTAATTACAGGAGCCGAAGTAATGGTTACCGTTACTGGTAAACTCTCTATTTTAGGACAAGTAGCAGTAGCTGCAACAGTATTTACAATCTCGTAAGTGCCAGGCGCGCTGGCAGCTACATCTATAGCACCTGTTGTACTGTTTATAGACAATCCTGCAGGAGTACTGGTAAAGTTTCCGGCAACACCAGTAAGAGTTGGCCCTACTACAGTTGTCGTTGCCTGGCAGTATGCCGGCGCAGAGTAACCGAAGTCTGCTACCGGAGCAGGTGTTATTTCTACAATTACAGGGTTAGACACAGGATTATTGCCCACACAACCGTCTGTACCGGTTATAGTATTTGTAATAGTATATATACCAGGTAAACTGCCCGATGGATCTATAACACCTGTTGCAAGGTTTATAGCTAAATCACCCGGTGTACCACTTACGGTAAATGTACCGGCAGTTCCGTAAACGCTAAGGTAGCTAGGCGTTATTACTGACTGTCCCGGAGCATTACATGTAATAAGTGTAGTATATGTAAAGTTTGGCTCAGGCAGCCTTGTTATCACTACAGCTGCAGGAAGAGATGTTATAATTCCACAACCAGCAGGGCCGGTTACAGTATAAATAACATCATAAGTACCAGGCTCGCTCAAGGCAAGGTCTATATCGCCGGTAATGGCGTTTATCCTAAGACCCGAAGCAGAACTATAAGTACCGCCTGTGTAAGCACCTGTACCACTAGGTGTTACAGTAGCCACACCTCCGTTAGAACAGTATGGAGAAGCAGCATAAGATATACTAACCGTAGGTCGTTCTACAATGGTTACAGCAACCGGTGGCGTAGTTACAGGGATACACGGAGCCGTAGTTGGCGTAGTGTAGGTTACGTAATACGTATCCGGAGTACTTGCTGCTGTATCTATTTCACCTGTTGTAAGGTTAATAGATAGTCCTGCATGATCTACAGCGTAAGTACCTCCCTGTGTACCTGTTACGGTAGCCGTAACAATACCAGCGTTAGTACAGAATGCACCCGCTGAGTAGTTTATAACTGTAGCAGCATCAGGAGCCTCATATACATCTATAACAACCGGTTGAGAGAAGAAATCTCCACAAGCACCTGCCGAAACAATGTGGTACCTGATAGAATACTGGCCCGGTGTAGTTGTTCCAAGGGTTATTACGCCTGTTGTAGCATCTATAGATAAGCCTGTTGCAGGAGTTACTTCATATGCACCTCCGGCATCACCTACAAGGATAGGAGTAGCAGTACCGCCGTCTGTACAGTACGCGGCATTAAGGCCGGTAATAACAGAGCTAAGCGAAGTGCTTATTACCACAGTTGTTGTTACAGGAGCCTCAATACATGGGCCTGTAGCCGGTGGCGAATAGGTTATGGTATAAGTATCAGGTGTAGCTCCGCCAAGGTCAATTTCTCCCGTAGCCGGGTTAATTGGCAGTGAAGGGTTAGCGGCAAATGTACCGCCCTGGGTACCGTTTATGTTTGCATTAGCTGTAAAGCCTGCTGTGTTACAGTACGGCGATGTGCCATAATCTATAGTAGTTACAGGAAGTTCTACAACAGTAAGCTGGAACGCCGGAGATGTGTATTCTCCACACGTTGCAGTAGCATCAAAATGGTATACAATATTATAAATGTTTGGCTGGCTTGTTGCCAGGTCTATGGCACCTGTTACAGGGTCTATGGTAAGACCATCAGGTGTAGCAATATATGTTCCGTTTATGCTTCCCGCGAAGTTGGTTACATTCGCAGTACCTTCATTAACACAGTATGTAGCACGAGGGTAGTCAAATGTACCCGTTAGCTGCGCGTTAATCTGTATAGTTGTCTGTACAGGAAGACCCACACATGTACCGTTAGCCGGTGGTGTATACGTTACTGTATGCAAGGTAGCTGTACTGGCACCAAGGTCTACAGCACCGGTTGCAGGATCTATAACAAGACCTGTATCTCCGGCAAATGTACCACCTGTATCTCCTGTAACGTCAACCGTAGCGAAAGCACCGGCAGTATTACAGTAAGCGCTAGAATAGCTTATAGTAGCCATAGGTGTACGTATAATTTCTATATCATCTTCAACCAGTACCTGAGAGCAGTTGCCTTGTGCAGGTATGGTATAAACAATATGATACACACCCGGTGAGCTGGTTAATGGTGTTACCACACCTGTATTTACATCTATGGTAAGTCCGGGAGGAGTAGCCTCATAAGTACCGGCAGCACCACCTACCTGTACAAGGCCTGGCAGTACAGCAGCATCACCCTGGCAAACAACCGGTGTATAGTTTAGCGTACCTGTAAGTTCGCCCACTGTTATTTGCAGAGGAGCTATTTGCTTACACGTTGGAGAAAGTGCATCGGCAATAACCGCATACAAAGTAGTAGAACCCGTATGGTACAGTGCAGATGTATTAATAGCGCCGGTAGTACCAAGGTTTGCCTCCAGCATTGTAGGATAAACACCCACAACAGTGTATAGTGCAGGATCTAGCGTACCAAGGTAGTTAATATTAATATTCACATCAGTACTAGTCAGGCTGCTGCATACAACAATAGGTGTGTACACCGGAGGTGCAAACGGGTGGCTAAGTGTTATGGTAGTAGTATCTGAAATAACGTTAGTACTTACAGGGTTAGGCATTGTTAGCACAACCTTGTACACATGTGTACCGGCATCGGTAACCTCTATGGTTTGCGAATCAGCAGTAGTGCTTACAATGGTAGGGGTGAACGGGAATGTATCCTTATACCATGTGTAAGTATATGGCTGAACCGCACCCGGGTTATCTACACGGGCAGTAAGGTTGTACGAAGCCGTATTACAGAATGACTTATCAGGACCCAGCTCTACAGTAGGGTCACAGCTAAGTGACGGACCTGAAATTTGTGTAATATTTATATGCCCAGGATCACCATCGTAGTTGGTCACAAGGATTGCAAATACATCACCCGGGTTTCCTGTAAAATCAATTCGCTCTACAGCAGAAGCAGAAAAGCTACAGTCTACCATGTGAGTGGTGTTTAGAGGCGCCCTGCCTCCTATGTCTGAACACGCTTCAAGTTTATTGTCATATGGGCCGAATATAGCAAAGTCTACGTCTATACCTTGTCCGTCTAAATCGCTGACTTGTCGCAGGTCAAGTGCAACCGCACCGCTACCGTTAAGCGTTACATAGTACCATGTAGGGTTTGGAGTAGAAGAAAGACAGCCTACTGTACCATAGGCAGATTGTCTAATGCCATCATCATCTGCTTGGCTGGGTTGTGGCACACCTAATACGCCGGCACAAAGTGCCTGAGCCTCTCCTACCGAAGTAGACTGCATAGTAAATGTATTTGTGGTCCAATAACTGAACCCACTACCGTCAGGGCAAATAGTCCTTACATAAATAGTATAGCTGGTATTAGCCACGAAATTACCTTCATAGGTGTAGTTTGGCACATTTATTATGGTACCGCTGGCAGGTACAGGAGCCGAAGCAAGCTGTACCGTAGCTTCCCATTGGGCTATTCCACCCGGATCATTCCATACCACGTTTACACCTTCAGACGTTAAACAGTTAACCACAAGTCCTGTAGGATTATTACATGGCTGTAGTGTAATTAAGTCTGTAGGTCCGGATAATGACCACGAACTGTTGTCTGTTGTGCTACAAACAGCCCTTATATATGCTACGTATGTGGTAGACGGAATAAGGCCGGTAGCTGTAAAAGTAGGAGAACCGGTTACAATAGTACCTGTAGAAGCAGGTGTAGGGGCCGGAGCTGAAATATGCTGTACAATCACTTCCCATGAAGTGGCAGTGCCGGCTTCAGTCCAGTTAATAACAGCACTGTTTAGGGTAATGGTTGCCGGAGGTATGGTTATGTTCAATGGTTTAGGGCAGGTAACAGGTGTCCTGAAACTTGCCGGACCAGACCACAAACTCTTATCCGTATCGCTACAGATAGCCCTTACATAAACAATAAAAGGCGTATCAGAAGTTAAGCCTGTAGCTGTAAAAGTAGGCGTACCGGTTACAACAGTACCTGTAGAGGTAGCTGTAGGTGCCGGTGCCGAAGCAGGCAATACAATAACTTCCCACGAAGTAGCTGTGCCACCTTCCCTCCAGTTAACAACGGCTGTGAAAGCAGTAACGCTGGCAGCAGGTACTGTTACCGCAAGTGGCTGCGGACAGGTAACAGGCGTGGCAAAAGCTGTTGGTCCTGACCAGAAACTTTTATCATTCTCGCCACATACGGCCCTTACATACGCTACATACGATGTATTAGGGGTAAGGTTTGTAGCGGTATATGTACTTGCATCAGTTACTACAACACCTGTAGAGGCAGCTGTAGGAGCCGGTGCCGAAGCAGGCTGTATAAGCACTTCCCATGAAGTAGCTACTCCCGTTTCGGTCCAGTTAACAACAGCGGTAAACGCAGTTACGCTGGCGGCAGGTACGGCTATAGCTATAGGTTGCGGACAGGTAATACGGGTTAGTTCCACATTATCTATCGCACCCGGAATAGGATCACTTCCATTATAACCACTACCATCATTACGCCATTGGAATACAAGCCTCATAGTACTTCCTGCATAGGCCGATGCGTTAAATATCTGGTTAAACCTGGTCCAGGTAGTCTGGTTGTAAAGCCTTGCCAGTTGTGTACCACCGTTAAGGTTAGCACCCACCATAGTGGTTCCGGCTGTTGGCCTGAAGGTAGTAGGAACTACATATACGGTAACATAATCCCAAATGGTACTTCCGGAGAACTCTCCTATACCTTTCCAGTCAAACGCAATGTTTACATCGCGGGTACCGGCAGGCACCGCGATATCGCGATATACCTGCGTAACACTTTCAGTACTGGCGTTATATAGGTTATTGTTGCCTGTAGCATTCCTACTTACATATAGTGAATGGGTAGGGCTGTTGCTCACAGCTGTACCGTAGAACCATTTATTGGCTTGGGTACCATTTACAGTAGACCAAAGGAACGTGCCCTCAAAGTCGTCTGTGTAGTTTAACGGAGCCGGTACCTGTGTAGTGGTAAAGGTATACACGGCACTCCATGCGGTTACCGAAGCACCGTTGTTACACACCATCCTTACGTAATAGTTATACGTAGTATTTGGTGTAAGCCCGGTTACCGGTACTGTACTTGTAGCTGTACCTACACCCGTAGTAGTTGCCGTAGGAGCAGCTGTACCTGCAGGTACTAAATAATATTCCCATGTACTGGTACCACCGGTACCACCGTTACCCCATACAAGGTTAGCAGTAGCATCTGTGATAGTATTTGCAGTAAGCCCCGTAGGCGTAATACAAAGCGGGGTAGCACAATCTACAGCCCCGGTAAAGAGTACAACGTTAGGACTAAAGTTTCTTGGAGTGCTGGTATATATGGTTTGCCCAAAGTTATTTTGTATAGAAACTCCCATCTCACGAGGATAGTCGCCTCCAACAGTCCACACCAGGCTTATAGGTATACCGTTACATACGGTTACCGTTTGGGAACCGCTGGATATAGTAGTTTCAGGAGCTACTGGGTTTAATGACAGCACGGCAATGGTATTGCCATTTTGCCTCACCTCCATAGTACCTTCAACCCATCCGTCACCTCCTGTGTCGGTCATGTTAAAAGTGTAAGCACACTGGTCTACTGCATTACAGAACTGGGCAATGAAGTTATATGGCCCAGACCATTCGCTTTGTCCATCGCCGCCACACAGTGCTCTTACATAATATTTATAAGCCGTGCCTGGCGTTAGGTTTGTCATAGTATACGCCGGTGTACCGTTTACAACCACTCCGGTTGTAGTAGCTCCCGGTGCAGGGGAAGTAGCCGGTACGGCATACACCTCCCATTGGTTAGGAGAACCCGGTTGCGTCCACGACAGGTCTGCGGTAGTCATGTTTACAGATGCCATAAGATTAGTAGGCTTAGGACACCTTATAAGGGTAAAGCTAATATTATCTACGGCTGCCGGCGGGTTACCACCGTTGGTAGCGTTGTTTGTCCATTCAAATATAAACCTTCTTACCGTACCGCCATAAGCAGTAACGTCAATACTATGTGTATTTGTAGTCCATGCCGTAGAAGAATCACCATTAAGGTTACCGCTATGGTTAACGTAGTTATTGTTTATGGCTACCGTTTGGCTGCCTGCAACAGGATTATATGCCTGTGGTGTACTCCATACGCGCAGGTAGTCATTGTCGGGCTCGCCCACACTTTTCCAGTCGTATTTAAAAATCAATTCACCGGCACCATCCGGTATAAACACATCACGGTACGCGTGTGCTACAGTGGCACTGGTGTTTACATAGAAGTTCGTTAAACCGTCATTATCAGAAGTTATATACAATGATTTGGTAGGACTGTTAGAGGTAGCCGTTCCTACAATCCATTTATTGGTTTGGGCTCCGTTTACCAATGTAAAACTCGGATTTCCGCTATCAAAATTGGTAGACCAGTCCAGCTGTGCCGGTTCCTGTGGGGTGGTAAACGTAAAAGGCCCGGCCCATACACTATTGTTGGTGCCGTCGGCCTGACATTTAGAGCGAACATAAAAATTATAAACCGTACTCGATTCCAAACCTGTGGCAGGGTAAGGAAGTTCACCGGAATAACTTTGTCCTGATCCTGTAGGGGTATCAGTAGCTTTTACTACTTCAATTTCCCAGGCAGTAGCACTGTTGTTCTCTGTCCAGGTAAGGTTAGCCCCTGTAGCTGTAGGCGTACCTACTATGCCAAGACGTGTAGGTGCCAAACAACGCGACACTACATTTACATCGTCTATTACCCAGCGGTCGCCTGTACGGCCACGCATAACAAAAGCAAGGCGAAGTGTTTGTCCTACATAGGTAGCGGGTATATCTACACGTTTTTCTTCATAGGTTTGCTGATCTATATTTAGCTGAAGTTCCGTCCAGCTCTTTATCTCAGTAAACTGTGTGATGTCGGTAGTGCTGTTACCTATAAATATTTTATAGATGGTTCCCTGGTCACCGTCTACAGTAAGCCTTGACCAAAAGGTAAGCTGAGCTTCGGTAGGCACTACAAATTCGGGCGTTATTAACCAGTCATCTGTAACACTGCCTACCGGTACGGTTTCACGGTTAATGAACGCAGCATTAGTGCCTGTATGCGGCGGATAGGTAGTAGTCCCATCTGCCTGCAAGACCGGCCGCCATTGTTGTACCAGCCCGGGGGCATTGTTGATAATCGCCCATCCTGCAGGGCCGGAGCCCGCAGTCCATGTTCCTTCAAAGCCTTCGGGGAACTGCGCGAAGGCACTGAATGATAACAGAAAAGCGAAAATCACAAGAGTAATTTTCTTCATAGTTTTTAGTTTAGGTAAAAATTAATTTCCAAATTTATAAAAATATAACATATGCTTAACGTATTGTATAAATTTAACAAAATTTTTCAGCCTGCACCTATTCTGCTGTTATAAAAATGTAGTAGCGGTTATTTTTCGTAATTTTGCGTAATCTTTAAAATACATTATGCTCGAGAAAGAAATCATAAATTTTGAGAAAACTGTTGTTGCCGGAGTAATTACCCAGCAGCAAAGCGAGGAGAAGCTAAACGAGTACCTGGACGAGCTTGAATTCCTTACGTTTACTGCCGGAGGAGAGGTTATTAAGCGCTTTATGCAGCGTATGGACAAACCTAACCCAAAAACATTTCTGGGTACCGGTAAAATTGACGAAATACACCAATATATAAAAGAGCACGACGTTAAAACAGTAATTTTTGACGACGAGCTTACCCCTGCCCAACAAAAAAACCTCAACAAGCTTTTTGACTGCAAGGTGCTGGACAGGACAAACCTTATCCTGGATATTTTTGCTCAGCGTGCCGAAACCTCCTATGCCCGCACACAGGTAGAGCTGGCACAGTACCAGTACCTCCTGCCCCGCCTTAGCGGTATGTGGACCCACCTTGAGCGTCAGCGTGGTGGTATAGGTATGCGTGGCCCCGGTGAAACCGAGATTGAAACCGACCGCCGTATAGTGCGCGACCGTATAGCATTGCTTAAGGAACGTATTCGCTCTATAGACCGCCAAATGGGTGTACAGCGCGGTAACCGCGGTGCCATGGTGCGCGTGGCACTGGTAGGTTACACTAACGTAGGCAAAAGTACCCTGATGAACGTAATCAGTAAAAGCGAGGTGTTTGTAGAGAACAAGCTGTTCGCTACGCTTGATACTACCGTACGTAAGGTGGTTATAAAAAACCTGCCATTCCTGCTGTCAGACACGGTAGGGTTTATACGCAAGCTGCCTACCCAGCTGGTAGAGTCGTTTAAAAGTACGCTGGACGAGGTACGCGAGGCCGACCTGCTGCTGCATGTAGTGGATATTTCTCACCCTGATTTTGAAGACCACATAGCATCGGTAAACCAAATCCTTCAGGATATTAAGAGTAATGACAAGCCTACCATAATGGTGTTTAATAAAATTGATGCCTATAAACCGCTTATAATAGACGAAGATGACCTGGTGACCGAAAAAACCCGTCGCCATTTTTCATTGGAAGAATGGAAAGAAACCTGGATGCACAATGTAGGCGAAAATAACGCCCTGTTCATATCTGCGGTTAACAAGGAAAACTTTGAAGACTTCCGCGAAAAGGTATACGAAGCCGTTAGGGAAATCCACGTAACACGTTTCCCGTACAACAAATTCCTGTACCCGGATTACAAAGAAAATTTGTCTGAAGATAAAGAGTAAATCATAGCGGCGTAAGGCCGCTTTTTTTATGTCAAAAAAAATTAATCATATTTTTATAAATGAATGAGCATTCATTTATATTTGCATCGGTAAATATAAACAATGCGTACACGGAATACAGACAAGGAAGAACTTGTAAAAGAAAAAGCCATAGAGCTAATTGTAGCACAGGGATTTGAAGGCTTTAGCATGAACAAACTGGCAAAGGCCTGCGGCATATCGGTAGCCACGCTCTACATTTATTACACGGACAAAGACGACCTGATTAAACAGATAGGTATAGAAACCGGAAAGGCCTTCTTTGGCGGCGCGTTAAAAGGTTTCGACCCGGAAATGCCGTTTGCCGAGGGATTACGACTGCAATGGGATAACCGTATCAGTTTCTCAAAGGACAATGCCCTGAAAATGCATTGCTGGGACGTAATCCGCCACTCGCCGCACGGGGAATACGTACTGCGCGAAAGCCATGGCAACTTCAGGGAAATACTACGCGACTTCAGCAAAAATGCCATAGCTCGGGGCGAACTGGTAAAACTGCCCATGGAGGTATTCTGGAGTATAGCGTACGGCCCGGTATATACACTGCTCCGCTTTCAGGCAGAGGGTAAAAGCTTCGGCGGAAAACCGTTTGAATTTACTGAGGAAATGAAAGAGGAAGCGTTTGCCACCGTAATACGCGCGCTTACGCCTCCACGCAATTAATAGTTCAATCATCACATCACCATCACACACATTAAAACAATGGAACAGAAAGCAGATAAAATACCCTTATCGGGTTACCAGAAGTTTGTAATTTTTATACTGGCCATAACCCAGTTTACCGTAATATTAGATTTTATGGTTATATCGCCCCTTGGCGATATCCTTATGAAATCCATAGGCATGAAACCAAGCCAGTTTGGTATAGCCGTATCGGCTTATGCCCTTAGTGCCGGGGCATCGGGCTTATTAACCGCGGGCTTTGCCGACAAATTCGACCGTAAAAAACTATTGCTGTTCTTTTACACCGGGTTTATACTTGGCACCTTCTTTTGCGGTATTGCAAATACCTACGAAACCCTTGTGGCAGCGCGTATCTTCACCGGTTTATTTGGTGGGGTTATCGGCTCTATATCCATGGCTATAGTTACCGATATTTTTGCCATACAGCAACGAGGCCGTGTTATGGGCTTTTTGCAAATGGGCTTCGGTGCCAGCCAGGTTTTAGGAATCCCTATAGGGCTTTACCTTGCCAATGCCTGGGGTTGGCACGCACCCTTCTTATGGATAGTAGGCATGGCTGCCATCATCGCTTTGCTTATCGCTTTTAGGATGGGGCCTGTAGCAGAACACCTGAAGCTGAAACAGGACAAATCGCCACTGCTTCACCTGTGGCATACCCTCTCTAAAAGCGACTATCGCATAGGCTTCACCGCAACAGCGCTCCTTTCTATAGGCGGGTTTATGATGATGCCTTTCGGTAGTGCATTTGCCATTAACAACCTAAAAATAACGCAGACACAGCTCCCTACCATTTATATGGTAGCGGGTATCTTCACCCTGTTGTGCATGCCGCTTATGGGTAAACTAAGCGACAAATTTGATAAGTTTAAAATATTTACCATAGGCTGTTTCTGGACCATAGGTGTAATACTGGTGTATACCCACCTGGGCGTAACCGCGCTTTGGCTTGTTATTATACTTAACGTACTTATGATGGTAGGTATTACAGGCCGCATGGTACCGAGTACAGCATTGGTTACGGGTGTTCCCGAAATGAAAGACCGGGGCGCGTTTATGAGCATCAACTCGTCATTGCAGCAAATATCGGGTGGTATAGCAGCCGTTGTAGGCGGACAGATTGTGTTTCAGCAAACGAAAACCAGCCCGCTGGAGCATTATGATACCTTAGGCTATATCGTGGCTGTAATCACGTTTATAAGCATCTTCCTGATGTACCGTGTTGCCAGGCTGGTTAAACGCAGAATGGCAAATCAAAAGCAGGTGACAGTACCGGAAGAACCTATACTGAACGAAGCCTAGGCCTAAATGATTTTACAAATAATAAACCCCCGAAAGCAATGATCTTTCAGGGGTTTACTATTTTATACGTTTTGGCCACCAACTAACAACCAAAAACGCTCAACCGATGGTTAAAAACCATAGTTGGCCGCTACACCAAACACCTGCCTAACCTGAAGGCCTCTGTAGGCATTATCATCATAGATTAGCTGGAACTGAAGGCTTGTGGTAAGATAACGGTTTATCTTCATGGCAATATTAAGCTGGTAGTCAATATCCACATTCTGAGGATCTTCAAGGTAATTAGAGTATAGGTTAAGTATGTTCTCAAAGGTAACATTAGCTATCACATCGAGCTTGTAATACATACTGGCGTTAAAACCTAACTCGTAACGCATCCAGTCACCTTCTTTAACCCCAAAATACGCCTCATCGGGCAGTGTATACCTGCTGTCTACAAACGTAAACTTAGAGGTAGCCGGGGAAAGGTTTATCTTAAGGTTTTCATCGCGCACGTACTGCATACCCGGACCTACCAGCAGGTAAGCGGGAGAAAAGAAATTAGTATACTCTTCGCGTATTTCAGCCCCGGCGTCGTTTTTACTGTAAAGATAACCTTTGGTAAACTGTGTACGGAAATTAAGCATAGCCGTATACAACCAACGCTCACTCGCCTTTTTACCAACAACCGAATTATAGTACAGTCGGTCATCGGTCTTCTTGGCAAAAGAACTGGTTTTGGTCTTCACAATACCGTAACTGCCTATAACCTTATTATCCCAACTCCAGTCGTCCTTTTTATAATTGAAATCGTAGTTAAGACCTACCGTACCCGATATGTTGTTCTCGCCACCGGCAACCCAGTTGTCAAAAGTACTCTGGTTAAACAACAGCGAGGCATTACCTTTTTTTGTCCAGGGGCCTATGGTATCGTTATCGGATTTTGCAGGATTATCGTCTTGTGACATGGCCACAAATGAGGTAAGAAGCGCGGTAAGGAGTAACGTTAATTTCTTCATAGTTGTTAGTGTTTGTTTACAAATATAGCCCATACACGGGCCGCGGTTCTAAAACTTACGTTAAAAAACTATCTGCGTTTGTACAGCGGTACTGACGAACATGCCTCGCCAAACATAATGCTTTTAGCTACAGGCTGTAGCTTTTGGGTCGCCATAACATAGGCTTCCTGCGGTACCGGTTTACGCGAGCAGCCTTTAATAATTACAGGCTTATCTGCATAGGCGGCATAATCAAGTCCGTTTAATATTTCCTGGTAAATAAGAGTATTCAGCTGTTCTATGCTCCCCTGCCCTACTTTTTTTGCCACAGGCAAAAGATAGGTGGTAACCAGCATATAAGCCCAGGCAGGCACTATGGCATCGGTACTGCAATGTACGGCTACATACTTTCCCGTATATTGTACCCAGTCGTGGTTCTTAAGGGTTTCGCGAAAGTCTTTCTCACGCAAAACAAAACCTTCCCACAGCCAGCCCGAAATATCCAGGGCTATGCGCTCCCCTTCGGGGTAATAATCTTCAAGGTCAAAAACCTGCAGGGCGCTGTTTGCCACGCGGTTTATTATTTCCATATCTTCTTCCATGATTCGCTTTCTAAAATGTACAACAAAGATAACTGTTAATTAGCCCGGAATGTAAATTTTCACTTAATTTACACAAACCACCAATGTTAATCTGTATGAAAAAAACCATAGCCCTCTTAGTACTTATTTCTTCTGCAATCAGTTGCACGAAACCCGGGAATGCTGACATAAAAACTACAGCAGCCAAACAAACTTCCTTAAATAACGATTACAAAAAAATGGTACCCTTTTCAGAAGGCACCGATGCACTCGAAGGTGATGAACTTGAACTATGGCGTGTCACTACCGATTCATTAATCAATTCTGATGCCGACTGGAAATTCTATGACAGTAAATTTTCAGCTGATGCTTCCGTTGGATTACAACAGCATTTCGGCTACATCGTTTTATCAAAAAAAGATATGATAGGCCTTGCTGCTGCCAATCCTACAAATACGGGTTATCAGGAAACAGTAACAAAATACACTAATGTACTGGTGAAAAATAAGTACATAGGGTACTGTGTGCTGTATAGCGCGCTTAAGCAATCTAAAGACACCGCTTATAAAAAAACAAAGGCAAAAGAAATTTTAAATTATGCCAAAGACGACACTTTTTTAGAAGATGCGAATAGTGTAATGCCACCTAGGGATTTACTTACCCGAATCAACTTAAACTACGCTTACCTTGATAGTTTAAAAGTAATGGCAGAGTAAGTTCCTTTATTCGTTAAAAAACAAAATCCTGCAAGGTTTTAAAGCCTTGCAGGATTTTTAACATTATTGAAGCCCACCCCTGCTTTCAGCCACCCCTGCGAAGGAGGGGAATGCCACTCTGCTGTTCCGTTGCTACAATTCCCCTCCTCCGGAAGGATGCCCGCAGGGCGGGGTGGATTACATTTAAACTTTCGACTTTAGGACTTTAAAACTAATCTTAAAGCATTCCTAGTTCCAGTTTGGCTTCTTCGCTCATAAGGTCGCGGGTCCATGGCGGGTCGAAGGTAATTTCTACCTCGGCTGCCTGAACGCCTTCTATGTTCTTGATTTTTTCCTCTACTTCCAGCGGAAGGCTTTCGGCTACCGGGCAGTTTGGAGAGGTAAGGGTCATTAGTATTTTTACTTCGTTATCAGTATTTACCATTACGTCGTATACCAGGCCAAGCTCGTAGATGTCTACCGGGATTTCCGGGTCGTAAATGGTTTTTAGTGTCTTTACTATTTCTTCACCCAGCTGGGCCGTATCAATTTGTTGTGTCATAGCCGTATTAATTTTTAGCACTGAAGGCCAGCGCGTACATTTTTATCTGTTTAATCATGCTTACCAGTCCGTTGGCACGTGTAGGCGAAAGGTGTTCCTTAAGGCCAATTTCATCTACAAAAGCGGTATCGGACTCCAGGATATCGGCAGGTTTTTGCCCGCTGAATACCCTAATCATTATGGCAATAAGCCCCTTGGTTAAAATAGCGTCGCTGTCGGCTGTAAAAACCACTTTGCCGTCTTCCTGTTCGGCATGAAGCCAAACCTTGCTCTGGCAGCCTTTAATGATGTTGTCGTCGGTCTTATATTGTTCTTCAATCAGCGGAAGCGATTTGCCCAGGTCTATTACATACTGGTAACGCTCGTCCCATTCCTCAAACATAGAGAATTCATCTACAATTTCTTCCTGTATATCTTTAATGCTCATTTATTTTGTTTCCTCTAATTTAGACAGTTCAATAATCTTCTCTATCAACGGCTTTATTTCATCGGGTGGGTTACCGTGGTCAAAAGTTACCGTATTATACACCTTATCATTTACAGTTATGGTAAAATTTACCGCCATAGCACCGTCAAACATATACTTTTTTGTCGGTGCCTCAAGGGTCTCCAGTTTTTCAAGGTCTATTTTACCGGTTTCTGCCAGCAGGGTGTCCCACTCGCTTTCGGTAAGGTAAGAAGGTGCATTAACCACAGGCGACTGCCCAAGGCTTCTTTTACTCACATTTAAAAGCCTGTCGTCTATTACAATCGAAATACCGGAACCGCGTGTAGTGGCCTTGTATTCATATTTAACCTTGCCTTCAATAGGCTTTGCGGTGTCTGCCGTTACTGCCTGCGGCTTACAACCTGTTACTACAACAAGCGTAAGTACCAGTAGTGCCAATATCTTTTTCATAGTAAAATCTGCTTTAATGTAAAAATAGCAAAAAACCAGCCAGGATTAACCCAGCATCATTTGTGCTTTTTTAAGGGCAACGACAAGCGCGTCTATTTCCTCTTTGGTATTGTAAAACGCGAACGAGGCACGTATGGTACCCGGTATGCAGAAGTGATCCATAACCGGCTGTGTACAGTGGTGCCCCGTACGTACGGCTATACCCATTTTATCTACAATAGTACCCACATCATACGGGTGGATGCCCTTAAGGTTAAACGATATTACCGACGCTTTTTCCTTTGCGGTTCCTATGAACTGCATGCCTTCTATTTCGGCTAGTTTGGTGTTGCCGTACTCCAGCAGTTCATGTTCGTATGCGGCTATGTTATCCAGGCCAATGCTGTTCAGGTAATCTATTGCAGTACCAAGGACAATGCCCCCTTCTATGTGTGGCGTACCGGCCTCAAACTTGTGTGGCAGCCCGGCGTAGGTGGTTTTGGTAAAAGTAACTTCCTTAATCATTTCCCCACCGCCCTGATACGGAGGCAGCTTTTCAAGCCATGCTTCCTTGCCGTAAAGGATTCCGCTACCCGTAGGTCCACAGGCTTTGTGTCCGCTAAAGGCATAAAAATCGGCATCGAGTGCCTGTACATCTATGGCAAGGTGCGGCGCGGCCTGCGCACCGTCTATCAGTACGGCAGCACCGGCAGCATGTGCCTTGTCTATAATATATTTAACCGGATTGATAGTGCCCAGTGAGTTGCTTATGTGGTTAACGGCTACAATTTTGGTACGGCCTTCAGCCAGCAGGCTTTCAAAGGCAGGCAGTATCAGTTCACCGTTTTCATCCATGGGGATAACCTGCAGGTCAGCACCGGTACGCTCGCACAGCATTTGCCATGGCACTATGTTACTATGGTGTTCCATAGCAGAAACCATAACCGCGTCGCCTGTTTTTACAAATTGGGTAAACCCGCTTGCCACCAGGTTAATACCGTGTGTGGTACCGCTGGTAAACAGCACCTCATGGGCATGGGTAGCATTAATGTGCCTTTGTATGGTTTGGCGTGATACTTCATACGCGTCGGTGGCCAACTGGCTCAGCGTATGCACCCCACGGTGGATGTTGGCATTTATGGTAGTGTAGTATTTTGTAATGGCATCCAGCACCACCTGAGGTTTTTGTGAGGTGGCACCGTTATCAAAATAAACCAGTGGCTTGCCGTTTACCTGTTCTTTCAGTATGGGGAAATCGGCCCTAATGGCATTTATATCAAACATTTGTATTCTAACTTTAGTACGGTAGCCTTACAGCCCGTAAATTTTGCATACAAAGTTACGGCATCCTTTTTAAAAACGGGTGCATGAGTATCCTAAAAAGCGCACTGGCCAAAAGAGCTATCATATAAATACATCTTTATGCATTTATATGAAGTTTTACCACGAAGTAGCACAAAGTTTTTCACAAAGCCTACAAGAAATCAGACTTTGCATTGATGTGAGAACACAAAGATTTCCCATCGGGAAATTGAAAAGCTTACAAAACACATGTAATGGAAGTAATGAAACAAAAAAAGCCACCCTTTTCAAGATGGCTTCATATATCAGTGTTTTACAGTAATTATTGCTTAACAGCAGGTGCAGCGGCAGGAGCAACTTCACCGTTAACTTTACCTTTAATTACAAGAACTTTGTTCTGGTCAGTATCGTTAGTAGTTACGGTAACCGTTTTAGTAAAAGAACCTGGGTTAGCAGCGTTGTAAGTAGCTGTTACGCTACCAGACTCACCCGGCTTAATAGGATCTTTAGTCCATGTAGGGGTAGTACAGCCACATGAAGCCTTAACCGCAGTAATAAGGATAGTTTCTTTAGATGTGTTTTTAAAAGCAAACTCGTGGGTTACCGGCTTACCTTTTTCAATATCGCCAAAGTTATGGGTTTCTTCCTTAAAAGTAAGACCTGTTGGCTTTTGAGGTGTCGCAGCGGCAGCGGCTGGTGCAGCGGCAGCTGGGATAGCAGCGGTTGTTTTTTTCTCCTGAGCGTTTACAGAAACTGAAACGAAAAGTGCCGCAGCAGCAAACAGGGTGAATTTTAGATTTTTCATACGTACGTGTAATTTACTTAGTTTAATAATCTTTCTTGCTAATTTTGATAGTACAAATATATTGCCATAATCGGGCAAATTTGTTAACCGCTTTTAAAGTCTTGTTAATGACATGTTAACGGCTGTAATTTTTTGCATTACAAATATAATAATTATCTGTAACAATCAGCAATTTAGCAAATAGTGTTCCAAAACTACGGTTTTTTTGCCGCCTCCACATTAGCAAAGAGCATTAGCAGTATAGGTTTTTCCACATTTTTTGCCGCAACGCCAAAATAAAAGGAATGCTTCCCGGTTTCGCCGGCATCATATATCGCTGTTATATTTCCCTTTGCTCCCGGCTTAATGGGCTCTTTGGTCCAGCTTACGGTGGTGCAGCTGCATGCGGCCGAGGCATTATCTATAAATATGGTTTTATCTGTAGTATTGGTAAATTCAAACTTGTGTACAACCGGCACACCCTGGGTTACATTACCTGCATCAAATTTATCGTGTTCAAATGTTATTGTGTTTTCATTACCCGGCATACTGCCGGAAAATAAAACGCTTGCAATTGCTGTGGCTAAAATGGTTTTCATGACTTTGTATTTGAATGAATAAACGCTAAGAGTAACAGATTGTTGCTATTACCTTTATTAATCGTTTTCAAATCCTTGTTAACCACCTGTTAAGGGAATGGCAGGGAATGGTTTATACAATATAAAAATGCATATTTGCGTGTAATTTTTTGCACATTGAAAGTTAACAAACTAAATATCATTGTATTTATAGGCCTGGTAGCCATAGTAGGCGTAATAACCATGCAGCTGCTTATGCTGCGTGAGGCTTATAACTTTGAGCGCCGTGAAATGGCCGATAAAATTCACTTTGCACTACAGGATGTGGTGACCAAGATATATACCGATAACAGTACCGAACCGCCCAGCGAACCGCCCATAAAACACGTAGCCGACGACTACTATGTGGTAAACGTTAACGACCAGTTTGAGGCCGAAATACTAAGCTACTACCTTAAAAACGAATTCCTTAAAGCCAAACTGGATATGGATTATGAGTACGCCATGTACGACTGCTCCGGCGATGAGATGGTATATGGCGAATACATAAACATGGATGGCCAAAAGGTAAACAACGAAAACCTTAAGTGTACTAACTGTTTCCAGAAACGCCCGGGGCTGGTGTATTACTTTGCCGTACGTTTTCCTAAAATGACGCGTACCTACCTCACCTCACTCGGTCTGTACTGGGTATATACCGGCGTGTTGTTCCTGGTGCTGGTCATCTACGTATACTCTGTAGTATTGCTGCTGAAGCAAAAGAAATATACCGAACTGCAAAAAGACTTTATAAATAACATGACGCACGAGTTTAAAACCCCATTGTCGTCTATACTTATTGCAGGAAACTATGCCGCTAAACAACAGGAAATTGAAGACAACCCCAAGTTGAACCGCTATCTGGGCATTATCATAGAGCAGAGCAACAAGCTAAACCAGCATATAGAGCGCATATTATCAGTTGCCAAGACCGATTCGGGTATCGGTAAGCTCGAAAAACAACCGTTCAGCATTACCGAAACACTGGAGTTGGTCAAAGAAAATGCCGCGGTTAAGTTTGAAAATGCAATACTTTACCTTTCGGCTAAGGATGGTGGACATAAGGTGCTGGCTGATGGGTTCCACATATACAACATACTGTACAACATTGTAGAAAACGCCATAAAATACGGCCCGGCACACCCTGAAGTAACCATGAATCTTGCCCCGCATGGCAAAGGCCTGCTGCTGGAAATAAAAGACAACGGCCCGGGCATACCACCGGAACATCTGGATTTTATCTTTGACCGTTTTTACCGTGTACCGCGCGAAAATAAAAAAGATGTACAGGGCTTTGGGATAGGGCTTTTTTATGTGAAAAAGATTTGTGAACTTCACGGTTGGAAAATTACGATACGTAATAACCACGATGCGCCCGGCATTACGGTAAGCATAGAGATACCCAAAAACAGCCTTGCATGAAAAAAAAGATACTCTACGTAGAAGACGACAGTACCCTGGCATTCCTCACTGCCGATAACCTGGAGCAACACTACGATGTGGCACATTACGAAAATGGGAGGCAAGCATTTGATGCCTTTAAAAAGGGCGGTTATGACCTGTGCATACTGGATGTGATGCTACCCGAAATGGATGGCTTTGAAATAGCGGCCGCCATACGCGAAATAGACCTTGAGGTGCCTATTATATTCCTTTCGGCAAAAACACTTAAGGAAGACCGCATAAAGGGCCTTAAACTGGGCGCTGATGATTACCTGGTAAAGCCATACAGCATAGAGGAGCTGATTTTAAAGATCGAGGTATTTTTACAACGCAGCCAAAAACAAACCACACCAAAAAGCACCACCTGTACCATAGGCAGTTTTACATTTGACCCTATAAACTACTCCCTACACCATAACGGTGACAACATTCAGCTTACCGAACGCGAAAGCGCCCTGCTTAAGCTGTTTATAGACAACAAGAACGTAATCCTGAAACGCGAGCGCATACTTACCGCCCTTTGGGGTACCGACGATTATTTTATGGGCCGAAGCATGGATGTGTTTATTTCGCGCCTGCGAAAAATTTTCCGTGAAGACGAAAACATCCGTATAGAAAACATACCCAGGATAGGTTTTAAGCTGGTAGCACCTTAGTTTAATATTCAGTCGAAGTATACAGTTATCAATAAAAGTCGAATTTCCCCAGTTTTTCCGCAACATTCCGCCACAATTCTCTACAGAATCAACACATTGTTATACTGTTGCGCATGGTTAATAGGCAATGTTTTAACTTTTTTAAAATTCTGAATTCCAATGTTTTAACATTTAAATGATTTCATTTTTAAATCTTTAAATCAAATGCTGGCACCGTACTTGCCCTAATGTATTCAGGAAATTTAAACACCTAATACATTAAAATATACATCATGAAGAAATTACTTCTTAGTGCGCTTATGCTAACAGGACTTGTAGCTTTCGCACAACAACCCGTAAATAAAACAACAACATCAACTACCACAACAACGCAACCCACAACAGTAGCCCCCGGTATTACCACACAGCCTGCCACGGTAGCACAGCCCGGTAGCAGCGTAACCCAACCGGCAACCTCAACGAGTACGCAGCCGGCAACGGTTACCAGCCAGAAGACGACCTCAACATCAACTTCTGTACAACCGGCCTCAACTACAGGTACACCTGCTACCACTACAGCTCCGGCAACGACAACAACCACAACGGTAAAACCGGCGGGTAGCACCACAACCACTGCCCCTGCTAAAAAACCGTAAGGTTATATCGACTTTTTAGCGCCTTTATATACTTCTAACACCATTTTTAAAACAGGTTTTTTTATCTATTTTGCCTGTTTAAAGCCTTTAGTCTTCATAAGACGAAAGGCTTTTTTTATCGGTTGTATTATACTGGCCGTTTACGATTTGCAGTTGTTGCACAACCCTGCATTCCACAATTTTATCCGCAACGGTTTTCCACAATTTCCACAGAATCAACATATTATGGAAAATGCTGTGACGCGATGAAAAAAGCATTCATTCTGTTTTTAAAAATTTGTTTTTCAGTGATTTAATTTTTAAATCTTTAAATGATTCAATCTTTAAATTCTGCACTGGCACTATCCTTGTCTTAACTATATCAGGAACACTAAACACAAATACACATGCTGAATATATTCTTAATTATACTTATGCTTTCAGGGATTGTAGTTTTTTCACTACAACCTGCCGATAAAACAACAGTTACTGCAACCCTAACAAACAAAGCTGTAGCAGTAACACATAATCAAACAGAAATCACTATTGTAAATACTGCTGTTAAGCCTGCCGTGTTCCCATTGCTATTGACCGGTGGCAATACACGAATCAAAAAAACAGCCTGAACGACATACTAATCCGGCTAAGAAATTCTGATGACCATTTATTTTACAGAACTTTTTAGCGTCTTTATATACTTCTTACACCCCAATTAAAACAGGTTTTCTTCTATTTTGCCTGTTTTAAAGCCTTTCGTTTCACAGATACGAAAGGCTTTTTTATATAAAAAAACCGCGCCTTTAGGGCACGGTTTAATATCACTAAGCTTTATTACTTACTTATCACTCGGAATGTAGCTGTTGTCTTCCTTGTTTACATCGGCCATAAGCTCTGCCGGGTCTATGGCAAGCACCTTAATGGCAGCCTTGGGTTTTGGCAGGATAAACTCGTAGGTGGTATGCCCCCAATCCCAGTCTTTAAGCACAGTACGCTTAAGGTTAGGGTACGGGTTGTCTTTAGTATAGTGCATAAGTTGTAGTGGCACATACAGGCTTTCCTGCGTATTATCATCGTAAACCACAATCAGGTCTATAGGCATAGGCATACGGCCTTTCCGTTCCAGGATAACCTTTGTAGTAGCGCCTTCTTCTTTAACCTCTTTAATCGCGTAATCAATAGTGTTTGTGGTCTGGCACCAATCAGTTAAGTACCAATCCAGGTGCGCTCCGGTAACGCGCTCCGCAGTACGTTTAATGTCGTTCGGCACAGGATGGCTAAACTTATAATCGGCATAGTAACGCTTCAGGGTTTCATTCAGTTTCGCCTCGCCAATCACATAGCCCAGCTGCGACAGGAATATCTCCCCTTTGCTATAGGCCGAAATACTGTACAGCGTAGACGTATCAAATCTGTCGGCATGGGTAGTAAGCGGTTGTTCTTTACCGGTTTTAACCATATAAAAATAATTTTTATATGCCCCCGCAAACGGGCTTTCCGGCTGCTCGCCTTCCTTAACTTTTGCCGGAAGTACGGTTTCCATGGCAAGGTCGCTTATGTAGCTGGTAAAGCCTTCGTCCATCCACTCGTGCTTGCTTTCATTAGTCGCAAGTATATGCTGGAACCACGAGTGCGCAAACTCGTGCGCTGTAACACCCACCAGGCTGCCGTAGCTGCGGTTTCCGGTAATCAACGTACACATGGCATACTCCATACCGCCGTCGCCACCCTGCACCACGCTGTATTGCTTGTACGGGTATTGACCAACATTTTTGTTGTAAAAATCAAGGAGCTCGGCCGTTTTTGGCTGCATCTTTTTCCAGCTTTCTATGTATTCCGGATTGTTTTTGTAAAAGAAATGCAGCTCTACGCCATTAGCCGCAATCAGCTTATCGTGAATGTACTCAGGGTCGGCACCCCACGCGAAGTCATGCACGTTTGGCGCTACAAAATGCCAGGTAAGGGTCTTGGCTTTCTTAGGATACGTAACGGTAACACCGGCATCCTGATAACCTTTTCCTATTTCATTTTTATTTTCGAGGTAACCGCTACCCCCTATGGTGTAGCTTTTATCTATGGTAATGTTCACATCAAAATTACCCCACACCCCGTGGAACTCACGGCCAATGTACGGGTCGGCATGCCAACCCTCAAAGTCGTACTCCGCCATTTTAGGGTACCACTGGGTCATGCTCAGGGCTACGTTCTCAGAGCTGTTGCGCCCGCTACGGCGTATTTGCAACGGCACCTGCCCTTCAAAATCAAGGCTTAGTGTAGTGCTCTTACCCGGAAGTAGTGGCTGTGCCAGATTCACTTCCAGCACGGTACCTCCGGTAGTTATTTTCGCTACAGCACCGTCTTGTTTAAAGTTGGCTATGTTCAGAAAGCCGGTTTCGTTAGGTTTAAGTGTGGCGATACGGCTTTCATTTACGGTTTTGGTACCGCTCTTAAAGCTCTTAACCATGCGCTTATCCGGGTCGGCTATGGTTTGCAGGCGTGCGTCCATTTCACTACCCGGCTGAAACGCATTAGCGTACAGGTGGTAAAATACACGGCGCAGTGTATCGGGCGAATTATTGGTATACACCAGTTGCTGCTTCCCTGTATATTTGAATGTTTTCACATCCATATTTACATCCATCTTATAATCTACGTGCTGCTGCCAGTACCCCGGATTAGGATTGTGCTGTTGCGCGAAAAGGCCGGTGGCCGACAATAGTGCTGTTGCTAATAGTATTCTCATGCAGTAAAAATAGGGAAAAAAGTGGATTTGGTTATTGGGTAATTTGTTTATTCGATGTCCGGGTTAACCGCAGTAATAAGCCCAAGGCGTATGGCTAGGTTGGTGGCTTCGGCAAAATTAGTAACCTCCAGTTTTTGCAGTATGTTTTGCCTGTGCCGATTTACGGTATTAACTGATATGCTTAGATAATCGGCTATCTGTTTACTAAGCCTGCCACGTGCTATTAGCGAAAGGACCTCGACTTCGCGGGGACTTAGGGACAGCGTATCTGTTCCGGTTGCTGTTTCGGGTTGTATGATGTTGCCCGCGGTATCTACAATACTACCATCTATACCCTTAATAGGCTGCTGATAAGGCAGCGGGGCATAAATACACAATGCCAGCCATATGCTGCCATCGGGCAGGCTTACCGGATACAGCGTGCGGTGGCTTATGTAGGTATAGTTACCCAAATGGTTTTGGGCACGTAGTTTACAATGGGTACTGTACCTGTGCCTTTCGTTTGCAGGAACTGATTTCTGCAAATCAAAATAGCGTAGTTCCAGCAGATGACGCAGGCGGAGGTCGTCCGGATGGATGCACTTAAAAATATCTTCTTCAAAAGCAGAGTCAATGATCATTTCGGGTTTGTCAATACCAAAAAATTGCCCGAAACCACCCGAATGGATATAGCTTTTGTTGTCCCTGAAATCAGATAATACCGCCATGCTGTTGTCTAACAGCACAAATTCCTGTACGGATTTCCTAAACCGCTCCAATACTTCGCCCTGATCCCGGCACGAACCAAAATCCTGCAATAGCAATGTTTGTACTAGCTGTTCGTGTTCCGGTGGCAATGTCATGCTGTAGAGTATAAAATGGTTATTAATCAGTATTGAAGGTGTAGCAGTGTACTGCTATTTTTGAAAGCTTAGAATCACTTTATAAAATTATAAATACTTTTTATGAAAAAAACTTTTATTTGCGCCACCTTAATTACCGGATTGATATTTTTCAGTTCATGCTCTGAAAAGAAGGATGGTAAGAGCCCGTATGAAGAGGAATCTCCAACCAGGAAAGCAGATGCGCGTGAAGTTGTAGGTACAGCCTGTAACATAGAATTTGGCGGCATCAAATTTACCAATGCCATTAACGGTGCAGATACCCTGGTACAGCAAGATGGGAATAAGCTTGTTTTTAAGGTAGCAGGCGAAAAGGATTATTTCTCTGATCCGGATGGCAAGCTATCAAATACCTCATCGCCCCTGCTGCTTACACAGATAGACAATACCAAGCCGTTTACCCTTACAAGCAAAGTTACACCAAGCTTTACCAAAGAAGGCATGTATAATGCCGGTGTACTATTCTTATATGCCAGCGATGCCCTGTACCAGAAGTTTTGCTTTGAGCAAAGTGAAGACGGACAGCACCGTATTGTAACCGTCCGTACACAGGAGACATCTGATGATAACAACCATGATGTGGTTACGCAGCCTTTTGTGTACATGAAAATTTCTTCAGACACAAAAACTATAGCCAGCTACTATTCCTTAGACAACAGGAAATGGCAAATGGTACGATTGTATAAAAACAACTATCCGGCAGCATTTTATGTAGGCTTAAGCTCACAATGCCCTGTAGATAAGGCGGGTTCTTCTGCGACTTTTGAAGACCTTAGCCTTACACAAACCAACGTGAAAAACTTCAGGACAGGAGAGTAGCTCGCCCGCCGTTTCATAAAAAAAGCCGCTGATACACAGCGGCTTTTATATTTATAGTCCTCAACTTCGCTACCGCTCTGTTAGGAATAGAAAAACTTACAGTTTTTCGCCCCTCGATACTTTATCAGCAAGGATAATGGCGTTGTACGCGTTTACGATTTTGCCCGAACGGCATGTTTCCTTAAACTGGCGTGTAGTGTTCTCATCACCACCAAGGATTACCTCCTGAGGGATGGCAACACCAGATTTCATGATGATTTGCTTTACCTCTGCCGCTTTAAGCTTAGGGTAGTACGCGCGTACAAGCGCGGCTACACCGGCAGCGTTAGGCGATGCCATAGACGTACCTTGCAGAAACTCATACTTATCATTCGGCACCGTAGCGTAAATCCTTACACCCGGAGAAAACACGTCTACCTTGGTTTTACCGTAGTTACTAAAGTCGGCTACAAGCTCTTCGCCATAGTTGTACGTAAGTGCACCAATGGTAAGTACATTGTCTGTGTATTCGTCAAGGGTATTTTTATCGTCGTTAGGGTAACGCTCGCTCTTGTTGGCATCTAGGTCTATACCTTCGTTACCTGCAGCAAATACCACAAGAACGTCTTTTTCGCCTGCATATTTAAGCGCGTCGTATACCCACTGGCTGTGCGGAGAGTAGTATTTACCAAAACTTCCGTTGATTACTTTAGCACCGTTGTCTACCGCATAACGGATAGCAAGAGCTACGTCTTTGTCGTACTCATCGCCATCCGGCACGGCGCGTACCGCCATGATTTCCACGTGAGAAGTAGCTACACCGTCGCCACCTACATTGTTACCGCGTGCCTGGGCTATGATGCCCGCAACGTGCGTACCATGCTTAGCACCTTCTTTTTCAGGGCCTATTACATTAGCATTACCGTAGGTTTTGCTGTTCCAGTCGTCGGCATTGTCTTTAAGGATGTCCTTACGCGGATTATAGTCTTTGTTAAGGTGGTATTTAAGTTCGCTTTCGTAGTGCTCTACACCGTCTTTTATCTGACCGATAAGCTCTTCATGCGGCACCTGGCTCAGGAACATGATAAAACGATCTTTCAGCTGGTTAAGCATTTGGTCGTCAATCTTAAGTGCTTTAAGATCTTCAGCTGTATAGTGCTCTTTACCTGTTTTTTCCTGAAGTGTTTTGTCTGCCTTTAATATAAAGCCCATACGTTGCGTTGCCGCCTGTGCTTCTTTGGCATCTTTATCGTATTCGGCTGTTGCGCGCTTGTATGCTTCAGAGCCGTCGTCGCCTTTTTTCAGCATACGTACGTACTCCATATTTTCGTGCTCTATGTCACCCAAAAAGTTCCATCCGTGAACGTCGTCTATATAGCCGTTGTTATCATCGTCTATACCGTTGCCCGCGATTTCTTTTTTGTTTGTCCAGATAACTTCTTTAAGCTCAGGGTGTTCAATGTCTACACCGCTGTCTACCACACCTACAACCACTTTAGTAGCCTTGCGTCCTTTAAGCAGTTCGTATACACGGTCTACGCTCATACCCGGAATGGTATCCTTAAACAGGTCCAGATGGCTCCAGCGTTTTTCATCGGTTTCGGTTATTTTGGCTTTTTTTGCAGTAACCGGCGTAGTAATGGCCAGCGGCTCCGCGGTGATTTTCTTAGCGCCACAACTTACCAAAAACAGGGTAAGTGCTGCGGAAAGGAAGATAGATTTGAATTTCATCCGTTCTGTATATAATTACTTTTGATAAAAATTAGACTAAAGTATTGTCTGTTTGTTACACAAAGGTAGCAATTAACATTACATTAATATTTCATTTGCTTTATAAACCTCTTTAAGCCGTACGCCTTTTTCGGTATGCTGTACGGTTATTACCTCATGGTGCGCATCATGCCCCAACACCAAGTAATAACCATTATCTGCGGCTTCATTAAGGAATTTTGCTTTTTCGTCCATAGTGAGCAGTGGGCGCGTATCGTACCCCATAACATACGGTAACGGCAGATGCCCCACGGTAGGGAGCAAATCGGCCATGAACACAAACGTTTTACCGTTGTGATTAATCACGGGAAGCATTTGTTTTTCGGTGTGGCCGTCGGCAAAGAGCACGCCAAAGCCTGCTTCGGTTTCAGGTTTGAAATCTCCGATTTCAGGTCGGGTGATGAATTTCAGCTGCCCGCTTTCCTGCATGGGCATAATGTTTTCCGGAAGGAATGACGCTTTTTCACGACTGTTTGGTTTGGTAGCCCATTCCCAATGGTTGTCATTTGTCCAGAAATGCGCGTTTTTAAACGCGGGTTCGTACCCCGTGCGGTCTTTGTTCCAATGTATGGCACCACCACTGTGGTCAAAATGCAGGTGGGTAAGAAACACATCGGTTATGTCATCGCGGTGAAAACCGTGTTTTGCCAGCGAACTGTCTATGTTGTCGTTTCCCCAAAGTGAGTAGTAGCCAAAGAACTTGTCGTTTTGCTTGTTGCCCATACCCGTATCTATCAGGGTAAGGCGGTTGCCGTCTTCAACCAAAAGGCAGCGGGCAGCCATATCTATTAGGTTATTTTCGTCTGCCGGATTGGTTTTGTTCCAAATAGTTTTTGGCACTACGCCAAACATGGCGCCACCGTCCAGCTTAAAGTTGCCGCTTTCTACGGTATAGAGTTTCATTGTGATTGTTTTTTGTTTGTTTGTGCAAATTAGCCCTATTTTATGATACCCGCAAACGTTTCGACTTAAGATTGCATTATCATGAAAATCACGTTAAAATACTGTCAATGTTAAATTATAAATATCTTCTATGGCATTATTGTACAATAAAATGGGTCTGCTTTACAAAGCCAACTTTTTGATGTACCTTTGCAGATAATTTTATACTAATTATACGTTTTTAGGATATGATAAAAGTTTCTGATTCAGCAAAGAAGAGGGCCATCATGCTTATGGAAGACGATGGTTTTAACGCCGAAACTGATTATATAAGAGTAGGCGTAAAGAGCGGTGGATGTTCAGGTTTGTCATACGAACTTAAATTTGACAACGCGCTTAGCGAAAATGATAAAGTGTTTGAAGACAATGGCGTAAAGATAGCCGTAGATAAAAAAAGCGTATTGTATCTTGCCGGTACAATCCTTGAATTTAGCGGTGGTCTTAACGGTAAAGGCTTTGTTTTTAATAACCCGAACGCCTCACGTACGTGTGGTTGTGGGGAGAGTTTTTCATTATAATTAAAAGATTGAAGATTTAAAAAATTGAAACATTCTGATGAGCCTTACCAAAACCTTTGATCAGTTTGAGGTATATCAAAAATCGCTTATTCTCGCTAAAGAGATTTTTCGGTTGATGAATAACCCCAATTTTGAGCGGGAATATGGTTTCAAAGATCAGATAAAAAGAGCTGTTGTCTCTATAAGCAATAATATTGCTGAAGGTTCTGAATACAATAATAATCGTCAGTTTGTACGATTTCTAAGTCATTCTAAGGGTAGTTGCGCAGAAGTTAGAAGTATGCTGATACTGTCAATAGAATTAGAGTTGTTAAGAAAAGATGAAGTACAGATGGCTATGGATTTGAGCGTAGAAATATCCAAAAACCTTTCAAAGTTTATGGATTATCTAAAGTCAAGGATTTAGAATGTTTCAATCTTTAAATTTTCAAATCTTTAAATAAATAAAGATGAGTAAGTACACCGAAGAAGAACTAAAAATTGAACTCGAAAATAAAGAATACGAGTACGGTTTTTATACTGATATAGAAAGCGAGACCTTCCCGAACGGGCTTAACGAGGATATTATCCGCGCGCTTTCGGCTAAGAAGGAAGAGCCGGAGTGGATGACAGAATGGCGTTTAGAAGCCTACCGTGCATGGGTTCAGATGATAGAGCCTGAGTGGGCCAACGTACATTACGAAAAACCTGATTTCCAGGCAATATCTTACTATTCTGCACCGAAAACGGTAGATCCTAACAAAACACTGGACGATGTAGACCCGGAGCTTTTGGCTATGTACAAGAAGCTGGGTATTTCTCTAGATGAGCAAAAGAAGATGAACAACATAGCTATGGATATTGTTGTAGACTCTGTATCTGTTGCCACTACCTTTAAAAAGACACTTGCTGAAAAAGGCATTATATTTTGCCCGATTTCAGAAGCCATAAAAGAACACCCTGAACTGGTTAAGAAATACCTAGGTACCGTAGTGCCACAGAAGGATAACTTCTATGCTGCACTTAACTCGGCTGTGTTTTCAGACGGTTCGTTCTGCTATATCCCGAAAGGGGTACGTTGCCCTATGGAGCTTAGCACGTATTTCCGTATTAACCAGGCGGGTACAGGTCAGTTTGAGCGTACACTTGTAATTGCCGATGAAGGCAGTTATGTAAGCTACCTTGAAGGCTGTACGGCACCGAGCCGTGACGAAAACCAGCTTCACGCTGCCGTGGTGGAGCTTATAGCTATGGACGATGCTGAGATTAAATACAGCACCGTACAAAACTGGTTCCCGGGCAATAAAGACGGTAAAGGTGGTGTATTCAACTTTGTAACCAAGCGCGGGCTTTGCGAAAAGAACGCTAAAATAAGCTGGACACAGGTGGAAACCGGTTCTGCCGTTACCTGGAAATACCCAAGCTGTGTACTTAAAGGTGATAATTCGGTAGGGGAATTTTACTCTATTGCGGTAACCAACAACTACCAGCAGGCAGATACGGGTACCAAGATGATTCATCTTGGTAAGAATACAAAGAGTACTATTATCTCTAAAGGTATTTCGGCAGGTAAATCGCAAAACAGCTACCGTGGTCTTGTACAGATAGGAAGTCGTGCCGAAAACGCGCGTAACTTCTCTCAGTGTGATTCACTGCTTATGGGTAACAACTGCGGTGCGCACACGTTCCCGTATATTGAGTCGAAAAATACTACTGCCAAAATAGAGCACGAAGCTACGACCAGTAAAATTGGCGAAGACCAGGTATTTTACTGTAACCAGCGTGGTATTCCTACAGAAAAAGCCATTGCACTTATTGTAAACGGCTTTAGTAAAGAGGTGCTTAACAAGCTGCCAATGGAATTTGCTGTGGAAGCGCAAAAACTGCTGGAGATAAGCCTTGAGGGATCTGTGGGGTAATTATTTGTTTCAGGTTTAAATTTACTCGTCATGGATATAGTTTTAAAAAACGTAAAAAAGAAAGACCTGGCGGTTATTAAATCGCTGGCAAAGGCTTTGGGTTTTGAGATTACTAAGCCTGAAGAAGATAGACCTTACAACCCGGAGTTTGTTAAAGAAATTCTTGCCGCAGCTAAGGAAGTTGAAAACGGAGGTGGTACAAGAATCGAAATGAAAGACCTTGACAAATTTTTAGGACTGTAATATGTCTGAAAGGAAAATTGAAGTCGTAGTTTTCTCTGAAAAGGCTGAGGATGACTTAAAGTTTTGGAATAAATCGGGCAATAAGTCGATTCTAAAGAAAATTTCAGAGCTTATTAAAGCCATTCAGGTTAACCCGTACGAAGGTATTGGAAAACCAGAGCAGCTAAAGCATGAACTTGCAGGTAAATGGTCAAGGAGAATAGACCGCGAACACAGACTGATATACCAGATTCTTGAAGATGGTACCATTGATATTTTGAGCGTCATCTCTTTAAAAGGGCATTATGAATTATAAACACAAAGCAAAAGCTTAAATAGATATCTAATGTTAAGTATAAAAAACTTACACGCGAAAGTAGAAGACAAAGACATATTAAAAGGTATTAACCTTGAGGTTAAGGCTGGTGAAGTACATGCCATTATGGGACCAAACGGTTCAGGTAAGAGTACACTTTCATCTGTAATTGCCGGTAACGAAAATTATGAGGTAACAGACGGTGAAATCATCTTGGAGGGTGAAGACATCGGCGAACTTGCTCCTGAAGAGCGCGCCCACAAAGGCGTGTTCCTTTCGTTCCAGTACCCTGTAGAGATACCAGGTGTATCTGTAACCAACTTCATGAAGACCGCCATAAACGAAACGCGTAAGGCTAACGGCCAGGAAGAAATGCCTGCCAACGAAATGCTGAAGCTTATCCGCGAAAAAAGCGAACTGCTGGAAATAGACCGTAAGTTCCTTTCACGCTCGCTAAACGAAGGTTTTTCGGGTGGTGAAAAGAAGCGTAACGAAATATTCCAGATGGCTATGCTGGAACCAAAACTTGCCATTCTTGACGAAACCGACTCAGGTCTTGACATTGACGCGCTTCGTATCGTGGCAAACGGTGTAAACAAACTGCGCAGCAAAGACAACGCGGTTATTGTTATTACGCACTATCAGCGTCTACTTGATTATATTGTTCCTGACTTCGTTCACGTATTATACAAAGGTAAAATCGTGAAATCAGGCGGTAAGGAACTTGCCTACGAACTTGAAGAAAAAGGCTACGACTGGATTAAAGCGGAGAACGAGGCTTAGTCTTAAAGTCGAAGGTTAAAAGTCATAAAGTCTTTGGAATGGGTAAGTTTAATTCTTTTGAAGAAATCACCTCGTGGCAAAAAGCCACAATCCTCAACAGAAAAATTTATCTGATTACCCATACAGATGCTTTTCGGAAAGACTTTGACTTAGCAAGACAAATTCGCAGGTGTTCGGTTTCAATATCTTCAAATATAGCTGAGGGTTTTGAGCGAAATACAGATAAGGAGTTTATTCACTTTCTATACATCGCGAAAGGCCCGGCGGCAGAAGTACGTTCACAGCTTTACCTGGCTTTAGACCTGAATTACATATCGCAACAGACATTTGATGATTTGTTTGCTGAAGTAACAGAAATATCAAGACTGCTCAGCGGTTTCATAAAATATCTCAATAAATAAAGTTTGCTACGGTCTTTATGACTTTAGACTTTAAAAACTTTAGACTGTTATAATGGATTTAAAAGAAAAACTATTATCGTCTTTTATGGCGTTTGAGGAGCGTGTAGATGTAACCAACAGCCTGCATGACATCCGTACGGAAGCCATTAAGAATTTTGAGGCGAAGGGCTTCCCTACAAAAAAAGAGGAGGCGTGGAAATATACGTCGCTAAACGCGGTGCTTAAGAATGATTTTACAGTGTTCCCTAAGAGCGAAAACGCCCTTAATTATGGCGATGTAAAAAAATACTTCCTGCACCAGATAGATACTTATAAGTTAGTGTTTATCGATGGCGTTTTCAGTTCGTTCCTTAGCAGCACTACCCATGACGGCATAGATGTATGCCTTATGAGCAGCGCGCTTACCAAGCCAAAATACAAGGAAGTTATCGATGCCTACTTCAATAAAATAGCCAGTAAAGATGAAACGCTTACCTCGCTAAACACGGCTTTTGCCAGTGAAGGGGCTTTTATAAACATACCTAAAGGCAAGGTAGCTGATAAGCCTATCGAGGTAATGTATCTGAGTACCGGTAGCGAAGCCGCGCTTATGGTGCAGCCGCGTAACCTGGTTATCGTAGGGGAAAACGCGCAGGTACAAATCATAGAGCGTCACCAGAGCCTTAATGCCAACCCCGTGCTTACAAACAGCGTTACCGAAATATTTGCTCAGGAATATGCCAATGTAGATTACTACAAGATACAGAATGACGAGCAATCGGCAAACCTTGTAGATAATACCTACATAGCCCAAAAACGCAATAGCAACGCTTCTGTGCATACTTTTTCGTTTGGGGGTAACATTACCCGCAACAACCTGAATTTTTACCACAAGGGCGAGCACATTGAGAGCACGCTGAAAGGTATTACCATCATTGGCAATAAGCAGCACGTAGACCATTACACGCTGGTACACCATGCTACACCAAACTGTGAGAGCCACCAAAACTATAAAGGTATTTTTGACGGTAACGCAACAGGTGTGTTTAATGGGAAGATTTACGTGGAACGCGAAGCCCAGAAGACCGATGCCTTCCAGCAGAACAATAACATCCTTATCAGCGAAAAGGCAACGATTAATGCAAAACCGCAACTTGAAATTTTTGCCGATGACGTAAAGTGTTCGCACGGTTGTACGATAGGCCAGCTTGATGATGATGCGCTATTTTACCTGCGCAGCCGCGGTATTCCGCAGAAGGAAGCCAAAGCCCTGCTTATGTATGCCTTCAGTAACGAAGCTATAGACAGCATCCGCATACCGGAACTTAAGCAACGCATTACCAAACTCATTGCTACCAAACTTGGTGTAAGCATGGGGTTTGATTTATAAGCATTTTATCCGTTTTAAATAGTTGAAGACTGCCTCTTGGGGCAGTTTTTTGTTTTTCTTTGAATTTTTACCACAAAGGACACAAAGTTTTTTCACAAGGTCCACCATATATTTTGCCTTCGGCACAAGTTCACAAAGCTTTGTGAACTTAAAGGGAACCGTGTAGATTGTCAGTCTGCTTTGTGTTTCTCTGTGAAAAAACTTTGTGTCCTTTGTGGTAAAATCACATCCACGAGTTTAAATTCATTATAAAACTCAATTTCGTGGTTAAAATCTAAAAAACTACCTTTACGCCCGCATGGAAACCAAACGCTATACGTACGGCAAGGCCGAAAAACTAAAAAGCCGCACGCTCATAGGCGAGCTTTTTGTTGATGCACAGTCGGTAAGTAAATACCCGTTGCGTTTGGTATACAAACCATTAGAACCCGGCGAGGGTGTCATTACCCAAGTAGGCGTTTCGGTATCTAAAAAGCACTTTAAGCGCGCGCACGACCGCAACCTGTTTAAGCGCCACCTGCGCGAAGCGTATCGTCTTAATAAACATCTACTACATGATGCTTTAGACAAGCCTTACGCTATTATGTTCTTTTACCAGACCAAAGACCGCCTTTCGCATACCGAAATTATGGAAAAGACGGTACAGTTGTTTGAAAAATTCCTTCTGAAAGAAAAGACTGTAAACCAATAACCTATACTACGGCACCTGGATTTTGCGTTATATGTCAAAATCACCATCCGTATGAAAAACCTCATTTTTACTATTGCGTTCGCAGCTGTTCTTTTGGGCTGTAAAAAACATGAAGAAGTTTCTACCGTAGAAGAAACTAAGTTTAAAGCCTTAAGTATGGAATATGCAGCAGCTGATACCACAGCTGTAGAAGCAGATATGCAAGCGCCTGCCGCTGCGTCTTTTAAAAACTATTCTAATGACAAAGAAGAAAGCCCGGAAGTAATCACTCCAAAGATCATTAAAAATGCGCGCCTGCGTTTCCAGACGAGTAATGTAGATACCACAACCACCGCGGTACAACAATTGGTAAAAAAATACAAGGGAAACATACAACGCGATTTGCAGGAGCATGAAGATTACCGTCTGTCACGTAGCATGAGTGTTCGCGTGCCTTCGGCCAATTTTGATGTTTTTATAGCGGACCTCAGCAAAGGGGTGGATTACTATGACAACAAGGAAATATCTTCTGAAGATGTTACCGAAGAATATGTTGACATCATGGCCCGCGTTAAAACCAAAAAGCAACTCGAAAATCGTTATTATGAGCTTTTAAAGAAAGCCAACAAAGTTTCGGAAATGCTGGAAATTGAGCAAAAGCTTTCGGAAATCCGTGAGGAGATAGAAGCTAAGGAAGGCAGGCTGAAGTACCTTCAAACCAAGGTAAGCATGAGTACTATTGACCTTTATTTTTATAAAGAAATTGCACAGGGTACCTCCAAAAGGCAATCCTACGGCAGCAAGATCATAGCGTCATTAGGCACAGGATTTAATTCCATATCATATTTCTTGCTTGCCATACTGGACAATTGGCCGTTAATACTTATTTTCGTAATAGCGTTTGTATTCATCCGCAGAAAACTAAAGAAGAGGAAACAACATGTTTAAGAGATTTAAAAAGAAATATGTGGTTCCGGCTATAGCCGCAGGACTACTGTTTACCGGGGCGGGTTTTACCTACCGCGATGATTTTTTTGAGATTGCCAAGCAGATAGAGATATTTACCACCCTGTATAAGACGGTTAATACCAACTATGTGGATGAAACCAACCCCAGCGAGCTTATGGACAAAGCCATAAAGAGCATGCTTGCCGACCTGGATCCGTATACCAACTATTTTAACGAAGCCGATGTGGCCAAGTTTAAAATAAACAATACGGGAGAATATACAGGCATAGGTGCCATGGTAAGCCGCAAGGAGGGTAAGCTGATAGTACAGGAGCCCTACAAGGATTATCCGGCAGATAAAGCGGGTTTAAAGGCCGGTGATGAGATTATACAGATAGGAGATATTATGCTGGCCGATTTTAAGGAAGATGCCGGGGAGTTGCTTAAAGGCGCTAAAAATGCTAAAGTCAACCTGAAATACGTTCGTCAGGGCAAAACCTATACTACTGACCTTGTCCTTGGCGAGGTAGACGTAAAGGCAGTGCCGTACTACGCCATGGCAGATAAGACCACGGGCTACATTGTACTTTCGCAATTTAATGCCAAAGCCAGCAGCGAAACCAAAGCCGCACTGCTTGACCTTAAAAGTCAGGGTGCCACAAAAATTATACTGGACCTGCGTGGTAACCCGGGCGGCCTGCTAAACGAAGCCGTGAATATTTGCAGCCTGTTTGTAAAAGAGGGCGAAGTGATTGTGACTACCAAGAGTAAAAACGATAAATACAATAACACCTACAAAACCCATACAGCCCCGGTAGATACTGAAATCCCGGTAGCAGTACTGGTAGACAGCAAAAGCGCCTCGGCATCGGAAATTGTGTCGGGGGCATTACAGGATTTAGACCGTGCGGTAGTGGTAGGAAGCCGTAGCTTTGGTAAAGGTTTGGTACAACGCCCAATAGACCTCACGTATGGTACACAGGTTAAGGTTACCATTTCGCGATATTATACGCCTTCGGGGCGATGCATACAGGCACTTGATTATACCCATAAGGACGCTGATGGAAAAGCCATCCGTGTAGATGCCAAAAACTATAACACATTTAAAACCCGTAACGGTCGCAGCGTTCAGGATGGCGGTGGCATTCAGCCCGATGTAGAACTTGCCGAAAGCAAACAAAGTACCATAGCCGACGCACTGTTGCGTAAAGACGGTGTGTTTGATTTTGCTACGCAGTATTACTACAAAAATCCTAATCTTGGCACCAAAATTCCGAACATAACTGATGCTGACTTTGAGGCTTTTAAAACGTTCCTGCAAAAAGAAAAGTTTGAGTTTGATACCCAGACCGAAAAGGCAGTAAAAGAACTGCTGGTTACCGCTAAAAAGGAAAAAGTAGACGAAAGCATTAAGACAGAATATGCCGCCTTACTATCGGCGGTACAAAAAAGTGAGGAAAAGGAACTTGCCGCCCATAAAGACGAAATCAAGCAATTGATAACAGATGAACTTATTAAACGCTACCAGTACAAGGAGGGTTTGTATAAATACTACACTACAAGCAATACCGAGATTAAAAAAGCTACGGCATTGCTTGCCAATATCGGCGAGTACAATAAACTTTTAAAGAAGTAATTTTTAGCATAGTCCCCTCACCCGAGGGGATTTTTTTATTATGAAGCCGATCTTACAACCTATAATCACCGTTAGCGAATTTCAACAACTTACCAGAACCGAAAACCTCATCCTTATTGATGCCGGTTCAGGAAACCCTGCAAGAGCGCGGTATAATGCTGAACATTTGGCTCAAGCTTTATATGTTGACCTCAACGCTGAATTAGCAGAAATTACGGATGATGCCGCAAACGGTGGCCGCCATCCCCTGCCCGCTTGGAAAAAATTTGCCAGCGTATTAGGTACTTTGGGCATTCATACTGCAAGCCATGTTGTTGTTTATGATGATAAACAGGGCAGTAATGCTGCGGCACGTTTCTGGTGGATGCTGCGCGCGGCTGGGCATGAAAAGGTACAGGTTTTAAGTGGCGGATTGCAGTCGGCTAAAGGAGCGGGGATAGCTATAACAGCAGCTGTTACACCCGTAGAAACGGTCGGCCCCTACCCTTTTACGCATTGGCAACTACCACTAAAAACCATGGCTGAAGTAGCACAGGCATCAGCAGATGATAATTACCTCATCATAGACGTACGTGATGCCGAGCGGTACCTTGGCCTTGCCGAACCTCTCGATCCTGTAGCCGGACATATACCCAATGCCATAAACCTTCCCTTTAAAAATCACCTGGACACTAATGGCGAATTCTTAAAAGCCGGGGAAATTAGTGTGTTATACAGCGCGCATCTCGAAAATTTTAAACCGGGAAACATAATTGTGCATTGCGGTTCGGGGGTTACAGCCTGCCATACCCTGTTGGCTTTGGCACAGGCCGGATTCGAAATTCCTGCACTATAGGTAGGCTCCTGGAGTGAATGGTGCCGTAATCATTAGGAAAAACACCGTAAAAATCCATTTACATTTTTCTATGTTTTTTAGTTTGTTAAATAATTAAAACCCTATGGCTTTACACGTCTTTTTTTGTTGTTTATAACTTTTTGATAACCAAATACGCTGTAGTATTGCATACGGTGCAAATGCACAGGCGATTAGTTAAATAATAGGTACTTCCCCGTACGCTGTGTTGTAAAATCTGCTAACTTTGTATTCTTTATAAATCAAACAATTGCAGTGAGCTCAAATCACAAACACCTAAACAGTGTAACTTTAGGAGGACTTATTGTTACACTGGGTATCATTTACGGGGACATAGGTACTTCACCCCTCTATGTAATGAAGGCCATAGTAGGTTCCGCGCCTATAGACAAGGAAGTATTGCTGGGTGCACTATCGTGTATCTTCTGGACACTTACCCTTCAAACCACCCTTAAGTATGTGGTACTTACGCTACAGGCTGACAATAAAGGTGAGGGTGGTATCTTTTCGCTGTATACCCTTGTAAAGCGGCTGAAGAAAAAAGGACTTATAATCCCGGCCATTATTGGTGGTAGCGCGCTCCTTGCCGACGGTATTATTACCCCTCCGGTATCGGTATCTTCTGCCATTGAAGGGCTTCGTATTTATAATCCCGAAATAAACACGGTACCTATTGTTATCGGTATCCTTTTCGTATTGTTCCTTATACAAAAATTCGGCACCAGCCTGGTGGGTAAGTTCTTCGGGCCTATGATGCTGCTTTGGTTTGGTATGTTGGGGCTTTTAGGTATCATCCCTATGTTTCATAACATAGAGGTACTTAAGGCACTGAACCCGTATTACGCCATAAACCTGCTGCGCATACACCATGATGGTTTTTATGTGCTGGGCTTTGTATTTCTTTGTACTACAGGGGCTGAGGCATTATACAGCGACATGGGCCACTGCGGCCGCAGCAACATACGCATAAGCTGGGGTTTTGTAAAACTGATGCTTATACTTAACTACTTTGGGCAGGGCGTGTACCTTATGGAACATGCCGGCAAAACCCTTAATGAACTTAGCGGTAATCCTGCTGTTCCGGGTAACCCGTTTTACCTGCTTATGCCCGAATGGTTCCTGCCATTTGGTATAGCCATAGCCACCTCGGCGGCGATTATAGCCTCACAGGCATTGATAAGCGGTTCATTTACATTGATAAGTGAAGCAATGCGCCTGAACTTCTGGCCAAAGGTATCTGTTAAATTCCCAACAGAACTTAAAGGACAAATTTACATACCGTCTATAAACTGGCTGCTTTTCTGGGGCTGTGTATTCATAACACTGCACTTCCGGGAGTCGGGTAATATGGAGGCGGCGTATGGGCTTGCTATTGTACTCTGCATGATCATGACCACTATACTTTTAGGGTATTACATGGTAATGAGGCGCTACAATAAGTTCTTTATCATAGGCACGGTTCTTGTGTATTTTACAATAGAATTTTCGTTCCTGATAGCCAACATAAGTAAGTTCCACCACGGCGGTTACGTGTCTGTAGGTATAGCCGGCTTGCTGGCATTTGTAATGTTTGTATGGTACAAAGCCAAGGAAATTCGCAGTGAGTACACCGAGTTTACCAAAATAGACAACTACAAGACCGTACTTGCCGAACTGAGCAACGACGAAACCATACCGAAATACGCCACGCACCTGGTATACATGACCAATGCAGGCATAAGCGACGAAATAGAATCGAAAATTATTTATTCGATTTTACAAAAGAGGCCGAAACGTGCCGATATTTACTGGTTTGTACACGTAAATGTAGTTGACGAACCGTATACTATGGAATACCGCGTACGCGAAATAGTGAAGGACGATGTAATTCGTATAGATTTTTACCTGGGCTTCAGGATACAGCCACGTATTAACCTTATGTTTAAGCAGGTAGTACGAGACCTTGTAAAGCGTGGCGAAGTAGACATTACCAGCCGATACGAATCGCTGAACAGGAATAATGTAATAGGCGACTTTAAGTTTGTACTCATAGAAAAATTCCTGAGTTATGACAATGAACTGCCATGGCATGAGCGTATTATACTTGATATTTACTTTGTGCTTAAAAAGGTAAGCTTGTCTGAAGGAAGGGCATTCGGGCTGGACAGCAGTTCGGTAAAAGTTGAGAAATTCCCTATAGTAATACATCCACCGGAAGATATAAGCCTGTGCAGGATAGAGGATCCGAACCGATAACACACACATCATATGCTTAAAAAAATATTGTTTTTACTCTTGCTTTGTGCACCGCTTGGCAAAGCGCTTGCGCAGGAAGAAACGGTGTATTCTGTTTATTTTGAATTTGACAAGTACAACCTTGACGAGAAACAGGGAACAAATGTGGTGGCTTTCATTAAAGCCATAGATACCACCCGTATAGAAACCATACAGATTTTTGGTTATTGTGATGACCGCGGTAAGGACAGCTACAACCTTAAGCTGAGTAAAAACCGTGCGAACACCATTAAAACCAAACTGATGTCGCAAGGTGTAAAAAACAAAATTATTATTACCATAGAGGGGAAGGGCCGTATAATGCTTGAGGAAGATATGGACAACAAAAGCGAGGCGCGCTCTAAAAACCGCCGCGTAGACGTTGTGGTAAACTTTAAACCCGCCCCGCCCCCGGCACTTGGCCCCGGTATGTACAATGCCGTACAGGAAAAAATGATAGCGGGAGACCGCATTTACCTGGAAAAAATCCTGTTTGAAAAAGGCAGCAGTGTGCTTACCTCGAGCTCAAGGCTGGAACTGGATAAGGTGGCCAAGATACTTAAGAAGTACAAAAAACTGGAATTTGAAATACAGGGGCATATATGCTGTACACCTACCTTCCAGAGAGAGGCCATAGACAAAGGTACCCGCAAGCGTGAACTGAGTAAGAACCGTGCCATGGCTGTATTTAAGTACCTGAAGGGAAAAAATATAGACCCAAAACGCATGACCTACAAAGGCTACGGTAATACCATGTCTTTAGGTAAAGGGCCGGAATATGACCGAAGAGTAGAGCTTGTAATTACAAAAGCATAACTAACCTATAGAAAGACTTAAATCATGGCCGGGATGTTCCCGGCTATTTTTATTTATATTATCGTTAGAAAACAGAAAATTCAACTAACATATGTTACAAATCAGACATATTTGTTGATTATCTATTATAAATGCGTTACTAGTAAAGCAGAAATTTAAAATAAATACTTACAAAAACCTATTCTTTTTAAGAATGACCATCTTCAATTCTTAATAAAGCATACTATTTTTTTCCCATATACCAAATAGTGAAAACACTAAAAGAATTACGGATTTCCCGTAATCCCCGTATTTAGGTAAAGGTTAAATTTGCATAACCAATTATAAACCCACCCCCAGATTGAACAATATTTTGCATGTACTTGCGGTTGATGACCATGTTGTGGTTTTGGAAGGCTATCATTATATGTTCCAAAACCTTGAGCATGCACAAAGCGGACTAAAATTTACAAAGGCACGCGACTGCGAAATGGCCTATAACCTTATTATGGCACACAGGCAGGCTCCTTTTCAGGTAGCACTGCTGGATTATAGTATACCGCAGTATGAAGGACAGAAACTATATAGCGGTGCAGATCTTGCTGTGCTTATTAGACAGCACATGCCCTCATGCAAAATAATACTTATGACCATGCATAAGGAAATAGATATTATAGGTGGTATAATAGATAAGGTAAACCCCGAAGGCTTTATAAATAAAAGCGACTGTAGTGCAGAAGAACTCACCCATGCCTTTAACGAAGTGATGGGCGGTAGGACATTTTACAGCAGGGCCATTTTTAATTACCTGCACCGCAAAAAAAAGGGCATAGTCCTGGAAGATATAGACGTACGCATTATACTGCTTTTGGCAAAAGGTATTAAAAACAAAAACCTAAGCAATTACATACCACTTAGCGAAAGCGCCATAGAGAAACGTAAATACAAAATAAAGCGTCTGCTTGAGGTAAATGGCGATGATGAAGACCTTATACAGGAAGCCCGCTCACAAGGATATATATAGCCCCACTATACCGTTATTTTTACCCAAACCGCCTTGTTTGCACAGGGCGGTTCATTTTTTAAACGAAAAGTCCAGCAGCTCAGCAAGTTTTTGCTGGCCTTTAACTATTTTCCCTTTAGTGATGCCTGTTTCGCTAAAATGAGGTAGTGGCAAACCCAGCTCCTGAGCCTTTCCGGTATAATATTCCTTACGGGTTTCTCCTAACGGATATACCGCGGTAAAAACTTCACCCCAACAGCCTTTTTGTATTACGCGGGTAATTATGGCTATACACTCCTCTCTGTCTACAAGGTTTACAGGACCGTAAGCATTTTCAAGGTTTTGTTTCCCGGCCAAATGATATACCGGGTGACGCTCCCCTCCTACCAGCCCGCCAAGACGTACAATAGTCGTTTCAAAATCCACACACCCCTGTAGTAACTGCTCTGCGGCGAAAACCTGCTTACCACTTTCGGTTTGCGGATTCGGTGTGGTGGTTTCGTCTACCACAGGCAATACATCACTTTCACCATAGACCGAAATAGAGCTCGTAAAAAGCACGCTTTTCACTCCGGATGAAGCAATATATGGAATCAGCACCTTGATTCGTTCAGGATAGCTTAAATCACTTTTTAGAGCCGCTTTAGGCGGAATGCAAATGATTAGCGCATCACTACCATGTAAAAAGTCGCGGATCGTTGCTTCATCAGGCGCATTAAGGTCAATGCGAAATGGCACAATACCTTTTTCCTGCAACAACATAAATTTTTCAGCTGAAGTTACCGAACCCTTTACCGTATGTGATTTTGCCAGGCTTTCGCCAAGCGGCAGCCCCAGCCAGCCGCAGCCAAGTACAGATATCTGCATTACTTAGTGTTCCTGCGGGTTGACGGTTTGGCCTCTGCTGATTTAGCCGTACGGGTACTTGCAGCCCTTGGTGGTTTGGCGGCATTAGCCTTCATAGGCTTATCTTCCGGTTGGCGTGGTGCCTTTACCTCAGTAGTTTTATCGGTAGTATTTTTAACCTCATCAGCCGGTTTTTGTGCAGCCGAAGATTTACGCAGCTTGTACAAATCCTGCCTGCGGTCTTTAAGAATACGTACGCTGCCAAACTCGTGCAGCTCCTTGAGTAAATCTAGGTCGCAGTCTACAATAATTGTCATTTCAGTATTTGGAGTGGCTTCCGCCTTTATCCCATTGCTCGGAAAGCTGAAGTCAGACGGCGTAAACACTGCCGTTTGCGCATACTGGATATCCATATTGTTTACTCCGGGCAGGTTACCCACACAGCCGGCTATAGCTACATAGCATTCATTTTCTATAGCGCGTGCCTGCGCGCAGTGGCGTACACGGGTATAGCCATTCTGGGTATCGGTAAGGAAGGGTACAAAGAGTATTTCCATACCCTCATCGGCAAGGAGGCGACTGAGTTCAGGGAACTCCACGTCGTAGCAGATGATAATGCCTATCTTACCACAGTCGGTATCGAAGGTTTTTATTTCGTAGCCGCCCTTCATACCCCAGTAGTTTACCTCGTTAGGGGTAATGTGTATTTTGGTATACATTTCGCTGGTACCGTCGCGTTTGCATAAAAAGCCAACATTGTACAGCACACCATCTTCCACCAGCGGCATACTCCCGGTAATGATGTTGATATTATACGAAATGGCCATTTCCTGGAAACGCTTGCGTATGGGTTCGGCATAGCGGGCTATTTCGCGTATGGCGTCAGCTTCGCTCAAGTGATTAAAATCTGCCATGAGCGGCGCCACAAACAACTCCGGGAACAAGGCGAAATCACTGCCGTAACCTGAAACCGCATCGATAAAAAACTCGGCCTGTTCAAATAAGGCCTCCACATTTGCCAGCGGACGCATTTGCCACTGTACCAGACCAAGGCGTATCACGCTCTTACGTGCATTAATGAGTTTAGGTTCTTTTTCGTAGTAGATGTTGTTCCACTCCATCAGTACAGCATAATCCTGGCTATCTTTATCGCCTTCCAGGTAATTGCGCATTATTTTCATTACATGAAAATCATTGCTCAGCTGAAATGCCAACACTGGATCAAAAATCTCTTTCTGACGTACTTTGTCTATGTATTCCTTGGGCGTAATTTCTCCGGCATGCTCATTAAAATGCGGCATACGCCCTGCAAAGATTATGCTCTTCAGGTTCAGCTGTTCGCACAACTCCTTACGGGCATCATACAAACGACGGCCCAGGCGCAGGCCTCGGTAAGCAGGATCTATAAACACATCGATACCATACAATACTTCGCCATCATAATCATGGGTATTAAAGCTATAGTTTCCGGTAATTTTTTCGTAGGTATGGTTCGCAGTGGCTTTTTTAAGATCAACTATAAGCGAAAGCGCACTGCCCACCACTTTATCGTCTACCAATACCACCAGCTGCCCTTCAGGGAATATTTTTAGAAGCCTTTTTATATCGTTAAGTGCCCAATAGGGCTCTTCCATTTCCATTTCGCTCCCTGTGTAGGCGTGTTGCATGGACATACGGAGTTCCTTATAATCTTCTATACGGAGGTTGCGTAGCTCTACTTTACTTATTTCTGTCTGCATTTTAATATCCTGGTATTTACCACAACGGGCACAAAGTTTTTTAAAAAGCACGCAAGGCATAGTGCGTACGTTGCTAAAGATACAAAAAGCAGGGTTTTTGTAAATAAGGTGCCGGGGTTAATTGGTTGTTAAATTTGGCATACGAGCAAGTGGCCTCAATTAACTTATAATACGGCGATTAGAAACCTATATAAATTCATTGCCTTACACCCAAAGCGCAGATTCAAACAATTTCTTGTTAAGAAACCAATTAATAGCTTTGCAGTTCCATCCATATTTGGCCATCTGTTTTATTATAGAACAAATATACCATACCCAAATCGCCCCACATAAGCCCTGCACTATCTTCGCTGTCTACCTGAAATAATAATGGCATGGATATGCCACGGCTATCTTTTGGGGCAGCTTCATGTTGTACCCATCTTGGGTACCCCCCCAGCTGGGTTTGGTAATAACAATGGCCTACTAGTTTTTCGCAAAGGGAGTTATACACTTCAGATGGCTCGTCCGGATTAAACTGTTCTATTAAACCGGCGATTTCAGGATGGTAAACCTGTAATGATTCCCAGTCAGGCAACGACAATTCTGGTTCAAAACTTATGGGGCAATAAGGCTTATCGCTAAGGCCCGGAGGTTTTTCCAGTTCTATGTGTTTACGGGTATTTAATTCGGTAAAAATACTTACTTCCCAACCGTCATCTGCCGTTTGCTGCGGAAACTTCTCATGGTTGTAAAACAACTGTATCAGTTTTATGTCGTTAGGCAATTGGGTATCGGCGTTGGCAAAAACCTGGAATATAAAGTCAAGCGGTACACCATCTTTTGATTTTGGCCACTCCATACCTTCCATAAAATATGGATTACCTCCAAATTGGGAACGGATAGACGACTGAGGGTGCAGCTTTGTAGCCTGTTGTACCCTGACTACAGTAGTATTCTGCAAAAGCGGGAATAAATGTCTTTCAATATCATTAAGCGTAACGGCATGGCTAACGCCAAATGCAGGTTCTTTGTCGGGTACAGATTTTCTGCCCACAAGAAAGTGAGTTAATTTCCTGAAAATTTTCATCGGTATACTTTGGTTATGGTTATTTGAAAGGAATGTTTCGTTGGCTGTATACATAAAAGCCACGTACATTAACTTTTAGCATTATAAATATAAAGAATTTTCTGAGAAGCAGGTGCCTGTATTAACTTTTAGTTTTAATAATTGCGCCCTGTAGATTTATCTTTGTAAAAAATAAATACCGTGTTTCCTATAGCATACCACCCCATATACAAACATCCGTTACCCGAAGGCCATCGTTTCCCAATGATAAAGTATGAATTGTTACCACAACAATTACTACTGGAAGGTATAGCCGAAACAGCACAATTCTTTGAGCCCGGCCTACCTGATATGGGGCATATTGTAGCTGTACACACCCCGGATTATGTAAAAAACCTTGTTAACCTTACGGTAGATGCACGCGCATCCCGAAAAACAGGTTTTCCGCTTTCGGCAGCATTAGTAGAGCGTGAACTCCGCATAGCACAAGGAACCATTATGGGGGCGAAAATGGCATTACAAAGCGGCATCGCCTTTAATATTGCGGGCGGTACACACCATGCCTACTCCACGCATGGAGAAGCCTTTTGCCTGCTAAACGATCAGGCGATAGCGGCACAATACCTTATAGACAAAAAACTGGCAAACAAAATACTGATTGTCGACCTTGATGTGCACCAGGGCAATGGCACCGCCGAAATTTTTACGGATAATGATGCTGTATTTACCTTCTCCATACACGGAAAAAGCAATTATCCATTTAAAAAAGAGACATCTGACCTTGATATTGCCCTGCCCGATGGTACCGGCGATGACGAATATCACTCGATTTTAGAAGAAATTCTTCCAAAACTCATTGCCACCGTACAACCCGATTTTATCTTTTACCTGAGTGGCGTGGATATTTTAGGCACTGATAAACTGGGTAAATTAAATTGCTCACTTGAAGGCTGTAAACGGCGCGATGAGATGGTTTTAAAGCTTTTCCATAAACAAAGCATACCGGTACAATGCAGCATGGGTGGCGGCTATAGCCCTGACATTAAAACAATAATAGAGGCCCATACCAACACATATCGCGTTGCTAAAGACCTCTATTATTGATTATTTTTTAAGTTCTAATGTCGGAGTTTCCCACCTCACCCTTTCTGTCACCCTTGCGAAGGGGAATGCCACTCAGACGGACTGAAAACTATTCAAACCCCAGCTTTTCCCTTACACGGGCAAGCACATTGTTTGCCTGGGCGGCAGCTTTCTCAGCACCTTTGTTAAGCTCAGCATCGAGCTCGTTTAGGTTTGCCATATAGTAGGCGTACTTTTCGCGGGCGGTTTTAAACTTATCGCAAATGAGCTCGAACAATGCTTGCTTGGCATGGCCGTAACCATAATTACCACCAAGGTAATTGGCACGCATGGCTTCGGTTTGCTCAGGTGATGCTATCAGTTTGTATATAGCGAATACATTATCCGTTTCAGGATCTTTAGGATCTTCAAGCGGTGTGGCATCTGTCTTTATAAGCTTAATCTGCTTTAGCAGCGCTTTATCATCCTGGAAAATATTGATGAAATTGTTGCGGCTCTTACTCATCTTCTCCCCGTCTGTTCCCGGTACAATTTTGGTTTCCTCGCTGCTTATGGCTTCAGGAAGCACAAATGTTTCGCCCATCTGGTGGTTAAATCGGCTGGCTACGTCGCGGGTTATCTCCAGGTGTTGCAGCTGGTCTTTTCCTACCGGCACAAACTCGGCATCATACAAAAGTATGTCGGCAGCCATAAGCATCGGATATGTAAATAAACCGGCATTAACATCGGCCAGGCGATCTGCCTTATCCTTAAACGAATGCGCCAGTGTGAGCCTCTGGAACGGGAAAAAACAGCTCAGGTACCAGCTCAGCTCGGCTGTTTGCGGCACATCACTTTGGCGGTAAAATACAACCCTGCTGGTATCAAGTCCGCACGCAAGCCAGCTCGCGGCTACACTGTAGGTGTTTTCGCGAAGCGTTTTACCGTCTTTTATCTGTGTTACCGAATGTAAATCGGCAATAAACAGAAACGACTCATTCTCGGGCTTATTGGCCATTTCTATGGCCGGCAGCAGTGCACCCAGCAGGTTACCCAGGTGGGGTGTACCTGTACTTTGGATACCGGTTAATATTTTTGCCATTGTAAAAGTTTGAAATTTGCACAAAGGTAACGGTTTTCATACATTATTCATTCCGAATTGCTACATTTGGACAGTATGAAGCCCTTCAAATATATTTTCTGGACACTGTACCGCATATGGTTTTACGTAGTAATGGGTATTCCCATGATAGTGCTTGCTCCATTATTGGTACTTTCACTTTTATCTGAACGCACCTACCCGCTCTTCTTCCTCATGGCGCGCGGCTGGGGTAGGTTCATACTATTTTTTATGGGCTTTTGGACCAACATAAAAAAAGACCAGCAGTTTGAACCCGGCAAAAGTTATATGCTCGTAGCCAACCATACCAGTATGACCGACATAATGCTCATGCTTGCCATTTGCCCCAATCCGTTTGTGTTTGTGGGCAAAAAGGAACTTGCCAAAATACCCATCTTCGGGTTCTTTTATAAGCGTAGTTGCATACTGGTAGACCGTAACAGCAGCAAGAGTCGTTTTGAGGTATTTCAGCGTGCGCAGAAACGCCTGAGCCAGAGCCTGAGCATTTGCATATTCCCCGAAGGCGGCGTGCCCGATGACGAAAGCCTATTACTGGATGAGTTTAAAGACGGTGCGTTCCGCCTGGCTATTGACCACCAGATTCCTATAGTACCCATGGCGTTTGCCGATAACAAAAAGCGTTTCAGTTTTACGTTTTTTAGCGGAAGCCCGGGCAGGATGCGTGCCAAAGTACTACCTTTTATCCCTACCAAAGGCTTAACCCAGGAGGATAAAAAAGCGCTAAAGGATAAAACGTGGGAAGTGATTTACGAGCAGCTCACAGCGTTTCAAAAAAGTAACCCATAAAAAAACGCCCGTCAATGCTGAAAGGCGTTTTTTCTTAACTTAACTATGGCGGCCCCCAGGCCTATCTAAAAACTAAAACTAATTCCTGAATATAATCCTATGAAATAGGGCTTAAAACTGCCGGCATCACGGCTGTAAGTATTTACCTGGTATTTAAACGTGGGCTCAAAATTAGCCTCCAGCGCTTTAAAAATCCTGTATTTAAATCCAAGTCCTACGTTTGTACTAAAATGTATATCGTTAAGGTTTTGGGCTTCACCAACATCGGTTGCCAGTCCCTGCGTACTCACTACACTTACCTTATTCTGGTTAAGGAAGAGCGTACTTACTCCGCCTATAACGTGTATGCCAAATCTTTTTTGTAACAGGGCATACGACATTTCCAGTGGCACCTCTATATAGCCTGTGGTTTGCACCATAGAACCATTATAGCCATCACGCACGGCATTTGTAGCGAATCCATCGGCAAAACCCTCGCTACGCGTTGTAACCACTATACTGGCATTACGCGCCGTTCTTACGCCTTTAGCGCTAACATTAGCTGTAGAGCCCTCCAGTGAGGCGTAAAACTGTATGTCTTGTGTGGCGTAGTTAAGGTTAACGGTATTTACACCACTGCGTATACTTAGCCTATTGCTTAGAGCATAGTTTAAACCCACGCCCACACTCAGGTCTTTATCATAATTTTTACTGTTAGAGGCAAACTGACCATCTATAGGCGAACCGTTAGAGAACGAATTATAGAACACCGGTGCTACCTGCGGTTTAATATTCCATTTTCCGGCAGCATTTTCGGCAAGTTGTTTGTCTTTATCTCCCGCTTCTTTTTCACGAAGCAGTTTTTCGAGCTCATTTTCAGTACCTGCTTTAATAGTATCTACTATGGCCATGGCTATAATTTTTTGTTCACCAGGCAACAGGCTACCTAACACAATATCTTTATCTATAACAGGTACAGGGGTATTTACCCTAGTTATACCGTTCTGAATTATGCCCTTGTGTTGGAAAGCACTACTAACATTATCCGTATCATTTATATCGGTATCAGCACGTGTACTGCCTGCCGTTGCAATGCCATTATCATGCAATCGCTTTCCGGCAGATGCTTTGCCTCCATGGCCGATTGTATTAACCACAAGAGTATTGCCATTCTGAATATCAGTTAACGGATTAGCTGATTTTGCATCTGCACTATGCCTCCCCTTGTCTTGCTTATGTGTATCAGACGCTGCATTGGCAACTGTTTCATGGCCTAATATATATGAACCCGATACAGTGTTTACTTTACCATAAGTTGATTTGTTGACTTTACGATTAGCAATATCTCTGGTTTTAGAAGTAGCCTTATCCTTGCTTTCATAAACTAGCTGGTCTTCGGCATCGGGCAATGCTGCACGAATCTTTTGGCCGGCTTTACCCCTGCTATTTTTGGCGTTTTCTCGTTTGTCTACTAAGCTATGTTCAGATTCAGCAGCAGGAAAACGGCCTATAATACGTCTCTTAGCGCGTTTTTTAGTCGCTTTTTCATTAGTAGAATTACGGGTATTTACTTCTCCTTCGGTATCAGTACTAACCAGTGTGCTTTGGTTATCAGACAAGGTATTTTTACGCCCCGCTTTAGTAGTTACACCGTCAGGGTTAAGTACTTTTTCAGGATTAACCGCCTTTGTTGTTTCTCCTCCTACAGGCTGCAGCACAACACTGCCATCGGGACTGGCTTTCTCTATAGCGTCATTGCTACTAAGATACTGCCATCCGAAGAAAGCCCCGGCGACCAAACCGGCAGCCACACCAGAATATCTGAACCAGATAGGTACGGCACGGCGTTTCTTCTTCTCTTCAAGCTTTTCACGAATGTTTTCCCAAACAAACTCAGGCGGATGCACTTCAAAATCTTTGAGTTGCTCCTGGAAAAGCCTGTCTATGTTTTTCTTATCATTCATTTTGTGTTCTATAATCATTTGCCCGCTGATGGGCTTCAATCTTTTCTTTTAATATCATCCTTGCCCTTGCAAGGTTAGATTTAGACGTTCCGTCTGTTATTCCCAGCATATCGGCTATTTCCTTATGGGAATAACCGTCTGTAACGTACAAGTTAAAAACCGTCCTGTACCTATCGGGCAGTTCCTGTATTATCTTTACCAGGAACTCCATACTTACCTCATCGGCTTCTACCTCTATATCGGGCGCTTCGGGAAGGTTCTCACTAATCAGATTAAAAATCCCCGTTGTACGATACTTTTGTAATACGTTGTTTATCATCAGCCTTTTGGCCCAACCCTCAAATGAACCCTGAAAACGATATTGCCCTATTTTTTCAAAAAGCAATATAAAACCATCCTGCAGGTTATCTTCGGCATCGGCACGACTGCGGCTGTACTTAAGGCATACGGCAAACAGCTTTGGGGCCAGCAGGCGATATAGCTGTTCCTGGGCCCTGATATTGTTCGCCTGGCATTCCTTTATGATTTCGTCTAGCCCCAAAAGTACGCATTTGTATTTGCCGCAGCTTAAGGCGCTACGGGTACATCTTTAATTATAAAAGTATCCTGCCCGTTATTGTCTACACCGTTATAAAACTTAAACTTACAGCTTGAGTAAGCCGATAACGGCACTGTATACTCAAAAGTAGCTACATCAGGCGTAGTGGTTAGTACAGGTTCACAACCCACATCATTAAGCACCATAGCCTCTATGGCTATAGTAATAACATCTCCGGCATCATTCCTGTAAATACCGTTAAAATAATGGCAATTGTCCGGCCGTTTGTAATATATAGTTATAGGATACTTCTGTCCGCGAATCATTATTTGGGGTACATCCACACTATCTGCAACGAGGTAACTCAGGTGAAAATTAACTTTCGGCGAACTGTCTGAACTACACGAAACCAGCGTAATCAGGCTTATAAACACCACTAAAAATGCTACAAGGTTCTTTCTCATAAATCATTAGGAATATAGCAATCCTCATCTACAAGGATGCAACAACCTTAAAAGGGTTGCGTAAAGTTTAATTGAAATTACAAAATATTTTTCAGCATCGTTATTAACAACGCGAAAAACAAAAAAATCCCGATTGCAAAAATACAATCGGGATTTTGATATTATAATGTAAATTTCTGAAATTGTAAATCTTAAACTGAAGCTTCTTTAATAGCGTCTTTGATGCGAAGTTCCAACTCTTCGGCAAGTTCCGGGTTGTCTTTAAGTAAACCTTTCACGGCATCACGCCCCTGACCAAGCTTGGTATCGCCATAGCTGAACCATGAACCTGACTTTTTGATGATTTCGAACTCCACGGCAAGGTCCAGGATTTCGCCTGTCTTGCTTACACCTTCTCCGTACATAATGTCGAACTCAGCCGTTTTAAACGGAGGCGCTACCTTGTTCTTAACCACTTTTACTTTGGTACGGTTACCGATTACGTTTTCACCGTCTTTAATCTGAGACGACCTTCGTATATCAAGCCTTACCGAAGCGTAAAACTTCAGCGCGTTACCACCCGTTGTAGTTTCAGGATTACCAAACATTACACCAATCTTCTCACGAAGCTGGTTGATGAAGAACACGGTACAGTTGGTTTTATTAATAGTAGCCGTAAGCTTACGAAGTGCCTGGCTCATAAGGCGCGCATGCAGACCCATTTTAGAGTCGCCCATTTCACCTTCAATTTCGCTCTTAGGCGTAAGTGCCGCAACCGAGTCGATAACCACAATGTCTATAGCACCAGAACGGATAAGGTTTTCAGCAATTTCAAGCGCCTGCTCACCGTTATCAGGCTGCGATATGATAAGGTTCTCCACGTCTACACCCAGTTTCACGGCGTAATGACGGTCAAACGCGTGTTCTGCATCTATAAACGCTGCGATGCCACCTGCTTTCTGCGCCTCTGCAATGGCGTGTAGCGTAAGGGTGGTTTTACCCGATGATTCAGGGCCGTAAATTTCTATGATCCTGCCGCGTGGGTAACCGTTAACACCCAGAGCAAGGTCTACCCCAAGCGAACCCGATGGTATGGCTTCTACTTCCTCTACCGCCTGGTCACCCAGTTTCATTACGGTACCTTTACCGTAGGCTTTATCTAATTTATCCAGCGTAAGCTGTAATGCTTTCAGTTTTGCTTCTCTTTCTCCACTCATTTTGCTTTGGTATATTTTGAGTAAAATTAATTGTTTTTTCCTTCTGCAATATTAAGAATATTTTCTTAGTTACAAAATTATTTTCTGATAAAATTTTCTAATGTACTGAAAATAAAAAAGCACGGATTAAAAATCCGCGCTATCTTGAGTAAAACGTGGACCTAAAATCCGCATTCTCTACTATTTAAAAATCTTATTTCTTAATCACTTCAAACAACAGCTCCGGTTCATTCGTAGTAATATACTCCACCTTTTGGGCGATAAGCGTTTCCATTTCGGCACGGTCGTTAACTGTCCATGCATTGATGGTAAGTCCAAGTTTATGCGCTTCACCTATGTATTGTGGGTGTTCTTTATATACGCTAAAGTGATAATCCAAGCCCGTGTAACCCGCGGCCTTGGCTTCGGCAGGAGTTTTGTCGCCCGTAAGATATTGTACCTTGGCTTTGGTGTCCAACTCATGGATGCGGATGCCCACTTCCCAGCCAAAGCAAATATACTCCACCCATTTCTGCGCTTTTAGCTTCTTTACCATCGCTACCGTAGCATCGGCCACCTCAAGGGCGCGTTCGGGGCTAATGCGGCTGGTTTTAATTTCCAGTATCAGCTTTGTGGTTTTCTGGTTCATACCATCTTTCAGGTACGCTTCCAGGGTAGGGATGCTTTCGCCGTTAGGATGCTTTTTGGTAAGCAACTCGGCATAGGTACTTTTCTCAATGTCGAGTTTATAAAAATCGTGGTCGTGGTTTACTACCAGTACGTTGTCCAGGGTAAGATGCACGTCAAACTCGCTGCCGTGGCAACCTTCGGCAACCGCCTGTCGTAAAGATGCAATGCTGTTTTCGGGCAGGTTATGGGTTTTCCAGGCACCGCGGTGGGCTACTACGATATTTTTGTTGAACTGGGCAAATCCCGTTGCGGTGAACAGCAGGGCTGCACTAAAACTAAGCAGTTTTTTCATTTTAGAATAGATGTTTGGGTTTTGTGGTGGCTAATTTAATCCAAAACAACAGTAACGGAAGTTATGTGCGGGTTATTTAACATCTTCGCCAACAACTAAAAACCAACAACCCTACAACTAGATTTTTTTTATACATTTGCACCCGGTTCCGCCAATAGGAGCCAAACAACATATTTATTTTCTCAACTTAAACTGTGATAGCATGCAACTGTATAACACTTTAAGCGCCGAGGAAAGGGCCGCACTTATAGAAGAAAGCGGCAAGCAGCGCCTTACGCTGTCTTTCTACGCGTACGCAAACATTGAAGATCCTAAAACTTTTCGCGACAGCCTTTTTGTAACCTGGAACAAACTCGAAGTCCTGGGGCGTATTTATGTAGCTAACGAAGGCATTAATGCCCAGCTATCGCTTCCGGCAGATAACTTCTACGCGTTTAAAGACCATTTGGATACCATCTCTTTCCTTAAAGACATCCGCCTGAATGTGGCCGTGGAGCAGGACGACCTTTCATTCCTGAAACTGACCATAAAGGTGCGTAACAAAATTGTTGCCGACGGACTGGACGATGCTACGTTTGACGTTACCAACAAAGGTGTTCACCTTGGTGCGAAGGATTTTAACCAAATGCTGGAAGACCCGAACACTATTGTTGTTGACTTCCGTAACCATTACGAAAGCGAAGTGGGTCACTTTAAAGGCGCTATCACTCCAGATGTGGAAACCTTCCGCGAGTCGCTACCTATTATAGAAGAGCAACTCCAAAATCATAAAGAAGACAAGAATCTGCTGATGTACTGTACCGGTGGTATCCGTTGCGAAAAGGCTTCGGCATTCTTTAGGCATAAAGGGTTTAAAAATGTGTACCAGCTTGAGGGCGGTATTATAGAATACACCCGCCAGGTTAAGGAAGAAAACCTTGAGAGCAAGTTTATAGGCAAAAACTTCGTATTTGACGGCCGCCTTGGCGAACGCATTACCGACGATATTATTTCGCAATGCCACCAGTGTGGTAAGCCGTGCGACAACCATACTAACTGTGCTAACGAAGCCTGCCACCTGCTGTTCATTCAGTGTGATGATTGTAAGGGCTCTATGCAAAACACCTGTTCTACCGAGTGTCTTGAAATAGTGCAACTACCGGAAGAGGAACAAAAGGCGCTTCGCCGTGGCATCATGAAGGGCAACATGATTTTTAAAAAAGGAAAGTCAGACAAGCTAAACTTTAAGAAAAGTGGCGAACTACCCGATGTTGCCATAGCCATCGCACCTAAACCGATACGCAGCCGCATCCGTAAGACGCTTATCGGTAAAGGCGAGCACTACTACCCAAAAGCAGGCGTAGGTCAGTTTACCATAGAGCAGGGCGAACTGAAAGCCGGGGATAAAATCATCATTTCGGGCCCTACAACAGGCGAACAGCAGCTTACCGTAGAGAACATGCGTGTAAACGGTAATGAGGGCGATACGGCCAATGCAGGCGACAAAGTAACCTTTAACTTGCCGTTCCGCATACGTTTATCGGATAAGTTATATAGGGTGTTGTAAGTAGATTTCCCTAGATGGATATAATGTAGCCGGCAGTTTTACACCGGCTATTTTTTTTATCAATACAATATTTATATAGATTAGTTCGTTTTACAAAATGTAAAGTTTATTTTACTTTATGAAAAAATATTTTTACATTTGGTTAAATCTTAAAGTCAATCATTATGAAAACAACGTATTTATTTCCGTATCGCTACAAGTTTGTTAGCGGAATTGTATTCCTTGCTTCGTTTATCCTTTTCGTACTGTTTTATTATTTTAATGAATATGCCGATTTTAATATTAAAGCTAAGGTATTTGCTATTGTAGGTAATTCTGGTTTCGAAGGAAAAAACAAATGGTTTGACTGGGTACAAACCTCTATCACTGATGAAATTCTGTTTGCGTTTCTAATTATCTCCGGACTGGTTTATGCCTTCAGTAAAGAAAAGACAGAAGATGAAATGGTAGCATCCATAAGGCTTAACAGCCTTGTAAAAGCTACTATAGGCAACTATCTTATACTATTGTTCCTTTACCTAACCGTTTATGGTTTTTCGTTTTTAATGGTGCTGGATGTAGCAATGTTTTCCCAGTTGCTTATTTTTATCGTCTTATTTCGCATTAGTATGTATCGTTTTAATAAATCGGGCAGAAATGAAGAATAACATAAAAGTACAACGCGCCATACACAACCTTACCCAGGCAGAGCTTGCCGACAAAATAGGCGTAAGCAGGCAAACCATAAACGCCATGGAGGCCGGCAAGTATGTACCCAGTACCGTATTGGCTCTTAAGCTTTCGGGCTTGTTTGGTGTTGGGGTAAACGATATTTTTACACTGGAAGAAGGCGAGTAAATAATCGTACCTTAGCCCTAAGAATGATTATTATGAAACAGGCTTATTTAAAAACACCACTGGGTACAGCCATTATAGAGGGCGATGAAAACGGGATAAGCTGCATCAGCATTACCGATGGTGATAGCCCCATCCCTACCCAAATCCCGGAAGTTTTAGAAGAAGCGGCACACCAGCTACAGGCGTATTTTGATGGAAACCTCAGTGAATTTACTATCAAGCTAAACCCAAAAGGTACTGATTTCCAGAAAAGGGTTTGGGATGCGCTGGTAAAAATACCCTTTGGCAAAACCACTTCTTACCAAGAGCTGTCCATACAACTGGGCGATGTAAAGGCCATACGGGCAGTTGCTTCGGCAAACGGTAAAAATCCACTGTGGATTGTAGTGCCTTGCCATAGGGTAATAGGATCAGACGGATCGCTTACGGGTTACGCGGGCGGCCTGTGGCGCAAAAAATGGTTATTGGAACACGAAACCCCACCAATACAACAAAGTCTTTTCTAAGGTATTGTTTTGCATTAGCGATTGGTTTAACCACGAAGTATACAAAGGCTTTCCTAAAGGAAAGCTCCTTGTGTGCACATTGATTGAATGCCTTTTCCTTGTGAACCCTGTGAAAAAAGCTTTGTGAAACTTGTGGTAAAAATTCTCACCAGTTACAAAAAACTGATAAAAGTCAGCTTCTATACTGTACAAAGCCGTAATTTTATACTTACGACTTTGGCTATGTCCATTCGTAATCCCTAATTGAAAATTCTTAATTAAAAAAACTATGGCACTCACACCGCCCTTTAACCTGCACAAATGGATAGACGAGAACCGTCACCTGCTGAAACCCCCGGTGGGAAACAAAAATATTTACCCGCTCTCTGACGATTATATTGTAATGGTAATAGCAGGTCCTAATGCCCGAAAAGACTATCATTATAACGAAACCGAGGAACTATTTTACCAACTGGAAGGCAGCATAAAAGTTGTGGTTCAGGATGAAGGCCAGCGTAAGGAAATGGAACTGCATGCCGGCGATATGTACCTGCACCCGGCAAAACTACCACACAGCCCGGTACGCAGCGAGGGTTCCATAGGCCTGGTTATAGAACGTATTCGTGCAGGTCGTGGGTTTACAGATGGATTACTTTGGCATTGTGATAACTGCAACCATAAGCTTTATGAAGTATACTTTGAACTGCATGATATAGAAAAAGACTTCCTGCCGCACTTTAAGCATTTTTACAATTCTGAAGCGTTACGCACTTGCAAAAGCTGTGGCCACGTACTGCCCGCCGATCCGCGTTTTATAGCAAAAGACGAATAATTTCTTTAAAATAAAAGCATAACACAGTTTGTACTCTATTCCTAATTAAGGAATTATGTTCAGACTGTGTTTTTTATTTCAGAATTTTCTTTACTTTTGAAAACACCAAAACTAAAAAACCATGAAACCAAAACTAGTGCTTACTGCGCTCCTGGCAACATTGTTGCTTGCCCTGGGCGGAGTGCTATTCATTCACTTTACAAACGACCACAAAGAATGTGAAACCGTAAAGGAATATTCTGTATCCCCAAAAGATGAAAAAATTATGATGGAAAGGCATATCTGTCGGGAACGGTTTGCTATTTAATTATATTATTCACAAAAGAATATCCTTAAGAACCCCTTAAAATTCAAAAAGGCAGGCTGTTATGGCACTGTAATTGATTACCTTTGCAAAAAATTTGTTCGCACACCTATGGACGACGACAGTTATGGACAAGTATTAATCGTTCAGGGATAGCCGGGTTAGCGCTTTCCCTGCACATAAATAACGGGAAAACGCAATCATGGTAACTTTTTACACCACAAATCAGCACGGTCTTGCCGTAGCTAACACTGCCAGCAACGCGCTTTGGATAAGCGCCGTAAATCCTAACGAAGCCGAAAAAAACTACCTCCTTAACGAACTTAAGGTGCCCGAGGCTTTTTACAACGACATTGAAGATACAGATGAACGTCCGCGCATAGAGTTTGAAGACGGGTGGTACCTCATCATTTTACGAATCCCTGTAAAACATAACGATGAACGCCTTCCGTATACTACTGCCCCGATGGGGATTGTGTTTAAAGACGGCATTTTTGTATCGCTCTGCTTTACACAAAACGAACTTATAGACGATTTTATAAGCTATTCACAAAAGAAACGCATACTGCCGGTTAACCATTTTGATTTGGTATTACGCCTGTTGCTTTCCAGCAGCATTTGGTTCCAGAAATACCTGAAACAGATTAACCAGCTCATAAAACACGCCGAGGATAACCTGGAGCAGTCTATCCGTAACGAAGACTTACAGGCATTGTTACAGATAGAAAAATGCCTGGTGTATTTCATCACTTCGATTAAGGGCAATGAAATGCTGTTTTACCGACTTCGTAACCTCAAAGAACACCGCGAAACTTACGATGCGGACCTGATTGAAGACGTAGAGATTGAACTCCGCCAGGCACAGGATACGACCAATATATACAGCGACATCCTTACCGGAACCATGGACGCTTACGCCAGTGTTATTTCCAATAACCTCAACGTGATAATGAAACGACTTACCTCGATTTCAATCATCCTGATGATCCCTACGCTTATAGCCAGTTTCTACGGCATGAACGTACCAAACGGATTACAGGAAAATCCACACGGTTTATGGGTCATTGCGCTTGCTTCGTTCATAATTTCGGTGGTTGGTGTACTATTGTTTAAAAAGAAGAATCTGTTTTAAACGTGAATCAGGCCACGAATTACACTAATTTTCACTGATAGGCTTATACCGAATTCTTGAAATTCGTTACGAATGAGCCGAAATTAAATTTGTGAAAATTAACGTAATTCGTGGCAAAGAAAATATAGAAAAGATTATTTTCTTACATTTGTAAAAAAATCCACTATGATATCTAAGCGCGTAGGTGAATTTATAGAAGCCACAGGCATCAGTTATTATGCTTTTGAAAACAGCATTGGCGCGAGCCGTGGTGCTATAAGCAAGGCTGTTAAGGACGAAAAAAGCATCGGCAGTAACGTAATCGAAAAGATTATGGCGCAGTATCCTCAAATCAACCCAACATGGCTGGTTACCGGGAATGGTGAAATGCTGCTTCCCGAGAGCGAAATACCATCAGGGGTTACTACGTTCCGCTTAAAGACCGATGTAGCCTTAGAGAGCCAAAAAATACCCTTGTACGACCTGGAGGCAGTAGCCGGTATAGTACCGTTGTTCGGTAGTGCCAGTACAATGAAACCAGAAGATTACATATCTGTTCCTCACTTACCCAAGTGCGACGGCGCGGTATACGTTACCGGCGACAGTATGCGCCCTATCCTAAACAGTGGCGACATAGTGATGTACAAGATTTTAGACGATATAAAAAACAGCATCTTCTTTGGCGAAATGTACCTGCTAGGCCTTGATATGGGCGGCGATGAATACATTACCGTAAAATACATCCACCGCAGTGAAGAAGCGGAGCATATAAAACTGGTAAGCGAAAACCCGAAACACCAGCCGAAAGATGTACCGTTACAATCGGTACGGGCGCTGGCACTGGTTAAGGGAAGTATCCGCATCAATTCGATGTTTTAAGGCAATCCATACAATAAATATTTTTACAGGCAATTTGCATGGTACTTTTGGCGTTCAGCCAAGTATATGTAAATTGCCTTTTATGTAAAAACTAAACGAAAGTTAAGAGTTAAACAAAAAACTTATGCATCCTAATATGCGGAATATCATCTTCAAGATAACCCTCACCATCTTGTACAAAACCGTGGCTTTCGTAAAACTTCTTTAAATAAAGCTGTGCCGATATGGTAATGGTTTTATCCCCGAAGTTATCATAAAGGCCCTGAATAGCATTCTTCATAAGGTCGTGCCCCCATTTGCGGTCGCGATAATCAGCATCTATGACCACACGCCCTATAGAGGGATTGTCAAAATAATAACCTCCGTCAAAAAGGCGGGCGTAGGCTACAATTTTGCCGTCATAGGTACCCAACAAGTGAAGTGCCTTGGCATCTTTACCGTCAATATCCGGATATACGCAGTTTTGCTCCACTACAAACACGTTTGCACGCAGTTGTAAGGCTTCGTATAACTCAGGAGCAGAAAGCTCGTTAAATCGCTTTATTTGGAATTGTATGTTCATATAAATTTTGCCGAACGTATTATGGCCTCCAGTTCCAGCAGCAAATCGCGCTTTGGTGAAGACGGGCTGTAAATAAAACCTTCTACGACCAGGTAACATTTGTTTTTGGGGTCACGTATACAGAAGTTAATGAACGGGCCGCTCATAAAATCATTTTTCATTTCCCAGTTACCATGGGTTTCCAGCGCATGATGATCCTTAAATCCTGTCATGAATTGCGAGGGAGCATATGAGGCTTCGGTAACCATAAACGTACCGGCTTCCCGGCCGTGGATGTACATATTGCCTACAGAATCACGTATTTGTACAATGTTGTTTACAAGGTCGCGATTTTTCTCTACTGTGCTATACGGTACCCTGTATACGAGTAAACTGGTATTGCCCCCTTGTATTTCTTTCTTAAGCCAAATGAAATTATCATTCTTTATGGCTGCCTTATATGTAATAGGTATTTTAATATCAATACCAAATTGCCTACGGAAATACGTGGTGTCACGCAGCCCGGTTTCCACATTTTGTTTCTGGCATACAGAAAGTTCGGTCTGGTGAATGTTCCTGATAATATCATCGGCGTACATTTGTATGGCCTGTTGCAGTTCAGCCGTATTTTTTCCGGTAAGGTGTAACACGTTTTGGGGTTTTCTGTACGGATCCTGCTTATACCTGAATTCAAGTTTAAGCCCCTCACCTTTTTCCAGCACCACAATATTACGGTTACGCTTAATATCGCTGTCAAACGACTGGTCCCGGTACTGGTTCAGGGTAAAGATAGGCTCTTCCTGCACCAGGCCTTCTACCGGAGCGGCAAATTTTTTACGGATACTATCGCCCACACTACCATTCCACAATACATCGCTTACAATAATGTTTACCTCATTAATATCACCGAGTGAATTACGCTTAACAGCGGCATCAGTACAAGAAAAAAAGCAGCAAACAAGCAACGCTATGGCTGCTGTTTGCTGCAATTTCCTAAAAATTTTTATGTAACAGGACATTAATTCGCTGAATTATCGCCTACCTTAAGTTTCATTCCGGGTTGAAGGCTTTCGTCTTTCATTTCATTCCAGGTCTTCAGGTTCTCAACTGTTACACCCGGGTGCTTACGTGCAATACTAAAAAGTGAATCGCCTTTTTGCACTACATACAGACGTGCTTCTTCATACGTAGTATCACGCCTTCTTGGCTGTGTAGCGGCTATGGCAGGCTTAGATTCGCCAGCCGGGGCAACAGTAGCATCACAGTCAGCAACGGCAACGGCATTCTCTGCAGAATCATTTTTACCAGCGGCGGCATTCTTAGAAGGGGCTGCGGCTTTAGCACCTGCCTTTGCTGATTTTGTAGTATCGTTAGCAGCTATCGCGGTTTCTGGCTTTTCTTCTGCCATCATTCGCTCTTTAACCACAGTGGTTTTTACAATTTTAAGCTTTTGCCCCGAGCGGATATTAGTACCCTTAATGCTATTCCACTTACGCAGTTCGGCAATACTCACATCATTTTTATCGGCAATAGCACCAAGGTTGTCACCACTTTTAACAATATACGTTTTAGTAACGGTATTGGTCTTTTTCTGGTATTTCGACTTGCTTTTCTTAGCAGAATAGGCAATTGCAGTGCTGTCGCTATCCGGTTTGCTTATCCAGTATGGCCTTTCGCGCTTGGTTCCTTCATGATCTATATAAGCATAAATGGCTTTTTCGTTAGAAGCGAATAATCCAATTTTATCTTTTGGAAGCCTTAAGTAATGTGCCTTAACTGAGTTAAAAGGAATTACATCAAGCTTATAAATCGGGTTAAGGAACTCCAGTTGTTTTACAGGAATATCCAGCAGGCTGGCTATTTGCTTAAACGACATCTGGCGTTTTACCATAACCGTGTCGGTTTCAAAATACGTAAGTGAAGCCTTTTTACCGTTTATGTTATGCTCTTTGGCATGTTCATAAATGTACATGGTAGCAAGGAAGGCGGGGTTATAGGCCTGGGTTTCTTTTGGCAGGTTTTTACGGATGTTCCAGTAACTTTTATAGTCACCGCTCCTGCGGATGGCTTTAGTAACGTTACCCGGACCCGCATTGTATGATGCAAGTACCAGATCCCAGTCTCCAAAAATATTGTACAGGCTGGTTAAGTATTGGCAAGCGGCTTCAGTCGCTTTAAGAGGGTCGCAACGCTCATCTACATAGCTGTTTACTTCCAGGTTATATTGTTTACCCGTAGGATACATAAACTGCCATAGGCCTGTAGCACCTACCGGACTTTTAGCCCTTGGGTTCAGTGCACTTTCTACTATGGCAAGATATTTAAGTTCAAGAGGTACATTGTACTTGGCAAGGTGCTCTTCAAACATTGGGAAATAATACTCGCTAATCGCCATAAGCCTCTCGTAGCTTTTAGGGCGGTTTTTCAGGTATGATTTAATGATATTCTCTAAACCTTTGCTGTACTCAATGTTAAACGGAGAGCGGTCATCCATCTTGGCAAGCCTTGCTTTAAGAAGCTCAGTGCTAAGTTGGTGATACTCCACTTCCACATCCGGGTTAATGTTTTTCAGGTCGCTCTGCATATCCTTAAAAAGGTCGTCATTGGCAAGCTCACCCATCCATAGACTGTCTACACAGGCCATTTCGTGGTTACGCACAAAACTCGCTTTAATCGAATCTAGGAACGATATTTTAACTTCCTGCTTTGGTGTTATCTCCATCTGAGCGGTTTCCTGGGCAAATAGTCCCGCCGAAACCAGCGCAAACATCAACGACAATGTTCTCTTTTTCCTCATAATTTACTTCCTCACATAATAAATTACATGACTTCCCGTTAGGGGAGCCAACCGGAGTATAAACTCCGGTTTTTGCATTATATTGTATACTTTAACTTATTCAAGTATAGCGGCTATACCCGGAAGGGTACGACCTTCAAGCATTTCCAGCATGGCACCGCCGCCTGTAGAAACGTAGCTCATTTTTGGCTCAAGGCCAAATTGCTTCACGGCTGCAACCGAGTCGCCGCCACCCACAAGTGAAAACGCGCCTTTCTCTGTAGCTTCAGCTATGAAATTACCAAGAGTAATGGTACCATTTGCAAATGTTTCCATTTCAAACACACCGATAGGGCCGTTCCAAAGAATGGTTTTGCTGCCAAGGATTACTTCTTTAAAGTTTTCCAGTGTTTTTGGTCCTGCATCAAGACCTTGCCATCCGTCAGGGATTTCCTTAACGTCAACAATTTGGGTATTAGCAGTATTGCTGAAATCATCAGCTGCAACTACATCAACAGGAATGTGAACCTGTACGTTGTTTGCCTTAGCTTTCTCCAGGATTTCAAGGGCAAGATCCAGCTTATCAAGTTCGCAGATAGAGTTACCTACATTTCCGCCAAGGGCTTTAATGAAGGTGTACGTCATACCGCCACCTACGATTAAGTGATCTATTTTGTTAAGAATGTTCTCAATTACAGTGATTTTAGTAGAAACCTTACTACCACCAAGAATAGCTGTTACAGGCTTTTCGCTGTTTTTAAGCACTTTGTCAAGACTTTCAATCTCCTTAGCAAGAAGCAGACCAAATACTTTAGATTCCGGGAAGAATTTCGCAATGATGGTGGTTGAAGCGTGTGCACGGTGTGCTGTACCAAAAGCGTCGTTTACATAAACGTCACCCAGTTTAGCAAGCTTGCATGCAAATTCCTCGTTGCCGGCTTCTTCCTCAGCATAAAAGCGAAGGTTTTCAAGAAGTAGAACCTCACCTGGTTTAAGGTCAGCAGCAGCAGTTTCGGCTACATCGCCTATGCAGTCTTCAGCAAACTTAACGTCTTTACCAAGAACCTCGCTTACTTTAGCAGCAATGTGCTTAAGCGAATATTTTTCCTCTTTACCTTTTGGGCGACCAAGGTGGCTCATAAGGATAACGCTTCCGCCGTCTTCCAGTATTTTATCAATAGTAGGCTTTGCAGCTACAATGCGGGTATCGTCTGTAACGTTAAAATTCTCATCAAGAGGCACATTGAAATCCACACGGATTACTGCTTTTTTGTCTTTAAAATCGATGTCTGAAAGAGTTTTCATAAGGCGTTTTACGTTTATGTATTTGTTTTGGTAAGATGCAAATATAGCCTTTTGTGTTAATAATTAGCCAATTTTATGTTTATAAAGATTTTTGCAATTCTAATAACAATCTGATTTACAACAAAATATTACACTGTTAAAGTTGGCTTTTCTACACAAAAGGGTAATAATTTGTAATGAGATTGGTAAGTGTTTTTTTCAAGAAAACGATTGCGTGTTTTTAGGGCTAAAGTGTTTATTAAGAAGATTTTTGTTAAAGTTCATACCATCGAACATTAAACAAAGAAAATAGCTTAGTGAATAAAAAACTATTGATTAGATTGCTTGGTCGTGCTTCCTGGCACAACGAAGCAATCTTAAATAATGACATATTTTGAGACTGCCGTACTTCGCTTGCAGTAACAGACATGGATAAAGTAACCCATAATACAAAAAACTAAGCCTCTCAGTAGCTCAGAAACTAAGTAACTTCTGTTATCTTTGCCCTATGCTTTTCTCAGAAATCTTAGGGCAGGACCACATAAAAAGCCACCTCGCTACCAGTGCCGATAGCGGCCGTATACCTCATGCGCAACTCTTTATAGGGCCAGAAGGCAGCGGTACGTTACCCCTCGCCATAGCCTATGCGCAGTACATACTGTGTAGCAATACCGGCGGTGAAAACCAGGGTGGTAACGCGGCGTGCAACCTTAAGTTTGAGCATTTTGCCCACCCGGATTTGCACTTTGTTTTTCCGGTAGCGGCCAACAGCGAAGTGAAAAGCCACCCGGTTAGTGCCAACTTCCTGAAACACTGGCGTGAGTTTATTACCGAAACCCCTTATGCCGGGCTTTTTGACTGGTATAAGAAAATTGACATTGCCAACAAACAGGGTCAGATAGGCGTTGATGAAGCCACTGAAATTGTAAAGTCGCTTTCGCTAAAAGCCTATGAAGGTGGTTATAAAGTGATGATCATCTGGATGGCAGATAAAATGAATACCGCCACCGCAAACAAGCTCCTGAAACTACTAGAGGAACCGCCACAAAAAACGGTGTTCATCCTCATAGCCGAAAGCGAAGCCGATATACTGCAAACCATACTGAGCCGTTGTCAGGTGCTTAACTTTAACGGCCTGCCGGAACAGGTAATAGCTAACGCGCTTGTTTCACGTGAAAAAATAGAACCTAATGCTGCCATGAAACTGGCACACCAGGCACAGGGTAATTACAACAAAGCTTTACATTTACTGCATAAAACCGAAGACGAGTTTCCGTTTGAGGAATGGTTTATCATGTGGGTTCGTGCCGCATTCCGTGCCAAAGGAAATGCTGCCGCCATACACGACCTGATTTCGTGGAGCGAACAAATAGCCGGCATTGGCCGAGAGGCGCAAAAGCAGTTCCTGAACTATTGCATAGATATGTTTCGCCAGGCGATGCTACTCAACTATGGAGCCAAACCACTGGTTTTTATGGAACCAACCGTAGAGAATTTTAAGCTTGAAAAATTCGCGCCCTTTGTAAACGGCACCAACATCAACGAGATTTTTAAAGAACTGAGCGATGCCCTGTACCACATAGAGCGTAACGGTAACGCGAAGATTATCCTTACCGACCTTTCCATAAAACTAACAAGACTTATACACAGGAAGTAGTTTCTGGATATAACAGAAAATGCTGCGTTGTAGGAATATTTATCCGTATTTGAAAAACTTAATGTACTGCAAAGCAAAGTTTTGTTATTTTTGGAAACTACAAACACAACACATTCATGGAAACACATTTACAAACTGCTATTCTTATAACACTGGCTTTTTTTGCCATTACCTTCATACAGTCGGGTTACGATAAAATCATGGACTGGAAAGGAAATGTGGGTTGGCTTACAGGTCATTTTGCCAGCACCATTATAAAAAATTCGGTACCTGCCGCGCTGATGCTCGTACTTGTTTTAGAAGTACTTGCCGGAGCTTTTTCGGTAATAGGAATGGTAAAAATCTGGATGGGCGAAGGTAATGATTTTGCTTTCTATGCAGGAGTTTTAAGTGCGATTACATTACTGATTTTACTTCTTGGCCAACGTCTTGCCAAAGACTATGACGGGGCACGCACCATAGTAATTTATTTTGTACCGGCTATATTGCTGCTAAGCTGGCTGTAGTTTTTTGGGTTATTTATAGAATCCTGTTTAAAATATAAGTCCTTGATATATAAAATATCAAGGACATTTTTATTTAGAATAGTTTTGAAGTAAAAGTCACGGAGTTACAAAACCGGATCTGTAAATCTATCTATTTGATACTTGCTTGGTACAGCCTCAACTCGCCATAGGTAAATTCATCACCATATTTTTCCTTAAGCGGACCAAGGGCAGTTTCGGTATAACCCTCAAAAGCTTTTGCCAGGGCGGTTATTTTATCTTCAGGCAATATATCTGCCAAGTTTATTCTTCCGGCTTGTATAAGGCCTGCCAAATGGCTTTGTACGGTTGTCTCAGTAAGTTTTCGTTGCGCCGCGATTTCCTTTATGCTCAGTTTTTGTTGCCAAAGCTCAAAAGTTTCCTCAAGTGTGGACTTCTTCTTTTCCACTTTTTTCTTTTTGGGCAGGTAACGTTCATCCTCAAAATCATCATCGTCATCTTCTACAAGTGCCACCGGATTTTGCTTCATAATCTCAAGTATCGATGTAATCTTGTCTGCCTTGTAACTTTGTATTTCCGGTGTATTCAGGCTTTCTTTATCTATTGTGCTACCGGTTGCCAGTACCTCTGCAAGGGTACGGGCACGAAGCATTTTCAACACCGCATTGGTTTGCAGTTGCTCCAGCTCTGTAAGTTCCTCAAAAAAAGCTTTGGAACGTTTTAGCCTGCGAACCTCCAGCATTTTACTGTACAGGCTTGTGGCGATGCTGTCCATCGTTGGGAAAAAATAGTTTACTGCGGCAGTAACACGCTCTTTCACAAAATCAGTATCTACTTCCTCTGCCGAGAAAATTCGCTCCAGCTGCGCTACAAATTTTAGAGCTGCTCCAATAAGGCTGTGTATGCGGTCTTCCTGCTGACGTGCCCATTGTGCGTGCGGTTTTTTTATGGTTTTTTCGCCTTCAAAATTATAGCTGGCTTTGTGTTGCTGCCATTGTGTTGCCAAATTTGCCCACGAGAAACTGTCTTTGAGGTACGTAAACGCAAACGATAGGGTTTCCTTTCTAAGTGAGTTGGCAAGTTCTTCCTCTTCTGCCCTGCCCTGCGCATACTGCATAACGTCTTCATCATTGCTAATACCATTCATACGCACCGGAGAAAGCAAAATAAGCCCTTCTAACGAACGTAAACGAGAAAGAGCAACATAGGCTTGTCCCGGCATGAAAACCTGGCTTACATCGAGCACAGCCTTGTCAAACGTTAGCCCCTGGCTCTTATGTACCGTAATAGCCCACGCCAAACGCAACGGATAGTGTACAAAAGTGCCCAAAACCTCCTCTTTAACCTCTTTGGTATTTTCATCTATGGTATAGCGTACGTTTTCCCATTCGTATTTTTCTACGGCTATGGTAACATTATCCTCTGGGAAATGTACCATTATCTCGCTATCAGTCAGGGATTTTATGATGCCAATTTTTCCGTTGAAATAGCGCTTCTCAAGCGACAGATCGTTTTTAATAAACATCACCTGGGCATCTACTTTAAGTTTCAGCAACTGGTCTACGGGGAAAATCTTCTCAGGGAAATCGCCTACAATTTCTGGCAGATAACTGTATTCCTTACCGTCCAGATCTTCCAGTGCCTGTGCGTTCATGGTATCGGCTTTAGCATTGTGCGTAGTCAGCGTTATATAACCGGGATGGTTTTTAAGGTCGAAACCCGGATTAACAAACTCGTTCAGGACTGACAGGTCATCTTTGGTAACCATGTTATTACGCAGGTTATTGAGTACACCAATGAAACGCTCATCACTCTGGCGGTAAATCTTATCCAACTCAATGTATAATGGCGGATTTTCCTGTACTACATGGCTGTGAAAGAAATACTTACCTCTATAAAAGTGTTGCAATACTGCCCATTCCTCATTCTTTACAACGGGAGGCAACTGTAGTAAATCTCCTATAAAAAGCACTTGCACGCCTCCAAAAGGAATATTACGCTGACGAATGCTACGCAATGTAAAATCAATGGCATCAAGCATATCTGCACGCAACATACTTACCTCGTCTATTACAAGCAGTTCCATATTTTGGATTACCGCCTTCTTTTCGCCACGCATGGTAAAATGTCTTTTTAATGTGCCCTTATTTTCAAAGCGCACATATTCAGACAAATGATCCTGGTTAAAAGTAGGTAAAAAGCCTGCGAAAGGCAACTGGAACATACTGTGTATGGTTACCCCACCTGCATTAAGTGCAGCAATACCTGTGGGCGCTACAACAACTACATTCTTTTGTGTCGTACGGATAATCTCCTTGAGCAATGTAGTCTTACCCGTACCCGCTTTTCCGGTAAGGAAAATAGAGCGGTTAGTTTGATTTATAAAGCGTAAAGCGTAGTCAGCTGTGGCAGAGCGTGTTTGCATTCTGAATGGTTTGTGAAGCGAAAATAATCATTTTATAAGAAAATATTCTATTGAAAGCAAAAAAAATGCTTCCAAAACGGAAGCATTTTTTTTATAGAGAAAAATATTATTTCTTTTCAGTGGTAGCTGGCTCAGCTTTAGCCGTATCGTCACTACCTTTTTTAGATTTGTAGGTAGCGTTTATTTCCTTAAGTACTTCATCTGTAATATCATAGCTGTCTTTTGCATAAAGCACAGTTGCAGCATCGCCTGTACCATAAATATAGTCATAACCTTTCTTTTTACCATATTCTTTAATATATTTACGCATTTGGCTTACTATAGTATCACGTCTTTCGCCAAATTCTTTTTGAAATTCATCACGGAAAGTTTGCTGTTTAACGCCTAATTCCTGTTGTTTTTTCTGAAGTTGCTGGCCTTTTAGCTGTGCCCATTCCATTCCTTTAGTACGGGCTTCACCTTCTGCCGCAGCTGCCTCCAGCCTTAATTGCTCAGCATCCTTTTGCAACTCACGTCCAAGTTCATCTTCCTTTATTTTTGCACGGTCTTCCCAGTCCTTAAGTTCATCTGATTTTTCAGTAAGTTTTGCAGTATCTACATAAGCAGTTTTAAAACCTGAAGACGCCGGTGAAGATGTTTCCTGGTTGCACGAAATAAGCGAAAGAGCTGCACCTAATATTACAAGTGATTTTTTCATTTTCTAAAATAGAGGTTTAAATTTTTCGTAAAAGTAACAATTATGTTTTATGTACCAAAAAGAGTACATTTTTTTCGATTTTATGAAGTATAAATTTTCATTATACCAATATCAAACATTTATAAAGGTTTTCAATTAAAACTGGCTTAAAATAAAGCGATTTAAGGCACTTTTAAAATAAGGCAACCCGAATGTACATTATAAACACAAAAACTCTAACAAATGAGCTGATTTTAGTTTTTTGCGTTTTTTAGCACATAAATATGCGATGAATACTCCATATTCTTCGCCGCTTTACGATTTGACACCAGTCCACGCCAAAATCCGCCAAGAAAATTCATCTTTCCGTTTATATATTTTTCAGATAACAGGCTTACATAAAAACTGTCAAATTTCATGGGGAGAATTTCTATCAAATCCATTTGCTGTAGCCCAAAAATTTTCTTAATAGATGCTTTACTGAAATGCCAAAGATGCCTTGGCACGTCATAAGCCGCCCAAAATATTCCGTAAAACTGAGCATCGTACGATTTATAATTTGGTACTGCTACAACCAGTACTCCGTCTGGTTTTAGTATTCTTTTCAATTCTGCTATTTGTGCCTCCAAATCCGGAACGTGTTCCAGTACATGCCACATGGTAATTACGTCCTTACTATGTGAAGGTATTTGTTTTGAGTCTGCGATGAAAGGCACACCTTTACCTTTTGCTATGCTTCTTGCCTTTTCACTCGGTTCAACTCCGGTAATATCCCAGCCGTTATCTCGTGCAATCACAAGAAAATCGCCTGTACCTGCGCCAATATCTAATAAGTTCCCTTTTAAAGGTTTAAAACGCTGTAGTAATGTTATTTTATCACGAAGTGCTTTTTGCTTTATGGTATGATAGAGTTTTTCAAACAATGAGCGCTTACCATCAGTGTGGGATATATAATCATCACTTTCATAATACTTGCCAAGGTTTTCTAAAGCGGGTTGCGGATGTGTTTTTAAAAGTTCCAGCTCTTTATCAAGCAATAACTCGAAAGTTTCTCCGGAAACAGAATGATCTTTTACAGTAATGTAAATGTTGTGGTCTTTAAAATCCATTATAGATTATTGTATTCGTCTTTTAATTTTTTTAAATATTCAATGGCTACTTGCTTAAAAAGTGAATTTTCGGCTAAGCAGTCTTCATTGGTATTATTGATGATTGATAAACCAATGAAATGTTCTTTAGTACCTACCACATTTGCATCAGTTTCTTGTTTGGTAACCATAAATTGACCCATATCAAAATATTTTTGCAAATCATCATAGTCGTAAAGAAGTATTTTAAATTGATGTCCGTCAAAATCCGTCCAATAAGTTACATCTCTGTAAGAACCTACTCCGTATTTATCGGCAGCAAATTGTACAAAAGGTATTTTACGCGGATTATTTTCAAAAATGAAGGTAGTAAGACCATCTTCTTTCCCTAAAACTTTTTTACCACCATTTACAAGTACGTAATCATCAATTTCTATAGCATGGCGTGCAGTACTACAACCAGAAAGCACCATTGCCATTATAAACACCAAAAGGGCCTGTTTTAAAAATAGCCCTTTTGTATTATGTAAATATTCTTTCATTTCACTCAATTTAGATTGAAATGTAAAACGTTCCACGTGAAACATAATTATCTTCCCATATAAATTAGCAATACTGAAATATCCGCCGGAGTTACTCCACTAATGCGTGAAGCTTGCGAAATAGTAACTGGACGAATCTTTTTCATTTTTTCCCGTGCTTCGTACGAAAGGGACTTAATTTTATCGTAATCGAAATTTTCAGGAATTTTAACGTCCTCAAGCCTATTCAGTTTATCGGCATTATTTTTTTCCTTTTCAATATAGCCTGAATATTTTACCTGTACTTCCGCTTGTTCTATAATTTCACGATCCAGATTATGTTCAGCGACATATTCCTGTACCTTTTCAAATTTAAGGATATCCTCAAGCTCAATCTGCGGACGCGAGAATACTTTAAACATTTTATCAGGCTGCGAAATCGGTGATGATTCCTTTGCTTCAAGAATTGGATTTGTCTCCGCAACGGTTACACTGGTTTCACGGAAGAAGTTAACAAACGCATCACTCTTTTCCTGCTTATACTCCATTCGCTTTAAACGTGCATCAGTTGCAAGCCCTATGGCGTGCGACATTGGCGTGAGCCTGAAATCGGCATTATCCTGGCGTAACAATGTTCGGTATTCTGCACGTGAAGTAAACATCCTATAAGGTTCTTCAGTTCCCTTAGTAATCAGGTCGTCTATAAGTACACCAATATAGGCTTCATTACGCTTAAGAATTAGCGATTCTTTTTCCTGAACTTTCAGCGCAGCATTAATACCCGCCATTAAGCCCTGGGCAGCCGCTTCCTCATAACCCGTAGTACCGTTAATTTGGCCGGCAAAAAACAATCCGTCAACCAACTTTGTTTCGAGGGTATGTTTAAGTTGTGTCGGCGGGAAATAATCGTACTCTATTGCGTAACCTGGACGGAAGAATTTCACATTCTCAAAACCGGCCACACTACGCAATGCCTTAAACTGAACATCCTCCGGAAGAGAGGTACTGAATCCGTTTACATAAACCTCTACCGTATTCCAGCCTTCCGGCTCTACAAATATCTGGTGACGATCTTTATCTGCAAAACGATTTATTTTATCTTCAATAGAAGGACAGTAACGTGGCCCTAAACTTTTAATCCTGCCGTTAAACATCGGGGAACGATCAAAACCTTCACGTAATAAATCGTGTACTTCAAGGCTAGTATACGTCATATAACAAGAACGCTGTTCTACCAACGGCTTTGTTACATCCAGGTATGAAAATTTATCGGGGTTAACATCACCAGGCTGCTCCTCCATTTTACTATAGTCAAGTGAACGACCATCTACACGCGGCGGCGTACCTGTTTTCATACGCCCGGCAGTAAAACCCGCCGTAACCAGATCTTCAGTTATTCCATACGAAGCACTCTCTCCTGCCCTGCCGCCGCCAAATTGTTTCTCTCCAATATGGATCAATCCATTCAGGAACGTACCATTTGTAAGCACCACAGTTTTGGCTTTAATTTCAAGTCCAAGCGAAGTTTTTATACCTTTCACCTCACCGTTTTCTATAATCAGACCCTTAACCATTTCCTGATAAAAGTCGAGATTTGGAGTACCCTCAAGCATTAAACGCCACTCTTCAGCAAAGCGCATACGGTCGCTCTGAGCGCGCGGGCTCCACATTGCGGGCCCCTTACTTTTATTTAGCATCTTGAATTGGATTGCGGTCTTATCTGTAACAATTCCGCTATATCCACCAAGCGCATCAATCTCACGTACTATTTGTCCTTTTGCAATACCACCCATTGCCGGGTTACACGACATCTGGGCTATATTTTGCAAGCTCATTGTAACCAATAGCGTACTGCAACCCATATTGGCTGCTGCCGCAGCAGCTTCGCTGCCTGCGTGCCCCGCACCTACTACTATTACATCATAAATATCCTGAAACATTGTATTCCTTTCTATTTGTTTTGTTCCACGTGGAACAGATTTAATTTATTTTTTCTTTCTCGTGTTCCACGTGGAACACGATACTAAAACATCCTGAATAAAAGTTCCACGTGGAACAATTACCGAATTAGTATTCTTTTTGAGTTAACAAGTCTAGAATTCTCAAACACAAGGTTGATAACATAAACCCCTTTAGGTGTCAAATTTAGGTCAATATTATTGTCATAAACTGCATTATTTGAAAAAACCTTCCTGCCACAAACATCAAACAATTCAATGGATTTAATGTTATCATTAGCATAAAGAATATTATTTACGAACTTAATATCAAACTTAGAAATCTTTTCAGTAGATAAATTATTCAATTTAACTCTAACCAATCGTTTTGTAGGAGTTCCGTTTACTGACGAGAAATCACCGCTTACAATGAAATACTCGGAATTGTATGGCTCAAATTTCCTGATGGAATTTGCACTATCATAAAACTGAAAAACGCGACTAACATCAAAACTAGTGTCTAAATACCCCTGCTGGTTAAGTCTAACAATATTATAAGCAGTTGTAGATTCATATTCAGGAACGTTACCAGCACCATAAATATACCCCTGATGCTCAAATAAGCTCTCGAAAATGGTAGACCTCGAAGAATAAGACCCTTGTGAATTGTAAGGAACGGCAGCATTTACAAATCCATCTGTAAAGCTAAAATCATTAATATTAATGTTCGCTAAGTACGAGAAACGTGAAGGTAAAGACTCGTTCCCTATCATTCCTCCAATAACTAACGCAGAATCATTTTTAAAAAAGCCACACTTAATTACAGATTCACTTTGAAGTGAATTGTATGCTAATTCAACAGGAACAAGATTAGATGTAAACTTTTTAAAACCTCCAGCAAAAGAGTACACATACATATTGTTATGGGTATCAATAAAAACTTTATCTACTCCACCAGGAACCGATGAAAAAATATATGGATAGGTAACTGAATTATCAAGAACTCCAGTATCAGAAAGAATAACAAAACCATTTGGGTTTTGAGGGGGTACAGCACAGCTAAAATCGCCCACAACAACAATTCTCCCATCAGATAGAAAATTAACATCACTTACCTCATTGGTAAGACGTTCAGAAAGGGAAGGATTGAATGTAGTATCTAAACTCCCACTTGAATTAAGACGGACAAGATAATTTCTATTAAAACCATTATACTGTGTAAATGTACCCATTACGTAAATTCTACCCTGTGGGTCTACAACAATCTTTATAATAGAAGAATTAGCGCTAGAACCAGTAAAAGTGGAATCAATACTTCCATTAGCATTAAAACGTAGCATTCTATTACCGGACATCATATAACCACAAACTAATAATTTACCATCTGGTAAAATCACGAAATCTCTAAAATCAGAATTTTGAGATACTGCAATATCGAAAGTATCATCTAACACTAACGACTGAGCGAAAGTAAACTGAAAAAACAGAAACAAGACAAAGGTTGGTATAGTTTTCATGTATTAAAACATTAAAAGTTTCTCATCTTCTTTACTACGCATAAGCTGTTCGTCAGCCTCCGTTTTATCTTTATATCCACAGTAATGTAATATACCGTGAGCCATTACACGACGTAATTCTTCATCAAAACTAACATTGAAATCAGCTGCATTTTCTTTAACGCGTTCGACAGAAATGAATATATCGCCACTAAGCAGGTTACCCATCGTATAATCAAAACTGATAATATCAGTAAGGGTATCGTGGTTTAAAAACTCAATATTCTTTTCCAGAAGGTAGGCATCATCACAAAAAATGTAATTGATTTCACCTTCGGTTTTATCTTCACTTTCTATAACCTCAGACAACCAGTTTTCGTACTTTTCTGCGTTAGCTATCTCAAATTCGGTTTCGTAATTAAAACTAATCATTGCTCTTAAAATAGGTTTGTACCTTTTGATTAAAATTCGGGCGCAAAGGTAGTGGTTGTCTGTTCAATATCTCTACACTATTCAGATAATCTTTTAAAGCATCCGGAAGTTGTGTAGCGGTATTATTAAACTCTTTTTTATTAGTCTCACTTTGCCTTTTATTGTCTTGCCCCTGTTGTAGCATCGCTTTATCAAGCTTCAATAAATCCTGCTTAAGGTTTTGCATGCGTTGCAGGGTTTCGTTCTTAAAGCCTTTATCTAACAACTGCTTTTCTATCTCTTTCATTTGGCGTAGGGCATTTTGTCCATTGCTGCCTATACCCGTCTTATCTAACATTTGCTGTAGTTGCTCACGTAGCTTTTGCTGCTCTTTGTATATTTCAAGTAAACGTTCAGCGTTACCTTCACCATCTCCATCACCCTCGCCTTGGCCCTGTTGTCCCTGACCTGATTTGCTTCCGGGTTTTTGTCCGCCCTGTTGCTGACTCTTGCCATCCTTACCATCCTTACCATCTTTCTGACCATTCTTCTGGCCTTGTTGACCGTCTTTCTGTCCGTCTTTTTCGCCTTTACTTTGACCATCTTTCATACCCTCCTGCATCTGCTTAGATAAACCTTCCTGCTTTTTAATAATGTCAGACAGCTGTACATCCTTACCGGAAGATTTACCTTTTCCTTTACCTGAACCTTGGCCCATACCACTCATTTGCATTTGCATATTATTGAGGGCATCGGCTAAGAAATCTGCCAACCTGTTTGCAGAAGTAACCGCGAACTGCTGGTTGCTGGTACCACGTGGTACTAAGTTTTCGGCAAGGTCTTCAATAGCCTTGTCTGTATAGTAATGTACCTGTCCAACCTCTTTGGTTATGTTTTCAGATATCTTAGGATTGCGAAGAGACAGCGCAAAAAGGCTGTCGTCTACATGGCCAAACTGTACTTTTAAATCCTGCTGCTTTTTAAGGTATTTAGCAAAGTTGGCATTACGGCTACCAGCATTTTTAAACTGCCCCATAACCTCTTCCTGAGAGAACGAATACGCCAAAAGGTTATCCAGAATCTGACGCAACATTTTTACATCTTCCTCCATTTGTTCCTGCGCCCCACCCTGCATTGATGATTGCATTTGGCTACCCATCTGCTTCATTTTATTTGCAGCACTTTTTTGTTTCGGCTTGGCTTTTTCCTGTTTGCTCTTTTGGTCGCCACTTTCTTTCTGAAGTTCGTCTTGTGCTTTCTGCATATCTTCTTCTATGCTCTGCTCCTGCTTTTCATCAGACGGAATATCCATAGGCTTTTTAAGCTGCTGGTTTTGCTTGTCAAGTTCACGCATTTCTTTTTGAAGCTTGTTAAATTCCTTCTTCAGCTCTGCCTGTTCTTTGGCATTATTTTCTTTGTTATTGTCGGCAAGTTTCTCCTGCTTATCACCAAGCTGGTTAAGTTTTTCTGAAATCTGCTCGGCTTTCTTTTCTACATAAAAACGCTTGGTAAGTTCTACCAACTGTTCTAGGTTTTTGTTTTGGTCTTTACTTTGCTGTTTTAGTTTATCTACCTTATCAAACAGTTCTTCTTCCTGAAGTTTATTGGTAAGTTCTTTTAGTTCGTCCAGTAACTTCTTGTTTTTCTCCGACTCTTTTTCGTTTTTTTCAAGACGCTTCATCAGTTCCTCTTTCAACTCGTCTTTCTTCTCCGGAAGGAATTTTTCAAGGTTTTCTTTAAGCTCTTTGCTTAGCTCCTGCTTTTTATCTTCAAGCTGTTTTTGGCGGTTCACAAAATCCTCAACCTTCTTCTGGTCTTTGAAATCAAGGTTGCTTTTTTCCTTGCCCATCTGCTGAAGTTTGTCCAACTCGGCATTTTGCTTGTTCTGATTTTTTATGGATTTCTCCAGGTTGCCTATATTGCTGTTTTGTTCCTGCAACGCTTTTTCCTGTTGCTCCTCACCGGTAAGCTCTTTGTGCGAGAATACAGACGACTTCGTACTCTTGAAACCATGCACGGCATCGTTATCAAAAACCTCAAAATAATATTCGTACACTACGCCCGGCTGTATCTGCAGTCCGTTAGGGAAGCTGTAGTAGAATCTGTCTACTGTACCATTCTTAACCGGTAATGTTCCACGTTTGGCATTTGCAGGATTATCCTGCGGGTAGTAAACAATTTGTAATTTGCTAAGCCCATTGTCATCGCTCACCTGGCCCAGCACAATATCCTTTTTAAGCTTTAAACTGTCCGGTGCGCTCTGTGCCGTGATGGTTGGGAACTGATCTTTGATGGTTGAAAGCTGATATTGTAGCTTTTCGTGGTTTTTTATCTTGTTATTTGATGTAAGAATTTGATATTCTGTGTTTTGAAGTATATTTTTACTTAAACTAAAGCTATTTTCATTATGGGAAAAGTTAACAGCTGCATTATTAGCCATCCATTGTACGTTAGATGTAGCAAGGGCATCTATTTTCCAGGTTACTTTAGTGCCTTCCGGTACTATGGCATTACCGGTACCCTTAACCACTTCATTCTTTTTGCCAAGGTATGACGGGAACTGAAGCAACATCTCAAAATTAGCTATGGTAGGTACAGCCACTACTTCCAGCTCATAAGGCTTACTATTTACGTTATTCGCGGATAGCTGAAAGTTGATGGATTTTGTCGGTTTCTCAAAACGGTAGGTAAACACACCCGGCTTGGTACTCTCCAGATAGTAATGCTCCTCACCTATGGTTATCATCGCATTCTCAGGAACTACATTTCCTACAGTTTTAACTTCAAGTAAAAAGTCGGTATCCTGTTGTGCCATCAGTTGGTTATTAACAACAACAAATTCAAACGGCGCCGGTGGTGCGTAATGCTTGTCATAATTCACCACTCGGGTAAAGCTGTTGGTAATTACTTCACTGTTTCCGCTTATGAAAAACAACAACAGCAATAGTAACGGTACAGCGGCATACGGAACATACTTCGCATTCTTTTTAAAATTTATCGCATTGGTAAACGGAACCGGTTGCAGGTTGTTTGCCTTCTGCTCTATGGAAGCAAGTAAAAGTTCGCTTTGTTCAGGCTCGTTACTCAATTGCAGGAAATTGGTCAGTTTGTCGCTCACTTCACTAAAGTGGTTACCGATAATAGCCGATGCCTGTTTGTAATCTATACCCTTCTGTAGCTTGAATAATTTAAACAACGGAAACAAAATAAAGCGTCCAAGCAAGAGGGCTTCTACCATGATGAACAACCAGAATAGTGCAGTCCTGCCCTTTTCAGGCAACCACAAAAAATATTCTATAAGGAATGTTACTATAAAATAAAGCACTCCCAGCCCTGTGAAGAAAATTGTTCCACGAATAACTTCATTGGTATAATACTTTTTTATAAAGGCTTCGAGCTTGGCGTATATGATGGTTTTTGCTTCCAAATTGTGTATAAATTAACTACCGTTGTTAATAACCGATAAAATTACAAATTATCCCGTTAGTAAAAACGGATTTTTTCATGATACATTGTTGATAAAAGGGTTATTCGGTGATACGGTTATTTGGTTATTTGGTTATCCGGAAAACACCAATACCCTATACAAATTGACAAATACACAAATCAACAAATCCACCAAAATCGCATAACCAAATAACCGTATCACCGAATAACCATAAAACCTATCTTTGCATAAAAATTTACAACATCATGTCTAAACCGGTACGTGTGCGTTTTGCACCAAGCCCTACTGGCCCGCTACACATAGGCGGTGTGCGTACGGCGTTATTTAATTATCTGTTTGCCAAGAAACACGGCGGAACCTTTTACCTGCGTGTAGAAGATACCGACCAAAACCGTTTTGTACCCGGAGCCGAAGAATATATAGTGGAAGCACTAAACTGGCTGGGTATCCCTTTTGATGAGGGTGTGGGCAAGAATGAGAAATTTGGCCCGTACCGCCAAAGCGAACGTAAAGAAATATACAGCCAATATGCTACCCAACTTATTCAGGGAGGCTGGGCATACTATGCTTTTGACACTGCCGAAGCATTAGACGAAGCGCGTAAAGCCGAAGAAGCCGAAGGAAAAACATTTATATACAACCACTCTACACGTGGAACATTAGATAACTCGCTTAATCTTTCGGCTGAGGAAACCGCTGCAAGGATAAACAACGGTGAGCATTATGTTATACGTTTTAAAGTGCCGGTAGGTGAAAAGCTATTATTGCACGATATCATTCGTGGTGAGGTAGAATTTGACACCAACCTGCTTGATGATAAAGTACTGTACAAAAGCGACGGCATGCCTACCTATCATTTGGCTAACATAGTAGACGACCACCTTATGGAAACCAGCCACGTTATCCGTGGTGAGGAGTGGTTACCATCAATGCCGCTGCACGTACTACTATACAGGGCATTCCAGTGGGAAGCACCTGAATTTGCCCACCTGCCCCTTATCCTTAAACCGATAGGTAATGGTAAACTAAGCAAGCGCGATGGGGATAAAATGGGCTTCCCTGTTTTCCCTCTTGAATGGAAAAATGCCGATGGTACTTCATCTATGGGATACCGTGAGAATGGATTCCTTCCAGAGGCGGTTATCAACTTCCTGGCACTACTGGGCTGGAATCCTGGTACTGAGCAGGAGCTGTTTACACTTGATGAGTTGGTTCAAATCTTCGACCTTGAAAGGGTACATAAGGCGGGAGCTAAATTCAACCCGGAAAAGAACGAGTGGTTTAACCACCAGTATTTCCAAAGGCAGGAGAATGATGTACTGGCAAAAGAATTTGGTCACACCCTATTGGAAAAAGGTATTAATGTACCGGTAGAAATTGTATCTCGTGTGGTAGGCCTGGTTAAGGAACGTGCATCCTTTGCATCGCAATTATGGAACCTGAGCCATTATTTCTTTTTAGCACCCGAATCGTTTGACGAAAAGGCGGTGACAAAGCAATGGAAGCCTGATACAGGCGCTCTGTTGAATGAACTGGCTACGGAACTACAAAATACCCTAGACTTTAATTCAGTCAACACAGAAAGCGTTGTAAAGGGCTGGGTAGAACAAAAAGGTATAGGGATAGGTAAAGTTATGGCACCGCTGCGTTTGAGCCTTGTAGGCGAATTACAGGGGCCTCACCTGTATGATATTATGGAAATCATTGGTAAACAAGAAACCCTACAGCGAATAGCAAAAGCAACCGCTACTTTATAAAAAATTTCAAGCCCCTGTAACAAGGGGCTTTTTTTTGCGTATAACAGATGTATAACAATTAAAAACCAATTACTAATGGGAACAGTATTTTTATCTATTCTGTTGTTTGTGGCTCTTGTAATAATCTTTACAGGCATCTTTACCGTAAAGCAGCAAAGTGCTGTGGTTATAGAGCGCTTTGGTAAGTTTAGCAGCATACGCCATGCAGGACTTCAGTTTAAAATTCCGGTTGTGGATAAACTTGCCGGCAGGATTAACCTGAAAATCCAACAACTGGATGTAATCATTGAAACCAAAACCAAAGAGAACGTATTCGTTAAAATGAAGGTTTCGGTACAGTTTAAGGTTATCCAGGAAAAAGTGTATGAAGCATTTTATAAATTGGAATATCCGCATGACCAAATTACATCGTACGTATTTGACGTTGTACGTGCCGAAGTACCAAAACTAAAACTGGACGATGTTTTTGAGCGTAAAGATGATATAGCCATCGCTGTAAAACGTGAGCTTAACGAAGCGATGACCACCTATGGTTATGACATCATTAATACGCTGATAACCGATATAGACCCGGATCCTCAGGTTAAAAATGCCATGAACCGTATTAACGCCGCCGACCGTGAAAAGGCTGCTGCAGAATACGAAGCTGAAGCTCAGCGTATACGCATCGTGGCAAAAGCTAAGGCAGAAGCCGAAAGTAAAAGATTGCAAGGTCAGGGTATTGCAGACCAGCGTCGTGAAATTGCAAGGGGTCTTGTAGAGAGTGTAGATACACTGAATAAAGTAGGTATCAACAGCCAGGAGGCTTCTGCCCTGATAGTAGTTACACAGCACTATGATACGCTACAGGCCATAGGTAGCGATACTAACAGTAACCTTATTCTGTTACCGAACACGCCACAGGCAGCTAACGATATGCTGAACAATATGATTGTTTCTTTCGCGGCAAGCAACCAGGTGAACCAAAGCCTAAAAACAAACCGCAAAAAACCTGATGAGAACAAGGGGTACAATCCTCCTCACATTGAGGGACATGATACGCATAACGAATCTAACGACTAATACAAAAATGCTTCCCTAACCGGAAGCATTTTTTTTGTTGCATAATTAAACCTTAACATAATATAACTGTCTTATAATTAACTATAAACAATAAATAATATGAAAAATACTTTTTTAAAGGTAATGGTACTGGGATGTATCCTTACCGCTGCAACTGCTTCGGCACAGGAAGAACCTTCAAAGCATAAACGCGACCCGGAGAAGATGTTCGCAAAAATTGATACTAACAGTGATGGTAAAATAAGCAAGGACGAAGCTGCTAAAGCAGAAAGGCCGATGCTTAAAGAGAAGTTTGACGAGATTGACACTAATAAAGATTCTTTTATTGACAAAGAGGAATTAAAGGCCTTCCGCGAAAAGCAAAAGGAAAACAGGAAGAAAAAAGATGAATAAAGCAAAGGCTACCTATTTGGTAGCCTTTGTTATTTTGTAGCTGTATATCTTTTGTATAACTTATAAACAGCATAAAATATTGCAATACCAAACACTGCCACAAACACTATCCACAGGAATAAAACCGGTGAAAAATCATTAGTGTTAATTTCCATAATTTTGATTTTAAATGATTTAATCCAAATGTAAACAAAAAAGGCTACCTCTAGGCAGCCTTAAAGCAAAAAATAATGTGTATAGTAAAGTATGAAAATTTAAAAGATTTTCCTGAGTAACCATGAAATCCCTGCTGTTTTAAGCGGTCCTGAAAACATGCTCAGCGCACTGAATATCTTTTTAGGGGTATCGCCTATAATGTTGCCCGGTTCCAGGCTTTCTTTTGTTTCGTTAAGGCTGCGCTTAAATTTGGCATACGACAAATCACGCTCCAGCTTTAATATTTCCAGTTCCTTATTAATTTCGTCAAAACTGCGGTATACTTTTGTGTTCATGGCTTATTCGTATTTCTTAAAAAACATTTTAGAAAACGTAGAAAGCAATGGGCCTTCTACAATCTTGTCCTGCACTTTATACACTATGTAAGCCATAATCAGGTAAATAAGCCCCACAATGAGAAATCCGTAAGCAAAGTTATCTAACCAATAACCAAAAGCCAATGCCAGGGCAATGGAGAAGAATACGGTAACTATTACCAGCATGGTTGCAAGCATAAACAGCTTAAGCATTTGTCCGGTACTTTTCATTAGCAGCTTAAAAGCCCACAACTTATAGTAAGCAACACTGCTGTCTATAAGTTTTTTGGTCTCATTTTTAAGCTCTTCCGCGTTCTCTTTTATTTCTTCAAATGCCATGGCAATGGTTTGGTTTTATATGCTGTTAGTTAATAGACGGAGCCGATGACTTAGCACTAGTCTTCAGCTCTTCAAGCTTTTTTTCAAGCGTGGCTATAACTTCGTCTGCCTTATCTTCTACATTAGACACAAGCTTGTCTAAACCTGCCTCAATATCTTCCTGGGCAAAACCAAACCTGCTTTTTACAGACTCAGCGAACTCACCTACTTTTTCTTTTAATTCGTCGGCTTTTTGTGTAGCACCGTCCTTAATTTTTTTTCTAGTCTTTTTTCCTTCATCCGGAGCGAATAAGATTCCTAATGCTGCTCCTACTGCCGCACCTGCAAGTACAGCTACGATTGTTGATGTTTTACCAGCCATAATTATAAATTTTAATGATTAAAAATCGTTTTTCAGTTATGTTTTATAAAGGTAGGAAAATTAAGCGGTTGAAAATTGTTAAGGTGTGGTTAATTCAAACCTAAAAAAGACTAAAAATTAAAATAAGGCGATTTGACGAATGATTGTAATTACAAATGATACTTATCATTACCCATTTCTAAAAATGGATTTAAAACAAACTATATAAGTCACTTTTAATAGTAATCTATTATTAATTTTATATTTATAATAGATTTTAAAAATAATAAATAAAATATATAGAATAAAATATTATCAGTAATAAAAATCTATTCAAACAAAAAAACCGGAACAATGTCCCGGTTTCTGAAAATTATGTTTTATAACGAAATTACTCTTTGCTTTCTACCTTAGCCCAGGTATCCCTAAGGCCTACTGTTTTGTTGAAAACAAGTTTCTCTGCATTGGTATCGGTGTCTACGCAGAAGTATCCAAGGCGTTGAAACTGGTACCTCTCACCTGCTTCAGCACTCTTAAGAGAGGGTTCAAGGTAACCGGTAATAACTTCCAGTGAGTTAGGATTGATGTATTCTTTAAAGTCTACATCCTTATCACCATCCGGGTTTTCGTGAGTAAACAGACGATCATAAATACGAACTTCAGCTTTAATGGCATGTTGTACAGATACCCAGTGAATGGTACCTTTTATTTTACGAAGACTGGCTTCTGTACCGCTACCGCTTTTACTATCAGCATCATACGTAGCATGGATTTCGGTAATGTTACCATCAGTATCCTTAACTACGCTTTCGCCCTTAATGATATAAGCGTTCTTTAAACGAACTTCTTTACCAAGCGTTAAACGGAAATACTTACTGTTAGCATTTTCCATGAAGTCTTCACGCTCTATGTACAATTCACGGCTAAATGGTACTTCACGGTTACCTGCCGCTTCATCTTCCGGATTGTTCTCTGCTTCCAGCCATTCCTCCTGTCCTTCCGGATAGTTAGTTATAACAAGCTTTACAGGATCCAGCACAGCCATAACACGCGGGGCAGTTTTGTTAAGTTGCTCACGCACACAGAATTCAAGTACACTTACATCTATAAGATTAGTACGCTTAGCAATACCTATCGTTTCGGCAAAGTTTACAATAGCCTGTGGCGGATAGCCCCTGCGACGCATGCCGCTAATGGTACTCATACGCGGATCGTCCCATCCGGTAACATATTTTTCCTGAACCAGTTGCAGTAGCTTACGCTTACTAACAACGGTATGGCTAAGGTTACGACGTGCAAATTCACGTTGTTTAGGACGTGTTGCTGCATTGTCATATATCTGGTCAAGGAACCAATCGTATAGTTCCCTGTGCATCATAAACTCCAGTGTACAAAGCGAGTGAGAAACCGACTCTATGTAGTCACTTTCGCCATGTGCCCAGTCGTACATAGGGTATACGCACCATTTATCGCCACTACGGTGGTGGTGCTTGTGTAGTATGCGGTACATAAGAGGATCGCGCATCAGCATATTGCTGCTTGCCATATCTATCTTGGCACGAAGCACATGCGTGCCTTCCTTGTATTCACCATTTTTCATGGCTTCAAACAGGTTTAGGTTTTCTTCCACACTGCGGTTACGAAACGGACTTTCTGTACCGGGCTGGCTTGGTGTGCCTTTTTGTTTTGCCATGTCTTCAGAGCTCTGGCTGTCTACATAAGCCTTACCGTTTTTAATAAAGGTAACAGCCCAGTCATACAGCTCCTGGAAATAATCAGACGCATAACGCTCCTCTGCCCATTTAAAGCCAAGCCACTCTACATCGCGCTTTATGGCATCTACATACTCCTGCTCTTCTTTGGCAGGGTTTGTATCGTCAAAACGCAGGTTTACAGGGGCATTGTACCTAAGGCCAAGGCCAAAGTTAAGGCATATAGAACTGGCATGACCCACGTGGAGGTAACCGTTAGGTTCCGGTGGGAAACGGAAACGTAGTTTGTCTTTAGGAAAACCATTAGCCAGATCTTCCTCTATGATCTGTTCGATAAAGTTAAGCGAACGCTCTTCGGTTGACATATATATTTTTATTATAAGACTGCAAATGTAATAGAATGTAATTAAATGTAAACAAATGTAAGCAAATTAGTCTTTGTAAAGTCTAAGGTCATAAAGCCGAAAGTCATTGAACTACCGCGATTAAAACAGTCAATCAACTTTAAAAACTTTATGACCTTAAACTTTATGACTTCTTCGTACCTTTATGACTTTAGAAACTTTAGACTTTACGACCGAAATGGGCATAATAAAACTACAAAACATACGTACTTTTTCGTACCACGGCTGTCTGGAAGAAGAGGCCAAGATAGGCAGTGACTACCAGGTAGACCTGGAAATTAAAGCCGACTTGCGAAAGAGCATGGTTACTGACGAACTTGCCGATACGGTAGACTACGTTCATCTGAACCGTATAGTCATGGAAGAAATGGCCATACGCAGTAAACTACTGGAGCACGTAGCCCAACGCATAGTAAAACGTATCTTTGCAGAACTGCCACAGGTAAGCAGGATTCAGGTTGCGGTAAGTAAAATAAACCCTCCTATTGGTGGCGATGTAGAAGCCGTAACCATACAGGTAGAAGAGTTTCGTGCATGATTATTCTAAATTTTGAATTATAAATTTTAAATGAAAAGGATTTAGATTCAATCCATTAGAAAAAAGTATGCTACAAATGTGGCGTAAATGTGGTAAAATTTAAAAATTTGTGTACATTTGCCATCCAAAATAATGGCATCTTGGCCGAGCGGCTAGGCACAGGTCTGCAAAACCTGCTACAGCGGTTCGAATCCGCTAGATGCCTCCAAAAGGTGAAAAAGCTCTCAGTAATGAGGGCTTTTTTGTTTTAATTTTATTTCAAGTGAAGCCTCTGAAATCCGAACGAAGTTAAATCCAAAAGTTAGATTTATATAGTATATGTTTTAGAGATTTCTCAATTTCGCTACGCTACATTCGAAATGGAAAAAACTCTTTTTATAGCTTTTCGTACAATGAAAGGTACACCATCGAATAACCGAATTAACAAATAACCGGATAACCCAATAATCTATCTCCCCTGCTCCAGCGTATTTATGGTTTGTTTCATTCCTGATGGAAACCATCCCTGGAAAAGTAATGCAAGCCCGAAAATCATAAGTATAATACTTATACCCTGCTTTATCTTCTGGATGTTACGAGTAGTAAGCTTGCTGCGTAATTGTTTTGCAAGCATTATTTTGCAAAGGTCTACCGCAAAATAAGCACCTATCACTGACACAAAGAACAGGAATATACGTGAAGGATCCATGTCAAGCTTAGGACCCCAGGTAATGATAATGGCCAGCCAGAAGCCAAGTACGCCTATGTTTATAAAATTCAGTAAAAAACCTTTAATAAACAGGCTCAGGTAATCTTTACGGATGATGTCTTTACTGGCATCGTCTACCAGTTCATTCTTGCTTACTTTTTTAAGCTTCATAAGCGAAATGATACCGTATGTAAACATAACGAGCCCGCCGAATATGAATAAGGCAGGCTCGTCTTTTATTTTTTCCAACAGTTTATAGCTGCTAAAATAAGCTATGAGTATAAAAACAACGTCTGATGTTATAGCACCCAGATCAAAAGCTATGGCAGCCTTAAATCCTTTTAAAACACTGGTTTCAAGCAGTACAAAAAATACTGCCCCCGGCATTATGCTTAAAAAAAAACCCAGTGGAATAGCGCTAAGAATGTCCTGTATCATCAAGTCGGTTTAATGATGCAAGATACATTTTTTAATTATTAATAAAAAATAGCCTAATCTTTTACCACTATGTTACCTCCGGCTACGGTTTTTTGGTTAACCTGCTTTGGCTTACCATAGATGTAAATGTTTCCACCGGCACGGGTCTTGGCATCTACAAAATCGCTTGCTGTAATTTCGGCAGTACCACCCGCATTAAGCGTTATAGTAGTTTGCTGGGTAGTAAGTTCTGTAGCCTGTAAAGTAGCACCGGATGACATGGTAACATCGTTATTTTTAGCCGAACCTTTAAGCTCCAGCTTACCACCGGAATTAGCTTTTAATTTCAGCCTGTCCGCATCAATCTTAAGCACAATTTTAGCACCTTCTTTGGCATTAACATCAAAAGCAATACTCTTAAAAGTATCCGGTGAAGTTACCGTGGCACCTTCGCTGGCTTCTACAGTATCTATGTTTCCTTTATAGTACAAAGTAGCCTCTACGTTTTCACCCCCAAACATTTTAGTCGTTTTCATACGTATTTTAAGGTCACCATTTTTGGTTACAACCTCTACATTTTCAGCATCATTACCGCGTAGCTCTATTTTGTTTTCAGTGCTGCGCATCATGGTAACGTTTATTTTATCAAAGGCACGTACCGCGGTAAAATCGCCCAGGTTTTGGGTCTTTTGCCCCAGGGCAAATTGTCCTATGCCCAACAGGGCTATTATAATCAGTTTTTTCATACTGTGAGTGTTTTTAATTGTTCAATATTTACTTACAAAGTAACACTAACTACAAAGACAATGCCGTTAAAAAGTTGTTACACTTTTTGCAAAGTTTTTTAAAATGAAAAAACCACTGACAGTAGCTGTATATTCATTAATCTGAATGCTGGCTGTCAGTGGTTTTTATTATATTTAACCGTTACTGGTTCTTCCGTAGATACGTAAAATCAAGTTGTTTTTTAACGAGGTCGGCATTTTTTACCTTTACAAAAACCTCGTCGCCCAGCTGTAGCAGGTTCTTGGTAACTTCGCCTACAAGGGCATATTGTTTATCATCAAAGGTGTAATAATCGTCTTTAATTTCGCGGATACGACACATGCCTTCGCACTTATTAGAGACAATTTCTACATAAATTCCCCATTCGGTTACACCGGAGATAACGCCAAGGAATTCCTCGTCCTTATGATCCAGCATGTATTTTACCTGCATGTACTTAATGCTGTCGCGCTCGGCATTGGCAGCCAGGTTTTCCATGTTAGAGGAGTGTACACACATTTCTTCATAGTGTTCTGCATCGGCAGATTTACCACCGTCAAGATACTGCTGTAACAACCTGTGTGCCATAACATCGGGGTAACGGCGTATAGGCGATGTAAAATGCGAATAGTAATCAAACGCCAGGCCGTAGTGGCCTATGTTATCAGTACTGTATTTTGCCTTACTCATGGTTCGTATGGCCAGGGTATCTACAAGGTTCTGTTCCTTTTTGCCTTGTACTTCGCTAAGCAGGCTGTTCAGGGACTTAGAAATATCGCCTTTGGTCCTGAAATCTATCTTATAACCAAATTTAGAAATCACTGTTTGCAGGTTAATCAGCTTATCCTGATCCGGTTCATCGTGAATACGGTATACAAAGGTTTTTTCCGGTTTTGGCTTGCCTACAAACTCGGCCACCTTACGGTTAGCCAATAGCATAAACTCCTCTATGAGGTGGTTAGCATCTTTAGCGACTTTAAAATAAACGCCGGTAGGTTCTGCCTGTTCGTTCAGGTGGAACTTCACTTCTACCTTATCAAACGAAATGGCACCGTTTGCCATACGCTTACGACGAAGTATCTTGGCCAGCTCGTCCATTTTAAGCGTTGCTAAGCGAATATCTTCACTTACGGTATACTCATTACCTGTAAGTGAAATTTCAGCCGGTATGGTAGCGCTTTTCGTTTCTATGATGTTTTGGGCTTCCTCATACGCAAAACGCTGGTCGCTGTAAATTACCGTACGCCCATACCATTGGTTTACTACCTCTGCTTTTTCGTTAAGTTCAAAAACAGCAGAGAAAGTATATTTTTCTTCATGCGGACGTAGCGAACAGGCAAAGTTACTCAGCACTTCGGGTAACATGGGTACTACCCTGTCTACCAGGTAAACTGATGTGGCACGCTTGTAAGCTTCCTGGTCCAGTATAGTACCTTCCTGCAGGTAATGCGATACGTCTGCTATGTGAACGCCTATTTCATAATTGCCATTTTCAAGCTTCTGAAAGCTAAGCGCATCGTCAAAGTCCTTGGCATCCTTAGGGTCTATGGTAAAGGTAAGTATCTTACGCATATCCCTCCTTTTTGCAATTTCTTCAGGATGAATTTCAGTATCAATTTTTTGCGCAAACACCTCTACATCAACCGGGAAATCATACGGAAGCCCATATTCTGCAAGGATGGCGTGGATTTCGGTATTGTGCTCACCGGGTTTACCCAGCACTTTAAGTACCTCGCCAAAAGGGCTGTCGGCCTTAGCGGGCCAGTCGTCCATTTTAACAAGAACCACATCACCGTTTTCGGCATCACCGGTTTTACCTTTAGGGATAAAAATGTCGGTATACATCTTAGGGTTGGCTGTACTTACAAACGCGAAGTTCTTCTGTATGTCTATGACACCTACAAATTCGGTCTTTTTACGCTCTACAATTTCTACGACTTCACCTTCGGGCCTGCGGCCTTTTCGGCGGTTATATATGTATACTTTTACCTTATCACCATCAAGTGCTTTGTTAAGGTTATTGGTAGGTATAAACACATCTTCCTCTAAATCAGGGGACACAAAATAAGCTGTTTTACGGCTGGTCATGTCTATTTTTCCTTCTACATAATCTGCTTTGCTCAGTACTTGATACTTTCCGCGCTCCACTTCTTCTATGCTTTCCTGGGCAGTAAGGATTTTCAGTTCCTTAATGATCTCATTACGGCTTTTGGTATCGTCCAGCCCAAGTGCTGCTGCTATCTGCTTGTAGTTAAATGTTTTGTTGGGGTCTTTGGCAAGTATCTTGTATATCTTTCTCGAAAAGTCCTTTTCCTTCTTTGGCGTTGGTTTGCCGTTTCTCTTACTCATAATTCATTCTTAATATGCGTGAAAATTACGAATAACTATCAGAATTATAAGACATCTTAAAGAAATAATAACGTATAAATGGCTAACTTTATACCTAAATAGCCTGATATGAAACATTTTGTTACCGCAGCCGTATTTACTTATCCATATGAAACAGCCATACTAAAGCATCTTTTACAGGACGCCGGGCTGCAATTTTACTTTGAAAACGAAACAATGCTCAGTATAATCCCACTACACATAAAACTGAAGGTTCATAAAAACGATCTGGATACCGTAAACCAAATCCTGGAAGACTTCAATTATAACAACCACCTAAAAATTGTATAACCAAACCAACCGAAGGTTTTCAACATATATTAATAACTAAAAAAAATCTTTTTAAAAAAATCTTCTTTTTGATTATTATGATTGCTTGTTGATATGTGGAATAACTTTTTCAGGAAGGACTTGCTTTAGGAGTTATACAATTTTATACAAATGTTTCAACAATGTTAACGGAATGTAAATTTTTAAAAATGAGCGTTTTTCGTAATTTTCGTTTTAGGTTATTAACATTGGATTATGGTTATTCACAACCCTTAAATATGGATAACTTCACTCGTTAGTTACTGTTAATAACTCTGTAAAACATATTGAAAACTCCCCAACAAATTTTTGAGTTTTCAACTTGGTTAATCCAATCCAATTTTAGCTTATAAAAATTTCGATACGGATGAAAAAAATCTTTAATTTTTCATTTTTAACTTATTAACAGAAGACGTTAAAAATTATATCCTTTGTTTTCAATAGTTTATTAAAGTTATAAACATCGTTGGTTTTTAACAGTTTTTTCGATATAATAATACGTGTAAACATAAGTTGTTTAAAACTAATATTTTACGTTTTTAAGCCTGAAAGAGCTATAATTATGATACCTTTGTGCTACTAAAAACTCACAATTATAGTTATGAAAATTTCAATTGGCAACGACCACGCAGGCCCGGAATATAAGAAGGCCGTTGTAGCGCACCTTGAATCAAAAGGTTACGAAGTTATTAACCATGGGACCGATACGGTAGACAGTGTAGACTATGCTGATTTTGTACACCCGGTAGCAAACGATGTGGAAAATGGCGTGGTAGAATTTGGCATCATCATCTGCGGAAGCGGTAACGGAGCTGCCATGACGGCTAACAAGCACCAGAAAATTCGTGCTGCACTATGCTGGACCAAAGAAATTACAGAGCTCGCACGTCAGCACAACAATGCTAACATACTAAGCATCCCAGCACGTTATACCAGCAAGGAACAGGCTATAGCTATGGTAGATACGTTCCTTAATACAGCTTTTGAAGGTGGCCGACACCAGACACGTATAGATAAAATGCCTTGTATGTAATATACATAAAGAGTATACAAATAGAAAATCCAGCTCACAGGCTGGATTTCTTGTTTATTTAACCTTCGATTTGCTTTTAATATCTTTCATTATTTTATTGTAGCAGCCTATGAGCATACCACTATTAGACTTATTAAAAGTAACATCGCTATTATTGTTATTATCTCGTGATGTAACGCCCATAGCGGTTTGCGAATAAATGATTTCACCACGTTTCAGGTCATACACTTCAAGGGCAAGGCTGTTAATGCGTTCGTCATTGTTTTTTATACGATGGTTGGTAAGGTCTACAGTAGCCAGTTCGTCTTTAACCGTACGGGTTTTAATGTTGATAAGGTAATCATATTTGGTACCGTTATACATTTCTAAGATTTTTACGCGTGTAGGATTAAACGGAATCTTCCGTGGAAGCATAAGTCCCGAAGTCGTAGATACCGTATACAAGCGGTCACCTAAAAATTTACTGAAGTCTTTATTAGCTGCTTTATAAATCTGTTGGTAGTTATAGCCCGTACCTTCATCGTTCAGTAGCCAGCGCCCTTGCGAGAAATCAAGACCGGGCTGCTCTACTGGATTTTTAAGCGTATACGAGGGTATGCTGCATGCTAAAAATGCAAGCAATGGTAATATGACTAATAATTTGGTAATGCGCATAATGTTGGTTTTTAAGCATATAGTTGAAGTACAAAAACTATGCCTTCCCTCCTATTTATCTTACAACGTAAATTTTTCAATATAGTATTCACGCTGTTTTTCATCAATGCCTAAAACGGTATGGATATAATTATCCATAGAACCGTATTTAAGGTTAATTTCATCGAATGCAGCTTTAAGGTAGGCGGTTTCAATCCAGCTGAGTTTTTCTAAAACAGCCACATCCATTTTAGGATACATAATGTGCGCTTTTTTGGCAAGGTTCAGACGTTTGTAAACCAAGTCTTGTCGCTGGTTGTTAGAGCTGAGGTAATCGTTATATATGGCTGTATTATCAAATTTTAATACTTTTAAAACCAAAGCTGTAATGATTCCGGTACGGTCTTTACCGGCGGTACAATGATACAGCACCGCGCCGTCATTATCCAATATTTGGTGGATGATTTCCCTTATCGTTTCGGGCTTTTCAGTAACATAACCGCGGTAGAAATCCAGCATGCGTTTTTCGGCCGCTGCGCGGTCTATTTTACCTTTAAGCACCAGCTTGCGCCCACGGTTAAATTCATCGCCCTTATCTTCAAAGGCAGCCAACTGCATGTAATTAACTCCCGGTGGCACATGGTCGGGTTGTTTTTCTATTTCGCCATTGGTACGCAGGTCGATTATTTTTGTAATACCCAAGTTTTTAAAGGCATCATATCGATTGGTTTTCAGTTTGTGGAGGTTGGCGCTACGGTATATCAGGCTGTCCTTAAGCCTCCTGCCCTGCCCGTTTACCATACCCGAAACATTACGCAGGTTATCCACACCTTTTATAGTAATGTTTGTTTTGGGTGCAGTTGCAGCGAGTTCAGGTTGTGCCAGTTTATAGGACGAACACGAATACAGTGTACACAGTAGTATTAGTAAGCTAAGTTTGCGTAGCATTTTTGTTTATAAAGGTAGGGAATAAAAAAATCACGCTGGTAGGCGTGATATTATTTGGTTCTTTTCAGTTTAAAAGGATTTTGTCTGGTATCAAAAACATCTGCAATTTTAATTTGACCGGCAGGTTTGTCTATCGAATAAATGATTTTATAGCTGTCGCAGATAATATAACGGTATTGTATTTCCCTGTCTAGCAAAGCATCTTCAAAAGGATAAGTTTCGGGGTCGATTAACAGTTTGTCAGCTTCAGATACAATTGTTGTATAAATCTTTGCTGCAACAATATAACTAGCTTTTTCAAGATAATAGTCAAATATTTTATTTAGTTCAAATACCGCATATTCAGACCACAATATAGAATAGTTCATTACTTAAATCGAGCCAATAGTTCAGCACTGGTCTTATACCTGCCATTTTTAAAATCGTCTTCAGACCTGTCTATTCTTGCATTAAGTTCTTCAACGGTCATAGGTTTAAAATGATCTTTGGCAATGGAAGTTTGCTGTTTCATTACAACTTCCAAAATTGATATGATTTCCTCATTTTGAAGTTTAAGGAATTCCTGAACAAATTCTATTTTTCTGGTTTGTAAGTCCATAGCATTATTATTTATTTCAAAGATAGCAATTTTTCAAATTGGATTATATTATTGAAAATAACTAGTCACGCCACCAGCGTGATTAGTTGGGTTTATAAATTATATTTTAGTATTTTCCACTTGTCTTTTTACTTTTCAACAATTAGATAAAAAATATAACTTTGCGATAAAATATTAATTATTAATAATTTACAATGAATCTTACATCCAACCAATATAAATACGCAGTAGATTTACTTAACCAAATTGGTTATATTGATGATAAACTGATAAACGAAGTCTTAGAACTATATACAGCAAAATATTGTCGAGTAATAAAAAATACTTATAATGGTAAAACTACTAAAAGATACTCGTATGATATGATGTATGATATATTAAAAAAAGAAATAAATATTAAAAAAGAATTTAATCATTTAAAAAGATTAGAAATAAACTATTCATCTTATAATTCAGCGACAGATTTATCTTCATTTTATTTTTGTATCGCTAGTTTTAGTATTTCTAAAAGTTATTTAATTGAACATAATTTAAATCAAAGTTTATTATCCATAGGCGAAACTATTCATGAGAAGCTTAGACTACTCAAAAAAACATCAATAATTAAAAGAGATTTTTCAACAATTTCATTATCGAACAGCCAAAAAGATTTCTTAGAGAAAATTAATTTATGTGAATTAGTTTATTCAGGACATTCAATCAATTCAAAAATATTTTACAATAATAAAAAAAAATATTTAGGAAAACCTGATTATATTTTTAAAGATAGAAATGGAAGGTATTTTATAGTCGAAGAGAAATTTAGATTACGAGGTAATCATAGCAACAGCGAAAATATCACTTATCAATCAGATATAATACAGATTCAATCTTATATGGACTATATTATAAATTTTGATATAAGTTATGGGATTTTGATTAATTGGCATTATAGTACAAGCGACGGTTTGTTAATAGGTGATAACAAAAACATTTTCATAAATAACTTCAATTATAAGATTATTTATAAAAATACTTACAGCCATTTATTAGAAAGAAAAAATTATGAAGTTCATAGTTTTAAGCAAAATGGGGTAGTAAGTTTTCCTAATGTAAATTCGACCAAATGTTTAAATTGTTCGGTTTCTTTTTATTGTTTTCATAAAACAAATCGTTTTAACACAGTGAACTTACCCTACAATCCTTTTTTTCAGACTTATTAACTTCGAAATTTTTCCATTATATAAACTGCAAAAGTTTCTTCATATTTGCACCCCATATTACAATCAAAAAATGACAAACATACAATATATCGCCGGGCTGGTAAACGCCCCGGTTAAAGGCATTGAGGCCGTGCTGCAACTCCTTTCAGAAGACTGTACCATACCTTTTATAGCCCGTTACCGTAAGGACATGACCGGCAACCTCGATGAGGTAATCATAGAAAATATAGCCAAATACAGCCAGGCATACGATGCCATTGTAAAGCGTAAGGATGCCATTATAAAAAGCATACAGGAACAAAATGCCTTAACGCCTGAGTTGGGTGCTAAGATTAACCAGAGCTTTGACCTTACGGAACTGGAAGACCTGTACCTGCCGTACAAAAAGAAAAAGAAAACCCGTGCCGATGCCGCCCGTGAAAAAGGGCTTGAACCATTGGCAAAAATCATCATGGCACAGAATGCCGATGATATGGATTTCCTAGCGGCAAAGTACCTGAACGATAAAGTAGGCAATGAAGAAGAGGCACTGCAAGGCGCACGCGACATCATAGCCGAATGGATAAACGAAAATGTATTTATCCGTAAAAACCTGCGCCGCGTTTTCGGCCGCAAAGCGGCTATCACTACTAAAATAGCTAAGGGTGCCGATCCGGAGAAAGCAAAAAAATTTGAGCAATACCTGGACTGGAGCGAGAACCTTACCAAAGCGCCGTCGCACCGCTTGTTAGCTATGCTTCGCGCCGAGAATGAGGGTGTAATCAAGTTCAGTGTAGACATAGACGATAGGGAAGAGGCTATCAGTTTTATGGAGCAGACCATCATTAAAAACAAACGAGATACCGCAACCCAACTTAAAAAAGCCATTGACGATAGTTACAAACGCCTGTTGGCTCCTGCGATTAGCAACGAGGTGTTGAGCGAAGCCAAGTCCAAAGCCGATGCGGTTGCCACACAGGTATTCGCCGCCAACCTGCAACAGTTGATGCTTGCCCCGCCATTGGGTCAAAAACGAATCCTTGCCATTGACCCGGGTTACCGTACCGGTTGTAAGATCGTGTGCCTGGATGAGCAGGGCAACCTGCTGTATAACGAGACTATTTTTCCGCATGCGCCGCAAAACGAAATAGCCATTGCCCTGAAAAAGGTTCGCTCTATGGTTAACGCGTATAAGATTGATGCGATTTCTATAGGTAACGGTACCGCCAGCCGCGAAACGGAAACCTTTATTAAAAAGATTGCTTTTGATAAGCCTGTACAGGTGTTTGTGGTAAGCGAAGCCGGTGCTTCGGTATACTCGGCATCTAAAATTGCCCGCGATGAATTCCCTAAATACGATGTTACCGTTAGGGGAGCGGTGTCTATAGGCCGACGCCTGAGCGACCCGCTTGCAGAGTTGGTTAAAATCGACCCTAAAGCAATTGGCGTAGGCCAGTACCAGCACGATGTGGACCAGGGTCTTTTAAAAGACGAACTGGACACTGTGGTAATGCGCTGCGTAAACTCGGTAGGGGTAAACCTTAATACGGCGAGTAAGTCGCTCCTGGGCTACGTGAGTGGCATAGGGGAGAAGCTTGCAGAGAACATTGTTACGTACAGGACAGAAAACGGACCGTTTGAAGACCGTAAGCAACTCAAGAAAGTCGCCAGGCTGGGGGAGAAGGCGTATCAGCAGGCAGCGGCGTTTGTCCGTATCCCGAATGCTAAGAATCCGCTTGATAACAGTGCGGTGCATCCTGAAGCATATGCCATTGTAGAAAAAATGGCGAAAGACCTGAAGCTTAAAACCGCTGATTTGGTTAGCAACAAGGAAGCAATTAAGAAGATAAACATCGACGCGTATGTAACCCCTCAAATAGGAAAGCTTACGCTTCAGGATATATTAAAGGAATTAGAAAAACCAGGTCTTGATCCGCGTAAAGCTGCTAAGGTTTTTGAATTTGACCCGAATGTGAAAACGATGTCTGATCTGCGTACCGGAATGGTGCTTCCGGGCATTGTAAACAACATTACCAACTTCGGTTGTTTTGTAGATATAGGCATTAAAGAGAGCGGGTTGGTACACATATCTCAACTGAAAGAAGGTTTTGTGAGTGATGTAAATGAAGTGGTAAAACTCCACCAACACGTTACTGTGAAGGTTACAGAGATAGATGAAAGCAGGAAACGTGTGGCACTTACAATGATTTTGTAGGGTTTTTTGTTATATAGCTGTTGTTTTTGTATGTTAGTAGTTAAATTAATATATAAAACTATAGCCAATGAAAAAAATCTTTACACTTTTATTATGTTTTGCAAGTTCGTTTATGTGGAGTCAGCTTAGCTGTTCTTCACCAGTGCAACTTACAAATGGTTTTACTCAAATGGGTATTGTTACTCCCGGAACAGGGTCAGCACCGGGTTCGTGGGTTACTTCGGCCACATTATGTGGAACGGCGGGGCAGTATCATCACAACTGTTTTACATCTATTGGAGATGATTATGTGTTTTCGTACACTGCCGGTGCTCAGGCAGGAGAATCGGTATCATTTAGTATCCGTACTAATATTAACTATATTGGGCTTGTAGCGTTTACCGAATGTAACGGTACCGTTTTTACCGGTTGCCGCGACTGGAAATATGCACCTACGCAAGGTGCTACATCTACGGTTACTGTAAGCAACCTTGCGGCGTACCAAACCATATATTTTGGTGTGGGGATATGGTCTACACCTAATGAGCTCAAGTTTGATGTAACCAACTTTACGGTAACCATGCCTATTGCAGGGGTAGATGATGTGCAGGACAAAAGCCTAAAAACCTATCCTAACCCGGTGCGCGATGTGCTTAACCTGTCGTATACGCAAAATATAGACTCGGTTGAAATCATTAATATGTTGGGACAACAGATGTTAAATACGCAGGTTAATAATACCGAAACCCAACTTAATATTCAGGATTTACCGGCGGGTAATTACTTTGTTCGTGCAAGGTCAGGTAATGATATTCAGACAGAGAAAATCATAAAGATTTAAACACATAAATTGTTTAAAAATGGCTCCCGCTTCGGCGGGAGTTTTTGCATAAAAAATAAATAATCAAAAATCCCCTTTAAAGCCCGGAGCCTTAAAGGGGATTTTACAAGAAAACAACAAAGTGTTGTTACAGTTTATTTTCGTCCTGTGCCGTTTTTTTAGGGGCAGAGGTAGCATGATCTTCGTCTTTGGCGGCATTCTTAAATTCCTTAATACCGGTTCCAAGACCTTTCATTAGTTCGGGGATTTTCTTTCCGCCAAACAGCAGCACCACAATTACCAGTATTACAAGTATTTCGGTAAAACCTAATTTTCCCATGACAAATGTACAGTTTAAATATTGGACAAAGTTAACTATAAAATATATTCGGTCATGTATTTACGACAATTATTTGTATTTGGTTTGCGTTAAAGTGTCACAAAATTTGTTTAAACCATAATTTTACCTTTTGGTTTTCGTCTTACAAACAATAAAATAAGGCAGAGTTAGTATATTTGTCAATTAAACCGTAATTATGTCGGCAAAAAGGCTCAAGAAGCAAATTATCCGGAAAAAGCTCTTTACCAAGAGCCGCCTGGTAATTTTAAACGAAGAAACATTTGAGGAAATATTTTCGCTCAGGCTAAACCTCATGAATGTTTTTGTGTGGCTAACTACGGTGAGCATTGTAATGATTACCCTTACTACTTATATCATTGCCTTTACACCCCTTCGGGAATATATACCCGGCTATGCCAGTACAAAACTAAAGAGGCAGGCAACCGAAAACGCTATAAAATCAGATTCGCTTATAAAAGTGCTTGAAGAGGAAAAAGCCTACTTAACATCGATAAAAAGGGTGCTTACGGGCGACCTGGACCACACCAAGCTAAGCCGCGACAGTATAGTACCTGCAGAACAACAGGAACTGGATCCTGAAAAAATGAAGCCTAACGATGCCGACCAAAAGCTGCGTGACCAGGTAGCTCTGGAAGACAAATACAACCTTTTTGAGAAAGCCACACCACGCGTTAACCAGGTGTTGTTTGCTCCGGCACGCGGCACGGTAACATCGGCGTATAATGCGGCTAAGAAACATCTGTATGTAGATATTGCCGTGGGTAATAATACCCCGGTTAAATCTATCGCTGCGGGTACCGTAGTGCTTGCCGACTGGACACCTACAAATGGTAACGTAATGGTGGTGCGCCATAACGACGGTATTATTTCGGTATATAAACGCCTGGGCAACCTGAACAAGGAGCAGGGCGATGTGGTACGCAGCGGCGAAGTGCTTGCACAGGCGGGTTTCGGCGGAAAGGGCGAAGCGGCTGAACTGCACTTTGAGCTATGGAAAGATGGCTACCCGATTAACCCAACCCAATTTATAGATTTTGAATAATGGAGTTTTATTTTGGTAACATAGCGTTGCTGGTAGGTGTGGTATTCTTTACCATGGGCGGTATTATGCAGAAATGGCCACCTAAAAATATAAATGCGCTTTACGGTTACCGCACGGGTTCCTCAATGAAATCCAAAGAGCGATGGGATTTTGCCCAGGGGTATTCGGCTAACATAATGATAAAGGGAGGCATTGCATTAACAATCATTGGGTTAATAATGGCATTGTTTAAGATTGGTATCGAAGTAATTACTGCTGTAGGTATGGTAGCTATGTTTGTATGTATAGGCTATTTATTATTCAGTACAGAAACAGCCCTGAAACGAAAATTTAAAGATTAAAACATCCACATAATGTCATTAAAAACATTAGGAGCCAAGATATTTGCAGGTATCGTTAACAAGCAAACCCAAAAGTGGGCTGCAGACCCTGTGGCTACACAACAAAAGGTGTTTAACGAATTGCTTGCCAAAGCGAAAGATACAGAGTTTGGTAAAGACCACGGTTTTGATACCATACAAGCCTATGCCGATTTTGCTGCTAGAGTCCCCGTTCGCGATTACGAGGGATTAAAAACCTACGTGGAAAAAGTAGTGCATGGCGAAGCTGATATACTTTGGCCGGGTAAGCCACTATATTTCGCCAAGACTTCGGGTACTACGAGCGGTGCCAAATATATTCCGCTAACTAAGGAAAGTATGCCGTTTCACATACAGGCAGCGCGAAATGCCATACTTAGCTATGTACACGAAACCGGTAATGCCGATTTTGTAGACGGCAAAATGATTTTCCTGCAAGGGAGCCCTGAGCTTGATGAAAAGCACGGTGTGAAGTTTGGCCGGCTGAGCGGTATCGTGGCACATTACGTTCCGGCGTATTTGCAAAAGAACCGTATGCCGAGCTGGGAAACAAACATCATAGACGACTGGGAAACCAAGGTAGATGCTATTGTTGGCGAAACCATAAACGAAGACATGACCGTAATATCGGGCATACCCAGCTGGGTGCAGATGTATTTTGAAAAGCTGCACCAAAAAGCAGGGAATCCTGTGGGAGAGATATTCAAAAACTTCAACCTTTTTATTTACGGAGGAGTAAACTACGAGCCTTACCGTGCTAAATTTGAAAAACTAATAGGCCGTAAAGTAGACAGCATAGAGTTGTTCCCCGCGTCTGAGGGGTTCTTTGCCTACCAGGACAGCCAAACTGAAAAGGGAATGTTGCTGTTGCTTAATTCGGGTATTTTTTATGAGTTTATAAAAGCTGAGGAGTTTTTTACCGAAAATCCGCGCCGTTATACCATAGGTGAAGTAGCGCTTGGCATAAACTATGTGCTGATAATTTCTACCAATGCAGGGCTTTGGGCATACAACATAGGCGATACCGTGGCGTTTACCTCACTGGCTCCGTACAGGGTAATTGTTACGGGCAGGGTCAAGCACTACATATCTGCCTTTGGCGAGCACGTTATAGGCAAGGAGGTAGAAACCGCCCTAAAGCAGGCTATGGAAGGCACAGAGGTGCGTATAAACGAGTTTACCGTGGCGCCTCAGATAACCCCCGAAACCGGATTACCGTACCACGAGTGGCTTGTAGAGTTTGAAAACGAGCCACAGGATATGGATGCCTTCGCCCTGAAGATAGACGCTGCCATGCGTAAGCAGAATGTATACTATGACGACCTGATAGTGGGCAATGTCCTCCGAACTGTTGTTATTACTCCGGTAAAGCAAAACGGTTTTCAGGAGTATATGAAAAGTATAGGCAAGCTGGGCGGACAGAACAAATTGCCAAGGCTTAGCAACGACCGGAAGATTGCTGATTATTTTAAGTAGCTGAAACGTGTTAACGAAACCCCGTTTTCGTTAACACGTTTCAAGGATATGTTAACCAAAAGGCATTTTCATATACATATTGTATATGAGTTTTAATAGATGCAGATAATAAAATAATTGATTGTTTTTTTAGTGTTAACCACACTTTTAAATCATTAAACATTAAAAAACTTACATTTGCCATAAAATTTACAATGTATGCAAGGAACTAAAATCATTACACGCTCACGTGCACAGGAATCTTCTGCAGCCATAGAGCGTCTGTACATAACCATGCGTCACCTGTTTAACCGCGGTTTTTATAAGCCGATGGGGGTAAGCGGGGAAACCTTGCGCGAAGCACTTTTAGAACTTCGCCCAGAAATTTACGGATCCATAGCCGATGAAAAAGCAGAACTAAATGGCCTGCTATATGTTATAGAACGTCTTCCGGTAGGAATAGAGCAATGCCGCTTTATAAACCTTACCAGTGACGAAGGCTATGGCAAGAGCCATTTTAAGGCTATTATTCCTCCCAAGCGTAAGCGTAACTGCTACCGTATAGATGAGGAGCAGATGAACGTGGAAATAACCCGTGGGCGCAGCGATATCTACGATATCCTTACGCACCTTACGTTTATATATATAGAGGCTGAGAAAATAAAGGATCGCGTATTTATAGACGATACAGGCGAAATAGCACGTGACTGGACTAAATTAGAACAGGTTATAGCTACAGAGCAACCGCTGGAACTTGAAGAACGCGAACGTGCCATTAGCCACCTGAGTAACATCCTGGGGCGTACTTTCTCTGAGATTAACGACATATACGATGGTTTTGCTACCAAGACAGATCCGGACAGGTTCCTTAGGGTAATCTATTGGCTGGGTAAACTTGCCATAGAAGAAGCCATGGGTGCCGGCAAGCGTACCGTAACCTTTACCCCGGTTCTGCGCGAAAGGCTGGGTCACCACATACACGGTGAAATCTGGGCCGATAACATTAAGGCGGTGCTTAAACAAAACGGCCTGCTGCAACGCCCTATTCATATTATCAGTGCTAACATGCACAGTGTTATGAACTCGGTTTTTGCACCGGCCATGCTCAGGAGCAAGTACAAGGATAAAGATGATTTCTTTATCTATGAAGAACTAAGCCGTTCAGACAACGGCCCGCTTCGCGATAAAATACAGGAACTCGCCCTTAAAAATGGTATGATATATATGCCCGATACTTCGGGTACCAACATAGACGTGCAGATATTCGACACGGCTAAGATAGACTTTGCCAAAACGGCATTCCCAACAGCTAATGTTGCCGAAGAAAAGCCGGTTATCATTGTTATGGACTATGCCTTTGGCGAACAGGCCTATGAAACCATAGACGAACTACTTAAACCGTACAAGGAAAACGATACCAAAACGCTTATAAACGTGGAATCGGTATCTATTATGGGTAAGGCGGGTATCCTGGAAGGAAATAAGGGTGACATCATGATTCCGTCTGCACACATTAACGAAGGTACAGGTGATAACTATCCATTCTACAACGAGCTTACCCCAGAAATGCTGGAAGGGCAGGGCATACCTGTATACAGCGGCCCTATGGTGAGCGTGCTGGGTACTTCACTGCAAAACAAAGACCTGCTTAAGTTCTTTAACGAAAGTACCTGGGGTGTAATAGGCCTTGAAATGGAAGGAGCCTACTACCAGAAAGCCATACAAAGTGCCAGCAAAATACGTAAGAGTATTAACCCGGATGTTAAGGTGCGTTATGCGTACTACGCGTCGGACAACCCGCTTGAAACGGGTAGCACCCTTGCCAGTGGAGGCCTTGGTACCACAGGCGTTAAACCTACTTACCTGATAACCATTAAAATACTTGAGCAAATTTTTAATATTTAAAACAGAAAATGGAAAACAATACAAATTATGCTTCTGAAATAAGCCTTGACCAGGTTAAGCAAAAAATGCGTGGTTATGTAAGCGGTTTTGGCGACCGGGTATTTGATGCCATGCTGTTTGTTAAAAAGCACCTTGCCATACTTATTGCGCTATTTGTTATAGGTGCAGGTATTGGTACCTACCTTGACAGGGAATCAAAGGAATATCTTAATAAAGTATATGTTATTCCAAATTTTAATAGTATCGACTATCTGTACGAACAGGTAGACAGGATAGAATCAAAGCTGAAGAAAAACGATAAGGAGTTTGTAAAATCACTTGGTATAAAAAATCCTGAACTGCTAAGCAGTATAGAGATAGAGCCGGTAGTAGATATTTATGATTTTCTTACCCAGGCCGGTAGTGCTGCCGAACACGAACAGAGTAAGGTAGAGCTGTTCCGTATTATATCAGACAATGCCGATGTAGACAAAGTAATTAGGGAGAAAGTAACCAGCAGAAACTACCGTTACCACCTTATAACCATAGGTACCAGTAAAGAAGTAGACAGGGATGAGGTAATAGATCCTATACTGAATAACCTTAATTCTAACCCTTACCTGTTAGAGGTACAAAAAGAATGTATTGTTAACCTGCATGATAAAGTACAGCAAAACGACAGCGTTATTAAACAGATTAACAACGTGATAGCTGGGTATAGTGCCCAGGCGAAATCATCTTCGCCGAGTATGCTGTACTATAACAACAATACAAACATCAGCGAGTTGCTAAACCTTAAGAATGCCCTGGTTCGCGAAAATGGAGACAGCCGTATTACCGAAATTGATTTCCAGAAAATAATCAAAGATGTGGCAGTGGTGTCTAACATTAATGATAATGTGCCATTGATTGCCAAGCTTAAGGTTATTTTACCCTTACTGTTCATAGGTTTGTTCCTGGTATTTAAGGCGCTTAGTGCTTTTTATAAAAGGCAGGCAGCTAAAAGGCAAATAGCGTAATAAATTCCTTTATGACACAGATTAAAGTACTGGTTACGGGAGGTAACGGGCAGCTGGGCCAGGCACTGAAAAAATCATCTGAAGCCTATCCTGAAATTGATTTCAGTTTTTATGGTTCTGCTGAGGCAGATGTAACCGATATAGATTCCTTGAAAACGCAGTTTGATGCTGTAAAACCTGAATTTTGTATTAATGCGGCTGCCTATACCGCTGTAGATAAAGCCGAGAGTGAACCCGAAAAGGCAGGTTTAATAAATGTACAGGGCGCTGCTAATCTTGCTGAAGTATGTAACAGCTTTGGTACAACCTTGCTGCATGTGTCTACTGATTTTGTCTTTGACGGGACCGGTACACAGCCCTATGTAGAAACTGATACTACAAATCCGGTATCAGTGTATGGTACAACCAAGCTGGGTGGTGAGGAAGCTATTATCGCTGTGGCGGATAAGTATTTTATCATTCGCACCTCTTGGGTATATTCAGAGTTTGCCAATAATTTTTACAAGACCATGTTGCGTGTAGGCATACCCGGGGCTACCGTAAAGGTAGTTAGCGACCAGGTAGGCAGTCCTACCAATGCCAATGACCTTGCCGGGGCACTTATTTCCATTATAAAAAGCGGCAGCACGGCCTATGGTATTTATCATTACAGCGGTGAAGGCCAGTGCAGCTGGTACGATTTTGCCAAAGAAATATTTGCCGTTAATAAAATAAATGTAGATTTACATGCCATTCCTACAGCCAGTTACCCTACACCGGCGCAACGACCGGCCTATAGTGTAATGGACAAGAGCAAAATTAAAAATGAGTTTGGCATTGCCACACCCCACTGGAAAGAACGATTAAAAAGCGTAATTGCACATGAAAACTAAACTTATTATATGCTTGTTGTTTTGCCTTGCCCTGGCATCGTGCAAAAAGAAGGAGCCTGTACAAACCATAGAGGTGGTCGAATACAAGGTAGAAAACGGCCAGTAAAACATTAATACACAAAAGGGAATAACCACTTTAAGGCTTTCCTTAATTACTTACTATGCAAAATATAGCCATAATTATTCCCTGCTATAATGAGGAGAAAAGGCTCTACGAAAGCCATATTGATTACCTGGTGCAACATACCAATGCCACCATATATTTTGCCAATGACGGCAGTACCGACGGTACCATTAATTTATTGGAACGCATAAGCGCCCACCACCCTGAGCGCTGTTTTATATTAGACTATAAAGAAAACTCGGGTAAGGCTAATACCATTTTTAAATCGGTAAATGCACTTATGGATAAAGGCATATATAGCCATATAGGCTATTTTGACGCTGATTTTTCTACCCCTCCCGAACAGATAGAACGCCTGCTGAATAAGGCCAAAACCTCAGATGCCGCGTTCCTGCTGGCCTCAAGGGTAAAGCTGCTTAATTCCGGGATAAAACGGAAAACCTCCAGGCATTACATAGGCCGTACCATCATTACCATCATCAATATGAAGTTTAACCTTGGCATATACGATACCCAGTGTGGTGCTAAGATTTTTTCGGCAGAGGTAATACCATATGGTTTTGATAAGCCTTTTAATACCTCATGGCTTTTTGATATAGAGATATTTGTCCGCCTCAGGAGCCACGGCCTGCTTAACCGCGGTAAGGAAGTGCCGGTGAGCAACTGGAAAGATGTTGATGGTTCCAAGCTGAGTTGGAAATCAGGTTTTAAGATATTTAAAGAGCTTTTAGCGCTACATAAAAACTATACCAAATGACATTGACAACCAAGACCAAACAAAACATTTTACTGGGCGCGATACTGCTGCTGGGCGCACTGCTTCGCTTTCATAATGCCGATGTGCAAAGCATTTGGCTGGATGAGGTATTCTCCATGATACACTCTAACCCGGACAAGTCCTTCTCTGAAATTTATGTCTTTATAAAGGCATACGACCCGCACCCGCCGTTATACTACTTTCTGCTCCATATTTTCGTAAAGATATTTGGCTATTCTACGCTGCACGCCAGGTTGTTTTCGGCTGTAGTGGGCGTGGCAGGCATCTATTACATTTATAAGCTTGCCAAAGAACTTTTTACCGCCCGCGTAGGCCTTATAGCTGCCGCGCTGCTTGCAGTAAATTACTTCCACATCTACTATTCACAGGAAGTAAGGATGTACACCCTGCTGGCGCTAACCACGATAATTTCTTTTTACTATCTGGTACGGTTTATAAAAAACCCGACCACGAAAACAGCGGTATTTTACGGTATAGCGGCATCATTAATGATTTATTCGCAGTTCTTCGGGCTGTTTACACTGGCATCACAATACCTCATTCTTTTACTGTTTGTAGTAAAACCGTATAATGTAAAATGGGGTAAGTTTTTATGGCTGTCGTTCCTGTCGGGTATCGTAACCCTGGTACTATACATACCGGCCATCCCGATATTTTTACAAACGACCAAGGCTACTTCTACCTGGGTACTGTCTCCGGGACCGGATGTGTTTACGGCCATGTTCAGGGAATTTTTTGGCGGTGCCGAAATAATAATCTGGATAGCAGTGCTGGGCATTATACTGTATTTTGCCAAACTGGGCAGGCTTAAACAAGTTAATACTACCGCTGGTATAAACCCTGTAAAGGATAAGGCTGCTTTTAGTTTCGTAGTACTGTTCAGCTGGATCTTTATCACCGTTATTATACCATATACCTTATCGTTTATAAAGCTGCCTATGATTATAAACAGGTATTTTATAAACATACTCCCTGCGGTGATCATTATTATGGCAGCAGGTATTTATTACCTTAAAAATACAATGGTGCAGGTTGTTGTAGTGGCGAGCTTTGTTATTTGCTCCGTTACTGACCTGGTATACGTAAAAGAGTATTACAACAAGGTTACCAAAACCCAGTTCAGGGAAATAACCAATAAAATTAAGGAACGCAATATACGCGGGGCTAAAGTAGTAACTTTCTGGGGCTGGATATTACCGTACTTTTTTGAAGATACCCCGTATATCCGTGTGCAGGGCTATGGCTTTCCGGAGTTTTTAGGCGAAATGCGTAATGGCAAGAAACCTGTTGAGGCATTTTGGTACCTGGACGGCAATTCTCGCCCGTATGCGCTTAGTCCGGAAGATGAAGCCTACCTTAATGAAAACTTTGTACTAAGGGAGAAATACGAGTTTAATGATACCTGGACACGCCTCTATGTGCCTAAGTCACAGCAATACCTGCCGTCGCAACCATACATGGATGCGCCTGTGGTACCTGTATTATACAAGGCCGGAGAATACAATGTTAAAATAAATACCAAACAACTTCCGTTACAGGTACAGGACGATAAACCTGCGTACATAAAAGTGAAGTTTAACGGCAGGGAAATAGGCAATTTCTATTTGGAAAAAAATACTGACAAAACCATAGAGATACCATTTAGCCTTGATGCTGACGAAAAGGGTGTAATTCAACTGATTTATGCCGACAAACGCTTTGAATATGCGTACAGTAGGTCGTCTTCTGTATATCTTAAAAAAATAATAACCAAACAGTAGAAAAATAATTTTGTAATTTATATTTTTCTATAAATTTGCATGCAAAAAAACAGAACGATGAAATCAAAAATTTCTATTTTATTACTCGCGATTTTAGGCATTACGGCTTCTTGTAAAGGCGATAAGCAAACTGAAACAGCCGGAGAAGGCGCACAGGAAACTGTAAACCCTAATTTTATTGTTGAAGTAAATGCGTACGCGGCTCAGAAAGATGATTTCGGTTTATATTTTACCGAAGACGGTACCGTAAACTTTATACCTGAGTATGTAGCTTGGAGCGGTATAGATGCTAAGAAAGAAGATGCCGTGGCACACTTTGAAATTCCTGACGCACGCATACCTACCCAAATCCGTTTAGACCTTGGCCTTAACAAGCAGCAGGATTCTGTAGTGGTTAAGAATGTAAAACTTACCTACCAGAAAAACACGTTTGATATTAAAGGTTCTGATTTCTTTACGTACTTTAACCGCGATGAGCAGTTTAAAACTAAGATAGATGCTGCTAAAGGTACCTTTACCGTATACAAAAGCGGCGCTGAGTACAAAACCCCGTTCTTTTACCCGAACGATGTACTTGCTAACAAAATTAAAGAGCTTACCGGTGTAGCCCAGCCTCAGGCCCAGGGACAGCCGCAACAGCAATAATATACGCAGCAATGTGATACAAAAAAAGCGAACTGAGAAGTTCGCTTTTTTTATGGCTTTTTGGTTTCTTCTACCTTTTCAGTATTTATCTGTATGGGTTTTGTAATAATGTTGTGGGCATATAATGCTTCAGACATTGCCCCGAACCAAACCCCCAGGTTAGCCGGGTACTTTATGGTTACGCTGGTTTTACCTTCCTTATCGGCCTTTTTAACCTGGGCTATCCAGCTGGTCATATAGTTGTATTTTTTAAGCGATGGGGTATCGGTCCAGTTGCCAAAGCTATATGGCTTGTACGAACGGGTAGTTTCTACAAACAGTATAGATACCAATACAGGCAGTGCTATAAACGCTACCGGGTATTTTGTTATCACATACACCACGCTAAGTGCCACTGCCAGTATCAGGAAAAAGTATACCCCGTAAACCGATTCTATGCGCGAAGCAAATTCAGGGCCGGCCTTTATGGTGGCCAGGATATAGAATATGGTTAATGATACCATGCATATTAATGAGCGGATGACCAACTGTATGGCCGGGTTTGCTTCTTTTGCACGAAAGCGTACCACCACTGCGGCAACCAGAGCAAGTATGGAGAAGCCAAGGAACAACACTTCGGTTTGCTTGGCAAGCAGCATAAACTGGGCAAGCGAGGCAGACAAACCTGCGCTCTGGGTTTTCTGAAGCAGTTCTGAGCGCCCTCCAAAAAATTCAAATATACAGTAGGTAAAGAACAACAGGATTACAAAAAGGTATACTTTGTTGTACTTAAGTGTTTCGTTCCAGTACCCTGAAAACTTATGGGCCACGATACCGAATACAATTTCATAAAATATAAACGCGGCCAGTATAGAACTGCCCCATAGTATAGAAAAACAGGCATAATACAGCACAAAAACCAGCAGGCTGTATTTAACGATGGTGTTTTCTGTAAGCTGTATGTTTTGGTGGTTAAGGCGTTTGTCTATAAAGTAGCACACCAGTGCCGAGTTAATAAGATTTGGCAATACATAATAGAAAACCGTACACAGGTTATACGACCACAGCATGTAAAAGTTGTTATCTGCCTTGCTCTTAAAAATCAGGAAATACAACACCATAACCAGCAGCCCGGTAAATATGCTTACGCCTTCTTTTTTAGACAGTGTAAAAAATACCCTGCACAGTGTATAGAAAAACACCGTTGTAGCCGTAGCCAGCAACAGGCTTATACAAAGGCTTATAGACTGCACATAATCGCCCTGCAACGGATACACTACATAGGCGGCAAAATAACCCGTTACAGGCCCGAAAACCTCCGGAAAAATACGGCTTGGGTTCCAGGTGCCCCAACTTGGGAAAGCGTGGCGGCTGTAGCTGTTTAGCGTACCCCAGTCGTCACCGTCCCACGGCACTACAGGGTGCGCACCCTGAAAGAAGATAAAAATACCTGCAAATACGAACAACAGGGAAAGGATATTTACAATTCCCGGCTTTGTTTTTATGGTGTATTCCATAGTAAGATAATGCTTTGTGATTTGTTTTATAGTGCTCAAAGTTATCAAAAGCCGGCAGCAATACAACCGCCGGAATCAGAAAACAGCAACTAAAGGCTAATTTTTTTGTGTCTGCTACTTTTTTGTACCTTGGCTGCATGTTTGGCACCGTAAAAAAATTACTGTTTAACGAGCAGTTCCGTAAGCTTTCTGTATATGGTTTTGGCCAGGGATTTAACTTAGTTACCCCCTTGCTCGTGGCGCCTTACATTATAGGTATTTGTGGCAGGCCTGCTTTTGGGAAGATAGGAGCTGCACTAGCCCTGAGTTTCTTTCTTATGGTTTTTGTAGATTATGGTAGCGACATATCTGGTGTTAAAGATATCTCCTTACTTCGGGATGACCGTAAGGCAGTTGCCAAAACACTGGGAGTTGCATACACATCCAGGATATTTATGCTGTTGGTATTATCAGTAATATTTGTCGGGATGGTATTTTTACTTCCTTTTTTTGCTGAAGAAAAAACCTTGTACCTGCTGGCGCTTACAATACTTGCGGCACAAGCCATAAGCCCGGTATGGGTACTTCAGGGGTTAGAAAATTTTGGGTGGATTACCTTCATAAATGTATTGTCTAAAACGGTGTATCTTGCCGGCATTTTTATTTTTGTAAAACAACCGGGAGACTACATCTACGCCAGTTTATTTTGGGGGTTGGGATTGTTACTGGGGCATGGTATAGCGCTGGGTTATCTCATAAAACAGTATGGGGTAAACTTTAGGGCGGTAAAGCTTGCTGAAGTATCAGATTATTTAAGAAAGAATGCAGGTATCATGGGGTCGCAGGTGTTTTTATCGGCACAACTTTTTGGTCCGGTAATTCTCGTAGATTACTTCGCTGGAGCCGCTCTTGCCGGAAGCTATCGTATTATAGAACAGGTAGTGGTTATTTTCAGAACTTACATATTGCTGTTTTTTAATTTTGTATATCCCAGAGTTTGCTATCTCATTGAAGAAAGTAAGCAAAAATGCCTTTTACTGTGGAAGCTGTACAACGGGCTTAACTTCATTTTTATAGTACTGGCCATGGTGGCGGTTTTTTTCTTAGCCGAACCTATAGTACTGTATTTTATAAAAGATAAAGTTATAGATCCTACGCCTATACTACAAACCCTCAGGCTGGCTACGCTGTTGCCCATTTCATTTGCTGTTTCCATACCCTTAAAACAGCTTGTTCTTGCTTTGGGTATGCAAAAGATTTATATGAATATAACTTTCGGTATGGTTTCGTTAAGTATGGTATTACTAATAACATTGCTGTTTTTTATAGGACTTAACGGTGTGTTTATATCGCTCATCGCATCAGAGGTTGTTTCGGCGGTGTTGTTTGGTATTATCATAAAAAAGGCGCTAAGGCAGAAATAAAAAAACTGTTGTATCTTTGGGCGAGCCATAACACAAACACGTGATTAAAAAAATATTCCAGAACCTGCTGAAACGGTCGGGTAAGCAATATACCATAGACCCGGAACTACCGGGCAGGCTTATATACAGCACGCTTACAGGCCGGTTCATAATGTTAGCGCGCGGCCTTGTGTTACTTCAGAAAAAAGTATACCTCGGCGGGCATTGCAGTATCAGCAATAAGCGGAATATTTCATTTGGCAAAAACACTACAATAGAACACCACACGGTTATTGACGGCTATGCACGGAATAAAGTACAGCTGGGCGATAACTGCAAGATAGGAGCCTACTCACTGGTAACGTGTACCAGCCATTTTTCTAAATACGGTATTGGCCTTACAATGGGTAATAATTCAGCGGTAGGTCGCTTTACCGAATTTGGTGCTGCCGGCGGTATAGAAATAGGCAATGACGTGATTATGGGTTCGTATGTGAGCTTTCATTCTGAGAACCATAATTTTACCGATACCACAAAACTAATACGCGAACAGGGCGTTACCTCTAAGGGTATAAAAATAGGCGATAACGTTTGGGTAGGGGCTAAAGTTACCTTCTTGGATGGCTGTGAAGTGGGTAACCATTGTGTGGTGGCTGCCGGTGCCGTAGTAAGCGGAACGTTCCCTGATTATAGTGTTATTGGCGGAATCCCTGCCAAAGTAATAAAGCAGATAGTATAGATGGCAGGCATAATTAAAAAAGAAACCATATACCAGATACTGTTTTTTATAAGCGTGGGGTTGCCGTATCTTAATAACTATGAGCTAAATTTTGCGCTATGGTCACTTATGGCCCTGCTTACCATAAGGAAAAAATACTCGCTAACCATACTACACTATGTAGGGTATTTTGTAGGCATATTTGCCATAGCTATGGTTTCCAGTTTGTTTTACCATGTTAAGTTTTACGAGTACGCCCGTGATATCGCCTATATGCTAAAGCCCATTATAGGTTTGGTACTTGGTTACCAGTTGTGCCGGGAGCATTTAGAGCGTCCTATGAACATATTGGTAAACAGCGGTATACTACTTGCCATTGCCCATACGGGTATATTGGTCTTTTCGGTGGTATTCCTGCACATACGCAATCTGGAAGACCTTAGGTTATATGGCGGCTTCTTTAGCGATTTTGAAGTATATGCCCTTATCTTCCTGCTGTTCCACGATAAGTTTGGCGTGCAGGTTTCCAAAACAAAATACTGGTTTGGTGTACTGTTGCTGTTCTTTTCTATAGGTATGTACTTTGCCCGTACAAATTTTATACAGTTAGTATTCCTGTTTATGGCCATGAAAGGATACTTTGTGCTTAATGCACGTTCGCTCAGGGTTATTGTAACATCGGTTGTTATCATTAGCCTTGGGTATACTGCCATTTATATTTATAATCCTGCACGTAAGGGTTCTACATTTGAGTCATTTTTATATAAAGTAAAAAACACGCCTATAGAACCGTTTAAGGCCAAGGTAGACATAAATAACTGGAAAGATTTTAACGATAACTACCGCTCTTACGAAACCATACTTACCATAAGGCAGACCAAAGACAAGGGAGCGCTGGCCTGGATTATAGGCCAGGGAATGGGTTCGTCTGTAGACCTTAAGCAAAAGGTATGGCTGCAATCAACCTACATGCGGTATATACCCTTTCTGCACAACGGTTTTATGACCGTACTGCTTAAAGCCGGTATACTGGGCGATATTTTACTGATACTGTCTATTGTGTTCCTGTTCCGTAAGGTAAAGACTGATGATGCCGATGTAACCGCCATTAACAACCTGCTGGTAGGTACGGGCGTGTTCCTTATTATATCGTATTATGTATTTATGGGGTTATATTTTGTACCCGACCCTAAGTCAGTGCTTATAGGCTTTTTGCTAAGACACAGGGAACTGCTGTGGCTTAAGAGCCAGAATAAACTGCCCAAAACCAAAACCAATCCATGAAAAATATACTCTTTATACACCAGTCGGCGGAGCTGTATGGGTCAGATAAAACCCTGCTGGTATTCCTGTCGCGCATAAACAGGCATGAGTTTTTCCCGCTTGTAGTGTTACCATTCGATGGCCCGCTGAAAAACGAACTTGAAAAACTAAACATACAGGTAGAGATATTACCGGTGCTTAAGGTATACCGCAAAATGTTTACCCCGGCTAACCTCCTGGCTTTTTTTACCGGTTACCGTACATCAGTAAAAGCGCTTGATGTGCTTCATGCCAAATATAAATTCGACCTGGTGTATTCTAATACCCTTGCGGTATTGCTGGGTATGGTATATGCCAAAAAACGCAACCTGCGCCATGTATGGCACGTACACGAAATTATAACCACGCCAAAGCCGGTGGCTAACTTTTTCGCGAAAGCGCTTAAACGTAATGCCGATGTGGTGCTGTGCAACTCATACGCCACTCAGGATAACCTTACCGCCCGTGTTCACGGATTGGATCGTAAATGTGTAGTGGTACACAATGGGTTGGATGTAGAACGTACAAGCAGTGAAGATTATATACCTTTACCGGGCTATACCAAAGATGATATTGTAGTTACCCTGCTAGGGCGTATAGGCTGGTTTAAAGGGCACAAATGGCTGCTACAGGCTTATATAGATTACCTTAAAGACAGTGGTATAAAACTCATTTTTGCAGGTTCGCCCGTGCCGGGCCAGGAAAGTTACCTGCATGAGCTGGAAGAGATTATTGCTACCAGTGGTTTGCAGGATAAGATAACCATACTGCCGTTTACCAAGGCGCTACAGCCCATTTGGGATGTAACCACCATTGCTGTGGTACCCTCTACCGAGCCCGAGCCGTTCGGGCTGGTAGCCATAGAGGCCATGCTGGAAAAAAAACCGGTAGTAGCCAGTAACCATGGCGGGCTTAAGGAAATTGTGGTAAATAACGAAACAGGATTCCTGGTAGAACCGCATAACAATAAAGCCCTCGCCGATGCGCTGTTGCAATTGGCTCAGGAAAGCGGGCTTAGGGATAAATTTGCCGTAGCAGGCTACGAACGGGCCACCACTGTATTTACGCTTGATAATTATATTGCCGGTATAGAAAACGTGTTGAGGTAGCTAAACTTTAACATTCGTTATCCATACAATAAAAACCAAAAAACTGAAAAAACATATATTTGCATTTTACAAAAATGAAAATAGCAATAGTAGGAACCAGGGGAATCCCCAATCATTACAGCGGCTTTGAGCAGTTTGCCGAATATTTTTCGGTATACCTGGCAGAGAAGGGGCACGATGTATACGTGTACAACTCGCATAACCACCCATACCAGGAAGCCGAGTTTAAAGGGGTAAAACTTCTGCACAGGCACGACCCGGAATATAAATACGGCACCTTTGGGCAGTTTATATATGACTATAACTGTATTAAGGATTCGCGTAAGCATAACTTTGATGTGATTTTGCAGTTAGGCTATACCAGTAATTCGGTATGGTTCTTTATGCTGCCGAAAAAACCTGTGATTATTACCAATATGGACGGGCTGGAGTGGAAACGCTCCAAGTACTCTAAACCGGTACAGCAGTTTCTTAAGTTTGCTGAAAGGCTTGCCGCGGTAAGCAGCGATTTCCTGGTGGCCGACTCGCTGGGTATACAGTCGTTCCTTAAAAAGAAATACAATAAAGACAGCCGTTATATTCCGTATGGGGCGCACCCGTTTAGTACGCCCGATGACAGCATACTGAAAGAATATGGTGTAGAAAAAGGACAGTATCATATGATTATTGCCCGTTTCGAACCCGAAAACAACATAGAAATGGCACTTGATGGTATAGTGCTTTCCGGCATACAGAAAACCATACTGGTGGTAGGTAACCATACCACTGCGCATGGCGAGCATCTTAAGGCCAAGTTTAAAGACCACAGTAACATCCGTTTTACGGGCGGTATTTTTAATATAGGGTTTTTAAATAACCTGCGTTATTATTCTGACCTGTATTTCCACGGGCACTCGGTGGGTGGCACTAACCCGTCATTACTGGAGGCTATGGCTAGCAGGGCGTTTATATTAGCGCACAACAATGACTTTAACCGTGGTATACTTAAAGATAATTCGTTTTATTTTTCAAATGCGGCAGAAGTGGCCACGCTGGTAAAAACCCTTAAAAAGGAAGACCACCAGGGTGTTGTAGACAACAATTATAATGCAATAGTACACGATTTCAACTGGGATAAAGTTAATGGCGAATATCTACAATTTTTCGAGGAATGCCTTGCTGAGAAGAATAGGCTTAACGCCAGGTAAGCGCCTCCTTATATTTTTAATTTCTATTACCGCGCTTACCATACCCATGGGGTATGTGTATAACAGCGTAGCGGTAATATTGTTTGTGGCCTGCTCCATCCTGTCGGTACGCAGGCAGGATATTTCCATCAGGCTTTCTATAGCATTACCGGTGGCGCTGTTTTTACTTATGGTGCTATCGGCTACATGGTCTATAAACGCAAGGGAGTCGGTAAAGGCACTGGGCAAGGAAGCCTCGTTGTTTTTTATACCCCTTGCCTTTATACTAAACCCGCCCCTTAACAGGCGCAGCGTAGATATTATTCTTAAAAACTATAGCCTGGGCATGTGCTTTGTAGGTGTTTTCCTTATTCTAAGGGCCCTCTTCCGTTATATAAGCACAGGTAACGTAGATGTGTTCTTTTACCATGAACTTTCCACACTCGATGTTAATGCCATTTACCTATCGGCGTTATTTTCACTGGCCTTTGTAATATTCATGGCCAAGAAAACCAAAACATTCTGGGGTTATGGCGCTATGGGTTTCCTTATGCTGCTTATTATATTGCTTTCCTCTAAGAACCTTATCCTTATAAATATAGGGCTCATAATAGTGTATTATGTGCTGTTTTCGGGATTTTCTACAAGAGCAAAAATTACGTCGGCGATAAGCCTTATTGGTGTTTTTGCAATACTTGGGTTTTATACCAAAATCCATGAAAGGTTTGTGCACGAACTGCAAACCGATAACAGCGGGCACGACAGCTTTCATCATGTAACCCTTAAGGAAGCCGCCACGCGCGAAAAGTTTAATGAAAACTGCTACTTTAACGGTACGGCATTCCGGGTTTACCAGGTGCGTGTATTTAAAGAACTTATAACCCAGGAGCCTATATTTTTTACCGGGTATGGGCTTAGCGGCAGTAAAATAAAAATAGAGGAAAAAGGGCAGGAGCATAACCTGTACCAGGGCGACGGCAGTAAGATACCGTATACCAAGATGAACTACCATAACCAGTACATAGAAACCTTTTCAGATCTGGGCGCGTTTGGTTTTATCATCATTGTAGCCATGCTGTTTATCAACCTGAAAAATGGCATAAAAAATAAATATTTTATACAGATTGCTTTTGCAACTTTAATGATAAGCGTATTTTTGACCGAATCATTTTTATGGAGGCAAAGGGGGGTAGTGTTTTTTACATTATTCTATTGTCTTTTTAACGATATGCAGCCATTAACCAAAGGGCTAAGGCGAATGGCAAAACCACATGCGGCTTAAAGTAAACCTGGCAAGGCAGCAACAACAGAATAAATAACCAATGGGCGAAACCGCAAAACAGGGGCTTTCTAAATATATAAGACTGATTAATATAAGTTACGACCTCATGGTTATTAACCTTATATTTCCGTTTGTGTTTGTGGGGCTTAACCTTAACAACTCCCATTTTGGACTGTATATAAACGTTTGCTGGGGTGCCATAGCCTACTTCTCGGGCTTTTATGAGGTGTACCGCTATACCGGTATTTTACAGGTTATTTCTAAGCTCATCCGCCAGTCGGTGCTTTTCCTGTTGGTTACCATAGCGTATTTTCCGTTTGCCAAGCATACCATTTTTAGCGGAGAAACCACTGCTATATATATAGCTTCTTCGGTAACGGCAGTAACAGTGTTTAAAATAGCGTTATACTATTACCTTAAAAAATACCGTATAGCCACAGGGAGTAATTACCGCAATGTAATTATTATAGGCCATAGTGAGCAGGCGGTAAAGTTTAAGGAATTCTTTGGCACCATGCCGGAGTATGGTTATCATTTTAAAGGCTTTTTTTCAGATAAGCTACACCCGGAGGTAGTAGGTAAAATAGCTACTATAAAAGCATTTGCAGTAGAAAATGCCATAGACGAAATTTACTGCTCGTTAAATGAACTTACCGACAGGCAACTGAAAGATATGGTGGCCTTTGCCGATGAAAACTGCATCAGTATAAAATTTATACCGGATACCAGAGATATTTTCTCTAAGAACCTTCGCATAGACCATTACGAAATGTTTCCAGTGCTTTCGCTACGAAAAACAGCCCTGCACGAGCCTACCGCACACATTGTAAAACGCCTGTTTGATATCGGTTTTTCATTATTTGTAATCATCTTTGTGCTTTCATGGCTTACGCCGCTGTTGGGGCTGCTTATAAAGCTGGAATCTAAAGGACCGGTGTTCTTTTTGCAGAGTCGCCCGGGTATAGACGAGAAAGAGTTTTTCTGCTACAAGTTCCGCTCTATGCAGCTTAATGAAACAACAGAGAAATCAGTTACCCGTAACGACCCAAGGGTTACTCGTATAGGAAAGTTTATCCGTAAGACCAGCGTAGACGAACTGCCGCAGTTTTTTAACGTGCTTAAGGGCGACATGAGCATTGTAGGCCCGCGCCCGCACCTATGGACACAAAACAGCCAATACAGTATTACCATAAAAAAATACATGATGCGCCTGTATGTAAAACCCGGTATTACCGGCCTTGCACAGGTTAAGGGCTACCGTGGCGAAATTACTACCGATGAGGATATGATTAACCGCATTAAGTACGATGTATTTTACCTTGAAAACTGGTCCATGCTTCTGGACCTGAAAATCATTGTACAAACTGTGGTAAACATTTTTATGGGCGAGGAGAAAGCCTATTAAAAATGTTACCTTTGCAGCACGAACATAAACACACAATCTGCATAAACACATGAACATTTTACTACTTGGTTCAGGCGGAAGGGAACATGCCCTTGCCTGGAAAATGCTGCAAAGCCCACTGTGCGATACCCTTTTTGTAGCGCCCGGAAATGCCGGAACAGCAGGTATAGCTACTAACCTTGCCATAAATCCCCTTGACTTTGATGCTGTAAAGGCTGCCGTGCTTACTAATAATGTACAGCTGGTAGTAGTAGGGCCTGAAGACCCGTTGGTTAAAGGTATCTACGACTTTTTTAAGAACGATGGAGAGTTGGCTAACGTTCCGGTTATAGGCCCGTCACAATATGGTGCACAGTTGGAAGGTAGTAAAGAGTTCGCCAAAAAATTCCTGATTAAGAACAATATCCCTACAGCTGCATACGATAGTTTTACCAAAGAAACCGTTGAAGAAGGTTGCAAATTCCTGGAAACCCTAAAGGCACCCTACGTGCTTAAAGCCGACGGACTTGCTGCGGGTAAAGGCGTACTGATATTACATGACCTTGATGAAGCAAAGCAGGAACTTCGTAATATGCTGGTTGACGCCAAGTTTGGCGATGCAAGCGCTAAAGTGGTTATAGAAGAGTTCCTGGATGGTATAGAACTTAGCGTTTTTGTACTTACCGATGGCGTAAACTACAAGCTGCTGCCTACCGCAAAAGACTATAAGCGCATAGGCGAAGGCGATACCGGCCTTAACACCGGGGGTATGGGTGCTGTGAGTCCTGTTCCGTTTGCCGATGCCGAGTTTATGGAGAAGATAGAAAGCCGTATTGTAAAACCTACTATAGAGGGCTTTAAAGCCGATAATATAGATTATAAGGGGTTTGTGTTCATAGGGCTGATAAAAGTGGGTAACGACCCGTTTGTAATAGAATATAACGTGCGTATGGGCGACCCGGAAACCGAAGTGGTTATACCGCGCCTAAAAAGCGACCTTGTGAAAATTTTTGTAGCTATGAGCCAACAGAAATTAAGCGAAGTGGCGTTTGAAATAGATGAGCGCAGTGCTACAACTGTTATGCTGGTAAGCGGAGGCTATCCTGAAGATTATGAAAAAGGTAAAGTAATTACCGGCCTTGATGCTGTAGAAGGTTCGCTGGTATTCCACGCGGGTACTACGCTTAAAGATGGCGAAGTGGTTAGTGCTGGCGGCCGTGTAATAGCCGTAACCTCTTACGATAATGACTTTAAAGAGGCCATAAAAAAATCTTATCAAAACATAGATAAACTACATTTTGATAAGATGTATTATAGAAAAGATATAGGCTTCGACCTGTAAAAAATTAACCCAGGAATGAGTGGGCTGTAGTGTCCTGATCGTCGTCGTTATTATCTTTAAATATCTGAAGTTGTTTTAGCCAGTAAACAAAAGCGCCACAGCAAATCAGGATAAATACCCAGGTAATGATGTTAGCAGTCCACCAGTTTTGTAGCTCTAACCTGCGGAAGAAATCCAGGGGCAGGAAAAGGAAATCAGTAAATAGAGATCCAAGGCCTTCAAAAAATGCTTTCATTTTTTAGTAAGTATTATATTAATAGTCACAAAAGTATAAAATAATAATATGCTCGCAAGTATTTTTAGTAAAACAAGGCCTATAAATTACGTTTTGCTTGGCATTACGCTGGTTTTATGCTACGGCCTATACATTACTAATGATTTGGCCTGGCTGAAAACACCTTTATTAATAGGGCAAAAGGCCGGTTTATTGCTGTTGCTGTGCGCTTCGGTATTGCTGGTGGGGTTTGTTACCCTGCGCAATTCACTGAGTAAGGCTAACAGCTACGCGGTTATATTTTTTATACTGTTCCTTGTACTGTTTCCCACTACGTTGGCTAACGGTAAAATTATTGTGGCTAACTTTTTCCTGCTCCTGGCATTACGCAGGCTTATATCCTTACAATCGCTTGTAGCGCCAAAAGAGAAGATTTTTGATGCTACCTTCTGGATACTTGCCGCGGCGGTGTTCCATTTTTGGTGCATCATTTACCTGGTTATGGTATTTGTGTCGATAGTTTTCCACGTGGCACGCGATTATCGCAACTGGATTATACCATTTATAGCACTGCTGGCGGTAACCATTATTTATATTATGGTGGGCCTTATGATAGGGCATGACCTGTTTGACCACCTGCTGGACGATATGGTACCGGGCTTTGATTTTACATATTTTGAAAATATTTACCAAAACATAGCCCTATCGCTCTTTGCGCCTATAGTGGCACTGTTCCTGCTGCCGTACATATCGTCTATAAGCAGCAAGCCGCTAAACCTGCAGGCGAGCCATAAAAAGGTGCTTTACGCATTTTTAATAGGTGTTGGGATTTACATACTGAGCAACAACAAGAACAACAGCCTGCTCATGTTTACCTTTGCGCCACTGGCCATAATGGGAGCCAACTTTATGGAAAGCCAAAAAAATGACTGGACCCGTGAGGCTATAGTATGTAGCATAACGGTAATAGCATTCTTTATTTTCTTTGCGCAGTTGTAAAGTGTGCAGGACATAATAAACGAAACGGGATGCATTACATCCCGTTTCGTTTATTTTAAAGCTTCACTCCATACGCTAAATCACCGGCATCGCCAAGGCCGGGCACTATGTATTTCTTTTCGTTCAGGTGGCTGTCTACGTCGGCTATCCACAGGTGGAAGTTATCCGGAAGGTTTTCTTGCAGAAAGGCTATCCCTTCCGGGGCGGCAATAGCTACGGCTATATGTACTGCTGCAGGCGTTTCGTTTTCCAGCAGCTTTTCGCAGGCAGCCAGTAGACTAAGCCCGGTAGCAAGCATAGGATCGGCTATGATAACCGTTTTATCTTTTAAAGACGGCGCGGCCTTGTACTCGGTTATTATCTCAAAATAATCATCGTTATTCGGGTGGTGGCGGTAGGCTGAAATGAAACCGTTCTCTGCATCGTCAAAGAACGAAATAAATCCTTCATGCAATGCCAGCCCGGCGCGCAGTACAGAGGTTACCACTACGCCATGTTTTATCTTTTGAGTGGCTTTTGTTCCCAGCGGTGTAGGTATTTCCACAGCTTCATATTCCAGCGCCTTGCTAAGTTCGTATGCCATGATTTCGCCTATGCGGTGAATGTTTTTACGGAAGCGCATGCTGTCTTTTTGTACCGTAACATCGCGTAGCTGTGCCAGGAAATGGGTAAGTATACTATTGCTTTCTGATAAGATATGAAGCTGCATTTTTGCGAAAAATTTGAATTAGTGATTATAAAAGTATTAAAACTATATTTGTAAAAAAATAAAATTATGTTTTCCGGTATTGCCTATCCCATTTTTGAGCAAAGCATAAAAGACTACCACCTGTATGACAGTGTGGAGCAGCCGGTTAACAATCCTTTTTTAAAAAGTGGTATAGAGCATCTTTTATATGCTAAAAACTGGGTAGATACCGTACAGTGGCATTATGAAGATATAATACGCCATCCGGATATAGATGCTGTGGAAGCCCTGGTTCTTAAACGTAAGATAGATGCCAGTAACCAGCTCCGCACCGATATGGTGGAACAAATAGATGACTATTTCCTGGAACAGTATAAAGCCGTACAATTTAAGGATAACGCTACTATTAATACTGAAAGTCCTGCGTGGGCCATAGACCGGCTATCGGTTTTGGCACTGAAAATTTTCCATATGGAACAGGAAACCTTACGTACCGATGCGCCACCCGGACACATGGCTGCCTGCCTGGAAAACCTGAACATATTACAGGAACAGAAAAGCGACTTGTGTACCGCGATTGACACACTGCTGAATAATATAGCCAATGGCAATACGTATATGAAAGTATACCGGCAAATGAAAATGTATAACGACGGGGAGCTGAACCCGGTGTTATATAAAAATAAAAAATAACCAAACAAACAATCCTAAGGAGTCTTGCGTAATGGCTTGGCTATATTTCGTTACAGTATCCCATTAGTAGCAGAAGTATATACCGTAAGGATACGACCGATTTATTATGCCAGACAAAAAAAGAAAAAACCTGCTTGTGCTGCGTTTTTCGGCTATGGGTGATGTAGCTATGACCGTGCCTGTACTCCGCGCCCTTACCGCGCAGCATCCTGATGTGCGTGTTATAGTGGCCTCGCGTATGCCTTATAAAGTATTTTTTGATAAAATACCCAATGTGAGTTTCCACGAAGCCGATTTTAATAAATGGCACAAAGGATTGTTCGGGCTGCTACGGCTATACCGCGAACTAAAAACCCTGCATATATATGCTGTGGCTGATTTACACAACGTATTACGCAGTAAAGTCATTTCATGGCTTTTTACACGCAGGGGTAAAAAAGTAGCTACCCTTGATAAAATGAGGGATGCCCAGAAAGCCCTTACGGCCGAAAAAAACAAGGTGTTTCAGCCTGTAAATCCTATTATACCGCGCCATGCCGAAGTATTTGCGAAACTTGGTTTTCCAATAATCCTTAATGAAACGGCTTTGCTGCCAAAACCTGTTTTAACCGAAGACTTATGGGCGGTTGCAAGTGCCGAGGGTACTATCCGTATTGGAATCGCGCCTTTTGCACAGCACCAGGGCAAGGTATATCCTGAAGACCTTATGCAGCAGGTAATACTTATCCTTTCTAAAAAAGAAAATGCGAAACTGTTCCTTTTCGGGGGGAATAAAGAGGAGGCCAAAAAGCTAAAAAAAATGGCTGGCAGCCTTAATAATATAGAAGTTATAGCAGGCGGGCGCTTTACCCTGGCCCAGGAACTGAAACTAATAGGTAATCTTAACCTTATGCTGAGTATGGATAGTGCCAACGGGCACATGGCCGCTATGTTTGGCGTACCGGTGGTTACGTTATGGGGCGCTACACACCCCTATTCAGGATTTGTGCCGTATAACCAGCCGTTGTTTAATTCGCTCATGGCAGACCGGGAGCAATACCCGTTATTGCCCACATCGGTTTATGGTAATAAAGTAGTACCGGGTTATGAAGATGCCATGCGCACGATAACGCCGCAAATGGTAGTTGAGAAAATAGATGAAGTCCTAAAGTCGTAAGGTCAAAAGTTGGAAAGTCTCAAGACCGGATAGACACATTATAAAAAAGCCCGTAAAGTATTATCTCCACGGGCTTTTTAACTTTATGACGTCTACTAAGTTAATTTGTTTCGTGCCTGAGTGTAGCTCCGAATTAACGCATTAACAAATCCACGAGTAACCTTAAATTAACTAAACGTCGTCAAAATCGATGTAAATTTCAGCTGATGTAGGGTGTGCCTGGCAGGTAAGGGTAAGGCCTTCTGCAATTTCGCCGTCGGTAAGTATGGCGTTTTTCTTCATTTCCGCCGAACCTGATTTTATACGTCCGGTACAGCTGCTGCATATACCGCCCTGGCACGAGTACGGTGCATCTATCCCTTGTTTTAGCGCGGCATCCAGTATCGTGATTTCTTTTGGCATAAAAAAGGTCGTTTCCTCATCATCTACCAGTACCGTTACTTTAGTTTGCCCGCTAAGGTCAGCTTCGATTTTCTTCTCCGCTATTGGGGTAGAGAACAGTTCGAATTTAATATTCTTTTCCGGTACGTTATGCTCCTTAAGCACATCGTTTACGGTAAGGATCATTTCTTCCGGACCACACAGGAAAAACTTGGCAAACTCCTTTTCCTTATGCTTGTTATTCAGTACAAAGTTCACCGCGGCGCGCTCTATACGCCCGAAAAGCGCATCGCCGGCATGGGCGCGGCTGTACACAAAATGTACAAAGAAACGACCCAGGTACTGCTCCTGTAGCTCATGTAACTGGTCGTGGAAAATAGTATCTTCAGGACTTTTGTTACCGTAAACCAGTACAAACGTACTCTCAGGTTCGCTTTGCAGTACTGACTGCAGTATGCCCATTACCGGTGTAATACCGCTGCCCGCTGCAAAAGCAGCATAGTTGCGCTGCCTGTCCGGTTTTGGCTCAAAGGTAAATTTACCTTCGGGAGTGCCTACTTCCATAGTGTCGCCTACGGCCAGTTTTTCATTAGCGAAACCCGAAAAACCGCCCTGTTTCACGGCTTTAATGGCCACACGGATTTCGCCGCTGCCCGGTGCAGAGCATATAGAGTATGCCTTGCGCGATTCCTGCCCTTCAAAGTGGGTTTTTATGTTAATGTACTGGCCTGCTATAAAGTTATATTCGACGGCCAGGTGTTCCGGTATTTCAAAAGCTATGGAAACCGCATGGGGGGTTTCCCTGCGGATGTCTTTTATTTTAAGAGGATTGAATGTTGACATTGCCTATTGTTTGTAACTGCAAAAATACGCATTCCACTCACGAAAAATAAAAATGCGGTTTAAAAATAATACCTAAGAAAGTTATACATAATAAACTTATGTATATATTTGCCATATCAATTTCAGTACATGAAAAACTCCCAATTATATAAAGGCAGCCTTAATACTATAATAATGAAGCTGCTGGAAGAAAACGGCCGCATGTATGGCTATGAAATTACCCAAAAGGTAAAGCTCATAACCCGTGGCGAACTAAACATAACCGAGGGCGCGCTGTACCCTGCGCTACACAAGCTGGAGGCCGATGGTTTGCTTGATGTAGAAGTAGAACGTGTAGACAACCGCCTGCGTAAGTACTACAAGCTTACTGAACAGGGTGAGAAAGAAACCGTAAACCGCCTTGAAGAACTACAGGAGTTTATTAAAAACATGCAGTCGTTAGTGAGCCCATCACCAAACCCTGACCTCCAATTTTAGGACTTATGAAGCTTACAACAGAACAAATACAAGCTGTAAACAAAGCGCTGCTAGACGCGCGCATAGCGCATTATGACATAAGGCTGGAACTGACCGACCACGTAGCGTCTGTGCTGGAAAAGCAGGACGGGGATTTTGAGCACAATCTTAAGGGATACATACTGAATAATAAGAAAGAGCTGCTTAGCCTGAACTATAAGTTTATGCGCATAGGTGCTGTTAAGGGACTGAAGCTATTGTTTAGCAACCTGCTATCATGGAAGATGCTTCTGGTTTTCCTTGGCATAATAAGCCTTGGTAAAATCATACAGCAGTTTGCTGCGCCTGATGACATGGGGATTTTTATGTTCCTGATTTTTGTAGTATGTGGCTGTGTAGGGAGTTACCCTGCCATTAAAAATATTATAAGAAAGAGGGAGAGCTTTTCGTTTGATGCAGGCATAGCCTTTGTTCCCACACTGGTGCTGTACCCGAGTATTTTAATGCAAAGATGGATGCCAAATCCTGATTTCCTGATTGTGTACTATGCGGTGGTGGGTACATTTTCAATAGATATACATTTTACCGTTAAGGGCCTGTATAAAAAATACCTTTCGCTGTACCATGCTTAAACTAACTATCAAACAAATACAAGAGATTGACTCCGCCCTTGAGGGCGCAGGTGTGTACTATGCAGATATCCGTATGGAATTAACCGATCACTTAGCCAGTGTTATGGAGCGTGATGGTTTTGAAGGGAATATATCGGCTTACATACAGTCACATAACGATGAAATACAGGAGCTTAATAATACTGCCGAGGCCATGGCTATGCGCCGGAATTTTAGGGCTGCCGTTGCCGAAACAATAAAACCGGGCTTTTGGATGGTGCTTGCCGGGCTTATCGGTTTTGGAGAAGCACTGACGTACTTTACATCTGCAGACACGGCTGCCATGAGTACCATGTGTATTGCCCTGGCAATAGTACTAATAACAGCGTATAATCCCGTTTTTAAAAAGCATACGCCTGAGTTTTCTGGCAAGAAACAGTATAGTATAATCGAAAGGATACTCGTAATATCGAGCTTGGGTTTGCTTAACTACCTTGTAAAAACAGGCCAGGCACATGTGGCTATAGCAGGCTATGCCCTTATTGCTGCAACAGCCTATGCGTTTTATGCATCGGCAAGGAAACAGGTGGCCCGATATAAATCATATTATTATGCCTAGACTAACCATTGACCAGATACAGTTTATAGATACCTACCTTACCGAAATAGGGGTAGCGTATGAAGACATACGTTATGAAATGACAGACCATGTGGCTTCGGCGCTAGAGGAGCAGGAAGGTGATTTTATGGAGAATTTTACGGCGTACATGCTTCAAAACAAGGAAACACTGCTACGTGAAATCAAAGCATTTGGTTGGCAAGCCGGCAAACGGGCAATGAAAATATTTCTCAGGACGCTTGTAAACCCATATGTGCTTTTTGCTTTTACCCTGATTTTAGTAGTGTTGAACAAGATCTACTCATTGTTTGGTATAGATAATGTGCAGTATGGTTTCAGTATTGTGTTCACAGTGCTGTATTTTGCTTCGTGTTATCCTGTACTAAAAGGCAGGATAACAGGAAAAAGGGAATACTCTGTAGCCTTTAAGGTTATAAATCTGCCTGGATTAGCTGTGTTTATGCTGCACCTGATTATAAATCCCATCTATCCCCACATGCCATTATGGATGGCTATGTTGATACAATCATTTTGCATGGGGTATATTGTGGCTATGGTTGTAGCTCGTGTACGTGTTAAGAAGCAGTATGCCAGATTATATGTAAAGTAATTACCAATGAAAACACTAACCCCAGACCATATAGAGCAGCTATACGCTTTTACGCAAAGTAATGGTGTGCTGTACTATGACCTGCAAACGGAACTGGTAGACCACCTGGCTAATGACATAGAAAACCAATGGCAGTATAACCAAAACCCTGATTTCGAAATAGCACTTAGTGCTGCGTACAACCGTTTTGAAAAAAATGGTTTCACCAGGCTGGTTGTAGCCCGAACCGTAGTCCTTTTAAGGAGCCATGTAACGTTTATGTGGAAATGTTTCACGGCGTTTTTCACATTTCCGAAGTTGATAATTACTATAACATTGTTTTTCCTATTACATAGTGTTTTTTTAGTAGATGCCAAATTGGGGTTTCCTGTTTTTAAATTATCCATAATGGCTTTACAGTTGGTTTGCGCCGGGATAATGAAAATTTCTTCCCTGAATTTTGATAAACGATTGAAGAAAAATGAAAGAGTTTGGTTGCTTGAGCAGCTTATTTATAGAGGAATAACCATGCCATTAGTACTTTTCTTAATTATCGTTTCATTTTCTATGACAGATAGTTTTAACGGTCCGGGTGTCGTAGCACAATGGCTGTTGTCTGGGGTGTCTACTATGGTTTTGTTGCATAATTATATAATGCTTTTTGTTATTCCTGCTAAGGCAGAATATTATCTCAAAGAAACATATCCTGAATATGGCTTGGTTTAATGACGTAAATAAATGATAATGAAAACACTAACCCCAGACCAGATCACCGCGCTCTATACCTTTACAAGGCAGCACTTTGTAGAGCACTACGACCTGCAAACCGAGCTCGTAGACCACCTTGCCAATGCCATAGAGCAACGCTGGGTAACGGACCCTGCTGTAAGTTTTGATGATGCCCTGAAAGCCGAGTTTAAAAAGTTCGGCGTATTTGGGTTTAGCGATGTCACGGAACAAAAAGGCAAAGCCCTGGGGCGTCGTTACCTGAAGCTGAAGTGGCGTTACTTTAAAGACTTTTTTACACTGCCGAAAGTGTTGCTTACCATAGCGCTTGTACTTGCCATGGGGATGCTTTTAAGGTTTAATGTTTGGGCGGCACTAAGCATTTACATACTGTTGCAGCTTGCCAGTTTTGTAAAGTTGTTTGCCAATATAAAAGCATTCAATAAAAAGGCGAAGGAAACCGGAAGAAAGTGGATGTTTGAGGAGATGATTTTTAGGGGTGTTACGTTTACGGCACTGGCGGGCTTTTGGTTTCAGTTTGGGCAAATGATGTACAATACGCATAATGTATATGCCCAGTGGGCACTTGCTACAGTATGTGTGCTACTGCTGTTGCACAATTATATAGTGCTTTATGTTATCCCATCTAAAGCAGCACAATATTTAAAAGAAACGTACCCTGAGTACGCTATTGCGTAATACAATGACAAACAAAACAGAACCAAGAAGAACCGTAACCGCCACGCAAATGGAGGCATTGTTTTATTTCCTGAAAAGCAGGAACATAAAGCACTACGACGTGCAGTGCGAACTTGCCGATCACATAGCCAATGCCATAGAACAGGCGTGGGAAGAAAATCCATCCGTGTCGTTTGCCGATGCCCTTGCTGCCGAGGAAGAAAAATTTGGAGGCAAATTCGGGTTTATGAAGATAATGTTTAAACGCCAGGCTACCCTGCGAAAAAGATACCGTAAAATGTTTTTGGGTTACTTTTTCTCGTATTTTAAAGTACCGCAGATTATAGGCGTGGCGGCTTTTGGATATGCGGTATTCAGGCTGCTGTTGTAGTCGCCACGGGCATATGTACTTTTATTGGCAGTAACTATAATAGCTATAGTGTTAAGGTTGAGGAATCTTAATAAGCTGTATAACAAAAACCCGCACGGACATCACTGGCTCATGGAAGAAATGATTTACGCCCGCAACGGTTTTGGTTTTGTAACGATATTTATAAATCTTACGTGGAATATGTGGCGTATTGATTATTCACCCGCGCTGATACTGTTCGAATCGATACTGTATACACTGCTAATGCTGTATGTATACGTAAAACTGATAATAATACCCGGCCGTGCCGAAGCCTATCTTAAAGAGATATATCCGGAGTACGGAAAATAAAACATTGCCATGAAAAAGATAAATGCCGAACAAATAGACGCGCTTTACGCCTTTACCATAAAGCATTATATAGAATATTATGACCTGCAAACCGAGCTGGTGGACCACCTTGCCAATGCCATAGAACAGCGTTGGGTTACCGAGCCTAACGTGCCGTTTGAGGAAGCGTTGCACGATGAGTTTAAAAAGTTTGGCATTTTCGGGTTTACGGAGCTTGCCGAAAGAAGGGAGCATGTACTTAACAAAAAATACAACAGTCTGCTATGGGAATACGGTAAATCATTTTTAAAAGTGCCTAAAATACTGCTTACCCTGGCGCTATTTTCAGTGGTTATTTTCCTGTTCAATAAAAATGAAATATGGATGAGCATATTGCCGTTTTTTGCCCTGTTGGTATTTGCAGTAAGGGTAATTCAGCTGCTGTGGCGCTATAAGAAAAAGGTACGTGCTACGGGTAAGAAATGGCTGTTTGAACACGTGATTTTTAATTTTGCGGGTATGGGGGCACCTACGATATTGCCGTTTCAGTTGGTAAATTTCTATTTTGAATACCATGCCACGGCCATACTGGTATGGATTAACGCGGCATACTTTACAGGGATGATACTGTATTATTACATTATGTTTTATGTAGTGCCTTCGCGCTCTGAAGAGCACCTGTTAAACACCTACCCGGAATATGCTTTTGAAAATATCGCTCAAAAAGTGTAACTTTCAGCCATAGCGGTACACTAATCCTATAAAAACCATCATATACAATTATGTTTAAAAAATTCCTCTGGCTGGAGTGGAAGGCCTTTACAAGGTCGTCTTCCTTTGGCATTAACATGACGCTAAAAATAATATTAGGCATCATGGCGTTTATTTACAGCCTTATGTTCCTCTTTTTAAGTGGCGCGGCCTATTATGGTATAAAAGAAGAATTGCACCAGGATCCGCTGGTAGTAGTAAGTAAGTATCTTATTTACTATTTCCTTGCCGATATGGTTATCAGGGCGCTGCTGCAAAAAGTGCCGGTACTTAATACGCGTCCGTTACTGGCACTACCCATAAAGCGCAGTACTATAATAAACTTTGTGCTGGGCAAAACATTCCTGTCGTTTTTTTGTCTGGTACATGTATTCCTTATGGTGCCGTTTAATATTGTACTGCTTATAGAAGGTTATGACCCACTAGGGGTAATTTTTTGGTGGCTGGGGCTATGGCTTATTGTATATATAAACAACCTGGCTAACCTGCTCATGGGCGATAATGATTTTATCTTTATCATCTTCCTGGGTATCCTTGCCTCATTCGTTGGCCTGCAATACTACGGGTATTTTGATGTTACACTGGTTACAGGGGCGTTGTTCCACAGTTTGTACAGCACATACTTTGCCATACTGGTTCCTGTTGCTATGTTTGCAGGGTTTTACTGGTTCAGCCACAAAACCTTCAGCAAAAAAATGTACCTGGATACCGGCCTAAAATCGAAATCGGAAATTGCCGACGGCAGGGAATATACTTTCCTAAACCGTTTTGGGGTTATGGGCACCTTCCTGAGGAATGACCTAAGGCTTATACTGCGAAACAAGCGTAGCCGAACCACACTTATTATGAGCTTTGTTTTTATATTCTACGGGTTTCTGTTCTTTAGCGGAGCCATAGATGTGTATGATAATGTACACATGAAAATGTTTGCGGCCATATTTATTACCGGTGGCTTTATGATGACCTTCGGGCAGTTTGTACCCAGCTGGGACAGTGCCTATTACCCGCTTATGATGAGCCAGAACATACCCTACAGCCAGTACATAGCCAGCAAATGGTGGCTTATGGTAGTAGCGGTATGCGTTAGCAGCATCGTCGGGGCCATTTACCTGTACTTTGGTATAGAAACTTATTTAATGATACTTTCGGGGGCGGTATTTAATATAGGTGTAAATACACTGCTGGTACTTCTGGGGGGTGCTTATGTAAAAACCCCTATAGACCTGGCAAGTGCCAAACAGGCTTTTGGTAATAAACAGGCCTTTAACCTAAAGGTGTTTTTAATATCATTGCCTAAGCTGTTGCTTCCTATGTTACTATATACCCTTGGAGCTAAGCTTATAAGCCCACTTGCCGGATTTTTGTTTGTAACCGGGGCAGGCCTGCTGGGGCTTATATTCCGTAAGGCGGCGTTCAGGGCTATAGAGCGTATTTACAAAACAGAAAAGTACGATACCATAGCGGCCTACAAAGAAAAAAACTAATCATTAATACAACTCCTCATTTCCAACATGATACAGATTCAAGATTTAAAAAAAGCATATAACGGCACCGTAGTGCTAAACATACCCAGCCTTACCATAAATAAAGGCGAAAGCCTGGGACTTGTGGGTAATAACGGCGCGGGTAAAACCACGCTGTTTAGTTTGCTGCTGGATCTTATAGAACCAAGCGCCGGACACGTAACCATAAACGGTATACAGGTAAATACCAGCGAGGCATGGAAACCATTTACCGCCCCTTTCCTGGATGAAACGTTCCTGATAGGTTATCTTACCGCTGAGGAGTACTTTTACTTCATTGGCGACCTGCGCGGGCAAAACAAAGCATCGGTAGATGAATTGCTGGCAAAACATGCCGACTTTTTTAACGATGAAATATTGGGTAAAAAGAAATACCTGCGCGACCTGAGTAAGGGTAACCAAAAGAAGGTGGGTATTATAGGTACGCTGATAGGCAACCCGGACCTGATTATATTAGACGAGCCGTTTGCTAACCTGGATCCTACCACACAGTTTAGGCTGAAGAAGATTATAAAAGACCTTGCCGAAGATAAGTCTAAAACCATATTAGTAAGCAGCCACGACCTGGCGCACACTACAGAAGTAAGTAACCGCATAGTGGCCATGCATAAAGGTCAGGTGGTAAAAGACCTCTACACATCTGAAGAAAAATCAGATGAAACGCTGAAAGAGCTTGAAGCGTTTTTTGCGGTATAAAAAGTTAATTCCCTGCCACCAGGCAGGGAATTTTTTTTAAAATAATACCCATTAAAAAAAAGAAACGTATTTTTACCCTCTACTATACTAAAAAGCAATTTTGAAAGTTTAGGATAAAAAATTCTTTTGTGTTGAAAACCAGATACTCAAAATATATTTTCGTTTTAGGCACGGTCGCATTTGCCATAGCCTGCTCTACCAAAAAAGACGGTTTTATAAACCGTAATTACCATGCCATGTCTACCAAGTACAACGTTATGTATAATGGTAATAATGCATTGGTGGCGGGCGTAAATGAGCTGAAAGCCAACCTGCGCGATAATTACTGGGAAATTCTCCCGGTAGAACGTATGCAGCGCCCCTCTGAGGAAATGGAGCCTACTGATAAACGTAACGCAAATATAGAACGCGCTGAAGCGAAAGCCGTTAAAGCCGTGCAAAAGCACTCTATGGACATAGGCGGGCAGGAGCGCAATCCGCAAATTGATGAAGCCTACCTGCTGCTGGGCGAAGCACGCTATTATGACAACCGCTTTATACCGGCGCTTGAGGCGTTTAACTACGTATTGTATAAATATCCTAAAAGCAGTGCCATAGATGAGGTAAAGGTGTGGCGGGAGAAAACAAACATACGGCTGGACAATACCGCGGTAGCCATCATTAACCTGAAGAAACTCCTTAAGGAGAAAAAGCAGGTTATGGATAAACAGATATACAGCGATGCCAATGCCATGCTGGCGCAGGCGTATATTAATGAGCAGTACCTGGATAGTGCGGCTACCACCCTTAAGCAAGCTGCAAAATTCAGTAAGGATAAAGAAAAAAGGGCACGCTACTATTTTATAGCCGGGCAGATTTATAGCCGGCTGAAAAATAACGACAGTGCCTTTGCGTATTACCAGCATGTTATAGACATGAAGCGTAAGTCGCCACGCATATACACTATACAGGCGCACGCCATGCAGGCCGGTATGTTTAACTATAAAGCAGGCGATACGCTTGCCTTTATGAAAAAATACAAAAAACTGCTTGAGGACAGGGAAAACCGTCCTTTTTTAGATGTGATTAACCATCAGGTGGGTCTGTTTTACGACAAGCAGGGCAATATAAAAAATGCCGTTAAGTACTACAACGTTTCGATAAAGAAAAAAGGGAACGACCGCTATCTTACTGCAAGCAACTACCGTAATATAGCCGAAATAAACTTTAAGGGCGCAAAATACCTTACGGCGGGTAAGTACTATGACAGTACATTGGTTAATATGGATTTCCGCACGCGCGAGTATAAGGCCATTAAAAAGAAACGCGATAACCTTGAAGACGTAATTAAGTACGAGGGCATAGCGGCTGTAAACGATAGTATACTATATGTTGCAGGCCTGTCAGATGAAGGTAGGGTTACCTATTATAACGACTATATTGCCAAACTAAAGATAGCCGACGAAGAAGCTAAGAAAAAAGCCGAACTGGAGGCTCAGAAAGCAGCAAATAAAGCGGCCAATGCTGCTGCAGGTGCTGGTCCTATGGGTGATGACATGCCATCTGTATTAGCAGCCTCAGGCGGCAAGAGCCCGCAGGGGGTTTCTTTGTCAGATATGAGTAAAAACCGTATGAATACCTCTAACCTTCCGGGGGCTAACGGGCGTCCTGTTTCGGCAGGAGGTGGTGCCAGGAACAACCCTTCAGGGCCGTTCTATTTTTATACCGCTGCTAATGTGGCTTCGGGCAAAATGGCATTCCAGGGCAAATGGGGTAAAAGGCAACTGGCCGACAACTGGCGTGTGGCTTCGGAAATGCGTGCCGGTGGTAATGCAGATGACACCACTACCGAAGAAGATGATACTATAAACCCTGATGGCACTGTTGCATCTAAAAAAGAGGAGAAAGCACTGGAGCCGCGTTACGACCCTAAGTTTTACATCGGGCAGATTCCAACAGACCATAAACTACTGGACAGCCTGGGCAAGGAGCGCAACTTCGCGTACTTCCAGCTAGGAGCTATATATAAGGATAAGTTTAAGGAATACCAGCGCGCGGCAGAGAAGCTGGAGAAGCTGCTTACCTATAATCCGGAAGAGCGCCTTGTGGCACCAAGCCTGTACAACCTGTACCGTATTTATGAAATCATAGATCCGGCAAAAGCAGAAATCTACAAACAGCGTATCCTTACGCAATATCCGGATTCGCGCTATGCCACTATTATTAAAAACCCGAATTCCGATGCGGTATTGCAGGGTTCTCCCGAGGCCATTTACAAGAAACTGTTTGACCAGTACACTGCCGGGCAAATCCGTGAGGTATATGCTTCTATTGGCCAGTATATAGATACTTTTGACGGCGAGGATATTTTGCCAAAGCTCGAATTGCTAAAAGCCCGTATAGTGGGTAGGCTGCAGGGGCTTGATGAATATAAGCGCCAGCTGAATTATGTAGCGCTTACCTATGCAAATGCTAAGGAAGGTAAAGAGGCTGATGCCATATTAAAGAAAGACATACCGGTATTGGAAAAGCTTACTTTCGCAGAAAAAGGCACTACCTATAAGCTAATATTTAAGTTTAATGTGGGCGATGCAAAAATTGATAAGCTTACTAAGACCATACAGCAGTTTATTAAAGATAGCAACAACAACAGCATTACCATTAGTAACGATATTTATACCGTTAACGAAAATATACTTGTAGTACATGGGCTCATAAACAAACTTGCCGCTACAGACGCTGCTACCATACTCAGGGACTATAAAGACTACAAGATTGCCGAAACCCCGATTATAATAAGTACCGAAGACTACAAAGTGGTTCAGGTTAAAAAGAACCTGGCACAGTACCAGCCGGTAAAGTAACAGTGAAGCTATGAGCATGTTTGAAAAGAAAAAGCCATATACAGACCTTTTAGGAAAAACAAACCGTATTGTAGAGGGCACCTCTATAAAAGGTGATATAACGTCGCAGGCCGACCTAAGGCTGGACGGTCACCTCGTGGGCAATATTACCTCAAAGGGCAGGTTGGTAATAGGCCCTTCAGGCAGTGTTACCGGCGATATAGTGTGTAACAGTGCCGATATAGAAGGAGCCTTTAACGGGCGTATAGAGGTAGATGAATTGTTAAGCATTAAAAGTAACGCCACGATAAAAGGTGAGGTAATTACCGGTAAGCTTGCTGTAGAACCAGGAGCGGTATTCACGGCTGCCTGTACCATGAAAAACACCACCCCTGTACATGACAGACAACAAGCAGGATAAAAAGCCTAACAAGTGGCTTACCCTTATAAGCATCCCCACACAAATGGGGCTTATCATTTTTTTGTTCTCTAAGCTGGGTTCCTGGCTGGACGTAAAATACCCTAATGACAGTCAGCTATACTTTATTATATTTACCATGCTTGGTGTGGCTATAGCATTGTATAACGTTGTAAGACAGGTAAATCAACTTAATAAATAGATGGATAAAAGTTTTTTTAAAACCCTGATTCAGGTTACGGGCGCCGCCTGTGTATTTCTAATTACCAGTGTTTTGATTTTTCAGATACCCGATTTGAAAACACAAACCGTTGATTTTGTTTATCCTGTGTATACAACCGTACTTTTCTTTTACGGCCTTAGTGTTATCATACTTTTTGCATTGCATTTACTGAGTTCTAAAAATCCGGGGCAAATAGGTTATGTTTTCCTGCTGTTAACCACTTTACAGGTTATAGGAGGCTATTTGTACATGAGGCCCGTTTTATCGAAAACGATTGAAATTCCGGCAGAAAAAATCAGCATATTTGTTATTTTTATGTTATTTTTACTGCTTGAGGCCTATTATACCACGGTTCTCTTAAATAAAAAACAATGATTTTTTACTTAGCCTGAAATATCTTGAAAAAAGTGAGTTTTGAACATGGATATGTGAAATTTAAACGTACCTTTGCGCAAAATTTCAGGACTGTAAAATTAAGATAGTTAATAAGATGGTGTTTTCCGGACAATCTCTCAAGAACTCAATAGCGGCCCTGCTGCTGGTTCTGCCCCTGATTTCTTCTGCTAATTCAATTGAAGATACGCTGCATGTACAACATGATACTGCTGCCGTACATGCTGAAGCCCCTGTTGCCCACCAGGCACATGAAGGCCACGCTGCTGCTGGACCTGCCGACGAAAAATCGAAAATCGACGAGCATATTGCCCATCACCTTCAGGACTCTCATGAGTTTGTGTTCTTCTCAGATGAGGCTACCGGCGAACACTTCGGTTTTCCGCTTCCGGTAATCATCTATGATAACGGTGTGAAATTTTTTATGTCATCGGCATTTAACCACGGAGCATCTGTGGCAACTGTAGATGGTAACTACTATGCGCTTTTCCATAACAAAATTTATAAGACAGATGCTCAGGGCGATCTTAGGTTAGATCACCATGGCCATCCTACGGTAGCTGAGGTAATGGATTTTTCTATTACTAAGAGCGTGCTTGCGTTGCTGTTTACAGCGGTGCTTCTTTTTGTATTGTTTACAGGTCTTGCCAAAACATATAAGAAAGGGCCTAACGCTATCCCTACAGGTTTCGGCCGTGTGCTAGAGCCGCTTGTGCTTTATGTAAGGGACGAGATAGCCAGGCCAAACATAGGTGAGGATAAGTACAGGAAATTTATGCCGTACCTGCTTACTGTGTTTTTCCTTATATGGGTGCTTAACCTTCTTGGCCTTACGCCGCTTGGGGTTAACGTAACCGGTAACATTACTGTAACGGTGTGTCTTGCCCTGTTTACATTTTTCATTACGCAGTTTAGTGCTAACAGGGAGTACTGGGGTCACATCTTCTGGATGCCGGGCGTACCCGTACCAATGAAGATAATCCTTGCGCCGATAGAGGTGCTGGGTATGTTTACAAAACCATTCTCACTACTTATACGTTTATTTGCTAACATTACTGCGGGTCACACTGTAGTTATGGGGCTTATTGCTATAGTGTATCTTGGCAAGCAGCAACTGGGTACGGGTGGTAGTATAGGAGTTTCTATGTTGCTTACGCTGTTCATCTCGGTTATAGAATTGCTTGTGGCATTCCTTCAGGCGTTTATCTTTACCATGCTGTCGTCACTGTTTATTGGTATGGCTGTACAGGAGCATGAGCACCACCATGATCATGACCATGCGCACGGTCATGACGATCATCATCATGTAGAAGACCCGGAAATCCCGGTAATCTAATTTTTTTTGAAACAACTAATTTTTAGAACATTAATTTAATTAATTATATATCATGGAAATTCCAAGTCTAGTTGGAGCTGGCCTTATTGTAATAGGAGCTGGTGTTGGTTTAGGTAAAATCGGTGGTTCTGCAATGGATGCTATTGCCCGTCAGCCTGAGGCTGCTGGTAAAATCCAGACTGCGATGATCATTATCGGTGCACTTCTTGAAGGTCTTGCTTTCGGTGCCCTAATCCTTGGTAAAAACTAAGAACAAAAACTAAGATGCTATCTGCAACGGTTGGTTGCAGATAGTGTTTTTACCACTAATTAAAAAACAAACAATACCTATTATATATAAGATATGGAAAAGTTAATTAATGATTTTTCGTACGGTTTGTTCTTCTGGCTGCTTATCATCCTTGTGGTGCTTATCGTACTACTTGCTAAGTTTGCCTGGAAACCTATCCTTTCTGCACTAGACGCAAGGGAGCAGGGTATTGCAGATGCCATTGCATCGGCAGAACTTGCCCGTAAAGAAATGGCTACGCTTAAGGCTGAGAATGAGGCTATCCTTCACCAGGCACGTGCCGAAAGGGATGCTATTATGAAAGAAGCCCGCGAAATTAAAGAAAAAATGATAGCCGATGCTAAAGCTGAGGCCCAGGCGCAAGCCGATAAAATTGCAGAGCAGGCAAAACTTGCTATTGCTGCTGAAAAGAATGCTGCACTTGCCGAGCTTAAAGGCCAGGTGTCTGCGCTTTCGGTAGAAATTGCAGAGAAACTACTAAGGACAGAGCTTTCTAATAAAGAAGCACAAAACGGCCTTGTAGAAAAAATGCTTGACGAAGTTAAACTAAACTAATCCACCCGGTATGAGCAGAGCTGCAGTACGATACGCGAAAGCGATACTAGACCTTGCGCAAACCCAAGGCAATGCCGCACAGGTGGCTAATGATATGGCGCAGATTACTGCTGCTGTAAAAGAAAGCAAAGAGCTGTTAGAATTTTTAAACAGCCCTAATGTAAAAGGTGAGGTTAAGCAAAGTGCGCTTAAGGAAATATTTGCCGGTTCGCAAAATATCACGGAGTCGCTTTTTAAATTGTTGCAGGACAACAAAAGGTTTGAGATTCTTCCTGCAATTGCTGCAGAATATAAGGTTCAGTTTGATGTAGCCAGTGGTATAGAAACTGCTGTGGTTACTACTGCTTTTCCTATAGATGCAGAGTTGGAGGCTAAAGTGCTTGCCAAGATAAAGCAATTTACGCCTAACCAGGTAACCGTTAAAAACGTGGTAGACCCATCTATTATTGGTGGTTTTATCATAAGGCTTGGCGACAAGCAATTTAATGCCAGCATAGCTGCAAGGTTATTAAACCTTAAAAGGGAACTGGCTAACTAACAAAAAACAGGCTATTTTAAATAGTATATAAAACAGGTAATTAAACTTAATTATACAGATGGCAGAAATTAAAGCTGCTGAAATTTCAGCAATATTAAAGAAACAATTGTCCGGTTTTGAATCGGGTGCTACACTGGAAGAGGTAGGAACCGTTCTTCAGGTAGGTGACGGTATTGCCCGTATTTACGGACTTAGCAATGCTCAGTATGGTGAGCTTGTGCAGTTTGAAAGCGGGTTAGAAGGTATTGTATTGAACCTTGAAGAAGACAATGTGGGCGTGGTATTGCTTGGTTCTTCTACCGGTGTTGCAGAAGGTTCTACCGTAAAAAGGCAAAACCGTATTGCATCGCTAAAAGTAGGTGAGCAAATGATAGGCCGTGTTGTAGATACCCTTGGTAACCCTATAGATGGTAAAGGCCCTATAGGTGGCGATCTTTATGAGATGCCACTAGAGCGTAAAGCTCCGGGTGTTATTTACCGTCAGCCGGTAACTGAGCCGCTACAAACGGGTATTAAGGCTATCGATGCTATGATTCCTGTAGGACGTGGTCAGCGTGAACTTGTTATTGGTGACCGTCAGACCGGTAAAACTACCGTGTGTATAGACACCATCCTTAACCAAAAAGAATTCTATGATGCAGGTAAGCCTGTATTCTGTATATATGTTGCTATAGGCCAAAAGGCTTCTACAGTAGCAGGTATCGCTAAGACCCTTGAAGAAAAAGGTGCTCTTGCTTATACCATCATCGTTGCCGCTAACGCGTCTGACCCGGCTCCTATGCAGGTGTACGCTCCAATGGCAGGTGCTGCAATAGGCGAGTACTTCCGTGATACAGGCCGTCCGGCACTTATCATTTATGATGACCTTTCTAAGCAGGCGGTAGCGTATCGAGAAGTGTCACTACTTCTTCGTCGTCCACCAGGGCGTGAGGCATACCCGGGTGACGTTTTCTACCTTCACTCTCGTCTTCTTGAGCGTGCTGCAAAAGTTATTGCCGATGACAGCATTGCAAAAGAAATGAACGACCTTCCTGAATCACTTAGGCCAATTGTTAAAGGTGGCGGATCGCTTACTGCGCTTCCTATCATCGAAACTCAGGCGGGTGACGTTTCTGCATACATCCCTACAAACGTAATTTCGATTACAGACGGTCAGATATTCCTTGAGTCAGACTTGTTCAACTCAGGTGTACGTCCTGCAATTAACGTAGGTATTTCGGTATCTCGTGTAGGTGGTAACGCCCAGATCAAGTCAATGAAAAAAGTTGCCGGTACCCTTAAGCTGGACCAGGCACAGTACCGCGAACTAGAAGCATTTGCTAAGTTCGGTTCAGACCTTGATGCTGTTACCATGAACGTAATTGAAAAAGGTAAGCGTAACGTGGAAATCCTTAAGCAAAGCGTAAACGATCCGTTTACCGTTGAAGATCAGGTAGCGATTATCTATGCCGGTTCTAAAAACCTGCTTAGGAACGTTCCTGTAAACAAGGTTAAGGAATTTGAAAAAGACTTTATTGGTTACCTAAACGCTACACACAGGGCTACCCTTGACGCGCTTAAAGCCGGTAAATTTACAGACGAAATTACAGACGTGCTTGAAAAAGCCGCTGCTGAAATCGCTTCAAAATACTAATTTTTAGACTTTTAGATTTTAGTAGTGAGTATTAAGATTTTGATCTTTATTAATACTTAATACTCACTGCTTAATACTATTATATAAAATGGCAAACTTAAAGGAAATACGTAACAGGATTGCTTCCGTTTCATCGACCATGCAAATTACAAGTGCGATGAAAATGGTTTCGGCTGCAAAGCTAAAAAAGGCGCAGGATGCTATTACAGCAATGAGGCCCTATTCGCAAAAGCTAACCGAGCTATTACAAAACCTTAGCGCTACGCTTGAGGGTAATACAGGAGGCGCATTTGCTGAGCAACGCCCGGTAAATAAAGTCCTTATTGTAGCCATAACCTCTAACAGGGGGCTTTGCGGCGCGTTTAACGCTAACGTAATTAAGCAGGTAAAAAACCTTCAGGATAATGTGTATGCCGGAAAACAGGTAGAAGTACTTGCCATTGGTAAAAAAGGTAATGATGTACTGAAAAAGCTTGCCGATGTGGTGGGTAACCAAAGCAGCCTTTACGACGCGCTTACCTTTGAAAATACTGCCCGCATAGCACAAGACCTTATGGATAAGTTTACCGCAGGGGAGTATGACAAAATAGAGCTGGTGTATAACCACTTTAAAAACGCGGCTACCCAGGTAGTACTTACCGAGCAGTTTTTACCGCTTGCTCCTGCAGCTGCGGCTGAAAGCAATACTGAGCTTGATTATATCTTTGAGCCATCTAAAGAAGAAATCGTGTTTAGCCTTATTCCACTTTCGCTAAAAACACAGCTGTACAAAGCAGTACGTGATTCATTTGCTTCTGAGCACGGTGCCCGTATGACGGCCATGCACAAAGCTACAGATAACGCTACCGCTATGCGTAACCAGCTTAAACTTACATACAACAAGGCCCGCCAGGCTGCCATTACCGGCGAAATCCTTGAAATTGTAGGTGGTGCAGAAGCACTAAACAATTAATATATACAAAACAAACATAGTGAAGAGGCTGCCTACGGGTGGCCTTTTTTTATGGCTTTTGTAATTTTACAGGAAATTATACGTTTGTTGTTCAACACATTTTATTTATAATGACATTCAGAAACAAATATTTACTACTGTTATTTATTGCTTCAGCTGCTTTCGCACAAAAAGGGAAGGAAGTTACGCTTAAGGTATTGTATACCCCTCAAACTACCTACCGGCAGGCGTTTGTACAAAAACATACCACCACCATTACTTATAAAGCCAATCCTGATGTGCTTAATGTACTGAAAGAGCAAGGCATCCAAAATCCTACGGTTCAGGATTTGTATACAGATTATGCCACAGAAACCCATACAGAGAAGTCGCTGGACGGAAAGGTAATGCCGCTTACCATTAGATTTGTAAAAGCCCCGGTATCATTTGGCAAACAAGGCATAAGCGCTACTACCAAAATCTACGGACATACCGAAACAGCAGGTATGCCTAAAGTAGATTCTATAATTGCTCCGGATTTAAATCAGGCATTCAGGCAATCGTTGCTGGCCACACTCGATGGTATGTTCAGCCAAATGAAGTTTCCTGACAAACCGTTTGGGCTGGGCGAGGTTCAACAAATGACTTCTTCCATAACACTTCCGCTTATAGGTACTACACTGGATATGGATATTATAACAGACTATAAGTTTGTGGCACTTAAGGGCGGCATTGCTACGTTTGACCTTGTGATTACCTACAAGGCTAAGAATCCTGATCCGGCACTTAAAATTTCTGCTGCCGGCACAGGAAAAGGAGTTATGAAGTACGACACCAAGAAGCACTTTCCGTTGTCACAACAAAGTGATATTGTTATGAAAATAGGCTTTACCTATAAGGAGTTTGATGTAGATATGACCTCTGATATGCATTACGATATTTCAGCTACTGTTGTACCGGACGCCCGGTAAAAACGGACAATATAAATAAAAAACGCCACCCATTTGGGTGGCGTTTTGCATGGTATAAAGTATACTATTTATTGCTTGATTACCTTAACGGCGGATGTTTTTTCGCCTGAAGTAACCTGTAGGATATAAGTACCTGCAGCTATACTGGCCAGGTTAAGTTGGGCCTGGTTGCCGGTTGCTGTTTGTTTAAGTACAGTTTGACCTAAAAGATTTACCAGTGTAAGCTGGCTGATGCTTTCGCCTGCCTTTACATTCAGTACAGTGTTAGCCGGGTTAGGGAATACTACAAAACCATTTTTGCCAAAGCTATCAGTACCTGAAGTTGGGTTTGTGGTAAAGCTTCCGTTTACCGTTGCCGATGTACAGCTGTCGTTAGTAGCGGTAGCGCTATAGTAGTAGGTAGTTTCGGCAGTAAGGCCTGTAAGGCTGATTGATGTGCTTGTAGTAGTAAACGGTGAACCCTCTACCGGTACAGTCATGGCCTCATCGGTATACAACTCGTAGCTATAGCTATTCGCTTCAGCACTTCCGGCAAGTAGACCAAAGCTTACATTCGCAGTAGTTTCAGCGGCAAAAGTAAAGGCCGAGTTAAGTACAGGACACTCGTTTACCAGTTGTGCAGCTACTGCAAAAATGTTTGGTACAGGCTCTGTAGCACCGTCAGAAGATTTGCTTATAGTTACCGAGTTAATGGTTTTAAACTGGCTTTCAATATCTATTGGAAGGGTAATGTAGAACACTTTAGCATTGCCTGATTCTATACCACCCACATTGTCTGCCCTGTTAGTACGGCCTATGTTAGAAACAAGTGCCGGTTGTGTATCTGTACCTGCATTATACCAGTCGCTCACCGCTACAGATGAGGCAATCTGTGTAGTACCATCGGCAAAGTTTACGGTAATATCTATAGTAGAGTCGCCACTACCAGATGTTACAGCAAAGTATAGGTTAGCCGCCTTAACAGGACTTGTAAGGGTGAGGGTACCTTCCTGGCCTTGAGCCGCAAGCCTTAGCGAGTTGTTTCCGCTATAATCTGCAAGGATAAAGTCAGGTCCGCCGGTGCCCGGAAGCCTTCTGTTTACAGGTAAGCCTATAGTTGTTACAGGATTAGTAGCGCTATTCTTATAGTTTAGTGCCATATACGCATTGTTAGCTCCGTCTACGCCATGCGTAGTACTTGTGTTAGCTATACCGTTTCCGTTTGCAATAACGTCGGCATTATAACCGGTTACTGTAAGCGGTGTATACATACTTTGCGTGCTGAAGCTCAGTGTTTCGCTCCAGGTATCGTTATTACAAGTACCTGTAAGGGCTTTAACCCTGTAGAAGTATGTGGTACCTATTTCCAGTTCCGTCAGGACATAGCTGTTCGTGTCAGAAGTATAAGTGCCTGCCGGCGTGGTTAGCTCGGCATCGGTATATACTTCAGCAGTATACAGGGTAGCTGCTCCGCCTGCACCAGATACCGAAGTCCAGTTAAGCGTAGCGCCAAAGTTGCCAATATTACTTGCTCCGGAGTTTACGGTAGCTAAAGCGCATGTAGTGGCATTTATCGTTACAGGCTCACTGTATACAGGTCCAAAGCATTCAATACCGCCATCATTGTAAGCAAATGCCGTATAGTAATATTGTGTATTATCAGAAACAAAATCAGTGAATACAGGTGCCGTAAGGCCGGCAGCCACAACGCGTCCTCCGCCCAGGGTTGCACCCACAGGATAGTTAGTAGCTAATACGGGGCCGGCAGTAAGCGCAGCTGTACTGCGTACTAATATGTAACCGGTAGGAGCAGCTGCAGCACCGGTAACGGTTACCGTAATACCACTAGAGGTAATATTTCCGGCCGCAATGGCGGGAGTAGCAGGTACATCGCAGTTAGCAGGCTGTTCGGCTACATTTAATGTGTAATCTTCAGTTTCGCCATAGCTAAAGTCATTGCACGGACTCATGGTATTGTTATAGTAATAAGCAGAACGTACGCGCATCCTGTAGCTTCCGGTAGGAGTGTTTGCAGGAATGGCTATGCTTCCTGTGTAGGTAGCATCTCCGCTCCATGAACCTTCAATATTTACCAGGGTTTCGCCTTCATCGTCAAAGCTAAGGTTGTTGTTCCAGTCAATATAAACACCTACAGAATCGTAACCTGCGTAACGCGTTACACTAATGTCAAACGAACTTCCGGCAGCTTTGCTTACAGCCATTGCGGTGTAATTTTCATAACCGCTGTCAGAATCAGTACTGTTATTAATGTTTGTATAACCACCTGTAGTAACTACATTAGTTATATAATCGTCGTAAGGATAATTAATGGTAGGCGTACAATATCCGTGAAGGAAAGATCCGGTAACCGGAGCCGAATCACATACACCATTATTGGCCTTAACCCTAAAATAATAGGTAGTGTCTATGGTAAGGCCGGTTAATGCCTGTGTAGTACCGGTAACGTTTGTAAACGGCGAACCCTCTATAGGAGTAGTAAAGTCAGCGTCTGTAGCTACCTCTACTGTATAGGTAATATCGGCAGAAGATCCTGCGGAAGCCAATGCCCAGCTAACAGCACCTGTTGTAAACGTACTGGATGCACCCGAAGCCGAGGCCATTTCAGGACAATCAGATACCAGTTTTGCTGATACGCCAAATATATTCAGCGCGCCCGATACGGTATTTTTTGTAACCGTAACACTTTCTATAACTTTGTTTTGGTTAGCAATGTCTATGCTTATGGTAAGCTGGTACATCCTTGGATCAGCGGCATTGCCCTGCATTCCGTTGTCAAAACGGCTTACACGCCCTACACCCGCTTTAGCAGTAGGGATCGCGGTACCGCCATACCAGTCTGGTATAAAAAGTTCGGTATTGGTTTGACTGGTACCATCGGTAAAGTTTACAGTAATATCTAAATCGCTGTCGCCACTACCCGATGTGGCTATAAAATACAGGTTGGTAGCACTTACCTGTTCTGTAAAGGTAAGGGTTCCCGTAGCTGCTGCTGTAACCAGTTTTAGTGCGTTATCGTCACTGTAAGGAGCAAAATTAAACACTACATTGGCATTCGCCTCAGAGGTAATGATACCGTTTGCAGGTAATGAACGTGCCGGGGCTGCAGATGATGCAGTGGCTCGGAAATCAGCACTCAGGAATGCATACCCTGAATTGTCAATATCTGATGTAGTACTGGATGAGGCATCGCCAACACCGTTTGCAATCACGTCCTCGTTGTAGCCCGATGCTACCGTTAAGGACTGGTAAGTTTGGCCGTACGAAACCCCTGCAACAAGCAGAAACAAGGATCCTGTGGCTAAGCGTAGTTTTCTTTTCATAAAATGGGCAATAGTGTTATTTGTTTCTTAAAAGTAGGTAGAAATGGGTGGTATTTATGTTAAATGAGAATATTATAACAAATTAAAAATTTCCTTAAAAAAATATAACCTATTATCAGGTTTTAGTGGTTGCAAAACGTAACATCCGTACGCGATATTTTAAATAAAAAGCGCCACCCAAAAGGGTGGCGCCTGTACAATATGGCCTACCTAAACCTATTGTTTCACAACTTTTGCAGTAGTGATTTTGTTACCCGCAGTTACCCGCAGTATGTATGTTCCGGCTGCTACATGCCCCAGGTTAAGTTGGGTTTGTGTGCTGCTGGCAGTTTGCTCCAGTATGGTTTGGCCCAGTAGGTTTACCAGTACCAGCCTGCTTATGTTTTCTCCGGCCTGTACATTAAGTACGGCACCCGCCGGGTTAGGATATACGGTAAGTGATTTTTTACCAAAATCATCTGTGCCAGATGTAGGATTTGTAGTAAAGCTACCGGTTACCGCCGCCGAACTACACACATCATTAACGGCAACAGCACTATAATAATATGTGGTGCTTGCCGCAAGGCCTGTTACCGAAAGCGAAGTATTTGTAGTAGTAAATGGCGAACCCGTAACAGGTACTGTCATGGCCTCATCTGTATATACACTATATGTGTATGAAGTAGCCGGCGCACTGCCTGCAAGTAAACCGAAGGATACGCTGGCAGAGGTTTCGGCTGCAAATGTAAAGGCCGAATTAAGTACCGGGCACTCATTTATCAGCTGAGCCGACAGGCTAAATACATTTGGCACCGGCTCAGTAGCACCGATAGATGTTTTAGAGAAGGTAACCGATGCTATGCTTTTGTTTTGGTTTTCAACATCTACTGGCAGGGTTACATAAAATACTTTAGAGGCGCCCGTTTCCACATTGCCCACTGTATTAGCCCTGTTTGCACGGCCAATACCAGATACCAACGCAGGCTGCGTGGCATTGCCATTCGAATACCAGTTAAGTAACGAAACGGTTGACGCCGGCTGGCTGGAACCGTCTGTAAAGTTTATTACAGCACTGATTGTTGAGTCGCCGCTACCTGAAGCCACTGAGGCATAAAGGTTAGTCGCCTTTATCGGTTTGGTAAGCGTTAGTGTGCCGACTTGTCCTTGTGCTGCTAACCTTAATGAGTTGTTGCCTATGTAGTCTGCCATTAAAAACTCCAGCCCGGTAACACCGCTGTTTATAAGCCTGCGGTTTACCGGAAGGCCTACGGTTGTAACGCTGCCACTGGCCGAATTACGGTAGTTTAGTGCTATATAAGCATTGTTGGCACCGTCTACACCTGCTGTGGTACCCAGGTTTGCAATACCGGTTCCGCTGGCTATAACGTCATGGTTAAAACCGGTAACAGTTAGTGGTGTATAAAGGCTTTGTGTGGTAAAACTCATAGCCGATGTCCATGCATCATTACCGCAACCCGGTGTTTCGGCCTTAACGCGGTAGTAGTAGGTAACACCTGAGGCAAGTTCTGTATCGGTATAGATGTTTGCGGTTGTAGTATAAGTACCTGCAAGGTTTGTAAGTGCAGCATCGGTATATACTTCTACCGTATAATTTGTTGTTGTACCTCCCGGGCCTACAACTGACGTCCAGTTAAGGTCCGCGCTAAAGTTGCCTATATTACTGGCACCCGCGTTTACTGTAGCAATAGCACAGGTAGTGCCATTAGCCGATACAGCCGCACTGTATGCTGGGCCGAAACAGCCTACACCGCCATCGTTATAAGCATATACAGTATAGTAATAGCTGGTATTTGCATTTAAAAAGTCATTCAGTACCGCCAGGGTAGCACCTGTAGCTACTACCTTTCCGCCACCAAGGTTAGCACCTATTGCATAAGTGGCTCCAAGTGCAGGCTGTGCTGTAAGCGGCGCATTGCTGCGTACCAGTATATATCCGGCAGGAACGGCACCTGTAGCCGGAGTTACGGTTACCGTAATACCGCTTGCTGAAATATTGCTTACTGCTACAGCAGGAGATGCAGGAGTTTCGCAGTTTAGTGGTTGTTCTATAACAGCTATAGTATAGTCTTCGGTTTCTCCGTTTACTGTAGCGGCGCATGGTGTTAGCGTGTTGCTTAAGTAGTATACCGAACGTACACGTAACCTGTGGTTGCCCAGTGGGGTACCTGCCGGTATGGTTATAGTACCGGTGGCTGTGGTGCTTCCGCTAAACGAACCTGTAATACTGTTTATGATTTCACCTTCATCGTCAAAATCAAGGTCGTTATTCCAGTCTACATATACTGCTAATGAAGCTGCCGCGTTGCTGCGGGTTATAGAATAGTCAAATGACGTACCTGCAGGCTTACTTATAATCTGCGTTGCATTATAGTTAGTATAACCACTGGCAGCAGCTATAGAAGTGTTGCTAATATTAGTATAACCGCCTGTGGTGGTAACATTAGATATAAAATATGACGTAGGGGTGGTAACAGCCGGCACACAATAGCCTTGTGTAAACGAACCGGTTACCCAGTTGCTGCCGCAAATGCTGTTATTGGCCTTAACCCTGTAATAGTAGGTGGTTTCAAGGCTAAGCCCGCTTACGGCCTGGCTCAGGCCGGTAATTCCTGTAAACGGAGATCCTGCAAGCGGCGTAGTCATAGCTGCATTGGTATACACCTCTACAGTATACGTAATGTTTGCCGATGCGCCTTCTGAAGCAAGTGTCCAGCTGATGTTTCCTGTTGAGAATGTGGCTGCCGCTGCAGAAACCGACGCCAGCTCAGGACAGTCTGAAGGCACTTTTGCCGATACGGCAAAAACGTTCAGGTGGCCGGTTGCATTGGTTTTGGTTATCTGTATGCTTTGTACAAGTTTAGTTTGGTTTGCCTGCGATATAGCCAATGTAATCTGGTAAAGTCTAGGATCATCAGCGCTACCTTCCGTTGCATTTGTAGTACGGTTTATACGTCCTGTACCTTTGCGGGCTGTTGGCTGAGATGTTCCGCCATACCAGTCCGGCACTTCTACGCTTGTAAAGGTTTGTGCGGTACCATCGGTAAAATTTACCGTTACATCCATAGTACTCAGTAAACTCCCTGAAGTAGCTAACAGGTATAATGATGTGGCTTCTATTTGGTTACCAACTACAAGCGTGCCGCTAGCACCAGATGTAATCAGTTTAAGGTCGTTATTACCCGTATACGGTGCCAGCTGGTAAGAAAGCCCTGCTGTACCTGCTGCTGCCGATGTTATAAGCCCGTTGGTTGGCAGGCTGTATGCCGGTGCTGTGCCATTTGCCGTAGCACGGTAATCGTTGCTTACAAAAGCAAAGTTAGCATTATCTACCGCTATGCTTGTACTGCTCAATGCAGTGCCTACGCCATTGGCTATGGCATCCTGGTTATACCCGGAGGATATAGTTAACGGCTGGTACGACTGGGCATACGAGGCTCCGCTAGCCAGCAGCATCAGTAGGCCCGTAACTAAATGTAATTTTTTCTTCATACAGATCTAAATAAGTGCGTAATATTTATTTTCTAAATGTAAGTTAAAATGCTAAAATATTGAAATAAGTATAACTATTGTAACAAATTAAACATTATGTGGTAAAAATATCACGTATGTGTTAGCGGTGTTATAAATAGAACACATAAAGCGTCTTTTACATCAGTTAAATAAATGCATGCATATTTCTTTTGAAATGTTTTATGCAAAATTTTGTACTATAAAAATAAAAAAAGCGCCTTTTGAAAGCGCTTTAGTGTTTATTCTGTAAATAATGCCTTTAACTCGGTGGCATCATTGGGTTTCATCTTTCCTGCCAAAACCAGGCTCAGTTGCTTGCGCCTCAGCGCTGCCTCATACCGTTGCTGTTCCAGTTCGGTTACGGGTATTAATTGAGGTACGGGTACAGGTCGCCCGTACTCATCTACGGCTACAAACGTATAAATCGCCTCATTGGCTTTGGTCTTCAGTCCGCTAACACGGTCTTCAATCCATACATCTATATAGGTTTCCATACTAGAGCTGAAGGCACGGCTTACCTTGGCTTCTATGGTAACCACACTGCCCAGCGGAATGGAGTGGTTAAACGCTACATGGTTTACAGATGCCGTAACCACAATGCGGCTGCTGTGCCTGCGCGCGGCGATACTGCCACAGCGGTCCATACGTGCCAAAAGTTCGCCGCCAAAAAGGTTATTAAGCGGATTTGTTTCTCCCGGCAATATGATGTCGGTCATTATACAAACAGAGTCTGAAGGGTGTTTTGGCTGCATTATATCTTTTGCGTAATTGTTGTGTTCATGGCAAAGATACTCTTAACGAACGGGCAAAAAAAATCCTCCGCATCGGGAGGAAGTTTTTTGTGGGATTATTGTTATTTTACCATAATCCAGGCGTCTGTATCGCCGGTTTGGTGTATTTCGTTAGCATTTTGTTGTGCTTCGGCGTAAGTTGCAAAGCTGCCGTAAACTACTGGGAACAATCCCGCCTTGTTTACATCGAGCCTGTGGGCCTCGTAACCTTTTGCAATAAGTGCCTGCGCAGCCTTTTCGGCATTTGCCTCGCTCTTAAACGCGCCCGCTACTACGTGGTACGGCAGGTTAATGGCAATTTCTTCGGCTTTGGCTTCATCCTGTTTTACAGGAAGAGATACGGCAGGAAGCGGATTTTCTATAAAGAAGGTAGCCTGCTGTATGCGTTGCTCTACTTTTGCCTGAACGGCATTGTGTACCGCAAGCGTTTCGGTTGCTACCTGGTGGTCATAATAATTTTTGTAGCCTATGCTGCCTGCTCCGGTAAGTACGGCAAACACGGCGGCATATTTAAGATAGCTGTAACTACGCTTACGCTCAGGCGTAAAAATGATAGGTGCTTTCTCCTCAAGTTCTTCAACTATGGCTTTAAGCTCTTCACGTCTTACGGCAGGAGATACTACGGAACTTAAACCAAAAGCATCGGTAAGGTAGTTTACAGGAGTATCGGGTGTAAATACAAGATTGCCCTCTGTGTTCAGGCCTATCTGTCCTATGTTTTTTATGAAAAGCATATCAAGTCCGCTCAGGGTCTTTTTCCATACGCTTACGGTTTCGGCTATAGATGCCACGGCTGCCTCATAGGAAATTTTTTCCTGCTGGGCGATGTGGTTTGCTAAAAGACCGTCATTATTTTTTACATTCGCATTAAACGAAACCACTTTTTTTGGAGGATAGAACGTGTGCGAAACAGCGTTATGCTGCGCCGGGCGGATTTCCGTAAGGAACGCGCCAAAACCGGGAACGGTTACACACTGGTAACGGTATAAAAGTGCCGATATGTATTTCTCTATCTTCATAAACACAAAATTAAGGATTGAAAGGGATGTCCAAAATTTTATTCACAAATGTTATTAACAATAAAAGCCAACTGATAATAAGCTGATTATATTTTACCATGAACCAACCGGAATTATTTAACACATTGGCGCTCATGCGGGTAGAAGGCGTGGGCGACATTATGGCAAAAAAGCTCATAAACCACCTGGGTAGCGCCGAAGCCGTCTTAAAGGCAAAGAAAAACCAACTCGTTTCTATAGAAGGCGTGGGCGAAGTGCTGTACCGTAACCTGCAAAACCAAGGCATTTACAGGCTTGCCGAAAATGAATTGAATTTCATTTTATCTCAGAATATTCGGCCTATATATTATAAGGATGATAATTACCCCGATCGCCTGAAGCATTGCGTAGATGGCCCGGTGCTGTTGTTCGGGTCCGGGAATATGGATTTTACCGGGCGAAAGACGCTCAGCATTGTCGGCACCCGTCAAATGACGGCATACGGAGCTGACTTTTGCCGTAAACTATTGGAAGACCTGGTGCCGCTTAATCCTATTATTGTAAGTGGCTTTGCGTATGGGGTAGACATCCATGCGCACCTTGTAGCTATGGAGCTTGGCCTGCAAACCATAGGGGTGGTAGCACACGGCTTGAACCAGGTGTACCCCAAACCGCACAAAAAGTATGTGGCGCGTATGGAACAAAACGGCGGTTTCCTTACCGAGTTTTGGAGCACGAGTAACCCTGACCGGGAGAATTTTGTAAAACGTAACCGCATAGTGGCAGGCATTAGCGAGGCGACTATTATTATAGAGAGTGCCGAAAAAGGTGGTTCGCTCATTACGGCGAATGTTGCCAATGATTATAACCGCGATGTGTTTGCCCTGCCCGGGCGCATTACCGATAAGTACAGTATGGGCTGCAACGACCTGATTAAAACCCAGCGTGCCAACCTGCTTACCGGTGCTGCCGACCTTATTTATATGCTGAACTGGGAATTGGAACAAAAGAAACTCCCTCCCGTACAAAAGCAACTCTTCATAACCCTGGAACCCGAAGAGCAAAAGGTATACGACTACCTCCTTAAAAACGGCAAGAAACTCCTGGACATCATAGCCCTGCACTGCGATATGCCGGTGTTCAGGCTGTCGTCTATGTTACTTACTATGGAACTTAAAGGGGTAATAAGGCCGCTGCCGGGTAAGTTGTTTGAGGCGGTGTGAGAAGTATATAAAAACGAAAACCCCATAGCTTGATTACTCAGGGGCTATGGGGAATAATATTATACAAAGGTAATATATTTTATACCAAAAAACAACTAGTGTTATGAAATATCTTGATTTTGAAGAGGTAATGTCTCCGGAAAGGATGTCCCGATATCTTGTTGCTACGAATGACAATACTAAAAAAGCAATGACTCTTTATAGAAAAAACCTTCAACTATCTCAAGAGATGTTTACAGTTATTAGCTGTTTTGAAGTTGCGTTCCGTAATAAAATCAATGAACAATATTCTTCACAATTCGGAACAGATTGGCTCAGAGAAAGTATATCGCAAACGGGTTTCTTCAATAAAACTACCTGTATCAGAACTAAGAAAATTATAGAGAGAGCTTATAAAAATCTTGTAAATTATTCTCATCCAAAGTTATTAGCTTCGTTAGATTTTGGCTTTTGGAGATATCTTTATGCACAACCCCAATTTTATGCAGGTGGACAAACTCTATTAAAGATATTTCCATCAAAACCAACCTCTACATCACAAATTCAGTATAATCACACATATGTTTTTACACAGCTTGAAATTATAAATGAGTTTAGAAATAGGATCGCCCATCACGAACCTGTGTGTTTTAGACGAGGTACATCAATAACTGATTCTGCATTTTGCCTCCAACATTACAATCTGATTTTACAACTTTTTCAATGGATGAATATTAATGAATCCGCACTACTATATGGGCTAGATCATGTACAGTCAATATGTAATGAAATAGACGGTATATAACACCTGTCTTTTCCGTAATTTTACCGTATGGAAGAACCCGCCATACAACCTCAACCCCAGCGCAAAATAATCCATGTAGATATGGATGCCTTTTACGCCTCGGTAGAACAGCTGGATAACCCCGAACTGAGGGGTAAGGCCATTGCCGTAGGCGGGGGCGAAACGCGTGGTGTGGTTTCGGCGGCGAGCTATGAGGCGCGTAAGTTTGGCGTGCGCAGTGCTATAAGTGGTTACCTTGCCAAGAAACGTTGCCCGCACCTCATCTTTGTACGTCCGCGGTTTGACCGGTATCGTGAGATTTCCCAAAAGATACGTGGCGTTTTCCATGAATTTACAGACCTCGTAGAACCACTGAGCCTGGATGAAGCCTACCTGGACGTTACTCATAACAAAAAAGGCATACCCAGTGCCACACTCATAGCCACACTTATCCGCCAGCGTATACTCGAAGAAACCGGGCTTACGGCTTCGGCGGGCATCAGTATAAATAAGTTCATAGCTAAGGTAGCCAGCGACTACAACAAACCAAACGGACAAAAAACCGTACCACCCGACGAGGTACTTACTTTTCTGGAGGATTTATCCATTGGGAAGTTCTACGGGGTAGGCAAGGTAACCGAGGAACGTATGTACCAGCTGGGTATTTTTACCGGCAGAGACCTCAAAGAAAAATCCATAGAATACCTGAGTGAGCACTTTGGCAAAAGCGGTGCGTACTATTACTACGTGGTGCGGGGCATACACAATAGTGAGGTAAAGCCAGACCGTACCGTGAAATCGGTAGGGACAGAACATACGTTTGACGAAAACCTGGTATCAGAAGTGTTTATGCTGGAAAGGCTGGACATCATAGCAGGGGAGCTGGAACGCCGTCTTAAAAAGAAAAAGATAGCAGGGAAAACCATTACCCTTAAAATAAAATATTCGGATTTTACGGTGCAAACCCGGAGCAAGACCATGCCGTATTTTATATCGGATGCCAGCCTGATACAGGAAACTATAAAGGAACTATTGTATCAGGAAAAGCCCAAAGACTCCGTGCGGCTGCTGGGCATATCCTTGTCTAACCTTAATAACGAGGCGGGTGTAAAGAAAACGGTGGCGGTACAATTGAAGTTCGATTTTTAATAAAAAAAGGAGGACCGCCTTGGGGAAGCGGTCCTAAGTTTTTTGGCATTGTAATCGGGAAATGCCTTATGTAGTAATTAAGTTTAAATACGGTTAACGTAAATGGGGGATACGTTTGTTGTATTTTTTCTATAGCAAATATACCTCTGTTAAATCGCCGAAAATGATAATTTAGGCAGACGCTAAAAATGTGCCGACGAATGGCATTCTACATTCGATGAAGTAGTGTTTTACCTATAGGGTTTTTCCTAATAGATATGTAAACTCCGTATTTGACGCCAGGGTTTTTCACTATAACTGTTTTGTTTGGGTAACACAGTATGTTGAATAGGAATGCGCAGCCTATTTCGATGTGTTCAATTTTTAAGGGTATTTTTTATGTAATATTTAATTATGTCTATATTTGGAGTTGCTGAAAAATATCGACACCTTACATGAAGTACTGCTTCCTTCTATTATACTTTGTATGCTTTGTCCCGCTTCACGCACAGGGCAATCTTGATTCGCTGGATGTCGAAATAGGCAAGCGTGCCGTTTATGAAGCATCTAAAAAACAACACATATCGCAACTTGAAAATTATCTGAAGGCGAAAGACCTCACTTCAGCCGAGCGCTATGCCATTAACGGCAGGCTCATAGCCGAATACATACCCTATCGTTTTTCGAGTGCAGTACACTATTTAGAAGAGAGCATTCGCGTGGCAGAAACCATGGGGAACCTTACCCTTTTGTATAAGGCAGAGTTACAGTTGTCTGAACTGCTTTCGTCTTCCGGAAACTATGCCGAAGCACGTGATGTATTGAATATGGTAAACCGTAAACTGGTGCCTGACGAATTATTAAATCAGTACTATTACGGACAGGTATGGCTTAATTTCAGGTTGAAGTTTTACAGTGCCCACCAAACCACAAGAAACAGGTACGAACGTTTGTATGTGGCATATACCGATAGCCTTTCCGCACGGCTTAAACCCGATACCGAAGAATACCTGAACATTGTAGAGATGCGCTACCGCGACAGTGGCGATTATCTTAAAAACCGTAAGGCAAACCTGCAACGCCTTTCTATGGCAACGCCCGGTAAAAAGCCCTACAGCAGCATCACCTTTTTCCTGGCGCAGAGCTACGTGCCGGAAAATAACATGCGTGAATACAAAAAGTATCTTGTGCTCAGCGCGATTTCTGATATTAAGTCGGGCACCAGAGATTGCGCGTCATTAACCGCACTGGCGGTTCAGCTTTTCAAGGAAGGTGACATAGAGCGTGCACACAGGTACATTAATATAGCGTTTGAGGATGCCTCGTTTTACAACAGCAGGCTCAGACTACAGTCGGTATCGTCTATACTGCCGCTTATTACAAAAACATATGATGAAGTAGTACAAAAGGAAAAGGATAAACTGAAAACCACGGTTATCATTATCAGCATACTTTCAGTGCTGTTGCTTTGCTTGTTGTTCTATATTGGTAAGCAGTACAAAAATCTCAGCGTGGCGCGTCGTAATCTTGAAGCTGCCAATCGCCGTTTAAACGAACTGAACCTTCAACTTCAAAATACCAATGCTGAACTTAAAAGCCTGTATGGCGAACTTGCCGATACCAACCGCGTAAAGGAATATTACATAGGAACGCTGCTTAACCTATGTTCTGATTACCTGGATAAGCTCGATGTATATCGTAAGACCGTGAATAAAATGATTGTTGCCAAACAGGTCAGCGAACTTTTGGAACGTACCAAATCCGCACAGCTGGTAGAAGAGGAGATAGAACGTTTTTATAAAAATTTTGATAGTATCTTCCTGCACATATACCCTGATTTTGTACAGCAGCTAAATGCATTGCTGCTTCCGGAAGAACAAATCTACCTTAAAAATGGCGAACTGCTGAATACGGAACTTCGCATTTTTGCACTTATCAGACTAGGAATTACAGAAAGTGCCGCAATTGCCCGATTGCTCCGTTATTCGGTTAACACTATTTACAACTATCGTGTAAAGACCAAAAACAAAGCAGTTTCGCGTGATGATTTTGAACAGGATGTAATGAAGATAGGTGCTTTTTCTTCGTTGTAATACTTTTGTAAGGTTTAAAATCGGTCTACTTTTTTAAATTCTCAAACGTTATTAAATGTGTTGATAATCAAAATATTGGAATTTAAAATTCCATTGAAAAATCCACTTCTTTGTTATTGCACGCCTTTGTGTGTCTTTATATGTAGTTTCTTCGCAAACGATTTAGGTTGTTACCCAAATTTCCAAAAACATCTATTCTATTTCACATGAAGAAACTTTTACTTTTATGCAGCCTCGCGCTGGGTATGGGCTACATGCAGGGGCAAACGCTGTCCCAATCCATGTATGTAGACTTTGGCCCTACCGGAGGTACCAATGGGGGCGTTACACCCGGCCCCGATGCTAATGGCAACTACTGGAACAATGCTACAAACGGTGCCCTTAACGCCGCCTACGACATTGTAAACGCTAACAATGCCGATACCGGCATAGACATGACCGTAACCGATAACTTTGTGGTAAACACTACTACAAACTATGGTCCTACAACCATTACGGCTGCCGCGCTGGGCGACCTTGCCATAAGTACCGCTACCATGGACTATTTTTATCTGGAGTCAGGTGGTTCGGCTAACAGTACCGGGCAGCTTACGTTTACAAACCTTAATCCGCAAAAGGGGTACAAATTTTACATCTTCGGATCCAGGCCTACTACAAACGTACGTATATCATCGTATACACTTAATGGGCTTAACAGTTTTACAGGGCAGTTGCAAACCAGCGACGGGGGTACGGGTAACCTTGCCAATATTCTTGGTTCTACCATGCTTTCGCCAGACGCCTCAGGAAAAATAACCCTGAGCGTAGGTATTGTACAGAATGCTTTCGCTTACATAAATGCCCTGCGCATAGAGGAATATTCTAATATGCCTGTGGTAGATGTAACGTCTATCGCCGTAACCGGAGCAGATATTTCGATAAGCGGGCAAGCATCGCAAATGTCGGCTGTTGTTTCTCCGTCTAATGCTACATTCCAGAATGTGGTATGGAGTACGTCAGATGCCGCTGTAGCGGTAATAAGCACTACAGGATTACTAAGGCCGGTAGGTAACGGCACCGTTACCGTTACAGCGGCAAGTGCCCAGAACCCAGGTATAACGGGCACCGCTACCATTACGGTAAGCAATCAGGTAACCCACCTGTACTTTAGCGGAAGCGCCACCGAAAACGGAGATGCTCCTGCCACCGCATTGCCTATGCACATGGTTACGGGTACTAACGGCGTGGTAAGCAATACCTTTGAGATTTACACTTCTATATTAGACAATGGTACGTTTAACTTTTATACCACGCAGGATGGTTCGGGTGCAGTATACGGGCTTGGAACTTCGGCAGGAACATTAACGCTTAATGGCCCGGCTATAGACCCTACGCAAACCGGGACAGTACTTATTACGGTTAACCTTACTGCGAATACATACACTATTACCCCTATAAACTGGAGCATAACCGGTAGCAGTATTGCAAACGGCTGGAGCGGTGATGCCCCATTAACCTATCAGGGTGGAGGTATTTGGAGTAATACCATAGACATGACGGTAGTAGGCACAGACGTTAATCCGCGTTTTGTGTTTAAGGCAAACCAGTCGTGGAGCTATGTAATGAAAAAAGTAACCGGTAGCGTAGACTCGGTTATTATGGAAAGCCAGGCAAATGAGTATGGCATTACCATGAACGATATCGACCTTAAATACGGTAACTTCGTTATTACCCTTAACCTTAATAACTATACCTATGGCATAGCCTGCGTGGGTATAGACGACCACAAGATTTCGTTTATGGGCTCTTCGGTAATGAACGGGCAGGGCGCTACCAATATGCAGGGGTATGCCTATAAGTACAACGAACTTCTTCAGCAAAGGGCAACCGCAGGCAGCCCGGCCTTTTACAGGAGTAATATTTCGGTAAACGGAAACAATACCACGGCTGCCCTGTCACGTTTTGAAAAGGACCTTGAAGGTGACTGTGGTACGTATGTCATATTCGGGCTTGCCCTGGGCAATGAAGGTATTCATGAAGCAGGCCAAACGGCTTACGATTCGTACAATACTAACCTGCAATTGCTAATACAAAAAGCTATTGCCGAAGGAAAAACGCCACTGGTTATGAACAACTATGTGCGTGCCGATTACAATGCCACTGATTACAACTTCGTAAAACAGATGAACCTGCTTATGGCGCAGTGGAATGTACCGAGCATAAACACTCTTGGCGCTACCGATAACGGTACGGGCAACTGGGTAGACGGTTACTGGTTTGATGCACTTCACCCTAATGATGCCGGTCATACCGAGATGTTCTACGTCATGGTACCATCGTTATTTGATGCCATAGAATCAGGTAAAATACAACCTGCAACAGGAGCTACTACAGGTGTTACGGCAGATCCTACCGCCGCGGCAAGTGTATTAAAGTTTACACCTGATAATGTAATACACCCGTTTACCACTGCGGTTGACTTTAAAACCACAGCCGCAGGGCAAATCATGGGCTTTACCACCACTACTACAGCCGAAGGTTCGGTTGCTATAAGTGCAGATGGTACATTGGTTTACACGTCTCCTGCAGGTGCTACAATAGCTACTACAGCTGTAGTAACCGATGGTAACTGGCATACTGTGGCGCTTACCCACTACTATGCGTGGGGTAAAACACTGTTGTATGTAGATGGTATCGTTGCCGGAAGTATAAACGAACAGCTGGAGGCCAAAATATTCAGCCTGCACGGATCGGCAGCTCCGGCTGATGCTACGTACCGCAACTGGTATTTCTACCGTTCTGGTATGAATGATCTTGAAATCGCAGCAATCTACAACGGTACCCTGCTTAAGTCAAGTCTGGAACTTTACGCCCCGTTAAACGGTGAAGCCGAAACAAACGATGCCATATTTGCTAACCTGGCGCAAAGTACCGTAGCTATAGATGCGGCTAACTTTACCGTACTAAGCACAAATGCCGTAGTAGCCGACAATAACAAAATGACAGCCTACCCAAACCCGGTAAGCGACGTGCTGAACATAAAAACGGCGCAAAGCCAGCCCGTAACCGGCATACAGGTTTACAACACCCTGGGCATGCTGGTAAAATACACCACAAACACGGCAAGCGTAAACCTTGCAGGCCTTCAGGCAGGTGTGTATGTGGTAAAAGTGCAGGCCGGTAATGCAAGCGGTATGCTTAAGATAGTGAAGCGATAGTTTTTAGTTTGATACGTTATTTTTCCACAAATCAGTAATGAGAAAAGCCGTGCCTTTATGGACACGGCTTTTTCTTTGGCGTAAAGCTTTTTTATTGATGACCGCACAGGCGGTTATATCTGTGGCCTTTCGTAGAAGCCCGGAGGTGTAATGCCCAGCGCGCGAAGGTATACATAACCCTGTCCGCGGTGGTGAATTTCATTGTCTATAAAATACAATGCAGTGCTTAGTATGGTACCCGGCCATGATGCGAACGCCATAATTTCTTTACCGAAGTCTTCCTCATTTATCTGTACGAAGTAGGTGTTCATAAACGCTGTAGTATCGTCCCATAGGGCAAGTAGCTCCTCTTTAGATTTTGGCAGCGTATCAGCCGAATCATGGTTTTGCAGTGTGCCCCATTCTCCTGTAGCCATGCCTTTTACGCCACGTGCCAGGTCGGTTACCTCCATGGTAAGCATTATAAAGGGGCGCATGCCGCCGATGCTAAACTCAAAAAGGTCTTTTTCAGGGAAAGCTTCTATGACCCTGCGGGTAAGGCCGCGGTGTCCCTGCCAGTGGTTAAGCAATTGTTGTTTTGTAATGATGGCCGGTGTTACCTGTACGTTTTCCATAATTTCTCTGTTTTTATGATTTATAGTCCAAAGGTATTTCCGGGTAGTGACAGCCCTGTGTCAGCAGGATTTTTAAATTGTAAATTTTTTTTACTACACTCTATTTCCCCTAAGCTTTTGCTACTTTTGTACAGAAATCAATTACCAGTCAAAATGAAAAAGTTACTGTTGCTAATGTTGCTGCCGGCATTGTGCTTCGCACAGTATCCCATTACCAAAAAAACACCCAAAGCCACTACTAAATTTGGCCTTACCTATACCGATGACTATACATGGTTTGAGGCCATGCGCAGCCCCGAAGTTAACCAATGGGTAAAGGAGCAGAATAAAGTGACCAGAAGCCACCTGGGTACTGTTACTAAAAGCGTTTATGCGCTCCCGTACCTGCGTAAGTATAATGCTAAGACCAACTTCAGGATACCGCACAAAAACCGTAAGTACTATTACGCCAGTTTTGGGGAGGAAAATGGTACATCGTCTTTTGGCTATAAGAAAAACCTGGAAGATTATTACGTAAAGCTTGTAGACCCTAATTACATATACAGCGGTAAAACGGTAGATATCATAGGGTATGAGCCATCGGTAAATTCTAAAATGGTGGCGTACAAGCTTATGATAAACGGCAGTGACCAGCATGAAGTACGCTTTGTACCCATTGAAGGAAAAAAGTGTGCCGATATACTGCCAAATGTAAAATTCAGCAGCGTTGCATGGAAAGGCGACGAGGGTATTTTTTATAACAGGAACAGCAATAAATCACAGTTTGCCCTTGATTCTACCTACCAGGTATATTACCACAAGCTGGGTACTGATGTGGCGAAGGATGAAATGATTTATGATGCATCGGCCTACAAGGGGCAGGTAAATTTCCATACCAGCTATGACGGTACGAGGCTATTTCTTTTGGCTGAAGACAGGGATGAGAAACTGGTAGGCAAGTTTTATGCCGACCTTACCAAAGAGAAAACCGAACTGGTTAAATTTCCGGATAATGTGCCAAAAAACATCAGTACCGAAGGCTATGTAAACGGCAAAATATATTATTCGTCTAAAGAATCAAACTGGGGCGATATACGCAGCTTCAGCCTGGAAAATCCTGCCGACGCCAAAGTTGTAATTCCGCAGTACATGAACCAATTACTGTTTGATGTTACCTTTTTAGAAAACCGTATCATTTGCAAGTACCGTAATGTAGATGGCAGCTATTTTATGATATTTGATTATAACGGTACATTCATTAAAAAGATACAGGTGCAAAAGGGAATGGAGGTAAACCTTACAGATGCTGATTTTTATGATAAGGAGGCCTATTTTTATGTCAACTCCTATGTTGTGCCGCCTATACTTTTTAAGCTCAATGTAATCACAGGTGAGTACGACCGCTATCTTAGTAATGCTTTTCAGCGGACTACGGCGCCATTTCCGCTAGATTATTTTGAAACCAAAAATCTTACCTATACCAGTCGAGACGGCGCCAAAGTGCCTATGACCATCGTATACAAAAAAGGGCTTCAGCTGAATGGGAATAACCCTACCCTTTTAAAAGCGTATGGTGGTTTTGGGGTAACCACATCACCGGCATATGACAACGGTATTATCTACTTTATTAACAACGGCGGCGTATATGCCTATGCCGGTGTGCGCGGTGGTGGCGACAAAGGCCGCGACTGGCACAAAGACGGGTCGGGCCTTAAGAAGATAAACACGCTTAACGATTTTATAGATGCGGCGCAGTACCTTATAGATGAAGGTTATACCAACCCGAACAGGCTGGGCATTACCGGTGCATCGCAGGGTGGTTTACTGGTTGGGTCGGCACTGGTGCAGCACCCGGAACTGTTTAAGGTAGCCATTCCTAAAGTAGGTGTGTATGACATGGCAAATTTCCATAATTATACCATTGGCCGCTTCCATTATGATGAATATGGCGACCCCGATGTGGCAACTGAGTTTAAAGCAATGATGGCATATTCACCTTACCATAACATTAAAGACGATGTAAACTACCCTACCACGCTCATTATAACCTCAGACAATGACGACAGGGTACCGCCGGTACATTCATATAAATTTGCAGCAAAGCTGCAAAACCGAGCTGCGCAAACCAATCCGGTGTACCTGAAAACGCATTTAAACGCCGGGCACTATGGCGTAACTACCGGCTACGAAGATGAACTGGATGACGACTCTGACTTTTACAGTTTTTTGCTGTATCATTTAACGAAGTAGATTTTTTGTAACACGGAGATACGCGGAGCATACACAGAGATTCACGGAGCCAACTTAATAGTGTATGACTCCGTTTTGTGTTTTAATAGATGGGTTGCTTTTCTCGGTGTATCTCAGTGGTTACTCTGTGTATCTCCGTGAAAAAGTGTAAAATTATACCGCTACTGCATCAAGCGCCTTGCTTACAGCGTTTTCCTGTAACTCCGGTCTTGATGTGCCTTCGGCGCGTACAAAGTGTACATCGGTTATCCCTATAAACCCAAGAGTGCCCCGCAGGTAAGGTTCTATAAAGTCAAACGCCTTAAACGGTCCTTCAGAGTATACCCCACCCGATGCTACGGCTATGTATACTGTTTTACCTTCCAGCAATCCTCTTGGCCCTTCGGCAGAATACGCGAATGTTTTACCGGCGCGTACTACGTTATCCAGCCAGCTTTTCAGGTTGCTGGGTATGCCCAGGTTATATAATGGGAGTCCTATAACCAGTATGTCGGTATCAAGCAGCTGCTGTACCGCGTCGTTAGAGGGTTTAATCAGTTCGTGTTGATTATCGCTAAGCTGGTCATGAGGTGTAAAGAACGCTGAGATCACGTCTCCCGAAATATGGTCATAAGGATTATCGGCAAGGTTAAGTTCGGTTACCGTGCTGCCTGGGTTTGCTTCGGCAAGTTTTTCGGTCAGGGCAGTGCCCAGTTGTATGCTGTACGATTGTGCGCCGCGCGGGCTGGTAATAATATGCAGTATGCTTTTCATTTCGTTTTGTGAATTAATTATTTACAAGACAAAATTACGTACATTTGCTTACCATAAGTAAGTTGTATACTTAAGGTAAGCAGTTACTGCTAGGTAACCTAAAACAGATATGATATGGAAAAAGAAACGATAATGGCCGACCTGCCTTGTGTAAACCAGCAGCAATGCAGTGCCAATTTACAAAATATAGGAGATGCCCTGTATGTTATAGGAGGCAAGTGGAAACTACGTATTATACTCGCCCTGCGCGAACAGCCTATGCGATTTAATGAGCTACAGCGTATTATAGAGGGTATTTCGGCTAAGGTGCTAAGCAATGAATTGCGTGAGCTGGAACTAAACGGTTTTATAAACCGCAATGTAGATACAGGTACGCCGGTGGTCATTACCTACGAACCTACGGGTTATACCCACACCCTGAAGGACGTACTCCGTAGCCTTGCCGAATGGGGTGCCCTGCACCGCGAAAAGCTGCGTAGCGAAGGGTAAAGTTTCAACTGAAATTTACAGGCATTACCGCGTCTTTAGTAATTACATACACGGCATCGCCCTGCTGTGGTTCCATGACATATGTACCGGTAAATTCGCCAAAAGCAGGGAGTATCATTTGGTTTTCCGTTTTGAAGAAACACGGCAGTTTAAGGAACTGCCTGCCACTTCCGCGCAACTGCACCGCCGGGTGTATATGCCCGCATAACGTAAAATGCCCGTCCCTTTCTTCAGGGTGGTGGGTAAGTAAAAAGCCGTCTACAGCCCATTCACTTACTGTTTGTATGCCTAAGGCTTCGTATTTTTTTGGATTGATAATATCATGGTTGCCGGCTATGAGTACCATGGGTAAATTGGTTTTGGTAACCCAGCCGCTAAACAAATCCCACTCCTTATTCAGCGCGCTGTGAAACAGGTCACCAAGAAAACAAATCCCCTCCGGCGAGAACTGCGTTATAACACTATCCATTTTCAGGAAGTTTTTATATATTATACCGTTCGGTATGCCCGCCCCGTGTTTCCGGAAATGCGATACCTTACCCAGGTGTGCGTCACTGATAAGCAGCAGTTTTTTTTGTACCCAATACACTGCCCCTGTGCAGTGCAGTATAAATTCGTTGCGGTTCAGGGTGATGCTGTGGGTCATTTATAATTGAAAAAATTATCTTCAGATTAGTTATATTTGGCTCGCAATATAATTTAAAACCAACCACCATGAGATACGTAATTGCTTTTTTCTTTCCGTGGCTTTCTCTTTTCTTTCAGGGGAAAATACTCAGCGGCATCTGCTGCCTTATCTTACAGTTAACCTTAATAGGCTGGATCCCTGCTTTCATATGGGCTGTGTCTTCGCTCAACCGTATGTATGCAGACAGGAGGACAAACAAAATTATCAGGGCTATGGGTAGGTAGTTAAATGTAGTACTCATTTCATATAACTCGCTGTCATTTTCTTAATCCGTTCCGCTAAGGTTTCGCTGGATAAACGTTCTCGCAGCCTGTCGGTAATAATCGGGAAACTGAAGGGCGTGGGTTTTTCGCACGGCTTCCATACTTTTTCCTGCCGTTCAATGCGTTCCAACGCCAAAAGTAAACGGCCTTCCTCAAGCTGATGCTCAAAGGTCTCTCTATACGCCTGTTGAAACAGTAAGTTATCCGGCTCATAATCCCTGAACACTTCAAAGATAAGCTGGCTGCTGCTTTGCAGGTGTTTGGTCTTTACCACCTTTCCGGGATAACCCGTAAAAACAAGTCCTGATATCACCGCGATATCCCGGAATTTACGCCGTGCCATTTCGGTGGCATTCAGGCTGTGCTGCAGGTCGGCATGGAGGTGCATGGGCGTAAAGAGGTCATTATCCATTACCTGCTGCATGTCTATTTCCTTATCGCTGAGCAATTCAAAGCCATAATCGTTATACGCCAATGAAAACGTAATGGGCATGAGCAGGCTGATACGGTAGGCCATGAGGCTCGCCAGTGCTTCGTGCACATAACGACCTTCAAACGGGTAAAAGATGGCGTGGTAACCCTCACGCGTCTTAAAGGTTTCTATAAGGAACTGGTTATCATTTGGTACAATGCTCTCCATGCTTTGGCGGGTAAAAACCGGTTGCAGTGCCTTAAGTTCGGGTGTTTTTTCATCGGTATTGGCAGAGTATAACTCCTCCCGCAGCAGTTCGCTCATCTGCGCCGAAAGTGTAAGGCGGCCACCCATCCAGCTGGCGTGCATGGCCTTTGCTCCGGGGTCTGCCATGCGTACCAATACCTCCATATTCTTTACACGGTATAATTCCAGCTTACGCCCGGCAAATATAAACGTATCGCCAGGATTAAGTTTAGAAATAAACCATTCCTCAATACTGCCTATGTATCCGCCGCCCATAAACTTTACATTCATTACGGCATCGCCCACTATGGTACCTATCTGCATGCGGTGGCGTAAGGCTACAGTTTTACTGTTTACCTTAAATTTGCCATCGGCCTCTATCTCCACCTTTTTGTATTCGTCATATGCGAGCAGGCTTTGACTACCACGGGTAATAAAGTTCAGGCAAAACTGAAAGTCTTCACGGGTCATTCCCTGATAACAAAAGCTGCTTTGTACTTCCTTAAAAATATCATCAGGGTAAAAACCATCACTTACCGCAAGGGTTACCAGATATTGTACCAGCACATCCCAGCTGTTAAGATAGGGCACACGGTCTTCCACTACGGTTTCTTTAACTGCCCTGCGCAGTGCCGACGCTTCAACCAACTCAATGGCGTGGGTAGCCAAGAAGTAAATGTTACTATCCTGTCCGGGGCGGTGGCCACTTCGGCCTGCCCGTTGCAGGAAACGCGCCACACCCTTGGGGCCGCCTATCTGTATTACGGTTTCTACCGGGGCAAAGTCGACTCCCAAATCCAGGCTGCTGGTACATACTACGGCCTTAAGCTGCTCATCGCGAATGGCCTGTTCTACCCAAAGCCGGGTTTCTTTGGCAATGCTGCCGTGGTGCATGGCAAGCTCCCCGGCTAATTCCGGGTATTTTTGTAACAGTGCCTGGAACCATATTTCGCAGGCACTCCGCACGTTGGTAAATATGAGTGTGGTACGGCTCTCTTTAATAATTTTTGCCACCTCGTCTATAAGGTGCAGCCCCATATGCCCACGCCAGGGGTAGGCATCCATTTTTTCGGGGATAATGGATTTTACATTTATTTTTTTGTTGAGGTGCGCACGTATCAGGATACTGTTTTCCACTACCCCGGAGTGCGGCCCCAGTAGTACTTCCATGGCCTGTTGCAGGTTCCCTATGGTGGCCGATATGCCCCATATGCGGAGTTTTGGGGCTACGGTTTTTAACCGGCTTAAAGCCAGTTCTACCTGTACGCCACGCTTGGTCCCCAGAAGTTCATGCCACTCGTCTATGATTATGGCACTGCAGGTTTTAAATACCGATGCGTAGTCTTTACTTGCCAGCATCAGCTGCATGCTTTCGGGGGTTGTTATGAGCAGGTCGGGGATTTTCTTTTTCTGTTTTGCCCTTTCGGCAGCTGTGGTATCGCCGGTGCGTATGCCCACAGTAAGCTGTGTGCCCAGGTCGTTTGCTACGCGCTCTGCGGCCTGCTGTATTTCTACCGAAAGCGCACGCAGCGGCGTTATCCAGATGGCTTTAAGCCCCGGCTTGTGTTTTGTTTTATACTCAGGGTTCTTTTTTATATAGTCCAAAACCACAGGAAACCACAGCGCATAGGTTTTACCACTCCCGGTAGGCGCGTTTAGCAGGCCATGCTTCCCCTGGAGGAATGCCGTCCACGTTTGCTGCTGAAACGGGAAGGGCTTCCAGCCACGGCCGGTAAACCAATTCTGTGCTATGGTAAACAGTTGTTCCCTGTTCATTTTTTTGTTTGTGGTTTTTTTAAGGTTTTTAGTTTCGTGATGTCGACTGAACACTGCGACTGGATACTACTTCGGTATCATCGCCTTTAAATCGTCAATCGTATTGGCTTCCTCTATGGTCTTATCGTGCCGCCATCGCAGTATACGGGGAAAACGGGTAGCGATACCGCTCTTATGCCTGCCCGAAATTGCTATGCCCTCAAAGCCTATTTCGAAAACCAGTTTTGGCGTTACGCTGCGTACCGGGCCAAAACGCTCCAAAGTATTTTTCTTGATGTAGTCGTCTACCATACGGAATTCCGCATCGGTCAGTCCCGAATAGGCTTTGGCAAAGGTTACCAACTCTTTAGTGCCATCATCTTTTTTCTCCCAAAGCGCAAAAGTATAGTCGGTAAAGAGGTTGGCACGGCGGCCGCTGCCCCGCATGGCATAGGTAAGTACGGCATCTATGCTAAACGGGTCGAGTTTCCACTTCCACCAGTCGCCTTTTTTACGGCCCACCCCGTAGGGTGAATCGTTCCGTTTAAACATAAGGCCTTCGCTGCGCAGTTCCCGTGCTTTAGCTTTTTCATGCAGGGCGTGTTCCCAGGTATCCAGCTGTACCCGTTCGGATAGCTGGAGGGGCAACTCATGCTCTTTTATGGTATCTGTAAGCTGTTCTAAAAGCTTCCGCCGCTGAATATAGGGGCGGTTCCGGATGTCTTCACCATTCCATTCCAGTAAATCATACGCGCGTATAATTACCGGCGTTTTCTTAAGAAGGGCAGTGGTTACGGTCTTTCGGCCTATGCGGGTTTGGAGGTCATTAAATGATCCGATGGTATCATCTGCCCAAGGCAAAATCTCCCCGTCTATTACCGTACCGTTCGGTATAATTCCAATAAAGCTGCTAAATTCAGGATATTTATCGGTAACCAGTTCCTCGCCACGGCTCCATACAAACAACTGCCCGTTACGTACTATGGTTTGGCTGCGAATGCCGTCCCATTTGTGTTCGGCGCTCCATTCGGCTACGTTGCCCAGGTCGTGCGGTTCGCCCTCAATGGCATGTGCCAGGTAAAAGGGGTAGGGGCGGCTCAGGTTATCTTCGGCTTTTTCCTCCAGCACCAGGTTGTGGAAATTAATGGTAACAGGGTTCCATTCGCCCATCAGCTTATAGGCAAGTACATCTTCATCTACTCCGGTGGCACGGCTCAGGGCGCGGGTCATCAGTTTTTGGCTTACGCCAATACGGAAGCTTCCGGTTATAAGTTTGGTAAATACAAAGCGTTCATAATAATTCAGCCGGAGCCAGTTGGTATGCAGATAGGCTTTCTTTTCTTCATCGGTCTTCTTTTTCAGGGCAATCATTTCCTGTACAAACTCCGTAAGGCTTTTATCAGAATGCTCTTTAGAATTCGGGATGACCAATGCGATGGTTTCGGCAAGGTCGCCCACTATATGGTAACTGTCCTCAAACAACCATAAGGGTATGTTGGCCAGCTCCGCCGCCCACAACCGCAATAAGTTTGTGTTTACAGGGCGCGGCGGCCTGCGGTGCGATAGTATGGCTATGGTCCATACCTTATCGGTATCGCTTGCCGTACGGAAGTATTGCGTAAGCGCGTCAACTTTTACATTGGTCTTGTTGCTGCTGTCCAGCGTTTTTATGAGTTCGGCAAAATGCTTCATAGTGCGCCCCCTTCCTCCGTATTGGTTTCCGGTTCTTTGTCACTTTCGACCTCATCGCCTTCGTATTGGGTTTGTTCGGTTCGGGCATCGTAACCCAGCTCGCGCAGATAGGTGCTAAAAATATCGCTATACCCGTGCGTGCAGATGATTTTTTCGGCACCCGTAGCCTGAATGCTTTCCAGCAACCCTGCAAAATCGCAGTGGTCGCTCAGCACAAATCCCTTATCTATGGCACGCCTGCGACGTGCACCCCTAAAGGCCATCCATCCGCTTGCCGACCCCGTTACGAAAGGAGTTAACCTGCGTATCCATGGGCTGCCGTGCGCGCTCGGTGGCGCTATGACTATGCTGCCCGTAAGGTCTTCTTTTTTGGTATCCCGGGTTATTAGGGTGGTTTCCGGTAGTTCCACCATTTGGCGTATTACTTCAGTCATGTTCTCTACGGCGCCATGGGTGTATATTTTTCCGATTGATGGATCCAGGTATTTCAGGATGCGTTGTGCCTTGCCCAGAGTATAGGCGAAGATTATCGAGGTTTGTCCCTCGGCACGGTTTTGCGACCACCAGGTATTTATATCGGCCATAACCTCGGCTTGGGGCAGCCACTTAAAAGCGGGCAGGCCAAAGGTGTTTTCGGTAATAAAAGTATGGCATTTTACCACTTCGTATGGTGTGGAAAGGCCGTCGTCTTCGGTTTTGTAGTCGCCTGTAAATACCCATACTTCGCCTTTATGCTCCACGCGTACCTGCGCGCTGCCTACAATGTGCCCTGCAGGGTGAAAGCTAAAGGTAACGCCGTTTATGGTAAAGGTTTCGCCCCAGTCCTTGCCGATAACGTTTATAGGCCCCAGCCGGTGCTTTATAATGGGTACATTAAAATGATGGGTTATATAACTGCCATGCCCCCAGCGCGAGTGGTCGCTGTGCCCGTGGGTAATTATGGCTTTGGGTACCGCGCGCCACGGATCCAGGTATACATCGGCCTGTGCGCAGTAAATGCCTTTATCGTTAAAAACCAGAAGGGGCTGTTTCATGGGGGTACAGTTTATATCTTAAAGTTACAAACTGTGGGAATTTTATGAAACGGGTTTGTATGAAGTTTAACGGTTGTGTAAGAACCAAAAAAAATCGGCACCCTGTAAAGGATGCCGATGAGTATGTAAGCTAGGCTGCTATTATGGAGCAAGCCTTACGTTATCTATTTGCATAGTAGTGTTTATACCGCTGTTAGCACCGTCATATTCAAATACTATGTAGCCCTGGCCTGTAGCAGGTATGGTGTATACACCACTGTTAGTGAAGTTAACAGCATAACCGGTAGCAGTACCTGAAGCGATAGCAAAACGAGAAGTAATGTCGGTAAGTGTGGCAGCATTAATATCGCCGCCGGCAGTATAGTTAGTTGTATAATATACTTTAAGCGGGTTACCGTTGCTATAACCGTCTTTAGTCTGGAACGAAAGTTTAGCAGCTACCGAGAAATCAGCCGGAACAATGTATAATACCCTGTTAGCAGCATTAGTATTGTTGTATGATGAAAACTGTAGGTATTTGTTGTTCTGGTAGCTCCTTACCTGCCAGTAGCTTGTACCTACTGTAGCGTCGTTGATAGCGTTAGGCAGTGTAGATGCACCGCTGGTAACTACAGCGTACGCTTCAAAAGTTTCATAGAACGCACCGTAAGCAAGGTTAGCACCAATGATTGGCGGAGCCGGATCTATCCTTACGTCGTTTTTAAGTTTGATGTCTTGTTCTTCGCGTACTACAAACTGGTAGTCGCTGCCGTATTTAGTAAGTACACCCCTTATGTTACCGCTTTTTCCAGATATTTTATTACCCGAAAAGTTAGCATAACTGCTGGTACGTACAGCTACGGTAGCACCGGCTGCATCTACAATGTAGCGGTTTGTAGCACCACCTGCAGTAGCGCTGATACCAGCCTGGTAGTACGTTTGGCCTACTTCGTTATCGGCAAACTGTACATCCTTAAGTTCTATAAGCGTACCAAGGTTGTTGTCGTTTAGTGCCTGAGTAAGGGTTAGGTATCTTACCAGTTGCTCTTCGTCTACCTCTTCGCAAGAAGGCTGGATAGATTTGGCATACTTATATTCCGGTATACGTCCAAAAGCAAGTACAGCAGTTGGGTCTTGTGGGTCAAGCCCGTTAGTAGTATACTGGTCACCTATAGACAGGATGCTGTTTTGCCTCATAAAATAAAGGTCTTTCAGGCTTACATATACCTTACGGCCCGGGTAAAAGTTAGCACCAAACAGGGTGGTTTTGTCTATAGATACAGCAAGACCTACCGGAGCCGAACCATCTGCAGGTTTTGTTTGCAGGTATACTACTTTAAAGAAGTTACCCCTTTCATCGCTAGATGTTACGTAACCTTCTATAACATCGTTTGCAGTATACTTGGTGTATACGGTAGTAGAAGCGGCTTTTACTTCCGCTACGGTTTTATTTACAGTAACCGCAGGCTCTACACAGGCCATGTTTGGTATACCATAATCGTCGCTGTTTATACAACCTACAAGCGAAGAAGAAATCGCTATGGCTACAGCTACTGATTTTATAAAATTATATTTCATAGTAATTTTTTTAATTATTGTACAATCACGTTGTCTATCTGGTAAGCACCATCAAGGGCAGTATTAGTACCTGAACCGGTTACCTTAAAGGCAATGTGTACAGTGGAGCCTGTAAAGGCAGAAAGGTTTACCTTACCGCTTTCTATAAACGCAAAATACGTAGAGCTTGTAGTAGGCAGGGTAGCATTTAGCGGCGTCCATGTAGCTGCTGCCACATTAGTACCGTCATAGTTTTTAGAAATAAGTATTTCCAGCTTGTTAGAACTTGAAGATACATAACTCTGAGATGACCTGAAGGTAAGGGTATGGTCTTTAGCATCGTTAAGATCCAGGGCAGGTGTTACCAGCCATCCCACGTTTTCAGCTTCGTTAGAACCATATGGGTTAAACTCGGCATAACCGTTACCGCTATATACCTGTATCATCCATTTTTTAGTACCTGTCTGGTTAAAGTTTGTCCAGCCGGCAATGTTTAGCAGCGTATTGTCTGCACCTTTAGAAAAAGTTTCTGCAACTTTAACCGGGGTGTAAGCAGGAAGCTGTGTATCGCCTAGTGGTATAATGTTATCGTCATCACAGCTTATAACCATCGGGGCTACAATTGCTGACAATAAAAATGCCTTAAAAATATTTTTCATAGCTGTTAATTAAAAGTTGATGTAAAGGTTTACAAAGTAAGTCCTTCCGTACCCGTAGAAATACTTAGGTGCAAATGCAGGTGTGCCACTACCTACGTCCTGGCTCAGGTTAAGGTAGTTTGATTTCCTTGTTTGCTCAAAACCGCCTGTTTTGTAAGTCTGGTCAAAGATGTTGTTTATCATGGCGAAGAAACCAAAAGTTTGCTTACCTATTTTCCATGATTTACCACCCTGAAGGTTTACAAGCCTTGCAGCACTGAATTTTTCCTGGTGAAGGAGTTTAGAAGCAAGTGCCTCATCTATATTTGCAAACGTAGTACCTGTACTTGGGTCTTCGAAGAAGTTAGACGTCCTTAACAGGGCAGATACGTCAAGGTACCTGTTGCCAAGGTAGTTAGCATTAGCACCAACCCACCAGAAATGAGGGTCGCGGTACTCTACACCTATTGAGAAAGCCTGCTCAGGCATGCCCGGAAGCTTATAGTTTTTAAGGTATGCTTTACCAAAATCTACGGTAGTAACCGGAGATCCACCTGCTATAGTACCCACACCCGAAGCATCTTCTACTGCAAGTGCATCGTTGTTTACAGATACGCTAGGGTTGTTAGTGTATATAAACTGGCCTACAGAAGCAGCGCCTTTTACAGTAATGGTACTTGTAAGGTTGTACTCTATACCAAGTTCTCCACCCATCATACGCTTGCTTATGTTAGTAACAGTTTCTGCTACAAACGCGTTATCTGCACCTGTATTGCCTGTATCGTCAAAAATACCTTCACCGTAGAAGAATGATGTTTCTACACCGTTTTGAGTAGTATTGTAAAAACCTGTAAGGCGTGCCTTAAGTTTAGGAGCCCTGATTACATAGCTAAGGTCACCACCTGTAATTATTTCGCTGGTTATGCCGTCTACAACTACGTTGTTTAGCCTTGCGTTAGGGAATGTGTTCCTTAGAGAAGGAGCCTGAGTCATACGAAGTCCGTTAAACACAATCATGTTACGGCCGTTGATTTTGTAAGTAACACCACCTTTAAAACCAAAGTTTTCAAACGTTACACGCTCGCTGTTACCGTAAGAGTTGTTGGCATAAAGACCGTTCCTGTAAAGACCTTCCCTGTGGTATTCGCTCCTTGAGTAGGTTTGGCCAAGGTAGAAGTCAAACTTCTTGTAGTTAAATTTAAACTGGGTAAACGCGTCAATTACATCGGCATGCATGTTATAGTTATAGCCATATGTATCGCCTACAAGAATTTGCCTGTTAGGGTCGTTAAGGTTACTCTGAGAATAGTCTCCTGTGTAGTAGTTGTCTATATCTTCAAAGTACTGTCCTCCAAGAAGGTCTAGCATGTTCTGGAAGTTGTGCGACTTCAGTTTCCTGTAAGTAACACCACCGTTCATAGAAATGTTATCGGCAAGCTGAGAACGGATAATAGAGTTAGCGGTAAAGGTCTTGTCATCTGTACGGTCTTCGTATAGCGCATAAGCACTACGGCCTGTAGATGTAGCAAGGTTAGTACGGTACATACCGTTCCAGTCAATTTGCTTATTGTTAAGGAAATTAGCGCTGGCTGCAGCATTCGTCTGAGGAGACTGGTTACCTATATAGGTGCCAAAATCATCATACATAGATGTAAAGTAGCTAGGCAGGTTCCTGTAATACGTAGGATCTGGGTTGTTAGCGTTTTGGTAATCAAGGCGGCTGTTGCCTATTTTACCAAACTGGTAAGACACGTTAGTGTTTAATGAGGTACTTTCGCTTATGTTCCAGTAGTGGCTAAGCATAAGTATAGGCTCTTCTACATCTTTATCGCGGCTGTTACGTTTTTTGCCGTCTTGCCATCCCCAGTATGAGTTGTATTTTTCACCACCGCCAAGCCTGTTAACCTCGTCTGTATTTGGCGAGTTCTTACCACGGCTGTTCTGAGCGTAAATACTGGTAAAGTTAAGGCTGTGCTTGTTGTTTATCTTTTTCTCAACACTTGCAAAGAAAGAGTTCGCACTATAGTCGGTACCGTTAAAGTAGCCTTCCTGAGCCCACCTTCTTGAAGCTGAAATGGTATAAGCCCATCCGTCGGCACGCATGCCCGATGAGTACGTACCCATTGTCCTCCAGCTGTAGTTAGTGTTTGTACCAGAGGTAGATATCCTAAGACCCGGCCTGTATATAGAGGCGCGTGTATTTATTTCCTGTGTACCCAGTATGTTACCAAAGGTATAGTCAGATGGTGCCGCGCCCATGGTAAATTCCTGGTTACGTGTAGCATCGTTAAGACCACCCCAGTTACTCCACTGTGGCCTTCCGTCGTATATTTTATTCATTATAACACCGTTAATCATGGTGTTACCATATGCATTATCAAGACCCCTGATCCTGAAAAAAGCCTGGCCCCAGTTAAAGGCGGCTATTTGCTGGTAGGTATCACGAGATGACTGTAGTAGTCCGGCAGAGTTTTCAGAACCGCTATTATCATCACCAAGGTCGTTGTCGGTAATGGTAATAAGTCCCATCTGCTGCTCAGAAGTAACGTCTTCTTCCAGTGTAATAACTCCAAGGTCAATGGTTTTTCCCGCAACGGCCACAACACTAAAGGTTTGTGGTACGTAGCCCGCAGTGTTTACGGTAATTTCATGACTTTCTGCCACAAGGTCGTTAAAAAAGAAAACACCTTCAGCGGTAGTAAGCGCTGTCTGGCCGGTAGCTTCAATGCTTGCTACCACGTTTCTAATAGGTTTCTGCGTTTTCGCGTCTACCACTTTACCCTGTACCGATGCTGTTGTTTGCGCCCATGCACAAACAGCCTGCATTACGAATAAAAGACTGAGTACGAGTTTTTTCATAGATAAATTTAAATTATTTCTTTTCTTCGCTAAGTTAAAAATTTCTTAACGCGTGCAAATGTACACCATTTCCAAAATAATCTCTACTTTTGGCATCTCCTTTGTTATAAAATTGATGTTAAATTAATATTTGTGAATAATGAACAAAAAACTGGTGCTTACTTTCTTACTAATTGCGTTTTTTTCAATAACTAATGCGCAACAGAAGAAGTTTAAGGTGCAAACCATAGCCTTCTACAACGTAGAAAACCTTTATGACACTGTAAAGGGCCCTAACAACGACGAAGAGTGGCTGCCAAACGGCTCTCAGCACTGGACCGGAGACAAGTACAAGCTAAAGCTACAACATCTTGCCCGTGTAATCAGCGAACTGGGTAGCGGCGAAAACCCACAGCCACCTGCTATCATAGGCCTTGCCGAGATAGAAAACCGCGGTGTGCTCGAAGACCTTATAAAACAACCAATACTTGCCAGTAAGGGTTATGGTATTATCCACTTCGACAGCCCTGACAAAAGGGGTATAGACGTGGCATTACTGTACCGCAAAAGTGTTTTTAAGCCAACAAGTTACAAAAAATATCCGCTAATGATCTTTGACAACGAAAGTGCTAAAGAAAAAAAGGATTTTGAAAAGCAAAAAGCTGACGGTACCAAGACCGATAAGGACGAGGAAGAAATGGCAGTATATATTAATGTAGACTATACCGGCCGCAGATATACCCGCGACCAGTTGCTTGTAACCGGTCTTTTAGATGGCGAAGAAGTAAGCTTTATAGTAAACCACTGGCCATCACGCGCCGGGGGTGAGAAAAAGAGTACGCCGTTTCGTGAGGCTGCGGCCGCACTAAACAAAAAGATTATTGACTCTCTTTTCGAGAAAAAACAAGACCTTAAACTGGTTACCATGGGCGACCTTAACGACGGCCCTTACAACAAGAGCCTTAAAGTAGTGCTGGGTACAAAAGCAAAACAGGAAGAGGTAAAACCGGGCGGCCTCTACAACCCTATGGAGTCAATGAGCGAAAAAGGTATAGGTACACTTGCGTATCGTGATGCATGGGATCTTTTTGACCAGATGATTATTACCGAGCCGCTTATTAAAAAAGATTACACATCATACCGTTACTGGAAAGCCGGTGTATACAACAAAACCTATATGACACAGCAAACTGGTGCCTACAAAGGCTACCCGCTGCGTAACTCTAATGGTAATGTAGGTTATAGCGACCACTTCCCGGTATACATTTACCTTGTTAAGGAGCAGAAATAAACAGCACACCATACATATAATTATATAAGGAGTGTAAATTCATACAAAAGGTTGTCCCGCTGCCGGGGCAACCTTTTTTGTTTTTTTGATACGGCTGTTAAAATTCAATGCCAATCAGCCGTTATTTGTTAGCCGGTGTTTAAAACAATTCGTTAAATTTGCCCACATTATAAAAATTTTATACAATGTTACAGACAGCATTTATTAGGGAAAACCGCGAGAAAGTGATCAGCGCCCTGGCCAAACGTAATTTTGATGCCACGCCGCTTATTGATGAAGTTATAGCCCTGGACGAAAAAAGAAGGTCCACACAGGTAGAGCTTGATACCATCCTTGCCGAGTCCAATAAACTGTCGCGTAGCATAGGCGAGCTTATGAAAGCCGGTAAAAAGGATGAGGCTACCGCAATGCGCGAGCAAACCGGGCAATACAAAGAGAAGGCGAAAGAGCTGGAAGAAATCCTTGCTACTGCTACTACTGATCTTACCGATGTGCTGTACAAGCTGCCTAACACGCCTGCCGATATTGTTCCGGTGGGTAAAACCCCTGAAGAAAATGAGGAAGTGTTCCGTAGCGGAGAAATCCCTGCGCTGCATGAAGGTGCCGTACCGCACTGGGACCTGATTAAAAAATACGATATCATAGATTTTGAACTGGGCGTAAAAATTACCGGTGCCGGTTTCCCTGTATACAAAGGCAAGGGAGCCAGACTGCAACGCGCGCTTATTTCTTATTTCCTTGATAAAAATACCGATGCCGGCTACAGCGAATTCCAGGTGCCGCACCTGGTAAACGAAGCTTCGGGTTACGGTACCGGCCAGCTTCCCGATAAGGAAGGCCAGATGTACCACGCCGTGGCAGACAACCTGTACCTTATCCCTACAGCCGAGGTTCCGGTTACTAATATTTTTCGCGATGTAATCCTGGAGGAGAAAGACCTTCCGGTTATGTGTACGGGCTATACGCCGTGTTTCCGTCGTGAGGCGGGATCATGGGGGGCACACGTACGGGGGCTTAACCGCCTGCACCAGTTTGATAAGGTAGAGATTGTTCGTATAGAAAAGCCTGAAAACAGCCATGCCGCACTAGACGGAATGGTAGAACACGTTAAGGCGATACTAGAAGAGCTTAAACTACCGTACCGTGTGCTACGCCTTTGTGGTGGCGATATGGGCTTTGCATCGGCAATTACCTACGATTTTGAAGTGTTCTCTACCGCACAGGACCGTTGGCTTGAAATCAGTTCGGTATCTAACTTTGAAACCTTCCAGAGTAACAGGCTGAAGCTGCGTTACCGCGATAAGGATGGTAAAAACCACCTGGCACATACCCTAAACGGTAGCTCACTGGCATTGCCACGCGTACTTGCAGGTATCCTGGAAAACTACCAGACACCGGAGGGTATTGTAATCCCTGAGGTACTAAGGCGTTACACCGGGTTTGATATTATAGATTAATATGCCTTCTTATTAGGTATTTAAAATAACAACTGAAAAAAAACCTGCTTCAGCAATGACGCAGGTTTTTTGCTATATATAACTATCTTTGTTATGCACATAAGGAACGGCATTACGTGTTATGTACTTTAAATGTGCTATTTTGCGTTACATAAATTACCGGAACTTGCTTCCGGGCTTACCGCTATGAAAAAACTATTCCTCCATATCGCCTTTATATTTTCGGTTGTGGCTTTTGCCCAAAACGAACAGTTGGCACAGAACTACTTTGAAAAAGGCGATTTCGAAAAAGCAGCCATGCTCTATCAGGATATGGATAAGGCACAGCCACGCAATATATATTTTTCGCAGCGCCTTGCCGAATGTTACCAGCAACTGAAACAATACGACAAAGCTGAAAAGCTGCTATTGTCTAAGATAGAGCTTACAAAAATGCCCATGCTCTATATAGACCTGGGCTATAATTACCAGTTGCAGAAAAATCAGGCAAAGGCCGACGCCAATTATAAAATTGCTATAGATGCTGTTGCCCAAACGCCGGGCAACGTATACATGATAGCCAATAATTTTGAAAAAAAGGTGCTGATTAAGGAAGCCCTTGCTACCTACGAAGCTGCTGCGGCAGCTAACAAAACCATGAACTTTGATTACCAGATGGCGCTGTTAGAGGGGCAGTTGGGTAACATAGAGCCAATGATTGAGAAACTGCTAAGCTTTGCTTATACCAATCCGCAGAATCTGGTAAATGTACAAAACCAGCTTTCGCGCTTTATGAATGAGGAAAATACCAGCGACAATTTTAATACCCTGTTGCGCAAATCGCTGCTGCTGCAAACCCAGAAGTCGCAGGATGTGTTCTGGAACGAATTCCTGAGTTGGTTTTTTGTACAGCAAAAGGAATACGGCAAAGCCTTTATCCAGCAAAAAGCAGTGTACAGGCGTAACCCTGATTTGTTCCTGAACATTGTAAACCTGGGCCGTCTTGCCGCTGAAGAAAATGAAGACAGCACCGCAAAGGAGATATTCGACTTTGTAGGACAGAATACTACCGAGAACGACCTGCTTATTGATGCCGAATACTATGTATTGCAGATAGACATTAAGAATGCCAAAGAGGCCGACCTGCCGGTAATAAAGCAGCGTATAGAAGCCGACTTGCTTAAATTTGGCACTACGCCAAATTCGCTAAAGCTACAGGTTTTAAAAGCCGATTTTGAAGCCTTTCAGCTAAAGGACAGTAAAACCGCGCTTGCTACCCTGAACCAGTCATTGGCAATGAACCTGAACAGGTACCAGCAGTCGCAGGTAAAGATGAAGATGAGCGATATCCTGCTTGCCGAGGAAAAATTTAACCAGGCCATTATCTACTACGCACAGGTACAGGAAGACCTGAAAGGCGATGCCATAGGTAACGAGGCGAGTTTCCGTGTGGCGCGTGCCAGCTATTTTAAAGGTGATTTTGAATGGGCGCAGAAACAGCTGGGCGTACTTAAGTCGAGCTCGTCATGGCTCATAGCCAATGATGCCATGGAGCTGTTCCTGCTCATAAGCGATAATACGGTAGAGGACAGCACCCAGACCGCACTGAAAAAGTTTGCCCGTGCCGACTTTAAGCTGTACCAAAACAAAAAACAGGAAGCCCTGGAATTGTTTAAACAACTCCGCGCTACCGATAAAACCGAAAGCATACAGGATGTAACCCTGCTGCGCCTGGGGCGTATTTACGAAAGCCTTGGCCAGTACGACCTTGCCCTGCAAAGCTATGCCGAAATCATAGATAAGTATAAGGAAGGGATTTATGTAGATGAAGCGCTGTACTTTTCGGCTGAAATCTATAACAAAAAACTAAACCAGCCTGATAAGGCAAAGCCGCTGTACGAAAAGATGATTTTTGAACACGAAGACAGTATTTACTTTATAGATGCCCGTAAGCAGTACCGTATACTCCGGGGCGATTCGCAAAGCAGCTAAATAAAATATAACCATAATACAGCCCCATGCCTTTTATTAAAGCATGGGGTTATTTTTTAACGGTGGGTTTAAAAAGAAGGCCGTATTTTTGTAGTCCTAAAAATAAAGCCATGAGCAACGCTGCACTGATACATCATACCATAAACTTTGTAAAACAACAACTGGAAGGCGCTGAAGGCGGTCATGACTGGTTTCATATACAGCGTGTGTATAACAATGCCCTGAACATAGCTAACGGCGAAGAGTGTAATCTTACCGTGGTACAGCTGGGCGCATTGCTGCACGATGTTGCCGACAGTAAGTTCCACAATGGCGACGAAACCGTAGGCCCACGTGTGGCGAGGGAGTTCCTGGAAAGCCATAATGTAGACGAAGAAACCATACTGCACGTTATAGCCATTATTGAAAACATATCGTATAAGGGTGGCATAGAGCGAACATTTAAAAGCGCAGAGCTTGACGTTGTTCAGGATGCCGACAGACTTGATGCTATAGGTGCTATAGGTATAGCCCGTGCCTTTAATTATGGCGGATTTAAAAACCGTACCATATACGATCCTGAAATTAGCCCGGTTGTATATACAGATAAGGAAGTGTACAAAAAAAATGTAGCGCCTACCATAAATCATTTCTACGAAAAGCTATTACTGCTTAAAGACCGCATGAATACCGAAACCGGACGCAAAATTGCCCAAGCCCGCCACAACTATATGGAGGGTTTCCTGGCACAGTTTTATGCCGAATGGGACGGCGAGCTTTAGTGTTCAGTGTTTAGTAATCAGCTTGCAGTCGTAGTTTTCAGAGTTGTGATGAATCATATATCAATAAACAGAGATTCCGGAACGTGGTGGTAACATCATTATCCGGAATTCTTGTTTAATGGCTGGTTAACATACAATTCGGTTCAGGTTTTTTCGTTATTTTAGGTAACCCATTCCAAAACCTGAACCAATGAAACTACTTTTATCCCTGCTAGTTTTGCCTTTGTTATGCCTTGCCCAGAATAATTTTGTAAAAGTTACTGCCTACCGTATGGTAGATGGGCAGCGGGTAGGACACACCACAATTAAGGAGTTTATGAGCGAAGATCCTTATGTAGGCGCGCGCATACAGGCGTATCAATCGGAAGATGAAACCCTGGCGCAGCAGCTTATTGCACTTAAAAAGGAAGCCCTTTCTTGGGAGAGGAAACCGATTGAAGTGGTTGAGTCTACGGGATGGCTACCTATTACGCCCCTTAGGGTACCCAACATGTATGTGGTACAAATCAATCGCCTGCGCGACACCATTTATACCACCCATGATGACACTTCTATTTATATTCCTGCAGATAAAGCCGAATATGTAGATAAAAGTAACAAGGTACGGGGCTTGTTTGATGAAAACCTGTGCTTTTTTGCCGAACGTAATTTTAAGTCAGAATTCCTTACCTATCTGCCCGACTCTATAGCTCCAACAAAAGTATTGCTGAACGACAAGCCTGTTTTTGGCCACAGCCGTAAGAGTTTTGAGAAAAGCGTGATGAAATTCCAGTTGGTACGTACCGACTCTATAATGAATCCAAGAGGTGTAACCGTACAAAAGGAGTACTGGATTAACCATTTTAAAATGAAGTTTGAAAATAAGAAACTTACAACTATCGATGTATATAAAATCAATGCCGATTACCCGATAAAAGCGGTACTTAACGTAGGTGGCATACAACCCGGAGATACTGAGGAGAAATTGAGATACATGTTTCCCTGCTCTACAGAATATCCCAACTGGGGTGCCCGCCTTAACGACCTCGACAGGGAATACTACTACCAGGTTCATTTTACAGGAAACCAGGGTTATGCTATTTATTACATAAAAGATCGGAAAGTAAGTTATATAGAGGTCAGCTTCGCTAAAGAATGATTTTTCGCAAAATTAATTTGTAAGCATTCGTCTAATTCATGGCTCTTTTTCCTAAAACCCAAGAATCAGTTTGGCAATAGAAAAATAAATAAGGATACCGCAGATGTCATTACTGGTCGTAATAAAAGGCCCTGTGGAAAGGGCAGGGTCAAACCCTATGCGATTAAGAAGAATAGGTACAAACGTACCGATGAGCGATGCGATTACAATTACCGATACCAATGATATGCTTACCGTTAGGCCTACTTCATAGCTTACGCCCAAAAGCAGGTGGCTGCCCAAAATAAGGATAATGGCAAGTATGGCACCGTTCAGCAAACTGAGTAGTACTTCTTTTATAAGCCTGTTCCATAAAGAACCGCTGATGCTGTTATTAGCAAGGCCCTGTACGATAATCGCACTTGACTGTACACCCACGTTACCGGCCATCGCCGCGATAAGCGGCGTAAAAAAGAACAGTTCCCTGTGGTTATTCATGGCACCGCTAAAACCGTTAAGCAGTTTTACGCTGACAAAGCCGCCAAGCAGGGCAAGCACCAGCCACGGAAGGCGCGCCTTTGTGAGGTCGAGGATACTGTCATCGGCCTCTACGTCTTGGGAGATACCCGCTGCAAGCTGGTAATCCTTATCAGCTTCTTCTTTAATAACATCTACAATATCGTCAATGGTAATGCGGCCTACGAGCCTGCCCAGTTCGTCTATAACCGGTATGGCTTCAAGGTCATACTTCTGCATGATACGTGCCACCTCTACATCGGGGGTGCTTACTTTTACAAAATCTACTTTAGGGATATATACCTCGCGTATCATGGTACGCGTACTGGTAACCAAAAGGTCTTTTAACGAAAGCCTGCCCTTAAGCCTGCCTTCATCATCTACCACGTATATAGAATGCACGCGCTGTACGTTAGCCGCCTGCTCACGCATTTCTTTAACGCAGGTAAGTACACTCCAGTTTTCGTTTACCTGTACAAGCTCTTTACCCATAAGTCCACCGGCGGTGTCCTCATCATAGCGGAGCAGGTCTACGATGTCCTTGGCATGCTCCACGTCCATGATTTCAGAGATAACCTCCTCCTTCATGTCGGCAGGGAGTTCCCCTATAATGTCGGCAGCGTCATCGGTACTCAGCTCGTCCAGCTCCTCTGCAATCTCTTTCGGCGACAGCCCGCGAAGGATTTTTTCACGAACTTCTTCGTCGAGTTCCAAAAGAATTTCAGCGGTCTTTTCGCTGTCAAGTATGTGGAACAGGTAAATGGCATCAGCATCATCGAGTTCACCCATGATCTCGGCAATATCGGCGTAGTGCAGGTCTTCCAGTAAAGCTACCAGTTCCTTTTCACGGTTTTCGCTTGCATATTGCTCTATCTGGGTTATGAACTCCCGGCTGATTTTAAACTCCATTGGCTAACTTTTGCGTAAGGGTAATAAATTGCTCTACCGAAAGTTGTTCCGGACGCAGGTCAAAGATAGTATCTTCCTTTAAAATATCAGAGTTTATATAGCTTTTAAGGCTGTTTCGTAGTGTTTTCCTGCGTTGGTTAAAGGCGGCCTTTACCACACCGAAAAACATTTTTTCGTCTACCGGCAGGTGGTAGTTTTCTTTTCTCCTGAGTCTCAGTACCCCGCTCTTTACTTTTGGCGGCGGATTAAATACATGCTCGGGAACAGTAAACAGGTATTCGGCATCATAAAAAGCCTGCACCAGTACCGAAAGTATGCCGTAGGTTTTGCTGCCTTTCTTTTCGCAGATGCGTTCGGCAACCTCCTTTTGGAACATACCCGAAAACTCCGGAATACGGTCACGCATTTCGAGCGTGCGAAATACGATTTGAGACGAAATATTATACGGATAGTTACCTATAATGGCAAACGGGCTGTCGCCCATAGTATTCAAGATATTGTATTTCAGGAAATCCTCACTTACAATGTGTCCGTGCAGTTTTGGGTAATGCGCATTAAGATACGCTACCGATTCGGTATCAATTTCTATAACAAAGGTTTCTATGTCTTTTTGTAGCAGGTACTTGGTTAGTACACCCATACCTGGGCCTATTTCCAGTACCTTGTCATATCCTTGAAGGGTTAGCGAGTCGGCAATATCCTGTGCTATGCTTTCATCCTTAAGGAAATGCTGCCCCAGGTGCTTTTTTGCTTTTACTTTATCCATGGTGCAAATATCGCTGTTTATGAGGAATAACTAAAAGGCACCCGCTTAATTTTTATACCGATAAAAATTCCTGTACTATTTCCAGTTCCGTACGGAACTGTAGTATACTTTCGCCAAATAGCTGTTTCATTTCGGCACGGAATGCAGGCGCATGCTCACGGTAATATTCCTCTAGCTTTTCGCGGTTATCAGCCGTATATTGTACCGAATAGGTAGCCCCGCCATGATGCTGCTCGTCGCCCAGCACCTTCACAATCTTTATTTTATTGAACTTGCCGGTTGCCATAATCGCAGGCACGTGCTTGTCCATCATGTATTGCAGCCACTGCTCGTGTACGGCAGGGTCTACAGCGCTGGTAACGTTGTATATTATCATTTTCTTTTGGTTATTCGTGGATGCGTTAATTCGGTTATTCGGAAGAATCAGGCTGTACTTTTATACAAACCTAAATACACTACAAAGATAGCGCAGTGCTGTTATGGGTGTGATAATTTTTTGGTAATTTTTATGTTAGTCTTAAAGCCGAAAGTTTGTAAAGTCATAAAGTCTTGGGCGGAAGTCAATATCCTTGTTACCTCCCCAATTCCTGTATTTCATCCGATGGTACAATAATCTTTGGATAACTGTTATTATCCAGCCAAATCATGGCGCGTGCTATGGTTAATACAGCAATGCTGCGGTATTTTTTCATGCTGCCTATAAGTATCGGATTGATCAATTTAAATACAGCCGAGGCTATTTTCTCTCCTAGGCGATTCTCAGGGCGGTCGGCAACGATGAGCGCCGGCTGCAATAGGTGTGTATTGGAAATACCTTGCTCCAAAACTGCTTCCTGCATTTGGCCTTTGGTGCGGTTGTAAAAAATGCCACTGTTTTTATCTGCACCCAATGCCGAAATTACAATGCAAGACCTAATGCCGTTTAGCGCAGCCAACGCCGCTGCGGCAACAGGTATACCGTAGTCTATTTTGTAATAGGTATCTGTGTCAGGCGTTTTAGCTTTGGTCGTGCCAATACAGCAAAACACCACATCGCCGGTAAAATCAGTAGCGTGTTGCTCTAGAGCAAACAGGTCAATAACATACTCCTTTACTTTAGGATGGCTTACACCTGATGCTTTACGCGAAAAGAGTTTTATGGTATCATACCGGTTGTCGTTTAAAAGGAGTTTAAGCAACTCACTCCCTGTAGCACCCGTAGCGCCCAGTAGTATGGCTGTTTTTGGCATAGTCTGTCCTTGTAATTTCAAATCATATAAATATACTGAACAAAGCTACTCGCTTCCAAAACATTTAGGTTTCATTTAAAGATTGCCTGATTACTTACCTTTAAGTAGCAAGCACAAAAAACCCGGACAAAAGCCCGGGTTGAGTAGTTAAGCAGTGTGTTAATTTATGTGTAGTTTAGTCATTGTGTTTCAGTTCTCTTAAATGCGCCAGCATATCGGTGGTCATGGTTTGCAGGTCAAACTCGTATTTCCAGCCCCAGTCGGCACGGGCGGTGCTGTCGTCTATGCTTTGAGGCCAGCTGTCTGCTATCTTCTGCCTGAAATCCGGCTCATAGCTTATGGTAAAATCGGGTAATTCCTGCTGTATGGCTGTGGTAATTTCCGTCGGGGTAAAATCCATAGCTGCCAGGTTATAGCTGCTGCGTATTTTTATGTTTTCGGCAGGAGCCTTCATTATTTCTATCGTAGCACGAATGGCGTCGTCCATATACATCATGGGCAGGCGGGTTTCCTCATTCAGGAAGCAGGTGTATTCGCCGTTTTCTAATGCCTTGTGGTAAATATCCACGGCATAGTCTGTAGTACCGCCGCCGGGAAGCGTACTCCAGCTGATAAGGCCCGGGTAACGGATGCTTCGCACATCTACACCATAAATGTTATGGTAGTATTCGCACCAGCGTTCACCGCTTTGCTTACTTATGCCGTATACGGTACTGGGTTCCATAACGGTATACTGCGGGGTATTTTGCTTGGGTGTTGTAGGGCCAAAAACCGCTATACTGCTGGGCCAGAAGATTTTTTTAATCTTACCTGCCTTAGCCAGGTTCAGCACGTGGAACAGCGAGTTCATATTGAGATCCCACGCGAAAGCCGGATTTTTTTCGGCAGTAGCACTGAGCAATGCCGCCATAAGATATACTTCATCTACACCGTGTGCTTCTATGGTATGCTCTATCTGGTTAAAGTCGAGCGCGTTTACCACTTCAAACGGACCCGAGTTTACAAACTCAGGATCGGTCTTGCGCACATCTGAGGCGATAACATTATCGGTACCGTATTCCTCGCGCAGTTTTTTCGTCAGTTCGGTGCCAATTTGGCCACAGGCTCCGATGATGAGTATTTTAGGCATTCAGCAGTGTTGTTTATGGTTACAAAGATATAGGTTATAAAATTACGAATTTTACTTTTTGAAAGCCTAAATGTAACATTTTTTTAAAATATTGTGATTGAAGCAGGTTTTGAGCGATTGAATACTCAGTTTGCTAGTGTCTATCATTGTTTTTTAAAGAAGAAAGCAAAAGGTTGTTTTAACAGAGGCTTAAGGTTTTGCTAAACCTGTGATTCCAGTAATGTTTTTCTGTAATTTTGTAGTAATGCCCGTAATTTCCATGGGCAGCAATAAAAACAATTCATTAACCAATGCCCCGAAAGGTGTACATATAATAACATATGGCAACGCCATATGTACAATAAAAATGAAAAAAGTAAAAGCAGCGTTATTATCATACGGTATGTCAGGAAAGGTATTTCACGCGCCGTTCCTCACCTTACACGAAGGATTTGAACTTATGGGCGCATGGGAGCGGAGTAAAGACCTCATCCGCCAGGATTATCCTAACGTAAAACGTTACGAAACGTTAGAAGAATTACTTGCCGATGACGTAGACCTGATAGTAGTAAACACTCCGGTAGATACCCATTTTGAATATACTAAAAAAGTACTTGAGGCAGGTAAGCACGCTTTGGTAGAAAAAGCCTTTACCACCACGGCTGCCGAAGCCGAGGAACTTGATAAGCTAGCCAAAGAAAAAGGGCTGAAACTTACCGTGTACCAAAACCGCCGTTGGGACAGCGACCTTAAAACCGTAAAACAGGTATTGGACTCGGGTGAGCTGGGCGACATTGTAGAAGCCGAAATCCGTTTTGACCGTTATAACCCTAACCTTAGCCCTAAGGCATGGAAAGAAAGTGCCAATGCGGGTGCAGGTGTACTGAAAGACCTTGGCCCGCACATCATAGACCAGGCATTGTACCTTTTCGGTTACCCTAAAGCGGTATTTGCCGATGTGCGCACCATCCGCGAAGGCTCTCTTGTAGACGACAACATAGATATACTATTGTACTATGCAGATAAGCGCGTACGCCTGCACGGTGGTTTCTTTAATAAGGAAATGGTACCATCGTATGTTTTACAGGGGCGCAACGGCAGTTTCCTGAAGCACCGTGGCGACCTTCAGGAAGACGTCCTTAAAACAGGTGCCAAGCCGAATCTTACCGATTGGGGCAACGAACCTGAAGCACTAAGCGGTATACTAAACATACAGAAAGACGGTGAAACCATCCGTAAAACCATACCTACACTAAATGGAAATTACTACGGTCTTTTTGATGGCGTGTACAAAGCCATTACCGAAAATGCTACCGAACCTGTTACTGCCCAAGACGGCACCCGCGTTATGAAAATCATAGATGCGGCGCTGAAAAGCAGTGAAACCCGACAGGTAGTAACCTTATAATCTTACGCTAAAAACCAAACCTCATGGAAAATTCGCAAAGCTTTTTAGAGATTGCCATTAGTGCGCTGATAACGCTCGTGGCGCTGTTCCACCTGTACATTATGTGGTTCGAAATGTTTGCCTGGGAAACCCGCGGGCCAAAAATATTCCGCAATTTCCCTAAAGAACTGTTCCCTAAAACAAAGGCACTGGCGGGCAACCAGGGTTTGTATAACGGCTTCCTCGCTGCCGGACTCATCTGGACGTTTTTCATCTCAGACAACCTGTGGCGCAATTACATAGCCCTGTTCTTTCTGGGCTGTGTAGCAGTGGCAGGCATTTACGGGGCGCTTACGGCGTCTAAGAAAATATTTTTTGTACAGGCAGTGCCTGCACTCATAACCATAGCCCTGATTGTAGCATCTGGGGCGCAACAATAATCAATTATGGAAAAAAGACAATTAGGAGAATCTGATTTATATGTATACCCCATAACTTTCGGGGGCAATGTTTTTGGCTGGACCATTGACGAAAAACAATCGTTCGAAATCCTTGACGCTTTTACAGGTGCCGGATTCAATTTTATAGATACTGCCGATGTGTACTCGCGTTGGGCAGAGGGCAATACGGGTGGCGAAAGCGAAACCATCATTGGAAACTGGCTTCAAAAACGTGGCCGTCGTGATGATGTTATCATTGCCACAAAAGTAGGCAGCGATATGGGCGATGGCAAAAAAGGCCTGAAAAAAGCCTATATACTGCAAGCGGTAGAAGATTCGCTTAGCCGTCTTAAAACAGATTATATCGACCTGTACCAAACGCATTTCGATGATGTTGAAACACCTGTTGATGAAACCCTTGAGGCATATGCACAATTGGTTAAAGACGGTAAGGTGCGCTACATAGGCACCAGCAACATGACACCCGAAAGGCTGATGCAATCGCTACAGGTTTCGGCACAGAAAGGCTTTCCGGTATATCAAAGCGTACAGCCTCATTACAACCTGTACGACCGTGCCGGTTATGAAAGTACGCTGGAACCTCTTTGCCTGGGCAATAAGCTGGGGGTAATACCGTATTGGTCACTGGCAAGCGGCTTTCTTACGGGCAAGTACCGTAGCGCAGCCGACTTTGGTAAAAGCCCACGCGGCGGCGGTATGGAAAAATACCTGGATAAACGCGGGCATAAAATCCTTGCGGCACTTGATGCGGTTGCATCTGAGCTGAACACTACGCAGGCAGCCGTTGCCCTGGCATGGCTTATCCACCGTCCCGGAATTACCGCGCCTATTGTAAGTGCTACAAGCCTTAACCAGTTAGACAGTATTATACAGGCACCACAGCTTGATATTACCGCTCCGCTACTGGCATCGCTTACTGCTGAAAGCGCCTACTAAGTCATAAGATATTAAAGGCGAAAGTCATAAAGTTTGGTTTTGGACTATACCCATCGTCGGATCTCCAATATTGATGGCGCGGATTTGCAATCCGTGCCTTAGAATTTTCTGAAAGCTAAGCACGGATTTCAAATCCGCGTCATCGAGAAAGAAGTAAATCCTGACAATCTAGCTTAAAACTCAACTTATCCTGAAAGGGTCAAATATATTAGCACCGGGCAACGCCTGGTGCATATAAATGTATTATCATGAAAATATTCATCACACGTGAAATTCCACAAGCGGGATTGGAACTTCTGGAAAAAGAAGGCTACGAAATAACCCAATGGACAGAAAAACGCGAACTTACTGAGGAAGAGTTTTTAATCCATTGCAAGGCTGCCGATGCTGTGCTGCTTACCGGCAGGCGCAAGGCCGATGCGGCGTTTTTTGAACAATGCAGCCACTTAAAAGTGGTATCGTTGTTTTCAGTAGGCTATGATAATGTAGATGTGGAGGCTGCTACCAGGGCGGGCATCCCGATAGGGAACACGCCCGACGTACTGAGCCGTGCTACTGCCGAAACGGCTTTTCTGCTTATGATAGCCACCGCCCGAAAGGCATTTTACCACCACAAACGCATAGCCCGTGGCGACTGGGATTTCTTTGAACCCAATGCCGGGTTGGGCACCTCGTTATTCGACAAAACACTCGGTATTTTTGGGTTGGGTAACATCGGGCTTGAAATGGCGAAGATGAGTAAGGGCGCGTATGGCATGGACATTATTTACCATAATCGCGGACACAATAAAGATGCCGAATGGCAGGTGGGCGCAAAGCGTGTGGAGTTTGATGAACTGCTGGCGCAAAGTGATGTCATCAGCGTACATGCCAATCTTACCGATGAGCTCAAAGGTTTGTTTAATGCCGACGTTTTTGCTAAAATGAAACCTTCCGCACTGTTTATTAACACGGCACGCGGAAGTATCCATAACGAAACGGATTTAAAAGAAGCGTTAGAGGGCGGTATCATTTGGGGTGCCGGGCTGGATGTTACCCATCCTGAACCGATGGATAAAGACAATCCGCTGCTGGATTTAGAGAACGTATGCGTATTGCCACACATTGGTTCCGCTGTAAAAGAAACCCGTGACGATATGGCGTTGCTTGCTGCGCGAAACATTATTGCCGCCATTAAGGGCGAGCCGTTGCCCGCGTGTGTTAACCCGGAGGTGTATTGATTATTTTAAATTTTGAATTATAAATTTTAAATGCCGTTGGTGCTGTTTCTGCAATGTTCGGTGTTAATGCATATTTTAGCAGCATAAAAAAAAGATTTTGAAAATAACCGACTACGAACAATTACTGCAACAACACGAGGCAGCATACCAAAAACAACAACAACGGTATAACCTGATAGGCACAGTACGCCTGGTATTGGCTGCCCTGATAGTACTTACCACTTACTTGGGTATTAAATATGGGGGACAGGGCTATTGGGCTGGAGTCGCTATGTTGTGTATTGGCTTTGCGTTTGTATATAAAAAGCACCAAAAGGTTTCAAGGCAGCGCAATCTGTTGCGTCAGCTGATACAAATAAATAAAGATGAAATCGCTTACCTAAACCGTACGGCGATTCCGTTTGAGGAGGGTAAGGAGTATGTTGACCCAAGTCATACTTACACCTACGACCTGGATATTTTTGGGGCGCGTTCGTTGTTTCATCAGCTTAATCGCACCAATACATTCATTGGCAAAAACACCTTTGCGAAACTGCTTGGCGGGCTGTTGCCTAATGATGCCATTTTGCAAAACCAGCAGTCCATAGCTGAGCTAAAAGATAAAACCGGATGGAGGCAGCACATAGCAGCCCTGGCGCGTAGTAAAAACGACACGGCTAAGAAGTACGACCAACTACAGGAATGGGCAAGCTCGCCTTTGGAACAACTCTCGGCTACGGCTACGGCACTCAGCATTGCCGGGCCGGTAGCTTTTGTAGTTGCGGTAGTGTACAGCATTATTACAGGCAGTTACCACAGCGCGGTTACGTGGCTGTTCCTGTGTAATGTGGGGCAGGCATTTTTGCATTTTAAGAAGATACGTGTCATTACTATTTTCTCTGATGAAATAGACGGCATACTTAAAAACTACGGCGACATACTGCACAGCATAGAACAGGAAACCTTTACCGCTCCAAAAAACATAGCGCTGCAACAGCGTGTGAGCTCGGCGAGTAATGAAATTCGTACGCTTTCAGGTTTGTTTGCGGATTTAAACAATACGGCAAATCCGCTTGGCGCGATGCTGATAAACGGGGTAAGTACGTATCACATACACATACTGCGCAGGCTGTACGTTTGGAAAGAAAAACACGCAACCCACATACACGATTGGCTTGCTGTAATCGGTGAGTTTGAAGCCCTGAACAGCCTTGCCAACTATGCAGCGAACAACCCCGCATTTGTGTTCCCTGAAATTGTAGAAGACAATCGTATTGAATTTACAAAACTCGGGCATCCGCTGATTCCGGAAACGGTACGGGTGTGCAATGATATTTCGTTTATGCAGCAGCCGTTCCGTATCCTTACGGGTAGCAATATGTCGGGTAAAAGTACCTTTTTGCGTACGCTGGGCATTAATATGGTGCTGGCGGGTGTGGGTGCTCCCTTGTGTGCCGAAAGGGCAGTGGTGCATCCGTTGCCTGTTTTGGTCTCTATGCGTCAGAGTGATTCATTGGCCGATAGTGAGTCATACTTTTTTGCTGAGGTAAAACGCCTGAAACAGATTATTACCGCCATGCAGGAACAGCGTTCGTTTGTACTGCTGGACGAAATCCTGAAAGGGACAAATTCTGACGATAAACAGAGTGGTACCATTGGCGTGATTAAAAAGGTGATTGACCAGAACGGCACGGGTGTCATTGCCACGCACGATATTGAGGTGTGCAATACCAGCAATGAATATCCACAGTACCTGAAAAACCAATGCTTTGAGGTGCAGATTACCAATGATGAACTGGTGTTTGACTATACCCTGCGTGAGGGTATCTGCCAGAACAAGAGCGCGACTTTCCTGATGAAGAAGATGGAAATCATCGCCTGATAATAAAAATTACAAAACCGCAAATACAATGATTATGAAGAAATTTGCTTTACTGATATTATCGGTTTTTGCCTTTATCTCCACGCAGGCACAAACTGAACAGCCCCGCCCGCTAGGGCTGATGCTGGAAGATTATACGTATCCGTTCGCCGTAAGTACCATTAATCTGGACATACAGGGGCAGCACCTTACTATGGCGTACATGGACCTGAAGCCTGCCAAACCAAACGGCAAAACCGTTGTACTGTTGCACGGCAAAAACTTTAACGGTGCGTATTGGGAGCAAACCGCCAATGACCTAGCCAAAGATGGTTACCGTGTGATTATGCCCGACCAGATAGGCTTTGGCAAAAGCAGTAAACCGACGAACATACAATACAGTTTCCAGCTTTTGGCACAGAATACAAAGAAGATTCTGGATGAGCTGAAGATTACCAAAATACAATTACTGGGACATTCTATGGGTGGTATGGTGGCTACTCGTTTTGCGCTGATGTATCCTGATACGGTAGAGAAACTGATTCTTGAAAATCCTATTGGACTGGAAGACTGGAAGGTTTGGGTACCTTATCAAAGCGTAGACGACTGGTATCACAGCGAACTGAAACAGGACTATGAAAAGATAAAGAACTACCAGCTTACTTTTTATTACGACAACAAATGGAAACCGCAGTACGATAGGTGGGTAAACATCCTTGCGGGCTGGACACTCAATAAAGAGATTTACGCTACGGTGGCTAAAAATGCGGCGATTACTTACGATATGATTTTTACGCAACCGGTTTGTTATGAGTTCCAGAACCTTAAAATGCCTGTACTGCTTATCATCGGCCAGCGCGACCGGACTGCCCTTGGCAAAGCCAAAGCTCCGAAAGACGTGCAGGAGAAGCTGGGCAATTATCCGGTACTGGGCAGGGAAACGGCGAAAAAAATACCAAATGCCAAGCTTTCTGAGATTGAGGGTATAGGGCATTTGCCGCACATTGAGGCGTATGACCGTTTTATAAAACCCTTGAAGGAGTTTTTGAAGGGATAGTTTGCAGTCACAGTTTACAGTAAACAAATAAAAGTAACACGGAGATACACGGAGGAGTCACAGAGATGCGCGGAGTTTTTAAATATTTTGGTCAACAGAGTAGTACGTAACAATCTCCGTAATATTCTATTTATTTTTTCCGAGGTTGGTACCTTTTTTCTCTATGTATCTCTGTGACTCCTCCGTGTATCTCTGTGAAATGACTTACTTCGTAAACAATAAGTGCGTAAATTTGTAAGTAAATTACAGAGCAGTTATGGATATAGAATTAAATAATGCCCGGAAGGTACGCAAACCACTGAAAGCGTACAAAGAAGCCAAAGAAAGTTACCTTAACCGCATACGCCTTGCGGTATCGTTATTTTACTTTACCATGGGGCTTACCTTTGCCACCTGGGCGAGCCGAATTCCGGATATTAAAGAATCCTTGGGATTAACTGAAGCCGACCTGGGTACGGTACTCTTTGCCATACCCGTGGGGCAGTTGGTTATGATGCCTTTTTCGGGGAAAATAGTCATCCGTTACGGTAGTAGCAAAACTGTGGTGTTCGGTATTATTTTTTACATCCTTGCCATGACTACGCTGGGACTGGCTACTGAGGTATGGCAGCTTATGTTGTCGCTGTTCTTTTTTGGCATCTTTAGTAATTTTAGCAATATCTCTATAAACACCCAGGGCATCCTTACCGAGGGGTTATTCCGCAGGCCCATAATGTCTTCGTTTCACGGGGCATGGAGCCTTGCAGGTTTTACCGGTGCGCTTATTGGGTTAGGTATGATGAACTTTAAGTTGCCTCCCCTTTACCACTTTGTAACCGTTGCGGTGTTGTTGTACATAAACATCTTTGCCAATTTCCGTTATCTGGTTAAAACCCGTCCGGCGAAACCGAAGGCAGTAGAAGCGGATAAAAAGAAAGGTCTGATACCCAAAATCAATCCCGCACTGGCTTGGCTTGGGGTAATTGGTTTTTGTAGTATGGTAAGCGAGGGCATAATGTTTGACTGGAGCGGGGTCTATTTTAAAGATGTGGTAAAAGCACCGGAATCATTGGTCATACTCGGCTATACGTCATTTATGATTATGATGGCCAGTGGTCGATTCATTGGCGATAAAATCACGCAGCGTTTCGGTCGTAAAAAAGTACTTGCCTTTAGTGGTTTCCTTATATCAGGCGGCATGTACATAGCGGTATTTTTTCCATATGTAATCCCTGCTGCGTTAGGTTTTATGCTGGTAGGTCTTGGGGTAAGTACCGTGGTACCGGGTGTGTACAGCCTTGCGGGTAAAACCCCTGGCATAGAACCCAGCCAGGCGCTCACGGCAGTATCGAGCATCAGCTTTTTAGGCTTTTTGCTTGGCCCTCCGGTTATTGGTTACATAGCGCACGCGGTAGGGCTTAAAATGTCGTTTGCCATCATAGGGGTATTTGGCGTATGCATTGCCCTGTTTGTAAATAAGATAAAGGAGTAGTTTTAGCGATCAGTGTTCAGTCACAGTGTTCAGTGCTTACTCCTTGGGATAAATGAAAATACTGATAGTTTTACGTGAAGTTTTACCACAATGAACACAAAGTTTTCTCACAAAGTTCAACAAAGCTTTATTAAAATTAGGCTTTGAAATAGCGAAAGAACACAAAGGCTTTCCTCTGGAAAGCTGAAAAGAATACAAACAGACTTATTTCCATACTAAAGTTATTTAAGGGGAATCCGAAACCTGCATCATAGGACTTTTGATGTCCTCAGAACCATAAACAACAAACTATAAACAATAAACCTGAAGTAATGGAATTTAGGAAAATAGGAAATACCGATTTAGAACTTTCTGTCATCACCTTTGGCGCGTGGGCTGCCGGAGGATGGATGTGGGGCGGCACTGAACGTAACGAGGCCATTGATGCCATACAGAAATCCTTTGACGAAGGGGTAACCAGTATAGACACGGCACCGATTTACGGGCAGGGCGACAGCGAGGAAATTGTAGCTGAAGCCATAGCACCGCTGGGACGCGATAAGGTGCAGCTGGTAACCAAGTTCGGTATGCGCTGGGATTTGGCTCAGGGAACCCTTGCCATGAAAAGTAAGAACAACCAGGGGCAGGACATTGACATTTATAAATATGCCGGGCGCGAAAGCATTATTAAAGAATGTGAGGACAGCCTGCGCCGCCTGAAAACGGATTATATTGATTTGTACCAAATCCACTGGCCGGATGTTACCACGCCCATACAGGAAACCTTTGAAACCGTAGCCGAACTGATTAAGCAGGGTAAGGTACGCTATGCCGGGGTGTGTAATTACACCGCTGAACAGGTAGCTGAAGCCAGCAAGTATGTAAACATAGTTAGCGACCAGGTACCGTATAGCATGGTAAAGCGCGATATAGAACAGGAACTGGTACCGTATGTACTGGATCACGGTAAGAGCATATTGGCATACAGTCCGCTGGAGCGTGGGCTACTGACCGGAAAAATGAGACCGGGACATCACTTTGCCGAAGGCGACCACAGGGCCAATGTATATTTTTATAAAGACGAAAACCTGAAACGTGTAAACGAGGTGCTGGATAAACTGCGCCCTATGGCAGCCGAAAAAGGTGCTACCCTTGCCCAACTTGTATTGCGTTGGACGGTAGAACAACCAGGTATAACCATAGCGCTTGCCGGTGCCCGTAATGCCGAACAGAGTGTGGCGAATGCCAAAGCCCTAAACATAAAACTTGCCAAAGATGAAATGGCGTTTATCAACACGCTTTTGGCTGATTTGCATTTGGTAAAGTAGCTTTTTTTAAACTAAGATGAAAGATTTTATTAAATCTATAGTACTGCCTTTGATAATCTTACTTGCTATTTTCTTAGGAATATCTTGGGGATCTACGTTAATGTTGCATTATTTTGAAGTATTTATAGCGGCTCAATTTGGAGATTTAGCAGGTATGTTGTCGATCGTGGGTGTCGCTGTCATTATCGGTTTTGTTATCCGGAAAAAGAAAAACAAATGATAATAGAGTGATTCTCTCGGTTTATATAAGTAACCTCGTAGCTTTGTGGCTGCGAGGTTTTTTGTGATTGTATTTGTTGTTTTACTTTTTCTCTCTGGATACCTCAATGATATATTCGGGTTTTGTTTTTTCAACCGGGCGTTTAGGCATTGCAAATAAGCCTAAAAATAGTACTGTAAAATATATTGCCGTACACAAGAAATCGACCCAGGTGGGTTTCCTTTCGTTGAATAAATCGGTACCACTTCTGTTTGGTGCCACAAATTCTTTTGACTGTAATTTTACACTAATATAACGTAGTACTTGCATCAGCAGAACAACAATTAAAGTGTTTGCCATTGTTACACTAAGATGCCCGGCGGGAAACTGGAACAGTGAAATATCTTTTATAAAGTAGGCGGTTATTGCATGAGCGATACCCACCAAGAGCCAAAACAGGTACATATATAAATTTCGGATTGCCCGGTATTGCGCCAAAAAGAAGAACAATTGTGTCCCGATTACATATACTAATAAATATTTGTTTTCAGGATATGCTTCATAAACATAATAGTACAATAGGCCAACAGAAATTACTGTGTATACTATTATAGTTAATATGTTCCAGATGCTTAAATGGTATGCTCTAAAGAATGGCTGGTTTTCCATTAAAGGGGTTGGGTTTTTAGTAAAAATACAAAAACCAATACAGGTTTAATATGCTTGTTTGCCTCCAAAAAAAGCATGTGTAAAAATTGTGGCGAACGGAGTATATTTGCACTGTGGTTTTATACCGCGTATATACTTAAAAAATGAGCATAAAAAATATAATAAACGAATGGAGGCGTAAGATAACCAAGCGCTTTATTAAAGATATAGGTAGTGACTACGTAAACCCGCCTGCACCACCGGAGGGTAATGCTGCCATAAAACGTATATTGGTAAGCCGCCCTAATCATCGCTTGGGTAACCAGCTGCTTTTGGCACCACTCGTGGCCGAGCTTGAGGCCACTTTTCCGGGGTGCAGTATAGACCTTTTTGTACGGGGTGGGCTTAGCCACATACTTTTTAAAAATTATCCGTCGGTTCGAAATATCATTAAACTGCCGAAAAGACCTACAAAAGAGCCGCGTGAGCACTTTGCCGCCTGGAAAGTGGTTAAAACGACCGAATATGATATGGCTATTAACGTAATACACGGCTCGTCTAGCGGGCGGGTATCGGTACAGAAAAGCAAGGCGAGGTATAAGATGTTTGGTTTCGTTAATGACAGCGTCATGGCGCAGCATCCGGATTATATGCATATGGCTAAAAATTCGGTTTATGTGTTGCGTGACGCGCTTACTAAGCTTGGTTTTAGTGCCCAGAGCGGTCCTGCACCACTGGTAGACCTTAGGCTGGATGATGCTGAACTTGCCCATGGCAGGGCAGAGTTGAATAAAATTGTGCCAGCCGAAAAGAAAACCATAAGTATATTTACCTTTGCTACGGGAACCAAGTGTTACTCGCCCGAATGGTGGAATCCGGTATACGAAACATTAAAAAAACGCTTCCCGGATTATAACATTGTTGAGGTGTTACCTGCCGAAAATGTAAGCCAGATAGGTTTTGCTGCGCCTACATTTTACAGTCATGATGTGCGTGAAATTGGCGCATTTATTGCTGCTACCGAAGTTTTTATAGGAGCAGACAGCGGTATTATGCACCTGGCAAGTGCGAGTAAAACCCCTACACTTGGTTTGTTTAGCGTTACACAAAGTTTACGTTACGGGCCATATGGTAATGGCAGTGTGGCGGTTGATACAAATGTTTCTGATGCTAGTGCGATTGCCGATATTGTAGAAAAAACACTTGGGCTAAAATAGGAGAAGGTCGATTAGAATAAATTTTTACACTATTTGTTTTTTGGAAATGGTATATTTTTATATATTTGCACCCTGAAAATAATGGCTTCGTAGTTCAACGGATAGAATGGGAGTTTCCTAAACTTTTGATCCAAGTTCGATTCTTGGCGAGGCTACTGCAACAAAACCCTGCTTAACAGCAGGGTTTTTTGTTTACATCAAACTAAATTTTTAACCTAAAACGTTAAAAAACAATCTAAGAACTACAATTGCAGCAAATTTGTTTTATATTTACAGCATAAATGTTGTGTAAATATGGGTGAGAGAAAATTAAGAGCTTTTAGTCCTGAACAAGGCATTAAGAAGGCGGGCGATGCAAAACAAGTTACTACAAACTGGCACATTCTTAAGTCAGAAGGTAAAGAATATGTGTGGGATACTAAGATGGATCGCATAGATATTATTCGCCAGGGATTGCCTTATGCCTCTATAGAGGTTATAGGCAAGCGTATAAATGCGCCTGTAAAAGATGTGCTCGAGATTTTCGGGATGCCGCAAACCACTTATAATAAAAAACGCCGTGAGCACTCTATGCTCAGCGGGCGCGACAGCGAACTTATACTACTCCTAACCGAACTTATAGACTACGGTGTTGAGGTGTTTAATAAAGAAGAAGACAAGTTCCAGCGCTGGTTAAAGAAACCAAATGTATCGCTTGGTGGGCATACGCCGGAGCAGCTCTTTGATTCGGCTACCGGCATACAGGAAGTACGAAACAGCCTTAACCGCCTGGAATACGGAAATCTGGCCTAATGACTGTATATAGGATAGAGCGTGAAAAACATCTGCCAACAACCTTAAAAGGTATCGGGGCGGCTTTAACTGATGGCTACCGCTGGAACAGCCGTAATACTTACCTGGTATATACAGCTGAATCGCGTGCACTGGCTACCCTGGAAGTTTCTGTACACCTGGATTTAAGCGAAGACCTGCCCTCAGACAGGTTATATGTTACGATAGATATTCCGGATGAGGTGGAGATACTGGAACTTATGGCCGAAGACCTGCCCGAAGGCTGGGATGAAAAGCCGCCAATACTGGAAACCCAGTTTATAGGCGATGATTTTGTATTTCAAAATGCGGCAGCCGTCCTTAAGGTGCCCAGCAGCATAGTACCACCAGAATACAATTACCTTATAAACCCAAACCACCCGGATGCAAAGAAGATAAGCGTTACAGCTACAAATCGCATGGCTTTTGATGCACGTTTTAAACGTCCGTAAATACAAATTCTGAAATTTCCTGTGCAGCATCCTGCTCTTCATCTTCAAGAGGAGGAAATACAAAGTCGTTTTCGGTAAAGTCTATGATTTCGCCTTTAGGTACGTATTTAAGAACGTCGTCCATGGCTTTTTGCATACTAAACTCGGTATTAAAATTACGGCTTGTGGCCAATACAAACCCACCGGTAGATATACGGAAAAACAATTTGCCAGATCCCCTGCGGTTGCGTGTATAGGTAAGTTTGCCTATGTTTTCGCGCATGCCTTCAATCATCATTTCACAATCTGATTTTCGTTTGCAGCTGATGCTGGTAAAAATGGTTTTCTTCCTGCGGGTATCAAAACTAAATTTAAATTGTCCGTTATCGCGTTTGCTTATCACAAAAACTCCCATGCCTGCGTATTGTTTTTTATTTTAAAGGGGGGCAAATCTAACTTAAAATCATTGAAAATTGTCCGTACAGAACGTTTGGAAAATTAAAAATTTTAGTGGGTAAAACACGAAAATTTAGCTAAACATTAGCTAAAATATTCGTGTTAAGCCCTTAACGCCTTACGTACGTATTTGTAAGCAAAAAAAGATGTTATGTGTTTAATATGTATTTTTAACCTTGTTTAATTCAGCTTTACCAATACAATTATGATACAGTATAACGACAAAAAATTCAGGCCGGTAGCAAATACCGAAAATGGGGAAACATCGGCAGAAACAGTGTTCCACTACGAACAACGGGACAATATACTTACAGCCAGCTATAATGGTGGTAAAATAGTTAACGGCCACCTTATAGGGCTGGTAGCAGATGATGGATGTATAGATATGCGCTATCATCAGGTAAACAGTAGTGGCGAACTCATGACCGGTATATGTAAATCAGTACCCGAAGTTTTGCCTAACGGGAAAATCCGATTGTATGAAACCTGGCAATGGACCTCGGGTGATGGTTCTTCAGGTACATCTGTTATTGAGGAAATATGACAACAGGCTTCTATACAATAACATTGGTTATTTAGCGTATTGTTATATAAAATCAAACCATATGGATAATGAACTGTTACCTGAGCCTAAACTTTGGCAATCTCGCCGGTTTTATATCGTTACAGGTACAACTATAATAGTAATAACAGGGATAGCTGTTTTTATAAGCGGTCTCGATGTTAGCAGTTACGCCTGGGGTTATAAGGAAAAACCTGTTTTTGAAAAAGCACTTGAAGCTGTAGCAAACAACAACAGAGCCGTTCAGCTTTTAGGCACACCGGAACCTATGGGCACCATGGCCATAGCTGAGGGTGAAGTAGCTTTTGTTAAAGATAGTGGATTTACTGCGACCATAACCATTCAGGGAAGTAAGGGTAAAGGTAAAATGGACATAGGTGTGCATAAACATTCGGGGGCGTGGGTGTATGATTATATTAATGTTCGCATACGCAAACCCAAAGAGGTTATAACCATACAAAATCCCGAACCTATTACAATAAATGAGGCTGCCCGATAAGGCAGCCTTTACGTTTATAATGCAAGGTATTTCTCTATTTCGTTTCTTAGCTTTTTGCCTTCGCTGGGACGCGCGGCTTCGGGGTTAACAAGTGCGCCGTTTTTGTCGAAAATCACATAGCGGGGTATGGCCTGTACTTTTAAGCTTTTGCTGAGTTCCGTACGGCTAAAGCCCGTACTCATATAGCTGTACTGTTCATTGGTTATACCTTCCTTTTTTGCCGCTTCCTCCCATTTGTCGGTTTCTATATCCATGCTCAGGTATACAAACACTACGTCTTTTCCTTTAAAATATTCGTGCAGCTTATGTACATCGGGCATTTCCTTACGGCAGGGTTTGCACCAGCTGGCCCAATAGTCTACCAGGATAACCTTGCCTTTGTTTTCGGCTACAATCTGGTCAAGGGTAACTTTCTCCTGGCTTTGACAAACGGAAATAATAAATAGGGTGATAACAGAAAAGAACAGTTTCATAAATAACGGTATGTATTGGTTTTTAAAAATAAACAACTTTAATGTATTGATTATTGCCTTCCCTGAATTTTTAATCTTTATCAACTTTATGTAACGAAAGAAGGCAGCCCACCACAGGCTGCCTTCTGTATTTACAATTGGCACTATTTCTCATCAAATTAAACAATGAGGGTAATAAGCATTATACGGTTTCTTCTTTAATAAAGTCACCATTTGGTTTGTAGTAAGCGGCAATGTCTTTACCATCTTTGGTAAGTACCAGCTTATAATCGCTACCATCGGCAGCGGCAAGCGCTTCTACAAGGGCATAATCTTTATATTTCGCTACAGCTTTTTTAAGTACGGCAGCGGCAATCTGGTTTTGGGTAACTTTGTTGTATTCCTTACCATCGGTAGCTGTTGCCGGTTCTTGTTGTGCAGTAGCGGCAGTAGCTGTTGTTGTAGTTGCCGGGGCCGTTGTTGTAGTCGTAGCTGCCGGTGTACCCACTGTAGCCGGTGTACCTCCTACTGATGCAGGGGTTCCACCTACTGTGATGCCCGATGTTGGAGCTGGTGTAGCTGCGGGAGCTGTAGTTGTTGTAGTACTTTGCGTTTTGTTGTCAGTCTGTGCTATGGCTGTACCGGCAAAAGCCAGTAAAAATGCAGCGCCTAAAATTAACTTTTTCATGATATCTAATTTTTATGGTTATTGAAAAATCATTTACGGTTAAGTATATTGAAACAATCATGCCTTTATGGCTAACTTATTGATATTTAGCATTATGCCAAATATTGTTGATTGGTACAATTTGTTGACTTCCACATAATTGTGTAGAAATTTCCACATTTTCCTGATTGTAAGTGTAATGATAACACCTTAGATAAGCTTCCTTTTGTACCTTTACCGCTTAACCAAATCACATTACTGATATAATGAACTACAGAAATTTTAAAGGCGAACAAATAGCCGAAGTAGGCTTAGGTACCTGGCAACTGGGTAGTGCCGACTGGGGCGTGGTTGATGAAGACAAAGCCCTGGAACTGCTACATGCCTATGTAGATGCCGGAGGAAATTTTATAGATACGGCCGATGTATACGGTATGGGTACCAGCGAACGCTTTATAGGCACTTTTCTTAAACAGACCGATAAAAAGATATATGTGGCCACGAAACTTGGCCGCAGGCACGACGCGCCAAACGGCTGGCCGCAAAACTTTACCTATGATGCTATCCGTCGTCATGTAGAAGATTCACTTACGCATCTGGGGCAGGATCAATTATTTCTGGAGCAGTTGCACTGTATTCCTACCGAGGAACTGCGCAAAGGCAATGTGTTTGACCACCTGCGTGAGCTACAGCAGGAAGGCCTTATAAAACATTTTGGTGTAAGTGTAGAAACGGCCGAAGAAGCCCTGATTTGCCTTGAGCATAAAGATGTTGCTTCACTGCAAATTATATTTAACCTGTTCAGGCAGCACCTTGCCGAAGTATTTTTTGACAAGGCACACCAACAAGGCACAGCACTCATAGCCCGTGTACCGCTTGCGAGTGGATTGCTTAGTGGTAAGTTCACTGCCGATACGGTTTTTGCCGAAAACGATCACCGTAACTATAATGCCAATGGTGATGCCTTTAATGTAGGCGAAACCTTTAGCGGGTTAGCATTTAGTAGGGGTGTAGCTTTTGCCAATGAGATCAAAGGCCTGCTGCCGGAAGGTAACCTTGCGCAGCAAAGTATAAAGTGGATATTACAGCATCCTGCCATAACTACGGTTATACCTGGCGCTACCAAACTGAGCCAGGTACAAAGTAATGTTGCCGCAGCTAGTCTTCCTGATTTTGAAGAGAAAACCATACAGGCTTTATCAGAACTATATGCCGGTAGCATAAAGCCGCTTATACGTGGTGTGTATTAATAAGCCCGTGTGCACAATTATATTTAGGTACTTACCTATTAGTTAAATACCTAAATATTTAATATAAAGCCAAATAAAATTTGCTTGATAAAAATATTTTCTGTTATTTTATTAATAATCACAGTTTTATACTGTTTTGTTATAAAAATAGAAACCGAAAGGTTTCGTATAATAGTACAACAGTTTGATTAAAACTGTTTTTTTTTCTCATTACTGATTCAAAAAGATGGAAGAAGGCCCCGCATTGCGGGGCCTTCAACGTAAAGATATATTTGTGTTTGAAACTTAAATGCTTGATTTAAATTGCTCAAGGAAGCGCACGTCGTTTTCGTAGAACATACGAATATCGCTTATTTGGTATAATAGCATGGCCATACGTTCTATTCCCATACCAAAGGCAAAGCCATTGTACTTAGCGGGGTCTATGTTGCAGTTTTTAAGTACGTTAGGGTCTACCATACCACAGCCCATAATTTCCAGCCAACCGGTACCTTTTGTTATACGGTAATCGGTTTCGGTTTTAAGTCCCCAGTAGATGTCTACCTCGGCACTTGGTTCCGTAAATGGGAAATAGCTTGGGCGCAGGCGGATTTTGCTTTTGCCGAACATTTCTTTAGTAAAGTATAGCAGGGTTTGCTTAAGGTCGGCAAACGATACGTCTTTGTCTATATATAGTCCCTCAATCTGGTGAAATATACAGTGTGAACGCGATGAAATGGCCTCGTTACGGAACACCCTTCCCGGACTTATGGTACGGATGGGTGGCTTGTTGTCTTCCATATAACGCACCTGTACAGATGACGTATGTGTACGCAGCAGCACATCAGGATTTGTCTGTATAAAGAATGTATCCTGCATATCGCGTGCTGGGTGGTATTCCGGCAGGTTCAGCGCGGTAAAATTATGCCAGTCATCTTCAATTTCCGGACCCTCACTTACGTTGAAGCCTATGTTGCTAAAGATGTCTATAACCTGGTTTTTTACAATAGATATAGGGTGGCGGCTACCTACGGCAAATGGTTCGCCGGGGCGGGTAAGGTCGCCATAAATACCTTTAGCTACCTCTTTACTTTCAAAAGCCTCGTGGATGCTGGTTACTTTAGCTTCGGCAGTATTTTTCAGCTGGTTGATTACCTGGCCAAATTCTTTTTTCAGCTCATTCGGTACATTTTTAAACTCGGCAAAAAAGTCGTTAAGAATTCCTTTTTTACCCAGTATTTTAATACGGAATGCCTCCAGTTCTTCCCTGGTTTCTGCTTTATAAGCCTCTACTTCGGCAATATAGTCTTTAATCTTATCTATCATCTTTCACAAACAAAGGTGTGCAAATTTAGGTATTTTATTATTGGTAAACCAACCGGGGGATATAGTTTTGGTATGAATTAGGCTAATAGCACCTAATTTAAAATGCTACTTAATAAGCCCTTTTTCTAAAAAGTAATCTACAATCGCACCTTTCATCAGTACGCTTTGCTCACCAGCTTTTAGCGGGGGTAGTTGTTCCTTTACCCTGTAATGTGGCCATCCGTCCGGGTCGAAGAAGTCAAACTCATAATACCCATAAGGCTCCAGAAGTCGGCATATGGCTATATGCATCAGGTTTACCTTTTCGTCTTTTTTAAATTTTTTGTGGAATTTCCCCAGTTCCTGTACACCTATCAGGTAAATGATGGCATCCAGGTCTAATACATCGCCATCGGCAAAACGGTTACTTAGTATATCTACAAGCTGGTTCCAGCGTTCTTTCAGTTGTTCGTCTCTCGACATAAAGTTATTCTTTCGTATTTTAAAAGGTCAAAGATAGTCCATTTAAACCGTATTAACTATTTTGTAGGAAACGGCGTAAACGGTACATTTGCAGCATGAAATTCATAGATATAATACTTGCCGCCCTGCTTGCCTGGGGTATATTTAAGGGAGTGCGCAGAGGTTTGTTTTCAGAACTTGCTTCGCTTGTAGCCTTGGTTGTAGGATTGTTTATCGCTATAAAATTCTCAGGATTTTTTGCCGGAGATAAACCCGGAACCGGTGGCATTACCGTGTTTTTTATAACCTTTATCGCGGCGGTCATAGGTGTATTTTTACTGGCCAAAGTATTTACCAAACTGGCCGAAGCCGGAGGCGTAGGCATGGTAAACCGTATACTTGGAGGAGTTTTTGGCGGTATTAAGGTATGCCTTATAGTAAGTGTACTGCTTAACTTTTTCCTGAAAATAAACAGCACTAATATTTTTGCATCAAGGCAAACCCTGGAAGAATCCATATTCTTTTATCCGGTCCTTAGTGTAAGCAACTTCATATTCCCGGTGCTTAAGACGTGGTTTAGCTGATGCGGTTTGTTGTTTATGGTTTATAGTTTATGGTTCGCAACGTAACTACAAACTACAAACTACAAACTACAAACTATAAACTATAAACTACTTTTTAAGCAGTGTATCTTCATATTTCGCCTTAAGCGGAATTACATCTTTACTTATTTCGTTTGGCACGGTCATGCTCAGTACATAGTGCTTTATCTTCCATTCTTTACCTTCTTTTTCCAGTACACCACTACCACGGCAGGCTTTCATCCAGGTATCTAGCAGCTCATCAAACCAGGCGGTTTTGCCGTCTTTGCTAAAGTACACGTGGCGTTCCACAGCTTTAAAATCCCATGCCCTACCTTTATCAAAGTACGGTTTGCTAAAAGCCTCAAAGGCCTTCTTGTCCCAATTCTCTGTAGCATCGGTGCCTATGTAATGACCATCAGGAGCTATTTTACCAAAGTACCCATTATAATCGGCTTTGGCGGCGGAAATGTGCCAGTTGTCCAGGAGCGTATTTATGGTTTTGGTTTCGGCTTTATTATCAATATCAGCCAAAGGCTTAAAATACGTATAGGCACTAAAGCTAAGTGAAGCGAGTAGGAGGTAAGGGGTAAGTTTTTTCATAGGTTAAATATATAAAAAAACGCAACAGGGAAAACCCTAATTGAAATTGGGGTTTTCCCTGTTATTCATTAAAGATTTTCACTACAAATGAGTTTAACAAAAATACGGGCTGGCCAATTCCTTTGCTTTTGCCATAAAATCAACTAACCTTTTAAAATATGAGAAAAAAACAGCTGCTGAAACTACTGTTGCTTTCATTGTTTGGTGTGCTCTTCGGCTGCCAGCCCGATGATACGATTAACGCAGGAAGCAATGCAACCAACAAAATTACTTCGAGGACATTATCTTATGATGAACTAAAAGCAATGCCCGACATGAAGGTATACTGTCTAAATTTAACACTACGCATAGTCCGAAATCATCTGCTGCGAAACTAGCATATAGTGCAAAATATGATTTTTATGTAGATACTGACCGGGCACTGTATATAGAATCTGGGAAATATCATTCTTATACGTTCCCAATAATGAGAGATAGTGTAAACGGCTATCTCGAAAACTTATTTTTGCATCCGCACAAGGGGCTTTACCTGGCTTTTTTAATGCGCTATAAGTTTTCTAAAGAGGATATGGGTAATCTTAATGCTGGGATTAAAATTAAGAATTTAATTCCCAAACTGACGATTCAGCCGTTTGACCTCGATATTAACATAGGCGATGGCATTGCATTAGAACAGCCTGGTTATACAACTTATGGCGACTGGCATGCAGGAGATCTTATATATCATGAAGGTGGTTGCTGGTATATTAATCACGTAATAAATAATGACGATGACCCGGATAATCCCTTTTTAGATATAGTTTTATGTACATCTTGTACAAGTTGTTTGCCGAAGCCTGATTAAGGTGGCGGCGGTCAATATTTAAGTCCGATTATGCCTTATTACCAGATAGTAGACCTTTTTGGTACACAGGGTCATGGTGTGGGTAATTCATCGGGTAGCCAGTCATCTGTGCCTAATCCATTTAATCCTTCAGGTTCGGGTACTAATCCTATTTTTGGTGTAGTTTCACCGCTATTACAAACTGTAGATGATAGGAATCTGGCTGAGTTGAAGAAATTGGGAACGACTGCTAATATTAAAGCTACATTTACAAATTCAAAAAATCAGGCATTGAAAAATTATCCACGTTTAAGTGAAGAGATGGGATACTCTTATAAAGATCGTGAGAGCCCTGAACCATTACAACTTACTGATAATGGTGATGGTTTTCAAATAATAATAAGAACCGGTCCTGGTATCTATGGCAATTCTCATGTGCATCCAGATGTATCTAATGGAGGAGTGCCAATGTTTAGCTTAAGTGATGTTTTTTCAATTGGAATTATGAAAAGTCACTATCGGGATCCTCAGGTGGATAATTCAAAGTTCTTTTTTAGTTTGACGGCTAGATTTGGGGAAGAGGCACATACTTTTGTGATTAAAATAAATAATTGGTATCAATTTGCACCCAAGGCATCAGAATATTATAACATGTCACAAGCTGAAATAACGTTGAAAGACAATCAACTAAATGAAAGTTATAGAAAACAATCTAATAGAATAGGTACTTCTCCAAGTGATTATGTATCAACGTTAATGGCTTACTTGAATGACAATGGAATAAGTGGTTTAGATATCTACATGAGCCCTACTTCTTCAATGAGTGATTGGACTAAATTTGTATATAACCCAACGACAAGAAAAGCAATAGGAATAGAACAGTAATAGTTATGAAAAACATATTTATATTTTTGATATTATTTATTATCAGTTGCAATACAAAGGCCCAAAACATAGAATCTTTATATGATGGATTAACTTACGGGGAAGCCAACAAATATTATAAAGATGTTTATAATGATTTGGATGCCTTTACAGGTACATGGACATTTACTGACGACACGACCTCATTCACTATAACACTGCAAAAAAAAGTAAGGATGCAGCAGGATAATTTTTATGAGGATGTACTTGTTGGCGGATATAGTTATGTAGTAGATGGGCGTATTTTGGTAAATACATTACCACTTTTAAATAATAATTATCAGCAAAAACAAAATTATACACTTTTTGGTAATAGCATTATTGGACCCATATATTTGGATTGTATTGACTGCACACCTTCTACTCGAAGGGTATCATTGTCTTTTTGGGAGCCGAACCGTGATGTATGGTTTATGGCTCCCAGGATGATATTTGAACGTGTAGATGCTAATGAAGTGCAAAAACTTAGAGTTGTTTTCAAAACAACTGCAACTGCTTCACCTAATTCTATGGATCATGAGCCAGAGTATGATACATATAGTATTCCTTTGGGTACTTATATCCTTATAAAACAATAATATAATAAACCGTCTATACCAGACGGTTTAATTTTTTATATTTGGTATACCAACCACTCTGATAATGAAAAATTTAATTATACTACTTTTTTGCAGTTTGCCTATGATGGGGCAAACGGTATTACCAATCTATCCCAGAACAAATTATGGACAAACCAATGTTTATTATAAAGACAGTAATAATGTATATGATTTATTTGTAGGGACATGGACATTCACTGAAGGAGATATATCATTTACTATAACTCTGGGGAAAAAAAGTGAATTGGCTGAAGATGATTATTTTGAAGATGTATTGGTTGGAGGATATAAATATAGTGTAAACGGTGTTGTATTGGTCAATACACTATCACTACTACAAAATAACTATAGCTCTAGTTCGAAATACACCATTTTTGGCAGTTATATTATGGGGCCAAATCATCCATGGTGTACAAATTGCAACCCTGATACGCGAGTAGCTATCTTAAGCTTTTGGGAACCCGACAGGGATGTATGGTTTATGGCGCCAAGAATGAGTTTTGAAAGAGCAGATGCAGGTGGTGTCCAGAAATTAAAAGTTGTTTTTGAAACTACTGCTACGGCTTCGCCTACATCATTAGATCACGAACCGGAATATAGTAGTTATACCATTCCTTTTGGTACCTATATGCTCACAAAGCAATAATTGCAAAAACCGCCCTAAACAGGGCGGTTTTTGTCATGAATAGATAATTATTTAAAACATAACTGGCTGATTTACAATTACGGATTTCCCGCACTTAACAAAGCTTTAACGTTTTGTTGTGATGCTTAGTTCGTTGTTTTTTAGAACATTTGCATAAACCAGCCGGGGCAAAACCAATTTATGAAAATCCCGTCATACCATCAGTGGCATCCATCCCCAGATTACCGGAGGCACCTGATATACTATATTAAATGTTAATACTTGGTTGGTTTAAATGTGTGAGGGCTATTTCCGTTTCGGGATAGCCCTTACTCTATTTATGTACATAGGGTGGAACAAAAAAACCGCCCTGCAATACAGGACGGCTTTTACTCAAAAAAATATAACCTATTTTACTTACTTTAATGTTGGTTTAGCCAATGCTTTCATTGTGCTGTGAAAGGTCGAGCCCCATTTCTTCAGCTTCTTCAGATACCCTAAGCGGAATCATAAGGTTGGTAAGCTTGTACAGGCCTATAGCTCCAAAGAATGAGAATATGGCTACCAGTACCAGCGCCGTCATGTGATGACCGAATACTTCCCAGCCGCCGTGTAGCAGGCTGGCGTTTTCACCTTCGGCAAATATGGCGGTAAGTATCATACCCATAATGCCCCCTACACCGTGGCAGGCAAATACATCAAGCGAATCGTCAAAGCTTTTTAGTTTTTTCCAGTATACGAGTACGTTGCTCACAATGGCAGAGATGAACCCAAAGAAGATACTCTCCGGTACGGTAACATAGCCCGCGCCCGGTGTTATGGCTACAAGTCCTACTACAGCACCTATACAGGCACCCATGGCCGAAACCTTGCGCCCGTTTATGCGGTCAAAGAAAATCCACGTCATCATACAGGTAGCCGATGCTGCGGTAGTGGTAGCAAAGGCCTTGGCAGCGATACCGTTTGCCGCCAATGACGACCCGGCATTAAACCCAAACCACCCGAACCATAGCAGCCCGGTGCCCAGTAATACAAACGGTATGTTTGTTGGCTGGTGGTTGGCATCCTTGCGTTTGCCTAAAAACAAGGCTCCTGCAAGCGCCGCGAAACCGGCACTCATATGTACTACAGTACCACCGGCAAAGTCCTTAACGCCAAAGTACGCTCCAAGGATACCGTCCGGATACCAAACGGCGTGGCACAGTGGTGTATATATTATTATAGAGAAGAGGCAAATAAACAGCAGGTACGATATAAAACGTACCCTTTCGGCAAAGGAGCCGGTTATAAGTGCCGGGGTTATAATGGCAAACTTCATCTGGAACATGGCAAATAGCACAAACGGTATAGTACTGGCTATTTTGGCATGCGGGGCAAGGTCTACATTATCAAAAAATGCGTACTGGTTAATATTGCCAATAAGGCCGTAATCGTGCCCGCCCAGGTTTATGGTAACGGCCGAGTCGCCAAAGGCAAGGCTGAAGCCCACTACAATCCACAGTACTGAAATTACCCCCAGGCAAATAAAGCTTTGCAGCATGGTAGAGATAATGTTCTTTTTGCCCACCATACCGCCATAAAAGAACGACAGTCCGGGAGTCATGAGCAGTACCAGGCTCGATGAAGCCAGTATCCAGGCCGTATCAGCACCATTAATGGCATCTTCCGAGAGGAAATCGGTAGGGGTGGCACATTTTATATGATCCCAAAATAAACCGGTTATGGCTACAGCTGCCGTAAGGGCAAAGGCTACATACCATCTTTTTTCATGTTTTTTTTCCATTAGACCCATTAGTTATGTGGGGTCAAAAATATAAAATTATGTTAAGTGTTGCAAGTTGCCCTAGATTTTAGAGGGGTTATTGTTGGTGGATTGATGTTGGGTGTGTTTAAAAGGGGTTCTTGAATTTGATAAACACAAAAAAAACCGGCTCATTCCTGAGCCGGTTTTTAAAAAGTGTGTTGCGGATTTAGTGTTTATCATGTCCGCGTCCATGACCGTGGCCATTCCCATGACCCTTGCCATGGCCTCGTTCCTTAACCACTACCGTATTTCGGTTGTTGTTTACTATTACTGTTTTCTGTTTGTGTACCACACGTGCCGGACGTACACCTATGGTAGCCTGCCTGGACGGGTGGTATCCCTTAGGATATTTTACATGGTGGGTTTTATAATATACATAAGGAGTAGCATCACGATAATCGGTAAGTACTACCTTGTAGCCGTTATAAAAGTTATACCTGCGGTATGCTACGGGAACCACAGTAGTACGTACCCAGGCACCGTTATTCATATAAATGTATTCGGCAGTACTTACATCGTAGTACATAGATACATCGGGCAGGTAGTAGTAACGCACATCGGTATACCCGGCGGGTCCCCATGCGGGTGGTGTGCCTATGTTTACATTAACAGAAACCTGAGCTTCGGCGTGGCCTGCCGCCATCAGCAGCAAAGCAGCCACAAAAAATTGTATTGCTTTCATAATGATCAGAAATTTAAATTTGGCAATGTGTAAGAAACACCCTGCTTAGTTTCGTCTAGCCAAATTACGTGCCAATCTGATATTTTGTATTTTAAGAATACGGGTTTAGCTTAATTTTAGCATTTTCAGGTGTCATTTCTTAATAATTAAGAATTATTTTAACACTTATTCGTTTGTTGGTGCTTGTGTAGGTGCGCCTGAAGGGCTTTATGCACCCGTTCGGTAAAAAAATACTATCTTTACCCACAAAAACGTTTTTAGATTTAGTAACCAACGACACGTAGTGGCACAGCCGCGACCTATATATATAACATATGGCATGTACAAGTTGTTCCTCAGGCTCCGGCGGAGCTCCAAGGGGATGTAAAAGTAATGGGACTTGCGGCACCGATAGCTGCAACAAACTTACCGTATTTGACTGGCTGGGCAACATGACCCTGCCGGGTGGACAAAAACCTTTCGACTGTGTAGAGGTACGTTTTAAGAATGGTAGAAAAGATTTTTATCGTAACCACGAAAATCTCACCCTTAGTATGGGTGATGTTGTGGCTACCGAAGCTTCTCCAGGTCACGATATAGGTATTGTAACCCTTACCGGCGAACTGGTTAAGGTACAAATGAAGAAAAAAGGCGCGAACCCTAACGGGGAGGTGCTAAAAATATACCGTAAGGCGTCGCAAAAAGACGTAGACATTTGGCAGGCAGCCCGCAACCGCGAAGAGCCTATGAAGGTAATTGCCCGAGAAATAGCCATCCGCCTTAATCTGGAAATGAAAATTTCTGATATTGAGTTCCAGGGCGATGCCAGTAAAGCTACGTTTTACTACACGGCTAACGACCGGGTGGATTTCCGCCAGCTGATTAAAGACTATGCGCGTGAGTTCAGCATCCGTATAGAAATGAAACAAGTAGGCTTCCGCCAGGAGGCTGCACGCCTTGGTGGTGTGGGGTCTTGCGGACGCGAACTGTGCTGCAGTACCTGGTTAACGGATTTCCGTAGTGTAAATACCAGTGCGGCACGCTACCAACAGCTTTCATTAAATCCGCAAAAACTTGCAGGACAGTGTGGTAAGCTTAAGTGCTGCCTTAACTATGAACTTGATACCTACCTGGATGCCCTTAAGGAGCTTCCGGATATGGATACCAAGCTGTATACCGAAAAAGGAGAGGCAATTTGCCAGAAGATAGACATTTTTAAAGGCCTTATGTGGTTTGCTTATATAGGAGACAACGCCCACTGGCATACGCTTGAAGCGGAGCAGGTACGCGAAATTATCCAGATGAATAAACTAAGGGAACCGGTTTCTTCGTTAGAGGATTATGTAGTGGAAGAAGATGCTGATGAAACAGAAAAGAGCTTTATGAACGCGGTAGGCCAGGATAGCCTTACCCGTTTTGATGCTCCTAAGCACCGCCGTAAAAAACCATCGAGAGGTGGTAATAAAGCTAAAGTTGATGGTGTGGCTGTGGCCGATGCTCCTGTAAGGGAACAAAGGCCAAATAACAGGCAGCGTAACGACCGTGACCGCCCTGAGCGTGGTGATAGGCCGGAACGCAATGACCGCAACCGCGATAATAACAGGCCGGAGCGCACTAATAATAACGACCGTCCTGCTAACCGCGAGGGGCGTAATAATACAGAACGCCCTGAACGTGGTGAAAGGCAGAACCGCCCGGAAAGGAACGACCGTAACCGCGAAAACAGGCCACCGCGCAACCGTGAGGACCGTCCTGCAAATCGTGAAAATAATGGTGAGCGACCGGAGCGTACAGAACGTCCGGAACGAAATCGCGATAATAACAGGCAGCGTCCGCAACAGCCTAAAGAAGGTAATCCTAATCCGCAGCCAAGGGCTGAAGGTGGCGAACCAACTGGTGAAGGCGCTAAAAAGAAACATAATAACCGTAACAGGAAAAGACCATCGGGTGATAAAAACACTGAAAACAACAATGGCAACGATTAAAACCGGCATTATGGCAGTAGCGGCATTGCTTTTGCTTGCATCCTGCGACGAAAAAAGGGTTTTTGACGAATACAAGGAACTCGACGGATGGCAAAAGGACAGTACGCTAACCTTTAACTATGAGGCGGCAGATAGTACGCAGTTGTACAATGTGTTTGTAACTACACGTACTAATAACAGCTATCCGTACAGCAATATTTTCCTGATTGTGCATATGGAACAGCCGGGTACTAAACTTATACAGGCAGATACGCTGGAATACCAGATGGCAAACCCTGACGGTACCCTTATGGGCAGTGGTTTTAGCGATGTTAAGGAAAGTAAGCTGTGGTATAAAGAGAACATAAAATTCCCGAAGAAAGGAAAGTATAAATTCAGCATACAGCAGGCGGTGCGCAAGGCAAACGAAATACCTGGCGTACAGCAGCTGGAGGGTGTTACCGAAGTAGGACTACGAATTGAGAAAAAATAAGGCACTATGGCAATGAATAACGGCAAAGAGGATTATTCGCATTACGTAAAAAAATTCTGGAAGATATTTGGATACACCTTTCTGGGGGTAATCGTATTCTTCCTGCTGGCCTCTTGGGGCGTTTTCGGTAGGATGCCCGACTTTAAGGAACTTGAAGATCCAAGCTATAACGTAGCTACAGAGGTTATTAGTGCCGATGGACAAACCTTGGGTAAGTTTTACCTCGAAAACCGTACCCCGGTAAAATATGCCGAACTGCCTAAAAGTCTTGTGGAAGCGCTTATTGCTACAGAAGATGAACGTTTCTATGACCATGCCGGTATAGATGCCCGCGGTACGTTAAGGGCAGTTGCAACATTGGGCCGCAGTGGTGGTGCCAGTACGGTAACACAGCAGCTGGCCAAGAACCTCTTTCATGGTGAGGGTTCTAAGAACATCATTATGAGGATGCTGCAAAAAGTAAAGGAATGGATTATCGCGGTAAAGCTGGAAAGGCAGTATACCAAAGAAGAGATCATAGCCATGTACTTTAATACGGTAGATTTTACCCATAATGCTGTGGGTATACGTTCAGCAACAAAAACCTACTTTGGTAAAGAGCCGAAAGATCTTAAAATAGAGGAGTCGGCTGTAATAGTGGGGATGCTAAAAAACCCATCGTTGTACAACCCTGTTCGTACCAGCGAAACCTTTAAAAAACGCATGCTGGACCGCCGTAACACAGTGCTGAGTCAAATGGTAAAGAACGGCAAACTGGATGAAGCCGTTAAAAACCAGCTTGAAGCCAAGCCTATTGTTACAAACTACAAACCAGAAAGCCATAAAGAAGGTACGGCTACGTACTTCCGTGAATACCTGCGTGGTTTTATGGCAGACTGGGCTAAAGAGCATAAAAAAGAAGACGGCAGCGAGTACGACATATACCGCGATGGTCTTAAAATATATACAACGATAGACTCTAAATTACAACAGTATGCGGAGGAAGCCGCTACAGAACACCTTGCCAACCTACAGGAGGAATTTTTTATCAAACAGAAAAAAAACAAAAACGCTCCTTTTGTAAATATCTCCGAAGCTGAAACCAAAAAGATTCTGGATCGTGCCATGCGAAACAGTGAGCGCTGGAGGATAATGGAGGCTAATGGTAATAGCGAAGATGAAATCATAAAGTCGTTCAGCAAGAAGACAGATATGGTCGTGTTTACCTGGAAAGGTGAGCATGATACGCTGATGACCCCGCTTGATTCTATCCGTTATTACAAGCATTTCCTGCAAACAGGTGTAATGAGTATGGAACCGCAAACCGGCTATGTAAAAGCCTGGGTAGGCGGTATCAACTACAAGTATTTCCAGTACGACCACGTAGCACAGGGTACACGCCAGGTAGGCTCTACCTTTAAGCCTATAGTGTATGCTACCGCTATAGAGCAGCTGCACATGACACCATGCGATACTATTATAGATGGCCCTTTCAGTATGCCTAAGGGTAAATATGGTATTGATGCCGACTGGAATCCCCAAAACTCTAACGGCCAGTACCGTGGTATGGTTACACTAAAACAGGCCCTTGCCTATTCTATTAATACCGTATCGGCTAAGCTGATAGACAAAACAGGCCCTAAGGCCGTTGTAGATATGGCACATAACCTGGGTATTAGTGGTAAAATACCCGAACAACCAAGTATAGCACTAGGTAGTGCCGATGTTACCGTAAGCGAAATGGTAGCTGCCTACAGTACTTTCGCAAATCAGGGTATGTATGTAAAGCCGCAGGTAATTACCAAGATTGAAGATAAAAACGGCGTTATACTGTACCAAAGTGAAAGTGAAACCCACGAGGTAATGAGCAAAGACATAGCTTATGCAGTTGTAAAGCTCCTTGAAGGCGTAACGGAAACCGGTTCGGGCGCTCGACTTAAGTGGGGTGGAAACGGAGGAAATGGCTACGAGCGTATGACGGGTTATCCGTATAAGATAAACAACCCTATTGCGGGTAAAACCGGTACTACACAAAATCAAAGTGACGGTTGGTTTATAGGTATGGTACCTAACCTGTGTACCGGCGTTTGGGTAGGTAACGAGGATCGTGCGGCACACTTTAACAGCCTTATTTACGGACAGGGTGCTACCATGGCGCTTCCGATTTGGGGCTTGTTTATGAAAAAAGTATATGCAGATGATACTGTAGTATTTAAGGTTTCGCAAAAGCCCTTTGAGCGCCCTGCAAATCTTGATATAAAAGTAGATTGTAACTTTAAAGTACCTGTTAAGGATACTACCGAGGTTGACAGCCTGGCAGCTCCGTCTACAGATGAACTTATAGGTATATAAATCATTTTGTGAAATATTTCACTCATCATAAAAAACACCTTCAATTGAAGGTGTTTTTTTATATATTTATACCTCAATTTTAAAATAAATTGTATGATTAACAAAAAAGTGCAGGGAGTTGAGGAAGCCCTGAAAGATATAAATAGTGGTGTTACCATAATGCTTGGGGGCTTTGGGCTGTGTGGTATCCCCGAAAATAGCATTAGTGAGCTGGTTCGTAAAAATATCGACAATCTTACCTGCATCAGTAATAATGCAGGTGTAGATGATTTCGGGCTTGGACTATTGCTGCAAAAAAAGCAGATTAAGAAAATGATTTCGAGTTATGTAGGTGAAAATGCCGAATTCGAACGCCAGATGCTGAGCGGCGAGCTGGAGGTAGAGCTTACCCCACAAGGTTCACTTGCCGAAAAATGCCGTGCTGCCCAGGCAGGTATCCCCGCGTTTTTTACACCGGCCGGTTACGGAACCGAGGTTGCTGAAGACAAGGAAGCACGAGAGTTTAACGGTAAAATGCACATATTGGAGCACGCCTATAAAGCCGACTTTGCCATTGTAAAGGCGTGGAAAGGTGACGAAGCGGGTAACCTTGTTTTTAAGGGTACTTCTAAAAACTTTAATGCCGTAATGGCCGGTGCCGCAAAAATTACCATTGCCGAAGTAGAAGAACTTGTACCTGCCGGAACGCTCGATCCTAACGTTATCCATGTGCCCGGTATTTTTGTACAGCGTATTTTCCAGGGAGAAAAGTACGAGAAGAGAATTGAACAGCGAACAACCAGAAAACGTAACTAACCATGGCTTTAGGCAAAGAAGATATAGCAAAAAGAATAGCGCGTGAAGTTAAAGACGGCTATTTTGTAAACCTCGGTATTGGCATTCCTACATTGGTAGCTAATTACGTAAGGGAAGATATAAGTGTTGAATTCCAGAGTGAGAACGGCGTACTGGGTATGGGGCCTTTCCCGTTTGAGGGCGAGGAAGATGCTGATGTGATCAACGCCGGTAAACAAACCATTACAACTATGCCGGGTGCCTCGTTTTTTGACAGTGCCACGAGTTTTGGCATGATACGCGGACAACACGTAGACCTTACCATACTGGGCGCTATGGAGGTTGCCGAAAACGGTGATATTGCCAACTGGAAAATCCCAGGGAAAATGGTTAAGGGCATGGGGGGCGCCATGGACTTAGTTGCCAGTGCTGAAAACATCATTGTAGCCATGATGCACGTAAACAAAGCCGGAGAGAGCAAACTCCTTAAGCGTTGTTCACTGCCACTTACCGGCGTGGGCTGCGTAAAGAAAATAGTAACCGAGCTTGCTGTTCTGGAAATTGTACCGGAAGGTTTTAAACTGTTAGAACGTGCACCGGGTGTAACTGTAGATGATATTATTAAAGCCACTGAAGGCAACCTGATTATAGAAGGCAATATACCCGAAATGATTATTGACTAAACGCATATAATGAACAACGAACATAATAACATACGGGTTTTACACCTTGATACAAACCATCCGGTTTTGTGGAACGGGCTGGAGGATGCCGGTTTTATAAACGAAGGCGATTATACAAGCCCTAAAGCCGTGATTGAAGATAAAATAGCCAGATACAATGGTATTGTTATCCGCAGCAGGTTTAAGATAGACCGCGCATTTATAGACCGCGCCACCAACCTGAAGTTTATAGCAAGGGTAGGAGCAGGGCTGGAAAGTATAGACTGCGACTATGCCGAAAGCAAAGGTATTCACCTTATTGCCGCGCCCGAAGGTAATAGGAATGCAGTGGGCGAACAGGCACTGGGCATGCTGTTAAGCTTGTTCAATAACCTGAACAAAGCCGACCGTAGCGTACGCGCAGGGCACTGGATACGTGAGGGTAACCGTGGCCATGAGCTGGACGGTAAAACTGTAGGGATCATTGGCTATGGTAACATGGGTAAAAGCTTCGCTAAAAAACTTCGAGGCTTTGATGTGGAAGTGCTATTTTATGATATTAAAGATAATATAGGCGATGCCAATGCAAAACAGGTTTCACTGGAAGAGCTTAGGCAAAGGGCAGATGTAATAAGCCTGCATACGCCATGGACTCCTGAAACCGACAAGATGATAAATGCCGGTTTTATCAATGCATTTGCTAAACCATTTTGGTTCATCAACACGGCAAGGGGAAACAGTGTGGTAACGGCAGATTTAACCGACGCCCTGAAATCAGGTAAGGTGCTTGGTGCCGGGCTTGATGTTTTGGAATATGAAAAATCATCTTTTGAGACCTTATTTAATGACGATGAAATTCCCGAAGCATTTCAATACCTGCTGGATTCCGAAAATGTATTGCTTACCCCACACATAGCTGGCTGGACATTTGAAAGCCATGAACGCCTGGCACAGGTTATAGCCAATAAGATAAAGGATATTTTCCTGTAAGCACAAAACCCACGCAGCGCGTGGGTTTTGTGTTTTATCTGTGTAAGTGTGATTTCGTAAATTAAATTCCGTCTTCGCCTCTTTCGGCAACTTTGCGTTCCAGCTCTGCCTGGAATTCTTCCATAACCGGTTTTACAGTGCTTTCGGGCAGGTCGGCAATGCGTATGTACATAAGTCCGTCTACCGCATTATTAAACAAAGGGTCTACGTTAAAGGCAATAACGCGGGCGTTTTGCTTTATGTATTTTTTTATCAGTACCGGCAGTCGCAGGTTACCCGGCTCTACCTCTTCTATGATTTTGTCAAACTTATTAAGGTCGGCCTCGGCTTCGTTAAATACAAAGTCCTTATCATCGTCCTTAAGTTTTACTTTATATTCTTTCTTAGGGTGTATGTATTGCGCAATATACGGATCGTAGTAGTGCGACTTCATAAACTCAATCATAAGCGACTTACTAAAATCGCTAAACTGGTTGCTTATACTTACCCCGCCTATAAGGTACTTATGTTCGGGATAATGCAACGTGGTGTGCACAACGCCTTTCCACAGCAGGAACAGCGGCATGGGCTTTTGCTGGTAATCTTTAATGATGAAGGCACGCCCCATTTCTATGGATTTACTCATCATATCATACAACTCCGGCTCAAAACGAAACAGGTCGTGCAGATAAAACCCATCTATACCGTATTTCTTGTATATCTGCGCTCCCAGCCCCATCCGGTAGGCACCGGCAACACGCTTGGTTTCGTCGTCCCAAAGGAACATGTGGTGGTAGTACTTGTCGTATTGATCAAGGTCCAGCGATTCATTAGTACCTTCACCCACTTCACGGAAGGTAATTTCGCGAAGGCGTCCCAGCTCGTGTAATATATTAGGTATCTTATCGGCAGATACAAAAAATACTTCATAGTTTTTGCTTTGTAGCAATCGGGTATCCTGTTTACGCAGTTCGGCAATCTCGGCCAAAATCTTATCCTGGTTGGCCGGCAGCGCTATTTTTTTAGGCTCCTTGGTTAGCTTCAGGTTAAGGTTAGCGGTATCCAGCAGTTTCGATTCCTTTTGGAACGGATTAGCCAGCATATAGGTTTTACGGCGCAGGAACTCACTAAAATCGGCAGTGGTTTCGTACTCGGCCTGTTCGGCTGCCGAAATAGGTTTGCCTATACGCACTTTTATTACGCGTCTTTTCTGGGTAAGGAGTTCGCTTGGCAGCTTGGCCGTACGCAGTGTGTCGCTTATGCGTGATAACCAGTAAAATACCCTGCTGTTTTTAGCGTGAAAATATATAGGTACTACAGGGACCTGGGCTTTTTTTATGAGCCTTATGGCGCCTTCTTCCCATGGTTTGTCTACAATCAGCTTATCATCGCGGTAGGTACTAACCTCACCAGCCGGGAAAATACCCAGTGGGTGCCCATCTTTAAGGTGGCGTAACGCGTCTTTGATTCCCGAAACACTGCTTTTGGCGTCCTTATGGGTTTCAAACGGATTTACCGGCATTACATAAGGCTTTAGCGGCTCTATACGGTGCAGTAAAAAGTTGGCTATGATTTTAAAATCAGGCTGGCGCTCTACCATAAGTTTAAGCAACAGTATACCATCAATACCTCCCAGTGGGTGGTTTGATACGGTAATGTACGGACCGGTCTTTGGCAGGCGCTTTAAATCTTCCTCGGGTATTTCAAACTTTATCTGGAATTCGTCCAGAAGGGAGTTTAAAAACTCAAGGTCGCTTAAGTGCTTATTCCTGTCATAGATTTTATTCATGGTATCTATTTTCAGTATCTTCATAAGAAGCCATCCTGAAAATGTCCCTAAAAATCCGTATTTATCTGTTTTTATTGCTTTTGCAACCTCTTTCGGGTTAACTAAACTCATCTACATTCGTGTGTTTCGGGCAGGGTACAAAGATAACAATAAATAGTGATACAGGCCTGTAAAAGTTTCTTTCAAAACAGAATCACTCTAAATAGCTTGTTTACTTGTATGTTGTCAATACCCGGATATTAACATTTTATTAGCGGTAAAATTCTTCCAAAACCAACAAACCCTGTGCCAATAACTATAAATTACAAACATAAAATATTACCTTTACGCTCATGAACCCGCTACTACGCATAGACAATCTTACTATTTCGGCTCGTAAGGAAGGCCAATGGACTCCCATAGTTAAAGGGAGCAATTTTCATTTGGCTCAAAACGAAGTCCTGGGCATAGTAGGCGAATCAGGTTCGGGTAAGTCGGTTACTTCGCTGGCTGTTATGGGGCTGTTGCCAAGAGGTATATTACAGATAACCAAAGGAAGTATCGTTTTTAATGGGCAGGATGTTTCGGGTTTATCTCAAAAAGGATTACGCAAACTCCGCGGTGGCGAAATCAGTATGATTTTCCAGGAACCTATGAGTTCTTTAAACCCATCCTTAAAATGTGGTTTTCAGGTAGCAGAGATTTTGCAGGAACATACCAAACTTTCGGATAAAGAAATAAAATGCAAGGTGTTGGAGCTTTTTGGCAACGTAAAACTACCTAACCCAGAGGCCATTTATAACCGCTATCCACATGAGATTTCGGGAGGGCAAAAGCAGCGCGTAATGATAGCCATGGCTATAGCCTGTAACCCGAAAATACTTATTGCCGATGAGCCTACCACAGCGCTCGATGTAACCGTGCAGAAAGAAATAGTGCTACTGCTTAAAGAACTTCAACAGCAAACCGGCATGAGCATTATTTTTATTTCACACGATCTTTCCCTGGTTAGCGAAATAGCCGACCGTGTAGTGGTTATGTACCGTGGCGATATTGTGGAACAGGGCAATGCTAAGGAAATTTTTAATAACCCGCAGCATACCTACACTAAGGCTCTTATCAGCTCGAGGCCATCGTTAGAGATAAGGCTGAAACGCCTGCCTACCATCCAGGATTTTTTAGGAAATACAGTAAATACTATTGAAGTTACTCCCGCGCAACGCGCTGAACAGCAAAGAAAACTTTATAGTCAGGCTCCCCTTTTAGAGGTAATCAACATAGAGAAAGAATACGTATCCAATGCAGGGCTGTTTGGTAAAAAGGCAACTTTTAAGGCGGTTAACGATGTGAGCTTTAAAATATATGAAGGTGAAACCCTGGGTCTTGTGGGCGAATCAGGTTGTGGCAAGAGTACACTGGGCAATGCCATACTTCTGCTTGACAAAGCCACGGCAGGTAAGATACTGTATCGCGGTAAAGATCTTACCAAATTAGCTGATAAAGAAATACGGAAGTTACGTAAAGAGATACAGATTATTTTTCAGGATCCGTACTCATCGCTTAATCCACGCCTTACGGTAGGGCAGGCGATAATGGAACCCATGAAGGTGCACAAGCTGTACAAAACGGAAGCCGAATGCCGTGAAAAAGCCATAGAAATACTGCACCGCACCGGCCTGGGCGGAGAGCACTTTAACCGTTACCCTCACGAATTTAGCGGTGGCCAGCGCCAGCGTATAGGTATAGCGCGTACCATAGCACTGCAGCCTAAACTTATAGTGTGTGATGAAAGTGTTTCGGCACTGGATATTTCCGTACAGGCGCAGGTGCTTAACCTGCTGAATGAGCTTAAGGAGAACTTTGGGTTTACGTACATATTTATTTCGCACGACCTTGCTGTGGTAAAATACATGAGCGACCAGGTGCTGGTTATGAATAAAGGCAAGATTGAAGAAATGAATGAAGCCGATGCTTTGTACGCCAACCCTCAGAAAGAATACACAAAGAAACTTATTGCGGCTATTCCTCATTCTTAGTAAAAGGGAAAAGGCATAAGTTTACAGTAGCAGTGTTCAGTTGTCAGTTATGATAGTGACCATTCCAGACCCTGAAAGAGTCGCACATAGTAGCCCGGGGCATCGTCCTGAGGATTAATAATAAATTAAAACGGATTTTTAAATTGTAACGCCAGGATACGTCCGAGCCGGATAACCGCGTTACCAAATCACCGAATAACCTTTAAAAACTCCAGGGTTTCTTTAAGCAGGGCATGGCGGTCTTCTATATGAGCCATGTGCCCATGATCGTAAGTAACCAGTTTTACCTTTGTGCCCTCTACCTGTGGAGCATGTTCTTCGTAGATAAGGCTTTGGTCTTTTTTGCCTAAAACCAGTAGTATAGGATACGGGGCAAAGTGTAGTAGCACCTCCCTGTCTTTACGTATTTTCATACCTTCCAGTGCGGCTACTATGCCTTGTACCGGCGTTTTTACCGCTTCATCGCGTAGCTGTTCTATTTCATCAGCGTATTTTTCACGGTTTTCTTCGCTAAACAGGTTGGCTATACTCATCCGTACAAATGCTGTTGCGTTATGCTTTACTGCAGTTACCGCACGGTCGCGGTTGGCTTTACGCTCATCGCTATCGGCAAGCGCAGAACTGTTTTGCAGGATGATACCTTTAACCACGTCCGGATACAATTCAGCGAAGGCCATTGCAATATAACCGCCCATACTATGGCCCATAATTATGGCCTTGCGTATACGCAGATCATGCAGCACCGCCTGTACGGCATCGGCCTGGTCTTCCATGGTATGCACATAGCCCAGGCAGCCGGTAGCGCCATGGCCCAATAAATCCAGGGTTATAACACGGTATTTTTTGGCATACTCTGCTACAAAAAAATCCCACATGCTTTGGTTTTCCAGGAAGCCGTGTAGTAGTACTACAGCATTGCCTTTACCGGTATCGGTATAATGTATGGTGATGTTTTTGTAGTTGAGCTGTTTCAAGTGTTCAGGTTTAAAGTCCTGCAAAATTAAGAAAAATGGCTTTTTAATGGTAAAACTTCACAAAGGTTTAGGTTTTTAATATACCGTAAATAGTACTGAGCGTGTACCTGTGCAGTTATTGTCCTCACTGCACTCCAGCCTTTGGTTTCCTCCCCAGCCATACATGTTGTCCATGTAAAGTACTTGTGGAAAACACATATCGTCTTTGCCTTTACAGGTAAAAACAGTATTGTAAAATATTTCACTTTCCGATGTGGTATTAGTAAACAATCCGAAATAAAAGTCATCGTTTTGACGCATAAGATATCGGCAGGTTTTTAAATCCTTAGTTCTATCGTAAGCAATCAGCATATAAAAATCTTCTTTCTTTTCCCCGAAAGTTTGTCGTTTCAGGATTTCTATTTTTTGATATTTTACACCAGTGGTTTGTGTTCTTCCTGCCCATTCGTTCTTAATGGATGTAGTATCTATGTCAAATGTATAAACGCCGTTTTCAAAATGGGCTACTTTCATTTTTTTGCTTTGGCTAAATGCGGTTAAAACAAAAAAGGAGCATAAGAATATAAACAGTGTTTTCATCAGGGGATTGGTTTTGATTTCATCAAATATAATAATAACACAATAAATGTTGTTTTCAGGAGCCCGAAAAATCCCTACTTTTGGAACAACCAAGAGTACAAACATGAGGATTATTTCATACAACGTAAACGGCATCCGCGCCGCCTACACCAAGGGGTTCATTGAGTGGCTGAAACAGGCCGATCCCGATATTATTTGCCTTCAGGAAACCAAAGCCAATGTAGACCAGGTAGAGGTTAACCTTATAGAAGAAGCAGGCTACCCGTATCATTACTGGTTCAGTGCCCAGAAAAAAGGCTACAGTGGTGTGGCTATTTTCAGTAAGCACAAGCCAAACAACGTAGCATACGGCACTGGCATAGAACACATGGATTTTGAAGGGCGTAACCTGCGCCTGGATTTTGATACCTTCAGTGTTATGAGCCTGTACCTGCCCAGCGGTACCAACATAGACCGCCTGGGCCATAAGTTTAAATTCATGGACGATTTTCAGGTGTACATTGATAATCTGAAACAGGAGCATCCTAACCTGGTTATTTGTGGTGATTATAACATTTGCCATGAAGCTATAGACATACACGACCCTATTCGTAACGCTAAGGTTTCGGGCTTCCTGCCTCAGGAACGCGCATGGCTCGATGCTTTTATGAAAAGCGGTTTCATAGACAGTTTCCGTCACTTTAACAAAGAACCGCACCATTACAGCTGGTGGAGCTACCGTGCCAATGCCCGTAACAATAACAAGGGGTGGCGCATTGACTACGCGCTGGTTAGCGAACCCATGCGAAACAGGCTTACCCGTGCGGTAATACTGCCGGAAGCAAAGCACAGCGACCACTGCCCGGTTTTGGTAGAAATTGACTAAAAACAGGCAAGGTTATTGTTAATAATAATGTATTTTTATAGCGACCACTAAAATTTACACAAATGAGGATTAAAATGATTTCTGCAGCACTGCTGGCTATGGTGCTTACCACCAGCTGCGTGAGCAAAAAGGTGTACAAAGACCTTGAAAATAAATATGCGGACCTAAAAAAGGAGAACCGCGAAATGGCCGACCAAAACGCGACTCTTACCAAAGAAAAGAACGAACTCGACCTGAAGGCGAAAGACCTTGAAGATAAACTGGCAAAAACCACAGCTGATCGTGATAAAGCCGCTGCCGACCTTGCTGCTACAAAAAATAGCCTGGACGCGCTTAAAGGTAGTTACAACGCGCTGGAAAAAGACAGCAACAGCGCGCTGGAAAGCAACATGAAAAAGAACCGCGAGCTTCTTGCCCAACTAGAGGCTAAGGAAAAAGCACTTGCCGCCGAAACAGAGCGCCTGGAAAAATTGAAAAGCGAACTACAGGAACGCAGTAACCGAGTTGCTGAGCTTGAAGGCAAAATGAGCGCGCAGCAGGCAAGCATGGGTGCGCTTAAAGATAAACTCAGTAAGGCGCTAAACAGCTTTCAGGGCAAAGGGCTTACCGTAGAACACAAAAACGGCAAAGTGTACGTAAGTATGGAAAACAAGCTGCTTTTTGGGTCAGGATCATGGACCGTAGGTTCTGAAGGGCGCAAGGCTGTAGAGGAAGTTGCCAAGGTACTTGCCGATAATCCGGATATTTCTGTATTAATTGAGGGCCATACAGACAATGTGCCTTATACAGGTGGCGGCGCTGTAACCGATAACTGGGACCTGAGTACCAAGCGTGCTACAGCTATTGTTACCATTATCCGCGAAAATAAAAAGGTAGATCCTAAAAACCTTACCGCGGCAGGCCGCAGTGAGTTTGCTCCTATAGCGCCAAATGAAACAGCTGAAGGTAAAAGCAAAAACCGACGTATAGAAATTATTCTTACTCCTAAACTTGATGAACTGAACAAGCTCCTGAACGAGATATAATTAAACTGACAGAAATAACAAGCCCCGCCATAGTTGAGCGGGGCTTGTACATTAATTAACGAGGGCTTTATATTTTTAATGAGGTTACATTCCCTTATGTAAAAAGTAGCGTGCAAAGGGGCCGCCTTTTTCGCGGTTGCCAAATTTATCAAGCTTTATAACCATGCTGTCTTTTTCTACCACCAGAAATTTAAGATGGTCGCCTTCTGCATCCAGGGTAGCTATACGTTTCGCGGCATCAAAATCATAGGTGCCTTTATATATAGTTGGTTTCTTGTCTTTACCCAGATACTGGGCAGACATGGTGTATTTTTTGTCCTTTCCAAAGGTTAAGTAGGTAAGTATGCCTTTACAGTCGCCACAAGGCAGGCTGCCGGAATAGTTGCCGTACCAGGCATCGGTAGCGGCGGCAACGGTATCGGCTTTAATGGTGTCGGTTTCTGTAGGAGGAATGGTGTCCAGTGCATGAGCATCGGGTAGGGTACCCTGTTCCTGCTGTTCTACGCTTGGCCTGGCTTTTTCGTCTTTACAGCCTGTGAGGAGCAAGGGTAATGCAAACAGTGTTATGAGTATCTTTTTCATAAAATTCTTTGTTTTTGGTACACTAAAATTAGCCGTTTTGTATGAGCGTCCCTGCCAAATAAATCATAAATCAACTGTTCCTGCAAAATGCGCAATTATTTTTACCTTTGCAACCCTAAGGACATTTAACCTTAATTAGCATGAAGAAAGACATTATAATACCGAAAGTTGAAGATATATACGTAGTGGCACTACAGGAGTGGAACGACGATTTTATGGAAAATACCTGGTATGCCTACCTGGTAAATGACAGTACCCATACCCTTGATACCGCTATTGTGGTAAGCAGTGCCCATGGTCTTATAAATGGCGAGGAGCGTAAAACCAGCAGCCTGCGTCATGGCTTTATGGAAGTGTTACCCAATACTGCCGTGAAAATAGAAATGATAGAGGGAAGTGTGCTACAGCTTGCCAATACCTTTATGCTTACGTATTTTATAGGTACTACACTATACGACAAAACCTTTACGTTTGCAGCCGGCACTGTAGATAAAGAGAATGCTACAGCGGAAATCCCTGTTATATTTAAGAATGGAATTTTGGCGAAGTAAAATAGGCAAAAGGGATAAGGTATAAGTTGTGGTCTATACATTTATATTGAATTAAAACGTGCAGAACGGCCAATAACTTTAAACATGAAACCTGAAACAAAAATCAAATGAACAAAATATATTACCTTAAAACCTGTTCTACCTGCGGTAAGATACTGAAGCAGTTGCCTAATCTGGACAAGTTTGAGCTTCAGGATATAAAGCCTAACCCGCTTACCGAAACACAACTTGAAGAACTATACAAAATGGCAGGATCGTATGAGGCGCTTTTCAGTCGTAATGCCACGCTGTATAAAGAGCGCGGCCTGAAAGACAAACCTCTTACCGAAGATGATTATAAGGCTCTGATTTTAGAACACTACACGTTTCTGAAACGCCCCGTTATAGTTGCGGGTGACCATGTTTTTATTGGTAATAAAGCCAATACGGTTCAGGAGGCTATAGAATACCTGAAATAGAATACATTTCAATTTATATTTTGAGTGGAACGCATAAAATTGCTGCCCTTGTTACGCCAAACCGGACGATTTTATAAAAAAATCGGTAAAAAATTACGTAAATCTGTGTTTGCGAAGCATCAGCATTATTTGCGTTGCATAACTTTTAGTACATTTGCCCATCTAAATTCGTTGCATGATACAGTCAATGACGGGCTTCGGCAAAGCATCGCTACAGCTGCCCACAAAAAAAATCACCATAGAGATTAAATCGTTAAACAGCAAAGGTCTGGACCTGAACGTACGTATGCCTTCGGCACTGCGCGAAATGGAACTTGGCCTGCGCAACCGCATTGCTCAGAAACTGGAGCGCGGTAAGGTAGATTTTTCGCTTTTTGTGGAAATTACCGGTGAGGAAACCACTTCTAAAATCAATGTACCTATTGTAAAGGCGTACATTAATCAGATGAAAGACGTTATTCCTGATGCCGATGCCACGGAGCTTATGAAGATGGCGGTACGTATGCCCGATGCCCTGAAGACAGAGCGTGACGAAATAGACGAAAATGAATGGGCACAGATAGAAACCCTTGTAGACGAAGCCCTTATAAACATACTGAGCTTCCGTGCATCTGAAGGCGTGGCCCTTGAAAAGGAATTTATTGTTCGCATTGGCAATATACTAAGGCTAATGAATGAAACCCTGGCCTATGACGAAGAGCGTATAGCTAATGTAAAGGAGCGCCTGCGTAACAGCATTGCCGAACTTGAAGCCAATGTAGACGAAAACCGTTTTGAGCAGGAGCTTATCTTCTATCTTGAAAAACTAGATATTACCGAAGAGAAAGTGCGCCTGGAAAACCACCTGAATTATTTTCTTGAAACCCTTGCCGGTACCGAAGCCAATGGCCGCAAGCTGGGCTTTATAGGTCAGGAAATGGGCAGGGAAATAAACACTATGGGCAGCAAGAGTAACCACGCCCAGATGCAAAAGCTGGTGGTGCAGATGAAGGATGAACTGGAGAAGATAAAAGAACAGGTACTTAACGTACTTTAATGGTTGTTCGTTGTTCGTTGTTTGTTGTTAGATTTTTACTCCACAATAAACAACAAACTATAAACCATGAACTATAAACAACACACATGAACACAGGAGGAAAACTGATTGTATTCTCGGCGCCATCCGGGTCGGGAAAAACCACTATAGTAAGGCATTTGCTAAAACACCCGGAACTTAACCTGGCGTTTTCGGTATCGGCGGCCACACGTGAGCCGCGTGAAGGAGAGATACATGGCGAGCATTACCACTTTATATCGCTTGAAGAGTTTAAGAAGCATATTAAGAATGAAGACTTTGCCGAGTGGGAGGAAGTGTACCGCGATAACTTTTATGGTACGCTGAATGCCGAAATAGAGCGCATATGGAGTGAAGGCAAAAACGTAATTTTTGATATTGATGTAGCGGGCGGGCTTCGCCTTAAGCGTAAATTTCCGGAGCAGACGCTGGCTGTGTTTGTAAAGCCGCCAAGTATAGACGAGCTTAAAATTCGCCTTAAGAACCGCAGCACCGAAAGTGATGATAAGATAAACATGCGTATTGCCAAGGCATCGGTAGAACTGGCCACTGCACCGCAGTTTGATACCATAATAAAAAACTACGAACTGCAAAAAGCCCTTGAAGAAGCCTATACACTGGTTAAGAATTTTGTAGGGGCGTAAATAGTTTTTAGTTTATGTTTGTAAACGAAATTATACATGAAGGTTAAAAGTATTGCTGCGCATTGTAGCTGGCTTTTAACCTTTTTTGATTTAATACTATTCAAAGATGAAAATAGGACTCTACTTCGGTACGTTTAATCCCATACATGCCGGGCACCTCATCATAGCAAACCACATGGCTGAATACAGCACACTCGACCAAATTTGGCTTGTAGTTACTCCGCACAACCCGCATAAAAAGAAAAGTACCTTGCTGGAGGATCACCATCGCCTGCAAATGGTGCACCTGGCTACCGAAGATTACCCTAAGCTAAAACCCAGCGACATAGAATTCCGCCTGCCACAGCCTAATTATACGGTGAATACATTGGCACATTTACAGGAGAAATTCCCTACACATGAGTTTTCGTTGATTATGGGCGAAGATAACCTGAATACCCTGCACAAGTGGAAGAACTACGAAGTGCTTTTACAAAACCACGATATTTACGTATACCCACGCATAGACATGGCAGAACCGGATGCCGAGATACTTGCCCACAGCCGCATACAGCGTGTAGGAGCGCCTGTCATAGAAATATCGAGTACCTTTATCCGCCAGAGTGTAAAAGACGGTAAAAACACGCGCCCGCTCTTACCACAAAAGGTTTGGGAATACGTAGAGCATAATTTGTTCTATAAAAAGTAAATCTTCTCATAAACCCGCTAAATCCTGCACTATAATTACCTAAATTTAGGTCATGATTTTTGGTTGGGTATAATGGACGAAAAAGAAAACTTTACCGAATTTGAGCACATACACCTGCGCTACCGCCGTGGTCTTATACCATGGTGGGTATGGACTATTATGCTCATGCTGCTGGGGTATTATACTTTTTGGATGGTGATAAACATCCCGAACCTGTTTCAGAATAGCCCTCTATATAATGCTCCGCTGGGTATAAGCCATGTTCTGCCATTTCCATGGGGCAATGTGGTTTCATTACTGTTTTTACTGGCATTTTGGTTTACCGGAATAATGCTGTTTACAGAGAAAAGACGCGCGGCGTTTATAGGGAACCGTTTTGCTGTGCTGGGTTTGCTGCTGTGCCTGTATGTTTTTGTTATAAACTATTCGTTTACACGGCAGATATTGGGGGCTATACGTATAGAGACTATCTTTTTTATGGACCTTTTTGTACGTACAAAAGAAGTACGGTACTTGTGGGAAGAAAAAGCCGTTTCGCATCCGCGTAAATAGGCTGTGTTAACAGGTTGATACTTAACAATACTTTACCAACAGCCGCTTACTATTTTTCTTACTTTAGCATATAATAAAAGGCACCTGCGCCGTTAAGCACAAATGCCTTCTAAAACACCAAAAACAAAAAATTTAACTAACCTTGTTGTAATCCTTTTGAATTAAACAAAATTCAATAGTATAACGGGTGCAGGTAGGGGTTCATTGCATTAATTAACATCTTTAAATGTTAATTTTTTTAAATGTGCAAAAACTCCATAGGCACATAGTATAGTAGGGAATGTTAAAAATGAGTACTTTTGGCGCGCCTAAACAAACAAAATAAATGAGCAATGCACCTAAGTTCGCGGTAATAGGCGGGGGAAGCTGGGCTACGGCCATAGCTAAAATGCTGTGCGTGAACGTAGACAAAATAGCCTGGTATATGCGAAATACTAATGCCATAGAGCATATACAGGAACACTGTCATAACCCAAATTACCTTAGTTCGGTAGAATTTGATACCGACCAGCTAATCCTTACCAGTAATATTAACGAGGCGGTGGCTTATGCCGATTACGTAATATTTGCCATACCCAGTGCTTTCCTGAGTAAGGAACTGGAAAACCTTACCGAAAGCCTTGCTGATAAGGTTATTTTTAGCGCGATTAAAGGTATTGTGCCCGAAACCAGCCTTATTGTAGGTGAGCATTTTCATAATATATACAATATAGATTACAATAATATAGGTGTAATTACAGGGCCGTGCCATGCTGAAGAAGTAGCACTGGAACGCCTTAGCTACCTTACCATAGCCTGTGGCGATGAGAAGAAGGCTAAGACCATGGGCAAAAACCTGAACAGCTTTTATATTAAAACCAAAATATCGGATGATATTGTAGGTACTGAATATGCCGCTATGCTGAAGAACATCTATGCCATAGCAGCCGGTATGGCCCATGGGCTTGGCTACGGTGATAACTTCCAGGCACTGCTGATGAGCAATGCTATAAGGGAGATGAAAAAGTTCATACGTAAGGTACATAAGATGAAGCGAAACATAAACGATTCGGCTTACCTGGGCGACCTTCTGGTAACCGGGTACTCGGTATTTTCGCGCAACAGGATGTTTGGTAATATGATAGGGAAAGGGTATACCGTACAAAGTGCCATGATGGAAATGAGCATGGTGGCCGAGGGATATTACGCCACCAAGAGCGCCTACAAGCTGAATAATGATTACAAGGCAAAAACTCCTATTATAGATGCTGTATACGCCATTTTATATGACGGCAAAGATGCCAAGCAGGTATTTAAGAAACTTACCGAGAAATTAAATTAAAGTATACGCCATGAATCATGACCACCTGATTAACCACCCTGCCGTGCTGGCCATTTTTGGCATTACGGTAATTATAATGCTGTTACTGGACCTGGGCGTGTTTAACAGGAAGAGCCATGAGGTAAGTAATAAAGAGGCGCTTTCCTGGACTGTGGTCTGGATAGGCCTGAGCATGCTGTTCAGCGGCATTATTTACTATGTAATGGGGTTTGATGCGTTTGCTAAATTCCAAAGCGCGTACTGGATAGAAAAAGCACTTTCGGTAGATAACCTTTTTGTGTTTATTATGGTCTTCGGGTTTTTTAATGTGCCCAAGCACCTGCACCATAAGGTGCTGTTTTGGGGGATTATAGGCGCACTGGTATTCAGGGCCATATTCATCTTTACCGGGGTGGAACTTATAAATCTTACCTACCTGCCGGCCATGACTATTTTTGGGCAAAGCGTGCAGATTAATGTAATCCTTACCTTGTTCGGACTTTTCCTTATAGGGGCAGGCATAAAATCATGGGGCAACAATGACGATGATGACGAAGAAAAAGACTTTTCTAAAAGCCCTGGCGCACGCCTGGTACACCGCTTTTTTAACGTAACCAACAGCTACGACAGCGGTAACTTTTTTACCATAGAAAACGGTAAACGCCTTGCTACACCTTTACTGGTTGTGGTAGCCGTTATAGAATTTACCGACCTTATTTTCGCCGTAGACAGTATCCCGGCCATCTTTGCCATAGCACCAAATGACCCGCTGATACTGTACACCAGTAACATCTTTGCTATATTAGGATTAAGGGCGCTGTATTTCCTGCTGGCCAACTTTATGCATATGTTCAGCAAGCTGCATTATGGCCTCGCGGTTATTCTGGCTTTCATTGGTACCAAAATGCTTATCAGTCCGTTTGTACACATCTCATCGCTCGTGTCATTAAGTGTGGTAGGAGGTGTATTGCTTATTTCGGTAATTGCTTCGTTTGCTTCGCGAAAAAAGGAAGTTTCGGAATGACCTACGCTTGCTTCTTTTTGGTTAAGGCCAATACCAATTTTACGAACCCGAATAGTAATAGCGGCAAAATGTTAAGTCCCATTTGTAATCCAGCTACAGTACCCATAAAATTTATAGTGGGAAATTGGTTTACGAAGTAGAAAGGCTTTATTATAATTACCTGCAGCAAAAGCCACGCATACAATATTTTTGGGGCATAGGTGTGCTTAAGAAAATAGGTAATACCGCCTGTAATACCCAGGATGCTTACTACAGCCGAAAGCGCATTCATGGCCGTACTGCGCTCGCCCAGATTAATAAGGCTGAATACCAAAACAAAAATAGCTAATACGGTTACGATACTAAACTTCAGCTTTTTCTTTTCTTCCATATTTTAATCAGATTCCCTTGCGGAAACAATATTATTTATAATCATATCTGCATGTACACGGCTGTTTTCTATAAACCATTTATGGGTTTCCATGCCACCGCACACTACGCCCGCCAGATATAGTCCGGTTACGTTGGTCTCCATAGTGTTGGGGCTATACACAGGAACGCATAGTACGTCATCGTGTGTGGTTACGCCGCAACTCTTCAGGAAATCAATATCAGGGCGGTAACCCGTGAGTGCCAATACAAAATCGGCCTCCACGGTTACAGGGCCATCGGGCGTAAGCACATCTACTTCTTTCTCACGGATAGCAGTAATACTACTATGAAAATGCGCCGTGATGCTGCCCTCGGCAATGCGGTTTTCTATATCGGGTTTAATCCAGTATTTTACACGGTCGTTTATTTCGCCTTTGCGGATGACCATGGTTACCTCAGCACCTTTATGCCAACATTCTAACGTAGCATCTACGCTACTATTATTAGCCCCCACTACCACAATTTTACGAAACGCATACTCGTGCGCTTCTTTGTAGTAATGGCGTACGTGTGGCAGGTTTTCGCCTGGTACATCCATATATACGGGGATGTCATAGAAGCCGGTAGCTATCACTACATTTTCGGCAATATAATTCGCCTTATCAGATACTATGCTGAAACGACTATCCTCCTGCTTTTGTACCGAAGTAACTTTTTCAAACAGGTTAATATTCAACTTAAAATGCTTTTGTATGTTGCGATAGTACTCCAACGCTTCCTGGCGTCCGGGTTTTGGTGCTATGCAGCTAAAAGGTACATCGCCTATCTCCAAACGCTCTGCCGTACTGAAAAACGTCATGTACAGCGGATAATTAAACAAACTGTTTACCAACGCCCCTTTTTCCAGAATCAGGTAATTCAGGCCTTTTCGTTTGGCAGCAATGGCACACGCCATGCCTATGGGTCCACCACCAATAATTATTATGTCGTAGGTTACTTCCATGTATTGTACGGGTTGCGGCTCAGGTATGCGTTGTAGTAGCGTTCCTCCCCGGTTACTTCGGCACCCAGCCAGTCGGGTTTAATAAAGGCTTCGTGTTCATCGGCAAGTTCTATTTCGGCAATGATGAGCCCGGCATTATCCCCAAGGAACTCATCTACCTCATAGGTATGATTACCTGACTTCACTTCATAACGGATCTTATCTATGGCACCCGGTTCGCACAGGGCAAAAAGCTGTTCGGCTTCGGTAACGGGGATTTCTTTTTCCCATTCAAAGCGGGTAGTGCCGCTTTCATTGCCGCGCCCTTTTATGGTAAGGAAGCCTTTATCGCCCTTAATGCGTACACGTACGGTACGGTCTGGGTGCGATGAAAGATACCCTTGGGTAATGCGTTTTTGGGCGAAAGCCGCTGTTTTATAATCATCTGCAAGGATAAGGAACTTGCGCTCTGTTTCTGTCATAACGGTGTGTGATTGCACCGCAATTTACGGAATAATGGGGAGTGTCTTTATTACTGTAAAACAAAAATTCCCCACCGTTTCTGGCAGGGAAAATATAGCTTAAAATCTTACCACTAAGTACTCAAAGTTTTTTCACTACGTACACGAAGCTTTGCGTGCTGACTTTGTGTGTTCTCCGTGAAAAAACGTTGTGCTCCTTGTGGTAAAATTATTCGACTATTTAAAACGTTACAAACTTCACGCCTGCAGTAAACCACCTTGAAGGCAACGGGATAGTACCCGCCTCAAAATACGTGGCATTAAAGATGTTTTGGGCATCTGCAAAAACGACCAGCTTGTTAAATGTCTGGCTCAGCCTGAAATCATTTACCCAGTACGATGCCCCGGTAGCCCTTTCGTTAAAGCGGGTAGCAAACAATATCGTAAAGTTCTTGTACTGATAATCAACAGTGTTAGTTACCTGGTGCTTCAATGAAGAAATAAGGTACTTGGAGGCCAGGTCTGTTTGGATGTTCTTAAACTCCGAATCCAGATACGAATACGCCAGGCTTATGTTTATCTTGCCCTTTGCAGATACGTTTGCCTTATACCTTGTACGCAGGTTGATGCCGTTTGTCACGAGGTTACCAAAGTTCTGGCTTTGCCATGGGTCGGTATTCACACTACGCGTCCAGTCGATAAAATTGCTGATGTCCCTGTAAAAGTAAGTGGCGTTAAAGTTAAATGCACCTTTAGTGTACTTAAACCCTGTTTCTCCCTGAAACGCGTTTTCAGATTTCAGCGTAGCGTTACCTATGTTGCCCGGGCGCTGGTCCAGGTATAAATCAGTAAAGGATGGTATGCGTTGGCTGGTACCCAGGCTGGCAATAACCTTAAAGGCGTCGGTAAGGGCGTAGCCGGCGTCTAAGCCCGGGTATACCTGCCATTTATAATCAGAATTGTAGTTAAGGTAAGCACCCACATTAAGATTCATTCTTTTTATGGCAAAAGTGCGGTACTCTACATATAGCCCCATATTGTTACGATCGTGCTCGCCAATGCTGGTCGAGTTAATATCTTCATTGCGGGCTTCAAGACCAAAGCCTAATTCGCCCTTATCCATTTTATAAGCACTGTTTACCTCACCCGAAATAGAATTGGTATAGTGCTTACTTCTGCCTGAAGTTAGGTTGGCATTGCCGAAATAGCGGTAATCGTCAAAGTTGTACCTGTAGGTAATCCTCGGCGTTAACGACCATTTTTCAGACAAACGGTGTTTGGATTGTATGGAAGCGAAAGTCGTCTGTACGATTTCGGCAGAATTTTTATCGCCCGGCGAAGCGTAGAACCCATTCGCCCCGAAACCATTCTTTACATAACCGAATGACCCCAGTATTTCGTTATTAGGATTCACCTGAACATTGCCCTGATAAAATAGCTTGTTGTTTTCAAAACCGGTATTGTAGCGGTAGCCATTGCTCTTATCATGCGACGCAAAGATAGAGTGCTGGTGCTTTTCCTTGCTTATTACGCCGCCTGCCTGTACGCCTTTACCAAAGAATGTATCGCCATTGCCATCCGTGTTCTTCTCGAAGTTAGAACCGGCATAGGTGCTAAGCAGTATACCCGACTGATTCGGCTTTTTGGTTATGATGTTAATGGCTCCTGTTAGGCTGTTGATGCCGTAAATACGCGCGGCAGGCCCACGGATAACTTCAATGCGCTCTATAACCTCAGCCGGAATGGGCAGGTTAAGCATGTTGTGTGCCGTTTGCGAATCGATAATCTTGGCTCCGTTTAAAAGGACTACGGTCTGTTCAAAGCTACCGCCGTCTATACTAATATCAGCTTGGCTACCCATGGGACCACGCTGGCGCAGGTCTACCCCGTTTGCATATTGCAGTATTTCGTTAAGGGTGTGTCCCGGTAGTTTTTTTATAGTGGCGTTATCTATAACATACACGTTCCTGTTTTGCTTGGATACAGGCGTGCTGAAACGGTTTTCGGTAATAACAAGTTCTTCAATGGTAGCTGTACTGTCTTTCTGTGTCTGAGCATATAAGCCCGTACCTGACAGTAGTAGCATAGCAAAACAAAATCTTTTCATCTGGTTTGAAATTTTGCCAAAAGTAGTACCTTGCCGTACTACTAAAGTATACCAGTTTAAGAATAATGGGTGGTCCGGTTCAAATTCCTTTTAAAAGTTTCATTCAGCTAAAGCCAAACGATGCCACGGCTTTGTACCTACAAATTGTATTCGAGTTTATCAAGGCAATACAAATGGGGCTGTTGCCCGAAGGCACCAAGCTGCCCGGTACACGTCAGTTATGTAAATTGATAGGCATAAACCGCAACACGCTGATTAAAGCTTTTGAAGACCTGGAATCACAGGGCTGGATAGAGATTTTGCCTAATAAAGGAACGTTTATACTCTCTAAGCCGACTAAAGCCAGTAGAGCAGAAAAACCGGCTTTGCCACAACAAAAAGCGGAGAGTACCTGTAGCGGTTTCAGTTTTAAGCGCTCTGCAATACTGGAAAACCCGGCTGAGTTCAGCGCACTTCCTTATCATTTTAACGATGGCCAACCGGACGGACGTTTGCTTCCTACCGATAGTGTAGGCAGACTGTATGCTTCCCAGTTGAAGAAACTCAACAGTACAAACAGTGAGGCGCAACAGGCAGCATTACACCAAAATTTTAAAACGCAACTTTCCAATTACTTAAACCTTACACGGGGGTTACGCATCGCTACAAACCAACTACTTAGTACTAACAGTCACGAAGCGGCACTATACCTAATCATAAAACTGCTCATAGCACCCGGAGATAACGTAATAGTGGCATCACCCGGCTATTATGCCAGCAATATGGTGCTTGCCGATGCGGGTGCGCAAATCATCCCCATCCCCATAGACAAGAATGGTATCAGCACTAAACACCTTAAAAACATTTGTAAAGAACAGTCTATACGCATGTTGTACCTCACGTCTAACTATCATTATCCTACTAATACACCCCTGAGCGCCAAAAGGCGAATGGAACTGTTGCAGCTTTCCGAAGAATATGGCTTCATTATCCTGGAAGATGATTACGATTTTGATTTTAATTATGACAATAACCCTGTCCTGCCCCTTGCTGCTCTTGATTATAATGATAAAGTGGTGTATTGCGGATCGTTCGGTAAGTCGCTACCTGCCGGATTTGGGTTAGGGTTTGTTACGGGTTCCGCTGCATTTATTACTGAACTCGCCAAACACAAAAACATCCTGGAATCGGGTAATGACCATATTAAAGAACTAACTCTTACCGAATGGATAGCCGAAGGTGATGTACATCGGCTGTCAAAAAAGAATAAAAAACACTACAAAGAACGACGCGACTATTTTATAACCCTGCTGGAAAAACATCTTAAAAGGCATATAAGATATGATGTCCCTGCACAGGGATTAGCCATATGGGTAGAGTGGCTGGATAGTTTTAACCTAATCGCTTTCCAGAAAGAATGCGCTGTAAAAGGACTGTTTCTGCCCAAAACAATATTGTACCAAACCAAAACCTTAACCGGCACGCGGCTTGGCTTCGGGCATTTTTCTGTAGAAGAAATGGAAGAGGTAGTGAGTATTTTGAAAAAATCATTGGATATATTGGTTCAGGGCAAAAATTCAAGTCTCAACACCCCTTAACCAAATACTAAAACTTCCTAGTAATTACAGGCATTACAGCAGTAATCATTATCTTTACAGATACTAACCCTATTAACGCTTATGAAGTTCAGGAATACCAATGCTATACACACCCTCGCTGATTTCTTTAAACATAATTTTGACGAGAACAACCTGTGGGAGTATAAAGCAGAAGAGGTGGATCTCCTGGCGGAACTCGTAGCACTCATAAGGCCACGCCATACGCATACACAAATAAGTCTGGCACCCTTACTAACGCTTTTGGGTGAAAATGAGCGCTACCGTATGGGGCTTTCCCTGTATGTTAAGGAGCTGATTAAGCATAAAAAATTCAGCCGGATACTTACCGATGCAGGTATCTTGGCAGATTCCGATTTTTTCTTCGAAGTAAAGAAGAGGTTGCTCAGTAAAATCATACCGGACCAGCCTTCTAAAGACTCGCTTGAATATATATTGAACCAGGTTTTTTATCTAAAGACCGACCCGGAATGGATTGGTAAAATATCGTTGGAAGAGCTTGAGGGTTTGTTTGATGCGCTGGGATTTCATTCGTTATATGTTTCCGACACGGCTAACAGCCCGCTTACCGAGTTGCTTTTTGCCATGAAAGTGCTTATACAGCGCATAGGTGGCCGTGCGCTGGAAACCGACGTGATGCAGATGGTACCGGAATACGAAAACCTGGAAAGCCCATTTATCGCCATACAAAAAGAGTTTAGCATACTTACGGAGCGACTCCTGGAGGAACAAAAAAACTACGTTTCGCCAGATGACATTAGTTTCAGGCAAATTATGGTACTGCTGCACCAGTGCCGGGATTATGTACACCATGCTTTTAAGAACAGTAATAAATACGGTATTTCACTAAGGGTAAACCAAAACCTGCTGCGTATGCGCCAGCAGCTGGAACGCCTGGAAGTACTGCTGCCCCTGCTTGCCATATCTGACGAGCAGGAAGCCCGCTGCGATACCTTACAGCTGTCACTTAATCTTATTACGTATAACTGTATAAAGAACAATGTCCGCGGCCTCATAGGCGAAAGCACCCAACTTATTTCTTACGAGGTTACGCAGCACACCGCCAATACCGGCGAACACTACATAACCAAAACCGTAGGCGAATATTTCAGGATGTTATGGGCGGCTTCGGGTGGTGGTATTATAGTAGGCATACTATGTATCATTAAGGTGATGCTGGGCAAAATAGAGACCAGTGCTTTTGGCCACGCGTTTTTTTACAGCCTTAACTACGCCTTCGGCTTCATAGCCATATACGTGCTGGGTTTTACCCTCGCTACCAAGCAGCCCGCGATGACGGCTACAGCACTGATACGTGCCCTGGAACGCGACCAGAAAGATAATGCCTTGGGTGAGGATGAAAAGCACCGTGCCTTCGCGGCGTTCTTTGCAAGGGTATTCCGGTCGCAGTTCATAGCCTTTGTGGGCAATGTACTGGTGGCATTTCCCGTTTCGTGGCTGGGCATCTGGCTTATAGACATTACTTTCCACTATAACATAGCCCTTACCAAATGGGACAAGCTCCTGTTTGACCTGAGCCCTATACACTCTGCTGCTATTTTCCATGCAGCCATAGCGGGCGTGTTCCTGTTCCTGTCGGGTATTATAGCGGGCAGCGTGGCAAACCGGGATAAATTTCGCCACATGTATTACCGTATTGCCGAACACCCTGTTTTGAAAAAAACCTTCGGGCGTACCCGTGCTGCTAAAATAGCCGGGTGGTACGAACGCAAGTGGGCGGGCATAATAAGTAATTTCTGGTTTGGTGTGTTCATGGGCAGCACTGCCTCTATAGGTACGTTCCTTGGGCTTAACCTTGACATCCGCCACATTACCTTTGCCAGCGGGAATTTGGCTTTAGCCTTATACGGAGCTAATTACAACATCAGTACCGAAATGGTTATCTGGGCCTGTGCGGGCATTGTCCTTATAGGGCTGGTTAACTTTTTAGTGAGTTTCAGCCTCAGTATGTCATTGGCATTCCGTTCCCGTAACATTCCACTTACTGAGTTCTGGGCTGTAGGCCGAGGCATATGGAAATATTTTAAGCGCAAACCCATGTCGTTTTTCTTCCCAAGCCTTAAGAAAGAGAAAACTGCCGAACAGTTACCCAAAAACTGATTTAGTCACTGCGTGCTGAAATGGTTCAGCAGAACGGGGGTGTCCAAAAATAATTTGTACATTCGTTACTATAACCTATTCCTTATGAAATTCCTGAAAAGACTGCTGTACTGGCTGGTATTGCCTATAGCCCTGATTGTGGCGCTGCTGTATATTTTTGATGTGGATTACCTCATTAAGGCCGTTCGTGTGGTGTACCTGCACGGTAAAACCACTGCCTACCTGGATGATTATACCCATTTTGAAAACCGTACCATTCACCATGGTATAGCGCAACCCTGGGCCAACGCCAAAGATTACAATAAGGTAAAAAGCACAGGCCGACTGGAAGCAGTAAACAAGGAACTTGGCACAGTGGCCTACCTCATTATAAAAAATGACAGCATTTGGCACGAGAGCTATTACGACGGCTACGGACCGGAAAGTAAAAGCAACTCGTTTAGCATGGCGAAAAGCATTACCTCAGCCGCCATGTTTAAGGCCATTGAAGAAGGCAAAATAAAAAGCCTTGACCAAAAGGTGGGCGATTATTTCCCTGAATTTACCAAAGGCCTTGCTGCCAGGCTTACCGTGGGCGATCTGTCATCTATGGCTACCGGGCTCGACTGGGATGAGGAATACAGCAGTGCCTTCAGCATTACAACACGTGCCTACTTTGGCGACCACCTGGAGCAAACCATGCTGAATGTACCGGTGGTTAAAGAGCCGGGCGAAGAGTTTGTATACGTAAGCGGCGCTACCGAACTTTTGGCAATGGTGGTTACCAAAGCCACCGGGCAAACCCTAAGCGACTACGTATCGGACAAGTTTTGGAAGCCCATGGGCATGGAACAGGATGCGCTTTGGCAAATTGATAAAAAAGACGGCATAGAAAAAGCATACTGTTGCGTAGGCAGTAATGCCCGTGATTTCGCACGTTTTGGTAAACTGTTTTTACATAACGGCGATTGGAATAATACCAAAATTTTAGACAGTGCCGATGTAGCCCGTATGATTACACCACGTTTTACCAAAAGCCCGGAATACGGCTATGGCTGGTGGATAAACAACTACATGGGCAAAAAAATGTACTATATGCGTGGCCACCTGGGGCAGTTTGTTATCTGCATCCCTGATGATAAACTGGTCATTGTAAGGCTGGGGCATACCAAAGGCAAGCAGCGCAAAAGAACCGATGCTAATTACGACCCTCATAGTAATGATTTCTACGTGTATGTAGATGAAGCTTACAAGATGCTGGGCAAAATGAAACCCGAAGACGGCGAAGGTAATAAGCGCGAAATAGCCCCCTAACCCCCAAAGGGTTGATTAAAATGAATAATTTTTTAAGCCACGAATTACGCTAATTACTCTAATTTTTGACTATAAGATTCGTGTGATTCATGGCAAAACCAATAATACAATGCTTGAAAAAATACGGCTGGAGAACATCCTTTTTATCGATATAGAAACGGTACCCGAACACGAACATTACTTTCAGCTTGATGGTGAAACGCAGGATTTGTTCGCCCAAAAAACCGCCTACCAGCGCAAAGGCGAAACAGAGCCGGAAGACTTTTATGAGCGTGCCGGTATCTGGGCTGAGTTTGGTAAAATCGTGTGTATATCGGCGGGGTTCTTTACCTTTCGTAACGACATCAGGCATTTTAGGGTAACCTCTTTTTTTGGAGAGGAAGAAAAAATACTGCGTGATTTCAGTAACCTGCTTAATAACCATTTCGGGCAGCCGCAGCATGTGCTGTGCGGACACAATGCCAAGGAATTTGATATTCCCTTCATCGCCAGGCGTATGATCATCAACAGCGTATCGCTGCCGGGTAAGCTGAATCTTTTTGGCAAAAAACCATGGGAAGTCCCGCACCTGGATACCATGGAACTCTGGAAATTTGGCGATTACAAAAGCTTTACGTCGCTTAAGCTATTGGCAAAAATACTGGGCGTTCCTTCGCCAAAAGACGATATAGACGGTAGTGAGGTCGCCCACGTATATTACATAGCCAAAGACATTGACCGTATAGTAACTTACTGTGAAAAAGACGTGGTAGCCACCGCCCAGATACTTTTACGCTTCCGACGTGAAGAGCTATTGGTAGAGGATGAGGTGGTGCATGTGTAAAAGTCGGAGGTCTGAAGTCCGATGACTACTTACGGTGCTTTTCTATGTATTCTTTTATGGGCATTCCATCAAGAATCACATCTTTTACAACCGCCACTCCATCTTTTATAGCAACTATAGCATGCGCAGGTAACTTCTTTTCTCCGGAATTGTTTTCCCGATACAGTCTTTCGGCATCTGGTGCTTTGCTTTCCTCCATATAAAAACGCTCAAAGGGATATTTTATGGTTACTTTACCATCATAATTGTAGTTTACAGTAACCGGTATGTAATCACTATTTTTAGGTTTCTCCCTGGTAAGCTCTTTTATATACGCAAAACCATTATGGTCTTTGCCTATTACGGCGTATCCCTTTTCGCCATATTGCCAGTCGCCATTGTTTACCTTTACTTCATCAGCTTCAAAACCCAGCTGTACGTATTTCCCCCTCAGCGGGTCATTGGGGTCTACGGGTTCGGTTTTAAACTTATACACTGTGCCGTATATGTAGGCGAGTTCGTTTTTCCAAACCATTTGCGCAGGAATAGCCAGCTGTGCCAAAGCCATTATTATAAAAGCTATAAACAGAATTTTAGTTTTCATGTGGTTGAGGTTTTAGTATTTGTTGTTTACGTTTACTCACGGCATAGTTGGCTATAAAGAATCCCACACCTACGCCTACAAACAGTAGCCCACGGATTACAAAGCTTAGGTCGGTATCAAAGAATCTGCAGCCGGCAAGTATGGTTACTATAAGTAGCCCAAAGTTTACGGTAAGGTATTTTATACTATCAATGCCCTTTTTTACGTACCATAAACCTGTGCCCAGTGCCAGTAGGTTTGTAACTACAGCTGCAATGCCGTTTGATATGAAAGAAAGCATGTAGAGTGCTAAAAGTGCGAGGGGTAAGAACTGCGCGGGATCTGTATCTTTTTGTTTCAGGTTTCTCATTATCAGGATAAGGAGCGATACCAGCATCAGTATAAAAACTACAACATACCCACCGGTTGTTTTATGGGTATCAATATCTGCCCATACTTCGCGGAACGAACCGAAGAACAGCAGCACAAGAGTGCCAAATATTCCCAAAAATTTATACGACCGGCTCAGTTTCGGCAGTTTGCCCAGCAGGTACAGCAACCCGTAAAAAACCACAAAAAGCAGGAATGAAAAATCGCCCGTATGCGAAAAAATCGTGTGAGCCGCGACTGTAAACGATACAGGCATCAATACATGCAGGGTAAGTGTCATACGTCCGTGGCTATCCTGTTTTATCAACTGATAATAATAGGGAACTAGTAGCGCTATGAGTAACAGGTACATGTATGGAACTTCGTTAGGATAAGCAAAGGCTCCCTTGCTTAGTACATATACCGTGCTGATAATGAGGTATAGCACCGCAGCCGCGTTACTACGCAACAGATACACAAGTGGTACACATACTAACGACCAGGTAAGTGTAAACTGCGGAAAATCGCCACTAATGTTGTAAATCTGCGCCACTAGCGAAATGCTGGCCCCTACCGAGAAAAACACCAGTACGGCAGCGGTTTCCCTAAAGGCAATGCTTTTGTTTTTCAGGATGCAATAGGCGGCAAGCGCCTGCGAAAGTACTAACGGGGTAAAAGCCAGTACTGTCTTTATCTGCCGGGAGAAGTTATCCCAGTTATGGGCAAAGATGAGGATAATTCCCAGTCCTACCATTATGCCACCCAGTGCGCCGAATATGGCCAGCAGTGGATTTGATGCCTGTTGTTTTTTAGCAAAATAATACTGTTCTATATTCCGGACTGTTTCAGGGGTAATCACGTTTGCATGCTGCAACTCGTCCAGGTCTTTTTTAGGTATAGCCATGGTTTAGCGGTTTACGTTAAATATAATGAAAAGAAGATTTGGTTTGTTAAGTCTAGAAAAGATTAAAAAAGCCCCGCAGCGCATTGCTACAACTACAGGGCCACCGCTAAGGCGTTTATATATTTTGGTCGTCTATAAGCTTAGCATCACGAGTGTTTTTTTGTACCGCTATGGCAGAGAATACACTCATGGCAAAGGCCATTCCGTAAAAGCCTTTTTCGCTTAACAGCAGGTCAGCGTTCCATAAGCCTATCACCAGCAGTACTATCGCTGCAAGGGTGGCAAACCAGCTTAAGCCGTAGTACAGTTCGGTTACTGGCAGGCCTTCGGCTTTATCCCTTACGCTCTTTTGTACTGATATTACCGCGAACAACCCGAATAGCAGTATGGTAAAATAGTAACCTTTTTCGTTAAGCTCCATAGTGGCGTTCCATAAGCCTACTATATAACCCACCACACCTGCAACAAGTGCTACCCAGGATGCGCCTATAAACGCGCCGGTAGGTTTCATGGGGTTACGGCCATTAGTGTGGTTGTCTTTTTTTGTTGTTGAAGTGGTAGCTTCGTTGAATTCTGATGGTCTTAGCGTTTCCATAATAAAAATTGTTTTGGTTATTATTTCTGATGCAAAGATGTTGCAGAATACCTGCCCCGGAAAATCAATATTAAAACAAAACTGATGACTTAAATTTTTATATTACATTTGGAATATACTATTTATCATGGTACAATGAACGCACTTGGAGACATAATATCATTAATGAATGAAGAAGATAGAAAGGATTTTAACGCCTTTCTTCGTAAAAAGAACAAGCGCGAGGACGTAAAAAACATCCGCTTGTTTAAAATGATAGAAACTGACGATATAATTGGCGAAAAAAAAATATATAAGGGCCAAAATAATAACGATGCCTACCATGCGCTGCGCAAAAGACTGCACGATAGCCTCATCCAGTTTATGGCTAACCGCACATTTGAGAATGCTACCGGTGAAGCTCATGAGGTACTCCGTCTGCTGGTGGTTAGCCGTTTCTTTCTGGAACACAGCCTTACCAAGACCGCGTTTAAGTGCCTGGCTAAAGCCGAAGCCCTCGCACTGCCCTTAGAGCAATTCAGCCTGCTCAATGAGATTTACCTTACCCGCATGCAGTACGCCCACCTGAACCCCGCCGAAGACCTCCAAAGTCTTATGGGGAAATTCAGCCATAACCAGGTACAGATGCAGCGCGAAGCCCAACTGAACATCGGTTACGCCTTACTCCGAAAAGAATTGCATGAAATACATCTTAAAGGAAAGGTGGTGGATTTCCGTACGTTTGTTGCGGGAACTATCAAGCAGCTGGGTGTGTCGTTAAACGAGGTACTTACCTATAAGTCGCTGTACCAAATGTTGTTTATTGCTAATGAGTACGCCACCATGAACCATAACTTTACGCTGGTAGAACCGTTTGTAAAGCGCAGCTATGCGTTTATTGAGGCCAAAAAAGACAGTGGTGACGGGCAGTTGTTTTACCATATTTATATCATTTACTTCCTGGCAAACATCAACTTCAGGAAACACCGTTTCGGCGAAAGCCAAAACTATCTTGCCCATATGACAGAACTGATGGAAAAACAGGGGAGCCGTTACCAAGGCCGTTTCTTTTTAAGGCATCAGTTGCTTACTGCTCTCAATCTGCATTTTTCGGGGCAGCCTGAAGAAGCTTTGGCAATAGCCGAAAAAGCGCTGAAAAGTGCGGGTAAAAAAGCCGATCCGCATGATGTGAATGACCTGCGTGCCTGTATAGCCATGTTCCTTGTACAGCATGGTGACAGGGCTTCGGTCAGGTATATGGCGCAGTTTACCCATACCGATGCCTGGTACGAAAAAAAGCTTGGTATGCTCTGGACAATTCGCAAAGCCCTGCTGGAAATACTGATGCATGCACAGTTTGACAACGAAGAACTTGCCCTTGCCAGGTTGAAAAGCTTTAAGCGGCGTTACAAAAAATACCTGGAACAGGTAAACGAGCAGCGTGTTATGCAATTTGCCCTGATGGTAGAGCGCTGCATACTGAAACCCGAAATAGTGCAGTATCCTGATTTTGAAAACGGTATTCTCAGCATGATGAATCCTGCGATTAAAGAGGATATTTTTGTTATCAGCTTTTTGGGATGGCTTCTGGCTAAGGTGCAAAAGAAAACCGCCTATGAGGCGGCTTTGCAGTTGATACATTAATATTCGATTATGGCTTATCTTCTTTTGGCACGATCGTATTGTTTTGGCCAAATGGTTTCGGCGCCAAGCTCGTGGGCAAAGGTTAACCCAATAGCCGGGTCGCGCAGTGATTCGCGGGCGAAGAGCACCAGGTCGGCTTTGCCTTCGGCTACAAGGGCTTCGGCCTGTTTCGCTTCGGTAATAAGGCCTACAGCACCTGTGCAGATGTGCGCCTCGTTTTTTACCCTTTCGGCTATGAACACCTGATAGTTTGGCTCTACCGGGATTTTTTGCCAGTATACCGCACCACCCGAAGAACAGTCGATAAGGTCTACCCCCTTTTCTTTTAAAATTTTGGCAAGGGCCACAGCCTCGTCTACATCCCAGCCACCCTCTGCCCAGTCGGTACCCGATATGCGTACAAAGATTGGGAGTTCGGCAGGCCATTCGGTTTGTACGGCTTCCAAAACTTCCAATAACAGGCGGATTCGGTTTTCAAAACTACCGCCATACTCATCAGTACGTTCGTTAGACAACGGCGAAAGAAACTGATGAAACAGGTAGCCGTGTGCGGCATGTAGTTCGATTACCTTATAACAGGCCTGGTGCGCGCGTTTCGTGGCTGCCTTAAAGTCGGCAATTACCTTGGCTATGCCTTCCTTGTCCAACGCCTGCGGGGCATGCTCCTCACGGTCGCTAAAACGGATGGCACTTGGGGCTACGGTAGTCCAGCCGCCCTCGGCTTCGGTAAGCTTATGCCCACCCTGCCACGGTGCAGCGCAACTCGCTTTTCTGCCCGCGTGCGCCAGCTGGATTCCCGGAACAGAGTTTTGCTCGAGTATGAAACAGTTTATTTCTTTTAGTTTTTCAATGTGGTTATCGTCCCAAATGCCCAGGTCGGCGGGAGAGATGCGCCCTTCGGGGGAAACGGCGGTGGCCTCCTGGATGATAAGCCCCGCGCCTCCGGTAGCCCTTGAACCAAGGTGTACCAGGTGCCAGTTGTTGGCAAAACCATCTATAGCGCTATATTGGCACATAGGTGATATGGCTATCCTGTTTTTTAGGATAATGCTCCTGAATTGTATTACGGAAAATAGATGTGACATAACGGTATGAGTAGTTTATGTGATTTTAAAATCAATGGAATATTTATTAGCCTCGATGAATTGTAGTAATAGGGCTAAGATAAAACCGTGCAGGAGTTGGGATGGAATACTACCCCATTCTTCTATAAGGCTGGAGCCGAATATAAGTGCCAGCATAATAGCGCAACCCAACACCAGTGCTGCCCTGGTAAATAAACCGATGAGCAATAACGCCCCTGTTACAAGCTCGGCAAAAGGGAGTATGTAGCTAAAGGGTGTTACGAGTGCTTCCGGAAGCAGGCTGTCTTTAAATTGTGCCACCATCCAGTTGCTGAAACCGGCAAGCTTTGGCATACGTACCAATCCATGCCCGAAAAGGCTCATGCCTGCAAGCAGCCGTAAGAGCAGGTAAGGAAGTGGTTTTATCATACTGTGCTGTTTTTGTTTGCGATAAGATTTCCGCACGGAATTTTGTTAAAGAATTGCCTTACGGATAAAATTACCAAAGGTAAAGTTACCCCACAAGGTTCAATTACAAATTGCATTCATCATTATTAACAAACTTTTAATTACGATACCGTTTTAATAATTTACGCGGGTATAAATCAGAAAACACTATTTTTGTACGTTTGATATACAATTTTAAACCACATAAATGGATACACTTATTCAGATTGCCCAACTTATTTTAATGCTGTCGATACTGGTTATACTGCATGAATTTGGGCACTATATAACCGCAAAGATGTTTAAGGTGCGTGTAGAAAAATTCTACCTTTTTATGGATGCGGGCTTCTCATTAATCAAAAAGAAAATAGGCGAAACCGAATGGGGCATTGGGTGGCTACCGCTTGGTGGTTATGTAAAGCTGAGCGGCATGATAGACGAAAGCATGGATACCGAAGCCATGAAAAGCGAACCGCAACCATGGGAATTTCGTTCTAAGCCGGCATGGCAAAGGCTGATTATTATGCTAGGTGGTATTATTGTAAATATACTTTTGGCATGGTTTATTTTTACCATATTATACAGTACAGTAGGTAAACAATATGTTAGCACTGCTGCCGTACAGGAAAACGGACTTGCATTTGGCTCGGTAGGTAAACTTGCAGGGTTTGAAGACGGCGACAAAATACTTAAGGTAGATGGTGTGTACCAGCCGCGTTTTGACCGTATGATGCTTGATGTACTCCTGGGACAGGATGTAGAGGTGCTTCGTAACGGTAAAACCGTAAAAATACACCTTACGGACGAGAGCATTAAAGCCATAATGGACAAGGAAGGTCGTGATTTTATTCACCCTATGGCAAACGTAACCCTTGTAGACAGCCTTTGGGCGGGTCACGAAGCTATAAAATCAGGACTTAAAGTAGGCGATAGTATTGTGGGAGTAGAAGGCAAGCCACTGCGCTATATGGGTCAGATAGGTGAGGAAGCAGACAAGCATAGTAAAGGAAAACTGAATATCGATATAAAGCGTGGCCATACTCTTATGACCATAACCACCGGGGTAGACAGTACAGGTACGATAGGCCTTACACAGCGCCTGCCTAATAAAAAGGATTTTGAGTTCACTGAGAAGTTTAACTTTTTTCAGGCAATACCAGCCGCGGTAGATGAATCGTACAGTCTCATTATTTATAATATAAAACAATTTAAGCTTATCCTTCGCCCTAGTACGGGTGCTTATAAGCACGTAACAAGTGTTGTGGGCATAGCAAGCAAGCTGCCGACATATTGGGACTGGGTGTTTTTCTGGAAGTTTACGGCGCTGTTTTCGGTAGGTCTTGCCTTTATGAATATTCTTCCTATACCGGGATTAGATGGCGGTCATGCCATTTTTACCATTGCTGAAATGATAACAGGCAAAAAACTTAGTGATAAAGCGGCGGGTGTAGTACAAACCGTAGGGATGGTTATTTTATTAAGCCTCATGGCATTAGTAATGGGTAAAGACATTTGGCTGCTTGTAAAGGCAAAATTCTTTTAAAAATTTGAGTTTTTTGTTTGGAGAATTTAAAAATGGGTGTATCTTTGCACCGCAATAAAGGCGAAACACTAACGCCAACGTTCTTAAAGAAAAGATAAGTTTTAAATAACTTTAAAAATATACAGTTTCCTCCTTAGCTCAGTTGGTTAGAGCATCTGACTGTTAATCAGAGGGTCCTTGGTTCGAGCCCAAGAGGGGGAGCTTTTAAAGCCAGTCGTAAGACTGGCTTTTTTGTTTTATATAGTTTTTGGGATATAATTCAGTATGTTTTAAGTGAAGGCTTATTTTCAGCTAAACACCTCCCTTAAAACATCCAACGATTTTGGCCTGCGGAAGCCTTCCAGGTGAAAGGTATAATAATCAAGCAAAATACGAAGTAGTGCCTGGCGTTCGGTAACGTGGAAAGCCTTGGCGCTATCATCTAGTTTCAGCACCATAAGACGGCGCAGTAGAGCGGTGTCTTCGAGAGTAAGACAGGTAATGCCATGGTAAGGCATAAATACACCTTCGGTCATTTCAAAATACGGATGGTTATCTTCACCATTTGGGTAAAATCCCAGGAATTTGCTCAGTTCTATAAGCAGCACCAGGTGGAAGTTTGCCGTACCATCATGCCCGTCCAACCACAACAGGGCGGTTTCCAAAAATTCGTACAGGCTTTCATTTTGTTCTTCCTCCTTTATGCAGTGGTGCAGCATTTCGCTCACAAACAGCGCTATGGTGGTCTTTACAATATCGGTATTCAGGCTGTGGTAGGGATGGGCAAAACGCACTTCCTTAAAATACTCCAGTGTACCTTTATCTTTATGGGTCGCCTCTATTTCCAACAGGTTTAGCGGCCGGAAATAAATATTTTTCTGGGTGTTTTTCTTACTGCCAAAAGCATCGCGCACATAGTACGTTTTTAGCCCGCTGCTCTGCGTGTAACATTTTACCACCAGGCTTTTTTCCTGGTAGCGCAGGGCACTAATTACTATGGCACGGGTTTTTATGAGCATTTAATAATTGTATGTGTCAAAGGTACTATCTATACGCTATATTTTACTATTAAAATTCTATTCTCATTCCCCCATTTCTCCCTACCTTTGGTATCCGAATAAAATTTTAATCATGAAATACCATCAGATACCCAGCAGCCTTTTCATTAAAAACCGTAAAAAGTTTATGGCCGAAATGAAGCCGAAAAGTGTTGCCGTATTCAATTCTAACGATATTTACCCGGTTAGTGCCGACAGCACCCTGCCCTTTGCACAACACCGTGACATTTTTTACCTGAGCGGCGCCGACCAGGAGGAGTCCATACTATTACTTTGCCCGGATGCTCCGTACGAACACCTGCGTGAAATACTGTTCCTGCGAGAGACCAACGAGCACATAGCCATTTGGGAAGGCGAAAAACTGACCAAAGAGCACGCTACTGAAGTAAGCGGCATTAAGAACATCGTTTGGCTTAAGGATTTTGAAAAGACGCTTTTCGAAATTATGACCTATTGCGATACCATTTATGTAAATACTAACGAACACTACCGTTCATCTGTAGAAACGGAAACCCGTGAAGCCCGATTCATTAAATGGTGGAAAGATAAATACCCGGCACACCAGGTAGCCAAAAGCAACCCGATACTGCAGCGCCTTCGCTCAATTAAAGAGCAGGAAGAACTGGATCTTATTCAGCAGGCATGTGACATTACCGAAAAAGGTTTCCGCCGTATCCTGGGCTTTACAAAACCGGGCGTTTGGGAATACGAACTGGAAGCGGAACTGGTACACGAGTTTATCAGTAACCGTAGTAAAGGCTTTGCTTATACGCCTATTATCGCAGCGGGTAACAATGCCAATGTATTGCACTATATAGAAAACAACCAGGAGTGTAAAGACGGTGACCTGATATTGTTTGACGTGGCTGCCGAATATGCCAACTATAGCTCTGACCTTACACGTACCATTCCGGTTAACGGTCGTTTTACGCCACGCCAGCGCCAGGTGTATGATGCCGTACTACGTGTGAAAAACGAAGCTACAAAACTGCTTGTTCCCGGTGCGCTGTGGAAAGAATACCACATAGAAGTAGGTAAAATTATGACAGGCGAACTCCTTGGGCTTGGCCTGCTTGACAAAGCCGACATACAAAATGAAGACCCGGCATGGCCTGCCTATAAAAAATATTTTATGCACGGCACCAGCCACCACATGGGCCTTGATACGCACGATTACGGATTACTATACCAGCCTATGGAAGCCAACATGGTGTTTACCGTAGAACCGGGTATTTATATCCCGGCTGAAGGTTTTGGCATCCGCCTGGAAGATGATGTAGTAGTACAGCCAAACGGCGAACCGTTTAACCTTATGCGCAACATTCCGATTGAAGCAGAGGAGATAGAAACAATTATGAACGCATAATCCGTTTCTAAAGTTACAAAGTTGAACGTTTGTAATGTTGCTTACTCAGTCATTGAAGGTAAGAAGCAACTTCAGATATTCTATAAATTAGAAAAGCAGGAACCTTATTTGGATTCCTGCTTTTTTGCTTATAATCAATAGGTTTATTTAATCACTACTTTACGGGTGGTGCGCTGGCCGTTTTGTTCGGTGGTAACCATATACATACCCTGTTCTGCCTGTAGCTGAACGGGTAGGGTAATAGACCCAGCCGCTGTGGTAGTTTGTTGTTTGTAGACTATGCGCCCACGGATGTCGTAAACGGTAATAGTTGCCACTCCGCCGGTAGCCATAAATTGTAGGTTGAAGCTGCCGTTATTAGGGTTAGGGTAGAGCACAAAATCATTTAGGCCAACTGCATTTTCTGTAGAGAGTGCGGGATCTAATCCGCATAAAAACAGGTTTGCGCTGTTAAGGCTGCCGCCGTCGCCACCTTCTACATCGGTTACGCGTAGTATCCAGGTACCCAGAGTACTTTCACCATGCAGTACGCCAAGTGGGGTAGCAGGGGCTACAACACCGCTAAGTGCAGGTGCGTTGTGGCAGGTAAGAGCCGCTCCGCTATCATGAAAGGTTACAAAAGCGTTGTCGTTATCGCCACATACCCGCGAGAAAAGGGCTACTTCGGTTCCGGCCGGGCTTATGAGTGTCACCTCAAGGTCGGCTATCCAGCTGTGGCTTATATCCAGGGCTACCTGTACATCATTCAGGGTAAAGTTTTCGTCTACATCTATGTTTACCTCAAAGGTTGAGGGGTCGCCCCATGAAATATCTGCCGGTACTTCTGCCGAAGTATATTCGTTGCAAAATGCTTCGCCTGTATAAAACGTGGCTGTGGTACCATAGTTGCCTTCGCAGCCGGCATTGGCAGCTTTGACACGCCAGTAGTATTGGGTAGACTCGTTAAGCCCGCTCACAGTATAGTTGCTTTCGGTAGTGTTTGCTTCAGCTATAATATTGGCAAAAGCCGAATCTGTGGCTACCTGTATGTGGTAAGATGACGCAATTATGTCGTCTGTCCAGTCCAGGTTAAGGCTGAGCGGCTGGGTATTGGCTCCGTTCTCGGGAGATATAGGCTGTAGCAGGGCAAAATCAGTACTCAGTAATTTAAGATGCAGGGTAATGTTTTTAGCATCGTTAACATTGGCGCCCGAAATCATTTGGGCTACAATGTTATATTCGCCCACCGAAGCAGATATGTTTCCGGTATTGGTAATGCTAACGACAACCTGTCCCGGCGCGTTTAAGCTTGCCGGCGAAAATGTTACCACAGTCCCCACGGGCTGGCCTATGGCGGTAAAGTTTACTGTGCCTGTAAAATTGTTCAGGTAGCTTACATCTAACGTAAAAGAAGTATCGTAACCCTTACAGATTTGCCTGGTATGTTCACCCTGTACCGTAGCCGTATAGGTACTTTGTGCCGCGGTTATGGTAAAGTTGGTATTAGATATGTCGTAAAAAATATTATTGTGTCCGCGTACCATAAGGCGTGCCTGTGTAGTAGCCACATCAGGAACCAAAATACTTTCTATACCGTCATTAGGCACGGCAGACGCCACCAGTATAGGGTAGGTATATCCGCCGTCGGTACTCAGGTAAATGTCTACAAACGCGGTATTAATGCCGTTAGCTGTGGTACCGGCTACATTCCAGGCTACTACCTGGTTTGTGGCTGCTCCCCAGGTTACAGCCGTATTAGGCATTGTTACAAGGAAGGGCCCTGCATTGCCGGCTACGGTTATGTGCATGTTATCGGTATGCGATTCACCACCGTTAATATTGTTATCGCGCACGGTAAGGGCAAAATCAAGTGATCGGGCTACAGTAGGTACTACCTCCCATTGCGGGGCCAGGTTGTTTGCTATAACATCTTCTATGCGTGGCATCCAGCGGTTAGGCGATGTGCTTATAGGGAGCGAACGGAAGTTAGGGCCTTCGGTGGCATCGGCTACGGGTGGCTGCACGCTTATTTCGGTATTCATCTGTTCCCAGTCGTACGTAAGTGCATCGCCATTGGCGTCGATACCGGCCCCTTCAAGGATAAATGCTGTACCTTTTGGTATAACATAGTCTGCGCCCGCATTTGCTACCGGTGGTATGTTTCCCGTAGGGATGAGCGCCACACAGTTGCTTTCCCCGTTAATACGATTTCGCATATGCGCTATGCTTGTAGCATGGAATTGCGCGTCGCTGTGCCATTGTATTACCGGGTCGCACACGCCGGCATAGGCCATTAAGGTAGTGCCGCCCCCCGGCTCGTAAGCATCGCTGTCGGCACGGTTACCGCCGCAGTCGGCGTTAAATGTATGGGGGGAGCCAAACTGGTGGCCCATTTCGTGGGCTACAAAATCTATATCGAAAGGATCACCTACCGGCGAACCAATGCCCGTCATGGCGCCGGCCTTAAAATCAGAGCACGGGGCACCAGCGGCAAGCCCGCCTCCCGATGTGCCAAAGCTGTGGCCAAAATCGAAATTCTCCTCTCCTATGGTGGCATAGATTACGGCATTACCCTCGTTAAGGAGATCGCCGGCATCGTCGTTGTTTACCTCATCTTCATCTATAAAAACAATCTCGTCTTCACGGTCTATCAATTGCAGAGAAACTGAGAGGTCGCGTTCAAACATGCTGTTTACACGGGTTATAGTCGCTGCTATAGCCGAAACTACGGCTTCTTTCTGCTCGTCTATTGGGGCTGCTTCCAATCCTGCCTCGGCAATATGGAATGCCGAATATTCCACCGTGGCAAGGATGGCTGTACGGTAGGTCCGCCAGTTGCCGTTATCCATAGGGACCGCCAGGGTTTGGGCTATTTCGCTAGCCGAAAGGCGGTGTGTATTTTTATCGTTAGTACCGCAATGGAAGGTTTTGGCGGTTTGAAGGCTACTCTTTTTGTACACCATATAATAGTCCCCTGTTTTTGTATAGGGGTCTATGTACCAGGTGTCGGCATTGGCAAGAGCCATAACATGCAGGCCATATAGCGTAGTGCTAAAACGGATTACCGTAGCCGGTTCCTCCACACACTGGCCCACATAGGTTTGTATGTTTGGATATTTAACGGCAAGCCGGGACGATAGTACTGGTGCATTGTACACACGAAAGTGCTGCATTTGCCCATCGGCGTTTGGCAGGGTTATAATTACCGAAGAAGTTTGCCCGCTTTGTCGCAACGGTGCCTGTTGCAACTCGGCTTTCAGGCTGTTAATATCCAGTTTGTACAGGTCGAATTTTTTCGGGTGCGAATCCCTTGCCGAAACGGCAGCCATGGGTATGGCTGCTTTATTGATAACCTGCCAGGGTTGTTGTGCAGTAGCTGTAGCCAAAGAGAGCACTGCGGCAATAGTGAGTAATGTTTGTTTCATGTAGTGCGTTTAGGTTTTAGGCAATACAAGTACGGTGTTTTTTTGCTGAAAAGCAAATGGTTACTTCCTGTAGGTATATCCTTTACATGGATGGGGTTTCTGGCTATTTTTGCGGTATGATAACTAAGTTGCTTACCCTTTTTGTAATCATTTTTTTCCTTACACTGGTGTTGGGCATACTAAAAAGCCGCAGGCCGTTGTGGGCTACACAAAATTCTATACACAGCCGCCTGTTTACCATACGGGCACTGATTGTTATAGGACTTATAGTATTGTTCTTGTTTTTTTCGCTGTTTAGGTAATAAACTTTTGATGAATATAACCGTACAGCATTACTGCGTGTTATTATGTACCACTATTTGAGTAGCAAAGGAATCAAGTTTCTTAAAACAAAAAACGCCTCAGGCTGTACGTACAGCCTGAGGCGTTTTGTTTATTTTGCCAGTAAAAATCCTCCGGTAATGCCTACGGCGAGCCACAAGTACCATTTTTTACCTATGGGCGTATTGTAGCGAACTTCGGAGGCTTGTAACTGCCGCGTGTGCAGGTAAGGATTAGTATGGGTAACTTCGGTTGTTACGGTCTCCTTTCCCAGAAACCACTTTCGTTTGGTGCCCGTTACTACAAAGGTGTTATTTGGCAGGGTAAGGCTGTCTATATGCAGGCCGTTTTGTGTTGCCTTAAATGTAAACGAATACCATTTGTCCTGCACAGTACCTTTACGGCTAAATATACACGGTATAGTATCGGTATACCGCACCGCTATGGTATCAATGCGGGTTACCGTATTAAATTTGGTAACGGAATGCACTTTGCTGTACTGCTTTGTAACAGCCGCAAACTCCTTATCTTTTTCTAGCAGTACTCCCTTAAGTTGCTTTTGGTCGGTTTGCAGTGTACGGATTACAGCCGTTTGTGTACCCAGGGCACTGATATAATGCTGTACGGTATCGGTAAGGGCAAGGAGGTTGGTTTTTGCGGCACGTTTTTCATGAACACATTGATGCATGCTAATAAGCAGCAGCGCCGTAAGCAGCAGTAGTATAAAGCCGGTTATGTTTTTCATAAGTATCGTTCTATGGTTTTTATAACAGCCTTAAGGGTACCCGCGTAGTTAGGTGCTGTGGCATAGCCTGCCTGGGCAATGGCAGTTGCAAATAATGCCGGATTATGCTTTACCAGCAATGCCTCAGCATAGCGTTTGTTTTTAAGGAAAAACCGGGCATGGTCTGTAAAGCAGGCCTCGGGCGAATCATACTTCCTGAAATAATCCTTTACCTTATATCTAAACATTTTTACCCCGTTTCGCACTATGGGTGTTACACTTATAATCTGCGGAAATTTAAGATCGGATCGGCGGCTGTACTCTGTGGTGGTTAGGAGTTGTTCGTTGCCGTTAATACCATCGGTATCCTTTACCCCAAAAAAAGCATTGCCAGGTGCTGCTTTCCCCCAACCGCTTTCTACGGCTGCCTGTGCCAGTATGGCTACGGCGCTTATACCTGTTTTTTCTTCTGTTTGAAGAGCAAAGGGCAAATATTTCTGTACAAATTCATGTGGTTGCATGGTTTAAAGGTGCGTGTCTGAAATATCACCGCTAATTTCTTTAGTGCGGCTAATAATGTTTTTTAGCAGCTTCCAAAGGTCTTTTTTGTACGCTGCCTCAAAATTCTCCTTTACCGAGGTAAGTTCTACCACAACCAGTACCAGGGCTATCACTTTGGTAAAAATAAGCTCGGTAGAAAACCAGTGCTTCAGGAATACAGAGAGTAAATGATAATCCATTACATACACCGATATTATGGCTGTATTATAGAGTACCACTTTTGCAGCGACATCTGAGAGTTTACGGCTTTTGATGGCCTTCCATCCGGTTAGTTTTACGGTTTTAAAAATCCCTGTAAAGGTATCGAGCATAATGGCAAATCCTACCGCAAGCAACAGCCCCTCAAGCGGGAGGAGGAAAGAGAGCAACGAAGTTGCCAGGTTTACAAGTAATTTCACAATAAGGGCTTTTTCCTGAAATATCCTATGCGGTCATACCGCCATCGGTAATTGTCCAGCCTTTATTCTGGATAAGAGCATTCCGCGAAGCCTGTGCGGCTACCGTGTATTTTGCAGACCCGAAATTAGGCTTAAGACCCGATTGTACCTGCTGGTTTGCCCAGCTGTTTAAGAGCGCGTTGTAGTTTTGAATTGTATAGTTGGCACTGCTTTTTCCGTTCATAAAACCATCGATTAATGTAACGTTCGAAATATTCCATGCGCTGATGTCCTGGTTAAAGGCTGTATTGAGCTGAAACATATAATCCATACGGGTAACCGATGACGTATTCCAGTTGTTTAGTGGCTTGTTAAACGGCATTTGGTTAAACAGCAGCCTCATGGAAGTAACCTTACTAACGTTCCAGCTATTCAGGGGCTGATTGAAAGCAGCGGCGTTCTGAAACATACTGGCAATGTCTGTGGCATTACCCATATTCCACGAACCAATGGGCTGGTTAAAAGCACTGCTGTAATAAAACATAAAAGTAAAATTACTTACGCTGCTTACGTCCCATCCGGAGATATCCTGGTTAAAACTCATTTTGTTTCCGTCTGAAGCGCCGCGAAACAGGTTTTGCATGATAGTAACCTTACCGGTATTCCAGTTGCCAAGCGGCTGGTTAAATTTATACGCCCTGCAAAATGCCTGTGCCATGTCGGTAATATTGCCGGTATCCCAATTGTTCAGGGGTTTGTTGTACGCACCGGCACGATAAAATAACGACTGTATGGTGGTAACTTTAGAAACATCCCAGTTGTTTATGTCCTGGTTAAAAAGCGTACAACCGCTAAACATACCCTGCATGTCGGTTACATTTGCTGTAACCCAGTTATCTAATGGCTGGTTAAACGCTGCGTTGTTATAAAAAACAAGCCGCATGTCGGTAACATTTTTTGTATCCCAGCTATTAATATTTTGGTTAAAGGCTATAGCATCATAAAAAAGACTCCTGAAGGTTGTTACGTTACCCGTGTCCCAGTTATCCAGGGGTTGATTAAATAGGGTTGCCCCCTTAAGCATGTTCGCCATGTCTGTTACCTTGACGGTGTTCCAATCGTTAATAGGGCTGTTAAATGCATTGCAGTTCGAAAACATGGCATTCAGGTCGGTAATTCCCGATATATCCCAGTTATTAATACGGTTAACCACTCCCAATGCATAACAGCCGGTAAACATGTTCCGTAATGAAGTTACGCCTGAAAAATCAGGGATATCGGTAGTTGTAGCCAGGCTGAGGTTTTCGCATCCGTAAAAGGCTGAACCTTCATTGCCTATCTTCAGGCAGCCCCATTTGTTTATGGATTGTATTTTAAGCCTGTCGCCGGTATTGTTAAACCTGAATCCATTAATAGTACCCTGAATTGTTATGGTATATATGCCCTCGGCTGGGTAAGTGTGCGTTGTTTCCGTGTGATTGTATGACGTAATTTTGCTGGTGGTGCCATCGCCCCAGTTTACCTTAAAATTATAATCCCCGCCTTCATATAATGGTAATGTTATCTGGGTTTTGTCGCTGTCTGATCCGCTTACAACGGAGGTATTCCAAACCGATTCAAATATCCGGAGGCTCTTGTTTAACGGATATTTTATTGCACTTGCACCCATATTACTTTAGTTCCAGTTTACCAAATAACAAGGCTTCATCCTCTTTCCTGAATTTAATGCCAAACACACTGTTGCGTTCGGCAGTGCGCGGAAGTTCTGAAGAACTATGCCTTAACAGTACATCTTCATCGGTCTTGAACCTGGCCATTCCTGATCCGCTTACATCGCCCTCTATAAGCATACCGGTATTGAAAATTTTAGGGATGAGTACTGTAAAATCATCGGTCATTTCAAAGGATAGCCAGTAATTAAAATCATCCGGTTCCAGTTTGTATAACCCGTCTGAAATTAGTGGGTCGCCTGTAGCAATTACTTTTACCGGCTTATGAACATCACTCCGCATACCAAAAACATCATTTTGGTTTTTTGCAGGTATCGTATAAACTATATCTGAAGTAGGATTTTCGAATTCAACAGATATTTTTCCATCAATACCCGAATGGAATATACGGGTGCCATAACCGGTAATGTTTTCCTGTCCGGCCTCTTGGTGCAGGGCATATTGAGTACTTTTTGGCCCGGCAGTAAGAACCATTTCATAATCGGGTATTTCATAATTTGGTGGTTCGTCACTAAGTATTTTAAAATCGGCCTCCTGTGCCTGCTGCGCCCCAATGCCATATTTGCCAGATCCCCCGTTCCATAAACGCTGCGTAGCGGTTCCGTTTATTGTACCTTCAAAAATAGTTAAGCCTTCCTCTGCGGGCTGTATGTTTACAGGGGCATTAGCCGGCCTGGAATTTAGCCAGCTAAAAAGTGTGGCATCCTGCCCAAGTATACCAAAGTTTATCACGGCAGTGTTAGGTTCCAGCCGTATACTGCTTGCGGTGGGAATATTAAAATATACCAATTCAAGATTTCCCAATGCAAGGTTGTGGGAGCTGTTAGTACCGTTTGGCGCCCCATAGTCGCCTTTGCCCAGGCCGGTCATTTTATATTTGTAAACCGATCCCCTCGGAATGGCGGTATTGCCTGCTGTAACGGTTACTACAAACCATACACTCTGGGTATCACTTATGGTAAATGCAGGCCCCGTATTTATGGCATTGAGTACATTAGTTATGGTAAGCGTAGGTATACGCAGTTTACGTACCACGTCTATATTGTCCTGGCTTATGTCTGCCGCTACTTCGCCCAGCGTGGTACGTACGTACAATATATCGGCAAGGGCAGCCTGGAGCTGTGCAGCCGTGCCGTACGTAGCGCCGTTTACTATAAACTGGTTGTAGTGGGTAAGGGACAGCAATACATCGCAGCGGTCGTAGCAATTAAATATTTCGAGCAACTGCCCGGATACGTTGGTTACATAATTTTTTAAGTATTCTATGCCATTTAGCGAAAAGCGCTGGGTATTTACGGTTCGGATGGTATGCATCAGCCCAGTTTTTTAATATGAAATCCTCTGCTTCGGGCAGTTTTGTTGCAAGTGCCAAAATCAGCATTATCTAAACGGATAAGATAGTTGCTTACATTACCCCACAACTGCATGGCAGCCTCACGGTTTAGGGTATAAATGTTTTTTTTAGCCAAAGGCTCTACCGGCCGGCTGGTGTCGTTTAGTTTTTCCACCAGGCTAAAGGGTGTATCTATAGCCGAAGCAAACATTACGTAACGCGCATAAGCAAAGTAAGCAAGAACCATTTTAAGCCCGTAGTTGGTGTATTCTATACCATCATGCGTGTAAATGCCTCCACTAAGCAGTTCGGTATAAGCAGCAGGCGATGACACGATCTTGTTAAAAAGGCTTTCGCCCAGTAGTGGCTGAAGATCTAACAATTGGGCATCACGTATCTGCTCGTTTAGCTTATCATCATAGGGCGTCTTTGCCATCTGCTTATACAGGGCTATGTCGTCACGGGTTATCAGGAGCTGCATCGTCTATAAGTTTTAAGGGTTCTACGATAAGGCTTGCATAATCGGGCATTTGTGCCAGTAGCCCGTTAATAATACTGGTTAGCAGAACACGCTCTTTAGATGTGTTTTCCCAGTACGTACGTTTCATTTCACGGATTGCCTCGCCACTGTTGCCAAATAAGGCACTGTCGTTTGTTTTTATAAGTCCTGCGGGCAGGTTGTTAAATGCAACAAGTATATTTTCGCGTACGCTGGTTTCGGTATAGTTAAACAGCTCATCATCTATCCGGCTTTCTATCTGCTTTATCAGTATGGCATCTTCCAGTTTTTCTCCGGCAAAATCCATTTCCACGCACAGTACGCCACCGGTGTTTTCGGCGCCCAGGCTTTCTTTAATAGCGTTCTGAAAGGCCTCGCGTTCGCCTTCCGCATTATTATAGGCCTGGCTACCGGGCTCCAGCCCGCCACTTACCAGCGGTCGTGTCACTACCAGTGTATTACCAAAGAACCCCCTGCGGAGCAGCCTGTTTTTGTACACACTGGCCTGGGCCTCGCTGTCGCAGTCTTCGGCTACGGCATCTATCCGGCTAAGGGGGTAAATAAGCTTGGTATCCATGTTAATAAAAAGTACCTGGCCTTTATAGTTTTCCCATCCGCCTGCGGCTTCAACCTGCGCGTTTATTACAGATTTCCGCGGGTTGTATACATCTATAAGCACCATGCCGCTTCGTTTTGGCGCTGCCCATTCTTTGCAAACAGCTATTTTACCGGCATAATCTGTACTGTCTTTTTTGCCTGCGCGGCACCACTCATACGGCAATACGCTTACGTCTGCTATCTGGTACAGGGCATTGTAATTTATATGAATGAATACGCCGCGTTGCTTCACAAGGTCATCGGCCAGGTCATCGGCAAAATCGGCCAAGCGCAGGTTTTTTTGTTTGTTAACGATGGTGTTGTCAACGTCTTTACCATATCCTTTGCCTAAAAGGTACTGCACCATAATAGCTGCCGCGCTCTTTGCTGTAACGCTGTTGTTTATAAGCCGGTCCATACGTTCCGGGTAGGCGTTGTCTATGTCGTTAGCATACACATCGGCACCCTTGCTCCAGGGGGTAAGGCGTTTCCATACCTCTATAAAAAGCGTTTTCATTTAGGTAATGTTATCAGTGTCAAATATATCTTCTGTTTCCAAAGGATCTCCTATGTTCTCTTCGGGCATCCGTGCGAAGTACCGTGTACCGTTAGGGTGGGTAAGAAGGGCAAGGGCAAGAGCATCTGTAATATTAATGTTGTTTACCAATGTATTAGACCCCTGTGCCAATGGAATGTTCTCATATTCCGGATGCAAACGATAGCGGCACGGATTTTCCAGTGCCTTATGATAGTCTTTATACTGCTGCAAATACCGGTTAAGGCATAAGGGGCACTGCGGGTTAAGCGGCCCCGGGAAAAGAGCGTTATATTCCCTGAGGAACACCTCAAGGAACCGCTCGCCCTTACCCGAAACTCCGCGGGTAAGGGTGGCGATATCCATGGTTTCAAAATCCATACCGTAGTATTATGGAGCCGTTACAGGTACCAGCTGGTTGTCAAACAGCGCCTTTGTAGCAGCATACTCAGGTGTGTTTGTAGTGTACTTCATAAAGTTTTTAGGAGGGGTTGGCTCCTCAAAACTGTCTACACTGGCCATTTCAAACATGATCATGTTGTCGTTTTCCTTGCTGCTGTTTGTCATGGTACTCATTTCAAGACCGGAATGCAGCCCCAGGATTTCGAAGGCATCGGCACTGCCGGAACCCTTCCACATCTGTTCTATGATAATTACATATTTGGCACCGTCGGCCAGTGTAGCGGCATTTTGCTTATTGGCAGCGCTAGGGTTAAAAATCACACCGCTAAATGTATGCTTATACTTGTCGGGCGCGTTTTCTTTTTTAACCAGTTCCCAGGCCTTGCCGTTGGCCTGCTTAAGGCCTTCAAGTTTGCATACCGGTGCGTTTGCGGTAAGCGTTATGTTTGTTACCACTAATGGCTTTGTGTTATCGTAGGTAACACCGGTTATATCTTTTTTCTTTACGATAAGTACATTTTGCTCAATACCGCCTATCGGGGCATTGGCACAGTCAAAAGTAATATCGGTTAATAGGGCACTTGTACAATCAGACATTTTCGTTTTGGATTAAAAAGTTCAAATATTGGAAGTAGGAAGTCCGAAGTAGGAAGTCCGATGACAGGAAGCATCACAACAGAGAGCAACCTGAAACTAAATTAATATGCCGCTACTGTCATATAAGGTTCCAGGTGCTTGGCATCAAGGGTATAGGCGGCATCTATAATATTCAGCTTCTGGGTCTTGTCATAAAATACGTCAAGCTTGGCAAGATCTTCGGCATTTAGGGTGCCAATAGGTATGTTACTCTTAGTGGTAAATACGGCACGGTGTGGCTGGTAGTATTTGGTGCCGTTATTTTGGTAGTCTTTTATAAAACGGTCCCAGTCGTAACGTACCTTAATTTCTATACCGTCAAAGTACAGTTTTGGCCTGCCTTCTTCTACCACTTCAAGGAATCCGGATCCCAGGTTGTTGTTACGCAGGGTGGCGCGGTAGTTTTCGGCTATAGAGCGGGTAACCAGTATAAAGGCGTCATCTGCCGAAAGCAGCCTTTCATCGGCACGCAGCACCAGTTGCTCAAGGATAGCCAGGGCGGCATTAGCGGGCAATGCCTGGGCGCTGAATGTAGCACCGGCGTTAGCGGCTATATTTACATAGTTTGTAGCTGAGGTAGGTATTTCGGCTGTGATTTGTTTAAACAACCCATCAAACGATTTAAAGTATTCCAGGTCTACACCTTCTTTAAACGAGCCACCTGTGGCTATGGTTTTTGCCAAAGCTTCATTAAACCATACTTTTCGGTGGATGTTTTCTACCAGTGCCTCTTCTACAGCGGCAATTACGATACCCAGTTCCTGGCTGCCTACAAGGTCATAAAAATCAGGATTAATGCGCTTTGCCTTACGGAAGAGCTTAAGCAGCGCGTCGGTTTCGGTTTGGCAATGCGTAAGGCGGAACTCCTCCAGTATAGGTTCCCAGTATTTTTGGGTAAGGGTAAAGGTTGCAGGGCTGTCCTGAGGGGCGCAGCCGGTGGCTTTTTTACCTAGTAACCCCAGGCGTGATGCAAAGGCTATCTGTGTTTTTACATCAATGCCGGTTTCTACCTCGTGGAACTCCGCAAGGTCAGAATCGTTAAACACACGTTCAAAAATTACTTCGCTTACCGCTTCGGTATCGCGTGGGTTAAGGTCGAATCCGTTAGGTTGCGGTTTCAGTGTAATTAGTGGCATTACTTACTTCTTTTAGACTGCAAATATTGGCGGATGCCTGTGGTGCGGTCGGTCTGTGCCGGCCTGCGTACTGTGGCCTTTTGCCCGTCTACGCTGTAGCGGCTGCCTACCTGGCGTTTCAGGGCCAGTACTTCGCTCTTAATCTGTGCAAGCTGGCGCTTTAATGCCTGGTTTTCGGCGCGCAGGGCTACGGTCTTCGCAGCAGGTTCGGCACCCTCTTCGGGTTCAATGATTTCGGTAAGTTCACCGGCTGTAAATACATAGGTGTATCCGTCTGGCAGCAGATATTCACCCTCGGCAGGCTGGCCGTTTACAGTAGCTGTAGCGCCAATTTCCACAGTATCGCCATCGGCAAGATCGGCAAAGTCCAGTTCAGCTCCGGTGGCATCCTGAATCAGTTTGTTAAAAATTCGCGGCTGGTTAAACTTGCCCAGCACCCGGGTAAACAGGCTCTCCATCCAGTGCCTGTCCTTGTCAGAAAATGTTCCTCTCATAGGTTGATTAGGGTTAAAGAAAGCTTTTGCAACAGCCTTAACCGGCTGTGAGGTGGTAAATCCAAGGGCTATTAGTTGCGACGCGTTTAGCCATGTTTCATTTTTCAGCAGCGGTAGTATAGCTTCCTTCTGCACGCTGAGGGCTTTGGTATAAAAGCCTATCATTTTTTGTTCTACCTGGCGCAGCTGTGCTGTAAACTGCTCTATTTCGTCGGCGGTACCCATGCTGCCACCCCAGGGCAGGTGAATCATAAACGGGGTGTTTTCGCGCAGCTGGCGTTTGCTGCCTGCCATAAAAATCACGGTGGCTATGCTGGCTACGATACCGCTGCCTATGGTAGTAAGCGGCTTGCGGAGCGATTTTAGGTAATGGTAAATGTCAAATCCCACATCTACCAGCCCGCCTTCGCTGTTTATATGTACGTTAAAGGCAGTAGCTGTGGGTTGTTTTTTTACCTGGGTTACCACATCGGCCAGCGATACTCCGGTAGCACCGTCAAAAGTGCCTATCTGGCCTGAGATGTAAATGTTTCCGGTCATTTAGATTTAGTTTCAAGTTTCAAGTCTCAAGTTGCTTACTCTTGCGCTTCTAACTTCGGATTTCTGAAATCTTACATTTGGAATTCTTTTGCAAAGTTACGGCGGGTTTCGGGTCAAAGTACTGAAGGGAGTTGTGCAGTATTTTTAAGTTTTTGGTTTATAGTTTGTTGTTCATGGTTGTTTACTCAGGCCTGTAATCATTATTATAATTTCAACTTTCGCTATCTTTGTGTTGCATTTAAATCATCATTCAAAATTTAAAATAGCAGATAAATGTTTTCCTGGTTTAAAAAGAAAAAAGAAGCCCCAAAGTCCAAAGTAGTCCTGGACTACCTGCCGGCACTGAATGAGTGGGGTGTTTTCTTTCAGGGTAATGGCTTCAGCCTTTCCAGCCGCTGGGCAGGAGGCGTGCCGGGCACCGAGAGCGAAAGCATTTACCTGAAGGCTTTCCCCGATGTGCCACAGCTGGAACGCGCCACCTTTGCCGACTGGCTTCATACTACCGATGGCGGCGTGTACCTGCAACAACTTACCCCTGCTGCCGGAAGTATACTGTTATTTGTAGCTTTTGATACTTGTACTGTTACCTTGCTTAAAGAGGGAATAACTGCTACAAACTGGCAAGCCGGCTACCATAACGGAGCCCCTGTGCTCTACCTGGGTGATGAGGTATTTAGTTTGTAGTTTTCAGTAAGCGCGCAAGAGTACGCAACCATGAACAACAAACTATAAACAACAAACATTTAACTCCCCTCCATAAATGCTATGATGCTAAACATGCAGCGTTCGCTTATTTTGTATGTATCGGCTACATTGCCTGCTGCACGGGTTTTTTTGGTGCGCCCGTGTTGCTTTTTTAGTGCCTCTGCCTCGGTAAGGAATGCTTCGTAATATACCTTCCAGTCTAATATGTGTGTGGGTATAAAACCCTGTGCAATAAGTTTTAAAAAGGTATCGCCCAAGCCTTTTAGGTGTTCATAGCGTGTCAATATTACCATTTATTTTCAGGACAAACATCATTACTGCGCACCTTGGCGCTAAGCGGGCATTTACATATGTTACAGTAAGCGCCTTCGATCTCGGTAAGGCTGTCTTTTATAAAGGCCAGTAACAGGCCTTGTCTGACATTTGGGCAAGCCGAACAGGCCAAAGCCCTTTTTTTAGCTGTTGTTTCTGTAACTTGGGTTTTGGAAAGAAAGTTCTTCCATCCGGAAAGAATATTTTTATACACAGAAGAAAATAATCATATAAAATATTGTGTGGTAATTATAATGTGCTACATTTGCAAAACTGAATGTGATTAGTTAATGCTAATTCATTTTGTTAAATATGTCTCTTTTTTCCTTTATATTATGCTTTAAGCTCCCTGTGCTGCAATGACGGGGAGCTTTTTATTTTTTGTTTAGAAGTATTGATATTTGCTTTTCAGAAAATATTCTTAGTAAAAACTTGCGTTGATTAAAAATAATTTTATATTTGTTAAAAGCAACCAATACATAAATCTCATGAAAAAAATTATTACTTCGTTAGTGCTGTTTATCAGCACATTTATTTATAGCCAGGTTATTTTCCCTGAACTTCACCCGGAACTGCTTAAAGGGTATAAAATAAAATTGGATGACTTTATCCCTGAGCAAATGAATAGCCCTGAAAGAATGACCAAAAGTTATTTTGAAAATTTTTATACAGACGCCAATTGTCGCAAAACCTATAAGGGCGAAAACAGCAAAACCCCGATTGAGGAACTTCATGGCAGGGTTTTTACCGTGGAAGAAGTGCTGGTTAAAAAATCCATGATGAGTACTACTTACACATTTACGCTTACCGATGGTACAGAAAAACTTTATCATACCTATACACCGGGGCTTTATCGCATACGTTTTACCCCGGTAGATTTTGTGCCAAAGCCCGAATACTGGGATGGGTATGTGTCAAAATTTACCTCTAAGCTTAACGGAGATACCTCATTAATAGCGGAAATGGCGAAGGCTTTTGAAATATCAAGGTATCTTGATACATCTAAATCAGGATTTAATCTTAGTAAAAAAGTAAGGTTCCAGATGGAATTAAACCAACCGAGTCCTAAAGGGCATGGAGCAAGGCTGTATATGGAAGACGGGAAAGAATTGTTTTTCCCTAAAGCCGCCGTTACTCAGATTAATGATGGAAACCGTACTATGGTCTATTTTGAAGATATAACACCTGACCAACTTGACATTCTGAGCAAAGTAGCCATAAAAGATGTAGACTTTTTAAGCGGAAAAACACCTTATAAATATGGTGAACATTTTAAAAATATAATGGCCCGCTTTTTAGCCTATAAAATCGACTAGAAGACAGCCATCTGAAAGGTGGCTTTTTTGTTCTAAAAATTAGCACCCTGCCTCACACGTACCTGGCTGCCAGTTTGTGTTATTATATCCTGAACGGCTACTACAGGTGCAGGAATAGCCGCATTAGCCTGGGCTATCCTGTTAGCCAGTTCTTCTATATCCAGTCCCTTAGCCGACACTTCCCGGGATACAATACCGCCCGAGGCAAAATAATTTGCGGCACTGCCCGCACCGGCAGGAAACGCGTTATTAAACGCCATAAAATGGTGTGCGGCATTACGGTTCATAACACCTATTATTTCTCCTGATTCCGCTTCAAAGCGAGTGCCGTCCTCGCCTGTAAACATGGTGCCTCCCTGGCTGTGCCTTTTGCCGCCTATGCTAAACAGGGCACCTCTTTCGGCCTTTGGGGCTTTAGTACTGGTTATTTTCTTTATATTTTGTATACCTGCGGCTACAGCTGCCGCTGCCGCAATAGCACCTAATGCCGGCCCTACTACCGGTATACCGGTCATGGCCGAGTAAGCCGATACGGCACTCTTATAGGTATCTATAGTAGCCTGTGCTACCGCCATGGCCTTGCCGGCAGCGCTCTCCTTACCCAGTAAGGTTTGCAGGTTACCAAAGGTTTGGCTGGCCAGGTTTAGCTTATTGTCAAAAACTGCGGCATCCAGTTTCTTTTTGTTCTCAGAATGGGTTTTATCTTCTTCTGCCTCTTTTGCCTTAAATTCATCAAGACTTATTTTTTTATCTGCCAGCTGCTGGTTTAGCTCGGTCATTACTACCTCATGACGCTCTGCTTCGTTTATACGATCCTGTTCAAACTGGGTAGCTGCATTAGCCCTGTCAGTATCGTATTTTTCTTTTACCTGCTGTATTTGTAAGGCGTTTTCCTGCTCTTTAACCGCTTTATTTGCTGTTGTGTATTCGTTTTCCAGCGCCTGTACGTTTGCCAGGTACTGCTGTTCGGCAAGGGTAAGTGCAGCACCGCTCTCGTATTTCTGTTTTAGTTCTTCCGCATCAAATTCTTTACCGTAGTTAAGCTCCTGAAGTTTTGTATTCCTCACACGCAGTAAATGTTCACTTTCTGCCGTTAGGCTTTCGGCGGTAACCTTACTTTGGTTTATCTTTTTTGCTTCATAAAACTGGTTTTCCAGCGCCAGCTGTGCCTCAAAGTTAGCAATGGCGGCTTCAGCAGTTGCTTTTTGCTGTTCCAGGTTTATCGCTGTTTGTTCTGTCTGCAGCTTAAGCCTGTCTGTTTCCGTTTTATCAGAAGCGTTGAATGCATTTTGTGCTATTTCCATTTTTTGCCTTGCCGTTTCTTTAGCAAAGGCAATCTCCTCTTCAAGGTTTTTCGCTTTATTTCCTTCTGTTTGCAGGTAATGGTTTAGTACGGCATTTTGGTATTCTATGGCTTTATCGGCTTCATCTTTACGCAGCTGCTTAATATTTGTGGTACGTTCCTGCTCCAGGCGGATGGATTCTTTTTTAAATTCCTCCTGGGTAATTTTCTGGTTTTTGTACTGCTCACTTAGTAAGGCCTGTGAACGCTTTGCGTATTCATTTTCAAAGTTAACGCGGTCTGTCAGTGTTTTTTTGCCATCGCGGTTTTGGAGTTCCCATATGTCCAGCTGGTCACGATGCTTTTTGATCACTACATCTGCAGATACCTTTGTAGAAGTGGCCAGATTAGCCATACGTGCGGCCTCCTGGCGCGCATAGTCTGCCGAGGCATCATTGAGGTTTTGTAACTGGGCAATTTGTCCCTGAGTAAGGATACCCTTTAGTATGCTCGCGTTTTTATAAACCTCTGTATTGTTAAGTATTAACTTTTTATCGGCTTCGCTAAGATTACTATTCTCAATCATCTTTTCCACCTGTGCCTTATAATCGTCTGCCATTTGCTTCTTACGGCCGTCATAATACTGTTTTTCTTTGGCTATGGCTTCATCAATCATTTTTTTACGTTCGGCATCGCTCAGGTTTTCATTTTTTGCCTGTTGTATAATGCTGTCGGTTAGTGCTTTTACATCGGCTGCCTGCTTTTCTTTTGCCTTAGTTTCATTTTCGGCAAGGCGCATTTTATCAAGATAGGCTTTTTCCAGGCCCTGAATTTCTTCACCTGTGATTTTTTTCAGCTCTATGAGCGCCAGCTTGTCTTCTTCAGTACCGTTTTTAAGCAGCTCAATTTCGCTATCGGTAAGCTCCTTTTTTTGTTTAAGTTTTTCCTCTTCTATGCGTACCGACAGATTAGCGAGTTCCATTTGCTTTTTAAGGTTCTCGTCTTCTACGGCACGGGCCCCTTGTAATGCGTTTGCCCGTTCCTGTACACTCAAGGTTTGATCTTTAGAACGCTCTATGAGCTCATCGGCCTGTTTTTTTGCTCTCTCATTGTTACGCTCCTGCAGGGCCATTTGCTTATTCAGGTTGTCCTGTTCTTTTGCGAGATCTGAAGCCGCTTTCGCACTGTCAAACATTACGTTCATGAGGTTGGCTATACCCCCTGCTACCCATTCTATACCCTTTGCCAGTATTTCAATAGGTTTATTAACGATCTCCAAGACTGGGCTGAGTGCTGCAAATGCTTTTTCTACAGCATTAGTAAGCGGTGCAAAGTTTAAAAGCTTTTCTATTATAGGCCCCAGTATGCTGAGCAACGCCCCTATGGGATTCGCCTTAATGGCGGCTCCCATACCCATAATGCCATCTTTCATGCCTTTTATAGAGGTGCCAAATAGTTTACCCACGCCGCCGGCTTCCTGAATACGTGTAGCTAAGCCGCCAAGGCCGCCGTTAAAAACATTAACGGCATTAAAAGACTCGGTTACCTTGTTTTTATAATAATCCATGGTAAGGCCACCGTTCTTAAAAATTTCATCGGCTTCGGCCAGTTTATCGTTGTTTTGCTTTATCTGTCCGTTAATGCGTGCCAAATTGGCTACATAATTAGCATCGCTACTGTTTAATCGGCCTCTTATGGCCAAAAGCTTTTCATTTTGCGACTGATAGTCGTTGTAGGTACTGCTGCCTTTAGCCAGGGTTTTATTGAGATCCTGATTAGTGGTTATGCTTTTTTTGTTTTCAGACTCCAGCTCATTCAGTGTTTTTTTATACTGTTTTACATTTGCCTGCTGCAGTTTAAGGGCTTCAGAAAGCTTTTTATACTCTTCGGTATTTTTTTGGTTGCTGTCTTTCAGCTCACTTAGCGTATCCTTTAGTTGCTTTACCGTTTCGGTACTTTTTTTAAGTTCTTCCGCTGCCTTTTGCGCATTGGTGTTTATCTGGATTAATATTTCCCGCTTTTCACTCATTTTATCAGGTATTGGTTAAATCTTGAAGTGCATGTAGCTGCAAGGGTTTACTGTACTCTTACCATTTCGCATACGGTAGGCTTTCCGGGGATATAGTTGATAATTTTATTAATAATAAAATTGCTGCCCAGTTGCCATACATGGTATTTTTTCCGGAAGTCAAAATTGGCGATATCGGCATCATTAAGCCAAAACTGCGCCTGCACAATAAGGCTGTTTTGCAGTACGCGGGTAAGAGGTTCATAATACTGCCCCATAATATCCTGGAAAGGCAGCCCCGTGTAGCTTTCTACATAATAATTATTGCAAGAGCCGTTACTAATGCTGTTAGCGTTACTTTGCAGTGTAACCCCGGTAGTTTTACGCTCTGCCCTGAGCAGGTAGTAGCGCTTATCCAAAGCTTTGTATTTTACTGGGGGCTGCCCCGTCTGGGGATTTTCTACTACTTCCTTATCCCAGAGTTTATACACGTTAGTTTCGCGGTTTATAAAATTAACTTTTTGTTTTTCAGGGCAATATATTTTTGATTTAAATACGTCTGTAGTATCGGGCAGGTTAGTGTTCGTAACATTAATATATCCGTCATGATGGGATTGTTCCTTGTCGTTATACGCGTACCTAAACCAGTTTCTCTGAGCATATGAGCCATAAATGTAATCTTCCTGTATTTTTTTTATGTACTTATTACTCCAGTCTTCTGTTTTTTCGTTTTCCAGTACTTCTTTAAGGGTACGGAACTCATATGTGTTGCTGTACTTGTCTTTGTACATAGTAAGGCCAAAGCGCTGAACAACTTCGGTAAGAAAATCACGGATAGAAAAATCAGTAAATGCCTGGCTGAAGTCTATTACAGACGGAGCGAGCTTGGTTAATTTAATTGAAGTTAACGATGTCCATCCCTGGTCCATATAATAATTTGTTTCGGCAGCATTAGGAGAGGCGACAATTATAGCTATAGTATCGTTAGCATTAAGATTCAGCTGCTTGCTCTCACTAAATTGTTGGCCATATTGTGAAACAGTTATTTCCATCCATGAAGTCATTCCGTTAAGGGCTATACCATTTGTGTTTTTTGCCAAAAATATTCGTGACATATCCTCAATGCCTGCTGTGTTAGTTCCATAAGGGTAGCGTTTACAGCGTAATATACCCGATATGTCCAGCCTATAGGTAGCGGTTTCGCTTACTTTAAGATGGCTCTCATTTACTATTTGCGCCGCACCCGGAATATTTGATACTGCGTTCATTTGGTATTTAGCGAGAAACCGTGATGAGGGTACAAATCCAGTGGGGCTAAATCCGGCAGAATATCCCTGGTACACTAATGTATTCTGTTCGGCAAGGTTCGGCACCCCTTTTGGAAACGTCATCCAGAGGTTGTTAAAATCCGGGTGGTTAAAAATAGCACCCTCAGCACTATACCTTTCAGAAAAAATGGCCTCCCAGAGATAGCTCACTTTTACCGACGGTACCAGATAGTCGAGGTTTACCGTAAGGCCTGTAGTAGCAGGCTGGTTCACTGTAGTATCGCCATTATAGTCGGCCAATATATAGGTGTATGGTTTGTTTGTTTCCCATGAATCCTTAATATTCTGGAACGTCTTCTCATGTGAGATACCAGTTAATCCTAAGGATGAGAGTGTTTTGTTTTCAATGTCCTTATATAAATCTATAATGCCATCATAAATAACAACATCAAAACTGTCTCCACCATCGGTAACCATAGCCCATCCGTTATATACAAAACACTCTCCTGATGCGCTATAGAGGCTACACTCATTTTTTTGGTAAGGTACCGGGCTATTATTTCCTGGCAGGGAAAGATATTTCATTATACGTATGTTACACGCGGTCTTTGGCAATGCAAATTTGTTTGTGTAGCTGGCCTGACGATTATCTATACTATTAAGGTCGTTTACCTGTCGGGTCTGAGCTATAACAGTGCCGGGAGATAAATCGGCCTGCTCTCCGTTTATGTAAAGTATTACAGACACGCTTATATGCTTTGTTCAAATATTTTGATGTCGGCTGACCAGGGCTTGTATTCTGATAATAAGACTTAGCATGGTTTTATTATCAACCCTGAATTTTGAAGTTAAAGTGTAAGTGTATATCGTTCAGGAAGCTCCAGATCGAAACTAAAGTTGGTAAGTTCTTCCCGCGAGTTCTTTATCCGTGCAGTATTGGTTTTCACTGCAACCTCTACCCAGTCATGATAGTTAGTCCGGCCATAAGGAGTACCGGTAAATAGGTAAACTTTAGGGCTTTCAAGCAGGTTTTGCACTATATTACGTTGTGGCGGGGTTAATAATTCTGCCACAACTTTAATAGTGTCCTGCACCTGTTGACCTATCTGAACCGTACGGGCAAGACTATATTCCAGGTTGTTAAAATCACGATTCAGTTCCCCTAGACTTTTAACAACTCTGTCTATAGCATAGGTGTTTTCAAACAGCCAGTAACTGTAACCTCCCTGAGCATTAAACCATTTCAGGTAGATGCCTTTGCAGCCGTTAGCTTTGTCTACGGTGAGATTATAGATGTTACCATCATTTTCACGGGTCAACTCTAAGAGGTTTATACCTGTACTCATAGGAATGAAGTCCTCAAGGGTAACATCTGTACGCCCATCAGAAAAAAATAATCTTGTACATTCCTGCTCAGTATTAAATTCACCATTAAGAAGGTTGGAAGTGTTTAATAACTTTATACTCTCACGATTGCTGTAAAAACTTATATCGAAGGGATATCCATCCCAATATTTGATATACCAGTTATTTACCGTATGGGGTAAGGGCGGAGTTAGTATAAGAAGGTCATCTTTACGTAAGATACGGAATTCACCATACTGCTGGGCTCCTGCAAGCCATTCTAACTCCATACTTGTAGTATCTATAACCAAGTCATCCCCTGTGATTTGTATAATCTTAAATTCTACTGAGGCTTTAAATAAGCGGCCTTCATTAGACATATAAGTAAACGATTCAGGATCATTAATAGTGAGGCTAGTAACTGTTGTATCTTGAAAATTCTGGGTATTAATCATAGCTGCAATGTAAGGTTTGAGGTTGCAGTAAAATACGCCCTCAGGATTAGCATACAAACGTATAGTTGTTTCCCCTTGAATGATTACCTCTGCATAAGATGGAGAGACTGTATCACTATAAAAAAGAAAAGTATCATTATTGTATGCCATGCGCAGATACTCATGTTTTTGAGTATGTTTAAACTGTATCATGTAAAAGTATTTTTAACGAATAAAGTAAATCTTGTATATGGGAGGGAATTAATTTATTTAACAATTGCTGAATACGCTGCGGTGTAACCACCTGTTGCAACAGGTTTTCGGTTCCAGCTTTGGGTTGCCACCCCTCACGTGCTATTTTTCGCGCTATGAGATACGCCAGGCTGTTTACACTGATGTTATCCGATAGGCGCGCTGCAATGCCCTTCTGTACAATCCATTTTTCTATGGCTTCGCTGGGTGGTGCTTTGCCTGGTTCGCGACCGTTTACGTAAGCGTCGGCAACGAGGGTAAAGCCATTTGGGAGTTCTTCTATACGGATGCTTTTAGCCCATTTCCCCGATGCTTTTACGCCAGTGCTCTCATAACGTGCCAGGACCTCCTGCCGTAGCAACTCAAATTCTGCCCGTAGGGTTTCGTTGATGTTACTGTCCATAGGTTAGTGGTACACGGATTTTGTAGGAGCATAACAAGCCGTCCATATTGGCATCAAGGGCATCGGTAACGTCTATGTTGTCCCATTGGGTTACGGTGTATTGCATACAGGCGAGGTCGTTACCCAGCACGTTGAATACATCAATTAGTGGTGCTATGCCTGTTGTGTATTTACCCTCTTCGGCAGCTCGTGTTTCGGCATATACATGCAGAGCATAATCGGAGTGTTTTACTAGGAAAAACTTCCCATCATACTCTACCGATTCTATCCGGGTGCCACTTTGGTTATAGTTGCTTTTGCGGTTGGTAAACTCGTGGAGCAGGTAGGCTTTGTCGGGATCGGCAGTGCCATCGAGTAGGTTTAGGGCGGCTTTTTTGCCGTAATGGTATTCCAGTTGGCGGGCTTCCGCCAGGTTGTGGAGGATTTTTACAATGTCCATTTTTTTTAAGATTATGCGGTTATTTGTTAATTCGGTTATTCAGACTTACTCTTATGTTTGTAACACAGAGATGCACGGAGTTTTTTTGTGTTGAAATTGGAACCCAAAGTTCCCCGGAGCTAGCCGAAAATTTTCATTTAACTCTTGTCGCTCACAGAGCATTCCTTCGGAATGTGAGAAGACAGCAGAATGGTGCGTGTGAGTGAGCATTCCCCTCCTTTAGTAACACAGAGGAGTCACAGAGATCCACGGAGTTTTTTGTTTAGCTCTTGTCGTTCACAAAGTATTCCTTCGGAATGTGAGAAGATAGCAGAGTGGCTGCTCACTGAAAACTGCGACTGAAAACTGACCACTGATTACTTCCTGCTCAGTTTGGCGTATTCTGTTTCCACTTCGTTTTGGGTTTTAATCTGTGCCAGCAGGCTAAAGATTTCGCCGTAAGGCTTACGACCAAGGTCGTAGGGATATTGCCCGAATGTTTTCCCGAGTTGGATTAGCGGAAGGGTGTCGCTAAAGGGTTTAAGCTTGTCGGCACCCGCCATGTGCCAAAGGTTGCCGTCGGTACTCATGGTGTTCAGTAGCTTGTTTTCGGTTTCAATGATGCGCGAAAACTCGGCAATGAGAAACTTTCGCGCGGCAAAGTATTCCGCTACCCGAACGTTCCAAAACCGGTGTTCCTCAACCCCAAAACATATTGTAAACAACTCTTGTATCTGTGCCCAACTGTTTAATTTCCCCAGCAATCTGATGCAGTACTTTACATTTGCATACGACATTTGCTGCAGGTTTATGGTCTTGCCTGCAAAGCTGTTTTTAGGCGCTATGCTGTCGAGCCAAGCATCGTACAGGGAAGTGTCGGGCAGGCGGGCGTAGTATTTTATATGGATGTTTTTCATTTTGGTGGTTATGCGGTTAGGTTGTTTGTGGTTCATAGTTTATGGCTTGTGGTTGGGTTATGACCCGGATTTTCACAGAGATACACGGAGTTTTTTGAAAAGCTCTAACCCGAAGATTCCCTAAGATAGCCCAAAGATTCTCAAAGGTTTTTGTATAATTCTTGTCACTAACAAAGCATTCCTTCGAAATGTGGGAAGATAGCCACGCTCCGTGCCTCCGCTCGCCATGACAGGCGGGTTGAAAACTGTAAACTGATACTGAAAACTAACCCACTCTTACCCGTGCTGAAAAATCCTTCCGGAGCGCAAACCAATACCGCATCATAATGCTGTCCCACTCGTCCGGACTGCGGCCAATGAGTTCCTTAACGCGTTCTTTCGGGATGATTCCCTGTTTGCCGTCGCGGTCTATGTCTTTCAGTTTTACCTGTTCCATCTCTTCGGTAACGGTTTGTATGAGTGTAGGATCGTGGCAAATTTCGCCTGCAAGTCGGGCAGTAATCATCTCTGCCATTTTAATGCTGCACTGGCTTTTCAGGTTCTCGAAGTTGGGTTTTATGTAGGTGTCGCCCTGTCGCATTTCCAGCGGTACGGAATTGTTTACAAAACCTTTGCATCGTAAAAAATCGACAACCCCACCGCCCACACCGTCTTCATCAGCTATAATGTTACTCAGGGCAATGCCGTATTTGTTTTGTAGCATCTTAGCCCTGGTCACCACCTCGTCCAGTCCGGACCGTGCTATGACATCTCGGGCTATACACAGCCAGCCGTGCCAAATACGGAACACGGTTTTATCCCTGCCCTTGCGTGCTACATCTATGGTCATGTATTTAATGCCTTGCGGACTAAGGTGTGCGGGACTGAAATAATCGGCTATGGTATCATGGTCCATGAGCGTGGCAGGGTCGTCGTCGTACTCCCAGTTGCCATAATAGAGGCGTTCGCGGCTGTTTTTATCTAACCGTAAAAGCGACTGTAAGTACGTAGGGTGCAGGTGTGGGTTGTCTGCCGGAAGGCTCTGTATAAAGCGGCGGTAGGAGGGAAGTTTACCATCCCGCCAAGGTTTGTAGAACTCCTTGTATACCCAGTTTTTCACCGGATTGCAACTGCCCAGGAGTTTCGGCATAAGCCCGAACTCGTTGAGTTTATACCGTATGCGACTCTTTACAATTTGCCATGCCTGGTACGCTACCTGGCTGCATTCGTCTATAAATGCTCCTGTGATTTCCAGCGAACCCAGCCCGTCAAAATTCGGGTCGGATGGGTAATGGAAGAGGTCTTTCAGGAGAATCTGACTGCCGTTTTTCCACTGTATGATGTTTTCGGCAGGCTTGTATGCAAACTGCTTACTGAGTTTTAGTACAGAAGCCAATTCAAAAAACGTATTGAGCGTGGTTTCTTTCAGGTTTTTGAGTTTACTCCGCCCCATTAGCCAACGTGAGCCCGGGTATTTCTGGCACATTTCCATAAGCCACAGGCACCCAAGGGCACTCTTTCCGCCACCTGCCGCCCCTCCGTACAGAATTTCCTCAGTTGTACTGTCTTTCAGGAACCAGATGGCGTGCTGTTGTTTAGGTAACAGTGTCATCATCTTCCGCTGGATTTTGGCCTTCGCCCAAATTTAGCGTTACGCCGTGCGGTGTGTCAAGGCTGTCGTCGCACTTCTCGTTCCACTGCTTGGGGTTACGATTGCGCAGCCAAAACTGTTGGCACCGGAAGTCGGCAGGGATGTGCTTTTCCACCTCCACTATTTCCACGCGTTCTTTTTCTACGCGCTTACCGTTTTCGTCGTAATAGATTTCTTTGCATTTAATGGCCTGTTTCAGGGTAATTACCCTGTCGAGTGTCGACTGGTACAGTGAGTCTTCCACAGCACGATCGGCTGCTTGTTTTGCGGGTACTATCGCTTCTTTAAACTCAGGATGACGCTTCTTCCATTGTAAAATTGTAGACCGGCTCACCCCAAAAGCTGTGGCTAGGGTACTGTCTGTAGCGCCTTGTAGACAAAGTTCATGTGCCTGCTCTGCGTACTGTGATTTATATAACGATGCTGTTCTTTTTGGCGGGGCGGAAGCAGGTGTTACTGCTTTCATGGTGTGGTGGTTAGGGGAATATTGGGGAATTTATTTCAATAAGTAAAATAAATAATTGCAACGCAAGCGATAACAAAAGTTAAAGTTGAATAAAAACTTCCTCTAATGTCATTTTTCATTGTTTTAATCTTTAAAAGTTTTTCGGAGTTAGATTTCTCAATTTGAGATTTTTCTTTTGGATTCATATCCTCTGTAACAGGCTTTAAAATTTTATTATAAATAAGTAATCTTAAAATGCTTGATATAGTTACTGATATACCTATAATAGTAAAGCATATAAATAACTTTAGAACTATTTTAGAAGGAAGATTATAATCGAATAAAATACTACTAGGATCCCACCAAGTATAAAACCAAAGGCTAAATAGTAAAACTACAGATATAAAATCTATCGTGGTTGTGTCTTCATCAAGGTATGAATATCTGAAATTTATATTATTGATATTTGAATTTGGGATTTTAAAAACAGTACTGTGGATATCTCTAAATTTCTTCTGTGTTTGATTATATATTTGAGTTTCTGTTAACACTATATAATCAAGATTCCCATTGTGATCCAAATCATAAGAAGTCAAAATGCCACTATATAAATTATTTCCGTCTTTTTCAGACTTTACAAGAACATCAACAGTTGTAGCATTACATTTTCCTTTCTCTAAAGAGAAATCTTTAAAATCCTTTATTTCGCCTTTAAAATAATAGTGCCAATTATTTGAAAATCTTAAGGGTCCAAAATATCTATCTAATTTAAAGTTTCTTACAACTTCATAAATAAACCACCCTAAAAATATTGAAAGAAAATATAATATAGCTAAGTACTTGTAAACACTTTCAATGCTAAACAGGTTTAAATCCTTTTTTTTAATTTCTTCTTTTGTAAGTGAATTATAAAAACTTAGACAATATGGATAATTTATCTTCTGAAAGAGATATTCATAGCAATAAAATCCAATAAAATTGATGAGTATTCCAAATAACGCACTATAAAAAATGGAGTGCGACCATGATTTAGAATCAAATTGTTGTGAGAAAGGTCCCTGAAAATAAACTCTTCTAAAAAGAAACCCTGGTACTAAAATAAAAATTATTAATACCAGGGTTTTTAATGCTATATCCATAGAAGGTTAAGAGAATTTGACCAATGTTATTTTTTCGCCATTCTGTCGGGTAAAAGTCTTTTCCACTTTGATTGAATCAGAATTTTCTGATCTTTTACCCTGTGAATTAATTCCTGTTGTAAACTCGATAAACTCCTCTCTAGTTGTTGGATCATTGAGAAGATCAACAGCCTGTTTGCTCATCAAAGTATTTCGGGTAAAAAATACTGATTCTATCTTCGAAAACATCAAACTAATCATAGATAGAATTCCCATAAATAGATTATTTGTTCTCATTATTTTCTAGCTTTATATAAAAGTAAACAAATTTTATTCCACTTGTATCTAAATTATCTTTTTTTTCAGATACTGAAAAAGGAGTGCAAACTTATACATTACGTTCTTATTTTGCAACATAAATATTCTTACATACAGCACATCCTGCATTAGCATTACTAACTAATGCAGGAGCTACCATATTAATTTTTCCATTATGTCAAAGAACATATCCAGTCTTAATGTCATAAAGTCAAAAGTTGTAAAGCCAACAACTAGCAACCCTGAACCAAAAAACTTTTACACCCTCATCAGGTTGTCTATGATCACGTTGTTGTACGTGCCTTTACTGCCGCTAATGTGGAATTCCAGTTCGGCAACGTCGCCGGGGAGGAGTTCCTGGAGCAGGTCTATTTTTGTGCCGAGGGCGCTGGGGTAAAACATGCGCCCGTTTTCCTGTTCAAAATGCAGCTGCTGCACTGCGGTGCCCAGCTTAGTGGTTTTTACATCGCCTATGGCGGTTATGATGCCTTTTATTTTGTAATTCATTTTTTCTGTTGTTAATGCGTGGATGTGTTAATTTGTTAATTCGGGTTTATTCAGTCCAAGTATTCAGTGTTCAGTCTCAGTTTTCAGTCTCAGTTTTCAGGACTATGTGGACAACTGTAAACTGAGACTGAATACTGCCCACTGTTTTACACTGCCCTCACGGCAAATGCTACAAGGTTGTTATACTGTATGCCGCTGTTCTTGCTTATTTTACCCTCAAGGGTTACGTCTATGGCTATTTCGTCGTGTTCCTTATAAGAGGCGAGTTCCTCCATACGACGTCCTCGGAATTCTACAAATGCCCTTTGACGGTGGTCCGGTACCAGGGTTACTACTTTCTTTTCGTGACCCGCTGTGTTGCGGTATTCTATGCTTTCTATGGTTCCTGTTATGGTCATTTTTTCTTGTTTATTCGTTTATACGTGTATTTGATTTAGGACAAAGAATGCGGGTTTATTTTTCGAATTAACGAATAAACAAATCCACCAATCCACATTATTCAGTAATAGTGAAACGCCTGTCGGTGTTAAAGAGCATAATCGCGGCCGTGTTTGCATTCTGTGCCGACGTACTTGTGATGGTTGCGGGGCTGGTTTTGCCGCCTTGTGGTTTGGTGTGTTCGCCTTGTGTCATTATTTCATGATGAACAAATCTTTTGTTAGGGCAAATCTTGGCTTGTTTGGTTTTGTATAGCCGAATTTAGTACAGTTGTGTGAAAATATTCAACTCATCTTGTCGGGTATTCTACTTTAAAGCACATTTATATGCATATTAGCGGTTTAAAAGTTGTTTATTACACTTTATGTTGTACCTTTGTTTCAACTGCAATGCAAAATTAAGTGGAATATTCCACATTACAAAACAAAAACGAAGAAAATTTTCTACATTTGGTTTTGGATTTTTCTTCAGGTATATGTAAAGTGTTGATTATGGAAGGATTGGATATAAAACAAAGGCGTGAGGCATTAGGGCTTACCCAAAAGGAACTGGGCGACCGCATTGGTGCAAGCAGGGAAACGATTATCAATTACGAAAAAGGTAAGCCTATTCCCAAAAGCAAAAGCGATATACTAAACCGGGTGCTGTTTGATGACATTGCCCATGCTACCACGGTATATGGCGCGGAGGAAATACATTTGGCTGAGGAGTCTGAAAATAAAAACGGCAATAGCTTTGTAACGTTGCCCAATGGTGAGATGTTTATGTTTATGCCCTTGCTGGAATTTAACGTGCAGGCGGGATATTTAGATAATTACCAGGATACCGATTTTCTTACGGACCTGAGTCAGCATTGTATTGTGGTAGACCGGAAGGGGAAGGGCCGCTATGTAGCCTTCCGGGTAAATGGCGATAGTATGGATGATGGCACTAATCGCGCCATAGGCCGAAACAGCATTGTAAGCACACGCGAGCTGCAACGCCATCACTGGACAAATAAACTACGCTACCGCGATAGCCCGTATTGGGTGATTTATACCACGCAGAGCAAGCTTCCGCTGCTAAAGGAAATTATAGAACACAATACCGATGAGGGCTACATTACCTGCCATTCGCTTAATGATAGCCCTGAGTTTACAGATTTTAAGCTAAATATGGATGAAGTACAGGCGTTGTTCTACGTTATAAACGTAAGCCGTAGTGTAAGCAAGAAAAGTGTGTATTAGGATTGTGCGGTGATTTGGTAGAAGGCTGAATAATGTAAATGCTGAAAATTGATCTTCACGCTACAAAATACATCCTTATCTTTAACGCCTGTACAAACCGTTTTTTAATTGAATAATTCCCTATTATACTAATGAGTAATACAACACAACAAGGAACTGATAATAATGACGTGGTTTTTAATCTGTTTCAGCAGGAACTGGAAAAGCAGGGGCTGTATATAGACAGTGTAGATGCAGACGGTTTTATACTGGTACAAAAGGGTGAAGACAAACTAAAAATAAGCCTGGATAATGCGCGTAAGGATTACGAACGCGATAACAGCCCCGAACCCATCATAAACCTGGTGCAGGCGCTTGCCGAATACGGTGCCGGTGTACCTGAAAAGTGGGATGATGCCAAAGAGCATATATTCATGTCGTTTTACCCGTCAGGGTTTGATTTTACCAACCTTATCTATATACCGGTTACCCAGCATTTCAGTGCGGGGTTTGTATATGGCAGCGGTACTATGCATGTTATCATAGGCCAGGACGAGCTCGATGCATGGGAAATAGATGCCGAACAGCTGCGCGACCAGGCTTTTGCCAATGCCGAAGTACTGCTGCGCCAGAGTGCCGTAAGCTTTACCGAGGTTGAAGGCCGCCGCCTGGGCTATATAGAAACCGAATGGGATGCCCTTAAAGGCGCATTGTTGTTTTCATACGGGTTTAAGGAGCAGATGGGTGTGGAGCTGGGCTATCCGTTTTATGGTATATTTCCGGTGCGCGACTTCTGCTATGTGTTTTCGGAAACGGATTTCGACTTTTTTACCGAACGTTTGGGGGCTGTGGTTAAGGACGAATACCTTGGTTCGGGCTACCCGGTTACCACCGAAATCCTTAAATTTACCCAGGACGATGTGGAGTCCATAGGTGCTTATGATGTAGAAGCATAAGTTTACATTACGCATGAAACAACTAACCAAAAAACAACGACTACGGCACTATATCATACTCGGAGGGCTTGTGCTTGCCGTGCCGGTTGTTGTTTCGCTGCTGTGTATTATCCTTACGGGTGGTGTTACAAACGGGCTGGGTATGGCTGTGGTTCCGTCGGTGTTTCTGGTGCATTTTATTTTCGGACAGGTTTTCTTTAAAGATGCTGGCTATGAGAAATTGCCTGTATCAATGTTCGCCGGGTTTGTAGCGCAGTTCCTATTCTGGGGAATCGTGCTTGTTATACCTGGGTTTATGCCGTTTGGGTTAGCATTGCTGCTGGGCTTCGTGCTGTTTATTGTGTTTTCGGCCCTGTTTTGGGAAGGCATTTACCGGATTATGGTGTGGATGTATGGTGTTATTGAAAAAATAAAATCATGAAAAATATATACATAGCTGGATTAGTACTATTAACGACAGCCTGTGCCAAAAATAAACAGACCGATGCTATGGAAAAGAATATTAATGATCTTAAAGCCAGTGTAGAAGCTGAAATCCCTGCTGGAAAAGGCGACTTCGACAATAGTGAATATTTAACCCCGAAGGAGGAAATATTTAGTAGTTATATCTTTAAGTATGGCTACATCACCTATAAAGATGAGTTTGATAATCCTGGATATTTGAAAATTTACAAAGGCGGAGATGAACTCTATAGTACTACTTTTAAGGGTGAAGGTGATTTGTATATACAGTCATTCGGCTACCATGAACTGAGTGGGAGGAAGTTTGTTTTTGCGCTAAACTATGGTGTGGATGCCTGCGACTATGCGCACACTGCAAAGTATTATATTATAAACCCGGACGGTGCTGTGCACCCCATTAAACAAACTTACTCTATAACCGGCGGCGACCAGTATGCAAGCCGTTATTATAAGGAGTTTTTCCCGGAAGACTCGGCCGGGATAGCCAATACCATAGGTATTGTAGAGGGGATGATTTTCCACGAGCATGACAAGCCTGACCAAGCCGACACCACCTATGTGATTTTTGAAGCCAATGCTTTTCAAATAGAAAAACATACCGATAATCTTGCTAAGGTAAAATAGTGGTAAGGTAAATTTGTGGTGATTGGTGAAATTCGGGGCTTAAAATATTTAATTTGAAATTCGTGGCTTATGGAATTTACAAAACTCGTACCCAGCATATTTTATGAAAACATACAGGTAGGCTTAAATATGTTTATAGATTGCCTTGGCTTTACTATGGAATATAACGGCCTGGCAGAGGCCACACCCTGTTGTGTGGTAGGTAATGGCGTGCTGGCTGTTTTTTTATTTCAGGATAAAGAATATGCCGACAAAGACCGCCCCGAAATACGCCTGCATACCTCCGACATCCATGCTACATATGCACAGATAGCCGCTAAGCATCCGCAGTTATTGCATCCTAATCTTAATACAGTTACGCTACGCCCATGGGGTGCGCTGGAATTTGCCCTGGCTGATGCTTCGGGGGTAGGGGTGCGTATACAGCAATGGCTGTAATTGTTAAACGTACTCAACATTCCCTCAACAACTAATACAACCCTTATTGTTATATGTTGATGTAGCTATGTAGTGTTAAAATAAAGCGTGTAAAAATTGCTTTCTAAAACGTTTTCTTTATTTTCGCCACATCCAAAAAACATCTTACAATGCAAACATCAGATCAAATACCTGAACAGGCTATTGCTGCAAAACCCCATTATGCCGTACTCGATGGACTGCGTGGTGTGGCTGCCCTTATTGTGGTGGCGTTCCATATATTGGAACCGCATTCTACCAGCCACCGCGACCAGATTATAAACCACGGTTACCTTGCAGTAGATTTTTTCTTCCTGTTATCGGGCTTTGTTATCGGTTACGCTTATGACGACCGCTGGCAGCGTATGACCGTGGGGCAGTTTTTCCGCCGCAGGCTCGAAAGGCTGCAGCCTATGGTGATATTGGGTATGGTAATAGGTGCAATTATGTTCTATTTTCAGGCCAACCCATGGATGCCAAAAATAGAGCAGACCCCGGTGTGGCAAATGCTGCTGGTTATGGTAATAGGCTGTACGCTGATACCGCTACCACCATCGCAGGACATTAGGGGCTGGAATGAAATACACCCGCTAAATGGGCCGGGCTGGTCGCTTTTTTACGAATATATAGCCAATATTTTATACGCGCTTATTGGCCGAAGGCTCGGCAAAAAACCACTTGTCGTTTTAGTATTCTTGTCGGCATGCGCATTGGTTTATACCGCTGTGTTTGGCGAAAACGGCGATGTAATAGGGGGGTGGGAACTAAGCCCTTCAGGGCTGCGTATTGGCTTTAGCCGAATGATGTTCCCGTTTTTTGCGGGTTTGCTATTGTTTAGGGTGGGTAAAATAGTGCTGGTTAAAAACGGTTTCCTTTGGAGCTCGTTACTGCTGGCATTGGTACTTGCTTTCCCGCGTATAGGTGGCGAACATAACCTTTGGTTAAACGGGGTATACGAGAGCATAGCCATTATAGTGCTTTTCCCGGCTATCGTACTTCTGGGGGCAGGTGGCTTGGTGCAGGGTGCCTCGGCTAAGGTGTGTAAGTTCCTGGGCGATATATCCTACCCTATTTACATAACGCACTATCCGTTTATATATACCTACACGGCTTATGTGGCGATTAACAACAGACCGCCAATGAGCCAGGCGTGGCCGTATATGTTGCTTACCTATGTAGTAAGTGTTGGGGTGGCCTATGCCGCACTAAAGTTATACGACGAGCCGGTACGCAAGTGGCTGAAGAAAAGGTAATGCGTGGATTTGTTGATTTTTTAATTCGTTTATTCGTCTGTAATAACATTGTGCCGTAATGCCGCTACATTTCATCACATTATCAAATGATATGCGGATTATACTTAATTGTGAAATGGAATTTGCTGAAACACGCATTTTTATTAAAAAAATCGCAATGTATATGTTGCATAATTCATATATAAAAAACTATCTTTGCACCCGAGAAAAATGAGTTTTCTCGGAAACGATAAATAGCTGTTTAATAAATACATAAGCAATGTCTAAAGTAACAGGAAAAGTTGCACAGATTATCGGCCCGGTAGTAGATGTGGTGTTTAACTCACAGGCTGCTGCGCTACCTAAGATCTACGATTCATTAGAAATCATTAAAAAAGATGGTTCAAAACTGGTACTTGAAGTACAGTCTCACGTAGGACAGGATACCGTACGTACCATATCTATGGACTCTACAGACGGCCTTAGCCGCGGACAGGAAGTAGTAGCAACCGGCGCACCTATACAGGTGCCTGTGGGTGGCGATATCTACGGACGCTTGTTTAATGTAGTAGGCGATGCTATTGACGGTCTTGGCAATTTGCCAAAAGACGGCGCTAACGGCCTTTCTATTCACCGTGCTGCTCCTCGTTTCGACGAACTTTCTACTTCTTCTGAAGTACTTTTTACAGGTATTAAAGTAATCGACCTTATTGAGCCTTATGCAAAAGGTGGTAAAATTGGTCTTTTCGGTGGTGCCGGTGTAGGTAAAACAGTACTTATCCAGGAACTTATTAATAACATTGCAAAAGGCCACGGTGGTCTTTCGGTATTTGCCGGTGTAGGTGAGCGTACCCGTGAAGGGAACGACCTTATGCGCGAAATGCTTGAATCAGGCATCATTAAATATGGTGATGATTTTATGCACTCTATGGAAAATGGCGGATGGGATCTTTCTAAGGTTGACAAAAACCTTATGAGGGAGAGTAAAGCTACCTTTGTTTTCGGTCAGATGAACGAGCCACCAGGAGCACGTGCACGTGTAGCCCTTTCAGGCCTTACCATTGCTGAGTATTTCCGTGATGGTGCCGGTGAAGGACAAGGTAAAGATGTACTTTTCTTCGTAGACAACATTTTCCGTTTTACACAGGCGGGCTCAGAGGTATCGGCACTACTTGGCCGTATGCCTTCTGCGGTAGGTTACCAGCCTACGCTTGCTACTGAGATGGGTGCCATGCAGGAGCGTATTACTTCTACTAAAAACGGTTCAATTACTTCAGTTCAGGCGGTATACGTACCTGCGGATGACTTAACTGACCCGGCGCCTGCTACAACATTTGCCCACCTTGACGCTACTACGGTACTTAGCCGTAAAATTGCCGAGCTTGGTATATACCCTGCGGTTGACCCATTGGACTCAACTTCTCGTATCCTTACTCCGCAAATTCTTGGTGATGAGCACTACAACACGGCTCAGCGCGTTAAAGAAATCCTTCAGAAATACAAGCAGCTACAGGACATCATTGCCATTCTTGGTATGGAAGAACTTAGCGAAGAAGATAAACTTGTGGTATACCGCGCACGTCGTGTGCAGCGTTTCCTTTCTCAGCCGTTCCACGTAGCTGAGCAGTTTACAGGTATACCTGGTGTACTTGTAGATATTAAAGATACCATCAAAGGCTTTAACATGATCATAGATGGCGAGCTTGACCATCTTCCTGAAGCTGCATTTAACCTTAAAGGTTCTATTGCAGATGTACTTGAGGCAGGCCAGAAAATGTTAGCTGAAGCATAATAACGGTTTCTTGTTTATGGTTTATAGTTTGGGGTTATGCCTCGAAACTATAAACCATAAACTACAAACTATAAACTAACAACGTATGTTATCATTAGAAATAGTATCACCGGAAGGGCATTTATTTAAAGGTAACGTTACCTCTGTAGCGGTGCCGGGCATAAATGGCGAGTTCCAGATGCTTAACAACCACGCCAACATAGTTTCTATACTGGCTAAGGGAAGCATTAAGATAGCGGTGGCTGATTTTAAAGGTGCCGACTTCGGTGACCGTTTTATAAAGTCAGACAAAGACCAGAAGTTCCTGCTGAATATAGAAAGCGGTACCCTGGAGCTAAAAGACAACAGGATTATTATATTGGTTGATTAATATCATCTATACTCACTAAAAACCCTTTACAGTATTGTAAAGGGTTTTTTAGTTAAATACAGCTACGGTGTTTGTAACGTGCATAATAGTATCCCTATGAAGCTTATTGTTAGTATGTGCCTGTACTTATAGCGTATGCCATGATGTAAGGTATACAGATGGTAAAATATATAAAATGGTGCTGTAAAGCATGTAAACATAAACAGTTCAAAACCCCTCCAGCCGGCTTTTCCATCGTAAAGAAACAAGTAATCTACCCATAGGTAAATGTAATAACCATACATGGCTATAAGTACAGCGATGTGCAGTTTCCATGGTATGGTAAAATATTTATCGGTATTGGTTGTCTGTGGCATGCAGATTACTGTATAGTGCTAATATACACAATTCCATATTACTTGTAAATAAAAAACAGCCACTAAGCAATCGCTGCTATAATGGCTGTCTCCAATTATCCCCAATAAATATCGTTTAGCAAGGGACTTTACTGTTCTTTGTTTGTTTCGGGTGCAGTGCGATAAAGCACTCATTTCAATTATTATAAATTTAGCGCCTTTATTTTAGAGTATACATAGGTAAAACACTAATTTTTTAATTTTAATTGAGAATAGATGTAAAAATATAGTGCTATAAAAAAATAGGTGGATAATCTCTTGTGCAAGATCATCCACCTAATTACTATAATACGATTATTAGTTTTTCTTTTCTTTTTTAAAGCTCAACACTAGCAGTGCGCTAAAGACAAGCATGCAGGCTATGCCAAGTGCTTTAAGCACGGGAGCGTTAGGCATATGGGGTTGTTCGGCTATGTGAAACGTAATGTAATAGCCTAGTGTTACCATAACCAGGGCAACTAGCATGTAGTTTGGTCGCACTATACGGGTTTCATTTTCATACTGGTTCATGGCAATGATAATTTAAGTTAAACGAATTTGCAACGAAATTAGATTATATAAACGCAGCCATGGCCTAAATATGTACTAAATGTGCGTTAATGTTTTGTGAATGTTTTTATGGCTTTTTGCTTATAAGATGTTGCCTTTAAGTTTGTTGCAGGCCTGGATGGTAGTAACTTCCTTAATCCCACCAAAAAGGTTGTGCCAAATACCCCAATGGTAGCCAGTCCTATGATTTTTACAATGAATGCGTTTGGAGTGTCGGGCTGCTCGGCAATGTTAAAGGCTATGTGGTAGCCCAGCCCTGTAAGTAATAAGGCCGGTAACATATAATTTGGCTGCACTACACGGGATTGGTCATCTGGCGAATTCATAGCGTATCGGGTTTTTGAGGAAATTGGAAACGCTAAATTACAAAAAAAATGCAACGAAAGCCTTATTTATATAAAAATCATATTAAAATAGTTATTTTTTTGAGATAAAATTATTTTATTAGGCAATTCCTTATAGTGATTTACCTAGTTTTTTCTGGTGTTATGCCTAAATATAATTAGAGTTTTAGGCAAGGTTTTTTCACTTATGGGCATAAAAAAAAGCAAGCGGAATGTTTCATGGCTTGCTTCATTAAACGTTATGTAGAAATTAGGCTTTTGTAGTAATACTGTAAAGCAGGAAAAATACAAGGCCCCATAATAGTGTAATTGTTCTTTTCATAATTAGCAGTTTTTGGTTTGTCTAAAGGTAGCATTATTTATATAGTACTTCCTAAGTAAATTTTAATTTTAACGTTTTATTTATACACCTATCCAGTGTGTTTCTATAACCGTTAAACCTTGGTTTGCCCTACTTTTCAGCCATAAAAAAAGCCACCTTTGTTGTAACAAAGAGTGGCCTTAACTAAAAGTTTACTGTGCAGTTCAGCTTAAAGCTTTTCTGCGTGAGATATCATAAAATCTTTGTTGTATTCTCCTATTGGGTCAAGCGAGTAGGAATTAAGGTATATTTTCCTCGCTTTGCCAAAGTCACCCTTCATTTCATAATACAGCGCTTCATAGTATTCCCCTATAATTTTTTTTGGGTAGCTGTCCTTCACCATTTTGGCAAGTTCCTTCAGGTCTTCGTAGGCACTGTTTTTTAATATGGCAGCTTCTATGGCCTTAATGTCATTAATTCGTATGGGCATTTCTATACCCAGGTCTTGTTTTATTATGGTGTACTTATCTGCAAGGTATTTTGTGTAGCCTTCTGTAAGCGGGGCTATCTTTTCCTGGTATTCTATAGGGGATATGGGGCTGTATGCCGAAAAGATGCCATATAAGGCTCCCGGAACCCCGAAGGGTATTAGTGAATAGTGGCTGCCGTTTCGGTACTCTTCGTAAGCGTATTTAAGCTTGGGGTTTTTTATTGCTTTTAATGACTCATCAAGCTTTTTAATATCCTTTTTCAGTCGTATAATATCGCCATCGGCACTGCACAGGTAAAAAAAGATGTTGTTTTTGGTTTCGGTAAGCACCGTTGCGAGCCTTTCATCCATAGATGGCGCCACCTCGGGGCTAAAGTTTATATATCCCCTGAAAGGCGTATTGTCTTTGTATAAAAAGAAATCTGCGGTACGCGCGGTTATATCGTGCCCGGCAATAATCCGAAAAGGCAGCAGGCGGTAGTTTTTATCAAGGTAAGGCAGGAGTTCATCGGCTATGAACTGAAAAAACAGATTGCCGTTAGGTGACGGTAATCCGGTAGTTTCGTCTATAGAGTTGTCCTGGGCGCGTTGCTCAGCATCAATGTTATCTACGGCTACAATAACTACTTCGGGTAGTTCGTCCCAGTAGTAGGCATAAGAAAGTGTGCCGTTAAAAGGATCCAGCATGTACTCGCCATCCAGCAGCAGCAGCAGCGGATATTTCTTTTTTTTGTCGGTATTGTAGTACGGAGGTAGTGATACCCGTACGGTACGCTTAGCATTAAGCTTGGCGCTAAATACTTCTTCGTTTTTAATTTGCTGTGCTGTGGAGGGGGTTACTGCCACGAGCAAAAACAGCAACGGAATTAACCACTTCATTGCTCTACGATTTTTAGGGGATAAAAATGCAGGGCAATATAATGATTATTTTCTTTGATAAAATAACGAAAGGCTTAAAAATGAGAAAGTTCCCAAAAATACCACCAAAGCTGTCTGGGCAGACCATACGATCCATCCGAAAGCAGTACCTGCCGTAAACGGTACGCCATAGGCGGCCAACACGTTAGCTACTGCAACCGGGAAAAACCCTACGCCTCCGTTTGTAAAGGTTATGGACAGGCTGCCTACCACAAACGCTACGAGCACCGTGCCAAAACTTAGCTGTGAGGTTTCCGGTATCGCGTAAACCGATACAAAGAATACCAATACATAGGTAAACCATATGTATAATGAAAGTAACAGGAATGGCCACTTATTCGGCATTTTGTATACGCTTAATGCGCCTTCGGTAACGCCCGATATTTTTTGTTTCAGCTTTGCCAGCCAGGTGGCTTTTCCGTGTATGTAGTATAATAAGGCCGAGATAAAAAGTATGCCGGCGGTAACGCCGTATACCAGTAGCTTTTCGAAAGGGACATTGTTTATAAGGTAATCTTTAAGCTCATCCAGCTTAAAGGCTATGGTGGCACCCATGCATACCATAAGCAATATAAGGTCTACCACGCGCTCGCTTATTATGGTGCCCAGTGCCTTGTCAAACGGTACATTGCCATACTTGTTTATTACCATGGCACGGCTTACCTCACCGCTTCGGGGTATAAACATGTTCATAAGGTAGGTAACGCATACGGCGGTAAAGCGTACCGGCATGGTTGCATTATAGCCCATGTGCTGCAGGGTATATTTCCAGCGATAGGCGCGTGCCCAGAAACCGCTGAAACCTACCAGCAGCGCGCCGTATATATACATATAATTAGCCGTGCCAAAGCTGTGTTTTAGCTCTTTAAGCTGTTGCGGGCTAAACTTGTTGTAGGTGTATATAACTAAAAAAACTCCCACGGCCAGCGGGAGTAGTATACTTAATATTTTTGTTATTTTCTGTTTCATTGCCCTTATGTGAGCGAGTTGTCCTTTTCGTTAGGGAACACTATAGTGGGCTTAAACTGCTTGGCCTCCTCAAAATCAAGGATGCCGTAAGAAATGATAATGATAATATCGCCACGCTGCACTTTACGCGCTGCAGGGCCGTTAAGGGTAATATCGCCGCTGTTGCGGTTACCTTTTATAGCATACGTTTCCAGGCGCTCACCATTGTTGATGTTAACTATAGAAACTTTTTCACCTTCAATAATATTGGCGGCTTCCATAAGCGCTTCGTCTATGGTAATGCTCCCAATGTAATTAAGATCGGCTCCCGTCACCACTACACGGTGAATCTTGGATTTTACAACTTGAATTTGCATGGCGCAAAGGTAATCAATTTAATGAAATATTGTCTATTAACCTAACGTTGCCTAAAAATACCGCAACAAAAGCCCTGTATTTCCTGTTTTCTTTTAAGACGGCCGGGCGCAGTGTCGCCTCATCGGCAATTTCAAAATACTCTGGTGTAAGTTCCGGATGTGCTTTAAATTCCTGCTCTGCGTAGTGTTTTACAGCATCTATGCTTTCGTGGGCAAAGCGCTGCCGGGCTTCCTGTAGTATCTTATATATAATGGCGGCTCCGGTACGCTCTTCTGACGATAGGCGCTCGTTTCGCGAGCTCATGGCCAGGCCGTTCGGCTCACGGCTTATGGGGCATCCAACAATGTTTATGTCCATGTGCTCCTTTTCTACCAGTTTTTTTACAATCTGTAGCTGCTGGAAGTCCTTTTCGCCAAAGTAGGCATTGGCAGGCCGCACTATTTCAAACAGTTTTTTTACAATGGTACCCACACCGTCAAAATGGCCGGGGCGGTGCGCGCCTTCCATCTGGTGTTCCAGCCCGTCAAAATCATAATGGCTGCTTACGGTGTTGCCGTCGTACATTTCTTCCACCTCCGGGGCAAAGATTATAATACCGGCATCCAGTGTCTTAATCCTGTGGGCATCGGCATCCAGGGTGCGGGGGTATTTTTCTAAATCCTCCGGATTGTTAAACTGTGTGGGGTTTACAAAAATACTCACCACGGTAAGCCCGTTTTGTGCCAGTGATTGCGCCATAAGGCTAAGGTGTCCGCTGTGCAGCGCACCCATGGTGGGTACAAATCCTATGGTTGTACCGGCTTCCCTGTAAGGGGCTAAATGGGCATTAAGCCCTGCTTTTTTACTGAAAATGAGCATTTGTGCGCTATTTAAGTCGGCGCAAAATTAATATATAGTTATAAACTGCGCAAAAATGTTTAATTTTGCATGGTTTTTTTACCCAATCTAATTTGAATACTGAATATGGAGGATAAGAGGATATTATATGTATCATCTGAGGTTGTGCCTTATCTGGCTGAAAATGAGGTATCATTGATGTCTTTTGATGTGCCGAAAATGATTAATGACCGTGGAGGTCAGATACGTATTTTTATGCCGCGCTATGGCAATATAAACGAGCGCAGGCACCAGCTTCATGAGGTTATTCGCCTTAGCGGCATGAACCTTGTGGTAAATGATATGGATATGCCGCTTATCATAAAGGTAGCGAGCATACCTAAAGAGCGTATACAGGTATACTTCATAGATAATGATGAATACTTTAAGCGCAAAGCTACGTTTACCGATGAAGACGGAAGCCTGTACCCTGATAACGACGAGCGTGCCATCTTCTTTGCAAAAGGTGTGGTGGAAACCGTAAAAAAACTGAACTGGGTACCCGATATTATACATGTGCACGGATGGCTTGCAAGCCTGCTGCCGGTGTACATGAAGCATTACTACAAAAATGAGGCGCTTTTTGCCGATACTAAAATAGTAACATCGGTATACGGACCGGGCTATGAGGGTAACCTAAACGAAACCATGCTTAACAAAGTATTGTTTGACGAGGTTCCTGAAGCATCTGTTGCCGCACTGGCGCAGTCTACTTACGAAAACCTTATGAAGGTAGCCGTAGACCACAGCGACGCCAGTATTATAGCGTCTCCTGCCGTTTCTGAAGGGCTTAAGGCGCACATAGAGGCGTCTGGAAAGCCGTTCCTGCCATACGTGGAAAAAGAAAATTTTGCTGCTGCGTATACTAATTTCTATAAAAATGAGGTTTTATAGCAAAACCGTAACAAAAGTTCTATGAAAAATTTTTCTTTCCTGAAAAATATATTTTTTGCATTAGCCATACTGGCCGCCGTAGTAGCGTGTGATAACGACTATGACCTGCTGGGCAGCGATGTGGTAGACGGCGACATACATAATACCCTTAATGCTTACAATGGCCAGGTTACCGCATACGACCGTAAAGTAGGCGCGGTACAAACCAATAGCCTTACTACAAATCTTTTAGGTTCGTATAAATCGGTTTTCGGGCGTACTACCGCAAGTTATGTAACCCAGGTTCAGCTGGCCTCTACAGCGCCCAGCTTTACCGAAAACATAACTATAGATTCGGTATGGGTATACGTGCCGTATGCATCTACACAAACCGGCAGTGAAACAAATACTACCACAAAAGAAACAGATAACCTGTATAAGATAAACAGCCAGTACGGTAAAAGTACTGATAAGTTCAGGCTGAGGATTACCGAGAACAACTACTTTATACGCGGTACTGAAGCTGCAACAGGCAGTGTAAATACTCAAAATTATTATTCAGACGAGGCGGCCATGTTCGCGGCGAACCAGGGGCAGCAGCTGCTGGATACCGAAATGAGCTTTAGCAACCTTGAAATTAAGCGTCGTGCCAGTTATAAAAACGATGCCGATAGTACGAAAACGGTAATCGCCGAAAGGCTTGCGCCGGGGATTTTCTATTATCTGGATACCGCATTCTTTAAAAATAAGGTGCTGGATCCGTCAAAGGCAGCGCAGCTTAGTACCAATGCCGCTTTTGCCGATTATTTCAGGGGGCTTTCATTTTGGGCCGAACCTATTGGCGATAACAGTACTATGCTGTCGCCCAATTTTGCAAGCGGTTATATAAAAGTGATTTATAATCAGGACGTGTTTTCTAACGGTGCGCCGGTATTTGAAAAAGATGCTAACGGTAACGATACCACCACAAGGAAGCGCAGCCACCTGACCATGACGATAAACCTTAAGGGGAACCACGTAAACTTCTTTACTACCGAAGACAATACCGATTACCTTACGGGTGTAACCACCAGCGATGCTAGTAACGGCGACGACAGGATTTACCTGCGCGGCGGTGCGGGTAGTATGGCGGTACTGAATATTTTTTCTCAAACCCAGATAGATGATCTGAAGAAAGTGAATGCGCTTATAAACGAGGCGCACATCAGGTTTAAGGTAGATTTTAAGCAGAATGACGGAATTACCGCAATACCCTACGATTCTATACCTTCACGTATATATCTTTATGACCTTACGAACAAACGTCCGCTGTACGACTACAGTACAGACGGTACCACCGCTAGTAATACAAAAGGTAATAAGTATGTATATAATGGCATCTATAACAAAAATGACAGTACATATACCATACGCCTTACAAACCATATTACAAACATAGTAAGGCATGACAGTACCAATGTAAAGCTTGGCCTTGTGCTTACCGATGATATTACGGTAAATACGAACCAACCTATAAAAACTCCATTTACGGAAGATGCAACCGCTGTAAAGGTTATACCTACCGCAAATGTAATAACACCGCTTGGGGTAAAATTGTACGGCAGCAGCCCTGCTGTTGAGGAGAAGAAGCGCCTTAAGTTTGAAATATTTTACACCAACCCTAAACCCTAACAAGAGCTAGATATGTGCGGAATTGTAGGATACATAGGCCACAGGGAGGCCTACCCGGTAATTATTAAAGGCCTTAAAAGGCTGGAATACCGCGGATACGACAGTGCCGGTGTGGTACTGTACAATAACAACGAACTACGCCTTTGCAAGACCAAAGGAAAAGTAAGCGACCTGGAGGCTAAGGCCGATAAGGAGCTTGATAAAAATGCCACCATAGGCATAGGCCATACACGCTGGGCTACCCACGGTGTGCCAAACGATGTAAACAGCCACCCACACCTGAGCAATTCGGGTAACCTGGTTATTGTTCACAACGGTATCATAGAAAACTATGAGCCTATTAAGAAAGAACTTATAAAGCGTGGCTATGTTTTTCATAGCGATACCGACACCGAAGTTCTGGTAAACCTTATAGAGGAAGTACAAAAGCAAGAAGGTATTAAACTTGGTAAAGCCGTACAGATAGCCCTTAACCAGGTGGTAGGCGCTTACGCCATTGCCGTATTTGACAAGAACAACCCTGACGAGCTTATCGCTGCCCGTTTAGGAAGCCCGCTTGCCATAGGTGTAGGCGAGGGCGAATTGTTCATTGCCTCAGATGCTTCTCCGTTTATAGAGTATACTTCTAACGCGGTGTACCTTGAGGATGGCGAACTTGCCATCATCAGCTTAGGGAAAGACCTTGTGGTGCGTAAAATTAAAGACGACTCGGTTGTAGACCCGTACATACAGGAGCTGCAAATGAGCCTGGAGCAAATAGAAAAAGGTGGTTTTGACCACTTTATGCTAAAGGAGATTTACGAGCAGCCAAACGCCATTAAAGATACCTTCCGCGGAAGGATTCGTGTGGAAGAAGGCATTGTAAAAATCAGCGGCGTGGAAGATAACCTTAATAAGTTTATCAACGCGAACCGTATCCTTATCATAGCCTGTGGTACTTCATGGCATGCAGGCCTTGTGGCAGAATACATTTTTGAAGAATTTGCCCGTATACCGGTAGAGGTGGAGTACGCCAGTGAATTCCGCTACCGTAACCCGGTAATCCGCCCAGACGATGTGGTTATAGCCATATCGCAATCAGGTGAAACTGCTGATACCCTTGCCGCCATTAAGCTTGCAAAAGAACTTGGCGCGTTTGTATTTGGTGTGTGTAACGTGGTGGGCTCGTCTATTTCGCGAGAAACGCATAGTGGTGCGTATACCCACGCGGGTCCGGAAATTGGCGTGGCGTCTACTAAGGCATTTACTACGCAGATTACCGTACTTACCCTTATGGCGCTGCGCATAGCCAGGGCTAAAGGAACATTGGCACGTGCCGATTATTTCCGCTATCTGCAGGAACTGGAACTTGTGCCGCAACTGGTAGAGCAGGCGCTGGAAAGCAATCTCGAAATCCAGGCGATAGCCAGCATTTATAAAGATGCGCCAAACTGCCTGTACCTGGGTCGTGGGTATAACTATCCGGTAGCGCTTGAAGGTGCGCTGAAGCTAAAGGAAATCAGCTATATCCACGCGGAGGGTTACCCTGCTGCCGAAATGAAACACGGCCCTATAGCACTGATTGATGAGAAAATGCCGGTGGTTATCATAGCCCCTAAGCAGGAACACTACGATAAAATTGTAAGTAACATACAGGAGATTAAAGCCCGTAGTGGTAAAATTATAGCGGTGGTTACCAAAGGTGATACCCAGGTAAAAAGCCTTGCCGACCACGTTATAGAAATCCCTGAAACCAGCGATGCGCTTAGCCCGCTTGTTACTACCATTCCGCTTCAGCTACTAAGCTACCACATAGCAGTAATGCGTGGCTGTAACGTAGACCAGCCCCGAAACCTTGCCAAATCGGTTACGGTAGAATAATCTGATATTTTTGTCTTATATAGGAAAGCCATCGGGAAACCGGTGGCTTTTTTTTGAGGAAAATAAATTTTGTAAATGTTCTCTTTTAAGATAACTTTGTATTATGGCGAGAACAATAATATTTTATGAAAATCATTTTATAAAGTTCTATCAGGAACAAGATGAAAATGTTAAGACTAAGATTCAATATGTTCTTGAACTGATTAAACAGGTAGATCGTGTTCCTGAAAAATTCCTGAAGCACTTGTCCGGAACTGATGGGCTTTATGAGGTGCGTGTGGAGTATAAGTCTAATATTTATCGGATATTTTGCTGTTTTAATGAAGGAAAATTAGTGGTTCTTTTTAATGGTTTTCAGAAGAAAACTCAGAAAACATCAAAGAATGAATTAGAGAAAGCAGTGCAGCTGATGAACGAATATTTTGAGAAAAATAAATTATGAAAAACTATAACAACGTACACTCTTTTGATGCTCTGATTGACTTAGAGCATGGTAAGATAGGTACGGAAAGCAGGAATGCTTATGAGGAAAATTCGCAGATGTTTATCATCAGCGAAATGCTAAAGGAGGCCCGTAAAGATGCTAACCTTACCCAAGAGCAGTTGGCAGAGAAAGCCGGTACAAAAAAAAGCTACATTTCAAAAATTGAGAATGGTAAGGGTAACATACAGCTATCTACTCTGATCAGGATTTTTGAAGTAGGTCTTAATAGAAGAATAGGTCTTACCTTTTTGTAACCAGTTAAATAATAACATATAGAGCCATCGGGAAACCGGTGGCTTTTTTTTCAAAGTCATAAAGCAAAAGCACAAGCTGTACTAAACACAAACCCATACTTTCGACTTTAAGACGTTATGACTTTATGACAAAACCGGCTAATCCGGAATAAACTCCATGATGTCGCCGGGCTGACAGTCCAGCTCACGGCAAATGGCCTCCAGCGTGCTGAAACGTATGGCCTTTGCCTTTCCTGTTTTAAGTATGGAGAGGTTGGCTGTGGTTATGCCCACCTTATCGGCCAGTTCGTTGCTGCGCATTTTCCGTTTTGCCAGCATTACGTCGAGGTTTATGATTATGGGCATATTATATGGTAAGTTCGTTTTCCTGTTGGAGTTGGTACCCATGGTAGAGCAGCCGTGCCAAAGATATAATGCACAGGCCTAAAAACATATACAGGAGGTTAAATTCGGTAGTAAATGACAGCTGCAAAACATCTTCCCGGGCTAACAATCCGCCGTGGCTGCGCATCAGGGCAGTGTTGTGCAGCCGGGTAGAAATAAGCCAGTCGGCAAACAGTAAAATGCATTGGCGTATAATAACAGCATTGCCTATATACATGATATAGCGCGACAACTTTTGGCTAAACGCAAAATCCTCATATAAAAGCTTTGCCGAACGGTATACCATAAATACCATAAACAGTGCTATAAGCGGTTGCGAATAATGCCTCAGGCACAGTAGCAGTTTCATCCATACCGACTGCGGTTTTACTTCTACTTCGCTGTTAGCAGTAGTTGGTGCCGATGCTATGGGCATGTCTTTCTTGTTAGTGCGATGGAACGTATTGGTAATAATCGTTTTATGATAGGTAGTGTCGTTTAGTATGCGGTTTATTTCCTTCCGGTCGGTAAACGAGAAGCCATTTTGTATGTGTATCTCACTGCTTTCGGGGCCATGGTATTTTATAATGGTATCGCTTACGTTATCCAGCTTTAGGCTCACGGGCAACATAAATGCCGAAACATACTGCATACCGTCTTTTTCCGGTGGAGTTACCGCCATGCGTACATCCTCGTAAATAATATAGGCGACGAAAGCCAGGTACAGCCAAAACCCTACGCGGCTCAGGTTGTACACCCTCTTTAAAATATTTTTGTTTGATGCCATGATGATGGGTTATATGGTAAGTTCTGTTTCTTCGAGCAATGTTTCGCCGCGTTTGGCCATATCGGCTATAACCAGTATAAACTTGCCTGTAATGTACAGTGCCAGGTAGGGGAGCAGTTGCCTGAAAAATACAAATACATCCCACATGGCAAGCGAACCAAAACCACACAGTAGCAGGTACTTCAGCTTGGCAAATATGATGATGCCACTACCCGCACGGCGTAGCCTGGTTGCCTGGTTGTCTTCAAAAACGCCTTTACGGTAAATGCTCTTCAGTGTAAACCTCAGGTTGTTCACGGTAATAAACAGATAGGCCATAAGCCCGGAATAGGCCAGCAGGAACAGGCTTAGGGAGATGTCTGAGGGTTGTTCCAGCGGTTCAAAAAAGTCGTCGGTAATGTGGTGGGTAAATTTACTTACCTCGTAAGTAAGGCCGCCAAGCCCTGCTATAAAGCACAGCGCTATGTATAACGAAAGAGGTATAAGCACCAGGAGCAGAGTGGTAGTTATAATTTGTATGTTGCGTTTCATTTTAGGAGAAATTTAGGTGTTATACGGTAAGGTCGTTTTCGTCTTTAAGGGTTTTGGCTTTGGAAAAAACATCAGACAATGCTAAGAGTAACAAACCGGCCGATGGCAGCACAAAGGTGGTAAGGTCAATATCCAGATTAAACCCTACAAAATTATCATGCGTAATATAAAATGTATCGTTAATAAGCTGGAGCAGGAATCCACACAGTACCATGCGACCTGCTATGTTGAAGTGTTTTGAAACGCGTTCGTCAAAAAAGATGTTTTTTTCAAATAGCTTCAGCATTTCCTTAATCCTGAACAAAGCATACGCATTGCAGGCGGTAGCGCCTATTATAAGAAAAAGGTGCGGCAATACATACCGGCCTGAGCCACGAAGTGTTTCTACCTTAGTGTGCAGCGTTGCAGGCATTAATCCGGGGAACAGGCTGAAGATAACCGTAAAGGGTATACCGAAGATAATAAATGCCAGACAGCAGGTAAAGGCCAGTGTTACTAATATCCTCAGTAAATAAATACGTTTCATGATAATGTATAATTAGATAGTAAGATTGTTTTCGTTTTCTATGTTTTTACCCTGTTTTATAAAATCGGCTACGGCAAGTATACCGATACAGATAAGCAATTGCGATAGGTGGCCAAAAAGCATTTTCGGGAGTATTTCCCAGGCTACTGTACCGGGCAGGTAATTCAGTTCTATGGTTAGCATAATGTTTATGATTATGTTGGCGAGAAGTATATATGCCGCTATTGTAAGCAGTTTTGCGCTTTTTGGGTTAAAATACCCCCTATGCAAAAAGTAATGCATGGCACCGGCTATACATGCCATAGCCGGTATTTGTACTGAAGTAGATGCGATAGCAAGGATGCTTATATTTTGCAGGTAAGAAACCGTGGTTGTATAATATGTATCGGCACTCAGATTAACTGCCACAAGTGTTGCAAACAGGACTGAAAAGAAGATAAAAAATACCAGGAGTACTTTAATGATGGATATTTTTGCCATGATGCGTATGGTTAAATGGTTAGTTGGTTTTCGCTGTTAAGATTTGCGCCACGGATAATGACATCGGCTATAACCAATAGGGCTATCCCGAAACACAGCGGCAGTATTTCAGAGTAGGTATGCATTATCATGCTTAGTGCATCATGTAAGGCAGCTGTATAATAGTTAAGCACAGGGCCAAGTAATGACTGTAGTATTAACAGTACGCCTGCCCATTTAAGCCCTTTAGCGCTACCTGTGTTAAAGTAACCACGCTGTATAAACCTGTTTAGCGAAAGGAAAATAAGTACCAGTGCCGGCATGCTCAGCGTATATGCCGAAATGCCGGACAAAAGTCTGTAGATACTGCTGCCAGCCGGGCTATCCAGCCTGAAGTAATTTATAAAGGCATATCCGGTGTATGCTATATTCCCAGCAAGGAGTATGCCCGAAAGAACCCTGAGGAGTTTTATTTTTTTCATGGTCAATATGGTATTTTTTTCGACAAAGGTAAATAAATTATCGAAAAACAATAACTAATGAATGAAAAAAAATAATTTTATTTTTAAGCTTCTATTGGCTGTATGGTATTATATGTGTTGCAGCTTAATGGTGGTTGACGTACCGCCAATAGATGTTAGCTTTACAAAGTAGATACCCTGTGCCAGTCCCGATACGTTTGAGGTGGTAATTCCGGCTGTATTTTGTTCCTGCAGCAACAGTTTGCCTGTACTGTCGTATATGCTTAAGTGCGTTACCGTCTGCGCGGCTTCTATGGTTATGGTTTCTTTAGCCGGGTTAGGGTAAACGGCTGCCTGTAGCTGCTGTGGCTGCGCGCCGATACCCATGGTACCCACGGTAAACTGATGCGTATATGTTTCGCCCATATACTCTGCCTGCCATGTCCAGTTACCCTCTGCGGCCGGAATAAAGCTCCAGTACCAGTAGGATGCATTGTAGGTTTGGGTTGCAACGTTGTTAAAATCGTTATATACGGTGCCGTTAGGGCGTATTACTTTAAGGTTTATAATATCTCCCAGCGTTTGGTCTTTAAGGTATAAGCCCAGGTATACCCTGGTGCCTGTGGCAAACTGGCTTACTTCGTAGTTTGTGTAATCACGGCAGGCATCTGCCACGGGGGGCACGTTATGTGTAAGCAGCGCGTTTATAGTGGTACTCCTGTATGGTATTTGTTCCTGCCACCACGATTCGGAATTTGTGTCGTTGCATTCTCCCGAAAAAGGGTCTATAAGCTGGTTGTTACTGTCGTATACCTCAAAGTGCAGGTGCGGCCCTGTAGAGCTCCCGGAACTCCCTATCTTCCCCAGAAATTCGCCGGCAGCCACACTGGCGCCAATAGGTTTTTCGGTAAGTGAGCTCCTCTTAAGGTGGCCGTACCAGCTTACACTGCCATCGGCATGCAACAGGTATACGGCATTCCAGTCGGCTCCGCTCATGGCGCAGTTAGCGTCATATTGCCCGTCATTTTTATATAGTATGGTACCAGGCGCGGCAGCAACTACGTTGTTTTGCCCGCGCTGCATTTGCAGCCATGGAAAAGGCCATAAGAAAATATCGGTACCGGCATGGTTATATCCGTTACTAAGGTCGTACGAGCGATCGCCGCAGTTATAATCCATAATATCATTAGGGTACCCTGAGGCGTGGTCTACAAAATTACTTATGCCCCAGGTATTATGGTAGTTAAAACCGTCCTGCTGTGTTACAGGCCATATAAACTGCGGATGGTTAGCCGGCCTTGCTGTACGGCGCATAGCCATGACCGAGTCCTTTTTGTGTATAACCAGCCCCTGCACCTTATTATGTTCCTCTTTCGATATGCATGCTGCATGCCCCGGTGTAAAGGCATGGTTACCGTGATTTATAAAATCAGGTTGCTGTGCAAGACATGCAAAGCTGTAAATGATTGCAAACAGGGTAGTTATGATTTTCATGAGAGGCTGATTGAAATTGGTTTTAACAAATTTATGTTATTATTAAATACAATGGGACAAGGAATTAACAAACTTTGTTAATTTAGCAATATGTTAATTTTCTGATGAACAAATTCCCCGCACATCTTACAGAAATGCTAAAAAGGCACCGTGCCGAAGATACCCTTCGTACGCCGGGTACTACCGGAGGCCTGGTAGATTTTTCTTCTAACGACTACCTTGGGCTTGCAGCCTCAACGGTATTGTTTGAAGCTGCACACCAGTTTTTACAGCAAAAAAAACTACTGGTAAACGGTGCTACCGGTTCACGGCTCATTACAGGAAACCATCCGTTATACCTGGAGGCAGAAGAGCGTATTGCACAGTTTCACAAGGCAGAATGCTCGCTTATTTTTAACTCGGGGTATGATGCCAATATAGGATTCTTTAGCAGTGTGCCGCAAAAAGGTGATGTAGTGCTGTATGATGAGTATATCCACGCCAGCATCCGCGATGGGCTTAAACTTAGCGGTGCGCAGTCGTACAAGTTTGCCCATAACGATAAAGAAACATTATACAAACTTGTAGAACGCTACAGGAGTAAAGCTAACGAGCTGTATATTGTTACCGAAGCCGTTTTTAGTACCGATGGCGATACACCTAACCTTGAGGCCTTTGCAGATATCGCCGACCGTTACCGGTGCAGGCTGGTTATAGACGAAGCCCACTCTGTAGGGGTGTTTGGCGAAAAAGGGCAGGGGTTGTTACAGGCCTATGGGCTTCATGACCGTGTTTTTGCGCGGCTGGTTACCTTTGGTAAGGCCATGGGTTGCCACGGTGCTGCGGTACTGGGGAGTAAAGAGCTTGTGGCCTTTCTGGCTAACTTCGCGAGGAGCTTTATTTATACCACGGCTTTGCCACCGCATTCTATTGCCACTATTATAAGCAGTTATGCCCTTTTACAGGAAAACCATGAGGCAGTAACCAGCCTGCAAACAGCTATAAGCCATTTTAAAACCGAAACAGAGCGCTGCCACCTGCCGTTTATATTGAGTTTTAGTGCTATACACAGCATAGTGGTGCCGGGTAACGGGCGTGCTCAGAAAATAGCGGGCCTGCTGCAACGGGCAGGATATAGTGTAAAAGCCGTACTGCCACCGGGTATGCCTGCCGGACAGGAACGCCTGCGTTTTTGCCTGCATAGTTTTAACACCCGCGCCGAAATGGGCATTATGATGGATATGCTTACCCAGGCTATTCGTTTTTCATAATATCTTCGGTTGTGTTATCGGTACGCTCTTCGTGCGCTTTTTCCTCCTTGGTTTTATTTCGCTTCCGTGTCTGGAGCCAGTGGGTGTCTTCTTCGCCAAAGAGGTAGGCATATGGTTTGGTATCATCACTCAGCTCAAAAAGTTTTTTCATTATGGCTATGGTAGGTATAATCAGTATCATACCCATAATACCCCAGATAGCCCCGCCTATTAGTAAGCCAATAAAGGTAACCAGTGCATTAAGGTTTACATTGCTTCCCGTGATTTTTGGGGTAAGGAAAGAGCCTTCCAGCAGCTGTATAAGGGTAAAGGCTACGACTACCGCTATGGGATAAAAAACGCTGTCTTTGGTCATCAGTGCAAAGAAGAACGGCAGTACCGCACCCAGTGTAGGCCCCAGATAAGGTATGATGTTCAGCATGCCGGCAAGTACACCAAAAAAGATGGCATGCTCTATACCCAGTGCGAAAAGCACGGCGGTGTTTACTACAGCGAGTATGCACATAACCTTACCGGCACCCATTATGTAGGCATGTACTATTTTACGGATGGAGGTGAGTTTGTGGAGTAAAAATTCGTTGTCCTGTTTTCGGAATACTTTGGTTACAAATACAGCCAGGTGGTCGCGGTATATGAGCAGGAAGAAAATGAATACGGGCAGCAGTATGATATCGCTAAGGGTATCCAGGGTACTCATAATCATTTCGGTGGGTTTGCTGTCGCCGCTGCCTACCATGGCTACCGCCTTTTTTATTTCGAATCCGTTTTGCATACCCAGGTCGAACCCAAAGTTGTTTCGCGCCCATAGGTTAGCTTCTTTCGTAAAGGCGTTTATCTTTTCCATCATGCCATCGCCCAGGTCATGGCAAAAACCGCGCACCTGCTGGTAAATGAAAAATATAATACCGCCCAGCACGGTTATAAATACAAGCAGGCATAAAAAGGCTGCCAGCGAGCGGGGTACCTTTATACGTTCCAGCCGGTTACAGGTGCTGGTAAGGAGCATGGCTATATAGCCCGATATAAGCAGGGGTACCAATAGCTCTTTGGCCATAATCATAAAAAATACAATCATGGTTATGAGCAGCATAATGGCAAGCGTGCGCAGATAGGGTGGTAACCGGAGCTCCATAGTATAGTGTTGTTAATTCTGTATAGTATTTCCAAAATTAACCTGAAATGCAATAGAGGCTTGGTAAGGTATTATTAAAGTATTTGTAATAATTCTTTTAGGTTTTTAACATTTCGGTTGTAATATTTGTAGTGTTTATTGCCCTGTAGTACTTATGCTAGAACCATTTTATCTCCTAAATGATTTTTTATTTACCTTTATGATATGCAGCAACAATTTGAAAAAATAGCCTCATTTCAGTATACCGCCGAAGCCATGATACTTAAGGGCAGGCTGGAAGCCGATGGGGTGGAGGTATTTATGGCTAATAACAATACGATAGATACCGATCCGCTTATGAGTAATGCCATAGGCGGCGTACAGCTCTATGTAAATACCGCAGATGTGGATAAAGCCCATGCCGTTATGGCCGAAATATCGCGCTATGCGGTAGATAATGCCGGCAAGCCGGTGCAGTGCCCTAATTGCGGATCTGATAGGGTAGACGTAATGAGTACCGTACGTGACCGCGGAGGGTTTGCTGCGTTTGTACTTGGGCTGTTCCTTAGTGTACTGCCATTTTTTATTAAGTATAAATACCATTGCAGCAACTGCGGGCATGAGTTTGAAATAAAATAGCCAGAAGCCATTTCGGCATCATGTATAAAAAAATCCCCATAGGCACATATGCCTATGGGGATTTTTTATGCTCTTTATATAATAGATAAAGGGTACTTAAGTACCCTTTATCGTGCATCCAACTAAAAAATTACTAAAATAATTATAATGATATTGCCGTCATTATAATTAGGCGTTTACAGTTTAAAGTTACGCAGTTTTTATAATACGTATTTTTTAAAGCTGTGTTATATTTTTACTAAAAGAGTCTTTTTGTATTCAAAAGGCCGGGGCGGGAACTGCCCCAACCTTTCATCCAACTAAAAAATTACTAAACCATTATGATGATTAGTTCATCATAATTTTCTTTGATACAGTTTGGCCGTTTTCAAGAGCTATGTTTACGATAACTACTTGTTTGGCTGAGTTTATAGTGCCTGAGGCAAACTCGTTACTGTTCACTTTAGCGTTGCTGTAAAGCATCCTGCCTAGTGTGTCGTATACTACAACTGATTTGATTTGAGCAGTAGCAGATACTTTTATTTCGTTGTTGTTGTTATATACCACTACTTCTTCTTTAACGTCGGCTACAGGAGCTTTAGTGTCTAGTGAAGCATTGTTAGGATTGTACATTACTGTGAACCTGTTAGCAAAGTCACCTGCTTCGGTAGTAAAGGTGTAGGTGTTTTGTGTTATTTCACGTACTACGCCTTCCACGCTGTCTTTAAGATATACCTTTTGTCCTGCGGCAAATACACCGTTAGTGTTGTCTATGTTTATCGTGTACGTTCCGGCAGCAGGAGCGTTAAAGCCCAGTGCATATACGTCTTGTACATTAAAGCTGCCACGTGTTTGTATACCCAGTTGGTTTGTTACACCTTCTACAGCTATTGTAGTGTAAAGGGCAAGACCTGCAACACCTATGTTTTCGCTGTCATAACCTTCATCCATACCTGTAGAGGTAGCAGGGTTGTACGCTATAAGGGTTTGAGAGAACTCGTTGTTAGTACCGGCTATGTTTAACCAAAGGCGGTCGATACCATCTGTAGCCTGTGCACCTTGTGTAGCTGCCGCGCTCCTGAAGAAGTTAGTAGAGTGGTTTTGAAGGCGCATGTCGTTCCTGAAGATAACTTCCTTAGCAGACGCTTTTGCCTTAACTATGAAACCTTGTGCGGTATTTAAAGAACCTTTGGCATCTATTTCAAATGGGTTGCCTATCCTTGAGTTGTCTGTTGTAGTACCACCACCCGGAGCAGCGTTAGCTATGTAGCCTGAAAGGTTACAGGTAGAGTAGCTGGTTTGCGTTTGGTCGTTTGTTTTCCTCCAGATCCAAAGTGTACCTGTTATAGCTTCACTGTTAGCGTTTATAAAGTCGCTGATGCTTATTGGCGATGCGTATGGGTTACCTATGGCGTTGTAAGCGTGGTTAGCATCTGTATAATCAAGGGCTACCCTTACAGTACCGTTGTTTGGTGTACCCTGGAATGAACCTGTGTAAGCTATCCTTGTGGTACCGGCGTTGTAACCTGCCTCTGTGCTACCGTTTGGCATACGGATAAGGTAACCTTTACCCAGTGCAAACTTAGTTGCGTTTTCGTCTACTACACTGTAAAGACCTGCAGAACCTGCTGTAGTATTGTAGTTGTAAAAACGACCTGTAGATGTTAGCGGAGAGAACTGCTTAAGGGTTTGGAAACCTGAAGTCCTGTTGTCTACTACCGGTGCAGTCCATAGTGTATAGTCAAGCCTTTTTAGTTCGCCGCTCTGACGTTCTATAGTTACAGTACCACTGTTTTGGTCAGCTTCAACCTGTATAAGGTTAGAACCGCTCCTGTACGTAAGGTTACCTGTAGTTTGTACGTTTACACTGTGTGTAATGATTGCTGTACTGTTGTTGTTAAATTCTACAGTAGCGCCGTTAAGTACATATAGTGAACAAGCGTAGAATGTTTCGCCAGATATTGTTTTGTTACCTGTAAAGATAGCGTCTTTGTTAGCGTTAGGTGTACCGTTGCTCCATGCTGTACCGTTCCATGTTGTAGAAGCGTCGCAGTATATACCTGCCGAACCACCACCTGTAGGGAAAGCTACCGTACCAAATTCATCGGCACCTATTGCAGGGGTTGTTGTGTTCCTTAGCTGTCCATCGATGTCTTTGTTAATTGCGCTTATAAAAGAACCTGCCTTAAGAACATCGTTACCGCTGTTGTTTACATTAAGGTGAAGATCTGTAGCGTTTGTAAATACCGGGTTGTACGCTATAGAGTGTGCATCTTTACCAGAAGCTGCTCTCCATCCGCTAAGTGTAACCTGGTAAGCAGGGTTGTCAGACCAGTTAGCGTTATCGCCTGTGTAACCTGTTTTATCTGTTGAGTAAAGGTCGTTATAGTCAAGGTTAGAAACCATTGATATGTTACCGTCTACAAGAACCGCACACCTGCGTGTAGCTGTATTTGTCTGGTTGTTTACAAAGATGTTGTTCCTTGCATCTACGTTAGTAGCTCCGAATACGTAGAAGGCTGCTGAGAAACCTACACCTGTACCTGTTTGAGATGTACCAAGTACCACACTGTTGTGGTAAATTTTGTAACCACCACCGCCAGAGATAGAGATACCGTGACCGTTAAGGTACGTGCTACCGTTGTTAGGAGCAGATACGTTAGCTATAAAGTTGTTCGCTACAAGTATGTTAGAAGCGTTGTTTGTTGAAGCAAGAACCACACCACCAAAAGTATAGCTTTCTGTAACCGTTTTAGTGAAGTTCTTCATTTGGTTACGGGTTATGGTACCGTTGTAGCTGTTACCGCCTACATATACACCGGCAGAGATAAGTGCACCTGCTGTAGTGTTCCTGTATAGGTTATAGATGTAGTTTTCGGTATAGTTAAAGCCGGCAGCGCTTATAAAAGTTGCAGGACAAATAATAGACTCATCTATTGTAGCTCCAAGGTCATTGTTCTTAACAACAGTGTTAGTAGTTACAGTAGCACCACCGTTAATGTATACACCTTGCTTTACGTTATCAAGGTCGTTAGCAGTAATTAACAGGTTAGTGTTGTCTGCATTAGCAGCCTGTATAGCCATAGCGTTGTTGTCGGCCATTGCATAGTTACCAGAGTATATACCTACGCAGAAGTTACTTGCAGCGTTTTTAACGGTCATCCTCATGTAACAGTTTTTTATGGTATTGTTAGTAGCACCGTCTGTACCGTTGCTGGCAACCCATATTACTGAGCGTTGTATGTAATCAATATTATCACCGTTTACCAGCCTAAGGTTTCTTGAAGTACCACCTACTGTGTTGCTACCGTCAAAAGTTACATAGTCAGCACCTTTAAGTACAAATAGAGCAGGTACACCGGTGTAGTCGTTTATGTTTGTAGCCGTAATGGTAGTAGTAACACCAGTGTAAGGTTTAAACGTTACTGTGTTTGATGCAGAACCGCCTGTTACGCTGTTTATAACAAATGGAAAGGTTTCGTTGCTGTTAGTATACGTAGTGTCTTTAAAAAGGAACGTTACAGCACCTGTAACACCGTACGTGTTTAGCGTGTTTATCGCTGAGGTGATAGAGGCAAACTGAGGGTATTCTGTTTGTGCCGACCTGCTTATTACGTAAGTACCGTTAAGTGGCCCGTTAGCAGGGTTTGGCTGGTTTACGGTAACGCTTACAGTACCTATAGCACTGTATCCGTAGGTGTTTGTAATGCTGTAGGTAAAGGTATCAGCACCTACATAACCGGTAGCAGGAGTATATACGATAGAAGTTCCGCTTAGGGCTACAGTACCGTGGGTAGGGTTAGTAGCTATGGCTACCGTAGTTATAGTACCGTTACCGGCAGTGTCATTAGAAGTTACGGCTATTGTTGTAGCAGTGTTTTTTACTGTAGTAGCAGCATCGTTAGCAGCAGTAGGGTTAACCTGGGCAGTAACGGTAACGTTTACAGTACCTATAGATGTAGTACCATCGGCACCGGTAATTTTGTAAGTGAAAGAGTCAGCACCAGAGTAACCTGTGGTAGCCTTGTATATGATGTTAGAGCCAGATAGTACAGCCGTACCGTGAGCTGGAGCCGTTTGTACAGCCACGCTGCTTATTGTAGTATTTGTAGCAGTATCGTTAGACGTAACGTTTACTGTAGTATTGTAGTTGCTTATAGTGCTTACAGTATCAGTATTGGCAGTTACACCGTTAACAACCGCTGTAGAAACCACACCATAAATCGCAGGGCCATCGCTGTTTGCAGCAGCTACGTTGTTTTCAATCGGGTCGTGCTTAAGGAACCATTTGTTATCGTACTGGTTTACCTGGTAAGCGTATATCCTAAGGTGAAGCGTTTCACCCGCGTTTATATTTGTAGCTGTAGGGAACGCATAAGAAAGCGTAGAACCATTTGTTGAAGAGGCCGAAGTGTTGGTAGCAAGTACTGTACCTGAGCCATAAGAGCTGTCGGCAGGGTTACCGTTAGTTATCCTGTATATGATCTGGTAAGCGTTAGCATTACCGGCAGTTTTAAAGGTAAAGTTTTTAAGGTTTACTTTTTTTCCGGTTGCTGCGGTTACCGTAAATTCTATGTATTTTGAGTAATCAAAAGAAGTAGCTGAAGATGCATTTGTAGGCCAGTTGTTTGTGTAAAAACCGGTGTACTGATCAGCGTTGTTAAAGCCTACGTTGCTTCCGGTTACATTTCCGGCAGAAAATGTAGAAGGTGTAGTGCGGCTTCCGGCTGAGCCGTTATAATACATGGGTACTGTTGATGGATTGCTCCAGTCTAACCTGGTGCCTTCCCAACGTACAAGAAGTTCTGATGATGTTACTGGTGCATTTTGCGATAGGGCAATACAAGGCAATAGCAATAGTAATAATAATGCTTTTTTCATTTTAGTAATTATTTAAATTTTAGGTAGTTAAGGGGGACTTAACTTTTTTTAGGATGCGGGGCAAATCTACTAAGAAAATTCTATTCTGAAAAATTTTTTCGACTTTTTTTAGTCTTGATTTTCAGTAAGTTACAGATGAAGTGCATTTTTTTTACGACGAACTACATCTTTTTTGACTTTTCAAAGGCAGAACCTGATTCTCCTTTTAAACCAAACATTAGTACGTGTTGCTTATGTATTGTAGCTGCAGATATAATTTGTGTTCATTTTAGTAATTTCTTTTAGTTAATGTGATGCGTTCTTTTAAAGATTTCAGGCGGATGCGGTGCCTTTGTCTTAATTACATTACAAATGTACGTGCGTTTCGTCGTGGTTTTTTGTCTTTTCGTCGGACAGGGGGCACTGTGCCGATTAAGTGGCCTTATGTGTCGACGAATTGCAATAAGCGTCGACGAGTGGTTTTTAGTAAGCCGTTTGACAGGAGCAAATGTATGTTAACAAAACCTAAAAACAATGTTTTGCAGGATAGATAAAGTATAGACGAAATGATTTTATTTTTGTTTTAAATACTTGAAAAACTGTTTTTTGTGTTTGTTGTCTATATTCTGCTCTGTACAATGGATCCATAATGCCGTAAAGTATAGACAATACATTTTATATGTTGGGTTCCTAATGTGTTTCCATGGATCAGGCATGCCGAATTATAAAAGCCTTTTTTGATATACCTGGTTTGCTTACCTAACGTTGTGCACGCTTAAATAAAATTCCTTTGATTTCCTGATCTGTTCGTTTCTATGCCAGGTTGGTTGTTCGCTGTATAATACAGTTCATAAAATGTTATCATATATTATACCTATAAGTGCTCAGGTAGTATAACTGCATCTGTAAGTGTCTTTATATTATGCCAGCTAATGACTATAGGGGTTATGCTTGTACAATATAGTTTCTATACTCTTGCCTTTATACCGGTTAAGCAGGTGTATAAAAAAAGCCCCGCCATAAGGCGGGGCTCTTCATTTTTTGGGATCATTATGCAGTGAATAGCAACCGTTAGAATACGATACGCTTGCTCACTTTACCTTTAACGGTATTGATTTCTACGATAAGTACCTGCTGCTCTGCAGTAAGGTTGCTTATAGCGGTTTGTGTATTGTTAATATCACTTACGCTATACACTTTCCTTCCGCGGATGTCATAAATGGTTACACCATTCATTAGTACGCTTCCAGAGTTAATTTGTATCGTAGTACCTTGTTTAACTACTATTACGTTGTTAGCATCTATAGTAGGTACATCAGTTCCAAGTGCTTCTGTGTTGTACAGCACATCAAAACGGTTTTCAAAAGTACCTGCTTCAGTAACAAACGTGTAGCTGTTATTGCTAAGGTTTGCAATCATACCTGTAAGGTTATCCCTTAGGTAAATTGTTTGTCCTTGTGTAAATACACCATCTACATGGTCTACCGCTATGGTGTATGAACCTGCTACAGGAGCAAGATAACCCATAGGAACTACGTCAGAGTTTACAAACGACGGCCTTGCCTGTACGGTAAGCGCGGTGTTTTCTGCCAGAGAGTAGAACGTAAGTGTATTTCTTTCGGCAAACTTGTTACCGTCATAACCATAATCCAGCCCAAGGGTTGCATTGTTCATGTACGCTATAGCCGTTTGGCTTGCAGCGCCGTTTCCGGTCATGTTTATCCAAAGGCGGGAAGCCGTATCAGCCGCATGCCTGAAGAATGACTGTGTAGAACCCGGGGTAGGCCTACGCATACCGTTAGTAAACGATAGTGTAGGTGTTCCTGTAGTTGCTGCAGTCTTAATGATAAAGCCTTGTGCCGGAGCCAGAAGCCAGTTGTCTGAACCGGTAGACGATTCGTAAACATAGTATTGGCTGTTTTCTGAGCCACCACCTGTTGCCGGGTTAGCAGTAAACGCTGCAAGGGTTAGTGTGGCATAAGATGAGCTGGCACCACTGTTTTTCTTCCTCCAAAGATAGATACCAGATGATGCGTCAATAACACCAGTGTTACCTGTAAAGAAGTCAGAAACATTTATCGGAGACGGGTAAGGGTTACCTACCGCGTTAAATCCGTTTCCTTCTGTAGACAGTGTTTTAGTAACCGTACCGTTGTGCGGTGCACCAGTAAAGTTACCTGCCACAGATATGGCTGTAGTACCTGCGTTGTAGCCTGGAGTAGCGTCGCCGTTAGGCATACGGATCAGGTAGCTGGTTGCATCAGCAAAGCTCTCTGTGTTCGCTATACCGGCATACTGGTCTGTAGCAGGGTTGTATGCATAGAAACGGTTAGACGACGTAGCAGGTGCAAATTCACCAAGGGTCTGTCCTATAACAGGAGAAGCCCATAGGGTGTAATCCAGCCTGAACAGGCTGCTGCTGTTTTTAGTAAAGTCTATGCTACCAGAGTTGTTGCTGGTAACAGTAGCTATTCCCTGAATAAGGGCACCATTGTTTTGTACCGTAAGTGTACCGTCTGGGTGTACCGCTAGTACATTGTCTACGCTTAGTGTAGCACCTGTGCTTACCGTTAATACAGCCTGTGCTCCTAGGGTAAGGTTGTGGGCATATCCTGTTTGGCCAGCTGCAAGTACCGGAAGGTTTGCTACCTCTGGTATTATTACATCCACACCATTTGTAGGAACCACGTTACCACACCAGTTACCCGGAGTTGTCCAGCTGCTGTCTACAGCACCGGTCCATGAGCTAAGTAGTGTTACCACTATGCCCGTACGTGTACTTTGGCATCCGTTTATTGTTTGCGATGCAAAGTAAGAGCCAGATACAAGAGCCGTGCTGCTGCTTAGGGCAGTACCACCTGTAGATGAGGTATACCATTGTATGTTAGTACCCGATGCAGTAAGGTTAGCAACAGTAGCACCAGGGCAGAACTGCTGGTCTGTAGCCGAAGGGGCGCTTGCGCTTGCCGGGCTAATAGTAACCGTGTTAGTCCTTGTACAGCTTGCACTGTTCGTTACTGTAGCGGTATAGGTAGTTGCGGCTGTAGGAGCGGCATATACCGTAGCTGCTGCCTGGCCTGTGTAGGCCGTAGTAGCTGCTGCATCTGTATATAGTCCTGTTACCGGCGACCAAACCGGGGCACCATCGCTATCATAGCTTATTGTTATAGAGCAAGAAACCAAAGTACCGGTATCAGATGAAGCATCATCGTAAGCAATTACCGTCCAGTTACCGTTTGCAGTAGTAAACAGGTCAGAGAAGGTTGCAGTAAGGTCTGAACCAAAGCTTCCTATGACACCTGTTGTTAGCGCATTAGCCTTGTATGTACCTGTTATTGGGGTAGCTGTAGAGGTTAATGCCGCTGCATTATTATCTGAGGTAATAACGGTGCTAACATATGAGCCTGCTCCTGCAGGGCCTTTATCGGCAACCAGGATGATGTATTTTCCATTAGGAGCCCTAAGAGCTACTTCAACATCGTTTAACCAAGCGTGGTTAATGTTGAAGTTTACATTTACTTTAGTTACGGTAGCACCGGCCGGAATACCTGAAACTGCAAGTACCTGAGATATACCTGTAGATGAGTTATCTGGTATAGCAAGGTTTACAGTACCGGAACTTAGGCTGGTTGAAGAAGTAACTTTTCCACCGGTAGCGGTTAGCGTAGCCACACTGCCGTTACATACCGACGTTGTAGACGGAGTAATGGTAATTGCCGTAGGTATAGCATTAACCGTTATGGTAAAGGTTACCGGTGTACCTGTACATCCGTTAGCTTTAGGTGTCAGCGTTATGGTAGCTGTACCGGCAGCAGTAGGGGTAAAGGCAGGTATGGTAGTAACACCTGTAAGGTTAGATAAACCTATGGCTGCACCGCCTGTAACATCAAATGTTACATTCGAAGGCGTGCCTGCAAGTGTTATTGCCGCTATGGTAGCATCGGCACATACCGTTACGTTAGCAGGGGCTGTAGCAGTAGGTGTAGGGTTTACAAGTACTGTAGCCACATCGCTGGTTAAAGCGCTGCCGCAAGATGGTGTAACCACAACTGTATAGTCTGCGCTGTCGGCCGGAGTGGCTCCCGTTACAGTATACGTGTTGTTAGTAGCTCCGGCTATGGTAGCGGTACCTTTTTTCCACTGGTAGGTTAGGCCTGGGCCTGTAGCTGTTACGCTAAGCGTAAAGTTACCACCCTGGCATAGTGTAGCGCCTGTAGGTTGTGCAGTAATTACACCACCACTGGCTGTATTAACCGTTACGTTAGATGATGTAGTACATCCACCCGGAGTAGTTACCGTTACGGTATAAACCGTATTGGCACTTACTGTAGCCACAGGGTTTTTAACACTAGATGTGAAACCTGCAGGGCTAGATGTCCATGCGTACGTAAGTGCAGGGGCATTACCCGGACTAAACCTGTAAACCGTACCTGTAGCCGGTTTAGTAGAAAGGTTAGTTGTAGATGTAGTGCTGCTAACAGCAGGCGTAGCTATGTTTGTAAGGTTAAGATAGCTGTTGTTTCCGCTTCCGGTTGGTGCACCTAAACCTATGGTAGCTGTGCCAGAGGCTACAGAGCCGCTTTCGCTTCTGTACACAAACTCTATGTTGTTAGAACCTTCATAAAGTTTTGCCTGGAAGCTGATTACAGGAGTTGTAGAACCCCAGTTCCATTCCCAGTTTCTCCACTCTACGGTAAGTACCCTGTTAGGGGCAGAACCTGTAAGTTCGTAACCTGCAAATGAACCACCTGTAGCATTGCCGTCAAGGTCATCCCATAGCGGGGCTATGATAGGACGTGATGCAGCATTTGCAGTAGAAAGGTTATTTCCGGTAATGGCATCAGTACCTGAAGTATTAAACGAGATAAATCCGTTAGAGCTCATCTTAAACTGCGTGTAGTTTGTACCACCGTAGTTAAATGTAAATCCTATAGGCTGTGCTGTACTGATAGCAGTATCTGCCTGTACAGATGTAAGCTGTGTGGCGGCCGCGCTTACCTGGGTATATGTACCTGTGGTAGGGGTAAAGCTATATGTGCTTACAGCAGGAGTTGTATATGCCACAGCGGCATTTACATCAAGCTGTACGGTTCCGCCCACACATACTTCGCTGGCTGCAGCAATTGCAGTAGCGGCAGGAGTGCTGCTTACGGTTACGGTTACAGTAGCTGTACCGGTACATCCGTTAGCGTCTGTACCTGTTACGGTATACGTAGTTGTTGCGGTAGGGGTAGCTACAACGTTGCTTCCTGTGGTAGCGCTAAGGCCGGTTGCAGGAGACCATACGTATGTAGCAGCACCTCCGGCAGTAAGCGTTACGCCTGTGCCCGGGTTACAATAATTAGATGAACTTGCATTAGCGGTTACGGTAGGTACGCCTACGGTTAGTGTAACCACATCTGAAATTACATTGCTACATGGAGCTACGGCTGTAACAACCGCGCGGAAGTAGTAAGTGCCTTGCGCTACGGCGGCTGTGGTAGCTACGCCAAGGCTGCTTGTTGTAGCACCTGTATACGTAACACCTGCCGGAGTAGCATTAGCTATGCTTGCCCATGTAGTACCGTTGGCAGAATATTGCCACTCTATTGTACCTGCACCTGTATAAGGGGCAGTGAACGTTTTAGTACTTGCCGTACCGAAACATGCGTACTGAGATACCGGCTGGGTTGTTATAGCCGCAACTTCGTTTATGGTAAGGGTAGCGTCGTTAGATGTAGCACTATTGGTAGCCACGTCTGTAACAACAGCCCTGTACTTATAGCCCGAATTAGCAAGTGCAAGACCCGAAAGTGATAGTGTAGTGCTTGTAGCACCGGCATACGTAATACCGGCAGTTGTGCCGTTACTTACGTTAGCCCATACACCACCACCGTTAGTAGATTCCTGCCATTGGTAGCTAAGGCCTGAGCCTGTTGCAGTAACACTGAATGACGCTGTAGTAGTTGTGCTACAGTTAGTAACATCTGCCGGGTTAACGGCAATACCTACTTGGCTTACATAAAGTGTAGAGGCCGGAGATGAGGTTACTGTAGTACACGGTGCTGTACCGGTAACTACTACGCGGAACAAATATCCGTCCATACCAAGGGTAACATTGCTCACTGTCAGTGTAGCCGATGTTGCACCTGCATATGTACTGTCGTTAGTAACAGAAGACCATCCGCTTCCGGTGTTAATTTCCCACTGGTAGGTAAGCCCTGAGCCTGTAGCGCTAACGGTGTACGAAGCTGTAGCACCCGGTGTTACCGCCTGTGTAGATGTTACCGATGAAATGGCTGGTGCGCCATACACCGTTACCGAAGCCGATTTAGATGAAGAACATCCGCTTGTAGTTACTGTATATGTAATGGTTACCGTGCCTGCGCTAAGGCCTGTTACCGCTCCCGAAGTAGCGTCTACAGTAGCGATAGCCGGGTTGCTCGATGTCCAGGTACCGCCTGTAGTAGCTGAGCTAAGGGTAACAGGTGTATCTGTACAAACTGATGTAGGGCCGGTAATGTCTGCAACCGTTGGGTTAACAATTACAGTAAGGTTAGTACTGCTGCCCGCCGTATTTAGCGGTGTAGTTACTACGATAGGACCTGTGGTAATACCGGCTGGCGTTACGGCAGTAATAGTACTGTTGTCTACTACGGTATAGGAAGCCGCAGCAGTGCCGTTAAAGGTTACCGCAGAAGCGTCCAAAAGGTTTGTACCAAGAATGGTAATGGTTTCGCCACCCACGCTACAGGTAGAAGCAGGGCTGAAGCCAGATACCGCTGTTGGCGTTTTTGTTACACTGAAGTCATCAAAACCTAAATAATAAGGAGCTGATGTGGTAGCATTAGCCGCTACTGCAAAGTAATATGTACCTGTAGTTGTTGGCGTAAAGGTGCGTGTTACCTGAGTGTAATCAGTTGTTGTAGTAGTACCTACAGCAAGGAAGTTAGCACCAAGCTGCGTAGCCCCTGTTTGAGAAGGCGTAGTATTTTGGTACACTTGCCCCCTCCAGCCAGAAGTGTTGTCCCCTGCATAGTAAAAGCTAAAAGTGTAGCTTACACCTGCCGTAAGGGTAAATCCTGGTGTCCATAGGTATGAATTGTTATTACTAGGATAGTAAATCGTTACATAGTTAGGATTGCTCCTAGGGTCGTTATACGTGTTAGATGCTGCATTAGCACTGGTATAACTAAATGTACCGCCTCCTATATCATTTGTCCAGCAGTTAGGAAGCACATTGCTGCCCAGTGTGGTCATGCTGTCAAAGTTCTCTGTCCACGGAAGTGTAGTTACAGGAGTACATACGGTATTAAATGTTGCACCAACCCAAACGCTGTTTCCGTCTGTAGCGCCACAATTAGAACGTACCCACCAGTAATATGTGGTAGAAGAGTTAAGTGAAGTTAACGGAACTGACGTACCGGTAGTGCTGCCTGTAGGGGTAGTGCCCGATGTAGGTGCAGTAGCCGATGTGCTTACATAGTATTGGTATCCGCCTGAAGGCACTGTAGACGGAGCCGTCCAGCTTATGGTAGCCGTTGTTGTAGTTATAGCCGAAGCTGTAAGCGACGACGGTACAAGACATGTAGGTATAGACATGGTTATGTTGTCTACCGCTGCAGGAGGTTCGGTACCATCGCTGTAGTCATTTGTCCATTCAAATACAAGGCGTGCCGTTTGTCCTGCGTAGGCAGAAAGGTTTATAGACGCGTTTGTATAGGTTTGCCATGTAGCCTGGTTTACAAAGTAGGTGCCTACCTGAGTACCTGAAGATAGCTGGGTGCCTGCCACAGGAGTAGCAGTTCCAGGAATAATCCATACCCTCATATAGTCATAATAATCAGGGCTGAGTGTTTCGCCGTTTCCTTTCCAGTCAAAGCTAAGGCTTGCCAGTGTAGTGCCTGCAGGTACTGCGATGTCGCGGTAAATCTGCGTAGTACTTGTCGATTCGGTATCGTAAGAATTGGTTACACCATTATCACTAGATACATAAATGGCTTTAGTGCCACCGTTAGCCGTAGCGGTACCTATAAGCCATTTGTTGGTCTGGGTTCCGTTTACTGCCGTCCAGTTTGCAGTGCCTTCAAAAGTTTCTGTGAATGGTATCGTAGCCGGGGTTTGTAGTGTAGTGAAATTACCACCTGCTACCCATGCACTGCTGCCGTCTGTAGCGCCACAGTTAGAACGTACCCACCAGTAGTAGGTAGTTAGGGAACTAAGCGAGCTTAGTGAAGCTGTAGTGGCAGATACGCTGCCTGTAGGTGTTGTAGCTGCTGTAGGAGCAGTGTTTACCGTATTTAGATAATAATCATACCCGTTAGAAGGAGCCGTAGTTGGGGCTGTCCAGCTGATGGTTGCTGTTGATGCAGCAACTGCCGAGCTCGCCGGTGCACTAGGCGCAAAACATGTAGGTATAAACATGGTTATGTTGTCTATTCCTATCGGAGGCTGTGTACCTCCTGAAGCATCATTTCTCCATTCAAATACAAGGCGAACCGTTTGCCCTGCGTATGCCGTTAGGTTTAGCGTTGCATTGTTATAGCTTGTCCATGTAGGCTGGTTTAAGAAGTTACCGCCTACCTGAGTACCTGAAGATAGCTGGGTACCTGCTACAGGAGTACTGGTTGCAGGAATAACCCATACCCTCATATAATCATAGAACAAAGTAGTGCCTTCGCCATTTCCTTTCCAGTCAAAGCCAAGGTTTACTAATGTAGTACCTGCCGGTATGGTGATGTCACGGTATATTTGGGTAGTACTTGTTGTACCCGTACTATATGCGTTTGTTACACCATTGTCATTAGATATATAGGCTGCTTTAGTACCGCCGTTAGCCGTTGCAGTACCTATAGCCCATTTATTTGTCTGGGTTCCGTTTACAAGCGTCCAGTTTATAGTGCTCTCAAAGTTTTCTGTAAATGGAAGTGTAGCCGCTACCTGTGGCGTTATAAAGCTTCCGCCAGATACCCATGTGCTGTAACCGTCTGTAGCACCACAGTCAGAACGTACCCACCAGTAGTAAGTAGTGTTAGCTGTTAGTGATGTTAAAGAAGCAGAAGTTGCTGTTACAACTGCTGTAGGCGCAGTAGTATCTATTGGAGCAGTGGCTGCTGTGCTCAGGTAATAGTCGTAGCCATTGGCAGGAGCTGTAGCAGGGGCCGTCCATCCTATTGTAGCTGTTGTTCCGGTAACGCCCGAAGTGGTCAGAGCCGTTGGTACAAGGCATGAAGGTATAGACAGTGTTATGTTGTCTATAGCTATAGGTGGTTGTGTACCACCACTACCATCGTTTCTCCATTCGAAAACAAGACGTACCGTCTGGCCTGCATAGGCAGATACGTTTACAGACGAATTAGCATACGTTTGCCATGTAGCCTGGTTTAGGAAGTTACCACCCACCTGAATACCAGATGATATTTGTGTGCCTGCCGCAGGAGTGCTGGAAGCCGGGATGATCCATACCCTCATGTAGTCATAGAACAGGGTAGTACCTTCGCCGTTTCCTTTCCAGTTAAAGCCAAGGCCTATCTGGCTGGTGCCTGCAGGTATAGTAATGTCGCGGTATATTTGCGTGGTACTTGCTGTACCTAACGTGTAAGCATTCGTTACACCGTTATCGTTAGATATATACGCTGATTTAGTGCCTCCGTTAGCTGTTGCAGTACCCACAACCCATTGGTTAGGTTGGGTTCCGTTTATAAGCGTCCAGTTTATGGTGCCCTCAAAGTTTTCTGTAAATGGTAGTGTACCCGCTACCTGAAGGGTTGTGAAGTTGCCTCCTGTTACCCATGTGCTGTTTCCGTCTGTAGCGCCACAATTAGAACGTACCCACCAGTAATAAGTGGTGTTTGAAGTTAGTGCGGTTAAAGAAGCGGTCGTAGCTGTTACAGTTGCTGTAGGAGTAGCATTATCTGCAGGTGTAGTGCCTGCTGTGCTTAGATAATAGTCATATCCGTTAGATGGTACCGGAGATGCTGCCGTCCACCCTATAGTTGCCGTTGTTGATGTAACTGCTGAGGTAACAGGTGCCGTAGGAACAAAACAAGTAGGTACAAATAGTACTACATTGTCTATAGCCGCCGGTGGGTTATTACTTACCAAACCGTCGTTGTTCCATTCAAATACCAGGCGTACGGTTTGCCCTGCATAGGCAGACAGGTCTACAGCAGTATTACTGTACGATTGCCAAGCCGACTGAAGTGCAAAGTTAGCGCCTATTTGTGTTCCGGCGGTTAGTTGCGTTCCTGCTACAGGTGTGGTAGCAATAGGAATAATCCTCACCCTCATATAATCATAATATGTTGGGCTACTTACTTCACCGTTTGCACGGTAATTAAAGCTTAACGTTGCTAAAGTAGTACCTGCAGGCACTACTATATCTCGGTAAGCGTGTACCACGCTTGTTGAGCTGGAGTAAGCATTTGTTACACCGCTGTCGTTCGATACATAAAGTGATTTTGTTCCGCTGCTGCTGGTTGCAGTGCCTAAAACCCATTTATTGGTCTGAGTACCATTTGCCAGCGCCCAGTTCATTGTGCCTTCAAATCCATCTGAAAAAGGTAAACTGCCAGGGGTTTGTCCCGTAGTAAATGTAGTACCTGTTGTCCATTCGCTGAAAACAGAGTCGCCACAGTTTGTACTTACGTAAAACGTATACGTGGTTAATGGAGCAAGAGATGAGAAAGTTACGTTAGCAGAAGTAGTAAGAGCTCTTGATACACGTCCTGTTGCCCCGCTGCCTGGTGCCCCGCTGGTGCGTAGTTCCCATGAGTAGCCTACTGGTGTAGTTCCTTGTGTAGGAGCAACCCAGTTTGCTGTAGCAGCAGCATTGGTAATGGCGCTTATTGCCACTCCGGTAGGGATAAAACAAGAAGGAGTAGGTTCTACCTTAAAGTTATCAAACGCTAAATCCCAGTCACCCGATATCCATGTACCTGTAATCCTGAATTTAGCGTATTGTCCGTTGTATGAAGCCAGCGGATATGCTGCCGCCTGCCATTCGCTACTGGTGCCGTTATTTACTGTCGCAAGGTCAGTCCAGGTTGTGCCGTAGTCTGTAGAAATGGCCACTGTATAACTGCCCGTACCCGTGCCTGGTGCTGCATAAGGACTACTATAGTTTGATGTTTTAAAATCAAAAACTAACCTGTCGTTAGTGCCTAGCGGCCCTATGTTGATCGTGCTGAATTGACCGCTTGCCGCACCTGAATATAGATTTTTATATATGTTATTTCCAGGGTTGCCCGTTACGCCCCTTGCACTTCCTATAGTCCATGCCGACGAAGTGTTTGTCCATCCTGTAGGTAAAGTGGTGGTACTAAATCCCTCTGTCCATGTAACTGGTGTAATTGATTGTGTGGTGAAAGTAGCCGAAGCAGACCAACTTGCACATGCCCCACCTACACCGCTTACTTGGTACTCATATGGTGTGCCGTTATCTAATGAAGCCAAACTTGTGGAAGTTCCAGTAAGACCTGTAAGAGTTGTCCATGTACTGTTGCCAATAGCTCTATACCTTATACTGTAACTAGTAGCTCCGGTATAGGTAGCCCAATTAGCCTGTGCTGAAATCGCCGTTATGTTTGTAGCGGCAGCCGTAGCAGCACCAGTACATGAAGATATAAGAGATATATTATCAATAGCAGCTGGTGGGTTTGTACCGCCGCCTCCGTCATTTTTCCAAGAGAAGATAAGCCTTCTTGTATTACCGGCAGCGTAAGTTGCTTGAGCGGAAGTGAAGTTGTAGGTTACAGTAGTAGTAGATGTAGGTGTAACTGTTCCATTTATCTTAGTAAGGTAATAACCTGTTGTACCGTTAGTATAGCCTGTCCATCCTGTCGTAGTTGTATTGGTTCCGGTAGGACCTGAAGTGGTTGGACTTACAGAAGTATTGGCTATATAAACCTGTAGGTTGTCCCAGTCACCATCGTTACCATTTCCTCTCCAGCTGAAGCTAAGGGTTATGGATGTTTCCCCTGCAGGGAAAGCGATGTCCCTATAAATGTGGGAACGCTGGGCGGTACTGTTGGTATAAGCCCATGTTGTACCAATATCGTTAGAGATATACGCACCCCTATTGCCAGTAAACCAGCCTGGGACATTGCCTAAATTCCAAGTATTGGTTGTTGCGTTAACAGCTGTCCACCCATTGGCAGCAAGTGTGCTACCTGTTTCGAAACCTCCATCACCCGTTGGGGAAATAAGTGTGGTTTGGGCAAATGAACTGTTCACACCGACTAAGATTAATAATGCTCCCAAGAGCACAAACCGTTTCATGAGTGTCCGTTGCAATCCGGGGCCGGATCGCGATGAATCACGCTCTGGTGTTGCAGGCGACTGACAGCCTGCTTGCCGTGTGTAATTTTCCATCATCTTTTTTCTGTTAGATTTACAAAAATATCGAATTAACATAAAAATAACACGCGTGTGTTAATTTTTAAGTTTTTGTAACATTAGGATTTTGTTAACCTAATTTTATCTAATAAAACTCACTTTATTTGGTTAAAAATTATGTTTAATTCATTTTTTATGATAAAATACGTTTTCTAAATTTGTGATTTTTATTGTTAAAAAAGTATGTTTACAACTTTTATTAACCATAATATAGTTATTTATGGATTTTTTGTTAAAATAATTCGAGTGTAATGTATTTTTTGTTTAATAAATTTCATTGAAAACCGTATTAACAGTGAGTTTTTTAATGATTTGTAAAAAAATGACATTTGTTTGTTATAATTAAAAATTACTATATTTCGCGCTATGCTTTTTTTAAATAAAAAAACCGCCTGTTTTTACAGGCGGTTCTGGTTAAAATTGAGTTTGGGTTAGAGCGGTATATTACCGTGTTTTCGTTTAGGGGTATCCACTTTTTTATGCTCCAGGATGCTGAAGGCTTTTAGCAGTTTCCGCCTCGTGTATTTTGGTTCTATTACTTCGTCTATAAAACCACGTTGCGCTGCCGTGTAAGGGTTGGCAAATTTATCGGCATACTCCGCTTCTTTTTCCAGCAGTTTTGCGGCAGGGTCTTCCGCTTCGCCGATTTCTTTTTTAAAGATGATTTCGCTTGCCCCCTTGGCGCCCATCACCGCGATTTCGGCACTTGGCCATGCGTAATTAAAATCGGCACCTATATGTTTACTGTTCATAACGTCATAAGCCCCGCCGTATGCCTTTCGGGTAATTACCGTAACACGTGGTACGGTAGCCTCGCTCAGTGCGTAGAGCAATTTGGCACCGTGTACTATAATGCCGTTCCACTCCTGGTTGGTTCCCGGAAGGAAACCCGGTACATCTACCAGTACCAACAGCGGAATATTAAAACAGTCGCAAAAGCGTACAAAGCGTGCTGCCTTGGTACTGCTGTTCACATCCAGTACTCCTGCAAGGTAAGCGGGCTGGTTTGCCACGATGCCTATACTGCGACCGCCCAGGCGTGCAAACCCCACAATGATGTTCTCGGCAAACGCCTTATGTATTTCAAAAAACGAATCCTCATCTATAATGCCCTGAATCACCTTATGCATATCATACGGCTTGTTGGCATTATCCGGAATAATGCCGCTCAGCACATCCCGGATTTCATCGGCAGGGGTAAAGGGCAGTGCGGGTGCTTTCTCGTCGTTGTTTTGAGGCAGGTAGCTCAGTAAGGTTTTCACATCTTCAAGGCACTGCACATCGTTGGCCGAAGTTACGTGCGCCACCCCGCTTTTAGTGCTGTGTGTACTTGCCCCGCCCAGTTCCTCGCTGGTTACGGTTTCGTTTGTTACGGTCTTCACTACGTTAGGGCCGGTAACAAACATATAGCTGGTGTTTTCTACCATCATGGTAAAATCAGTCATTGCCGGCGAATATACCGCCCCGCCTGCACACGGACCCATTATGGCGCTTATCTGCGGGATTACGCCGCTGCTCTGTACGTTGCGGTAAAAGATATCAGCATAACCGCCCAATGAGCGTACGCCCTCCTGTATGCGTGCGCCCCCACTATCGTTAAGTCCTATCATGGGTGTGCCGGTGCGCAGTGCCATATCCATGACCTTGCATATTTTCTCGGCATGGGTTTCAGAAAGGGCACCGCCAAACACGGTAAAGTCTTGTGCGAACACATATATCGCCCTGCCGTTAACCGTGCCGTAACCGGTAATCACGCCATCACCGTAGTAGGTTTCTTTTTCCAACCCGAAGTCGGTACTGCGGTGTGTAACCAGCATACCTATTTCTTCAAACGAACCTTCGTCCAGTAAATATTCCACACGCTCGCGTGCGGTCAGTTTCTTTTTGGCGTGCTGGGTGGCAATGCGTTTTTCGCCACCGCCCAGTTTTGCCTGGGCCATTTTATCATTAAGAATGTTTATCTTGTTTTCCATAGGTTACATAATAGGTAGTCGTAATACTTTTTGGTCGGCGAGGTAGTGCTTCAGGGCAATGTATGCCGCAACTTCAGCTTCGGTATCAAGTTTGGTTTTTATCGATGCGCTGTCGTAATATTTCTTTACAAAGTGCGTATCGAAATTCCCGGAGCGAAATGCCTCGTGCTCCATAACAAACATACCGAAGGGCAGAGTAGTAGTTACCCCCTGAATCTTATACAGGTTTATGGCTTCAATCATGCGCTGTATGGCTTCCTCGCGGTTTTTGCCAAAGGTTATAAGCTTGCTCAGCATGGGGTCATAATATATGGGTACGTCCATACCCTGTTCAAAACCGTTGTCTACGCGTATACCGTCGCCTACCGGAAGTTGGTATACTTCCAGGTTTCCTACGTTAGGGGCAAAGTCGGCTAGCGGGTCTTCGGCATACACCCGGAGTTCCATGGCATGCCCTGATATTTTAAGATCATCCTGTTTCATGGGAAGTGCCTCGCCCCGTGCCACACGTATCTGCAGCTCTACCAAATCAAGCCCTGTAATAAGTTCCGTTACCGGATGCTCTACCTGAAGGCGGGTGTTCATTTCCAGGAAATAAAAGTTGAGGCTTTCGTCCAATAAAAACTCCACCGTTCCTGCACCAAGGTAATTGCACGCCTGCGCCACCTTAACGGCAGCTTCGCCCATCGCTTTACGGATTTCCGGTGTAAGGATTGATGATGGTGCTTCCTCCACTACCTTTTGGTGGCGGCGCTGAACGGAACATTCACGCTCGAATAAATGGAGTGTATTACCGTGGCTGTCTGCCATGACCTGGATTTCTATATGTCGTGGCGAACCCACGTATTTTTCTATGAATACGCTGCCATCGCCAAAAGCTGAGGTAGCCTCGCTTATGGCGCGTTCCATTTGCGATTCAAACTCTTCTTCGTTTTGTACAATACGCATGCCCTTGCCTCCCCCGCCGGCACTCGCCTTAATCAGTATCGGGAAACCGATTTCCCTGCTTATGGCTTTTGCTTCGGCTACATCGGTAATGGCCTTGTCCACCCCCGGTACCATAGGGATGTTGTATGTCTTAACAGCGTCTTTGGCGCCCAGCTTGCTACCCATAATGCGTATGGCGTCAGGGCGCGGGCCAATGAATGTAATCCCGGCTGCGGTAACGGCTTCGGCAAAGTTGGCATTCTCACTAAGAAAGCCGTACCCCGGGTGAATGGCATCGGCACCGGTAGTTTTTGCGGCACCTATAATTTTGTCTATAACCAGGTAACTCTGGCTGCTGGGTGCTTCTCCTATATATATGGCCTCATCGGCAAATTTTACGTGGGGTGCATTGCGGTCGGCAGCACTGTACACGGCTACGGTTTTAATGCCCATTTTCTTGGCGGTGGTCATTACCCTTATGGCAATTTCCCCGCGATTGGCTACAAGTATTTTTTTCATACAGATATTATAGTAGCCACGAATTTCACGAATCAACATTAATTTTTATTAGTACAATTAGTGAAATTCGTGGCTTTCATTGTTACTCGAATTCTATTAATAATTGTCCTTTGTCTACGGCCTGTCCTTTGGTCACGGCAATGCTTTTAATAACCCCCGCACGTGGCGAATGGAAGGTATTTTCCATTTTCATGGCTTCCAGTATTAATAAGGTGTCGTTTTCCTGTACCGCCTGCCCCGGGGCTACGCTGATTTCTAAGATCAATCCAGGTATGGGTGCCTTGATTTCGTTTACCTGTTTTGCGGTACCCACCTCAAATCCCATGTTTTTAATGAGCTGGTCCAGCGCATCGGCTATGTGTACTTCATACGTGTTGTTGTTTACCGTAACGGTGTAGGATTTTTTTAAAAAGTCGGCTGAAGTAATTTCCGCGCGGTAAGGAATATTATCTTTCAGGGCGTGATAGGTGGCAGGGCCGGTGGCTATGGCGTCAAAAGCTCCCGCCTGAATATCGGTAAGGGTTATGGGATCACCGCCGTTTACCGAGGTATGGTATGTGTTACTCATAAAGTTTGTTTGTCTTTCGTAAATATATAAAAAAGAAAACGTTGTAGTAAGGCCCTTAATATGTATTTTTGCTTATGAAATATACATTGCAGAATTATTAAATTTTGAGGATGTGGCGCAACCTTTTGTAAAATCATGCATCTTTTGTAAAGCTAAAACGTTTTTTTGGCAACATTTTTGTAGTATTTAATTTAACCAATACCAACGCATGAATAAAATCTATTGTTCCCTATTGTTTTGTGGATTATCTGCCTTTGCACAGGAAACCTTACAGGAATCTAAGCCCGATGTACTGTCGCGCAAGCACGAGATAAAACTTGGCGCTATTAAACTGCTTTCGGGTGGCATTGCAGAGGTAACCTACGAGCGTATACACTCAGATGATTTTACGTACGGTGTATCATTACTGGGTAACCTGGATTCCAAAGGAAACAGCTATCTGGAAGATTTTTCGGTGACGCCATTTGCACGCATGTATTTTACCGAACCCAAACACTACGGTGCCAGAGGCTTTTTTGTAGAGGGTTTTGGTAAGTTTATTTCCGGTAAAGACACCCAGGAAGTAGAGGACATTGTTTACACCGCAGACGCCTATCAGTATTATAACTATTATGAAAAACGCCGTAGTTACACCGCTGCTTCGGTAGGTATAGCCATAGGCTGGAAATGGATAAACCGCTCTGGCTTTGTGTTTGAGATCACCGGCGGTGCAGGCCGTAACCTTGGTGGCAACAGTAATATGCCAAACGCTTCTTTCAGGGGCGACTTTAACCTGGGGTATCGCTTTTAAAATTGTATTTTTTGTTTAGTGTAGTATATTTTTAAGAAGAAGGGCCGTGGCAGTTTTTGCCGCGGCTTTTTTTGGTTGTGGTAACGCGGAGAAAGCATTCGACAGCGCGGATTATTAACCAAAGATTCCCAAAGGGAGCCCAGAGATACACAAAGATAAAAAGGTAACACTTTTGTTGTGAGAGCACAAAGCAAGGTCGGAGAATTACGTCCAACTTTGTGATTTTTCGCCTGAGGCGTAGCCTTATTTCACACGTTTAAAACTTTGGGAATCTCTGGGCTCCGATGGCGCGGATTTATAATCCGTACCGTTACTTTCAAAGCACGGATTGCTAATCCGCGCTATCGGACAAATTACCAAATCCACGAATTAACAAATATCCACAAAATACAATCTGTTGTTTGATTCTTGCAAGTTTCCCGAAAAACTTTTTCCGAAATTTGCCCTATGCAACACACCATCACAAAAACACAAATTGGCGTAATGAGCGTAGCCGCAGGGGTATGCGTAGCCAATATTTATTATAACCAACCCATACTAAAAGACATAGCCCATAATTTTTCGATAACGGAAAGCAGGGCGGGCATCATATCGGTGCTGGCGCAGGCGGGCTACGGGCTAGGATTGTTTTTCCTTACCCCCCTGGGCGATAAGGTAAACCGTAAAAAACTTATCCTTTCGCTTATGGGTATCCTGGTGCTGGTGCTTGTGGGAACTACGTTTATAAACAGTTTTACCATGCTGTGCCTTTTCAGCCTGCTTACGGGGCTTATGAGTGTGGCGGCGCAGGTAATACTACCCATGGCGGCGAGCATGGATACCGTAAACCGGGGACGCACCGTAGGCATCATTTTTACGGGAATATTAGTCGGCATCCTGGCAGCACGGGTATTCAGCGGACTCATAGCCGGTTGGCTGGGTTGGCGGTACGTATACGGCATTTCGGCAGTAATGGTCATCGGCTGTATGGCTATGGTGCAGTTTTCCCTGCCCGATGTAAAAGCCGGTTTTGACGGCAGCTATGGCAAACTCCTGGGATCATCATTACAACAGCTAAAGCGTTTTCCGGTGCTAAGGCGTACGGCATTGGTTGGTGCGCTTATGTTTGGGTTGTTCTGTTCGTTCTGGACTACGCTTACCTTCCACCTGAGTGGCGCGCCGTTTAACTACGGACCCGAAGTAATAGGGCTATTCGGGTTTCTGGCAATAGCGGGGGCAATGCTGGCACCCATTTTCGGTAAGCTGGCCGATAAGGGTAATCCTTCTAAATCAATATTGCTATCTGGGCTAATGGTGTTAATTAGCATAGTTTTAATAAAAATATTTCCGCATTCGGTGCCGTCGTTTGTAATTTCGGTATTGTTGCTCGATGTAGGTGTGCAAGCCACGCAGGTAACCAATGTAGCTACCATTTACAGCCTCGACGCTACGGCGCACAGCCGCATAAACACGGCCTACATGACCAGCTATTTTATAGGTGGGGCTTTAGGAAGTTACACGGGCATACAATGCTGGGGCATTGGCGGATGGAGCGTGGTTACATGGCAACTGCTGGTGTGGTGTATACTCGCCCTGATAATTGTGGTAACAGGCTTTAGGCGAAAAGCAGCCTAAGCGGTAGTTTCTTTCTTACGGAAAATCGTATTGCCCAGGGAACCGAAAAGCTCCCAAACCGTTACAGCACCTGAACCAAACGGGAGCAGGCACAGCATAAAGGTTTCGGTAACAAAGCCCTGTTCGTAAGCGTATACTCCGGAAGATACCGTAACAACAGCGGTAAGTATAAGCCCAATAAAGCCTAATAGTTTTATGCCTGCGGTATGTTTGTTTTTTGCAAAAGTATATACGAGCAAAGAAGCCAGGTTAAGTAGCATATAACCGTAAAACCCTATAAAAAATGCCGCGCCTTTAGAAGATGTGGCAGTGCCGAATACCATAGCGGTAAGGGCGATAAGCGCAAGGGCAAGAAATACACAATAGATTAGAACGGCTTTTTTAAACAGGCTCTGGAACATAGGGGAACGGATTTATTTTGCCCTGCAAAGATAGCCAAATCATACATTAAGGGCAATGGTGGCACAACAACTAACCATTCCTTAAACTAACATAATGATTATGAGAAAAATTATACTTTCCCTGATGATTAGCGCGTCGGCCTTCGCCCAAAATAAACTGGAGGAAGTAATTTCCTTTGGTAAAAACCAGCCCATAGGTGTAGCGGTAGACTACACTACTAACCGCCTATTTGTGTCGTTTCCGCACAGCGAACCCTTTTTGTATGCCCTTACGGAAATTAAAGACGGCAAGCGCGTTGCATACCCGGATACCGCCTGGAACTGGTACCTGCCTAACCAGTACGATACCCACTTTTATAACGTGCAGGATTTATATGCTGATGGTAAGGGTTACCTCTGGGTGCTGGACAGCAAGCCTTCGGGCAGTGCCTCGGTTTTTGGAGATGATGGCAAGAAGGAAGAAGGAAAGTTTAAGTTGGTTAAAATAAACCTGAAGACCAACAAAGCCGAAAAAACCTATTTTTTTGGTGGGTTAGATAAAACCAAAAGTGGCCTTAACGATGTTCGTGTAGATACACAACGCAACCTGGCCTACCTGAGCGACCCTGCCCAAAAAGCCATCGTAGTGCTGGATCTGGCTACCGACAGCGTGAGGCTTGCCCTGCAAAACGATGCGAGTACTACCGCCGAAACGGGTTATGTACTGAAGATAGATAACATAGAAATGAAGGATGAGAACGGCAACCCGTTTAAAAGCGATGTAAACGGCATAGCCCTAACGCCCGATAATACATACTTTTATTACAAGCCCATCAATAAGGATGCATTGTTCCGTATTGAAACAAAATACCTGGCCGATGCCGCGCTTTCTGCCAGGGAGCTTAGTGCCAAAGTAGAAACTGTAACCACGCAGGCAGGGCTTTCTCACGGACTGGAATGCGATGCTAAAGGCAATATTTATTACGGCCATTCTCCCAGCCATAGTATACGCTACGTAAGCCCTGATGGCAAAGTACATACCCTTGTTACAGACGAGCGCCTTATGTGGGCCGACAGCTTTGGCATAGGCAGCGACGGCTACCTGTATTTTAGCGTGGTACAACTGAACCGTATTGCAAAGTGGAACAAAGGGCAGGATAAGGTGAATTATCCGTTTAGGGTGTATAGGATGTTACTTCGTTGATTCGTGTATTTGTTAATTTGTGTAAGAAGAAGCACGTCATTTTTTGAATAGCCTAAAAGCCAAATTAACGTATCTACAAATCCCCGCATCCACAAAAAACCTACCTTTGTAACTATGTATGCACTGGTAGACTGCAATAACTTTTACGCTTCGTGCGAGCGGGTTTTCAAACCGAAACTGGTAGGGAAACCCATTGTGGTGCTGTCTAATAACGACGGCTGCATCATCTCGCGCAGTGAAGAAGCCAAGGCGCTGGGCATAGGTATGGCGGAACCCGAGTTTAAGATTCGTGACCAACTGAAACAGCAGGGTGTACACGTGTTTAGCAGCAACTATTCGCTATACGGCGACATGAGCGAACGGGTTATGAAAATCATGGAAGATTTTACCCCAAACGTGGAAGTCTATAGTATAGACGAGGCCTTTCTGGATTTTAACGGAGTATCGGTTGCCGATTTTTACGACTACGGCCAACAGATGCGCAAGCGTACCGCCAAGTGGCTCAGCATACCCATCTGCGTAGGGATAGCGCCTACCAAAACATTGGCGAAAGCTGCCAATCGCATAGCCAAGAAATTCCCCGAACGTACCGATGGCGTATACGTAATGGATGCCGACGAAAAACGCCTCAAAGCCCTGAAATGGCTTAAGGTGGAAGACATATGGGGCATCGGTTGGCGTACCGCGAAGAAGTTGCACGCGCGCAACATAAAAACCGCGTTTGATTTTATACAACCGTATTTTGAGGGGTGGATAAAGACCAATATGGGGGTTGTAGGCCTGCGTATAAAAATGGAGCTTGAAGGTATCCCCGCCATTGGCGACGGCGAAGTGCCTGAAAAGAAAAAGAGTATAGCCACCACGCGCAGCTTTCCGAAACAGATAGCCGATTTCGACCTGATACGGGAGCGGGTAAGTACCTTTGCCAGTGTTACCGCAGAGAAGCTCCGCAAGCAGGAGTCGGCGTGCCATATGGTCATTGTTATGCTGGTTGCCGATAAGCACAAGGCGCACAACGGGCGCTACCATTTCAGCCGCGCGATTACGTTGCCCTACGCCAGTAATTCGGCGATTACTATAAACAATGCTGCGCTAAAGGGGCTAAAGGAAATTATGGCCGATGCCCAGGGGACTATATTCAAAAAAGCAGGTGTGGTAGTTACCGAACTAGTTCCCGAAAACGCCCGCCAGCTGGATATGTTTGCCAACGAAGACCCGCGCCACCTTGCCCTGATGAAGGCGATGGATAAGGTGAATGCAAAAAGTGGCAGCCGCGTTATACGCCTGGGTACTACCGATGCCAAGACGTGGAACATGAAGCAGAACCTGCTTTCGCCACGCTACACCACTGATTTTAAAGATATACTGGTAGTACAATGCCGATAGGTAACCCTAAAAATAAGCTCACGTTTTACAAGCCCGATTTTGAGGCGGGTACTGCGCTGCCTTTTATCCCCGAGGGGGTAAAGGCGGGATTTCCGTCGCCCGCGCTCGATTTCATGGAATATGAAATTGACCTGAACCGCCACCTGGCGCGTAATCCCGTGGCTACGTTTTACATCCGTGTGGATGGCGACAGCATGCAGGGTGCCGGGATTTTCCATGGCGATATGCTGGTGGTAGACCGCAGCCTGGAACCCGCCGATGGTAAAATTGCGGTGTGCCTCGTAGACGGTGAGTTTACCGTAAAACGCCTGAAATTAGAGGATAACTGCCTGTATCTTATGCCCGAAAACCCGGAGTTTGCCCCGCTACAGGTTACCGAAAACAACCAGTTTACCGTATGGGGTGTGGTTACGTATGTGGTGCGGGAGGTGTGAGAACGTAAACTGTATTTTAAAATTCAATAAATTTATAACTATTAGTTGATTTTTGTAATTTTACATAAACCAACTTCATATGATAGAATTTAAAGGCAATCGATGGTATAAATGCGATTTACACCTTCACACTCCTGCAAGTAAATGTTTTCAAGACAAAACAGTAACTGCCCAACAATGGGTTCAGAGAGCTATTGAACAAGGGTTAAATTGTGTTGCTGTGACTGATCACAACACGGGTCAGATGATAGATGAAATAAAGCAGGCTGCAAAAGGAACTACGTTAACAGTTTTTCCTGGGGTAGAAATAACTTGTGATACTTCAAAAGTTCATTTACTTATTATTTTCGATATAGAAAAATCTACCGATACTATCAATGACTTTCTTATTCGCTGTGGAATTGATAGAAATAAATTTTCAGAGCAAGATGCTTTTACTTCACAAAGCATCATTCAAGTAGCAAGTATAGCTCATGCAGAAGGTGCGATTGTAATACCGGCGCATATTGATGAATTTAATGGCTTGGAAAGTATAAGTTATAGTGTTTTGGAAGATTTTTATTCTAAAAAGTATATTAATGCTGTCCAAGTTGTACATAAGGATTTTGTTGATCCTAATTTTACATCCAGCCAAAACCATTCTTTTAAAGATTCTATAAATGCCTACTACAACTCTTCAGCTATAGATTTCGTGCAAATTTCTAACTGGCATAAGCCCGTTAAAAAAGCAATTGAGGCTAAAAAAGCAATACTTACATTCTCCGATAATCCACATGAACCAAAGAATTCGAAACATGGATTAGCAGGTATTGGGACTAGATATACGTGGATTAAGATGGGAGAAACAGCCAATTTGGAAGGCCTGCGCCAAGCATTTTTAATGCCTGACAATCGAATAAGGAATGATTTTGACACAAACCAAGTTCCTTTTATTTTTCCTGATTTATGGATTAAGTCAGTTGTAGTGAAAAATACTGCAATAACAGGAGCAGATACATTCAAGGTAAATTTCAACCCCCAATTAACAACAATAATAGGGGGGAGAGGTAGTGGAAAGTCGAGTATTTTACGATTTTTAAGAGGTGTGTTTAATAAAACTGCCGACATTAATGAACTTAGAGAAATATTTGCCGACCAATCTGAATTTTATTATCGGAATAGTGGAGTAATACAAGATTCTACTGAAATTATAGTAGAACTATACCGAAATAAAATATTACACAGAATAACAGTAAACAATATTACAAATTCTACAAATCAAAATATTTCTATTCTTAAACAGAGGTCTGAAGATAATGTTTGGGAACAAATAGAAGATGAAGGATATTTTAACTTTTTTGATTTTGAACAATTCAGCCAGAAACAGATTTTTGAAATAGCTAAAGAGCCTAATTCACTACGTGAACGCATTGATAAACACGGTGCCGGTATTGAGGAGCTAAAAGCCGAAAGAGATTTAATCAGAAACGAATTTTTAGAAAAATCGGCTTCAATCAGAACTTATGAACTTAAAGTTGCTAATAAAGGGCAAATAGAGACAGAAATCAAGGATCTTGTAGAAAGAATTGCAGCCTTGGACAGTAGTGGAATTAATTCTACTTTAAAGGTCACAAATCGTTTTAGTACTCAGAAAAAATCTATTGATAACTTTATAACTCAATTTAAGAGTAAGGAAGATGAAATAGTAAAGCTAAAAGATAGTCTAGACATTAAGGCACTATCTGATGATACATTAGATGAAAAATACCACGAAGAAATTTCTCAAATATCGCAGTCTGCATCTTCTAGTTTTGAATCAATTATTAATACCTTGACTAAAGCCGCAGAAGATATTAAGCAAATAAGAGAAAAAATTGAGACTGAAATTTCCGAGACTATTTGGAAGAAAGATTTTGATACTAATCTCGAAGAATTCCGAAATAAAAAGGAACAACTTGAAAGAGATGGGATAGACGATATTACCAAGTATGAGGAGATGAGTTTAGAAAAATCGAAAAAGCAAGAAGTTTTAGCTGAAGTAAATGAGTCAGAATCTGGATTAGGAACAGAAAGAGAGGATAGAAAAAAACTACAAGAAAGATATTTAGCGATATCTAAGCAAATAACTCGCAAACGGCAAGAGTATGTAAATGGGATATTGGATCAAGATAAACTAAAGATAACGTTTAAACCTTTTAGAAACAGGGGAGAATTCACAAACAAATTTAGGGCTATAATTCAACGTCCTCATCAATTCGAGCAAGATATCGAATCATTAATGGATTCTTGTTTTAATGGTAATGTTGAACTTACTGTTAAGGTGTTTACAAAAAAAATCTTAGACATCTACAAAGGTGAGTCAGTAGATGGAGTATCAGGATACTTCTTAAATCTTGTAAAAAGTTTATCTGATTCTCAAATTGACGAAATTGAACTTACTCTACCAGAGGATGAAATAGACATTAAGTATAAGCCCCAAGGTTCAAATGCTTTTAAATCTCTTTCAATTGCTTCTGCAGGTCAAAAAACAACAGCGATTCTTACATTTATTCTATCCCAAGGAAAGGCTCCGCTAATTTTAGATCAACCAGAAGATGATCTAGACAATAAACTAGTGTATGAGTTAATAGTTGATCGATTAAAAGACTCAAAGGAAAGAAGGCAGATAGTTGTGGTTACTCATAATGCAAATATACCGGTTAACGGTGATGCTGAATTGATAATCTCTATGGATTCGGAGAGTCAAGTGCTTAAAGTTCTACACGAGGGTACAGTTGATCAATCAAAAATTAAAAAAGAGATTTGTGATGTTATGGAAGGCACAGAATATGCTTTTAAGATGAGGTCGAAAAGGTATGAACAGATAGGAGAGTAATTGAAATTCTTTCTATTTTTCCCCAAAAAAACCTTTTACCCTATTTGTTTGTACCCTACCTTTACAGGAATCTTAAATTAAACCCCTCCTGAAATGGATAATTTAGATGCCGCACGAATGCAAATGGCATTCACCCTCATTTTCCACATCGTATTTGCCTGTATAGGTATGGTAATGCCCTTTTTTATGGTGCTTAGCCATGCCAAATGGCTCCGTACCCGCCGCCCCGAATACCTTACGCTTACCAAGGCGTGGCAAAAGGGCGTGGCCATATTTTTTGTAACCGGTGCCGTATCGGGTACTGCGCTTTCGTTTGAGTTGGGCTTGCTGTGGCCGGGCTTTATGAAGTACGCGGGGCCCATCATCGGGATGCCGTTTTCGCTGGAAGGCGCCGCCTTTTTTATAGAGGCCGTTGCCCTGGGCTTTTACCTCTACGGCTGGAACAAAATCTCCGAGCGCTTCCATCTTACTACGGGAATCATCGTAGGTATTTCGGGGATAACCTCGGGTATACTGGTGGTGTCGGCTAACAGCTGGATGAACAGCCCCGCCGGGTTCGACTACGTAAACGGGCAGTTCCTGAACATAGACCCTGTAAAGGCTTTTATGAACGACGCGTGGTTCAGCCAGGCACTCCACATGACCATTGCCGCTTTTGCCGCGACTTCCTTTGCTGTGGCGGGCATCCACGCATGGCAAATTTACAAGGGGCGCAATACACTGGTACACAAAACGGCATTTAATATCGCCATTGTCTTTGGTGCTATTGCTGCGCTGCTACAACCGCTAAGTGGCGACCTTTCCGCTAAGGACATTGCCCACCGCCAACCTGTAAAACTCGCTGCTCTTGAAGCGCATTACGAAACCGAAAAAGGCGCGCCGCTCTACATAGGTGGTATTGTAGATGAGAAGAACAAGACCGTTACCCACAAAATAGCACTTCCTAAAATGCTCTCGTTCCTGGCCTTTGGCGATTTTGATGCTGAGGTTAAGGGACTGAATGATTTCCCTGAACAGGACCATCCGCCGGTAGCCATTACGCACTACGCGTTTCAGGTTATGGTAAGTCTGGGTGGACTGTTGGCTATGGCTGCTATTGTATATCTTATCAGCCTTAAAAAGAAGACGTGGCAGGATGTGCCGCGTTTCTGGCTGTTCTTTGCGCTAATGGCTCCGGTGGGTTTCCTTGCTCTTGAGGCGGGCTGGATAGTAACCGAAGTCGGTCGTCAGCCGTGGATTATCCATAACGTTATGCGTACCAAAGATGCCGTAACGCCCATGCCGGGCATGGTGTACAGTTTTTATATGTACATAGTGCTGTATGCGGTGCTTACCGTAGCGGTGGGTTGGCTTATGGCGCGCCAGATTAAAGTGTTGAACCAGCAAACCGCCTAAGCCATGTTATACGTAGTATTGTTATTTGTAGTCGTATCATTTTTCTTATACGTGCTTTTGGGCGGTGCCGATTTTGGCGCTGGAACCCTTGAACTCTTCTCAGGCCCAGACCATAAAAAGTCCATCAAGAAAACCGTATATAGTGTTATGGGACCCGTGTGGGAAGCCAACCACATATGGATCATCATCCTCATTGTGGTGCTGTGGATAGGTTTTCCTGAGTTTTATAACGTGATTATCATTTACCTGCACATACCGCTTACGCTGATATTGCTGGGCATTACCCTGCGTGGTGTGGCGTTTGTATTCCGTCATTACGATGCCGTGAAAGACAAAAGCCAACTCCTGTACGACCGTATGTTTGAGTTCAGTTGCCTGGTTACGCCCATCTTCCTTGGGATGACTTTCGGTGCGCTGCTCAATGGCGATATCCAGACGTTAGAACAGGCGCCCAATGCTTCTTTTGCCGAATTGTATATAGAACCTTGGTTACAACCGTTTCCGTTACTTACGGGTTTCTTCTTCAGTGCGCTGTGTGTGTTCCTTGCGGCGACTTTCCTTATTGGCGAAGCCAAGGATTACGAAAAACGTATGTACATGCGGAAGGCTGCCGTGGCTATTATAGCCGTGGTGGTCATTGGCTTTGCTACCATCCTAACCGGATACGTGCAGGGCAATGAGTTTACGCAGGAGTTTATATCTAATCCGCTGGCTATAGGTGCGGTGGCGTTATCGGGTATATTATTATATCCGTTGTGGAAAGTCATCCGTATAGGGCGTGTTATCTGGAGCAGGTTCCTTGCCGGGCTTCAGGTACTGCTGATATTGTTTGCTGCGATAGGTACGCACTTCCCGAATCTTATCATTACCAAACAAGGTCCTATCAGCCTGCTGGATCATACCGCTCCCGAGCGTGTTATGCAGGTACTCGGCATTAGCCTTATCATAGGCGGGGCGCTGATTATACCGGGCCTTATCCACCTGCTGAAATCGTTCAGGATGATAAAGGTGCTGGAGGAAAGGGATTAAAGGTTATGCGGTGATCAGGTTACTTGATGTTTATTATGAAAGGCCTGAGTGTTGCCAAAAAAAATACCGACTTGGTTAAGGCGGATCAAATCATTTAATTATCAGGTGTTGTTGAGATGTACAGGGGCTGTCTTTAGCACATACAAACGCGTTTCCGGTTATCCAAAAAAGTTCTCCTTCAGAATATGCAATGTTAGGTGTACATACGCTAGCCGGTTTACCCGCTACGCTGTAATACGATACAAAAAACATATTGTCATCTGCTGGCTTTTTGCCTTTTAAGTCTTCATAGAAGTACAGGTTTTTATCTTTCAGGAATAAGTAACGGGTTAGTTTCAGGTTTTGTTTTCGGTCTGTTAACTGTAAGAAGTACACTTTCTTGTACTTATCGCCTATGGGAACAACCGACATAATTTCGGTGGTATCTACCTGAAATTCTTTTACATTAGCTTTTAAATCGTCTAAGACTTTTGTTTTAGCCTTTTCGGTATTGATTTCAAATGAATTGTCGTTATTAATTTGAGCTACTGCTGTTTCGTCAAAATTGGTTTTACAACCAAATAATATTAGTGATGGCAAATAGATGAATAAAAGCTTACGCAACATAATTTAGATAGGTTGGATTCTAGGTAAAAGTAATACATTAAACCCACATCTATTAAGATTATATAAATGAAAAAGATGGAAGAAAGTAGTGCTATATTATGCTGTTTTGCATTTATATACTTGTATTTAATATACCCAAATCACCAAATACCCTAAAAAAATATACCTTTGATCTTTACAAACACTATGGGGTATGGAAAGCACAACACTAGAACAGTTTTATAGTAAGGACTTCCATAAGGGAGGTGGGGCAGGAGGCGGCCTTTTGCCCGAAGGCATCAGTAAAGATATTGGGCATTTTAATGTGTTTGATGTGGCCAATACCTTAGCGCGCTTCCGCGAAAAACCCTTTATGCCGTACAACCGCAGGCTATATTATAAAATAAGTTTTATAAAAGGGCGCAACCGTGCCGAATATGCCGATAAACAAATAGAGTTGGGCAAATATACATTGCTGTTTGCCACTCCGCGGGTACCCTACCACTGGCTGCCGCTAGATGATGAGCAGGGTGGTTTTTTCTGTATTTTTACAGAGGAGTTTTTGGCAAAAGGGAAAACCGGTATGGTACTCGATGAACTTCCGATATTTACTCCGGGGGGGTACCCGGTATTTGATCTTTCCGATGAACAGGCTGCTGAGGTAGAAGGGATTTACAAGAAAATGTATGCGGAACTTTCAGGCGATTATGCCTTTAAGTACGACCTGTTGCGTAATTATCTTTTGGAACTTATACACTACGGGCAGAAGCTACAACCCGATACTTCCCTATACAGTGCCAATACGCCCGGAACCCGTGTGGCTACCATTTTTACAGAGTTGTTGGAACGCCAGTTTCCTATAGCCGCGCCGGGGCATAAGGTAAGCCTGCGCACGGCATCTGACTTTGCGGAAAGGCTCTCAGTGCATGTAAACCATTTAAATAAGGTGCTTAAGGAACAAACCGGGCATACCACGACCACGCTCATAAAAAGTCGCTTTTTACAGGAGGCCAAAATACTGCTGCGCCAAACCGACTGGAACATAACCGAAATCGCGTATTCGTTAGGTTTTGAAGAAGTAGCTCATTTTTCTAACTTTTTTAAAAAGGAAACAACAGTTTCACCTGCCGCATACAGGCAATAGCGCAGATTTGATTTTTGCAACTATTGGATTGAAGTTTACAAACAACAGGGCCCTACTTTGCACCAACTTTGTACTTACTTTATATCTACTTTGTATTAACAAAAGCAATACAGTATTATGCAACTATCAAACAGTAAAATTCTTATTACAGGCGGGGGTACCGGCATAGGCCTTGCCCTTGCCGAACGCTTTGCCGAAATGGGCAATACCGTAATTATTAGCGGCAGGCGCGAGAGTGTGCTTGCAGAAGCCGCGGCAGCCAATCCTAACTTTATCACCAAAGTGTGCGACCTTTCGGTAGAGGAAGAACGCGTGGCTTTGTACAACTGGGTTGCTGAGAACCACCCCGACTTAGATACCCTGGTTAACAATGCCGGTATACAAAACTGGATGCACATTACCGATGCCGATTTCCTTACCCGGGCTAAAGCCGAGATTACCACAAACATTGAGGCGCCTATACATCTTACTAATTTGTTTGCGCAGCTTCCGGGCTTAAAGACGTTGGTTAATGTTACCAGTGGGCTTGCGTTTGTACCGGCTTCGGCTATTGCGGTGTACAGTGCTACCAAGGCGTTTTTCCATTCGTTTACACTAAGTACTCGCTACCTGTTGGGCAAACAGGGTATTGAAGTTATAGAGCTTATACCGCCGGCACTGAACACAGACCTTGGTGGTACGGGCATACACAATAACTTTCCGCCGGTTTCGGGCTTTGCAGACCACGTGATTGAAGAACTGAAACAAGGCCGTACCGAAATTGCCTACCTGCATGCGGTAGATATGTCTACCGGCGGGCCTGAGGTTATTAAGGCACGTTTTAATGTGTTAAATCCATAAAGGTAAAACGGCAGCCCATTACAGGCTGCCGTTTTCAATAAAGGACAATAGTTAGATAGTGTTTAGGTAGTTCTCATTTTTTGTTGTGGCCACGGTATGCCATTGCATATGGCATCCATGTTTTCGGGCCTTATGTTCAGGTATGATGCTATCAGTATATTTGGCACGCGAAGATTAAGCCCTGTACGGGTATCCAGAAACTGTGCATAGCGTTCTTCATCGCTTAGTATCATATTATCTGAAATACGCTTTTGCATGCTTGCCATGTATTTTTGCATCAGGTTATCGCACAGCTCATTTAGTGCAGGTATTTGTATGCGCAGTTGCTCCAGCGCTTCTATTTCCAGGCAGGCTATAGTTGTATCTTCCAGTGCCGTGCAGGTATAAGCAATAGCTTTCCCGGTAAGGGAACTGCTACGGTCGCCTACCCAATAGTTTTCGCTGGCGAAACCGGTTACTGCTGTGTTGCCGCTTATATGTGTAGTGTGCTTGTACAGCAACCCCTTGCATACAATGCCGTCGTAAGGCCATATGCTGCCTTCGTTATACAAGTGCTCTCCCTTTTTCAGGTATAGCACATGGGTTGCTGCTGTTATGCTGTTAAGTTCATCTTCAGAAAATCTTGCCTTCCCTAAAAAGTAATTTTTAAAACACGCTATCATCTTCGGGTCTTTTAACTGGCTATATCCAAAAGTATGCCTAAAGATTGAAAATCAAAGTGGAGCAAATTGATTTAAAGCGAATCTTAAGAAAATGATTACAGTGCTTTTTTAACTACTTCAGGGGCAACAGAGAGCATTGATGCAATGTGTACCGCGCTTGTACGTGCAGGTACCGAAGGGTATTTTTGCAGGAACTGGGCTATTTTTTCGTCATCGGTCAGGATGCTTGCCATAATTTGGCCCTGCCTGCTGCTGAGGTTACGTTGTACCAGGCTTATCATATATTCGGTAAACGCCGGTATGGTTACGCAGAGGTCATTATATGTATCATGATTAATGCCAAGCACCGCGCATTCGGTTTCCGCCACAATGTTTATGCCCGAAGGGTTGCCAGAGAGTAAACTTTCCCGGTCGCCTGCCCAAAAGTTTTCCGGGGCGAAAAACAGGGTTTTTTCTATACCGGTATCTTCATAAGTGTAACCCCTTAGTAATCCCTGGCAAACAAAGGTGTGCGATGTACATACCGTTCCGTTTGTGAGCAGCATTTCACCAGGTTTAAGGATGTGCTGTGTGCAGGCTTTTTCTATTTCCCGTAGTTCATGTACAGTGAATGACGCGCGTTCCAGGAGATGGCTGCTCAGGGAGTTAAACATAGGATATGTGCGGTTTTGTTACGTTCAAAAATAATAAAAAACGCTATCCTTTTTTGCGTTTTAAGCATAAAAATCACAGTGTGTTAATGTTTTGTCAAATACAATGCTTCGTAAGCGTGCAATGAAGTGTTTGGAGTAACTTTAGGGTACCAATTCTTATAATTTAAAATAGAATAAAGTATGTCACTATTAAAAGATAAAGTTGCTGTGGTTTCGGGTGCCGGTTCGGGTATTGGCCGTGCCATCGCAGAGGCTTACGCCAAAGAGGGCGCTAAAGTGGTTATAACCGATATAAATGAGGAACATGGCACAGCGGTGGCTCAAGGCATCAAAGCTGCGGGTGGTGAAGCCTTTTTCATAAAAGCTGATTCTTCAAAGGCGGAAGACAATAAAAACCTGGTTGCCGCTATTGTAGAAAAATATGGCAGGTTGGATGTAGCCTGTAACAATGCCGGTATTGGTGGTGCTGCGGCACTTACCGGAGAATATCCTATAGACAGTTGGGATAAGGTTATAGCCATTAACCTGAGCGGGGTGTTTTATGCATGCCGTTACCAGCTGGAGCAAATGGACAAAAATGGAGGTGGCAGCATTGTAAACATAGCCAGTATTCACGGTACTGTAGCGGCGCCTATGAGTCCGGCATACACAGCCAGTAAGCACGGCGTTGTGGGGCTTACCAAGAACATAGCTGACGAATATGGGCAAAAGAACATACGCTGTAATGCAGTAGGCCCGGGCTACATAGCTACGCCGCTACTGGACGCTAACCTTACCGATGAAATGAAGCAGGGCATAGCCGCTAAAGCCAGTATGAACAGGCTGGGTACACCGGAGGAAATCGCTGATTTAGTAGTATTCCTTAGCTCAGATAAGTCGTCATTTACTACCGGGGCTTATTTTATAGCCGATGGTGGCTACACGGTTGTTTAAAAGATTTTTTTTCTGTACACGCAATAAAAAGAAGGAGGCACACGTTACCACTCGTGTAGCCTCCTTTCATTTAAAATAGCACTACTTATTTTAAATCTTCAGATGGGACACAGCCATGTTGTATAGGAGTATGTGTCCCAAAATTAATTTTACCTAAACGGATATATCCGTAAACGTAAGAAATTAATTTTGAATTAACATCTGTTTTGTTAAAAAAATCAGGAATCTTAAATTGTTTTTTTGTTAAAAAGTGTTAAATCAACGCTATCAGTTTCTCGTAAGTATTAAAACGTAAGACAATTCATAATTTTTTTTGGAAAGTATAGGTTTCGTGTAAGATTACTGCTTGTTATATTTTCGTTATTTTATAATCCGGAAAAAAAAGTTGCCAAAAATTTCGTTATCAGTAAAAAAACGATTTTATTTGAACCGCTGAAACAAAACCAATTATGGACTTAAGAGATATTATAATTTCACTAAGTAATGAAGCTTACGGGAAGTATGTGCCCCACATATCGTTAGATTGTGTAGTATTCGGCTTCCACGAGTCAACACTAAAAGTACTGCTTACACGCCTTAAAGGAGAGGGCATATGGGTGCTGCCCGGTGGATATCTCGGGCAGGAGGAAGATTTAAAATCTGCTGCGTCAAGAATACTTACAGAACGCACCGGTGTTAGCAATATTTACCTGCAACAGTTTAAGGTTTTCAGTGAGATGAAACGTTCCGAAGGTTTCTTTGCCGATTATCCCGATGACCTTTGGCACAAAATGCGTTTCCTTACAGTAGGCTTTTATGCATTGGTAGATTATACTAAGGTAGATCCTGTTACAGATAAACTGGCCGATGCCTGCGAATGGAAAGAGGTAAATAATCTGCCGCAAATGGCCATGGATCATAAGACTATTGTAGAAAAAGCCCTTGTAAAGCTGCGCCGTGAGCTTAATTATAAACCTATAGGCTACAATTTGCTCCCGGAAGAATTTACCATGCCCGAGCTTCAAAAGCTTTACGAAACGCTGCTGGGCAAGCCGCTGAACCGCGGCAATTTTTACCGTAAAATGATTGCATACGATATACTGGATAAACAACCCGAACCGCGTAAGGGTGGGGCACACAAAGCGCCTAACCTGTACAAGTTTAATCTGGACCGCTACAACGCCGCACTTAAAGACGGACTTAAGGAAGGGTGGTAATACTAAAAATAAAGCATTAAAAAAGGGCTATCTCAACACAGAGATAGCCCTTTTTAATTCAAGTAAGATGAAAAATATAATTATTTCCAAAGGCTGCCTATAAATGCAGGCAGTGCAGATAACGCCAGGTTAAGTACTATGGCTATCCCTGCAACCGCTGTATAGACAACAGGGTATTTATTAGTTTCGGCATCGGCCTCAGCTTCCTGCGTGTACATGGCTATGATAACTTTAAAGTAATATCCCGCACTGATTATAGAACTCACTACAGCAAGTAATACCAGTGTAAGTGTAGCACCGCTGGTTTGCGGCATATAAGCACCTTTTTCCAGTACCTGGGTAAACAGCATCATCTTGGCAAAGAAACCCGAAAATACCGGTATACCCGCCATAGAAAGTAATGAACCTGTAAGGATGGCGGCAAGACCCGGATGGGTTTTGCCAAGACCGTTAAACGCGCTTATCTCTTCAGAACCTTTAACGCGGTTAACCGCTATGATTATACCAAAACCTGCTATACCGGCCAGGGCATAAGAAGCAGCATAGTAAAACAGGTTAGTTTCGGCTTCGGTAACCGAAACAAACTGGAAAGCTAACAACATGTAACCCGCATGCGCTATACCCGAAAAGGCAAGCATACGCTTAATGCTGGTTTGCCTAAGGGCTATAAGGTTACCCACAAGCATGCTCAGTACCGCTACTACGTTTATGGTAGTAAGGAAACCTTTCATCGTAGGGTTAAGTAGTAAGATCAGTTTAAAGAATGTGGCTACGGCAGCTACTTTAGCCAGCGTGCTCATGGTAGCGGTAGTAAGCGCCGGCGACCCTTCGTATACATCCGGTGCCCAGAAATGGAATGGCACTGCAGCTACCTTAAACATAAGGCCTATGGTTATAAGTACGGTACCCATGTTAAACCAAAGCGGCAGTGTTTCACGGTTAAGGCCCGAGATGTAGGCTATGTCAAATGAACCGGTGGCGCCGTATATAAGTGCTATGCCAAATAGTATAAAACCCGATGCGAATGATCCCATAAGGAAATATTTCATACCGGCTTCGTTACTGCGAAGGTTTTTTGGTTCGCTTGCGGCAAGCACATAAAGCGCTATAGAAAGTATTTCAATACCCAGGAAGAACATAGACAGGTTACCAAAGTTAACCATAGCTATGGCACCCGAAAGCAGGAATATTTTTATGGCTACGAAGTCTGAAAGCTTAGGTTTGTGTTCTTTCTGGAACTCCGGTGTAAGTGCTACAAGGAAAATAGCTATAAGGATGAACAGGCCCGTAAATGCAAGGCCAAATGTAGTAGTTACAAACATGTTGTTCAGCTCGGCTTCATCAAAGCCAAAGCCGGGAAACAGCTCAGCCGATTTACCGGTTAGCTTTAAGCCTACATAAACAAGCGTGGCAAGAAGGCCGGCTATAGTAACGGGTACTATGGCTTTCCTCAGGTTAAAAATCTCTGCTATCAGGCATATGATGCCTAATCCTGCAACGGCTATTAAAATCTCCATTATAATTTATATCGGTTTATGTAAACTAACATATTCTGTATCTCGGGCAGTATAAAGTCGCTTATTGGTTTCGGGTGAAGACCGAAGAAAATCAGTACTGCAATAATGATAACAAACACGGTGCCTTCACCAAAGGTAACATCGGCAAACGGCTTCGCGTTGGTTTCGCCCAGCATGGCCTTCTGAAACATTTTAAGCATATAGAATGCACCCAGTATTATGGTGGTTCCGCCAACTACGGCAAATGCTATATGTGTTTGTGCAAGGCTGTACAGCAATTCAAATTCACCTACAAAGCTAAATGTTCCCGGCAAGGCAACAGATGCCATAACCAGTATAAGGAACATTGAGGTAAATTTAGGTGCCTGAGGACGTATACCGCCCATTTCAGAGATGCTCTGCGTACCGTAACGGCGCTCTATAACCTCTGCAGCAAAGAACAGGCCTACTACTGCAAATCCGTGCGCTATCATCTGCAGGAATGCGCCACGAATACCATCCAGCGTAAGGGTATAGATACCCGCTGCTATAAGGCCTACGTGTGCAAGCGATGAATAGGCAAGCACTTTCTTTATGTTGTCTTGCTTAAGGGCAAGTACGGAACCGTAAATAACGCCGGCAAGACATAATCCTACAACTATGTATTTAAACTGGTCTGCTGCAAATGGCGTAAGCGGTAACTGCCAGCGTACAATGCTGAACAGCGCCATCTTTAGCATAATACCAGACAGCAGCATGGTACCGGCCGCAGGGGCTTTCTGGTACGTGTTTGCCTGCCAGGTGTGGAATGGTATAATAGGCGTTTTAATAGCGTAAGCAAGGAAAAATGCCCAGAATAACCAGCGTTGTTCTATAGGGTTAAGGAACTGCGCGTACAGTTGCAGGTTAAGGAATGTGTGTGCCCTGTGGTACAGGTATATAAACGCTACAAGCATAAACAGTGAGCCTGCAAACGTGTAGATGAAAAACTTAACAATCGCTTTTTTGCGTTCTTCCACATCGCCGCTACCCCAGCTAAGTGCTATAAAGTAAATAGGGATAAGGGCAAGCTCCCAGAATACATAGTACACAAGCGCGTCTACAGCAAGGAACGAACCTACCATAGAAAAACTCATAAGGAGTATAAGGGCGTAGAAATTGCGTGATCGTGGAAATAGCCCGCCAAATGAAGAATATACAATAACCGGCGTAAGTAGGGTTGTAAGCGCTGTCATGGTTAGCGATAAACCGTCGGCCTGAAGCCCAAAAATAACTAATGGTTTCCTAATCCATAAAAAATGCATGCTTACCACTTCGCCCTGCGTAAACAGGTAAATGATGTAAGCCGTTACGGCAAAAGCAGCGGTGCTGAAGAACAGAGCCGTTTTAGATGCCCATTTGTCGCCTGAAAGCCAGGTAGCAATTGTGCCCAGTAATAAGGTAATCAGAATTAATGATACGTCCATCAGTATAAATTATTTTGCCAGAAAAATATAGCCTATTATTGAACAAATACCCAGTACAAATACCAGCAGGTAAAAACCTATGCTGCCGTTTTGAAGGGCTCTACCACCGTTACCCAGCAGGTTAGCACCTTTGCCCAACCCGAATATAAGTCCCGAAATGGCTTCTTCCACAATATTCTTAAAGAAGCTGCCTATGGCGTAGATCGGTTTTACGATAATGGCCATGTATAGCTCATCTACATAAAGCTTGTTGTAAAGCACTTTGCTAAGGCCGGTAAATTCGGCATCGGCAGGTGGTACTTCACCTTTGCTCATGTATTTTGCGTACGCTATGCCTATACCTATAAGCGCGCCTAGTACCGCCACACCCATCAGGGCGTACTCCGTAGTACCCAGCTCATGATGCGCCGCAGGGTTAGACATGATAGGAGCAAGGTAGTGGTTTAGCCAGCTGTGTCCCGGAAGGCTTATGGCACCACCCACAAGTGCGAGAAGGGCAAGCACTATAAGTGGGAAGGTAATAAGCGCAGGCGACTCGTGCAGGTGGTGTTTCTGTTCTTCTGTACCACGGAATTCTTTGTAGAATGTAAGGTACAGCAGTCGGAACATATAAAACGCCGTCATTATAGAAGCTAATGAACCTATACCCCACAGTACAGGATTGTGGTGGAACGCGGTCATTAGGATTTCGTCTTTAGAGAAGAACCCTGAGAAAGGCGGTAAGCCCGAAATGGCCAGGGTAGAGATAAGGAACGTAGCAAACGTAATGGTCATTACCTTACGAAGACCACCCATATTACGCATATCCTGTTCGCCATGCAGCGCGTGGATAACCGAACCTGAACCAAGGAATAAACATGCTTTAAAGAATGCATGTGTTATTACGTGGAATACCGCGATTTCGTAAGCACCACAGCCCAATGCAAGGAACATAAGACCAAGCTGGGATACGGTAGAGTAGGCAAGTACTTTTTTAATATCGGTTTGTACAAGACCTATGGCTGCTGCTACAAGGGCGGTGATCGCACCTACTATGGCAACAATTTCAAGTACTTCAGGAGTAATGTTAAACAGGAAGTTTAGCCTTGTTATCATAAATATACCTGCGGTAACCATGGTAGCCGCGTGGATTAGCGCCGATACCGGGGTAGGGCCCGCCATCGCGTCCGGTAGCCAGGTGTAAAGCGGCAACTGTGCACTCTTACCACAGGCACCTATGAAAAGGCACAGGGTAGCTATTCCAAGTAAACCAGGGTTTACTTTCCAGCCGTTAGCCAGTTCGGCCTGCATAGCAGTATATTCGGTAGTGTGGAACAGGTAAGCCAGTATAAAGATACCAATAAGGAAACCAAGGTCACCTATACGGTTCATGATGAATGCTTTTTTAGCCGCGTCGTTATACTCCTGGTTTTTATGCCAGAATCCGATAAGCAGGTACGAACACAGACCAACACCTTCCCAGCCAATGAACATGATGAGCAGGTTGCTGCCCATAACCAGTGTAATCATAAAGAAAACGAACAGGTTAAGGTAGGCGAAGAATTTATGAACATTCTCGTCATCGTGCATGTAGCTGATAGAGTACATGTGGATTAGCGTACCGATACCGGTTACAAACATGAGCCAAAGCAATGAAAGCTGATCCAGCTGGAAGCTGAAGTCCACACTGAAATTAGTCAGCGTTAACCATGGTGCTACGTTGATGATTATAGCTTTTCCGTCGCCAAGTATTTGCAGGAAAAAGGCAAGGGTAATGCCAAATGCAGCTGCGATGGCGGCAGTGCCTATCCAGCCGGGAGCACTATGTCCCAGTTTTTTCCCGAAGAAAATGTTGATGAGGAACCCTGCAAAGGGTATGAGTAATAGTAGTAAGGCCAAATTATTATCCATCGGGCGTTATCCTTTTAGGTTCTTAAGGTTGTCAATGTCAATGTTGCTCAGGTTGCGGTAAATGGCTACCAATATGGCTAGGCCTACGGCAACTTCTGCTGCGGCTACCGCCATAGAGAAGAATACAAATACCTGTCCTGAAGCATCGCGGTGCATGGTAGAAAATGCTACAAGCAGCAGGTTAACCGCGTTTAGCATAATTTCTATAGACATGAACATTACTATGGCATTCCTCCTGAAAAGCACCCCAAATGCGCCTATGCAGAAAAGCACTGCGCTAAGGTACACGTAATTGTCTATGCCTACTTGCTGTAATATATTTTCCATATTAGCTGTTGATATGTTCTTTTTTACTTAACAATACCGCGCCAATCATAGAAACAAGCAGCAGTACCGATGCGAATTCAAACGGGATCATGTATTCGTTTAATAATACTTTACCCAAAACCTTTATACTCTGGAAATCTTCCGTGCCTTCTTTTACAGCAGGGATAGTTGCGCTTGCCCTTATAAAGGCAGCAAGCAACACCAGGCCAAGCAATCCGGCAGCACCGGCAGCCGCAAGGCGAGAGAGTAGCGGTTTATGCTGTTCGTCTTCCTTGTTAAGGTTCATAAGCATTATGGTAAACAGCATCAAAATCATGATGGCGCCCGAGTATACGATTATGTGTACTATTCCGAGGAAATTAGCATTGAACATAAAATAATGCCCGGCTATGGAAAAGAAACACAGTACAAGGTAAATGGCGCTGTGTATAGGGCTTTTGCTAAGTATGGTAAGCAATGCGGTACCAAGGGTAAAAGCCGATAGTATGTAAAATAACGTTATCATCTTAGCTAGCGGTCTGAGTTTGGGTGTTCCTAATGGCCACATCCAGTGGCATTACCAGTTTGTCTTTGCCAAAGATAAAATCTTCCCTTTCGGTAAGTGATGGTACCCACTCGCGACTTTTGGTAAGGTAGATGGCCTGTTTAGGGCACGCTTCCTCGCACAGTCCGCAGAAGATACAACGCAGCATGTTTATTTCGTATATCTCGGCATATTTTTCTTCGCGATACAAGTGCTTTTCGGCAGGTGTACGCTCAGCAGCTTTCATGGTAATGGCTTCGGCAGGGCAGCTTAGAGCACATAGTCCGCAGGCGGTACAGCGCTCACGGCCTTCGTCATCGCGCATTAGCGTATGGCGACCACGGTACACAGGGCTCAGCTCACGCTTTTCCTCCGGGTATTTAATGGTTACCTTACGGGTAAAAAGGTGGCTAAGGGTTATCTTAAGACCCTTGGCTATTGCCACAAGGTAAAGGCTCTCCCAGAAGGTCATCTTCTTGTTAGACACCTCTTTCTTACGTCCTGATAGTGATAGCGTTTCTATTGACATCTCTATTTATCTTTTGTGCCTGTTAGGGCTACTTTTCTTATTTAATTACAGTTTACCGTCTACTGCAAGGATGATAAGCGCAGTGATCACAATGTTTGCAATGGCAAGCGGAATAAGCATTTTCCAACCCAGTTTCATAAGCTGGTCATAACGGAACCTTGGTATGGTCCAGCGTACCCACATATAAAAGAATATGAAGAAGCATATTTTTCCGAACAATACAAAAATACCAATAATATTAGCAATGTTATCGCCAAGTGCAGCTGCAGCCTCATCCATAAACGGATAGTTGTACGCACCGAAGTACAGTATGGCAAGGATAGCAGAACTGATGAACATAGACGCGTATTCGGCAAACAGGTAGAAGCCCATTTTCATTGACGAATATTCGGTGTGGTAACCACCGATTAGCTCGGCCTCACATTCGGCAAGGTCAAACGGTGTACGGTTGGTTTCAGCAAACGAACACACAAGGAAGATAAGGAAACCTACCGGCTGGTAGAATACATTCCATTTCATGCCATGCTGACCGTCTGCAATGTGGCGGATGCTCAGTGAACCGTCCATCATTACCAGGGCAATCAGGGCAAGACCCATGGCTACTTCATACGATATCATTTGAGAGGATGCACGCATGGCACCCATCAGCGAGAATTTATTGTTTGAAGCCCATCCGCCTATCATAATACCATATACACCTACCGATAGTACACCAAATACGTATAGCATGGCTACATCTATATCGGTTGCCTGAAGGATTACCTCATGGCCAAATATGGTAAGGCTTTTTCCCCATGGAATTACGGCACTCGTCATAAGCGCGGTACTCATAGATACAGCCGGACCTACGATAAACAGGAATTTGTTTGGCGTATTCGGGAAGAATTCTTCCTTGGAAAACAGCTTAAGTCCGTCGGCAAGCGGTTGCAGTATACCACCTTTACCGGCGCGGTTAGGGCCTATACGATCCTGGAACCACGCGGCGATTTTACGCTCGGCTAAGGTTTCGTACATGGCAAAAAGCATGGTTATGGCAAAAATTACCACAATGAAAACGCTCTTTTCTATAATGATAGCGGTGTCCATTTCTTTTGTTTAAAGTTTAAGGTTTCAAGTTAAGCCTGTTCGTTACAGGGCTTAATAGTTCCCTTTTTTTAATACTTGTGCTTCTTCCGGTTTCAGTGGTACTTCGGTCATGCTTATTTTGTTACGGTCTTTATCACGTCCCAGTAGTATGTGTTTCTCTGTACCTATTTTTACCGGCTCTACCTTGCGGGTATAATTATTCTGGTTAATAACCGAATCTTTCTCAAACTTGCGTGGACCTTCAATAGTCCAGTCGGCAACTTCTTTATGGTCAAAACGGCATTCGTTACAAATGAATTCCTCCACTTCGTGGTACTCGTCCTTACGGGCTGTAACACGCTGTATTTCGTTACCAAACATCCAAAGCGTAGTCTTACCACAGCACTTGTCGCAATCGCGGTGCGCGTTGTACGGTTTGTTAAACCACACCCTTTGCTTAAAGCGGAAGGTTTTATCGGTAAGAGCACCTACAGGACACACGTCTATCATGTTACCAGAGAACTCATTGTTTACCGCTTTGCTTATGTATGTAGAAATCTGCGCGTGGTCGCCACGGTTTAGTACACCGTGTACGCGTCCGTCTGTAAGCTGGTCTGCCGTCATTACACAACGGTAGCACAGTATACAACGGTTCATATGCAGTTGTATATTTGGGCCTATGTTTTCAGGCTCAAAGGTACGCTTATCTTCAATAAAACGTGTTTTTGCCGCACCGTGCTTAAAGCTAAGGTTTTGCAGGTCGCACTCACCAGCCTGGTCGCACACAGGGCAATCCAGCGGGTGGTTTATAAGCAGGAATTCGGTAACGCTCTTACGCGCATCCAGCACCCTTTCAGATGTAATGCTTTTTACCTCCATACCGTCCATGCAACCGGTAACGCAAGAGGCTACTAGTTTAGGCATAGGGCGAGGATCGGCTTCGCTACCTTTAGAAACCTCTACAAGGCAGCAACGGCATTTACCACCGCTTCCTTTTAGTTTAGAATAATAGCACATGGCAGGCGGAACACTTTCGCCGCCTATTTTGCGCGCAGCCTGCAGGATCGTGGTTCCTGGTTCTACGTCTATTTCCTGGCCGTCTACTGTTACTTTCATCAGAATTTTAGTTTGAAAGTTTCATGTTTCATGTTTCAGGTTTCCCATCGGCACGGACACTACAACCTATATTTTTGAAATCGTGAGCCTTTACGACTTTCAGACTTTATAACTTAATTAAACTGTTTGTTTTGCCACCAAGTGTTTTACCTTTTCAAAAGGTTCGTGCACAAAGTGGTCTTTATCTTTAATCCTTTCAGGGAAACGTACGTGGTATTCAAACTCATCCCTGAAGTGACGGATAGCAGCAGCTACCGGCCATGCAGCAGCATCGCCAAGCGGGCAAATGGTATTACCCTCTATCTTACGCTGTATGTCCCAAAGCAAATCAATATCTTCTTCACGTCCGTGGCCTGATTCTATACGGTGCAGTACTTTTTCCATCCAGCCGGTACCCTCACGACATGGCGAACACTGTCCGCAGCTTTCGTGGTGGTAAAAACGGCTAAAGTTCCAGGTGTTACGCACCACACAGGTAGTATCGTTATACACAATGAATCCGCCTGAACCCAGCATAGAGCCACTTGCAAAACCACCTTCAGAAAGTGATTCGTAGCTCATAAGCCTGTCGCCGCCTTCGGCATTTTTAAAGATAAGGTGAGCAGGAAGAATTGGCACTGACGAACCGCCAGGGATAAGTGCTTTAAGCGGACGGTCGTCCATCATACCCCCCAGGTATTCGTCTGAGTTCATGAATTCGTCTACGCTAAGGCCAAGCTCTATTTCGTAAACGCCTGGGTTTTTACAGTGACCCGAAGCCGAAATAAGTTTGGTACCCGTACTGCGTCCTATGCCTACTTTTGCATATTCTGCTCCGGTATTGTTTACAATCCATGGCACTACGGCTATAGATTCTACGTTGTTTACCACGGTAGGGTTTTGCCACAAACCACTAATCGCCGGGAATGGGGGCTTAATACGCGGGTTACCACGCTTGCCTTCCAGCGACTCGATAAGGGCGGTTTCCTCGCCGCAAATGTAGGCACCTCCACCGCAATGCACGGCAAGATCTAAATCCCAACCGGTACCTAGTATATTTTTACCCAGCCAACCTGCGGCATAGGCTTCTTTAATTGCAGTTTCAAGTATGCGGTATACCCACATATATTCGCCACGGATGTAAATGTAACTCTGGTTACAGCCCAGCGCGTAGCTTGAAGTTATCATACCCTCAATCAACAGGTGAGGGATGTACTCCATAAGGTAACGGTCTTTAAATGTACCCGGTTCAGACTCATCGGCATTACACACCAGGTGGCGTGGCTTGCCCGACTTCTTGTCTATAAAGCTCCATTTCATTCCGGTAGGGAAACCTGCTCCACCACGACCACGAAGTCCACTGGTTTTTACTTCTTCCACCACCTCGTCTGGCGTCATGCTCTTAAGCGCTTTTTCTACAGAGCGATAGCCACCGTGCTGGCGATATACCTCATAGGTTTTTATACCCGGTACGTTAGCGTGCTCTAATAATATCTTTAGTCCCATTGTTATTGCGAAATGGAAAGTTTATGTAAATCTATTTTGCCCGCGCGGCAGTCTTCAATCAGCTGATCCATTTTTGCAAGGTCAAGCTTTTCGTAATAGTAGTCGCCCAGCTGAAGCATTGGCGCGTAACCACAGGCACCAAGACACTCCACACCAACAACGGTAAACATACCATCGGCAGTAGTCTCACCTACATTAATGCCCAGTTTCTGGCAGGTATAGTCCATAAGGTTTTCGGCACCGCGAATCATGCAGCACGATGTGCGGCAAAATTCAAACATGTACTTACCTATAGGCTTTTGGTTAAACATGGTATAGAAGGTAACCACCTCATACACCTCTATAGGTTGTATGCCAAGGATTTCGGCTACTTTGTCCTGAAGTGGTACGCTAAGCCAGTTGTCGTGCTTGTCCTGTACTTCATGCAGTACAGGCAGCAGCGCGCTTTTCCTTTTTTCGGCAGGGTAGTGGCTGCAAAGCTCCTCTATCCTTGACGAAAGCTCGGGCGTAATGTTTATTTCCTGATGTATGTGACTAACTTCCATACTCTTTTTCTTCTATGTTCTATTTTTATTTTAAATGTTGAATTTTAAATGTTGAATGACAGTGTCACCCTCAATTCGTAATTCGTAATTCAAAATTTATAATTTAAAATAATTTATGCGTCCAGCTCTCCTGCAATAACGTTCAAACTAGAAAGCGTTGCAATGGCATCCGAAAGCATTTGCCCGCGTACCATGTCGTTAAACGCCTGGTAGTAGATAAAGCATGGCCTACGGAAATGCAACCTGTATGCCGTACGGCTACCATCGGTAATCAGGTAAAAGCCCAGCTCTCCGTTACCGCCTTCTACCGGATGATACACTTCTGTTTTCGGTACAGGAACTTCGCCCATTACAATTTTAAAGTGGTATATAAGCGCCTCCATGTTGTGGTATACTTCTTCCTTAGGCGGAAGGTAGTAATCCGGTACATTGGCGTGGTAAATCTTTTCAGGAATGGCATTGATCTTATCAATAGCCTGACGAATGATTTTAAGACTTTCCCAAACTTCGGCGTTGCGCACACAAAAACGGTCATACGTATCGCCTGATTTTCCTACGGGAACATCAAAATCAAATTCTTCGTAAGAGCTGTACGGCTGCATTACACGGATATCATAGTCAATACCCGCAGCCCTAAGGTTAGGGCCGGTAAAACCGTAGCTCATGGCTTTTTCTGCAGATATAGGTCCTACATCTATGGTACGGTCCATAAAAATACGGTTACGTACCAGCAGGTTTTCAAACTCCTGCCATACCGCAGGGAAATCTGCAAGGAAATCTTCTATCTTTTTAAAGGCGGCAGGGCTCCAGTCCCTTTCAAAACCACCTATGCGGCCCATGTTTGTAGTAAGACGGGCACCACATATTTCTTCGTAAATTTCGTATATCTTTTCCCTGTACTGGAATACGTAAAGGAAACCCGTAAGAGCTCCGGTATCTACACCCAGTACCGAGTTACATATAATATGGTCGGCTATACGTGCCAGCTCCATAATTACTACCCTTAAGTACTGTACCCTTTTAGGTACTTCTATTTCAAGCGCTTTTTCCAGGGTCATCCACCAGCCCATGTTGTTTATGGGGGATGAGCAATAGTTCATCCTGTCGGTAAGCGGGGTTATTTGGTAAAACGGCCTATTTTCGGCAATTTTCTCAAAAGCGCGGTGTATGTAACCTACGGTGCCTTCGCCATCTATAATGCGCTCACCATCCATAAGCAGTATGTTCTGGAAGATACCGTGCGTAGCAGGGTGCGTAGGGCCAAGGTTCAGTACAGAAAGTTCGCTGCCGTCGTCGTTGTGCTTGCGTGCCTCAATGATCTTGGCGTAGCGGTCTTCCGGAGATAATAACAGGTCTGACATGTTTATATAAACTTATTGCCGGTTAGTAATTTAGTGCGTTATCAGTGCTGCGCCCGAAGAAACGGTCGTCTTTATCGGTACGGCCGGCGTCTTCCATAGGGAACTCCTTACGCATAGGGAACACCTGCATTTCATCCATGTTAAGGATGCGTTTCAGCTGCGGGTGGCCTTTAAAGATAATGCCGTAAAAATCGTAGGTTTCGCGTTCCTGCCAGTTGGCTCCCAAGAACAGGTTGGTTACCGTGTCTATTTCGGGAGTATCGCCATTCAGGTAGCATTTTATGCGAACACGAACGTTATCCAGCCAGTTGTGCATGTGGTATACCACGGCAAACTGCCTTTCTTTTTCGTTGTCCGGGTAATGAATGCCGCAAACATCGGTAAGGAAGTTAAAACGAAGCGTAGCGTCTTCCTTAAGGAAACGGATGGCATCGTTACTTACCTCCGGGCTTACCTCAAACGAAAATATGTCTTTTATTTGTGTAAAACCGAAAACGCCGTTGCCGAACTTTTCGGTTAGTTTACTTTCTATAACAGTGGTTTCTAATGCCATTATGATATGTTGTAAGAAGCCATTAATTCTTTATATTCAGGTGAATTTCTGCGGCGCAGTGATTCACTTTTTACAATTTCCTGTAGCTTAAGGATACCATCCAGGATTTGTTCCGGCCTTGGCGGGCAACCCGGCACATATACGTCTACCGGAATAACCTTGTCTATGCCCTGAAGTACAGAGTACGTATCAAATACACCACCAGACGATGCACAGGCACCTACGGCGATTACCCAGCGTGGCTCAGCCATTTGTTCGTATACCTGACGCAGGATAGGTGCCATTTTCTTAGCTATGGTACCCATAACAAGCAGCATATCTGCCTGGCGTGGTGAAAAGCTCATACGCTCTGATCCGAAACGCGCCAAGTCATACGTGGCAGCCATGGTTCCCATAAACTCTATACCGCAGCAAGATGTAGCAAAGGGAAGCGGCCAAAGCGAATTGGCACGCGCAAGACCCACAACGTCTTCCAGCTTAGTAGCAAAAAAACCATTTCCCTGGATTCCTTCCGGGGTATCGGCCATTTTTATTTTTGATGAATCGCTCATACTAATTTTTATTTTTGATAATCAGGATAATGCCTCAAAAGGCGTGCCTGATGTTACTCCCACTCCAGGCCTTTTTTCTTCATAACATAGAAAAAGCCCACAATAAGGAAGAACATAAAAATGCCCATCTTAGCAAGGCCTGCTACGCCCATTTCGCGGAAATTTACCGCCCATGGGTACATAAAAATAACTTCTACGTCAAAAAGTACGAAAAGGATGGCTACAAGGAAGTATTTTACAGAAAATGGTATACGTGCGTTACCTACAGATTCTACGCCGCACTCAAAGTTTTTGTCTTTGCTTGCCGAATGCCTTTTTGGCCCCAGCATGTTAGATATGGCTATTGTGCCCGCTACAAATCCTACGGCAAGGCCCATTTGCATTAAAATGGGTATCAGTTGTCCCTGACCTGTTTCCATAATTGTGTATATGTGTAAATCAATTCACAAATATAATTGGGTTTCCTAAACTTATTCAAGGTTTTGTTAAGAGATAGAAGGATAGGAGGCTAATTTTTATCGGTTCTAAATAATCATTGTTTGCAGCTGAAGCAGTGTATTTGTAAAGAGTTGATAAATTACCGTTATCAGGGATGATAAAATCACAAACAACCCGTAAAAAAGATAGCAATAATCTGGGTTGTTTGTAAAAAAAGAGCCACCCTTTTGGGTGGCTTGTTCTTTCAGAGGTAATCGTACTAAATATATATTAGTTACAGCGCTGTTACATTAGCGGCTACTTTCCCTTTTTTGCCATCTTGCTCAACGTAGCTAACTTTGTCGCCTTCGTTAAGGTTTGGTGAACCGTTAAGACCCGTAATGTGTACGAAGATGTCTTTACCTGTTTCGTCGTCTGTAATGAATCCAAAACCTTTAGATTCAATGAAAAATTTTACTTTGCCTGTACGCATTTGTTGCAATAAAAATTATTAATAATGCTCAAAGGTAGAATTATTTATTACGTAAACAAGTATTTGTGTTAAAAAATTTATTGGTTTTTATTTTATCCTGCCTTTTTTTAAAATGTCACAAAATGAATCAAAGTATGGTTTTTGTTTTTTGTCCCTGTTTCCACATACTTACAGTGTTTGAATAAAATCGCTAAAAGTTAAAATTTAACAAATTTTGCGTGTTTGTCGTAAGTAATATTTTAACATACTCTGTATTTTCGCTATTGTAATAATGAAGTTTAAAGCACGGGGGTGCAAAACCATAGATTTTTTCCATTTCTGTTTAATTTGAGTGTAGTTTAGTTTAGGTAGTATTAGCCTGTGAGGAGATGAACACCCGCACAGTTTTTACGAAAATTAAAAGGGAAAAAATCATTAACCAACCAAATGAAATTAAAGTGTGTCCAACCAGCATGCTTTACATGGTGCAAAAAAAACCTGCGATTTCGCAGGTTTTTTGTTTTACAGCGTAAGCTGGTAGTTTATAATCAGTGCAACAGTATTGCTTTTAAAGCCATCGGTGTTTTTGTAGCTTTTAGTAAGCCCCAGGTTATCACGCAGTTCAAAGTTCAATTCGTTTTGGCTGTCTATACTCCATCGGTAGCCTGCCCCAAAAGTAACCCCGAAATTAGCCTTTTTTACAATACTGTCCGGAGAAGGGCTATTCCTTCCGTTCCAAACAAGTTTATCGGCAAGGAACATCGATGCAAATCCGCCACCCAGTATATAAAAGCTGTTTTCATCACTAAAGAAAAGCTTAGCCGTAACAGGCACTGTTAAAAAGTGATTCTTATATTCTAATGTAGCCATATAGGTACCGGCAATGGGGTCAAACGGGTCTGTGCTGTACATTTCTAAATCTGTACGGTAATTACGCTGTTCATAATATACGCCGGTATTAAACGCAAAACGCTTGTTTATGGGCAATTCAAAGGTTAATCCCGCTGTACGGCCTGTCCATGGGTCGTAATCCATTCCGTTGTCATCACGCAAAAACGAAATGTTAGAGCCTGCGCTAATGCCCAGTTTAATGCCCGTTGTGGATGGGTTGTCTTGCGCCGCGGCAATAAAAGGCATTGCAGCCAACGCAAACAGTAAAAACTTGTTTTTCATTAGGTTGATTTATCAGAGAATAAAAGTTACAGGTTAAAACGGTAATTTGCAGCGAGGATGAAGCTGTTTACCGTGGTGTCTGAGTTTTTTACAGCATCGGTTAAGCCTATATTATAACGTAGGTCTATTAAGATATCGGTATTGTTTTTTAGGGGAATGCTATACCCAACTCCCGGATTAATGCCTACTGTAACGGTAGTAAAGTTGCCATGGCTGGTGCTTATAGTGCCACCGCCGTGGTTTACACTATGGTCGCTTTTTGCTTTGTCTGATAAGTATACGTCTGCATACAGGCCAAGATTAGCACAAAAACGTTTTTGCGTGCCAAAATAATAGCGTGCCGAAACCGGTATGCTCAGGTAGCTTATGGTTTGGGTGATTTTGTTATCAGGGTAAACCGCTACCAGACCAAACTCATCATACACTGCAAAAGGTGCCTTAACCGTAGAGGTACGGCGTTCGTAATTAAGGTTGGCAAATATCGATAAATTATTGGCAACCGGCTTTTCAGCAGTAATACCCACCATAAAATTTGGTGCATATTTATAATCCAGTGGTATGATTACATTCAGTTTAGAATATGTGGCACCGGCTATAATGCCCGCCTTGATTTCTTTCTGCGCAAAACAAGACAGTGTACCTGCCAGTGCCAGTAATAATAGTTTTTGTTTCATTTTGTAATATGGTTGATAAGTGTGTGTACAGGACAAATTATTCTACTGATTTCAGGATTTTCTCTTCTGCAGCGGTAAGCAGTAACGCGTTGCTATTTTTCCAGAACTCTGTAGTAAATTTATTTCCGGCCGAATACAGGCTCTTGCCTTTAAAGCGCGCCTTTTTATCAGGGGTTTCTTCGGTTTCTTTGTAGTTGTTTACCACCACATCGCTCAGGAATTCCATCTCATCATTAATTTTATCCCTGTAGTCCATGTGCATGCCTAAGCGGCCTTTATTATATTTTATAATGTACTTGTCATTATCATTAGTAAAAATGGTTTTCTTTTCGTTTGCTGTAAGCACTATGTGGAAGCCAAGGAATTTTACGTCTACTGTGTTTTTCTTATACAGTGGATCTATGGTATAGCTGCTTTCCAGTATAAGCATGGTTTTGGTATCGTAGGTTACGCTGCCGCTGTACAATCCTTTACTGCCCGGTTTAGGGCTTATGGCTACAATCTGCAGATCACGCCCACTTTTGTCCTGTCTTGTTTTCAGTACAAAGTCATAGTCTTTGGCATTGCCCAATATCTTTTCTATGATCTTAAAGTTATACCCACCCGATACGGCATCATCAAGACTATAAAGGTTTACGTTTTCAAGGCTTTTTTCATCGGCTTCGGTTATGCTGTCGTTACCGTGGGTGAGGATGCCTTTATCACCTTTTTTAACCAGCTTTATGGCGCGGCTTTGATTTACGTATACATCGGCAGCGCCGCTTTTGCGTTTCACATAAAAATCTACGAGCCCGTCTGAAAAGCGCGTGTATTTACCGTTAATCTTTACGAACTCCCTATAGTAGGTGTTAAGGAGTAGCGACTTCTCCAGCTTCTTTTTAGAGGCTTTTACCGCCCCGCGCAGCAGTCCGTCTACAGGTACATTGCTCACCACGATTTCCTCAAGGGTAATTACGCTGGGTTCCAGGTTTATTTCGCCCGTGGCTTCCGCAACAGGTATCGAAAAAGGCTTATAATTAAGATGGCTAATGCTTAGTGTGGTAACGTTATCCGGAAAGGTAATCCTGAAACTTCCCTCAGCATTGCTCACGGTACTTATGGTAGTACCGTCTGCCGATATGGTGGCCATCTCTACAGGCTCGCCGGTGGTAAGGTCTTTTATTTTGCTCTGGATGGTTTTTTGGGCAAATGCCGAAAAGCCTGTAAAGAGTACAAGCAGTAGCAGGTATAGTTTTTTCATTTGGTTTGTGATTTTGATGCAATATAGTATTTTAGCTAATAATTAGAATACAGGTTGGGAGTAAAAAAGAGCCCCCGTAACAAATTGCTGCGGGGGCTAAGGTATATTGTAATACAATTACTGCTGTTTTACACTGATAAAAAGCTCATCGAGCTGTTTGTTGTCTATGGTGCTTGGCGCATCTATCATTACATCCCTGCCGCTGTTGTTTTTAGGGAAGGCGATGAAATCACGGATGGTTTCCTGTCCGCCAAGGATAGCCGTTAGCCTGTCAAAGCCAAAGGCAAGACCACCGTGTGGCGGCGCACCGTACTGGAACGCGTCCATAAGGAAGCCAAACTGGTTTTTAGCTTCTTCTTCGGTAAAGCCAAGGTATTTAAACATTAGGCTCTGCGTAGCCTTATCATGTATACGGATGGAACCACCGCCTATCTCATTGCCATTTAGTACAAGGTCGTACGCGTTGGCACGTACCGCTCCCGGATCAGTTTCAAGCAGGGCAATGTCTTCCGGCTTAGGTGACGTGAACGGGTGGTGCATGGCGTGGAAACGCTCGCTATCCTCATCCCACTCCAGTAGTGGGAAGTCTACAACCCATAGCGGAGCGAAAACCTCAGGGTTACGCAGGCCAAGGCGTGTAGCCACTTCCATACGCAGCGCGCTAAGGCGGGTACGTGTTTTGTGAGCGTCACCGCTTAGTACTAATATAAGGTCGCCCGGTTGTGCGCCGGTAACTTCCGCCCATTTTTTAAGGTCTTCCTGATCGTAGAATTTATCTACCGATGATTTAAGTGAACCGTCAGGGTCATATTTGGCATACACCATACCGGTAGCACCTACCTGCGGGCGTTTTACCCATTCTATAAGCTCATCTATTTGCTTACGTGTATATGAAGCAGCACCCGGAACGGCAATACCCACAACAAGTTCGCTACTGTTAAATACCGCGAAATCTTTGTGCTGGGCAACTTCGTTCAGTTCGCCAAACTCCATCCCGAAACGGATGTCCGGTTTGTCGTTACCATATTTTTTCATGGCCTCATCGTAGGTCATACGAGGGAATGGCCCTGTTTCTATACCTTTAAGTTCTTTAAGCAGGTGGCTTGCAAGCCCTTCAAACATCTGGATGATGTCTTCCTGCTCTACGAAGCTCATTTCGCAGTCTATCTGAGTAAACTCCGGCTGGCGGTCGGCACGTAGGTCCTCATCGCGGAAACACTTCACAATCTGGAAATACTTATCCATACCACCTACCATAAGCAGCTGCTTAAAGGTTTGAGGCGATTGTGGCAGGGCATAGAACTGCCCCGGGTTCATACGGCTTGGTACTACAAAGTCGCGTGCGCCCTCTGGAGTACTCTTTATAAGTACAGGCGTTTCTACTTCAATAAAGCCTTTGCCCGAAAGATAGTTGCGCACTTCCATGGCTACTTTATGGCGGAAAAGCAGGCTGTTCTTAACCGGGTTACGGCGTATGTCCAGGTAGCGGTATTTCATACGGATGTCTTCGCCACCATCAGTTTCGTCTTCTATGGTAAACGGCGGAACCTGTGCCGCATTTAGTACGGTAAGTTCTTTTACCAGTATTTCTATGTCGCCGGTAGCCATGTTAGGGTTTTTGCTTTCGCGCTCTATCACGGTACCTTTAACCTGGATAACAAACTCACGGCCCAGGGTTGTGGCAAGATCCTGTACGGCTTTTTCGGTACGCTGCTCATCAAAAATAAGCTGCGTAATGCCGTAACGGTCGCGTAGGTCTACCCAAATCATAAACCCCTTGTTGCGTACTTTTTGTACCCATCCGGATAATGTTACTTCCTGGTTGATGTGGCCGGCTGTAAGCGCTCCACAGTTATGGCTTCTGTACATTATTATTGTATGTTGAAATTTCGAGTGCAAATTTAGAAAATGTTTTCGGTTTATGGTTTATGGTTTGTGGTTTATAGTTCTGAGTGAGCTAACCATAAACGATAAACCACAAACTACAAACCTCTTTTTTTAACAAACATTCCCTACGGAGTTACGCTTTTCTCGCTTACATTTACACTATAATATACAACGACACTAAAAACCTATGAAAAAACTACTGGCTCTTATGCTAATGGCCTCTGCGGCGCTACATGCCCAGGCCGATAAGGTAAAATTTACCGCAGTAATTAAAAACCCAAACAGCGACTCGCTTGTTATTAAAACAAAGACTTTTAATAAAGTAATCAAAACCAAAAAAGCAGGTAGCTTCAGCGATAGCTTTGCTGTGCCTGCCGCTGGTTTCTACAGTCTTTTTGATGGTAAAGAGTACGGTACCGTATATCTTAAAAACGGTTATGACCTTACCCTTACCATGGATGCTGCCCAGTTTGATGAAACCATAGCCTACAGGGGTAAAGGTGAAAAAGAGAACAACATTGTGGCTAAGCTAAACATAGGTATGGAGCGCCTTCAGGAAAAACTGGCTACCGCTGCACCTGAACAGCAAACCAAAGAAATCAACCAGTGGGTGGATGGGCTTGTTGCTGAGCTAAAAGACCCTGCTATTGATGCTGCATTTGCTACCACCCTTAAACAGGAGCTTGAAGCTTCAAGGGAACAACTTGGCATGATGGCTGCTCAGGCTGCCGCCGCTGCTAAGATGAAAGGCCAGCCCGCACCTGCCTTTACCTATGAAAACCACAAAGGTGGAACCACAAGCCTTGCCGACCTGAAAGGTAAATATGTGTACATAGACCTTTGGGCTACCTGGTGTGGGCCTTGCCGCCAGGAGATTCCTTTCCTGCAAAAGGTAGAGGAGAAATTCCATGATAAGAAAATCGCTTTCGTTAGCCTTTCTATAGATGCTATGAAAGACCATGACAAATGGAAGAAATTTGTAACCGATAAAAACCTGGGTGGTGTACAGCTTATGGCCGATAAAGACTGGCAGAGCAGCTTCCCTAAGGCGTTTGGTGTAAACTCTATTCCGCGCTTTATACTGATTGACCCGCAAGGTAATGTGGTGGATGCCGATGCAAAGAGGCCAAGCGACCCGCAACTTACCGCACAGCTTGAAACCCTGCTGAAATAATATTTTTTCAGAATATATTTGCCATAACCCATACATAGTAGTATGGGTTATGTTTTTTAATGCACCATCAATCGTTACACATATATGAAACAATTCGTTACAATACTGCTGCTTGTCGCAACCTTGGGACTACACGCGCAGGATAAGCCGCAAAACTTTAAGGGTACCATAACCAACAATAAAGCCGACTCGCTTATTGTAAAAAGCCTTAGGGGGAAATTTCGCTTAGCTGTACCTATAGACAAGCAGGGGCGTTTCAGCACTAACATTCAGCAAGGGGCTAATATGTTTAGCCTAATTTACTCTGATACTGAGATAGGTATCTTCCTCTCTAACGATACGGACATGACTCTTACTGCAGATGCTAAAGATTTTGAAGGTACGCTTGCCTTCGTAGGAGAAGGGGCAAAAGAAAATAACCTTATCCGAAAGATGGATAATGATACCCGTGCTTTTGAAGCTGAAGCTATAAAAACACCAAATGTATCCGAATTAAAGACGCAAGCCGATAAGCTCACTACTTCATGGGCGGAACAAATAAGCGTGGCAGGTTTGTCGTATATGGGTGTTAACTCTGTACGAATGATGCAATACAGACAAAAGGAACAGCTTAAATCAGTAATAGATGGTATTGAAAACAGACTGGAGTTTACAGGTAAACCATCGCCACAGTTTAGTTATAAAGATGTAAACGGGAAGGTCGTTAACCTGTCTGACTTTAAAGGGAAATACGTGTATATAGATGTGTGGGCTACCTGGTGCGGACCGTGCAGGCAGGAAATACCACACCTGGAAAAACTTGAAGAATCACTTAAAGGTAAAAAGATCGCTTTTGTAAGCCTGAGTATAGACAAACCTGCCGATACCGAAAAGTGGAAAAGCATGGTTGCCGATAAGCATATGGGCGGTATTCAGGTCATTGCCGAAAACGCATGGGAAAGCACGTTCGTTAAAGCCTATAAAATAGAGTCTATACCGCGTTTCATATTGATTGACCCTAAAGGTAATATTGTTGACTTCGATGCGAAAAGGCCAAGTGAACCTGAGTTGGCTGCTCAACTCGAAAAGCTGATGAAGTAGGGCACATTGTAATCTTAATGATGTCCGTTTTTTGGTCTCTAATGTTAAGTTTTATTCAATGTTACCAAATTGTTAAGCAAATGTGTTTTTTATGTAAAATATTTTTATACATTTGTTTTGAACAATATGTATAACCTTAAACACATAGAGCATATGAAAAAGAGTTTTGTTGCCGGATTCCTGCTGCTTGCAGGTGTGTTGTCAGCCCAAAGCGTTAAACCTAAACACGAAATAGAGAACAACATCATAAAAACTACGTACTATTATGACAACGGTAATGTAAAGCAAACCGGCTTTTATAAAGACGGCAAACTTACCGGTGCATGGGTAGCCTATAACGAAGATGGTACCAAGCAGAGCATGGGTACGTATGATAACGGACAGAAAGTAGGTAAATGGTTCTTTTGGACGGGTGTAAACCTAACTGAAGTTGATTATGCCAACAGCCGTGTAGCCGAAGTGAAAAAATGGAGTAAGGATGCTGCTGCTGTAGCTGTAAACAAATAAGTTTTTTATACTAACCCGAATACTTACATTATGCGAAAATCCCCGTGCCTTTACAGGATACGGGGATTTTCATTTATAGATATTGGTATTTGTCCGTTACGCTGTTTTGGCTTTTTTATTATTACGCCCCCGCCATATAAGGAAGCCTGTTACGGGCAGCATGGAGCACACAAAACTGGCTATAAAGGCAAGTATCTTACCCGGTAGCCCCAATATGGCGCCCACGTGTATATCGTAGTTAGCGCCGATTACCTTTTCGCCCATGTTACTGTCCTTATAGTTTTCTTCTTTAAGAAATTTGCCGGTATACTGATCATAATGCGCGTGGTGGTGCTTGTAGTACGTACCCGGCACCAGGTTTACGTGTATGCCTATGGCAGCAGTACTGTCTGCGGGTTTCCCCATACTGAAATAATCAGCTTCAGGATGTTTCTTCTTTACTGAAAGTAACGCCAGGTCAAACGCTTTGTCTTTATCGGCCTTAATCGGGGTAGACTTTACTACTACCGGAGCAGGGGGCGTTATGCTAAGGCTGGAAATTACATACACCGTGGCCTGGAACCACTGAAACGCCCACACCATTCCGGTAAAGGCCAATATAATGGCAACAGAAGACACATAAAACCCAAAGATGTTGTGCAGGTCGTAATTTTTACGGCGCCACTTGGTAGTTTCTTTCCACTGGAACCAGATGCGCTGCTTGCGTGCAGCCTTGTTCTTAGGCCACCACAATATAATGCCTGAAATAAGCATTATTACAAATATAAAGGTTGACCAGCCTATGATCTGCTGGCCTACGGGGTGGCTTATCAGCAGGCTCCAGTGCAGCATTTTTATGATGTTAAAAAAGCTGTGGCCTTCATCATAAATACCCAGAACTTCTCCGGTATACGGATTAGTATATACCGAATAGTAGTAGTCCAGATTGCTCAGGTACCAGAAACCGCCCTCAGTGAATTTGTATGCGTAGGAGTGTGCTGCTTTCTCCGGATCGTTATATACGCTAAGGCTGTTTAGCGGTATTTTTTCGCCCAGCGCCTGTTGCGTTTTCTCCCAAAGTGCCGATGCAGGCAAATGTTCCTTGCCTGGCGTTACATATATAGCATCATGGCGCAGCGCGGTAGTTATTTCCTCCTGAAAAGCGAAGATACAACCTGTAACTGCAAGCAATAATATTACTAGGCCCGAGCTTAAGCCCAGCCAAAGGTGTGCCTTGCCTACCCAGTGTTTAAAATCTTTTTTCTTCTTTTTTTTCTCTGCCGCCATCTAAAAGCTATTATTTAGAAACAGGAAGGGTATAGGTGGCACAATGCCAGATAAACTGGTAATCCTTGCCTTTGTAGTTACCCGGTACTTCTTCCTTTTTAGTGGCTTCTACCATATATGTAGTATTAAAAGGAACATTAAAAGTTACTTCGCCTTTATCGTTTGTCTTTATCTTCTGCCCGAATTTTTTGCCAATTTCTACATCTACCTCAATATCTTTAGCAGGCTGTCCTTTGTAAAGTACCTTAAGGGTAACATCGCCATTTAGTTTTGCCGTGGCTGTAGAAACATCGGTAATGGTAATGCCGTCAGGATTTACAGCGGCGGTTTCAGTATTTTTACCGCCCACGTTTACCTTTGCAAGTGCATGGTAATGCGTTTTAAAAATCCCGAAGTTGTATTTTGTAAAGTCGATTACTTCAATCTCGTTATTGTCAAGGGCAATGGTATAGGTGCCACTTTGAGAAGGCGTAAACCAGGCTGAGTAGTAGTTGGCTTCAGGCTTTACCGTAAGCTCAGTCTTTTTACCATCCGGCGCTATGGCCCATAGTGTAAAGCCTTTTACTTTGTTATACGTATCTCCGCCTACTTTTTCGTGTAGTCCATGACCGTATTCGCCATAAAATACTTTTACTTCCTGTTTTTTATTAAGGGCTCCCTGTTGGGCTGTTTCTATCCAAAGGGCGTGTGCCTGTGCTGTTACTGCTGCAAAAAGCAATACTAGTAGTATGCCGAATTTTTTCATTTTGTTTGTTGTTATTGTTTGCCGGTTGCAAAGTTATTGGCTAATGCCGTACTTAGCAAACTTTATTTTTAATTGTTCTAAATAAATAGCGTTAAAATACCCTTGTCAAATAAAATATCCTCCCGGAGGAGGATATTCACAGTCAAAAAAAGTTATGATCTAACGATTAAAACTTATATGTTACACCACCCATGAATGTTCTTGGTGCCTGTACGTTTATGGTAGTGTAGCCATTAAAGTACAGCTCATCGGTAAGGTTGTTTACTTTAGCAGTAATCCTGTACTTAGGCCTGTCATAGAATAGAGATGCATTTAGTACCGTATATTCAGGAAGTGCAAAGGTATCCCTTACACCTGCATTATATTGGTTGTAAATAAGCGTGGCACCACCGTAGTTACCGCCAAAGCCTATGCCCAGGCCGTCTATAGTTTCGGCAGGCAGCTTGTAGCTTATCCAGAAGTTCGCCAGGTTTTGTGGGCCGGCAGTTGTAGGGCGAAGTCCGTTTGTAGTAGCATCGGGAGTTTGCAGGCGGCTGTCGTTATAGGCATAGCCCAGTCTTATATTAAGTCCGTCTATTGGTGCAGCTGTAAGTTCTGCTTCAAAACCGGTACTCCTCTGGCTGCCATCCTGCAGGTAGTTAGTAAGCGTACCCAGGTAAACAGTACGTACAATATCTTCTACATGAATATTATAGTAGCTGGCGTTAAGGCCAAGTTTGTTATTAAGGGCGTTAAGCTTTATACCGGCTTCAAACTGGTTAGCGTGCTGTGGCTTAAGCACTGCATTGTTAAGTTCTGGGTTGTTGCTGCCCGCGTTAGGGTTCACTACGTTAGAGAAGCTGTTCTGGTAATTGGCAAATATCGATAGCTCGTCTTTAATGATTTGGTATACCGCGCCAAATTTAGGTGAGAAAGCATTTTGAGAGAATGCGCCCGCTGTAGTATTATACGTAGGGTCGTACGCCCCCTTGTTTTCATAGTTGTCAAAGCGTACACCGGCCGATAGTATAAGGCTTGGGGTAATGTTTATAACATCGTTTACATACGCACTGTGTACACTGTAGTTAGTACCGCTCCTGTAAAAAGATGTAGAAGCATCAAGCTGGCCGTTAATGGTATTTTGGTTAAAACTGCTGTAAGCAGGTATGTCTGTAGTGAAGTTTACGGTATCAAAATAGTATCCGGTAGGCAGGTTGGTAATGTTAGTGTACCCTTTAGTGTGGTAAAGGTCGCCTCCTATAACTACACGGTTCCTCATATTGCCAATAACAAAGTCGCCGGTAAAGTTTTGCTGGAATTCGATGGCGTTAGACGACCCCTCAAAGCCCCACGCGTTACGCGACATTTCGGTAGGCGACAGCAGGTACAGCCATGCGCCCGGGCCTGCGGCCTCATTGTTAGCAGAGGTAAGCACTGATTGCGATACCCAGCTGTCTGATATTTTATAGTTTACCGTACCAAAGAAGTTGCGGCTCCTTGTTTCGGTAATAAAATCGCTGCCCAGTAATGAGCGCTTATAGTTGTAATTAAGGTCTTTAGCGTTGTGCAGGCCTATTTGCGAAGGTGTTTTGGTATAATCCAGGTAAATCAGGTGCATACCGCTCGCGTCCTGGTTAAAGAATTCTCCCTCCAGTGTAGCAGTAAGACGATCGCTAAGTTTAAAGGTGAACGAAGGAGCAAAGAAAGTACTTTTGCTAGAGCCCGTATCCTGCCAGCCTTCATACCTTGTAGTAGCGGCATTAAGCCTGAAAAGCACGGTTTTATCTGCATTCAGCGGTGTGTTAACATCTACGGTAGCCCTATTGTTGCCATAGCTTCCGGTAAGCAGGTTAACTTCTCCGCCAAATTTTTCGTAAGGTTTTTTGGTAACACGGTTTATAAGTCCTCCGTAAGAGGTAAGGATACTACCAAAGAGTGTAGCTGAAGGCCCTTTTATAGCTTCTATAGTTTCAAGGTTGGCAGCGTCATTATTGGCTATAACTGTACCCGCTATACCATTGCGTACCAGTGCCTGTGTAACAAAACCACGCGACGCGAAGTACGATCCTCCATCTCCTGCGCGGCCTGTAGAACCCCATAGCTGGTATACACCCGGCACGTTTTTAAGCGCGTCGTCCTGGTTGGTAATTAGCTGGTCTGCCATAAGTTCTTTGGTAACCACATTATATACCTGCGCATTTTCCAGGTTAGTAAGCTGTATGCGCGATGAGGTTGCGCTTTCCTGTTTTCCATAACGGTTAAAACCACCGTTAATCACTACCTCGTTCAGTTCTTCCTGACTTTCGCTTAGCGAAATGTTAGCCGAAGTAGCCTGTCCGGCGGCAACGGTAATACTTTGCTCTATGGCTTTAATGCCTACAGCTGCTGCACGCAGGGTGTAAGTACCGGGTTTTACATTTTTAATTTCATAAGCACCTTTTATATTGGTCACAGCGCTGTACACTGTGCCTTTAAGCGCTACGCTTATGTTTTCGGCAGGGGTGTTGTCGCTTAGTGTTATGGTTCCGTTTACAGTGCCACGGTTCTGGGCCCAAAGCGCCATGCCAAATAGCACTGCCAATATGGTTAAGGTTTGTTTGAAAATAGAATTTTTCATCTGTGTTTGTTTTTAGACGGCGCAAAGTTATACCTCAAACAAACATTACACAAGCTTTATTTTAAATTATTCTAAATAAGGATAGTGGTGTTAATCACTTTTGAAGATATGCTTGCTGTGGATGCATGTTTTTTTGAATTTGAAAATTTTACGATTAAAAAACTGAATTTATTTTAGGGTTTTGTATAAAAAAAAAATACCCCGCCTTTCGGCAGGGTATCCAACTATTGTTGAAAACATAAATCAATGCTTTGCAGTAAAGCCATCTTCGCTTAGTTCGCGGTGGTCGTAATCAGCAACCATTTCAGCGGCGTAGTCTATCTTATCTTTCTTAGAGAAACGGCGGATTAAGCCATCAAATATAGAGTACACCACCGGAACTATAATAAGGGTAAGGAATAGCGAACTGATAAGACCACCTATAATAACCCAGGCAAGTCCGTTGTTCATCTGTGCCGCACCACCTTTTGCAAGTGCAATAGGAATCATACCAAACACCATCGCTATCGTAGTCATAAGGATAGGGCGAAGACGGGCATGGTTAGCCTGTATAAGCGCGTGGTACGTGCTTTCGCCCTGTTCTTTCCTGTGGTTGGTAAAATCCACGAGTAGAATCGCGTTCTTACACACCAGACCAATAAGCATGATGATACCAAGTATGGTAAATATATTCAGTGTATTGTTTGTAAGTGCCAGTGCAAGCAACGCCCCGATGAATGAAAGCGGTACGGCAAAAAGTACCACAAACGGATACACAAAGCTGTCGTACAGTGCTACCATTACAAGATATACCAGGATAATCGCGGCAAGTAACGCCACACCCAGCGTACCGAAGCCTTCGCTCTGGTTTTCCATGTCACCACCCCATACATAGCTTACACCTGCAGGGCGTTCCATTTTTTCAAACACAGCACTCCAGTCGGCAACAACACTACCTACAGGCCTACCTACAGTTTGTCCCTGTACGGTAACAGAGGTACTCTTATCACGACGCTCAAGCAAACTTGGCCCTGAACCTTCAGTAATTTCAGAGAACTGGCTTAGTTTTACTTCCTGTCCGGCAGTGTTTATAAAGGTTATGTTACGTACGTCTTCTATATTCATACGGTTGTATTCACCGTAGCGGATGTTAATGTCATACTCGTACTGCCCGGCACGGAATTTACCATCGGTATTACCGTTAAAGGCAGTTTGCATGGTTAAACCTACGGTTTGCAGGTCTAGCCCCAAAGCAGCCATCTTATCGCGGTCTACCTTAACGTCAATCTCCGGTGAACCGGCTTCAGATGTTAGCTTAACTTCCGATGCTCCCGGTATTTTGCGTAGCTCATTGGCAGCAGCCTCAGCCCATTTATAGGTGCTTTCAAAATCGTTACCTGTTACGGTAAGGGCTATTGGCGCTTCGTCGGCACCACCCATTATACTTACCGGTACGGTTTTTATCTTGGCGCCAACCAGTACTTTTTGCAGTTCCAGTTTGGTTTTCGCGGCATATACAAATGAGTTGTCTGTACGGTGCTCTTCATCTACAAGAGTTACAGTGATTTCACCTTTGTAAGCAGTACTCTGAGAACCTGCCATACCTTCACTGGTTTGGCCTACGGTAGTAATGATGCTCTTAACCTCTTTTTTGTTCTGAAGGAAATTTTCCGCTTTAAGCAGCATAAGGTTGGTCTGCTCCAGTGAGGCATCTTTAGGAAGCTCTATCTGGACCATGAACTGTCCCCTGTCCAGCTTCGCGAAAAATTCACCACCTATATAAGCACCTGCTATCATTATTGAGCCTACGAATAAGGCTATGGCAACACCAAGGCTGGCAAGTTTTGTTTTCCAGCTGGTAAGTGCCCAGGTAAGGATACCGGTCACCCAGTGTGTGAATTTGTCAAGGCCTTTTTCAAAACCAAGGATGATTTTACCGAAGATGTTTTTTCCGGTAATATGCTCCAGCTTACCAAAGCGTGACGAAAGCCACGGTATAAGTGTAAACGATGATACTAACGATAGTAATGTAGCAATAACCACTACCACACAGAACTGTGTAATAATGTTACTTACAAGACCTGTACTCATGGCTATAGGAAGGAATACCACTACAATAACCAATGTAATCGCCGCTACCGTAAACCCGATTTCGGCAGTACCGTCGTAAGCGGCACGGATACGGCTCTTGCCCATTTCCATATGGCGGTAAATGTTTTCAAGTACCACAATCGCGTCATCCACAAGGATACCTACCACTAGTGAAAGACCCAGTAAGCTCATCAGGTTCAGTGTATAGCCCATAAGCGATATACCGATAAACGTAGCGATAAGCGATGCCGGGATAGACACCATTACAATAAGCGCGTTCCTCAGTGAGTGCAGGAAGAAAAGCATTACAAACGCTACCAAGAATACCGCAAGGAACAAGTCGTGGATAACGCCTTCGGCTGCCACAAGGGTAAATTCTGAGGTGTCATTTGCTACCTGAAGCTTCAGGCCTTCTTTAGCATAATCTGTTTCGATTTTTTTGATGATGTTGTGTACGTCCTCACTTACCTGTACCGCGTTAGCATCGGTTTGTTTGGTAATCTGTATCGCGATGGCGCTTTTGCCATCTACACGGGCTATTTTTTCTGCCTCTTTCTGGCTGTCCTGTACGTCGGCTACCTGACCTAAACGGATTTGTATGCCGTTTTTGCTCGATATAACCAGATTACGCATTTCCTCTACATTGCGGTATTTACCGGCAAGACGTACAAGCATGCTGTTCTCACGGGTTTTAACGCTACCCGTAGGGAAGTCAAGGTTACTGCCCAGTACCACCTGTTGTACCTGAGGGATGCTAAGGCCAAAACCTTTTAGCTTATCCTCATCAAGATTAACCTGGATTTCACGCTCCTCACCACCTACAAGGGTTACCTGCGCCACACCGTTAACTCGGCTAAGGATAGGTTCGATTTTCTTGTCCAGAAGGTCGTAGAAGGTTACTTCATCCAGCTTACTGGTGGCACCAAGGGTTACAACCGGGAGGTCGCTCAATGAGAATTTTACAAGTGATGGCGGATCGGCATCTTCGGGTAAGTCTTTCTCTATGGCGTTAATCTTACGCTGTGCATCGTTCAGGGAGTAATCGGCATTGGCCTCTGGCTGAAGCGTTACCATTACTACCGAAAGGCTTTCGTATGATTTAGATTCTACTTTCTTTACCATTTCCAGCGAAGACACGGCGTCTTCCACTTTCTTAGTAACGGTGTTTTCTATTTCACCCGGCGATGCACCCGGATATACCGTACTGATGGTAATTACGTTCATTTCAAACTTAGGGATAAGCTCGTAGCTCAGGCTACTGTAGCTGTAAAGCCCACCCAAAGTAAGTATGGTAAACAACACTATAATAAGTGTTGGCCGTTTTATGGATATTTCTGCTATTTTCATGAATATTTTGTTTCAGGTTTAAAGTTTCAGGTTTCAGGTTACTCAACCTGTCCTTTCACAACCCATAGTTCCCCCTTGGGGGGTTAGGGGGCCTATTTTATAACTTCTACTTTACTGCCTTCGGTAAGGTTTATCTGTCCGCTGGTTACCACTACGTCGCCGGCGTTAAGACCCTTAAGCACTTCTACCGTTTCACCGAAGATACGTCCTGCAACTACTTTAGTAAGGGTTACAGCACCGTCTTTCACTACAAATACCTGGTTGTTACCCACACCGCCTACAAAGGCTGTACGTGGTACAGATAGTACTTCCGGCTGCTTAGATGCCGTACCGAACGTAACACTGCCGTACATACCGGCCTTAAGCTCGCCGTTAGGATTGTTTGCTATGGTAATTTCCACAGGGAAGTTAAGCGATGTATCACCCTTAGGCGCTATGAATGTAATCTTACCGCTAAACTCTTTATCAGGATATACGCTTGCAGTTACTTTTACGGTAGTACCGAGTTTTAAGGTAGCTACCTGGCTTTCCGGTACGTTTACCTTTAGCTTAAGCGAACTAACATCTACTAATTCAAAAAGTACAGTACCCGGAGAAACTACGCTACCCGGCTCTATGTTACGTGCATTAACAATACCGTTTATGCTGCTCTTTACACTTGTATCACCAAGGTTAACACGTGTTTGGTCGTATTGTGCCTTAGCATTGGCAAGAGCCACTTTAGCGTTGTCTACCTGTTGTTTGGTAACACCACCGGTAGCGAATGCACTTTCGTAACGCTGAAGGTCGGCTTTAGCATTGTCATATGATGCCTTTGAACTTTGCAGCTGAATGTTCAGCTGGTCGCCTTTTATAGTGGCAAGCACCTGGCCTTTACGCACCTGGTCGCCTTCGTCTACTAATACATTAACCACACGGCCGCTGTTTTCCGCCGGGAAGTTAAGTTGTTGTGCCGCCTCAAAGTTACCGTTTGCCGTGTAAGCCAAATCAGGCTGGCCAAGCTTAGCTGTAGCGGTACGTACTGCTACAGTACTGTTTTTCTGAGCTACAACTGCCGTTTCGGCTTCGTTCTTCTCTTTGTTCTTATTCAGTATCAAATATCCGCCGCCTATTACAGCTGCTATTACTACTATGTATATTACTTTTTTCATTGCTAGTTAATTTTTAAGGGTTTCAAGTTCGCCTTTTGCTTTAATCAGCTGCACTTCGGCAAGCTTATAATCCAGCAGGGCAGACGTGTAGTTGTTTTGTGCTTCTATATAAGAGTTTTCAGAATCCAGCAGGTCGGTGAGTGTGGCGAGCCCCTGTTTGTAATTGTTCTGGGTATTTTCTAAAACTTCTTTGGCCAGTTTGGCATTTTCCTTTTGTAGGTCTATGGTGCTAAGGCTGTTTTCTATCTGCACTTTGGCATTTTGGTAGGCAAGGTCAAGACTTAGTTTTGTGTCCTTAATGTCCTGTTCGGTTTTGCGTAGCTCTATGTCAGCCTGCCTCACTTTAGCGCGGGTGCTGAAACCTGTAAATATAGGAATGTGAAGGTTTAAGCCTATCGTGCTGTAATCGCTCCAGTATACTTTATCTTCCGGTTTTTTAAACCAGGGCATTTCCGGACCCTGTCCTATGTAGTTGTAACCTGCGGTAGCCGAAAGGGTAGGGTAGTACGCTGCCTGCTGTGCTTTCTTGTTATATACATACAACTGCTTTTGTTTTTGAAGCAACTCATATTCGGTACGTTTGGTAACATCCGGGTTTTCTTCAAGTGCCAGTGGCTTCACCTGCATGTCGCTTTCAGGAAGCGTAATAGGTGTGTTTATAGGCATGCCGATGTAAAACTTAAGTGTGTTTTCCTGAAGTTCTACCGCATTTTTAACCTGAGTACGTTGTGTTTCTATATTACGAAGGTTCACGTTCATGCGGTCAAGGTCTATTTTGCGGGCAAGACCTGCATCAAACTGGCCTTTAATGATGTTACGTGTTTTCTCGGTATTAGCGAAAGTCTCATTTAGCACGTTAAGTTTTTGGCGCTGTACATATACCTGGTAGTAGTTGTTTGCTACACGCTCTATGACCTGCTGCTCTGTAAGCTGGGCGTTTACCTGATAAAATTCGCGGGTGCTTTTCGCTGCTTTTAATCCGGTAAATACACTTTGGTCAAAAATTTTCTGTGTAAGGTTTAGCCCTGCTACAGAATTCCATTTCTGCCCAAGTGGTGCCAGTATTACGGTTCCCGGAGCTCCGAAGAAATCACCGGGTAGGGCGTTTAACTGTAAGATGGGATTGTACGTAAGGCTTCCGGCTGCCGAAATATTTGGCAACGCCTGTGCGCGTACCTCTTGTATTTTGTACTCGCTGTTCTCCACATCCAGCTTAGCCTTTGCGGCATCGGCCTTGTTCTGGAGGGCGTAGTTAATGGCATCCTTTAGCGTTAAGGTTTGCGCCGCAGGAGTCTGCGCGCGCAGCCCCATAGCTGCCGGGAGTACCATTAAAAGGGCAAGTAGCCCTTTACGGGTGATTAAACTGTTCATTTTTTGTTGATATTTAGATTAAAAGGGTTTTCAAAAACTTCTATTTCTTCGTTGCGGATAAACAGCATGTCTAATATTATTTCCTTGCGTTCTTCCAGCAGTCGTTGGTACGCTTCGTCGCCAAAACCCATGGTTTCCTGAAGCAACGGCCTCATGGAAATAGGGAAAGAACACAGCGATATAAAGTTTAGCAGGAACTGCTCCGGTCTCATCTTCCTGATGTTGCCCTTGTCCATTTCCAGGGCTATTTCCAGGTAAAACTTATCAAGCATACGGTTCATGGTTTCGGTATCCTTAAATACGCATCCCTGGTTCATCTGGGTTACCATATAAATTTCCAGGTAAGGAAAAAGCTTGCTTTGTTCCAGGAACATATCCAGGTGCTGACTTATTTTTTCGCGCAGCGGGAGGTTAGAGAATACAATAATTTCAGTACGCTCCTGCTCTTTTTGCTGTGCCTCTTCGAATACGGTGTTAAACAGGTTGTCGCGCGAGCGGAAATAATAATTTATAAGGGTTCGGTTTATACCTGCAGCATCAGCAATCTCCTGGGTAGTGGCATTAAAACGCCCCTCGCCAAAAAAAAGCTTCATCGCAGTGTCCTTAATCAGCTGCTCTGTATCAATTCCAGTTATCGTTTCTTCTGTTTTCTTAGCTGACATTTTAGTTTAACTTTTTTGTTTGACAATTTTGTCAATGCAAATTTATAAGATTCCTATGCGTGGTGGTTGTTAATTTTTGTTAAGAAATTTAGTCGTTTTCTTTAAGATGCTTTTCCAAAAGGGTTAATCCTTTAGACGTACAAATGGCACGTAAATGATATTCCAGGTACATGTTAGTGACTGTATGGACGTTAAACTGGGTATCAGGAAACAAATCAGTATCCTTAGTCCCTGTTACTCCGGCAAAATAAATTCGAGTTACAAACTCCAGGTTTATCTCTGCCCTGTAAAGCCCTAATGCCATACCCCGGTTAAGGTTGTCTATAACGCTGTGGTACATTTTGTCAAACTGGTCACGCTTGAGCTTTTGGGCAATTTCAGGAAAGAACTTGGTAAGCTGGTATATAGGTAATTGAAATTTTCCTTCAAGCGATTTCCTTAAGTAACGGCGTATGGCAAACATTTCTTCCATGGGGTCCATTTGTCCCTGGCTCAGGATGTCTATGTCGCACTTAATTTCCTCCATTATCTTTTTTGCAACCGTCTCTATAAGTTCGTTCCTGTTGGCAAAATGCTGGTAAATGGTCTTTTTGCTGATGCTCATTTCCTGGGCGATGTCGTCTAGCGTCACGCCCTTAAAACCCAGCTTCAGGTACATTTCCATGGCTTTTTCCAGTATCGTATCTTTCATTGCAGGAACAATTTCACAGTGCAAATATATGAAGGAAACTTTTAAAACAAAAAAAGTTTCCAAAGTTTTTACAAAAATGTCAAACTAAATCGGTTTCGCTCGGGTCGTGGCTAAAAAAATCCCTTTTGCATAACATATAATAAAGGATTACTTTTATCAAAATATTTTTTTGATGCACCAAATAGCATACTATCAGGAAGTGGTAGCCGATTATTTTGCCGGCACTACCCTGCAAAAGGAACCAAAAAACCTGTACGACCCTGTAAATTATATATTATCGCTTGGCGGTAAACGCATACGCCCCGTGCTTACACTTATGGCGGCTGAGGTGTTTAACGCCGATTGCCGTGAGGCGCTGCCCGCTGCCGTGGCGGTAGAAATTTTTCATAATTTCAGCCTGGTACATGACGATATTATGGACGATGCGCCCCTGCGCCGTGGTAGCCAGACTGTACACGAAAAGTGGGATACCAATACTGCTATCTTAAGCGGCGATGCCATGCTCATATTGGCATATCAGTATTTTGAGCAGTACGAGCCGGCTACGTTCAAGGAGCTGGCAAAACTGTTCAGCAAAACCGCCCTTGAAGTATGCGAAGGCCAGCAATGGGATGTGGATTTTGAAACCCGCAACGATGTTACCGAGCCGGAGTACCTGAAAATGATAGAGTACAAAACCGCTGTGCTGGTAGGTGCTGCCATGAAAATGGGAGGTATTGTAGCTAAAACCTCAGAGGAGAATTGTAACCTTATATACGATTTCGGGCGGTACCTGGGCATCGCGTTCCAGTTGCAGGATGATTACCTGGATGCTTTTGGTAATCCGCTTACCTTTGGTAAACAGGTGGGGGGCGATATTATTGAAAATAAAAAAACGTACCTATACCTTAAGGCTTTAAAACAGGCAGATACCCGTGACCGTGACCGCCTGATGCGATGGTTTTCCATTTATCCCGAAAATCCGGAGGAAAAAATCGAGGACGTAAAGAATATATTTACCGCCAGCCGTGCTGATGCGACGACCAAAGAAGCTATAGAAGAATATACGCTTAAGGCATTTGCCATGCTCGATAAAATGGATATAGCCCAGGAAAAGAAAGATATTTTATACATGTTTGGGCAAGGACTTATGCAGAGGAGCGTATGAATAATGTAGCCGCTAACCTTACTGAAAGCAGTGTAAAGCCCGTGCAGTTATTGCAGGCGTTTATATTTCCGGTGTTTGTATTAGTGTCACTGGGATTAGATTCGCCTTATTTCAGGCAACACTATTTTGAGGGGAGATGGCTTACTATGGTACTCGCGTTGGTGTACCTGTCTTTTGTGTTTAAAACAGCGGGCAGTTATTTGCGTAAGCTCATAATTGTTATTGTGCCGCTTACTTATATAGGCGAACTCATTTTCTGCAAGCTGCTCCATATGTATGATTATGCCGGGGTGGCAATTCCGTTGTATGTACCCATAGGGCATGCCCTGGTATACGCGTCAGGATTTATATTTGCCCATACCGCCTGGGCCGTAAAGCATGATGTAGCGCTTAAGTTGGTGTTTAAAATATTCTTTGCACTACTGTTTACATATAGTGCATTGGTACTTCATGACCTGTTTACGGTACTGTTTGGCATATTGTTCTTCCTGGTGCTGAAAAGGAAGCGTTGGGAAAACCTCTACTGCTTCGTAGCCCTCAGTGTTATTTATACCGAAATATCAGGCGTAATGCTAGGCTGCTGGGACTGGCGCCTGAAGATATTTGATGTACTGCCATCGGGTAACCCGCCAATGGGCGCGGTGTTTATATATGCCGGAGGCGATGTACTGCTGGCTAAGATTGTTGATATTTGGGAAAAGAAGCTAAAGCGAAAAGAAGTATGATATTTACGGCACCCGCCACAACCGACCTGCTGCTGAGCCAGGCACAAAAAGAGCAACTGTACACCAAGCTGGTAGAGCAAATAAATAAAGATTTTGCCCTGGCCAATGAGCCTACGGAATATACTGAGGCTACCTCGCCTTTTGAATTGAAGATGGCGGTACAGGAAAAGATTTTCAGGTTGATACACCATAAGTTTGCCGAATATCTGAACCTTTTATATATCATTGATGTACCCGAAAAAGACGTAAAAGCCTTAAACGGCGGCGATATAGCCGAACTTGCTGAACAAATCACTTTTCTTATCCTGAAACGGGAATGGCAAAAAGTATGGTTCAGGAACCGGTATTAGTTTTTTGGGTTATTCGGGTATGCGGTAATGCGGCTATTCGATAGCTGTGGATTTGGGGACTTGTTAATTCGGGAATCCTGTTCAATAGTGCGGATTTGCAATCCGTGCTTTGCTTTTTACCTCTTTTGATTTCCTGTTAAGTCACGGATTGCAAATCCGCGCCATCGGTTACGTAGTAATACAATCATCGAATAGCCGCATCCCCGAATAACCATTAAAAATACACCCTTACAAACGGCATAAGCGCGTCGCCATAAATAAAATCATTTTTATCGTGAAGCACATTGTACCGTAAGCCTATGGTTGCTTTATCAATATTATACCCTGCACCGATGAATAATGCCGTATTCCAGAAATCACGTGTGGTGTTGTAGCTGTTTATGCCGTTAGGGTAAATGCCACGGTCATTAATATCAAAACTTTGGTTAACGCGAAGTTGTTGTACTTCGGCAGAAAGTTGTATTGCAGGTATGGCGTTAATCAGCGTAACTATAGATCCGCCGTAAAGCGTGTTCTTGTACCAGTCGCGCTGATAGGTGTAACTAAATTGTAATGAGGGGCCTATTGCAAGATAGTTGTTCACCCGGTAAATAGCGCCCGGCGATACATTTACATCGGTGTAGCCGCTGCCAAAACCTACGCCTAATCCGCCTCCAAATTGTACTTTGTCCCAAAAATCATTTTCCTGCGCATTGGCAGTGCTAAAAAACAAACAGAATATTATTGCAGTTGTTAATTTTGTTAAAAAAATGATAAAGCAATTACGCATTTCGGGGGTAGTATATAGTTACTGACCATAAATATATAAAAATCGTTGAAAGATTATTAGAAATAATGTACTTTTGCGTAAATTTTTTATAACCCACCGTCACAAAGACATAAGTATGGACAGGTTTTCATTTCTAAATGCAGCAAATACTGCATTTTTCGCTGATTTATACGATCAATATATCGAGAATCCCGATAGCGTAGAGCCTTCTTGGAGGGCCTTCTTCCAGGGGTTTGACTTCGCAGCCGCAGACTACGGCTCGGGCGCTACTGAGGTAGCTGCCGCCGCTCCATCACAGCAATCTGCTCCGGCACCAGCCGCCGCTCCAGCTGCTGACTACACAGGCATCCCTGAAAAATTACAGAAAGAATTTAAGGTGCTTAACCTTATTGAAGGTTACCGTACCCGCGGCCACCTGTTTACCAAAACAAACCCGGTACGCGAGCGCAGGACATTTACCCCTACGCTTGACCTGGAAAACTTCGGTCTTAGCAGTGCCGACCTTAACACGGTTTTTGATGCTGCCAAAGAAGTAGGTCTTCAGCCTTCTACCCTTGCTGATATTGTAAGTTACCTGCAAAGCATTTACTGCGGCCATATCGGTATAGAGTACATGTACATCCGCGATCCTGAGGTGCGCAAATGGATACAGGACAAGCTTGCCATAAACAGTAATCAGCCTGCTTTTGAAGCGGAACAGAAAAAACGCATCCTTGAAAAACTTAATGAGGCGGTTTCTTTCGAAAACTTCCTTCATACAAAATACGTAGGCCAGAAACGTTTCTCACTTGAAGGTGGTGAAACGCTTATCCCTGCACTTGACTTCCTTATAGAAGCCGCTGCCGATAAAGGCGTAGAGCAGTTTGTTATGGGTATGGCCCACCGTGGCCGCCTTAATGTACTTGCTAACGTATTCGGTAAGAAAACGGCTGACATCTTTAGCGAATTTGACGGTAAAGATTATGACGATGACGCTCTTTTTGACGGTGATGTAAAATACCACCTTGGCCTTACTGCCGACAAAACTACCCAAAGCGGTAAAAACATCAACGTTAACCTTGCGCCAAACCCAAGCCACCTTGAAACCGTGGGTGCTGTTATAGAGGGTATAGCCCGTGCCAAACAGGATAGGCATTATGCCGATGATTTCCGCAAGGTGCTTCCTATAGCCCTTCACGGGGATGCTGCCGTGGCAGGTCAGGGTATTGTATACGAAATTGTACAGATGGCTAAGCTGGACGGTTACAAGACCGGCGGTACCATCCACGTAGTAATAAACAACCAGGTGGGCTTTACCACCAACTACCTTGATGCACGTTCGTCTACCTACTGTACCGATGTGGCTAAGGTTACCCTTTCGCCGGTACTGCATGTAAATGCCGATGATGCGGAGGCGGTAGTACACGCTACGCTTTTTGCCCTTGAGTACAGGATGGAGTTTGGAACCGATGTATTCATAGACCTTCTTGGTTACCGTAAATACGGCCACAACGAAGGTGATGAGCCACGCTTTACACAGCCGAATCTATACAAGCTTATTGCCAAGCATAAAAACCCACGCGACCTCTATGCAGAAGTGCTCATAAACGCGGGTATTATTGGTAATGACTTTGTTAGCGGCCTTGAAAAGCAGTACAAAGACAATCTTGAAGAGAATCTTGAGGCTTCGCGTAAGCGCGATCTTACTATTATAACCCCCTTCATGCAAAATGAGTGGGAAGGCTACAAACAAGCAGATGAGCAGAGAATGCTTCAAACTGCCGATACTACTTTCGACAAGGCAAAACTTGACGAGATAGCCAAAACCATTACTGAGCTTCCTGCGGATAAAAAGTTCATCAGCAAAATACAAAAGCTGATCAACGACCGTAAGAACATGTATTTTGAAACCGATAAGCTGGACTGGGCTATGGGCGAACTTCTTGCCTACGGTTCACTGCTAACTGAAGGTTTTGATGTACGCATCAGCGGACAAGATGTGGAGAGGGGTACGTTCTCTCACCGTCATGCTGTGGTTAAAGCTGAAGAAAGTGAAGAAAAAGTAACCCTGCTGAACCAGCTGAAAGACCAGAATGGTAAATTCTATATTTACAACTCGCTGCTTTCAGAATATGGTGTGCTTGGTTTTGAATACGGTTATGCCCTTGCCAGCCCTAAAACGCTTAACATATGGGAAGCGCAGTTTGGTGACTTTGGTAACGGTGCCCAGATCATGATAGACCAGTACATTAGTGCTGCCGAAGATAAATGGAACAACCAGAATGGTATTGTACTGCTTCTTCCTCATGGCTATGAAGGCCAGGGTGCAGAGCACAGTAGTGCCCGTATGGAGCGTTTCCTTCAGATGTGTGCTAACCACAATATGTATGTGGCCGATGTTACTACTCCGGCTAACTTCTTCCACCTTTTAAGGAGGCAGCTTAAGACCGATTACCGCAAGCCACTTGTAGTGTTTACACCTAAGAGTTTGCTACGCCATCCGTCTGTGGTTTCTACGGCTGATGAACTGGCTAACGGTAGCTTCCAGGAACTTCTGGATGACCCGATTGCAGATGCTGCAAAAGTAAAAACACTGGTATTCTGTACCGGTAAGTTCTACTATGACCTTGTAGCAGAGCGCGAAAAACTGGGTCGTGATGATGTGGCTTTTGTACGTCTTGAGCAATTGTTCCCACTGCCTGTTGAGCAGATTAAAGCGGTACTTGCCAAGTATACCAATGCAGACGACTACGTTTGGGCTCAGGAAGAACCGCGTAACATGGGTGCTTACGGCTATATGCTGATGAACTTCAATGAGGTGAAGTTCAGGGTAGCTTCGCTTAAAGCATACAGTGCGCCTGCGGCAGGTAGTTCTACCCGTGCCAAGAAGCGCCACGCGGCTGCCATAGCCATGGTTTTTGATAAGAACCTATTCAATTAATACGTAATTTTAGATTTAAAATAGCAAACACTATAAAATTATACTGACATGATTTTAGAAATGAAAGTTCCCTCTCCGGGGGAATCGATTACCGAAGTAGAAATAGCTACATGGCTGGTAAAGGATGGTGACTACGTGGAGAAAGACCAGGCCATAGCCGAAGTAGATTCAGATAAAGCTACCCTTGAGCTTCCTGCCGAAGCTGCAGGTATCATTACCCTTAAGGCAGAAGAAGGCGACGCTGTAAAAGTGGGTCAGGTAGTTTGTCTTATAGACACAGGTGCTGCTAAGCCGGAAGGTGGCGCTGCTCCTAAAGCAGAAGAAAAGAAAGAAGAGCCTAAAAAAGAAGAACCGAAAGCTGCTGCTCCTGCACCGGCTCCGGCTGCCCCTGCGGCAACATACGCTACAGGTGCTCCTTCTCCGGCAGCTAAAAAAATACTTGATGAAAAAGCCATTGACCCTGCTACCGTAAGTGGTACAGGTAAAGGCGGACGCATCACCAAAGACGACGCTGTAAACGCTAAAGCCAGTATGGGCACTCCTACAGGCGGTAACCGTGGCAGCGAGCGTACTAAACTGAGCATGCTGCGCCGTAAGGTGGCAGAGCGCCTGGTTTCGGCTAAGAACGAAACGGCTATGCTTACTACCTTTAACGAGGTTAATATGTCGCCAATAAACGCTATCCGTAACGACTATAAAGATGCGTTTAAAGCGAAACACGGAGGTCTTGGCCTTGGTTACATGTCGTTCTTTACAAAGGCGGTAACCCGTGCGCTACAACTGTTCCCGGATGTTAACTCTATGATAGACGGTGATTTTAAAACAGCATTTGATTTTGCAGATATATCTATCGCAGTATCTGGTCCTAAAGGACTTATGGTTCCGGTAGTAAGGAATGCAGAAACGCTTTCTTTCCGTGGTATAGAAGCTGAGATTAAGCGTCTTGCGCTTCGTGCACGTGATGGTCAAATCACAGTAGACGACATGACTGGTGGTACCTTTACTATTACTAACGGTGGTGTATTTGGTAGTATGCTTTCTACGCCTATCATTAACCCTCCACAATCAGGTATCCTGGGTATGCACAATATTATAGAGCGACCAATTGCTGTAAACGGCAAAGTGGAAATTCACCCTATGATGTATGTGGCGCTTTCTTACGACCACCGTATCATCGACGGTCGTGAGTCGGTAGGTTTCCTTGTAGCGGTTAAAGAAGCTCTTGAAAACCCTGCTGAACTTCTTATGGACAACAACCCTAAGAAAGCCCTAGAACTATAGTATATATTTAGTCAGTATATATAGAAACCGCCACTGTATAGTGGCGGTTTTTTTGTGTGTTATAATTTCTCGTTAATCCAATACTCTTTTTATAAACGTTTCTTCTTTCGGAGAATAATAGCCCCATTTTTCTTCAGTGTGATTAACAATGCGACTATATTTACCTGCGAGAATATGCTTATTGTAAAACAATTCCAGTGTTTCAATAATATGGTCATATTGGTCAATACCAACCAGAAATCCATTGTCAGCAATGATTGTAAGATTACCGACTTTTTTGACATTTTTATAGTATCCATGAGCTAACTCTTTGTTCACAGTACAGATATATTCTTTTGTCTGAAAACAATGTTTGATTATGATTGGAACATGACTCACGACCATTTGATCTACTAATTCTCTTAGTTGAATAACCGAATCAAATTTTAATAAATATTGTGAACCGATTAAAAAAGGAATCGTTAAACCTGTTCCTTCTTTGGACTTTTCTATTAATAACGTAAGCCAGAATGCCTCATTCATATTAAAAATATTTAGGATTACAATATTACTCCTGTTCCGGCGTAGTACCCCAGCCGTCAAATTCACAATCGTGTTTAAAACCAAGGTCGCACATCTGGTTTACCCATTCTCCCACACTGCTGTCAGTCATTAGTATTTTGGTAGTCCATCCGGTTATAACGTACTCTTTGCTGTTGGTAACCGAAAGACTGTTACTTGCTTCGTAACCCAGCTTGCTAAGGTCTGTGGTAAGTGCCTGCGCTTTATCTTGCGTATTGGTATAAAAGAAGAACTCCAGTTTTAGCTCGTGTTCCCCGTTTACGTTTAGTTTGCGGAGCTGGCCCATGGTTTGCGGAGTAAGCCGCGTTTGGGTTACTTTGTTACTGCTATATGCTGATTCCGATACAAAAGGTTTCACTTTAGGTTTAAAAAAATCAAATAGACCCATAATGGTTGTTGGTAGTTATTAGTATTAACTCGTGGTAATATCGTTTTCGATTATGGTAACCAATAAGTCACGGGTAATTTTTGATTCGCGCGCTATGCGGTTTGCCTGCTCTTCCATTGTTTTTTCGAAGATGTTTCGTGCAAAACGGCCGTTACCAAACGAATTGTCCCTGCCGGCATAGGCTTCGCTAAATACTGCATTTAGCTTGGCAATGGCGCCCGGTGTAAGCTGGTATTCCAGTTTTCTGCACTGGCTTTCAAAAATTTTAAACAGCTCTTCAGGCGTATAATCAGGGAACTCTATGTAGCGGTTAAACCTCGATTCAAACCCGGGGTTGGTATCTATAAAGTCGGCCATTTCTTTGGTATAGCCCGCCAGTATTACCACCAGTTTATCGCGGTCGTCTTCCATACGTTTTATTATGGTAGCAACGGCTTCACGGCCATAGTCATCGTTATTTTTACCAACAAGAGAATAGGCTTCATCTATAAACAGTACACCGTTTATAGCCGAGTTTACCGTGCGGTTTACTTTAGGTGCGGTTTGCCCGGAATATTCGCCTATAAGGCCGGAACGGTCAGTTTCTACCAGCTGGCCTTCGGTAAGTATCCCCAGGTGCTTGTATATTTTTGCTACTATACGGGCTACAGTGGTTTTACCGGTTCCGGGATTACCCGTAAACACGATATGATAAGAAACCGATGACGCCTTAAGTCCTGATTCGGCTCTTGCTTTTTGTATTTTTATAAAGTTTACCAGGGTGCTTATTTCCTGTTTTACAACAGTAAGCCCTATGAGCCCGTTCAGCTCTGTAAGTACTTCGTCCAGCGATTCGTTATCAGCGGCTTTAGAAACATGCAGGGCTTCGTTTTCTTCTCCCGGAATAGGGTTGTTTATCATGTGGAAAATTTCTTTTAGGGTGGTATCTTCGGTTTCGGTTACTACGCTGTCAGACTTGGATATAATCGTGGCAAACCGATAAAGTGCTGTGGTATATTCTTCAAAAACAGGGCTGCCGCTTAGTTTTAGCAATATGGTAAGTCCCAGTTCGGTAGTGGTTTTAAGATCGCTAACCGTATTGTCGCTACTCTTCTCCTGAAGGCTTATGCCCAGCAGGCTTTTAGCTTCTCCGCTCTCTATAAAATTACGTGCCAGCGTATCGAGGATGCCTTTTTCATAACTTTTTTTAGTGAGCTCAAAACTGCTGTCTACCGTGTTTGTGTGCTCCTTATCGTTGCCGGTAGTTACGGCTTCGCCTATCAGTGCAAGGCCAGCTGCCTCAAGGCTTCCGGGTTTTATGCTGCCATTTTTTACAAAGAGTGCTACTTTGGCAAGTTCCTGGGTTATAACGGGCTTTAAGAAATCTCTAATTGCCATGGTACCGTTTAGTGATGGTTCCACCTGTTCAATTATTCCGGGGTCGGCACTTATTTTTTCGGCTACTTTAACTATATATGCTGCATAGTCCTTTAGCAGTACATAGTATTCTTCCGAAAAATTGTCTATGGCAGTAGCATCAGGTTCATTGCTGCTACCTGCTTCATTTGCTTTATCTTTCTTGCCTTTTTTTGATTTTTTCTTTTTCTTTTTAGAATTGGTATCGTTGTTGTCTGTGTCTTCATCAGGGTCTGCTTCCTTGTCTTGGTCGTTACTATAGTTGTGGTTTGCCTTGTTCAGGGCAGTTCTTACAGCACTTTGTGTGTAACCCATGTCCTTAATGGTTTCATCGGCGGTCGGATATGTCCTGAAGGGCTGTGCAGGCGTAGCGTGGTTGTATTTTTGATCAAAGGTTTCCTGAGACATAAACAGGAAAATAAATCCATCTATAAAGGAAATGAAAAGAGGTATAAGCGTCCAGCAGAAAAGAAATGACAATACGGCTTTTGTCTTGTCTTCCAGATAATAACGGTGGCCACCCACACCGCCTAATAAAAATGCCAGTAAAACAGTAGTAGTTTTTGATTTGTGCTTGTGCATGCTTAAAATAAAAGTTGGTTTAATAGTACGAAAATAATATTTTTTTCCAGGCGTGTTGTAGTGCCTGAAAAAATCGGGTAAACACCAATAACACTATTGGCTTTTTAAGCGTTCTTTTTACTTCTTAACAACCCTTACCGTTTCGCTACCCGAAGCAGTACTAATCCTTAAAAAGTACATACCGGCCTGTAAGCTACCCATGCTTAGTGTGGTCTGGGCTGTATCAGGACTTGTAATAAGTACTTTTTGTCCGGTCAGGGTATAGACCGTCAAGGTATTTATGGTGCTGTTAGCACTTACTGTTAGCAATTCGTTTACCGGGTTAGGGTACAGGCTGATTAAGGCTTTGTTTGTGGCATTATTACCGGCTACCAGGCGTGCGGTTACCGCCAGCGGAATACTTTTGTTGCCATTTGTCACTGAGGTGGCATAATAGGTAGTGCCGTCTGTGAGCAGGGTAGTAATTGGTAGCTGCAGGGTTAGTTCGTCATCGGCATACCATTCAATGCTGCCACCCGATACACTAAGCACTGCAAGGGTTTGGCCTTCGATAAAAGTTTGCTCAGATGTCCCCTCAGGGGCATCAATAACTTCAAATTCGATAATTACCATATTTCCGCAGGCATCCTGTAAAGATATGGTGTATCCTCCGGCAGGGAGGTCATTAAACTCAGGGCTGTTTTGCTGTAGAGGGAGTGCTGTAGTAAAAGAAGGCGGAGCACTAACCAGGGTAAAAACAGATATATCCGTTCTACCGTTAGTATCTATGGTTACGCTATTTCCGTTTTGGGTAATGTTTATTTCAACAATAGGCGAAATAACATAGGCCTGCTCCACAACTATAGAACAGCCTGTAGTGGTGTCACTTATCCTAACCCATACCGAACCCGACGCCTGCGCATAATACTCCTGCGGTTCAGATATTGCCGCGGTACCTGCATAAGCATTAGCCTCGGTAGTGTAGTAGGTTGCGGTATAGTTAGCGTATAGGTTGCTGTTTGCGGTAAGGTTTACTAGTGGGCAAGAATTTATTACAGGTAAAGGAGAAGCTACATAGGGCAGCGCGTTCACCCTTAAATCCAGTAATGCGATGGCGCTGCATCCGTCCACGCTCTCAACTTTTACGTAGATAACCGTTACCGGGCCCCTACTCATGTAATTATTGGGCTGGGTTATAGGCATACCTCCTTCAGTATCTGCAAGCGACTCATAGTAGCTCACCATATACGGAAGCCCCCCGGTAATGGCTGCTTCGGTAGCGGTAAGGTCAAACATGGCCATTTCATCATTGTTGTCGTCGCATACCGAAAGGATAGTGCTGTTTGCTATTGGCGTTGGGTTTACCACAAGTGTGAGCGTGGTAAAACCTGCATTGGCCGCATTAGCCGTTTCCCACACTTTTACCACAAGCGTTTGTGTATTGGCGGTCACGTTAGTGTATTGTAACGGTAATCGTGTATCTACCTGTGCGGCGGCAGCGTTTACATAAAAAGCCACGGTGTAAGTATTAGGCGGATAGTCCATATAAAGCATCTGGCGTATGGTATTTAGGTCGAAGGTGGCAAAACCATCGGCGTTATCATCGCACTGGCTGTAGTCTGGCAACGGGCTTACCTGTAGTTGCGCAAAAGATATAAACGAAGTAAGCACTAATAATGCAGCGTAAAGTTTTTTCATAAAAATTGGTTTAGTTTTTTTGTAAAAGTACTGAAATTTAATTACTTCAGGTAGAGGCAGAAGTTTTTATAGTCAATAATCGCCTCCCCTTTAATCAGTATATCGGCACCTATAATGCCATGCACGGGTTTTGCTTTGTATTGGCTCAGTGCTTCATTCACATGGCTCATGTCAAAAATAACCAGCCCGAAGTTTTTATTTTTCCAGCGGCCCAGCTGCAGGTAGTTTTGCAGTGAGGTCTGGGTAAGCATGCCGGTGCCGCCTGCCCCTGCGGCGCGGGTTTCGCTGTCTTTGGCAAACAGCGTAAAATAATCTATTGCTTCAAAGCCAACGCAACTGTTGCTGGCGCCGGTATCCAGTATAAATTTTCCTTCTATACCGTTGATTTTTCCTTTAATGAGCAGGTGTTGGGTGCTGCTTACCTTAAACTTTATACGTTTATATCCCTCTTTAGCTAAGTGGGTTTTCAGGTCAGTCATGGAGTAATGTGTCTATACGTGAAGTTGGTCAATGTAAAGTTAACTTAAAAAATGATAATCCAAAGCTAAATTTTGCCACGGCTTTGTATTTTTGCAGGCACTTTATTGTATAAAATGATTTTTACCGATACCCATACCCATTTATACTCAGATGAGTTTGCCCAGGATCGCGATGCTATGATACAGCGCGCTTTTGCAGCAGGCGTTACCCGTTTGTTCATGCCGGCTATAGACAGCGTTTATGTACCGGGCATGTACGCTGTGCAGGAACAGTACCCCCATAATGTTTTTATGATGATGGGGCTGCATCCTACACACGTAAAGGATAACTATGAGGAAGAACTGGATTTTGTAGCGCGCGAGCTGGCCCGTACCGATAAAAAGTTTTATGCCGTGGGAGAAATAGGGGTAGACCTCTTTTGGGATAAAACATTCCTCGCAAAACAACAGGATGCTTTTTCAAGGCAAATACAGCTTGCAAAACAATATAGCCTTCCCATAAACATTCATTGCCGTGATGCCTTCGACGAAACCTTTGAGGTGCTGGAAAGCGAGAAAGGGGAGGGGCTGTTTGGTATTTTCCATTGCTTTACCGGAACGCAAGATCAGGCTGAAAAGGCCATAGGTTACGGTATGAAACTGGGCATAGGTGGCGTGGCTACGTTTAAAAACGGTAAAATAGACCAGTTCCTTAAAGATATAGACCTAAAGAACATAGTGCTGGAAACCGATGCACCCTACCTGGCTCCGGTGCCGCACCGTGGTAAGCGAAACGAAAGCGCCTATGTAGTGCTCGTAGCCCAAAAGCTGGCCGAAATTTATGGCCTGCCCATAGGGGAAATAGCCCGTATTACGACACAAAATTCTGTAGATGTGTACGGGATTTAATGCGGATTGTGGAGTTTAATCCGATAATTTTTTGTTTTTTTGTAAATTCACCTTAAATACCTGAAAAGAAGCACATGCAGAAGTTTGATCATATACGGCCTTTTTACGATAGTGAAGTAAATGAGGCTCTTAGTAGTGTGATTAATCACCCTATGATGAAAGCGCTCATGGACTTTACCTTTCCTGAAATGCCCGACGAGGAGTGGAAAGCACAGCTGCTGCGCACCCATTCTAAACGTGATTTCCAGGCCAACTTTATTTACAATGCCATACAAATGATATTGCAAAAAAGTTCGGAAGGCCTTACCACTTCAGGTTTTGAAAATCTTGAACCGCATACTGCCTACCTGTACATAAGCAACCACAGGGATATAATCCTGGACACGTCGTTGCTAAACGTTACGCTGCTTGAAAAGGGGCTTACTATGACGGCGAGTGCCATAGGCGATAACCTGGTGCAGAAACCATTTTTGCTTACCCTTTCGCGCCTTAACCGTAACTTTTTGGTACAGCGTGGTCTTACGCCCCGCGAATTGTTGCAAAGCAGCAGGCTTATGAGCGAGTACATGTACCACCTTATACGCCGTGAAAACCGTAGCGTATGGATAGCCCAGCGCGAAGGCCGTACCAAAGACGGTAACGACGCTACACAACAGGGTGTGCTGAAAATGCTTGCCATGTCTAACGAAGACCAGCCGCTTACCGAATTTTTCCGTAAGCTGAAGATAGTGCCGGTATCCATTTCGTATGAATATGACCCTACCGATGTGCTAAAGATGCCGCAACTTTTGGCCAAGGCCAATGATGAGGTATATGTAAAGGAAAAAAATGAAGACTTTAATAATTTGCTTAGCGGTATCATTGGGCAAAAGAAACACATACACCTGCATGTAGGCGATGTGATTGATGCCGAACTGGATATTATTGCTGCCGAAAACGATAATGCCAATAAGCAGATACAAGCATTGGCACAGGTGCTGGATGAAGCCATAATTAAAGGCTATAAATTGTGGCCTACAAACTATATTGCTTACGATTTGCAAAACAACACCACGCGTTTTGCTGATAAATATACCGAAAAGGAAAAACAGGTTTTTGAGCGCAGGCTAGATATGCGTATAGATCAGGATAACCCTATCTTACGCGATGGTTTCCTTGCTATGTACGCTAACCCGGTGGCTAACAAGCTAAAATATGAGCATGCATAAACCACGCATATTGCTCATATATACCGGTGGAACCATAGGTATGGTGAAGAATTTTGAAACCGGCGCGCTTAAGGTGTTTAACTTCAAGAAGCTGTTGTTACGCATACCCGAACTCCGCCAGCTCGATTGCGATATTGAAACCACCTCGTTTGAAACGCCGATAGATTCCAGCGACATGAATCCTGATAAGTGGGATAAAATGGCGCGCATTGTAGCCGATAATTACAACGATTTTGACGGTTTCGTAATCCTGCATGGCAGCGATACCATGAGCTATTCGGCATCGGCGCTTAGCTTTATGCTACACGGATTGCAAAAACCCGTGGTGTTTACAGGATCGCAATTGCCCATAGGCGACCTGCGTACCGATGCTAAGGAAAACCTGATTACCGCCATACAGGTGTCTTCTCTTCAGGAAAACGGTGCACCCATACTGCGTGAGGTATGCCTTTATTTTGAGTATAAACTCTATAGGGGTAACCGCACCACCAAGATAAGTGCCGAGCACTTTAACGCGTTTACATCACCTAACTACCCCGCGCTTGCCGAAAGTGGCGTACACCTGCGTGTAAACCGTGAACAATTGCTTCCACAAACCGAAACTGAGTTTAGCCTGCATTCGGGCTTTGATGGCAATGTGGCTATTGTAAAAATGTTCCCTGGTATTACCGCACCCGTGCTCCAGGCCATAACAGCTATAGAAGGGCTTAGGGGCATAGTGCTGGAAACGTACGGTAGTGGCAATGCGCCTAGCGGCGAATGGTTTATAGGCATACTGCAAAAAGCCATAGAAAAAGGTGTGCATGTGGTTAATGTAACCCAGTGCAGTGGTGGACGTGTAAATATGGGCCAGTACGAAACCAGTACCCTGCTTAAGGAAATAGGTGTTATAAGCGGAGCCGATATTACTACCGAAGCCGCGATAACCAAAATGATGTACCTGCTGGGGCAGAATATGCCGCATAGCCGCTTTAAACCGGTATTTGAAGCCCCGCTTTGCGGAGAACTTACCCAATAATTTTGCGGTTTGGTTTTTTAGAGTATTTTTGCCCGGAATAATTACTAGAGGGGTGGCCGAGTGGTCGAAGGCGCACGCCTGGAAAGTGTGTATACTCCACAAGGGTATCGAGGGTTCGAATCCCTTCCCCTCTGCAAGTTTTAATGCTCCCATAGGGGAGCATTTTTTGTTTAAATGTGGGACCCATATCAGCCACATGATGGACTTTTCCTTTTTCAGACAATCAAAAATGTAATATGCCGTTAGTGTTTAAAGTTTTATATTTGTGAGAGGTATTATTACCTGTATCAATCAAAACCAATCTGAACGACAACAATTACATTAAAAATTGATTTACACCACACTTTTAAATATTGCGATTTTCCAGGGAATAGTTTTAGCCTTCGTTATTTTAAGGTCTTCTTTATTCAACAGTAATTCAAATAAATACCTTGCTTACCTGCTTTTTGCACTTTCCATTGTTTTACTAAACTATGTTTTCGAGATTGAAGGCGCTTTCACTGCCTTCCCTTTTCTGCGTTTTTTAGACGACATAGAGTGGATATTTTTACTGCCTGTTTTCATGTTCCGGTTTATTATAAACCGCATTGACGATACCGTAAAGAATAAACAGAAGCATTACCTGTATTATATTCCATTTGCTTACTCTTCTGTTATCAGTATTACATACCATCTTAACAGTGTAACAGGATTTTATAAAATTCCCGAATCGTATATATTCATAGTCAATATACTCAGGCTGACCCAGCTTTTATTTGCCGTTATCCTCATCCCGTTTTTACCGCTTTACTCTTATTTTATGGTAAGGCATTTAAAAGACCCTAAGGAAAAAAAATGGGTGGTTACCCTATTAACGCTTATCTATTTGGTACTGCTTGTATGGCTCATTACCTACCTGGTTGGGGTATTTATTGATGCAGACATTTCCGATACCATGAGCGGAGTAGCTTTATGTGCAACATTTATAATGCACTGGACAGCCTACATAGGCATTTACAAATACAAGCTTGCCAACAACAAAGAGGCCATCTATAATCTTCTGAACACTGATTTGGCTGTTTTATCTGCCGGTTTACAAATTGCAGAAAACAGCCTAACCGAAGAAAATATTGCCCCGGAAGAGTATAAGGAATCCATTACGGCAGATAACCTTTATTTCCAGAAGCTGGAACTGCTTTGCAAGGAGCAGCACATTTATACCGACAGCACATTAAACCGGGAAAAAGTAGCCGAAAAGTTGGGCATAAGCGCCGGATATGTTTCACAGATTGTAAACGCGGTAACAGGTGACAACTTTGCTAACTATATTAACCAATACCGGGTGGAAGCTGTAAAGGAAATGATCTCAGATGCGGAATATGAAAATTACAATTTACTAGCGATGGGATTGGAATCCGGGTTCACTTCTAAAACAACTTTTTATAAAGCGTTTAAAAAAGTTACCGGCCAAACGCCAAATGAGTATAAGAATACCGGGAAATAAGTACCATTTTGTACAGTTTTAAGATTATGAAACCTCTTAACGTTTTGCTTATGTGAATTTTGCGACAAAATAATTCAAATCAACTTTTATGAAAAAAATTTTGTTGCTAGCTGTAGTTACAGTGTTAGGATTTACAAAAGTTAATGCCCAAAAAATTAAACTTGGTGTTAAAGGAGGTTTAAACTTTGCATCTGTCAGCGGAGATAATACTAAAGGTATCGATGTTGTTACAGCATTTAATTTTGGTGTTTTATCTGAAATTCCAATTTTCGAAAAATTCTCCTTTCAACCTGAATTAATGTACTCTGGTCAGGGATATAGTTTTAATGATGATACAATTGCCCTAAGTTATTTAAACATTTCTTTAATGGGAAAATATTATTTAGTAAAAGGATTGAGTGTTGAAGCCGGGCCGCAAATTGGTTTTTTATTATCTGCTAAAAATGAGAAGACAGATGTAAAAGATTCGTTTAAAACTTTTGACTTTGGTGTTAATTTGGGCTTAGGCTATAAATTAAATAACGGGCTTAATTTTGGCGCAAGATATAATGTGGGATTAACTGACATCAATGATGTACATAATTCATCTGGTAAAAATAAAAACGCTGTACTTCAATTATCTGTTGGTTATTTCTTTTTCTAAAACTTAAAAAATATTCACATCCACAGACCATTCAAAATACACCGAAAACCCTGATGTTTATAATCTTGTCCTTGGAGCAGACGGCGGCTATAAAAATGCTAATAAAACCGACCACGACCAGGTCGCAAAGTTTGGTGTTCATTTTAGGGTATAGGTTTTATTAGACTTAGTTAGATAAAAACAAACAACGCCACGGTTTACTGTGGCGTTGTTTGTTTATTGTGGGATGTGCGAATACTTGATGAGGTCTTGTCGTTTTTTAGAAATATTAAGATGAGTACTTAAATCAAAGAATGTAGTTTATAGTTGGTATTAAGCGTCGGGTCTAGTTCCAACCCGGAAAATTCCGTTTTTGTTGAATTCAATTATTTGTTGAAACTTTTTATTCCAAATCGTGAAATTTGTATCTCTGCAAATCTCTATTATTTTCTTTGGGGTTTCAGTTTTACTAATTTCTTGTGAATCGTTTCTATCTAAAACAAGATAAAGATCATCTTCAGAAAAATGTTGTTCAATTATGTTTCTAATTTTTTCTTCGGTGATATTTTCATTTCCAATAAAATTCCATTCGCTCTCATTTTGGAAAATATTCCAAATGACCTTATAACTATAAATTTTATTAGACTCGTAAATTAATCTCGATTCCATGTCTACACTTATTACAAAATAATATTGCTTAACATTTCTTGAATTAAAAATAGTTGACAAAGTTCAAATTGAGTAATCCCAACTTACAAAAAAAACGCCACTGTTTCCAGTGGCGTTCTTAAATTCTGTGGAGAAGATGGGAGTCGAACCCACGACCTCTTGCATGCCATGCAAGCGCTCTAGCCAGCTGAGCTACATCCCCGAATTGTGAGCGCAAATATAACGTAATTAGTTTTCATTATCCAAACATTTGCACAAAAAACATTTGTCCCGCTTAGTTGGATGTTTTAAGCCAACCCGTTATGCTCAGGCGGGGGCGTTTTACAGGCTTTACCTCGTGTTCCAGCAGTTGGCTTTCAAACACCACAACACGGCCCTGCAGCGGATAAATGGTTACTTCCTCTTCCGTACCCTCGGGTTTAGGGAGGTAAATCGCAAGTTCGCCACCGTATTCCGGTTGCCAGTCTTCGGTGTTCAGATAACAGATAAAACTAAGCTTACGGCTGTTTGCATTGTGGAAGTTATCCAGATGGCGCTTATAAAACGTACCTTCAGGGTAGAGCGCGTAATGGAACTCCTGCTGGCGTATGCCCATATAACAGGTACGGTTAAGGTATTCGGTAAAGTTTTTTACCTTATCAAAGAATATACGCTCGGCACCTTCAGCCGCTTCATCCAGCCACAGGATGAAATCGCCACGCACGGCAGCCACCACCTGTTCATCGGCCTGGTGCCCTATGGCAGATTTTTTAAAAACATCTTCTTCATATTTCGTAAGGAGGTCGGCGCGCAGTGCAGCCACCTCAGAGGGGGTAAAAAAACCATCGGCTACCGCGTAGTGGTTGTCAATAAGTCCGTCTATAACCTGCTCGTACAGCGGGTTCAGTTCCTGTTCGTCCATATACTATCTGCCGTAAAAGGGCATTCCAAAGATAGTATGAAAATATCATACCCCGCCCCGCAATATTTGCTAACTTTGCACCCGTAAATTTTCATTGCAATGAGCAACATCAGGATCACCAAACAGTTTACCTTCGAAACCGGACACGCCCTTTACGGCTACGACGGAAAATGCAAAAACGTACACGGCCACAGCTACAAGCTGTCGGTTACGGTTATTGGCAAACCCATTACCGATACAACCAACGTAAAGTACGGCATGGTAATAGACTTTGGCGACCTGAAGAAAATTGTAAAAGAGCAAATTGTAGATGTGTTTGACCACGCTACGGTGTTCAATAAAAACACACCGCACGTGGAGCTTGCTGCCGAACTGCAAAACCGTGGGCACCACGTAATCCTTGTAGAGTACCAGCCTACGAGCGAAAACATGGTGATAGACTTCGCTGCGAAAATCAAGGACTTGCTTCCGCAGAATATTGCCCTGCATTCGCTTAGGCTACAGGAAACCGAGAGCTCGTTTGCCGAGTGGTTCCAAAGTGATAACCTGTAAGCGATTCAGATTTTAAACTATGGAGAAACAACTCAAAATATATTTCGCGTCCGACCAGCATTTTGGCGCGCCTACTCCCGAACTTAGCGCACCCCGTGAGCAACGCTTTGTAAAATGGCTTGATGAAATTAAGCACGATGCCGATGTACTGTTCCTTGTAGGCGACCTGTTCGATTTTTGGTTTGAATATAAAACCGTAGTGCCGCGTGGCTTTATCCGTGTTCTGGGCAAGATTGGCGAACTGAAGGACATGGGGATAGAAATCCACTTTTTTGTGGGCAACCACGACCTGTGGATGGACGATTATTTTGAGAAGGAACTCGGCATACCGGTATACCACCGCCCACAGGAATTTACCTTTAACGGAAAAAGCTTCCTGGTTGGTCATGGCGACGGCCTGGGCCCTGGCGATAAAGGTTACAAGCGCATGAAAAAGGTGTTTACCAATCCTTTTTCTAAATGGCTGTTCCGTTGGTTACACCCTGATATTGGCGTAAAGCTGGCGCAATACCTTTCGGTAAAAAACAAACTGATTTCCGGCGACGCCGATGTGAAATTCCTTGGTGAAGAAAACGAGTGGCTGGTACTGTACAGTAAGCGTAAGCTGGAAACCAAACATTACGACTACCTTATCTTTGGGCACCGTCACCTGCCGATGGTTATTAACGTGGGGCCAAACTCAGAATACGTAAACCTGGGCGACTGGATCATTTACTTTACCTATGCCGTGTTTGACGGTACTACCTTCGAACTGAAAAAGTACGAAGATTAATTAAGCCCCTCGTTAAGCAGGTAGTTACGCAACCCTATATTAAACAAAGCACCTTCTACAAGGTCTTTTATCTCCATGAATTCGCTGTAGTTAACCGCAAGGTCTATTTCCGGTACCGGTGTCTTTAGCAGGAATTTATGGCAACGCCCTTTCAGGCTGCAACATTCGCACTGGTTGTTACGGCAATTGGCTATAAGTTCAGCAAATTCACCAATCTGCTCAGGCGTTAGGTAAAAACCCGTTTCCCTAAATACCAGCTGAATACGGCTGTCTATTACCCTGCCCTGCTTTTTCCAATAAAAGGCTACCCCAAAACTATTATGGTACAGTTGCGCTACTTCTTTCATATTTGTGCGTATTGACTACCCGCAAATATAATCATTATTTAAAATCATTCTAAACAAGGTTGTTTTTTTAATGTTAAAATCTTTACGGCAATGTTTTTGTTGTTACTTTTGCAACAGATGAAAAGAAAGATAGCCATATTCAACCTGGTTTTGATGGCATTGGTACAGTTTACCATTGCCTTTAAGTCTTTTCACGCCTTTTCGCACCACCATGATGCTCCGAAACATAAAACAGAACACGCTTTAAAATATAAAGCCCAACTGACCGCTGACCATCATGAAGACTGTAAAGTCTGCGATTTCCATTTTGACTTTTTTACTGCGCCTCAGCAATTTTTCCTGAAGCTGCACTTCCCATACTACCACATTGCGTATACGTTTAATGTGGTGGAAGGCTATGCCAACTTTCCCGGCAGCCTGTTTGCGCTTCGTGGTCCTCCCGCACTGATCTAAAACACATTACACTTTCCGGAAGTTCCGGCTATGTTTGCGTAGCCATAACTGTACCCGGAAACCAACAGGCACCTCCATGCCTTATCCATTCATTTTTTTAGATCAGTTTACCATGCGAAAACTCATTATGCTTATAGCCTTAGTGGCTACAGGCTGGTGCGCGCAGGCCCAATATACCCTTAGCGGGACCATAAACAGCACCCAAAACCTGCCGTTAGACGGCGCGCATATTCATATAGACGACAATCACGCGGCATCATCATTGCCTGATGGCACCTATACGTTAGGAAATATCCCTGCGGGAAACCACCGTGTAGTGATATCGTACATTGGCTACAAAAGCCTGGATACCGTGGTGAATATTTACCGTAACCTGATACTTGATGCCCGCCTGAAGCCACAAAACGAACAGCTTCAGGAGGTAGTAGTTACCCAAAACCTGGTTACCAACACTACCGTTCATGCGCAGAAACTGAGCACTGCCACATTGGAAAAGTTTAGTGGTGCTACCCTGGGCGATGCCCTGCGCGAGGTAGCCGGAGTGAGTTCATTACGCACCGGGAATGCCGTAGTTAAACCCGTTATTAATGGCCTGCACAGTAGTCGTGTGCCGGTATTTACCAATGGCGTTCGGCTTGAAGACCAGCAGTGGGGTACCGAACACGCCCCTAATTTGGATGTGAATGCGGCGGGGAAAGTTACCGTAATAAAGGGTGCGGGCGCACTGCAATACAGCGGCGATGCCGTGGGCGGACTCGTATTGGTGGATCCGTTAAACATAGAAAAAGACACCCTTACGGGGCGTACAATAATGACCGCCGACAGCAACGGACGTGGTGGCACGCTGTCTACAAGCCTGTACAAGGGTGCTGAAAAAGGCTGGGCATGGAACCTGGGCGGTACGTTTAAATACCTTGGCGACCGCGAAACCCCGCACTATGTATTGAGCAACACCGGTAACCGTGAAGCCAACTTTAACGGCAACCTTAAATACATAGGCGACAAGTACACCCTTGGTGCATCGTACAGTTATTATGATGCTACCATAGGCATTGCCACCGCCACGCACATAGGTAGCCTGGGCGATTTGGTTACCGCCATAAACAGCAGGCAGCCCAGCGTCATTAATCCGTTTATGTATACCATAGGCGCACCAAGGCAGGAAGTACAGCACCATTTAGGCAAACTGAACTATACCCGCGAACTAAGTGATGATGCTTCACTATCGCTACAATACGCCTTTCAGCTGAATCGCAGAAAAGAGTTTGACCTGCGCAGGGGGGCATTGGAAAACGTAGCCGCGCTCGACCTGACGTTGGTTACGCATTCGGTTAACGCCGACTGGAAAAAGGAAAGCGGCGACAACACCTACAAAGCCGGTGCAAGTGCCGCCTATCAGCATAATGATGCAAGCGCGGCTACAGGCATCCGTCCATTGATACCTAATTACAACAAAGCCGATGCCGGGGCATATGCCATAGCCAGCCACAGGTTTAGCAATACTCTTTCGGGAGAGGCAGGGGTGCGATATGACTTCAGCCATGTGCTCGCCAAAAAATACTACCAGGTATCACGCTGGGAAGATTTAGGTTATAACGATGGCTCGTTTGACCACTTTATTAAGGAAGATTTGGTTACGCAATATTATACCGAACCTAAGTTTACCTACCACAACCTTTCGGCAAGCTTAGGGCTTCGTAAACAGCTGACCGATGCCATAGACCTTATGGGTAACGTAAGCCTTGCCATGCGCAACCCTAACCCAAGCGAACTCTTTAGCGACGGGCTTCACCACAGCAATGCCACCATAGAACTGGGCAGCCTGCGCACCAGGAAAGAAGAATCGGTAAAGACATCAGTAACATTATTAAAGTCGGCAGGCAGGTTTACGTTTGAGCTTACGCCTTATGTAAACAGCATCAGTAATTTCATTTACCTGCAGCCTACCAACCTGGAATATACCATTAGGGGTTCGTTCCCAGTATACCGTTATAAGCAAACCAATGCCCTTATGGCGGGAACCGACCTGCACATTGGTTACAACCTTACCGAAAACCTGAACTACGGGCTTAATGCAGCATACATCTACACCCAAAACACCCGAGATAACCTGCCTTTGGTAGACATGCCCCCGGCTAACTTTATCAATACCATACGTTTTACCAAAAAGGAATGGCACAACTTTTTTGCTGAACTCCGCAGTGAAACAGTGTGCAGGCAGTGGCGCTACCCTAATTATAACTTCTATGCCGACATACCTCAAACAGCAGGCAATGTAAGCACTTATGTAGATATAAGTACGCCTCCGCCTGCCTACCAGCTGTTTCATGTAAGTACCGGGACACAGTTTGCATGGGGTAGAACCACTACTTCGGTTAGCCTTTCAGCGTTTAACCTCTTTAACACCACGTACCGTGATTACCTTAACCGCCAGCGCCTTTACGTTGACGAAACAGGACGCAACGTTCAGTTGCAAGTCAAACTAAATTATTAATATACACTAATTCATTTACCATGAAAAACCTGAAGATGATGGCAGTTGCTGCCATTGCCCTGTCGTTTGCATCGTGCAGCGACGACGACAAACCACAACAAGTAATAGAAAATGAGGTAATAACTACCGTAACCGCCACACTTACTCCTACAGGTGGCGGCGCAGCCGTTGTATTAAAATCACAAGACCTGGATGGTGACGGACCAAACCCGCCTGTGGTAACCGTAAGCGGACCACTTGCTGTAAACACTTCCTATACAGGTGCAGTAACGTTTCTTAACGAAACGGTATCTCCGGCAGAAAACATCACCGAAGAAATCCATGAACTGGGCGTAGAACACCAGATATTCTTCCGCCAGAGCGGGCTGGGAACATTTACATATAGCGATACCGATGAAGCGGGGAAACCGATAGGTCTTAGCTTTGGTTATACTACCGCTAATGTAGCCGCTTCAGGCAACCTTACTGTTACGCTTAGGCACCTGCCTAATAAATCAGCTACAGGAGTAGCAGGCGGCGACATTACAAACGCCGGTGGCAGTACCGATGCCGAGGTTATATTCCCGATAGTGGTACAATAGTACCTGTGTAGGGAAATTCATAATTGCCTTTAGTCCTCCGGAATATTCTCCGGAGGACTTTTTTTGTTTTTACTGAAAATTTATCAGAGTAAAGGGTGCAAAACCGGGTTTGTTGACTATATTTTGCTTCAATATCAATATTTAGTGAAAAATATATAATTGTGTTTTTGGTAAAATTTATGATATATTTTTAACATTAATTTTGTTAAATTGGGTAATAATTTGATTTACACTATAAACCTGTTAGTTATGAATTCACAGTTTACTAAAATCACACGTATTTTTCTTGGAATAATCCTACTGCTTTTTGGAGCTAACAAAATTTATCAATTCATTCCATTACCGCAACCACCCGAAGCTGCCTCAGAATTTATAAGTTCGCTTGCGCATACCGGCTATATGCTTAACCTTATAGCCGTTGCAGAAATCATTATAGGCCTTATGCTTATTTTTAAAGTATGGGTGCCTTTTGCGCTGCTGGTTTTGGTACCTATTTCTTTAAATATATTGTTTTTCCACTTGTTTTTAGATGTACCGGGTATAGGAGCCGCGCTGCTTGTGGTAGCCCTTAACGCTATATTACTGTACAAAAACAGGAAACGTTACGTGCCGCTTTTCAGGGAGGCGTATTAAGCAACAACCTCTTAATAATATAAAGAATCATCCATCCTTGTTTTTAGGGTGGATGATTTTTTTGTAATAATGTGTTGGTTGTTAGTGTTTTATTTTTAAATTTGATTTAACCAACAACCATTACGATGAGAAAAATACACTTCTTATGGGGCTCCTTGCAGCCCTTATGTTACTGTTAACCTATAGTTGTGCAACGGATGCTGAAATTACAGGCCAGCCTGATGCTGGGGACTACAAAGTATCTAATATTTCGTTTGATGAAATATTAACTAACGCTAAATTTTCCGGGGTACAGGAAAAAGTACAACAGTTGAAGAACGACAATGCTCGCAGAAGAAGTGCTAAACTGGTTTATGATGATAAGCTTGGGTTTTACGTGGATGAGAAGAACGGTAAATTTATAGAATCAGGCAATCAAAAGTCGTTCACCTTTCCCATATACAGGGAGGGTTTTTCAGAAAAACTTGAGAATCTGATTTTAAACTATGTGCCTGAAAAAGGTGAATATAAAATGTTGCTTGCACGGTATAATATAACCCCGGAGCTGGCTAAGCAGCTAGATCAGGAACAGCTTGCCAAAACAGATAAAACCTATTATGAGTTATTGCAGGCAAATACTAATGCAGGCGCGTACACAACATTAGCAATTTGCACCTTAACGTATGCCGTTATTGAGGTACGTCATGTACATTTTGAAGGCAATCTTGTAGGCGATTATAAACCCGATGATGTGCATTATGAATGGATATTAATAGACCGTGATTGCGGGTATGATAGTACTGGTACAGGCGGGGCACTACCGGGTAGCGATCCTTCATTGCAGTCGGGAGGAGGAGGTAATGTGCGTGGTAACGTAATAACAATGCCACTGTTGCGTTCATGGCAGGAAACCGCACTAATAACTTCATTTACCACAGATAAACAAAGAGAATGGTGGGCTAAAGACGAAAATCAGGAAGCTATTAACAATTATATATTGTACCTTGTAGAGAATGGTGCTACTGCCGGAGACCTGGCTTTTATAAGAAGCCTTATAGATAGCACTATAGAGTCCGGATTAATGCTGGATGCTGAAGCCTCCGCTAAATCACCGCTTAACATAGACATGACTGGTGTAAACGGCAACTCCCCCGAAGAACAACGCTTTAACTCAGTATATAATAAGCTAAAAGCTTCACCGTTATTTAAAAGCCTGCTGGTTAATATGTTTGAAAGTAGCACGAGGTATAATGTAAGTTTTGAAGTAGGAGATTTGTTTGGAGTATATGGACGAACCCTTCCTCCCCCATCAGGACCAATCATTAACAATACAATAATAATTGATAAATCACTTTTAAGAGGAGGTTCAGAAGTAAGTATAGCAACTACCATTGTACACGAAATGATACACGCGTATCTTAATGTATTGCGTGCTCAACACGGGGCTACACCTAGCGAGTTAGAAAATGATGACTTAGCCAATTGTATAGTAAAATACTGGACAAGCCAGTTATGGTCGCCGGAGAATCAACATAACTTTATGGTAGGAAATTTTGGGCCGACAATACAGCAGATTTTGGTAGACATTAAAGATAATTTATTTACTGCGGAAGAAATTCATAAAGTAGAACACCCCGAAAATTACAGCAACGATTATTTCTTACGCTTACCCGGAAATATTACTCCTGAAAATGAGTTTACACAATCAACAACTGTGATACCTTGGAATTGGGAGAACTTCTTCAATTGGCAAAGCTATGAAGGTCTGCAAGACTCTGGAGCCTTTTTACAATTTTACCCTAAAGGATCTGAAGAATACTATTATTGTGGCTGGTATATTAGAATAGGGACTAATGCATTTAAAAAATCATGAAAAGAATAGCAATATTAATCTTCCTGTTAAGCGCGATGTTTAGTAGTACCGCTCAAGATTTAGAATATCTGAAGGCTCAAGATACTATTTATCTGGTTTTACCTAATGTATTCACTGAGAAGGCAATTAACTCAAAATTCGAAAAGTTTAGTTTATCCATCGACTGTAACGGCATGACGACGTATTATACGTTTACAGACATTGATACAGTCACGCAGTATGTTTTTATAGGTGTAAATCTCAATCGTCATAAACCCGACCCGAAGTTATCTGTACCTATAAACAGAAGGAAATTTTTAAAAAAAAATAAAAAAAGAATTTTAGGTTTAGATGTTATAAGTAAATACAGAAATGAGGAGTTTTTCTTTAGCTATTTAGGAGCAAGGGCTTTCGCTCCCTCATCAAAAATAATCTATGTAATAGACGAGGAAAGCCTGAAACGGAAAGACAAAAAAATACAACTGATGAGAGCTACGTTAACAACAATGGGGTATTTAAAAATATGAATCTAAAACAAATATCCCACCTGTATAGAACCGTAATAATAACCGGTAATAACCCTATTGCGTGCCTCTTTACTGCGGTAGTTAAACGAGTATGAATAATTAAACCGCCCGCGTCCGTACTTAATGCCGGCTTCGGCATTAAATCTGAAGGGAATCACACTATAGGTAACGGGGCTTTTGTCATTAAACGGGCTGCCTTGTATGGTGGCATCGTAATTCATGTATTGCAGCCTTGGGTTTATGTACAAAAACAGTTCGCGTCGGTTAGCATAGTCTTTATCATCTCTCATAGATGCGCCATACATACCGCTGTAAGCCATGTGCAGTAATTCTCCCTTAAGGCTAATGCGCGACATAACCCCAACCGAGGTGCTGCGCCATATGGTACCCAGCTGGGCTTCGGCCTGCAGGTGATAGTCTGTTTTCCGGGAGTAGTTACCCAATGATATCTTTTTGCTGTAAAACGTGTTAAGCTGTACCGCCGGTGTGGTGGCTATCTGGTATTTCCAGCCCTGTACCCTGGGGTAGTGGAGCAGGTTGTGCAGGAACCTCTGGGCTTCTTCGGCACCGCTTTCGCGGCCTACCACGCCCAGCTGGAGGTTAACCTTTAAAAGAGCTTCATTGTTTGTAAACAGGTTTATACCGCCCTGCGCAAACAGGTAACCGGCATACGGGCGGTCCTGAGTGATAGGTTCAGAGGCATACACACTCTGTGGGTTAAACATATATTGCCCTATGCGGAACTCCCATATTTTTCTTGCAATGGTTTCGGCGGTAGCAGTGCCCTGATAACGGTAAAAGAATTCCAGTCCGTTAGTATAATATTGGTCGTTATATAGTGATGTGTAAAGGTCGTTATCGGTAATAATACCTGCTTCATGTGGTCTTTGGGCAAACCCGAAAACGCCACATACCAAGAGTATATACCATAACTTTCTTTGCATTAGTAATCGAGTTTTACATAACGCATATGTTTCATAATACGTGATTTTCGTCGTTCTATATACCCCGAAGAACCTTTGGCCTTATACTTAAAGGGGTTGGGGAGTATCGCCGCAATTCCGGCTGCTTCGTAGCGTGTAAGGCCGGCCGCGTTTTTGCCATACCAGTGATCGGCAGCTGCCTGGGCACCGTATACGCCGTCGCCCATTTCTATGCTGTTAAGGTACACTTCCATAATACGTTCCTTGCTCCACAGCAACTCTATAAGCATGGTAAAGTAAGCCTCGAACCCTTTGCGGATATAACTGCGCCCCTGCCATAGGAATACATTCTTGGCCGTCTGCTGGCTTATGGTGCTGCCGCCTTTAATGCGTTTACCGGTACTGTTACTTTGGTAAGCCTTGTACATGGCGTTAAAGTCAAAGCCGTGGTGGTATAAAAAAGTAGCGTCTTCACTGGCTATTACCGCCTTTTGCAGTTTGGGCGAAATATCTTCAATAGACACCCAGTCGTGCTTGCAGTGCAGTTCCTCGCCATCGGCCTTTTGCTCAAAGGCCCTGGTTATCATAAGCGGGGTAAACGGCACGGGTACCCAGCGGAAAAACAGCACCGAAAATACCGATATAAGGAAAAACCATATGATTACTTTATAAAAAAGGCGAAGTAATTTTTGGAACATAAAATAGCTTGTGTGTTAAGGCAGCACGAAATTACGAATTTAATGTTTTACTTAACGGCGCATTATTGATTCCGCAGTAACAAATTAACAATTACATAGAGCGGCAAAATTTGCAGGCTTCAGCCGAAATTACGTTCTTTGGCGGTACCGACAATAATTTTATTTTAAACAAAACAATCCGATGGGAATATTAGACCTGTTCAAAAAGAAAAAAGATACTGAAGAAACAACAGCGCCTGAAGCAGCTGCCACGCCTGTATATAATGAACCTGAAACTGAAGCAGAACAGCCTGTTGCTGTAAGTGCTATACCAGAGCGGGAGGAAGCACTTGCAGAAGAAGTGCCGGTACAGTTACCGGTAGCAGATGAGGTAACGGCTGAAGAATTACCATTATTGCCTTTTGAAGCCTTAATGAAAGATGCCTCTCTAGATGTAAACCTGCGTTTTGATTTTTACCGCAACCTGCCACAACAAAAGGTTTTTGTAATTACTTCGCCAAATACTCAGGTAGAGAACGGCTCGGTTAAACAAAATACCAATGTAGAGCTGGCTACCTTCCCTGATGGAAAAATTCCTTTCTTTACGGCGTTGCCCCGCATCTTTGAAAAACAAGTGATTAAAGAGCAGGTACCTTATTTAGAGATTGCCGCGGGCGACCTTTTCCAGCTTACAAAAGGTGCTACGCTGGTGCTAAACCCGTTTTCTGATTTTGGAAAAGAGCTTGTTCCTGAAGAAATAGCGCAGATACTGGATGGCAGTATTTTTGGCGATAGCATCCGCGAGGTGGCTGTACCGAGAGATACCCAGGTACGTGTAGGCCAGCCTGCCGTACAGCCTGTAGAAATGATGGAAGCGCTAAGTGCTAAGTTCTCCGTAAGGGATGATGTTAACGCGGCTTACATCGCTGTAGTAGACATGCCTGAAACCAATACGCCGCCACGCCTGCTTATAGCTATGAGTATCAGTGGCGACCGTCAGACCATTTTTGAGGAAGCAGGGCGTACCGCACAGCAGTTTCTTAAACAGGGTGAATCGGTAGATATTATGGAACTTACGCCTGAAAATGGTATTTCTGCTTATTTTGATGACCAGCTGCCTTTTTACAACAAGGCAAGCATACTTTAATTAAGTAAAAAATCTTTTGAATAATAAAGAATCCTGTCAGGGAGAATTGCTTTAAACGCTTCTACTGCGTTAGCAATTTTTCCCCTGACAGGATTCTGATTATATATAGTAACAGATGCTTATTGGTTAATAAACTTCAGTATATCGTTATTTATGGTTTCAGCCTCTGTAGTAGGCATTCCGTGAGGGAAACCGGGATACGTAATCAGTGTACCATTTTTAAGAAGTTTAGCTGATTTTATGGCAGAGTTTTCTATCGGAACAATCTGGTCATCATCGCCGTGAAGCACCAATACAGGAATTTCAACCGCTTTTAAATCCTCAGTGAAATCAGTTTCAGAGAATGCCTTGATGCCATCGTAGTGCGCAACGATTCCACCCATCATGCCCTGTCTCCACCAGTTTCTCTGTACGCCTTCTTTTACAACAGCGCCTTCCCTGTTATAGCCGTAAAACGGAAGAGTTAAATCAATATAGAACTGCTGCCTGTTGTTCAGGGTTTGCTCTCTGATGCCATCAAAAACCTCCATCGGAACACCATCAGGGTTGTTTTCGCTTTTTACCATAACCGGTGGAACAGCACTAACCAATACGGCTTTCTTCGCCCTTCCGTTTGAATATTTGTTAACATAGCGGATAACTTCCCCGCCACCTGTGGAGTGACCAATATGAACAACATCTGTCAGCCCAAGAAAATCTACCAGTTCGGCTGCGTCAGAAGCATACTGCTCTATGGTATGGTTATAGATGTTTTGGCTCGAACGACCATGACCTCTCCTGTCGTGGGCTATAACCCTGAAACCTCTTTGCAGGAAAAAAATCACCTGTGCATCCCAGTCGTCAGATGATAAAGGCCATCCGTGGTGAAACATTAATACCGGTCCTTCGCCCTGGTCTTTGTAAAAAATCTCTGTTCCGTCTTTTAATTTTAATGTGCTCATCGCTATTATGTTTTAAATTAATAATCAAACCTCCAAGCATAAATCCAAAAGCAAACCAAAATACGTAAAAAACTGATTATTAGAAAATTAAATTATATTGAAAGAACTTAAAAATACGAAATACCGTATTTTTACAAATGATTTTTACTAAAAAACTCCTTTAACCGCTGCTATGGTGATTTATTCCTCCCGAATAACCGCATTAGCTTATAACCAAATAACCCTAAATTTGCGGTATGAACCAAAACGTTCCCATAACATTGCCCCACGGCATTACCCTGACCATAAAGCGGGAAGATTTATTGCATCCGCATATTTCGGGCAATAAATTCCGAAAGCTGAAGTACAATATTTTAGAAGCGAAAGCACAGGGCAAAACCGCGTTACTTACGTTTGGTGGCGCGTACAGCAATCACATAGCGGCTGCCGCTGCGGCAGGTAAAGAGTATGGATTTGCTACTATAGGCATTATACGAGGTGACGAACTGGTTGATAAAATTGGGGATAACCCAACGCTCTCATTTGCAGAGGGCTGCGGAATGAGTTTTAAATTTATATCCCGGGAAGATTACCGCCGTAAAAGCGAGCCTGAGTTTATAGCAGCTTTGCAGGCAGAATTTGGCGATTTTTACATACTGCCCGAAGGCGGTACTAATGCTTTGGCTGTTAAAGGCTGCGAAGAAATACTGAGCCCGGAAGATGCACAATTTACCCATATTTGCCTTGCTGTAGGAACTGGTGGAACCATATCAGGGGTAATAAACGCGGCAGGGCAGGGGCAAAGGGTCATCGGCTTCCCGGCGTTAAAAAACGCGGGTTTGTGGGATGATATACGTACCTTTGCCGCAAATGATAACTGGGAGCTGGCCGAAGACTTCCATTTTGGGGGCTATGGCAAGGTTACCGAAGAATTGATAACGTTTATTAACGGTTTTTTTGACGAAACCGGCATATCCTTAGACCCCGTGTATACAGGTAAGATGGTTTTTGGCGTTATACACCTGGCACAGCAGGGATTTTTCCCGGAAAATGCGCGCATACTGCTTATACATACGGGCGGATTGCAGGGCATAGAAGGAATGAACCGGCTACTTATAAAGAAAAAATTACCCATAATAAAAACCCAAAAGGCATGATTAAAAAAATCGGAACTTTTGCATTACTCGCCATTATGGCATCGTGCGGCAGCACAAAACCCTACATACAAACTACCAAGAACGAAAAAGCCCACAAGCAAAGCAAGTCGAAAACCGCATTGCCTAAAAAACAGGGTGTGGCTAATAACGATAAAACCCTTACACTGGAAAGTACCAGCCGTACTACGGTATATAGCGAACAGGTAAGCCAGTACGTAAATGCATATAAAGGCATAGCCCAGGATAACATGAGGCGCCACGGCATACCGGCCAGTATTACCCTTGCGCAGGGTATATTAGAGTCGGGGGCGGGTTATGGCGACCTTTGCGTTACCGCTAATAATCACTTTGGGATTAAATGCCACAAGGACTGGACGGGCGATACCGTATTTCATGACGATGATGCCGCAGGCGAATGTTTCCGTAAGTACGACAGGGCAGAGGAGTCGTTTGAAGACCACTCGAAATTCCTGACTACACGCAGCCGCTACGCTAATCTTTTTACACTTGAAAAAGATGATTATGCCGCTTGGGCAAAGGGGCTAAAGGCTGCAGGTTATGCTACCGACCCGAAATACCCGGATAAGCTTATTGGCCTGATAGAACGTTTTGAACTGGCTAAGTACGACGCTGAGGTTGTAAGCGGTAAAGCCAAACCTGAAATAGATAAGAGTGTTGCCGTGAAAGGCGAACTTTCGGGCACAGCAGATGTTATCGCTACAAAGGATTTTCCCAAGACAGCGAACACCTCCAAGGTAATTGTTGTGGAACCTGAAACCCCGAAACTGGAAACGGTAATTAATACTCCTGCACCTGCCACCACGGTACAGCAGGCACCGGCTACGCCAAGTATACAGCAAGCTGCCACAGCACAGGATACACACCTTGTAGCAAAGGGAGATACGCTATATTCTATTTCTAAAAAATACAATACTACCGTAGACGAAATTGTAAAGCTTAATAACCTTAACGGCAATGCTATTAGCATAGGCCAGACACTAAAAGTTAAGTAAAACCATGTTATACGAACGCAGCAGCCGCCTTTTTGCTGAGGCATCGGAAGTAATTCCGGGTGGCGTAAACTCTCCCGTACGCGCTTTTAAGGCCGTAGGCGGAACCCCTATTTTTGTAAAAGAAGCATCAGGCGCCTATCTTTTTGATGAAGATGGCAACCGCTACATAGATTATATAAACAGCTGGGGACCTATGATTCTAGGTCATGCCTACGCCCCGGTTGTAGATGCCGTTATAGAGCGTGCTAAAAAAGGTACCTCTTTTGGTACGCCTACCGCGCTGGAAACCGAGATTGCCGCCCTGGCCGTGTCTATGGTTCCTAATATTGATAAGATACGCTTTGTAAACAGTGGTACCGAAGCCTGTATGAGTGCCATACGCCTGGCACGCGGGTTTACAAACCGTGAAAAAATTATAAAATTTGCCGGTTGCTACCACGGCCATTCAGACTCTTTCCTTATACAGGCGGGCAGTGGTGCGGTTACCTTTGGCAGCCCTAACAGCCCCGGTGTAACCCAGGGCACAGCCAAAGACACACTGCTGGCTACTTACAACGACCTGGATAATGTAGCTTCTATTTTTGAAGCGAATAAAAATGAAATCGCAGCCATAATCATAGAACCCGTAGCGGGTAACATGGGGTGTATTCCTCCTGTAGACGGATTTTTACAAGGGCTTCGTGATTTGTGCGACGCTAACGGCACGCTACTGATTTTTGACGAAGTAATGACTGGTTTCAGGCTGGCTAAGGGAGGAGCACAAGAACTCTTCGGTATTACTGCCGATATTGTTGCCTTTGGTAAAGTAATTGGTGGCGGGCTACCCGTAGGAGCATTTGCCGCGCGCAATGAAATAATGAATTACCTTGCTCCGGTAGGACCGGTTTATCAGGCAGGGACATTATCTGGTAATCCGCTGGCTATGGCTGCAGGACTGGAAATGCTGAAAGCCCTGAATGCCGACGAGCAGTTGTTTGTTCGCCTGGATGCCAAAACCGCTTACCTGGAAACAGGCATACGAAACATACTGGAGAAAAAAGGCATAGCCCATACAATAAACCGTACCAGATCCATGATTTCGGTACATTTTGATGCGAGGCCGGTAATCGACTTCGCTACCGCTGGCTACGGTAATAACGATACGTTTAAGAAATTCTTCCACGGACTGTTAGATAACGGTGTTTATATAGCCCCATCGGCTTATGAAACCTGGTTTATTACCGATGCCCTAACCTACGAAGACCTGGATGCTACACTGGCAGCTATAGAAAAGGTAGCAGACACGCTGTAAACATAGATAGCTGTACAACAAAAAAAGCGTTGCTAAACCTAAAAGTAAGTTTAGCAACGCTTTTTTTATTGTATTTATGTGAGTTGCAATTACGGGTTTTCCGCAATTAACACTTATTCAGGTAGTAATGTTGTGAGAAAAACAAACTGATTTACTATGTTTGCATACGAATCTTAACAAACCGGGGAGCACCCTTTTGTCCAACTAAACGTTTTAAGATGACGAAAAATTACTCCAGCCTTACGTAAAAGTGCCCGCAAAGGCACTTTTATTATTTTATATAATGGCCTCAATGACCACGCCTTTGCCTTCAGATGAGGTCACCTTAAAGATCCCGTTTAGCGCCTTAACACGGTCTTCCATATTACGAAGCCCTATGCCTACTTTGGTTTTGCGGGGTTCAAAGCCCACACCGTCGTCCCATATACGGAGCTTTACCTTATCGGCTTGCGCCATAAGTGCTACATGACACGTTTTTGCTTTAGAATATTTTCGAACATTGGTGCATGCTTCCTGTACTATGCGAAGCAATGCCACACGCGATTCGGGCGATACGTTACCCCAGTTCATAAACTTGTCAATATACACATCAAACACAGGGCCGCCCAGCTCGTTTTGTTTTTCGGCCTGCTGGCGCAATATTTCAGCAAAGCTTTCATGCTCGCTCATAAAGCTTTCCTTAAGGTCATGCGAAAGTTGGCGTATTTCGTCCTGAGTTTCCTGTAGTTCGGCTACCAGCTCGTCACGACGTTCGGTTTGCTCGGTTCGCAATTGCATCAGGTTAAACCGTGTGGTAAAAATGCGGTTTATAATACCGTCATGCAGTTCCATGGCCAGGCGGTTACGCTCCTGCATACGGGCATTTTCGGCCTCCATTTCCTGTTGCAGGAGCAGGCTGTATATTTTTTCGTTAGCTTCCTGTTGTTGCTGTATATAGGTAAGTTCCTTATTTTTAGAGCGTAATCTTATAATTATTATGAAACCTATTGCCAATACAATAAGGACAATAATGCCCACCACCATATAATTAAACCTGCGGTTAAGCGCCCTGTTCTGGTGTTCTATGGCATCGGTTTCGTAAGCTATACGGGCAAATTTATCGCGGGTAGCCCTTTCGGCATTATGAAGGCTATCGTTTAGCCTGAAGTATTGCTGCGAATGCTTTACTACATCTTTACGGTCTGTAGTTATAAGGAGCGAAAGGATTTCCATTTCATCATCAGTACATTCTGCATCAACAGCATCTTTTTGCGCTGCCTTAAGCAGGGCCACCCCACGCAGGGTATCGCCTTTTTTAAGGAAGTGTTTTGCAATGCTTTTTTCAGGGTCCAGTTTGTGGTACATGGCATCCATGCTGTCCAGTACCCGCTGCGACTCATATAAGTCATTCAGGTAATCGGCTTCAGGGTTGCCCAGCATCATTTTGGCATATCCTCTGTTACCCCACATTACCGCCTGCTGATGGCGGGAAAGCCCCGGCACATTTAGCGATCTGTTATAGTATTTTAGCGCTTCGGTGTAATTTCTTTTTTTATCATACAATACCCCCATGTTACCGTAAATCATACACCTGAAGTCGGCAGCCTCGGAAGGGTTACCGCCCTTCTTTTCCATGAGCACCACTTCAGACAACGCATTGTTATAATACTCAAGTGCTTTGTTGTATTTCTGCTGGCTTAAAAGGCAGGACGCGATTACACTGTAGGCACCACATATGTTTTCGTTACTGTTTAGCTGCTTAAAGAGTTTAAGCGCTTCAACCTCCATAGCTTCAGCTTCGGCATAGTTACCATGCTGCAATAAGATTTTTGCGCTGTAATGCTTAGATAAGCCTATGTTAAGGGTGTCTTTCAGGGTCTTGTATATTCGCCCAGCCCTGAGGTGGTAGTAGTAAGAACTATCGGTAATGTTTTCGCCATCAAAAGAAGTGGCAATGTTATAAAGCGAATAGGCCATCACTACAGAGTCGCCCCGTTTTTCGGCACCATTATACATGTTGCGCATTATAGTGCGCTGTTTTGTGTACTGGTCATCATAGTAATACAGGTAGGCAATAAGTTTTAGTACCTGGTCTGTTAACGGGCCGTCTGGGCGCTTTCGGGCTACGTTCCACATACTGTCTAGCACACGGCCGCGCTCTTCTGTAGAAAGATTTTCGGTATTTTCCAGGAATTTAAGTTCTCCGAGGTCTCTTTTATCAGGTTGTTTGTTGGTACAACGTATAAGGCAGCACAGGCATGCCAGGATGGCAACTACAGCATATATGAATTTGCGCATTGCAGATACTTTTAACAGGGTTTAAGATATTCCAAATGTATGTTTTTTAGTTATGCCTTACAAAGGTTTATGTTATTAAGGATTTTAACAACTGCTTTCCTGAAAAAAATACAATTTATATGCAAGCACAGCGTTGTTTTTAGTAACTTCGGCTTATGCTTTTTCCTATAGGGTTTTCACCATGGCCGGAGGCACAAAAGCAACCATTTCAAACCAATTATTATTACATGTCAGTAAAAATACTGCTCATAGACGATCACCCGCTTACCATAGGTGCGTACCGCCAGGTAATACAGGACAGTCTTGATGAAAATACCCACAGCACTACCGTAGCCAATACTGCCGAACAGGCGTACAAAGCCATAGCACAAAGTGCAGGCAGCGCATTTAACCTGGCCATTATAGACCACGGGCTGCCACCTTATGAGGAACAAAACCTAAAATCAGGCCTGGATATAGCCTTGCTGCTGCGAGAAAAAATGCCAAACTGCTGTATTATAATGATTACGGCTCATACCGAGATGCTGATTATATATGATATTTATAAGTTGGCAAAACCCGAAGGCTTTATTATTAAAAGCGAACTTACCCCACAGATGCTGGCACAGGTTGTAAATATAGTACTGGAAGGAGATACGTACCGCAGCCCTATAGTAACCAACTGTATCAAGGAAATTTGGAAAAAGGAACTTATGGTAGATGATATAAACCGCCAGATTTTGTTTTTCCTGTCCAAAGGTTATAAAATGAAAGAGGTGGAGGAGATGGTATTCCTTTCGGGCAGCGCGGTACAAAAGCGTATTGCCTCCATGAAAAAGGCATTTGAGGTTTCTAACGATGGCAGCCTTGTAAAGGAAGCCATACAACAGGGATTTTTGTAATAGCTATTATTTTTGCAAATACAATACGATAATATGAAATGTGTACTTAAAAATATTTTTATAGCCGGTATGTTGTTTTTCTGTGTATTCAGCGTTGCCGGCCAGGAAAAGAAAACAGTACAGACAGCCGTTATAAAAACAATGATTTATTGCGATCATTGTAAAGCCTGTGAAACATGCGGGCAAAAATTTAACCAAACCCTGCTGCGTGAAAAAGGGGTGCAAATGGTAGTGCTTAACGAGAAGGAGATGACTATTAAGGTTACCTTTAATACCAAAAAAACGAACCTTGGCACTATTAAGCAGGCAATAGCACGGTTAGGTTACGATGCCGATGAGGTAAAGGCCGATGTAACAGCATATGAAAAGTTAGATGGCTGTTGCAAAAAAGCATAAGTACCCATATAAAACAAGAATCCCGGCGCATTAACGCCGGGATTCTTGTTTTATTAATGGAACAGTTTAGCCTTTTACCAGCGAAACTACTTTTTTACCGGCTGTAATAACTAGTAAGGCTACAAGCCCGCCTACTATACCAAACATAAACTCTTTAACCATACCGGGCAACTGTGGCAGTATGTGGTGCAGGTACTCTATATTGTGTGCAAATATACCTCCCGAAACCAATAAAAGTGCTATAGTGCCTATAATGCCAAGCGCCTTGATTACCACAGGCAGTGCCTTTACCAGCAGGTTACCCAGGCCAAGTAAAAAACCTTTGTTATGCGAACGTTTTATCAGCTTAAAGCCGGCATCGTCCATACGCACTATAAGTGCTACAATGCCATAAACGCCTATGGTGGCTACCAGTGCGGTAAGGCATACGGTAACAATTTGCAGAGTAAGGCTTTTGTCTAATACGGTGCTTAGTGCTATAATAACTATTTCCAGCGAAAGGATAAAATCAGTGGTAATAGCCGATTTTATTTTAGATTTTTCGGCATCTGCGGCATTCTCTATCTTTTCTTCAGTGCCCGGATGCTCAGCCCCGTGATGGAAGAAGTATTCCATTATTTTTTCCACGCCTTCATACGCCAGGTAAAAACCGCCTATAAGCAGTATTACAGTTATGGCTACAGGGAAAAATACATTAAGTGCCAGTACTACCGGGATAATGATAACCTTGTTTAGCAATGATCCTTTTGTAATGGACCATAGTACAGGCAACTCTCTCGATGACAGGAAACCGGTGGCTTTTTCGGCATTAACTGCCAGGTCATCACCTAAAATACCCGCTGTTTTTTGTGTTGCTATTTTACTGGTGGCGGCTACATCGTCCATTAACGATGCTATGTCGTCTAAAATTGCAAAAAATCCTGATGCCATATAATTGCTTGATTGTTTTTGGGTAAAAATAGCGATTAATACATAATTTACCTAGCGGATTGCTTACATACCATACAATAATAACAACGGCTACCATAGTGGTAGCCGTTGCATATATTAAGGTTGTATTACAATAGTATTATTCGGCTTTAAGCTGAAGTTCGGCAGTTTTAAAACCTTCACCACTTACCTTAAGGGTAATAGGCCCTGTCTTTTTTGATGCCTGTACCAAAACCACCAGCTTACCGCTAAACAGTTTCATTTCAGGCTGAGTAAACACCTCAAGCGATGTAGCGTCGCCGTTACAGGCGGCCTTATAACTGCCTGCACCCGTAACCTCAAAATGAAGTTTGTTTACCGCGGTGGGGCATAGCAGGCCTTTATCATCGGCCAGTGATACGGTAACAAATGAAATATCGTCGCCATCGGCCTTAAGGGTAGTGCGGTCTGCTTGCAGAACAATACGTTTGGCATCTCCGGCCGTTTGTATTTTTTCTTCGGCAACCGCCTTACCATTTTTGTCAAAGGCAACTACTTTTACCTCGCCCGGCTCGTATATTACGTTATGCCACATAAGGCGGTAGCGGTTTTGTGGCGTGCTGTTGTTCTTTTTCTGTACACCCTGGCTTTTACCGTTTACAAAAAGCTCCGCGCTGTCGTAGCTGGTGTATACAAATACCGGTGTAATTTGCCCTTCACGGCCTTTCCAGTTCCAGTGTGGCAGTATATGCAGGGTTTTATCTTTAGTATTCCAGCGGCTGCGGTACAGGTAGTAACGGTCTTTAGGCAATCCGGCAAGGTCGCAAATACCAAAATATGAACTGCGCGAGGGCCAGTAGTCATCGTACGGCGTAGGCTCGCCCAGGTAGTCAAAACCAGTCCATACAAACTCGCCTATAACCCATGGCTTGTCATCTTGTAGTACAAAATCATCATCGGGCAGGTTAGACCACGAGCAGTATTCCAGGTCGTACGATGAGCATTGCAGGTCGTCATATTTCTTCTCCACACCCTTTACTACAGGGAATTTATAAATGCCCCTGGAGCTTACGGTAGAAGCCGTTTCAGAACCCAGGATAAACCCTTGCGGAAATGCTTTGTGGGCATCTTCATATAGGTGTACACGGTAGTTAAGCCCCGGGATATCCAGTAGTGCGCCAAAGCCCGAAGCCATGGTTTGCTTCACCTGGTCCATGCCCACGGTCACCGGGCGGGTAGGGTCTTCACGGTGGAAAACATCCTGTAGGAACCTGGCACGCTTAAGGCCTTCTTCGCCATACTGGTCAGGCACCTCGTTACCGGCGCTCCACATAACAATGCTTGGGTGGTTACGGGTGGCGCGTACCAGGTTAACAAGGTCTTTTTCGGCATATTCTTCAAAAAAGCGGTGGTAGCCGTTCTGAACTTTTGGCTTGCCCCATTCGTCAAAGCTTTCGGCAAGGAACAAAAAGCCCATTTCGTCGGCCAGTTCCAGCTGCTCAAACGATGGCATGTTGTGCGAACTCCTTATGGCATTACAGCCCAGGTCTTTTAATATTTGGAGCTGCCTCCTCATGGCAGCCTTATTTACAGCCGCGCCCAGCGGACCCAGGTCGTGGTGCAGGCATACCCCTTTAAATTTAGTCACCTTGCCGTTAAGGCTAAAGCCCTTTTCGGGTTCATATTTTATATCGCGTATACCGAAACGCGTAGTAACCTCGTCGGTAAGGTTTTTGCCATTATACAGCTGCGTTATGGCCTTGTACAGGTAAGGTGTTTCAGGGCTCCACAGTTGTGGTGCGGCTACAGTAATATCTTCATTAAACTGCCCGTTGTTAGTGGTTTTACTCTTTTGCGTGGCAATGACTTTACCCGAAGCATCCAATATTTTTGTAACAATGTAGCTGCCTTTTTTACCCGATGAAGCCGCCTTAATATGCACGGTAGCTTTTTGTGCCGTAATGGTAGGTGTAGTAACAAAAATACCCCATTGGTCAAAACTCTGCTTGTCTTTTAGTACAATGCTCACATTGCGGTAAAGGCCCGCGCCCGGGTACCAGCGCGATGCAAATTCTTTATTACTAAGGTGTACGGCCAAAGTATTAGTTTTACCAGGTATCAGTTTTTTAGAAATGTCAAAATAAAAATACGCGTAGCCGTATTTCCATTCGCCTATTTTTTCGCCGTTAAGGTATACTTCGGGTTCACTCATGGCACCGTCAAATACCAGTAGCGCGGTTTTTTTAGCATTAAATTGCGGCAGGGTAAAGGTCTTTCGGTACCAGCCATCGCCTATGTGTGGCAGCGCACCGGTACGCCCGGTTTTCTCGGTAGGTACTTTTTCGCCGTTTTGCTCAATGGCTACATTTTGTAAATCCCATTTTTTGTCAAAAGGCCCGTCTATGGCCCAGTCGTGTGGTATGGTAACGTTTTGCCATGAAGCATCATTAAAAGTTGCAGCCTGTGCGCCGGCCGGATTCCCTTTGGTAAATTTCCAGTTCTCGCGGAGTAATGTGGTACTACGCTGTTGCGCATGCGTGCTGAAAAAGAAAAGGGCGGTAATAACCGTAAACAGTAATGATGCTGTTTTGCGTGTATGCATAATGGTGTATTTTTAAATAAAGCCGGTTTAAGGTAATGCCTAAAACGATTTCCCAAAAGTATTAAACAAATTTTATATACTATAGCGTATTCGTAAAAGTGTGCGCTGTACACAAATTTTCCCTACTTTAGTTTACAGCATATAACAGTATAGATAACATGAGTAAAAAGCAACTCCCCGCAGAGGATGCCCAGGCACTGATACAGTTACTTAAAGTCCGTTTTGAAAAAAACACCAAACGGCATGGTGGTATTGACTGGAACGCTGTGGAAGCACGCCTTAAGGATAACCCGGATAAACTGTGGACGCTGAGCGAAATGGAAGATACCGGTGGCGAACCCGATGTAGTGGGACAGGATGCAGATACCGGAGCATTTATATTTTTTGATTGTGCCGCTGAAAGCCCTAAAGGACGCAGGAGTTTGTGTTATGATATTGAAGCGCTGAACGCCCGTAAGGAACATAAACCCGAAAATGATACGCTGAGCATGGCCAAACAAATAGGCGTAGAGTTACTAAATGAGGAGCAATACCGCTACCTGCAAACATTGGGTACCTTTGACCTGAAAACATCAAGCTGGATAAAAACCCCCACAGACATAAGAAAACTGGGCGGTGCCATTTTTGCCGACCGCAGGTATAATACTGTTTTTGTATACCATAACGGTGCTTCATCGTATTATGCTGCCCGCGGATTCAGAGGGGCTTTAATCGTGTGAGTACCTCTTGGAACAGTATAATTTGTTTTATGGTTTTTTGTTGGCTGCAATGTAATTTTTATATATTTGTCCGTAAAAATACACTGATTTTCAGTGTGTAACAAAAACCAACCAAATATGATAAAAAAAATACTCTCACTTTTTGTGTTTTTAGCCGTTTTACAAACACATGCGCAGCTGGGCTGGCAGGAAAAAACAGTAATCAATGATACCTACGGCAACACCAATCCATACCGGGTTGTTTTTCAGGATATGGATAACGATAATCTTGCCGATGTTGTTGTAGGATTTACGTACGGAAGCCTAAACTGGTATAAAAATCTGGGGGGTGCTAACTTTAAGCGTCAGTCCTACCAAATTGTAGCAGGTAGCACAGGCTGGTTTCACGTGGCCGATTTTAATGGCGATGGTATTAAAGACGTGGTTTATGTAACAACAGGTAGCAGCCTTTACCTTACATTAGGTACTGCATCAGGATCTTTTGGAACTCCTACCCTTGTACAGCAGAGTGTTGATTCTTTAAATTCATTTTACATTTGGGACTCTGAAGGCGATGGTGATATTGATATTTTTTACAGAAATTCGGCGGGCAGTCAGGTTGCTGTACTAAAAAACGATGGTACGGGAATCTTTACCCGCACACAGGTTTTAGGCGAGGTAGACTTCTATTACGTTACTGATATAAATAACGATGGCCTGGCCGACATCATTACTGACGTAGGTTATTATATGTACTATAACCAACAGCTCCCTAACGGCACTTTTTCGCGCGTGGAAACCATGAGCTCTTTTTCTCAAACGGAATATTTTATGGCTGCTGATGTAGATAACGATGGCGATAGGGATGTATTTACCATTTATGAAAATGGAGGTAACAGCCGTAGCATAAATATGTTTAAAAATGAAAACAATGTTTTTAATAATTCGGTTTCGGTTGCAGCATTAGCATCGCTAACGTATACAACAAACGGCGATGACAGAAATATAGAAATGGCCGATATGGACGGCGACGGTTTTGTAGATATTGTATACAGCGAAAATAACCGCAGTCGTATTGCATGGTACAAGAACCTTGGTAATGCCACTTTTGGTGCTGAGCAGGTAATTTCAACAACTGCGTATGATACTCGTGGTGTGGCATTGTACAATATAGACGGTATTGGTGGTACAGACCTGGTTTTTTTCAGCAGGGCGTACAATGCGCTTTCTTTGTTTACTAATGATTTAGGCAACGGCACACTAAGGTATGTAGGTGAAATAGGTGGTACAATAAGGTCGCCAAGGGCATTAAGCGCAGGCGATATTGATGGGGATGGCCTGCCTGATATGATGGTGGTTTCGGGAGGTAAAGCCATAAGCTGGTTTAAGAATGTAGGAGGGGAAAATGTGTATTCTGATGAGCAGCGTATTATTTCTATGAATCTTGACTATCCGCAAAGTGGCCGTATAGCCGATTTAAATAACGATGGTAAAAACGACATTGTTGCCACCTCTTATATAGATACCACAACAGACCAGTATAAAATTGTTTGGTTTCCGGGTACAGGCGGAGGGAACTTTGGTGCCCAAACCCAAATTATGTTTTCTACTACCTACCACATTACACTGATATGTACTTTAGATGTAGACGGTGATGGCGATATAGACATCGTAGGGCCATCGTCAACCAACCAAATAGCATTGTTTAAAAATAACGGTAACGGTACTTTTGCAGCAGTGCAGCTGTTTAACTTTACGAATTCAGTACAAACCGGAAAAATATTTGCCCATGATATGGACAATGACGGCGATACCGATCTTTTATTTACAACTTCAGGAACATCAGGTGCCGTGTTTTGGATAGAAAATACAAACGGGCTGGGCGATTTTTCGGTAAAACATGATGTTGTTTCCAGTGTGGCGGGTAGCTATTACGCGGACTATAATGGTGATGGCATTAAAGATATTATTTATACTACCTATATTCAGGGGCAGGTAGGATGGATGCAGGGCGATAGCCAGGGCAACTTTGGCCCGCAACAGGCGCTTGTTACTGCAAACAGACCCAGAAAAGTTTGTGCTGCCGACTTTGACGGCGACGGCGATGTGGATTTGATTTGCGATTCTGAAACAGGTTACCTTATGCGATGGTACCAAAACCAGGGTGATGGTACCTTTAGTCCGGCACTCGAAATACCGGGCAATTCAACCGGTATCGGGGAAATGAATGTGGGCGATATTAATGCCGATGGTAAGCCCGATATGTATCTTATATCTACCGGCCAAAATAAACTGGCATGGTACAAAAACCTGGGGATTTATTCTAATACGGTTAGCGGTACTGTACATACAGATTATGAAATGAACGGATGTACAGACGGTGGCAGGACAGCTCCACAGGTATTGATTAGCACCACAGGTGCAGGCATTACACGCTCTACGTTTACACAGCCAAACGGTACGTATACCTTTACCACAGACCAGGGGGAGTACGTTACAGCAATAGCCCATATGCCTACAGATTTTACAGGAACGCCGGCATCGCATACAGCAACATTTGCGGGTGTAAACGAACAGTATAGTGCCGATTTTTGCCTTGCTCCCGATAATGTGTTTAAGGATGTATATGTAAGCCTTTATCCTATAACTAATGCGAGGCCGGGTTTTACAGCACGTTACAAACTGGTAATAAAAAATACAGGTATAGAGCCGTTTAACGGTAACGTTACGCTAACCTATCCGGGTACTAAGCTTACGTTTAGTGCGGCTGATAGGGCTGTAGCCTCGCAGGCCGCAAATACCCTTACATTTGCCATGAGTAATCTTTACGCTTTTCAGTCGGCTCAGGTAGAGGTTGCCTTCACCGTGCAGCCGCTTCCGCTAACTACATTGGGCGAACGCCTAGAACTTACCCTGGCAGATGCTAATATAGGTACAGATATAAGCCCGGATAATAACACATTTGTGTACAAACAGCCTGTGGTGGGTAGTTATGACCCTAATGATATGCTGGTACTGGAAGGTGAGGAGGTAGATATAGATAAAAGTGCCGACTACCTGCACTACATTATCCGTTTCCAGAATACCGGTAACCATTATGCCGAAAGGGTTATCGTAACCTCTCTTATTGATGACAAACTGGACTGGAGTTCTATGCAACTGGAAAGCTACAGCCATAAAAACCGCGCTGAAATTACCGATGGGTCTGAACTTAAATTTGTTTTTGATGCGATTTACCTTCCGGGTGCGGTACAAAGTGAGGTAAATTCCCATGGCTATGTAGCGTTTAAAGTAAAACCAAAACCTGGTATCGTTGTGGGCGATATTGTAAACGGTGATGCTAATATTTACTTTGATTACAACCCGGCCATTATTACAAATACCGTTGCCACAGAATATGTAGAGGAAGTATCGGGTATCGGCGCAGAGTATGGCAGCAACATAAAAGTATACCCTAACCCTGCCGATAGTGTAGTATATATAAAAGCGGGTCAAGGCACCTACAATGTAACGGTGTACAATATGCTGGGCCAGGAAGTACTGCATGAAGCAGGTATTACGGCTATAAATATCTCAAGCTTGCAGACCGGTGTATACAACGTAAAAATTACAGGCGATAACGGTGTGCAAAAAATCGTTAAGGTACTTAAAAAGTAATATCAACCCTACTTAACAAAAAACTCCGGCTGACAGGCCGGAGTTTTTTGTTTATTAAAACACGATTTGCGGATAAATCATGTTAAGGTGCTTTTTAAAAGTAAGGATAGAGTTTTCGTCGTCTGAAGTTATTTTATAACGCGAACCTTTGTCGTATGTGGTCTTTTCAAACGAAATGTTGTGTCTGCCCAGTAGGCTCTCTATACGTTGGTTATCAAATACATTCTTATAAATAGTACGGAAAATAGAGATGTGCATAGCTTTTTGTTTTTTCGGTTATTAATAAGTTTATCTAATGGTTATAGACTAAAATTATACATATCTTAGCTTATTAGGAAATGCCTTAATAAAAGTTTAGCATTTGATAATCTTTTAATAAACTAACTGTATAAATCGCAGTATTAAAAACCGTTAATTAACTAACTGCTAACATTAATGCACCGAAATTCTGCTGAAATTGATTCACGTTATTACTTTCTGGAAAACCGCCACTGCTTTTGCTCATCATCCGAAAGGAACGTCCAGGCCACTACCCGTGCCGATTTGTTCCCCGTACCCATTTCCATCGTTTTTACCTGTTTGGCATTTACTCTTTCCAACGCCTTATAAATCCCCTTAAGGTTAGATTGCTTGGAAACCAGTGTGGTAAACCAAAAGCAGTTTTTAGCGAACAGCCTGCTTTCCTTAACCATGGTGAGTATAAAAGCAAGTTCGCCGCCTTCGTAAATCAGTTCGTTACTTACACCTGCAAAGTTGAGTACGGGTGCTGCCGTTTTCTTGCCGGAAAGATTTTTTACCTTTCGTTGCGCACCCTTTGCCGCGTCTTCTGCAGAGGCATGGAAAGGCGGATTGCACAGGGTAATGTCTATTTTATCCTGAGGCGTAATAATGCCTGTAAAAATGAATTTAGGATTGCTTTGCAGGCGTAGTTGTATTTTGTCTTTCAATGGATCATTTGCTGAAACAATGTTTTGCGCCGATGCTAAAGACTTTTCCTCAATATCACTAGCAATAAAATTCCAGCCATAAGCTGCTACACCTAAAATAGGGTAAATGCAGCTGGCTCCCGTACCGATGTCTAAGCACGTAATCTTATTGCCGCTTGGCAGCCGCCCAAAGTTACTTTGCATAAGCAAATCAGCCATGTAGTGTATATAATCTGCCCTGCCGGGAATGGGCGGGCAAAGATTTTCGTCCGGGAAATCCCAGGAATGTATGCCGTAATAATGATGCAGTAATGCTTTGTTCAGCAGCTTTACCGCTACCGGATTAGAAAAGTCAACACTATCCTGCCCGAACTTATTCGGTTTAATATATTGCGATAACTGCGGTACAGCCGCTATAAGTGCAGACAGGTCATACGGTACGCGGTTTACGTTTCGCGGGTGTAACGTCGTTTTTTCCTGGGGTAGTTTTCCTGATGACATTCCTTTATTTTGTATCCGCTATAGCGTATTAGGGAATACAAAATAAAGTATTATTATTGAACAGCTTCGGTTATTTACGAATTTATAATTTTATCTGCAATGTGGTATAGAAGGTACGTGGTTCGCTGGGGAGTATACCCGGCCCGGGATATCCCGTAGCCCTGCGGGTAAAGTAATAATTATTGGTAAAGTTATTAACCCCGGCTTCCAGCTTCAGCCGGTTCCAGGTATATGATGCTGAAACGTCTGCCACGTAGTACGATGGTATTTCACCAAAAATACCGTAAGCGTTTTCAGTCCTGGAAGCGGTGCTGTTGTCACTATCCGTAAACTGCCGGGATACATACATAACCTGAACGGAAGCCTTAAAGTTGCCAAAGCCTGCCGTACTGCCGGTTTTCATGTTAACCAGTGGTACAAACTCCACTTTATTGCCTTTAATATTCGGCGCATCGGTTTTCAGGTAGCGGCTGTCTGTAAAGGCATTGTTTACAAAGAATGTCCACATAAAGTTTTCATTTTCTTTAAAGAAGGTATTGCGAATGTTCCAGTCGGCCAGGGCTTCCCAACCGTATGTAACTGCTGTGCCTATGTTACTGAGAATGCGTACCGGCAAACCGCCGCCATTAGGGTTTAAGCCCAGGTATTCGCCTATTTTGTCATCGTATAAAAGGGCGTATACATTGGTGTCGTAACTAAAGCGATCATCTATTTTTCCGCGCAGGCCTATGTCGCTGGTAAAGCCTCTTTCGTCCGTAAGATTGGGGTCTATGTAGCGTCCCGGCATAGCAGTACGCATGTCGCTAAAGGTAATGGAGCGATAGTTCTGCGAAATATTAGCGTACAGTTCTATTTTTTGTGTAGGCTTATAGCTAAAGCCAATGCCTGCCAGGATAAAGTTACGGTTCTTGGTTATGTTTTCATCTTCGCGCTGGTCCAGGAGAATGTTACCGGCAAGATCCGTATTTATACGGCGCCAATAACCCTGTGATTTAGTATTGATGTTTTCGTATCGTATGCCCGGAGTTATGGTAATTTTTGGCGACAGCCTGAACATGTTTTCGGCAAATAATGCTACGTTCAGGTTCGGGTATTTATAGTCACTTTGGTTGGCGTAGTAAGGGAACTCTGTGGTTGCGGGGGTAAAGTTAGCATGGGTACCACTGCTCCCCGGACCCTGATACCCTGTGTTTTGTGCATGGTAATATTTCGCCCCGATAAGGAACGCGCTCTTTTGTCCTTTAATGGTGTACTGTTGCAGGAATTTTGCTTCGGCACCCCAGTTTACAAACTCGCCCTTAATCAGGTCGCGCCCTGAACCCAGCGCATCGGCACCGCTTACACGGTTACTTAGGTAACCCACGGTTTCGCGGCTGGCATCAAGCCCAAAGAACTGCACCGTAAAGCTAGCATTTTCGGTAAACTCGTGTTGTAACCTCAGGTTAAAGAGGTTCCAGTTTATGTCAAACCAGTTACGCGTACGATTGCTTTGCAGCATATCCTGGTGGAACATCAGGTCGGTAAGGCCGCCGGGTTGTTTGGCAAGATAATCAAACAGGGTGTAATCAAAGTGCAGCGACGTTTTATCGGTAAAAGTATAATTCAGGTTGATGAAAAAGTTGCGGCTGTTAAAGTTGGCGTTCGGCCTGAAACCATCGCCCTGCTTATAATTAAAGAAGGTGTAAAAACTGAATTTCTTCTCGGTACCGCTTACGCTGCTGAAGTTGGTAAACAGCCCATACGAACCCACCGTATTACGTTGTATCACTTCAATAGGTTTTTTAGACGGCTGATGCATTACAAAGTTTACCAAGCCGCCAAACTGCGTACCATATTGCAATGAAGCCGCACCTCGCACTACCTGTATTTTCTCCACACCTTCGGCAGGAGGGGTGTAATAACTTTCGGGGTAACCCAAAACATCGGCACTAATGTCGTAACCGTTTTGGCGGGTGTTAAAGTTACTGGTACGGTTAGGGTTAAGCCCACGCCCGCCTATATTCAGCTGTAGTCCGCCTTCGGCACCTTCGTTAAAAGTAAGCCCTACCACCTGGGCATATATCTGGCGCATGGTACCTACCGCCTTGTTTGCCACCAGGCGGTCTATGGTAATGACCTCCGTTTTTTTACCGGCATAGATATTAGTGCCCTCTACGTCTTTAAGATGATCCATTGCCGAAAGCTTTTGCCGGTTACGCTCTACCACCACCTCATTTAGCTGGGTGATTTTCTTTAGCGAAATGGCTATGTTCGCCTGGCCTGAGGTTACGTTAAGCTCGGTAATTTCATAGTTTTCAGTATACACGGTTAGGTGGGCCGTAGTACCTGCCTCAATGGTAAAAGTACCATTGGTATCGGTAACTGCCGCTGAATTCAGGGTGGTGTTTATAACCTGTACATTGTTTAGTGGCGTGCCGTCTTCGGCAGTAACCGTACCTTTAAGGTGGCCTGTTTGTGCCGTGGCGACAAATGTCAGTATAAAAAACAGTATGCTAAAAACCTTTGATGCTGTCGTTAAACGGCAATATCCAGGTTTTGTGGCTAAATGATTCATCTTGTTTCGCAAGGTTTACGTTTGGGTCTATGTAGGGGCGGCTCAACCTGCCATTAAGGCCTACGAAGCTGCTTACGCGTACTTCGGGGTCGGTCATGCCTTCTTTTTTGTAATGGTCGTGTAAAAAGTGAGCGTATTCCAGAATAAAGTCGGGCTGAAATGACATCTGCTTCTCCTGGAAACGCGTAAGAAATTTGGTGTTGTCTACCACCACAAACTTTCCGGTTTTAGGGTCGTTAACGGTAAACTCTGCATAGCCTGCCTTTTCCATAAGCATAACCCGCCACGAAAAGCGGAAGCCTTCCTCTGTCCAGAACAATTCGCCCGGATAACAAAGGTAACGGAACGGGAAAAGTAATTGTATGACTACAATCACGGCAAGGAAAACTGCCGTGGCGGTTTGTGGTTTGTTGTTTATGGTTTGTTGTTGTGGGGTGTCTGTAGATTGCGACTCACTCATCGGACCTCGGACCTCGGACTTCGGACTTTTGACTTTCGACGTTATAAACATTAAGACTTTTCGATGGAATCCCGCGCTAAAAAATATCAATGTAGACACAATCATCACATACGGGAATATGCCGATGGGGAATAATATCCGGGTAAGCACATGGAATACTACCACCAGTATAAATGCGAACCAGCGTGTACGCTTGTATAGGAGCAGGAATGGGATAGACAGGTCATACACAGCACCTATCCAACTGAAGGCGTAAGCTGCCCAGGTTTTACCCATTACGATACCTATTATGGGAAGCCCGGCATTGGCAGGAAGCCAAATTTTAAGCGGTATGGCATTCAGTAGCCAGTCGGAATTAAGTTTGGCAATGCCCGCGTAGAAATATACAATGCCTAATAATAGTTTTAGTATATCTACGGTATAGCGGGGGACGGTATTCCTTGCCCGTTGCGGATTTTGTTTGGCATCTGCCGAAAAAGCTGCATTAGCAGGCAGGAACATCAACACAAAACTAACCAACGATATAAAATAATAGTGGTTAAGGTAGGTGGTCTTATCCATGAGCTCTATGTAGGTAAAGCTCAGGAAAAACAAAACAATGCCCACCCTGTATTTATACCCAAAAGCCACCATAAGTGCAGAAACGGCGCAGATTATAAAAACCGCATAGGTATAGATGCCAAACGGTTTTACCCAGCTGAATCCAAAGTAGGTAAAATGAAAAACGGGCTTTATGTAGAATTTATCTATCCAGCCGTTAGCAGCAAAACGTACCATGCCCAGAAACATCATGATGCCGAACGCAAGCCTGTAAAAAGCTAGCGAAGCGGCATCAGTTGTCGTGTTCAGGTAGGCCTGTACGGAGCGTAACATCTATAGTATGGGATTAATCGCCGTCGCCGTCTACATAGTCTATGGTAAGGCTAAGGGCGCTAAACATATCCAGTTTCAGGTATACAACAAGCTTTTGTAGTGCGGTATGCGCTGCAATCATTTTGGTATTATCTGTAGTAACCTGTGTGCTAAAGCTGTCGTTCAGGGTATTATTAGTGTTAAGTACCGTATTGTATTGTGCGTTTATAATGTCACTCAGGTTTTGACCGCCTGATTTTGCACCTACAGCATCAAGATAGCCTTTAAGGCTTGCGCCGCTACCACTGCCGTTATAGTACGTACCGTTGAAAAAGTTTTTAGAAGCCGTAACAGCCTCATTAAGCAATATCTTGTTTACGTTATTACGGTAGTAAGCTTCCACTTTATCAGGATACAGCGTACCGTTGCTGAAAAGCCCTGACGGTATGCCCAGCTTTGGGTTACGGATATCTTTTTCCAGGTTCTTCACCAGGTTGTTGGTGCTGTGGTTAAGCGAACCCGTTACGGTATTGTTATTAGCTATATAAGTAGCACGGTAAGCACCATTCCAGTCGGCAAGGATAAGTCCGGATACTCTTTTAAGGTCGGCAGTTACAGCGTTAAGATATTGTTTGTAGGCAGAAGCCTTAGCATTTGTCGTGTAAAAGGCAAGCACATCATTACTTGTAGTGCCAAGGCCGTACAGCAGGTAATCGAGCGCAGGGAAACCCTGGCGGGCATACTGTGCCTGCATGCCCAGTGTGAAATTTCCTGAGTTTATGTTATTCTGTATTCCGGCAACATCGGCAGGGTAGGTGTTTGCCGAAAGTACCAGGCTCAGGTCGGTAGCCTTACCTGTATCAAAGATGGCTGCATGCTGAAATACCTTATACGCGTTTAACCAAGCGGTTTGTACAGCGGCTAAGTTATCTGCATTTGGTGTTGTGGTAAATGTACTTACACTGGTTTGCAGGGCCGCATTGGCATTGTCATAGGCGGTGTAGCTTGGTATTATAATGTTATCTGCCCAGTTGGTCAGTACTGCGTTTTTATCGTAATTGGCGGTATTGTTAGTACTGTCTGACGATGAGCAGGCAGCGGCAAATAAAACAAAACTTAACAGCGCGGCTATCTTTTTCATAAAACGGAAAAAATTTCAGCAAAAGTATGAAAGTGGTTTTAGTTATCTATAATTATTCTAAATAATTTTTTTAACTTTTCTTTGGGATTACATAAAAGTTTATACATTTGCCTTGTTTTTAATAAATCTAAATAAGCCATTATGAAAAGAACTATTTTAGCCTTCGGTACACTGGTTGTTACCGGCCTTGCCATAACAGCATGTAACGATGACGACTCTAAGAAAAGCGAAAGGCAACTGGTTATAGAAAACTACGCCAATATAGTACACCAAAACTATGCAGATGCGCTTGCTGATGCCGAAGAGCTTAAAACTGCCATAAACGCGTTTACCGCTTCGCCAAGCGTAGCCGGATTTGATATAGCAAAACAAAAATGGAAAGATGCCCGTGAGAGCTATGGTACTACAGAGGCTTTCAGGTTCGCAAATGGTCCTATTGATGATAAAGACGGTCCGGAAGCATTTCTTAACGCATGGCCGCTTGACGAAAACTACATAGATTACGTAGATAATAGTGGTACCATACAGTACGAAGGTATAATTAACAATACAGGTAGTTATCCTAATATTACAAAAGAAGTTCTTGAGGGTCTTAACGAAGGTAATGGTGGCGAAAAGAACATCAGTGTAGGATATCATGCCATAGAGTTCTTACTATGGGGGCAGGATCTTACAGACCCATCTGAAAAGAAACCCGGCCTAAGGCCTTACACCGATTATACAACCACACTTAATTTTGCACGCAGGAAAGATTACCTTAACGCTTGTGCCGACCTGCTTACAGACCACCTTACCTACCTGGTGGATCTTTGGAAACCGGGCGGAAGCTATAGGGCAATTTTCCTTGGTCTTGACGAAAATACCGCGCTCACAAATATTTACCTGGGTATAGCCACACTTGCTACATCAGAGCTTTCTATAGAGCGTATGGCGGTAGCTCTTGATAACCACGACCAGGAAGATGAGCACAGCTGCTTTAGCGACAATACACACAGGGATATAGCACTCAACCTTGAGGGTATTATAAATGTATACCACGGAAAGTATGGCAGCATCAGCGGCCCGTCGCTTGCAGATCTTGTGAAGAAAGCGAATAATGATTTTAATACCAGCACGGAATCGGCTATAACCGATGCTAAAACAAAAGTAGCAGCTATGGCTATTCCATTTGATTATGCTATCTCCGGTGGTGTTAACTCTGCTAATGGTGAAGGTGCAAAAGTAAAAGCAGCCCATAAGTCAATAGAAGATATGGGTAAAAACCTGCTTGCGGGTTCTGTAGCATTAGGCCTTACGGTGAATCCATAGTTTTTGATTTAATAATTAAATAGTTAAGAAAAAGTGCCGTAGTTTTACGGCGCTTTTTTGGTTTAAAATACGATGAAAAAAATTACAATCGGCTGTATTATTGCCCTGGGTTTGCTAGGGTCAGCCTGTAAGAATGAAAGCGACAATTATGTGCCCCTTACCGCCGAAGAGGGCGAACAGTATAGCGGTGGTGCTGCCACGGTAGATAACGCCACTGAAGAAGCCTTTGGCTTTGCCATACGGTCGCTTTCTACAGAGGAGGCTACGGCCTTTGGCGTGGGTAATTCGTTCTTCCGCCAAAGTTGGGTTTCAGCCCCATCCAGCACCACTGCGCGCGATGGGCTCGGGCCGTTTTTCAACGCTGTTTCCTGTGCGGCCTGCCATTTTAAGGATGGTCGTGGGCGTCCGCCTCTTACAGATGGCGAACTGGCTGCCGGCCTGCTGTTGCGCATAACCCTGCCGGGAACCGATGCCTTTGGTGGTGCATTGGTAGATCCCGTATATGGACACCAGTTGCAGGATAATGCCATCCTGGGGCAAACCGTTAAAGGAACATATACCATTACCTATCAAAGCCTGACGGAAACCCTTGCCGATGGTACCGTAGTTACGTTACTAAAGCCGACTTACAATATTGGTAACCTGGGTTACGGCCCGCTTGCCGCCGGTCACCTGATTTCACCTCGTGTGGCCAATCAGGTAATGGGCTTGGGCTTACTTGAAGCCGTAAATGAATCAACACTCCTTGCTTTCGCGGATGAAAATGATGCCAATGGCGACGGCATTTCGGGTCGTGCCAACTATGTGCATGATGTAGTGAGTGGTACTACTAAGATGGGACGCTTCGGGTGGAAAGCTAACCAGCCAAACATTAAACAACAGGTAGCCGCTGCTTTTGTAAACGATATGGGTATAACATCGCCTGTTTTCCTGGATGAGATTTGTCCTCCCGGGGTAGACTGCAACGCCATACCAAATGGTGGTTCCCCTGAAATTACCGAAGCTAATTTTAATAAGGTGGTCTTATACAGCCAAACCTTGTCAGTACCCATCCGCCGTAATTATAAGGAACAAAACGTATTACGTGGCAAACAGCTTTTTAACGATATGAACTGTGTCGCATGTCATACCCCTAAAATGCAAACGGGCAACAGCCATGCGATTACTTCCCTGCGTAACCAAACAATTCGTCCGTACAGCGATATGTTATTGCATGACATGGGCGAGGGGCTAGCCGATAACGCACCTGATTTCCTGGCTACAGGCAAGGAATGGCGTACCCAGCCGCTATGGGGCATAGGCCTTATAAATACCGTAAACAAGCATACAAGGCTACTGCATGACGGGCGTGCCCGTAATGTAACCGAAGCCATACTGTGGCACGGTGGCGAGGCACAAGCCAGTAAGGATAAATTTAAACAACTTACCGCCAAAGAGCGCGAAGACCTGCTGGCGTTTATCAATTCGCTATAAGTATTTAACATTCATTGGCACAACACTTGATTGCACAGGAATATAAAAATTTTATATTTGCCGGTAACGGGATTTAGTGTTGTGCCAATGAAGTTTATAGTAGCCTTTATTTTACTGATTGTTTCTGCTGTTCCTGCGTCTGACCTTGCGGTTGTACGCAAGGAATATGTAAACGCTGCGGTGTCTGAACAAAGTACCAACAGCTTTTACAAACGGTTTGAGGATGTAACCGATACGCATCATAATACTACATTGGTTGCCTACAAGGCGGTATCCATTATCCTGAAAGCACGCTATGAAAGTGGCCTGTTCAGCAAAAAACGATTGTTTGATAAAGGTACTGACCTGCTTGATGCTACCATAAGCAAAGACGCTGATAACTACGAAGCCCGGCTCATTCGTCTTAACGTACAGGACAACGTACCCTGGATTACGGGCTATACCGGTAAAATAAAAGAAGACAAGACTTTTCTGCTAAAGAATTTCTCCGCACAACCTGCCGATTTAAAAGCATTTGCCAAAGCGTATATACTGCAATCCGATGCTTTTTCTAAAAAGGAAAAGAAGCTTGTAGAATAGGAAGTCTAAAATTCCAAGAATCTAACAATTCTAGAAATAAGCCCTCAACTGTACACTACCCGTGTGGATGGTTTTGCTGGTTTCGCTTTTACGACCCTGGTAGCTAAGGTTTACGTCAAGGAAACGGGTAAGGTTTTTTTGTAGCAGTAAACGCCAGGTAAGGTTTTTACCTGCGGTTAAGCCTTGTAGCATCTGGTATGCCGAGGCGGTACTCTGATCTCCCGAAAAATCATTTTTGTAATATGAGAACTCCCCGCTGGTAGTAAAACCCTTTTCGGTAGCATAACTGTAGGAGGTACCCATACGTTGCTGTGCAAGAGTTTCTTTTCCGTTTATGGTATTGCGTTTGTCCTGGTATTCGTAAAAAATATCAAGGCTGGCATTGCGTGAAAAAATGTATGAGACTTTTGGTGCCAACTGGTAACTGAAAATAGTATAGTTTTTCTGTTCGTAGTTTTCTGCATCAGACGTGTTTTTGCTGTGCTGCTGTGTATAGGACAGCAACCACGTTTTCTGTATGAGGTGGGCATACTGTGCCTGGTGCGAAAGTAACTTGGCATCCTGCGCACCTACCGACAGCAAGCTTCGGCTTCGGCTGTTCAGAAAGGTATAGGTAACCGAGTGGTGCTGCTTGCCACGGTTAAAAAACAGGCTGTTTCGCAACGAACTGTTTTGCCCCAGCAGGTTTTCTTCCGAATTGGTAAACGGATTCATGTCAAAGTTGCTACCGTCGCGGCGTATCTTACGGTCTATGATGTACGAAGCCTGGTCGTAGAAGTACGACAGGAATTTTTTAAGCCCGGTTTGATTTTGCCATTGCGCGGTATTAAACGTACCCGATACAGAAAACTTGTTTTGGTGCGTGCCACGATACGTTTGATTGGGCAGATATACGCGCACATATTTGGCAAGGTCGGGGTAAGGTGCTACTTCAAATTCCTGGAGTTCCTGTATGCCGTTGTTGTTATAATCATTCCACATATATACGCCCTGGCTGGCGGCTACTTCCACATAGGTAAACTCCTGTTCGGCTATGGTACCCGAAGCCGTTTCATACGCGCCGGTAACCTGTAATAACTGCCCCCAATAACGGTCGTTGTACAACAGGCGGGAGTTAAGTGATTTTTGCGGGGCATACGATGCATCGGTAAACTTCAGGGTGCGGTAGTTTACAAAAAGCGACAGGTTACTTTTTTCGGTCTTTATCAGTCGCGATTTCAGGTAGTACGAGTTTGAGGTGTTAACGTGTTTCAATACTGTGCTTACAAGGCTGTCGTTAGCGCGTTGCAGGTAGCCTAGTTCCACGTATACTTTGGTACTGTCGCCACGGCCTGTAAAGGCACCGTATTCGGTAAAACGTTGGCTGAGGCTGCTGTAGGTGTTGGTTTCCTTCAGGGTTTCCTCGTTATCTTCCGCACGGAAACTCGCCCCCGCCCAGTTTTTTCCGAAGTGATATTTGGCAAGTGCCTCATTCCGTACAAACGATGAGGTGCTGTAATTGCCGTCGCTTTTCAGTACGCTGCCGGTTTCCTGGATGTAAAGTTTGCCAAAGGTAAACTGCCCGTTTACCACATGGCGCGTACCGGTAAACCCGCTGCCAAAATCAAGTTGTTCCAACTGATAGTTGGCCTGTCCATTTTTAGACAGGCGTAGTGTGGTACCGGCTACAAGATAGCTTTGGTTATAGTCGGTTGTAACCACATTGGCAAGGTTCCAGTCGCGGTTAAATTCTATGTTGAACAAACGCTCTATGGTACGGAAATCCTTTTGCACAAACTGATAGTTGGCAAAGGCATCAACCAAAAATCGTTCCTGTGTAAAAAGGCGTTGTTTGGCATTCAGTTGCAGTGCCGTGCCACGGTTGTTGCTGTCGTCTAGGGGTGAATACAGGTTGAGATCGTTATTGCTCAATGCCGCCTCTACATTAACCGATGTTTTTTCGTTAGGGTTGTATTTACCCATAACGGTAGCAATCTGTATTTTGGCAGGGGAGGTAAGCTTTACCACAGGCTCAAAACTTCCACGTGGCGTACCGTTTAGCGGAGCTATGTATTCGTATATTTTGGTAACCGATGCCGTAGCTGAAACCGTATAATTGCCCTGCCCTGCACCCACGTTACTAAAGGTAACATTGTACAGGGTATCATCAGGATTGTTAGAATACACATAAATATCGGTACCGTTCACGTTTTCCCTGCGATACAGCACTTTGTTTTCGCTATAGGTATCCTGATAAGCCGAAGGAGCCGTCATGAGCGAAGTATTGTCACCTGCCTGTTTTAGTATATCTACCTGTTCGTTAGTAAGGCTTTGCTGCAACGGCTGGTTTTTCATATCGCTTTCGCTGTACAGGTAGGTGCCTATGCTCCAGTCTTCGGCCTCGTGGGTAACGCCGCCATAGGTAACAAAACGCGAAAAGTTTTGGTTGCTGTACTGGTATTCTACATTAATACGCATTTCGCTGGTAATGGGGAAAAGGGAGGTAAAGGTAATTTCGCCCGCGTTGTAGTCTATCACGTAATCATTGCTCTCGCCGCGTTCCAGCAGTACCCCGTTTACATATACCCGCTCTGAACCGGAAATGACCAATACATAAAGTTCGCCGTTGGAGCCCGTAAGTTTATACGGCCCCTGGTTGCCTTCACTCCCGGTAAAGGTACTCCGCGCATATTGTCCCCTTACCAAAGCGGCTGCGGCATTAATGGTGGTTTTACTGTCGCTCTTGCCTAAAACTACCGTGGTATTAAGCCCCTGTACTTTTTTGTTGAAGTTCAGGAATTTCGACTGGCGGTTTTCCAGAAAAAGATCGCCTGCCCGCACGTTCCATTTATCGCTGTACATTTCAATGAATATTTGGTCGAATTCATCGAGCTTCTGCGAATAACCGCCTTCCTGAAGCGGAATATTCGTATCCTGGATGCTGGCGCGAAGGCTTACTTTATCAGATAATTTCCCCGTAATCTGAAGGTCGAGGTTAGAGTTTACCACGGCGTTCTGGTTATTGCCTACCGTAATGCCACGCGTTATGCTCCCTGAGGTATTCAGTCCGTTCAGGGGTTTCAGTATGTTGTTGGTGTTCTGGTTAAAGCTGTATCGGTCGCCCGTTTTGGCATCGTTTGGCACTACACGCCCACGGTCATAAAGAGAATATTTTTTGGTAAGAAATTCGGGATAGGCAGTATAGCTGAGGGTAAGGCTATCGGCAGGGCGGTAGCCGTTTTTAAACACTACGATGGACTTACTGAAATCTGCTGTATAGTACGTGGTATCTATAGCCTTGCCCGAAGTGTCTTTAAGCGAAAAGCCTGCCGGGTTTACCGATACGCTGTCTATGCGAATGGTATCGTTTATGGGCAGTATTTTTTTGGTTTTGTATGGCGTGCCGGCATCCTGCGCATGCACAGCGGTGGCGCACAGCAGTAACAATATCCATAAAAGCCCGTTTTTTAGCATCTTAACCCTATAAACTCAAAAACTACAAAAGTAGTATGTTTTTTTGGGTAATGCGGTTATATGGTAATTTGGTTATTCGGAAGAGGTAGGAGTTTTTCTTACGACAACGTTCGCAACGGTTTTTCACGAAGGGCACAACGCTTTGTTTCTGATTTATGATTAGCAAGTACACAAAGGCTTTTCTTCGGAATGCGAAAACGTTAAAATTCAATAGTTTGTTTATTGTGTGAATTTTTATTCTACATTTGTAGAAACAATTCTAAATTTGTAGAATATGCAACTGACCAAAACCGAAGAACAATTAATGGAACTTCTCTGGAAACAGGAAAGAGCCTTCATGAAAGACCTCATAGAAGCATTCCCTGATCCGAAGCCTGCCGCGACTACTGTGGCTACATTATTAAGACGCATGGCCGATAAAGGCTTTGTAGGTTATAAGGAATACGGCAAAAGCCGTGAGTACTACCCGATGGTTAAAAAATCCGATTACTTCTCCGGACAGGTAAACGGAATGATAAAAAGTTTCTTTAACAACTCGGCTGCGCAGTTCGCGTCTTTCTTTACCAAGGAAACCAACCTTAGCGATGCCGAACTGAAAGAACTCCGCGCTATAATAGATAAGGAATTAGAAAACCGAAAGTAATGGAAACCTATATTCTGAAATCAACTTTGTTCATGGGTATTTTCCTGGGAGCATACTACCTGCTACTTTCTCGTGAAAAAATGCATCGTTTTAACCGCTTTTATTTGTTAAGTGGTTTGGTTTTTTCATTGGTCTTACCATTCGCTGTAATTCCTTTTTATGTAGAAGCCGAGGTACAACCTGTTCAGCAACTACCGATAGAAACGTTACAGGCAACAGCTGCAATGCCTGTAGTGCAAACGGAAGCGCCTCCGGTTAATTATTGGGCTTACGGAACAATGATGGTTTATGCTGTAATAGTAACCCTGTTAGCTGTACGTTTTGTCTTAAACATTCTGCGGTTTTATAAGGTTAAAAGGCAAAATACTATATCAGGATATGAAGGTGCAACACTGGTGCTAATGAATGAAGAAGTGCTTCCGCATACATTTATGAACACTATTTTTATCAATAAAAATGAGTACGACCGCCGACTTATAGAGCCGGAGCTCCTTACACACGAACTCGCCCATGTGCAACAGAAGCACACACTCGATGTACTGTTTGTAGAGCTGCTAAAAACCGTGTTTTGGTTTAACCCTTTGTTGTACCTGTACAAGAAAGCCATACAAACCAATCATGAGTTTCTTGCCGATGAAGCCGTAATATCCCGACACGATAATATTCCCACCTACCAATTGTTGTTGCTGGACAAGGCTACGCCACCACTTGCGTATGCTTTGGCGAGCAGCATTAACTTTAGTACCACCAAAAAACGTTTTACCATGATGACCAAAACCACTACAAAAGTTAAAAGAACGCTGCTGCAGGCACTAATGCTGCCGGTAGTAGCAATTACCACAACATTATTATGCCACGAAGTTATAGCACAAGAGCCTAAGGTTGCTAAAACACATCAGAAAGCCAGCGCTTCTTTAAAGAATGACCGAGACAAGTACTACAGCGGCGTGCGTATAATAATAAACGATGAAGTAAATGGAGTACATATAGATAAACCGTATGAGGAAGTATCGGAAGAGATAAAGGATAGGTATTATATTACCATTCCTGGGCGTCTTGAGCTAAAACAGCTACCTGCTTCGGAGTTTAAAAAGCTTGGTAATGGTAAAAAATACGTTGTAACAATAGATGATAAACGTGTAGATAATGCTAGTCTTAAGAACAAAAAGTCGACAGATTTTGCTTCATACATTTTAGTATATCGTGCTAAAGAATCGCTTACAAAAGAGCGCCCTCAATTTGCAGAATACCACTTTTATACACAAGACTACTACAACAGTACAGTAAAGAAACAAAAAGTTACACACTATCCTTCAGATGTTTACCGTATAACTCTAACTAAAGGGTATAAGGATGATAACACAGTTGCTGCAAAACCTACTGAAACGAGTAATAGTGTTGTAAAAGATGTAGATTTTAAATGGCCTCCGTCAGACAAGATTAAATCTATTAATGTGTACAAAAACTCTGAGGCGCAAAACGACTCGCTTAAAAAAGCCCGTCCGGATTTGTTTAAAGTACCCGGAACCGAATACAGTCGTATCCATATTACGTACGAGGATGATAAAGGAGTACTGAAGAAAGCCAATTTATTTGTAGACCAAAGCAGTCAGTTAAATCAGGGTGGTGCTATGCATATAAAAGCGGTGTCGTTTTCTCAGGCTACCACCAGGAAAGAAAGAAACGACTCGCCGGTTTACAACTTTGCCGATTTAGATCCGCAGCCAGAGTTTCCGGGCGGTATGGGAGCATTTTTAAGACATGTATTGTTAGAGTTTAAAATACCTGATGTTAAAGAAGATAACACCTATAGGATATTTGTTTCGTTTGTAGTAGAAACTGATGGAAGTATGTCTAACTATAAAGTTTTAAAAGATCCCGGTTTTGGTTTGGGAGATGAGGCCATCCGTACACTAAAAACCATTACTACTAAATGGACTCCCGGTAAAAAAGATGGCAAAGACGTACGTACATCCTACAGCATGCCGATTACGGTAAATTTAAAGGCGTAACACAGCAACGTCCTCAATCAAAAAATATCCGCCCACACTGGGCGGATATTTTTTTTAACGCAATTCGTATCAGCCGCTTACAACATTAGCATAAAAAAACACGTTATCTTTGCAGTAATCATCCTGCCCTCATCAGGCAGTTGTTATCATCATCAAAAACAAAAAACGTTCAGTACTATGTTGAAACAATTTTTTATTATCTGCTCCGGCGCAGATAAAAACATCATTGGCACCTGTTCCAATGGTGAACAGAACAAATACGCGGGCATTGGTGCCACCGTATTCTTTACGGCACTTCTGGCATGGATAGCCTCGGCGTATGCGCTGTATACGGTTTTCGATAACGTGTATACCGCTGCATTCTTTGGTTTTGTATGGGGGCTGCTCATTTTTAACCTGGACAGGTTTATTGTGTCTACCATCCGTAAGCGCGATAAATTCCGTCAAGAGCTCCTGCAGGCTACACCACGTATCGTGCTGGCTCTTATCATTGCTATAGTAATCAGCAAGCCGCTTGAGATTAAGATTTTTGAGAAGGAAATCAATGCCCAGTTGCTTAAGGAGAAAAACGATATGGCTATTGCCAATAAAAAGCAGGTGAGTACTTTCTACAAAACCGACATGGACAAGAACAAAGCCCAGACCGACAGCCTGCGTGCCGAAATAACCCGTAAGGAAAAGGAAGTCGCCGGTTTGTACGGCTCATACATTACCGAGGCTGAAGGTACTGCCGGTACCAAAAAAATGGGTAAAGGCCCTATCTACAAAGAAAAACGTGAAAGCCATGATGCTGCCAAGCAACAACTGGACAGCCTGCGTAAACGCAATGAGGCTAAAATAGCCGAGAATGAAAAAGCAGGCAAAGTACTTCAGGCAGATCTGGATAAAAAGGTAACCGAAACCCAACCGGTTATTGATGGATTCGACGGACTTATGGCACGCATCAATGCACTGAACAAGCTGCCGTTTTTACCGTCGTTGTTTATCATGCTGTTGTTTTTGGCTATAGAAACGTCGCCTATTATAGCCAAGTTGCTTTCGCCAAAAGGGGAATACGACTTTAAGCTGGAAGATGCCGAAGCCGCCATGCTTACCAATCTCGCTATGGATACCCACCAGCGCGAACTGTTAGAGTCTACCGATGCCGGTATCTATGACGATGTGTATGCCGAAATACGAAACGATCGCGAACTATACGACTACAAAAAGCAAAAAGCGCTCGATATGTTACGTACCCATACCGACCGCTTTAGCGAAAAGCAGAAAAGCGTTATGTAACAAAAGCAAAGCTTTTGCGGTTATTTTGTTTATGGTTTATAGTTTGTCGTTGCGTTCAAAACTATAAACTACAAACCTTTAAACCTGTTCAGTGCTTCTTTAGTAAAATCACTTAGTACTAATGATCCGCTCATTTGCGCACGTTCTGCAAGTAGGGTATCCCAGTTTTCAGTGCCTTCCCAGGCTATCTGTTTTAGCAGGCGCATGGCTTCCGCATTGTAGCTTGCCAGTTTTTCAGCAAGGGTAGCAGTAGCATTGTTTAGTTCTTCAAGGGTTTCAAAAACTTCCGCGAACATTCCTTTTTCCTTTGCCCAATGTGCGCTGTAAAATTCGGTAGCGTTTATGCTCATCTGCATAAAGGCTGAGGTGCCTATTTTGCGTTCTACAGCAGGGCTGATAACAAACGGCCCTATTCCTATAGTAAGTTCGCTCAGCTTAACCGATGCCGCTGTAGTAGCCAGGGTATAATCGGCAGCACAGGCAAGCCCCACACCACCGCCTACGGCTTTACCCTGCACCTGTGCTATAATAAGCCTGGGTGCTTTGCGCATGGCATTGATTACATTGGCAAAGCCGGAAAAGAATGCTTTGCCATCCTGCTCGTTGGTTATAGACAGCAGCTCATCAAACGAGGCACCCGCGCAGAATGCCTTTTCGCCTGCGCTTTTCAGCACTATTATTTTTACTTCGGGATTTCCTCCCTGTGTGGTTATTTCAGCGGCAAGCCGTGCCAACTGTACGCCCGGCATGGAGTTGCCCTGTGGGTGAAAAAACGTTATGGTGGCTATGCCGTTTTGTAGTTCAGAAGTTACAAATGCGTCCATTTATATTATATGGTTTATTTGGTAAGTTGCTTTTCATCCATTTTTATAGACATCCACGTAGCTTCTAAAACTACTTTGGCGCCAACGTAAGCCTTGCCAGATTGTTTGATTATTTTTTCGCTCAGCCGAATGTTTTTTATCACATATTTTACTTCGGTGTCGTAAGTAACACCACCCAGAAACTGGGCCGATTCTATCTGCACAAGGGCGAAAATACCTTCGGCTACACCCAATAGGCGAACACCCGCGCCTCCTGCCTGAGCCATAGATTCTATAAGAATGGTGCCGGGTACAAACTGATGCTCAGGGAAACTACCTTTAAGCATGTTGTCGTTGTCGCCAAAGGTTTTTACCGCTATGATTTCGTTTGTGCTTACCGAAACAATTTCATCTACAAACAAAAACGGATGACGGTGGGGGATAAGGTTTTCTATTTGTTCGCTCATAATATTGGTTTTGTATAAATGGTTTATAATATAATGGTTGCAGCGAAAACCCTGCCAGTAATCAGTTGCCCGTTATCTCCGCTTTAAGTTTTTTGGTAAGGCTGTTAAACACCAGTTCGTACGAATGGGCTATGAGTTCGCGGAGCAGCTTCGCAGGTACATCGCTGTTAACAATCACGGTATTCCAATGTACCTTACTCATGTGGTAGCCGGGCTTTATGCCATCATATTCCGCACGCAGTTCTTCTGCTCGGTCGGGATCGCATTTCAGGTTAATGGTTGCGTTACCCTTTTCCCATTCCGAAAGCGACGAAAGCGCAAACATTTTACCACCTACCTTAAACACCAGGGTGTCTTCATCAAACGGAAAATGTTCGGTAACACCGGGTTTGGCGAGGCAATAATCATAGAGGTCAGTTATGGTCATAAAGTTAAAAGTTTATAAAGTCGTAAAGTGAAGTTGTGTATTTTATTTCTTCCCAATTTCCCCCAGATGCGTAAACTTAAATCCGCTCTCGTATTTTAGTCCGTAGCCAAACATCCTGTCCATACTGCTATGCGCAAAGAGTATTACACCTGCCAATTGTGCATATGGGTTTGAAGTATACCATCCTAAAAGATAAATTGCCACAGCAATACCCCTATGATGAAACAGGTTATACGCCCAGGCACCGACACGATGACCCGCAAGGTAGCCCATCATAGAAAAATCAGGCACAAGGATGAGTACCAAAAACCACCACCACGCAAAAGGCAACAGGCTAAACCCGTAAATGCCCAGTGCAAATAATGCGGCTTCCTCTAACTGGATAAGCTGTTTCATAGCATTCAAAATTTAAAATTCAGCATTTAAAATAACTTATATAAAACCGGCTTACTCGGGCTGGCATCGTTATCAAAACTTGCTATTTGCAGGTTCAGCAGGTAAGTGCCGTCCTGTACGGTATCGGGTATAAAAACCAGTTCGGTAATTGTAGCGTTGTGGCGGGCATCTGCGTTGAGGTTAAGGGTGTCTTTTACATTCCAAAATGCCTTATGCGCAAGGAGTGCACCGCCGTCTTCCTCACGGTCTACACTTGGCAGGTCGATGAGCAGGTGGTTTATGCGCAACTCGCGGATAAATGTAGCGGCTGCTTCCTCTAAATAAGGAGGGTTGCTATGACTGTAGTTTTTATGTTTCTTTTGTTCTATGTTTGGCAACGTACGGATGATAATAGCTTCTGGGTTTTTACCGTATAATGCTTCTTCTATCTGCGCTTTGGTAATAACCCAATCCCCGTCCTTTTCTTCGGGTGTAACCGAAATAACTTCCGAAATAAAAAAGAAGGTTTTCAGCGCATCATTAATACTGAAAAAATCACGGGTTATATGCCCCAGGCATTCGGTATGGGTACAGTGCGCATGCGGGTTAAAGGCAATATTATTAAAATTGGTTGATGCTCCCTTAGCCACCTTACCAGTCCAGTCGCCCATTTGTACAGGGCTTATTTCGGGTTGGTCTTGATACCATGCTACCGGGTTTTTACCATCGGCAGTGATGGGTAATGATATGTCTATGGGTTGGTTAAACCGAACGCTATATGTTTTGTCTTTGTATTGAATACTGGCTTGCATTATCAGATTTTCTGTGTGTAACTTCATGGCTCCTCTGTGAGGCTCCGTTACACAATTCAATCCAAATTTACAAAAAACAAATCGCTGGCTATGCCATCGGCAAGGAACTTTCCGGCGCGGGTAGTGGTAAGGGTGTTATTTTCAAACAAAAGCAGCCCCTGCGCTACAAACGGCGTGGCTTCTTTTAGCAGATAATCAGCGTATTCCGTGCCAAAATCATCCTTAATCCGTTTGGCATCCACGCCCCAAATGGTACGCAGTCCCGTCATTACATATTCGTTGTAACGGTCGGTTATGGTGAGCTCTTCGGTTTCCATGGCAAGCTTGTCTTCGGCAAGTGCTTTCAGGTAGAGCGCGTTATTGGCTACGTTCCAGCTGCGGTGTGTGCCGTTATAGCTGTGCGCCGAGGGGCCTATGCCAATGTATTTTTTACCAAGCCAATACGCAGTATTATTTTTACTGAAGTAGCCCGGTTTGCCAAAGTTAGACAGTTCATAATGCACAAAGCCTTCCTGTTGCAGGCGGTCGGCAAGGAGGAGGAATTGTTCATGTGCGGCTTCATCGCTGGGTGCGGCAATGATGCCTTTTTTTACCAACGTATGCAATGCTGTCTTGGGCTCTACGGTAAGCGCATAGCTGGATATGTGCGGAATGCCAAACGACAGTGCTTTCTCCACATTCTGCATCCAGCGTTCGTTACTCATGCCCGGAATCCCGTAAATAAGGTCGAGCGTTATGTTATCAAAATGCTTTACGGCTTCGGTAAGGCAGGCTTCAGCTTGTGTGGCATTGTGGGCACGGTTCATCATCTGCAAATCTTCTTCAAAAAAAGACTGCACACCAATGCTTAACCTGTTGATTCGGTAATTCGTTAATTCGTTAATTCGGGAGGGCGTTAAATCATCGGGGTTCGCTTCAAGGGTAATTTCCGGATTTTCAATTACAGTGTGACTTTGATACACGGTATCAATGAGCAATTGTATCTCTTCATTGGTCAGAACTGATGGTGTGCCTCCGCCAAAGTAAATGGTTTCTATGGTTTCATGGCCAAGTTCATCCTTACGCAATACAATTTCGCGGGCTATGGCCTGTACCATTTCTTCCCGCTTTTTCATGGAAGTAGAAAAATGGAAATCACAGTAATGGCATGCCTGCCTGCAAAATGGTATGTGGATGTAAATGCCTGCCATAAGATTTTTTGATACTGCAAAGGTACAACCTTCGGGGCCTTATAAAAAGTCTTCCCTGTGTGGGTTAAAAACGTCTACCAGTACACCGGCTTCGAGGCATACTACACCGTGTACAAGGTTTGGCTGTACAAAAAACGTGTCGCCGGCTTTAAGGATTTGCTTTTTGCCATCAATAACCGTTTCAAATACACCCGATGCCACATAGCATGCCTGCGTATGTGGGTGACTGTGCGGCGTGCCTATCGCACCTTTTTCAAAAGCTACCTTAACCATCATGAGTCCGTCATTATACCCTGTAATCTGTCGGGTAATGCCTTCGCCTGCCGGTTGCCATGCGTTATTTTCGCTTATGAAAAATGGTTCCATGTTTGTAGATTTTTATTTAACCCTGTCGGGGTTTTGCTTTAAAAATGCGTCCCAACCGCTATAACTCTGACCTGTAATCGTCGCTTTACCTGTGTTAAAATGATGACATACGGCAGCGGCAAGTCCGTCAGTACTGTCCAGGTTTTTAGGGAGTTCTTTCAGTTCAAGGAGCTGTTGCAACATCTTTGCTACCTGCTCCTTACTGGCGTTACCGTTTCCGGTAATGGCCATTTTTATTTTTTTGGGTTCGTATTCCGTAACCGGAATTTCACGTGAAAGCCCCGCCGCCATAGCTACACCCTGCGCGCGACCTAACTTCAGCATACTTTGTACGTTTTTGCCAAAGAAAGGAGCTTCAATGGCTATTTCGTCTGGGTTATGGGTATCTATGAGTTCTATGGTGCGCTCAAAGATGAGTTTCAGCTTTAAGTAGTGGTCGTCGTATTTGCTCAGGTTAAGCTCATTCAGCTGAATGAACTGCATGTTTTTATTCACCACACGGATAAGGCCAAAGCCCATAATGGTGGTGCCGGGGTCTATGCCTAATATAATACGTTCGCTTGCCAAGGTAATTTTGTTACTTTTGCCGGATGAAAACCCTGCCCGACAAAACTAAGCAATTCTTTGTTTTTATTGCCAAAATTCTGGTAGTGGGCGGAGCGTTTTATTTTATCTACAATCGCCTTTCCGACGGTAACCAGTTTGACCCCGCCCGATTGTCTGAGGCTGTGAGCCGGAAGGGGGCGGCAATGATCATAGCAGCCATATTATTTCTTACGGTTATGAACCGCTTTCTGGAAGTGCTGAAGTGGCAGGCACTTGCCGGAACATTACGCCCTATATCGTTACGGAAATCAGCGGCTCAGGTGCTGGCTGCGGTTACGGCGGCCATCTTTACGCCAAACGGATTGGGGGAGTATGCTGCCAAGGCCTTCTACTACAAAAAGGAGGAAGCAGGGCAGGTGGTGTTCCTTAACCTGATATGTAATGGCGTGCAAATGATTGTTGCGGTGCTGGCAGGACTTGGCGGACTTGTAGCCTTTAACGTAATGTACAGAGTGATTCCGAATAGTTTGTTGCTGCTTATACTCGGCGGGATTGTAATAGTTATAGCGGTTGTTTTTGCATCCAGAAAAATTACCATTAAAGGCTATTCCATACAACGCCTCATTGAAAAAATACAGGAATTACCCAAAAGTGTACACAGGCGAAATATGATATATGCGGTACTGCGTTATTCATGCATAGCATTACAGCATTATTTACTCTTTGTGCTTTTTGATGTTACTGTACCGGCTTATATTATGTTGCCTGCCATAGCGGGGATTTACTTTTTAGGTTCCTCATTGCCAAACTTCACGTTTATTGACTTTGCCGTGAGGGGGAGTGTCGCAGTATTTTTCTTCGGGAAAATAGGCGTAGACGAATGGATCGTAGTGCTTGCCGCCACCTTACAATGGATGCTGAACATCGTATTGCCGGTAATCGCAGGAAGCTATTTTGTGCTGACGTTTAAGCGGACTAGTTGAGGTAATCATTAGCCTGTACAATTGTTGATGAAGTAACGCAGAGATTCGCAAAGGGAGCGCAAAGATTCTCAAAGCATAAAGTGGATTATGCCTTTAATATGAGAATACGAAGCGTTACTAATAGTCATGTGCAACTCTGTGTTCTTACGCTGAAAGCGTTTGTCTCAAAAAAACTTTGCGAATCTTTGCGCTCCCTTTGCTAATCTCTGTGTTATAGCTTTTCCTGATTTTCGAATAGAATTACTGCGCCACATCCAGTATCACCGGGATAATGAACTGGCTTGTAACCGGGATACCTTCTTTCTGGGCGGGTTCTATTTTAGGAAAATCAACAAGGCGAGCTTTAATGATACTATCCATTTTAGCACGGTTGTAAGTGGTGCTGTCGGTAGGGAATTGCGGTTCAAATAATAACCTTGCATCCGAATAAACGGTTACTTTCATGTTTATGGTATCCATACACGGGTGCAGCATGGCTATAGTATCAGCACCTAGTTTTTCCTGTACCAGGCGCGCCATGGTGGCAAAAAAGCATTCACGTTTCAGTTCCTTATCGGTTATGGCATCACACTCAGTAACCGATGGATAACTGCTTACCTGCTTCCAGTCGATTTGCTCCAGCCGTTGCTGTAATAACGCATCCTCATTTGGCACCTGCTTTTCAAAATACTTGCAGGCTCCAAAAAGGAACATTATAGGCAGTAAAAAGGCTGTTTTTCTCATGAAGCGTTTTAAACGTAAGCCAAAAATACGAAATTTAGTTTACAGTCGCAGCCACAGTTTTCAGCAGCTATATCTTGCCTGGTATATAGTTGTCGTTTAATGCAGTTTTTTTCATATGTAATTTTTAATGAGATATCGAATCGGGTTTAAATCTAATGGGTTCAATCAAAAGCGTGTTATTTATTTTTTTAAGCGAGTCAAGGTTTGGAGTAATCGGAGTAACTATGTATTTAATCTTAGGAGGTACAAGTTTCATCCCATTAGGAGCAAGGCTGTCTTTTTTCTGCTCAAAAGTAAGCCTGCCCGGTTTAAATGCATTTTCAAACTTCGTCCTGAAAACATGACCACTCCTTGGTTCTTTAACAATGAGTTGCATCCCCGCATGATTCTTATATTTTTCGATATTCGACTTTGTAATGCTGTCAAACACATTCTGATTAACCTTTTCATTTATGGTTACAATAGTACGTTTAGGATTGTAAACCGTAGTGGTTTTAATTGCTTTAGATTCGGGTGTGGGTTCAGATTTTAGAGTGTTTTCATCAAGGTTACCCGGAAATAAGATGTTAGCCTCCTCCTGTTTGGTAATGGTCTTTTTCTGTATCCGTCTAAATGGTGGAGCCTGTTCTTTGGATGTTGTATTTTTTACCGGTTTTTTCTTTTTTACGGTATCTTGTTCAATTTCCTCTTTAGTTGCAACAACAGTAGCAGGTGTCGTAACCGCAGGAGAAATAATTTCAGCGTTTTTACTACGTATAAAAACTATGCCTGCAACAATTGCTGTTGCAGTAACCATAAGCACTAATAAAAGCTTACTACCCGAGAAATTAATTTTGCTATTATTGACAGCAGCGGTATTTCCTGGAAGCTGACTCTCTATACGTTGCCATAGCCCATCGCCAGGGGTTTCATCCATGGTATGACTGTGCTGCCTGAAAAAATCGTCTATATTATTGTTTTCCATGATGTGCCGGTTTAGCGGGGTTAAAAAAAGTTTTCTTCAGTTTTTCGCGGGCATAACTCAGCTGGCTTTTGCTGGTACCTTCGCTTATGCCCAGCATTTGCGCTATTTCGTGGTGTTTGTAACCTTCTATCGTATAGAGGTTGAATACAATGCGCGCGCCTTCGGGGAGTATCTTCAGCATCTGCTCTATGTCGCCCTGCTGAATCAGGTTCTCTGCATCAGGCAGCACGGGAATAAGCACAGCATCGGGTTCCGTTTCATGTTTAAAATTGGTTTTCTTCCGAAGCTCCATCAGGCAACAGTTTACCGCTATGCGGAGTATCCATCCCTCAAAGCTGCCCTCGCTTTTATACGAACCCAACTTTTGGAACACCGTCAAAAAAGTATTCATGGCTATTTCTTCAGCGCGTTCGCGGTCTTTCATGTAGCGCTTGCATATACCCATAACCTTAGCGCCATACAGGGTGTAGAGATGGTGCTGGGCTTTGCGGTCATTTTGCAGACAGGCTGCTATAAGTTGGCTTTCGGTCATGTTTATTTTTCTTGTTTGGCAGGTTGAGGTTTGGCAGGCGGGACAAACCCTTCGTATAGTACTGGAACTACCTCATTGCCTTCAAAATCTATGAATCCAAACTCCCCGTCAATGCTTACCATAAGCCAGTTCGGGTTAAACTCTTTTGCAACGGTTATAGATTGGTATTTGGGTTTGGCTACTATACGTCCGTTGGCGTCAATCAGCCCCATATATCCCTCCTGAACTATAATGGCAAGTTTAGATCCCACTTCTCCAAACGGGCGTAGTTGTTCATATTCTGGGTTTAATATTACGTTGCCATTGGTATCAATGTATCCCATGCCCATGGCAGTAGATGTTTTAATCCAGTTGGGTTGAACAGTAATGGTTTCGGTCTGTGCCTGTGTATACAATGATACAGCAAAAAGGTAAACGACAAGCATCTTTTTCATAAGCATGAACTTTTAAAAAATGGTTCTTTATTATATAGATGCGATTAGGGAGGGTAATGGTTGTAATGGGCACAAAAAAAATCTGCACTAAGGCAGATTTTTTAGTTTTCAGTCTCAATATCAGTTTATAGGACACTCATTTCAACTGTGAACTGCGACTGTAAGCTTATTTTGAAAGCTCCGTAAAATGCTTATAGAACAACGGAATGGTTTCGATACCTTTCAGGTAATTGAAAATACCGTAGTGCTCGTTTGGCGAGTGGATGGCATCGCTGTCTAAGCCAAAGCCCATCATTATAGTTTTGCTTTTCAGTTCTTTTTCAAACAGCGCCACAATAGGTATAGAACCTCCCGAACGTACCGGAATTGGTTTTATGCCAAAGCTTTCTTCATATGCCTTGGCTGCCGCCTGATAGCCAATGCTGTCAATAGGGGTTACGTAGGCCTGACCGCCGTGGTGCGGGGTTACTTTTACTTTAACACCTTTTGGTGCTATTGCTGTAAAATGTTTTGTAAACAGATCAGTGATTTCATTCCAGTCCTGCGCAGGAACCAGACGCATAGATATTTTGGCGTAAGCCTTACTGGCAATAACCGTTTTAGCTCCTTCGCCCGTATAGCCACCCCAAATACCGTTTACATCAAGCGTAGGGCGGATAGAGTTGCGCTCATTAGTAATATATGTAGCTTCGCCATATACATCTTCAATATCCAATGCTTTTTTGTAGGTATCAAGGCTAAACGGCGCTTTAGCCATTTCGTCGCGTTCTTCACGGCTTAGTTCTTCAACCTTGTCGTAGAAGCCCGGTATGGTAATGTGGTTGTTTTCGTCGTGCAGGCTGGCAATCATTTTAGCCAGTATATTAATAGGGTTAGCCACGGCACCACCATACAGTCCCGAGTGCAGGTCACGGTTAGGACCGGTAACTTCAACCTCTACATAGCTAAGGCCGCGCAGGCCGGTAGTAATACTAGGTTGTTCGTTACTTATCATCCCGGTATCTGAAATCAGGATAACATCATTTTTAAGCTTCTCCTGGTTGCGTTCCACAAACCAGGCAAGGCTTGGCGAACCCACTTCCTCTTCGCCTTCAATCATAAACTTCACGTTGCACGGCAGGTTGTTGTTCTGCACCATGTATTCCAGTGCCTTTACGTGCATGTACATCTGACCTTTATCGTCGCAGGCACCACGGGCAAAAATGGCCCCTTCAGGGTGCAGTTCCGTTTTTTTGATAACCGGCTCAAACGGGGGAGAAGTCCATAGTTCAATAGGGTCGGCAGGCTGTACATCATAATGCCCGTATACCAATACGGTAGGCAGGGCAGGATCTATGTTTTTTTCGCCGTATACAATAGGGTAACCCGGGGTTTCGCAAAGTTCTACTTTGTCGCATCCGGCAGCCTTAAGGCTGGCAAGTACGGCATCGGCGGTGTTAATTACATCCTGGCTGTAGGCGCTGTCTGCGCTGACCGAGGGTATTTTAAGCAATTCTATAAGTTCATTTATAAATCGGTCTTTGTGCTGACCGACATAATTTTTTATGTTATCCATTTATTATGAGAGATATACGATTTTAAGTCAAAAGTACAGAAAAAATAATAATTATTTTTTGGTGATTTTCCTTGCAGGTATGAAAAAGGAGCGTATATTTGCACCCGTAATAATGAAGCAAACACTGTCAAGTATTACTGACCTGCGGGTGTGGTGAAATTGGTAGACACGCCAGACTTAGGATCTGGTGCCTCACGGTGTGAAGGTTCGAGTCCTTTCACCCGCACAAAAGCCTCTGAGAAATCAGAGGCTTTTTTTATTTCACTTCAAATTACTTTGAATTGTGTGCTTAGTGAAAAAACTTTGTGTCCTCTGTTGTGAAAAACCGAAAAGATATATTTAAAATAGTAAAAACGGGAGCAACCATAAAATGTAGTTACTCCCTTTTTCAATTTCTACTCAAAATGCAGTGCCGCCAGTATGTTTTTCTTTTTGTTGATAATGGTTTCGTCGGCTTTTTCCTTTAGGCGTTCGCTATCCGTGTAGTAATATTTATACTTCGCTTTGCTCAGGCTTATTTTATAATCCAGGAGTTTACCCTTAATGTCTACCCCGGTTTTAAACGGAATGGGCGATTTCAGTACCGAAAGATGGTAGTTATAACTGAGGTCTATGTTCTGTATGCCACCTACAACCAACCTGTAGCGGTCTATTTCTACCAAAGCAGGCAGTATTTCCATATGGCTGTTTTCTATGATCATTTCCATATTCAGCTGGCTTATGGTTTTGGTATCCTTATCTTTAAACATCAGGGTTTTTGCCATTTCCTTAAAAGTTTCGCTGTCCAGCACCATGATGTCTGTCGCCTGGAGCGCGGCTATGCTGGTTACGGTAGGGATAATCACATCCATGCGGCGGTTAAGCTGCGCGGTCCCCTGCATGCGCAGGTGCGCCTTGCCTACCATAGACTTCGTCATAGGAAACAGCGTATCCATGGCAGGCATAACCTTAGCTATGTTTGCCATTTCCACATCGTGCAGGTTAAAGTCGAACTCTATCTTGGCACGACGGTCGCTTACGGCTGCATAATTAAGACTGGCATCCAGGCGGGCGGCGAGGGTAGTTAGCTCAAAATGGTTCAGCTTTAGGTGGCCGTCCTCAATTTTAAGCACACCCTTAAGGTCTTTCATTTCTGTTTCGCCATAGTGCAGCTGCTTTATGTCGCTGTTAAACGTAAAGTTAATGTTCTCCGGAACTTTAAATACCGTTTTTTTATGCATGCCGTTCCTGCGCCTGTGTTCTTTGCGTTCCGCTACATCCTTAAAATCAGGTTGCTTTTCTTTTTCCGGAGCCTGGGCATCCATTATTGCCATGATTTCATTGGCATCTATAAAATTTGAGGTAAGTGTAAGCGTAGCGTCAATCTTCTTATCCGGTGATTTCTTGGCGAGTATGTTGTTTATTTTTCCGCTCAGGGTAACGTCAGAATTCCCGAAAAACAGGTGCGCGTTCTTCAGGGTGATAGCCCTATTGTTGACCGTAATAGCTGAATGCTCCATACGCACCGGCATTGCAAATTCAGGCGTGTAAGCATAGAGGTTGTTAAACTCTACCACACCACGTGGCATCCAAATATCGTCACGGTTCTTGCGAACCAACAGCTTATAGTTGCCATTTTTTATGCCAACGAACTTTTTATCCTGCCACACCCCGGCGCTGTCTACGGTAAAGGTGGTGCTTATAGCCGGGCGGTCTTTAGTACTCCTTGGGCTGAGCTCGGCAGTAATAGACGCTTTACGGATAACAGCCCTTATTTTCTGTACGCCATTATATTTAAGATTTTTCAGGCTGATTTCTGCTGCCATTTTTGGCAGGCTGTCCTTTTGCAGTTTAGCTTTTAGTTTTACGTTAAGCCCGGCAAGGGTTACGTTGTGTTGGTTTTTATATTTAAGTGTAAGGTCTGTAGCAGTAATTTTCCCAAATGACTTACGATTCGCATCATCCTCTGCCTTACGTCCAAAAACCAGTTCGGTTTTTTTGGTATCCAGGTAAATAGTATCCTTTGGGTCGCTTACTATAAGATTAGTAAATACCGAGTTGCCCTTTACCTTCATGTTGTTGTACTTGCCGTCCATCACCTCATTGCTCTTAAACACGGCATTGATGTCTATGTGTGCCAATCCCTTCGCGTCAATTTCCTTCGCAATCGGGAATTTCTTCTTTAGCGTGGTCAGGTCCAGATCGCCTTTAATATTGGTGTCTATGTGCGGGTCTTTAAGCAGGCTGGTAACGGAGGCATTACCTTTAAGGTCTACACCGGTACCCTCAAGATAAATTTGCTTCACGGTAAGGTTCGATAGTTCGGGCTTATCAAAGTTCAGCAAGGCATGCAGGTCGGCTTCCAGGTGGCGTATCTCCCCAGGGAAGTTTTTATACCGCAATTCCCCCTTGTCTATTTTAAAGGTAATATCGGTTACTGGCATATGCTTTTTACTATAAATTCCTTTAGAGGTAGCTTTAAGCACTACATTCCCTTTCAGGTCTATGCCGTCTTTTTGTATGAGGTGTGCGGGTATGGTTTCCCAAAGTGTTTGCAGCGAAGGCACTTTCATTTCCAGTACCACATCGGTATAAACTTCATTGGTAACCGTATCTCGCTTAAAGTGGCCTTCGGTTACGAAATCCACATCGTTTATTTTAATAGTACTACGATCAAAATCTACTTTATGGTTCTTTTTATCGTAATGTATCTTGGTGCTGAAATCAGCCTTAAGCTTGCGGGCAAAACTATACCCATCTTTAGAAAAACTGATATGCCTACCCGACGTTTCGGTGGTAAGCAACATATCTTTATCCGTATTCGCGGCTTTTAGCTCTATGTTTACGCTGTCGGTTTTAGCGTGGGCTTTGGTTACAAAATCATGATAGGCTATGCTGGCGTTTTCCACCTGTAGCTTTTTTATAAAGATGGACTTAATCTCAAAAGCAGTACTGTCAACGGTTGTGGTATCTTCGGGTGTTTCCTTTACAATGTTCCAGTTGGCACTGCCGTTTTTATGGATTACCGCTTTTACCTTAGGATTAGTTATAAGCAATCTATTGATGACAAGGTCGTGCTTACGCCAAAGCTTTTCGGCGTTGAATGAGGCGCGGCACAGGTCGAACTGTGCCAGGGTATCGGGCTTGTGCCCATTGTAACCGGGGGTTACCACGCAGCCGTCCTGCAACTTTACGCCAAATCGCGGAAACGTAGAAAAAAATGTCAGCTCTATGCTGTGGCAGGAAACCTTTGCGTCGAGCTTGTCATTAAGTATTCCTATTACGGTAGGGGTAATGCGTTCTGGTGTAAATACAAAATTTATGGCTACTGCTATGATTATAAGCAATAAGGTAATGATGGACACGAGTGTAATGGATACCCTCTTTATTATCTTCCTGGTTTTCATGTGAGCCTTTTTGGGATAAATTTTTCGGCGGTGTAATGTAGTGAAAACTTCAGGTTTTGCGGTTTATTATATCGTTAAACCAAATAAAATAAAGAAAGTTGTATTTTGAAGCAATAAAGGAAAGAGGCTTACTAACGCACAAGGCTAAAGTGACCTTTAATGCTGCGGTTGTTTATACGGGCCTCAAACCAGTAATCCGTTGCAGGCAAGAGGCTGCCTTCGTATGTGCCATCCCACCCTTTGTCATTATTTTTCAGCATAGTGATAAGCTTACCGTAACGGTCATAAATAATGATTTGGGCATTAGGGTAATGCCATAGGTTTTTTATCTGCCAATAGTCATTTACATTATCGCCGTTAGGAGAAAAATACCGCGGATAATCCAATACCGTTACTATTTTATTATCGTAGCCACAGCCCTCCCTGTCGCGTACGTGCACAGTATACACACCAGGTTCCAGGTTTGTAAAAGTATCATTACGGGCATAGCTGCCGTTGTTCAGGGCATACTCCAGTGTGCCATCGCCGGTGGCAATAACGGTTATGGTATTGTTGGTGCTAAAGTCTTTTACTTCCACATCGTTTATATGTGGCAATGCGGTACGTATTACGGTAAATGTAGTGGTGTTGTCGCATACGATACCGTTTTGGGTGTCGGTAACGGTTAGGGTGTATTGTCCTTCATTTATAATATCGGCCTGATATGTTGAAGATATTGTATTGCCTGAGGCATCCTTCCATATCCAACTGTCATAACTACTGTTTTCGGTAAGGTGTATGGATGGGTCTGAACCACAAATGGTATAATCATCGCTAAGGCTTATCACGGGTATTGCTGATGTCCTCAGATTGAACTCAAAATCGGTAAAGCAGTTGGTATTCGCGGTTTGTACGGCATGTACCTTTATACGTTCGGCATAGGGCACGGCATTACGGTACGTGGCGGGCAGCGGATGTACCAAGGTACTGTTATCCGGCAGGGTAAAGGACAGGCTTACCCCGGTAAGCGTACCCAATATCTGCTGTTCAATATCTGCGAAATCAAAGGTGCCAAAACCATTGCCTTCATCACATGCATAAACGTCGCCTATAATCGTTACAGCAGGTTTATTACTGGTATTCAGTACTAGTGGCGTTTCCTTATAACAACCGGTAAGGGGGTTGGTTACCCTTATGGTTATCGTTTGCATGTTTGGGGTGGTATTTGTAAAAGGATTCGGCAGGGGAGACGGCAGGCTGTTGCCCGAAGCATCTTTATAGGTTACCACCATGCCGGTCTGGCTACCCAGTACGGTTTGTTCTACCACTGAGGTATCAAATGCTGCCGAGATGCCATCGTTGTTATCATCACACCCCAGGAGTGCAATAACAGGATGGGCAATAGGCGTGGGATCTACTATAAGCTGTACTGTAGTTTCTTCTGTACAAGTACCCGATGCGTTTGAAACCCTTATTTTAACGGTATCTGTATTCAGATTTTTGTTAGTATATGATGTAGATAGCGGTAACGGTAGTCGCACGTTATTTGAATCGAATACGGCTACCTGTATGTTTAGCTGGTTTCCTATTGCCGAAGCCACCAGGTTGCCCAGGTTAAAAGGAGCGTACCCGTCGTTATCATCATCGCAGGCATGGTAGGGCTGTACATTATTTACTGTAGGTTTTACGGTAGTGGTAAGTGTAAATGTAGTTTCATCAAAGCAAGCCGCATTGCCTGTGTTCGCCACCCGCGCACGTATGGTTTGCGTACCGGCTGTTGTATTTGTCATTGGGTTTGGCAGGGGAGAGGGTAGGGTATTCCCTGAAGCGTCATAATAGGTAACAACTTTACCCGTTTGCCCGTTAACCAGCTGCTGCTGTACCGCCGAAGTATCAAAAGCCGATGATATACCGGTACCGGGAATGTCCTCGCAAGCCAGCAGGTTGGTTACCGCATTTGCTACCGGAGGCGGGGTTATGGTAACCATTTTGCGTACCGGGTATTGCTGTCCGTCGGTGGCGGTTACAACGGCACTCACCGTATAATTTCCCGGGGCGGTAAAGGTGTGTGTAGGGGCTAACGCGTTCGATGTGTTTGCCGCACCGGAACCGGGGTCGTTAAAATCCCAGGTGGCGCTGGCTGCATTGGTGCCGTTAAGGTTAAAAGCCACGGTGTTATCAGCACAGTTTGGCGGACTTTGTATGCTGTATGGGCCTATAGGTACGGTGTAGCCGTTTACCACGATATAAAACCGGGCGTTAGGGTAGCCTATATCTACAGTATTAACATAAGTGTTTACTGTGTAGCCAGAGTAGCCACATGAAGCCTTGAACCATGAAATATCATTATCCTGTGCAGTACCGGAACAAAAAAGCGCTGCAGAAGTATTTACTGCGTACGGTTGATGCCCTTCTACCAGTATACTTGTGGTACCGGCGGGTATGGTTACAGGAGTGTCAAACGTAAGGGTATAGTAATCAGGCGGTGTTGTGGGCCAAAGGTCTACTTCCTGGCTGCTGCCTATGAGGTTAGCTTCATTAAAGGTAGCCGGAAAACCATTGTCTATGGCATAAATATTTACCTTAAGGTACGACCCCCAATTTATCCAGCGGGGGTTTATGCCTACCCTGCAGTTGTATATAACAAAGTCTTCATTAGGTTGTACACCAAAATCCTGGAGTGTAAACGCGCGTGCCCACGATACATTACCGCCGGAGCAGCTGTAAATACTACCACCGTCGTGTAATACGTTGTCGCCTGTATTGTGCGATAGGGTTACCTGGGCTGGAGCCTTTAAGGCAAATAAGAGTACTACTAACTTAAGGAGCAGTTTCACGGTAGGGATTGGTTTTTTGATGCCGTAAAGATAGCAGATTAATTGTAGCGTATATATGAGCAGGATAGGATTTTTATACTGCAGTTTATACATAAAAAATCCCGCCGTGGGCGGGAACAAACAAGGAACTAAAATCGGAAAAATATCTTACCAGCGTGGCCTGTCCTGGTTAGCAAGTTCAGGCAAAGCTTCAATTTTTTTACGTATATCACAAAGGTCGCGAACCAGTGTAGGAACGTCGTTCCAGTGGCTTACCCTTTGATGATAGTTATGGTTTACATTATGGAACGCATTAAACATTAATGCTTTACCACGACAGTTATCAAGGTTTTTAAGGTGGTCGTCTATAAGGAAATCAGTATCTATTACGCTCTTATCGCCGCAAAAGATAATGTTCCTCCAGTGGATGAACGGAAAGTGTTCTTCCAACCACAGTTTCTTTTCGTACAATGAAAGCGGAAATTCCATAGCTGCCGATACTATGTATACTTCATAATCTTTCATCAGGTCTTTTACCGCTTCTACCGCGCCTTCCATTACGGGCAGCGTCTGGAAAAATCCGGGCGTTACCAGAAATTTGGCTATGGCACCGTTCGGCAGGGCGTCACTTTCCATTAGGCCAAGCATGCTTTCGCGCTCCGGCCTTGTACCGTATTCTTTTTCGTACCAGTTCAGGTACTGCGCCTCCACGTCGGCTAAAACACCGTCCATGTCTATGGCAATTGTCTTTCTTTTACTTTCTGAGGTATTCATGAGGTTATTGCATTTTGTTGCAGCAAAGATAATATATATTTGCAAAACTTTGCAAATAATTGCAAAATTTTGCAATATTAAATTTTTGTATCTTTGCCGTAAATTAAACTTAAAGATGGTTAAAGAAGAGCGTTTACAGCTGATACTGGAGCACTTAACCCGAGATAACCGCGTGCAGCTGGGCGAAATGAGCCGATTTCTGAATGTATCTGAAGATACGGTAAGGCGCGACATTAAAGAGCTGGATGTGCAGGGGCTGCTTAAAGCCGTACGGGGAGGGGCTATTGCTAACAGCAGTATACCGCACCATTATCGCGATCGCGAAACATTTGACATTACTTTAAAAAGGCGTATAGCCGAAAAAGCAATCCCTTTTCTTAAAAACGGGCAAACCATATTTATGGATGGGGGTACGTCAGTACTGGCAGTAGCCCAGATATTGCCTAAAGACCTTAAGGTTACAGTGGTTACCAATAGCTTTCCGGTGGCCGACGCCCTGGAAGACCACCCTAATGCCGAAGTGATTTTTGCGGGCGGCAGGCTTTATAAAACAGCGTTTACCACCATAGGCCAGCAGGCCATAGATGCCGTGCGTAATGTGCGTGCCAATATTTACTTCTTCGGGGTAAGCAGTATACATACCATAGGCCTTACGGCACGCAGTTACGAAGACAGTATGGTAAAACGTGCCATGGTAGAAAACGCCACGCAAATTATAGCGCTGAGTACACTTCAAAAAATAGACACCGCCGAGGCGTTTTTTGTATGCCCTATTACCAAAGTAGATACCCTGGTTACCGAAGCAGAACCGGATGACGAAAAACTACAGCCGTACAGGGATTTAGGACTTAATGTGGTGTAGTATATTAGTGTTGGAAGAAACAATAGCAAAGAGGAACGTTACACCAAGTGCGATTTCAGTTCCATACGGTATTGAGAGGCACTCTTACCGGTTACTTCCTTAAACGACTTATTAAAGTGGCTAAAGTTATTAAAACCGCTTTCAAAACATACTTCGCTTATAGGTATGGGTTTTTCGGCAAGTAGTTTGCAGGCGTGTACTACGCGGTATTCATTTACAAACTGCACAAAGGTTTTGCGGGTCATCTTTTTAAAGTAACGGCAAAACGACGGCACTGTCATACTGGCAAGGTCTGCTACTTCTTCTAACGCTATAGCTTCCCTAAAGTTATCTTTCACATGGTTAAATACCATATTTATACGGTCGTTATCCTGTACGTGGGTATCCAGTGCGAAACCTTCGGCATTAAGTACTTTATAGTCTTCGGTTAGTTCCAGGTCGTTCAATACCCCTATAAGCGTCATCAGCCGTTCAAAAGGATTCATCTCTGCCATTTCCTCCATACGTTCGCCTACAAGGTAACGTACATCTGTCCCGAAAGCTATACCACCTTTCGCCCTTTCAAAAAGTGCTTTTATGTTTTTTGTTTCCGGGAGCGCCATAAATGTTTCGCCTAAGAAGTCGGGTTTCATTTGTATAACCGTTTCGCGTTTGTTGCCGGTGGTGTCATCGGTAAAACCACAGTGCGGCAGGTTACTCCCTATAAGTATAAGGTCGCCTTCGGCATAATAGGAAATATGGCTGCCTATCTGCCGCTTGCCGGAGCCTCCGTTTACATATACCAGCTCCACTTCGGGGTGGTAGTGCCATACGTGCGACCGGATGTTAGTGTTCTGTACATAATTAGTATAGGTAAAACTACTCCCAAAGGAGGGTTCTACAACTTCAAATGTTGGCCCATGTGTTTTCATAAAAACGTTGCATTTTTCATTGCAAAGATAGGCTAAATGCGCTAAAATTGGCTCAATTTAACCAAAAAACGTTTTCGTAAAGGTAAAATTGTATACAAAGAGGAAAATATTGTTGTAATATTTTTAAAACAGTGGTTGTAATTTAGCAGTAAGAAAAAAGAAGAAAAATACAACCTTTAAGCTGTAAGAATATGAAAAGTGTAATGAATTTCGGATTAGCCCTTGTAGCATTGTTTAGCACGGTTGTGATGCATGCTGAAGACAATGATTTCCTTGTTAGGGCCAAGGAAGGAGCAGGAAAAGCGATAAGCTTTACAATCAACGAATCGAAAGATGTACATGTTACCCTATATGCTAAAGACGGATCGGAAATTTTTGATGAAACCGTAAAAAGTAAAAACGGTAAAATAGACAGGACATACGACCTTAACGCACTGCCTGACGGAACATACTACCTGGAAACTGAAACTGTAGCTAAAGTGGCCCGCCACGAAATTACCATAAGCGGTAAAAAAGCTACGGTAGTAGAAGGTACAATATCTGAACTTGCTAAGCCTGTTATTGTAAACAGGAACGGTATAATAACAGTTCAGGTATCTAAAAATGATAAAACGCCTGTTGAAATAAAAATGTTTGATGACGAAAACAACGAAGTGTACAACCAGCAGTTTTCTGCTGATAAAGTTGCAAAACGTTTTGACATCAGCAAATCAACTGCTAAAAATTTCACGCTGGTTATTGGGTACAACAACAAAATGTTTGTTGAAACCGTAGCCGCGCGATAAAATGAGGTTTGGTTATAGCAAAAAGCTCCGCATTGCGGAGCTTTTTTATTTTGTATAGTTTATAGCTTACCTAAAATGGTGTCTAAGACCCAGCTTGTATGCGCCCCGGTATATCCTGTAGACGGGTGGTGCCCACTGCCGGTTAAGTGCTGTTGCATATTCTGAACATGATACAGCTGTATGTTTTCAGGATGTGCTATGGTTAGTGCTTCGGTGCCTTCGGCATCAGTAATGCTTACGGGCACTTCCTCAAACACCGCGAATGTAATAGTGCCTTTGCTACCATAAATACTCACCTCGTCTTCCCGCTTAAAAGTCCCAAAATTCCACGAGCCAGTACCGGTAACGCCATTACTGTGCCGCCAGCTTGCCGCCACCGCGTCCTTAGCTGTGTATAAGCCCTGCTGGTTGCCGCTTATGCCGTTTGCCTCTACCACATCTCCAAAAAAGTAAACAAACAAATCCAGCCCATGGCTTGCCAAATCATCAAAATACCCTCCGGCAGCTATGGCGGCATCGGTACGCCAGTTGTATTCTCCGGAAATATCTGCAGGTGAAGCCGTCTTGGTAAGGTGCCAGTGTATGTGGCGTACATCGCCTATCCTGCCTTGGGCTATAAGCTCTTTCACTTTTAAAAACCGTGGCAGCGACCTGCGGTAGTAGGCTACAAAAAGTGGCAATTGTTTCTCATCAAAAGCATTGGTAATATCTATACATTCCTGCCAGGTGGGTGCCATGGGTTTTTCTATGCAGCAGTGCTTGCCTGCCTCGGCTACCTTAAGCGCATAATATTTGTGGGTATCGGGCGGGGTGGCTATGTATACAGCATCTATTTCCGGGTCATTTATCAGGGCATCGGCATCCGTATAAAACTTTTCTACACCATGCCTGCGGGCGTAATCTTCGGCTTTGGCGGCATCACGGCGCATCACGGCTTTCAGCTCAAAGCCTTCGGTTTTCTGGTAGGCCGGACCGCTCTTACGTTCGGTTACGTCGCCACAGCCTATAATGCCCCAGCGTATTATTTTGTTTGTTGCTTCCATTTTGTTTGGTTATAGCTGCTAAAATAAACATTTGGGGGTAAAATATTTACGCAATTTAATAACGTATTTTAGCATAATGAAACCAAACGAATCGCTTCTTAAACTGTCGCTGGCGCAATGGTCGCTACACAAAACCATACAATCAGGGGAACTGGATAAGCTTGATTTTGCCCTTAAGGCAAAGCAGCTCGGTTTTGATGCTGTGGAATATGTATCGCGATTTTATACAGAAGAATCTAAAACCAAAGCCGCTTTTGATACCTTGTTAAAGGAGATGAAGCAGCGAAGCGATGATGCCGGTGTAAACAACCTGCTCATTATGGTTGATGGTGAAGGCGCATTGGCATCTCACAATAAAAGCGAATGTAAACAGGCTGTTGAAAATCATAAAAAGTGGGTAGAAGCCGTAGCTCTGTTGGGCGGGCACAGCCTGCGGGTGTATCTTTTAGGGAATGATGCAGACGAGTTGCGTTGGCTGGAGTCCTCAGCAGAGAGCCTTAGCCGGCTCGCCACGTATGCTAAAGCAGATAACCTGAATGTTATTGTAGAAAACCATGGCGGATTTAGCAGTAAGGGCATCCTTATGGCTCAGCTTATGCGTAGCATAAACCTGCCTAATGTAGGTACACTGCCTGATTTTGGGAACTTTTGTATAAAGAGAGATGGCGGGCAAAAATGGCCCAGTCCCTGTGTTGAAACATATGACCGTTATCGTGGCATTACCGAAATGCTGCCGTTTGCCAAAGGGGTAAGTGCTAAAAGTTATGATTTTGATACATTAGGCAATGAAACTACCATAGACTATATCCGCATGCTGAAAATAGTACGGGAATCAGGATTTGATGGCTATATAGGTATAGAATATGAAGGGCAGCGCCTTACAGAAACAGAGGGTATCCTGGCTACTAAAAATCTCCTTTTAGGGTTATAAAAAATCCCGGAGCAACAAATAGCTCCGGGAAACAAAAGTATTGAGTTAGTTTGGGAAAGTTTGCAGTTTAAAAAGCAGTGCTTATTTGTAGCGAAACACCGGTACTCTCGGGTACGTAGCGGCATACACCACCCACGCATACCAGCCCTCCGCGCTGTCGGCCATAGTTAGCAGCTATGCGGGTAGCGCCTATGCGATAGGCACCGCCTAGGTTGTAGTAATGTATACGCTTATCAGGGTCGTCATTACCATAGTTGTAAATATCCCATATGTAAAAGGAATATTTATCGTCCAGGTTAAGTTCTGCGGTAGCGCCGGCCCAGTTTTTTTTATCGGCATCGGCCCACATGTGCTCGCCTTCTAGACGAATGGACTTGGACGGACTAAAGTTATATGTAGCTTCGGCGGTAACAATATTAGTATTTACCTTGTCGCCACCTTCTATCCAGGCTTTGTTGTAAAATTGCCTCATATAATAAAAGGCGGTATGCCAGCTTTCGCTAAACTGCTTACGGATTTCCAAGTTGTAGTCGCTAAAGTACTTGTCGCCCACACCAAGAAAACGTGTGCTGTACGTAGCAGGGCTAAGGCGGTAGGTACCCGGCAGGTTATACCAGCTGCTCACGTTTGCCGCAAGCTTGGTGCCGTACTTGCCACCCAGTGCTGTTTCTTTGGCAAAATCATAAAATACATCTATCTGTCCACCGGTTTCGCCGGCTTTCATAATACTTGTGGTTATAAAATCTACCTTGCTTTGTGCCTGAAATACATAAATGTTGGCCAGGTTACTGTGGTGCTGCTTGGTAAGGGCAGGGGTAAAGTTAAGCACCCTGTCGTTAAAGTTAAGGCTCGAAGAAGTAGCATCATACACCCTGGGTTCGCGTTCGCTAAGAAATTTAAAATTTTCGGTACGGCGCAGGGTAGCGTCTATACCCAGCCCTTCCTTAGAATAGCCCAGGTTTAGCATTACGGCATTGCCCGGTTTTACCAGGTTGTAATCTATTTCGTTCTGAATGTTCAGTACACCATCTTTCTCTTTATAGTCAGCCTCACCATTTATATAAAACGAATTGTGTATAAAACTAAAGCGTGCTCCATAGGCATTGGTAAGGGCATTAAATGGAGCTGGTTCCGGCAGTGCCTCATAGCGTCCTATATAGCTTGCGCCAAAAGACAGGTCAGATACTTCAAACTTAAAAAGGCTGTTCAGGCTAACATCTCCGTCAAAGCCATAAATATCGCCACGGGCTACATCAAAACCGGTACGTTGTCGGCCATACAGTGCGGTAAGCTTTACATTATCACCGGGGCGGTAAATAACACGCCCGCCACGCAGGGCCGTATTTATGCCCAGTGCCCGGTCTTCCCAGGCGCGAAACAGCATCCCATTGCCAAACTGTTCATAGAAATATCCTCCGGTAAGTTCCAGTTTGCCGGTCTTGTAAGTAGCGTACCATATACCTACGTTAGTGCCATTAAATCCGGGATTATAGTTAAGTAATGCGCCGGGTTCATATGATTCGCCTTGTATCCCTGCGGTAAATCCCTTATACTGGTAGTTAAGCAGCAGGTAGTTGTTAGACCGTATCGGCTTTCCGTTTATAGGTTCGGCATGCTGGTTTACACCGGTGCCCTTGTCGTTAAGGTACCACTGGGAATTACTTTCAAAACCGCCATAAACACGGCCGTAGTCTTTTTTTATAGAATCATTTTCCTGCGCGTAGAAAGTAGTAATGCTCAGAAAAGGCAGCAGCCATAATAGTTTTTTCATTCGGTTAAAGCTGCTTCAGTTTTTCGTAAAGTTCGTTCTCTGCACCCTGACTGTAGCCGTTGTGTATGTACACTACTTTTTTATTTTTCACAACAATGGTATAGGGTACGTTAGCTATGCCCAATGCCCTTTTCAGGTCCTGATTACCGTCTGAAAGTACTGTATAAGGCCATTTTTTGCCATTAAGCAGCGGCTTAACCCTTTTTTGTGTGCGGGAGTCATCTATAGATACGGCTACAACCTCCATGTTTAGCTCCTTACTCCAATCGGTATAGTGCTCGTTTATGGCATCCAGCTCGTTAATGCAGGGCACACACCAGGTAGCCCAAAATGAAAAAACATATATCTTGTCTTTTTCGGCAAAATCATTTTTAACGTTAAAGCTTTTGTTGTCAACAGATTTGATGCTGACGTTAGGCATTTCCTTTTGTGCAGAAGCTGTTGCCGATATAAGCAGGAAAAAGACTACTAACTTATTCATAAGGTATTAGTGTTTGTTTGTAAAATTATGCTGGTTCGCAATATTAAAAAAAAATTAAAGAACACCTGTGTAATTAATGAAAAATCAATCCCTATCGAGTATATAGATTTATAGATTATTCATTTTTACAACATAAAACGTATTTAAATAGTATTTTATGTTGTAAAATGTTAATAATAAAAACACAAAGAAACATTTTTATCGAATTTTTTTTAGGTAACATTTTTTTTACATAATTTTCGCAACAGGTTTACATTCTAAACTAAACACATACAAAGCAATATATGAAAAGAACACTACTCTCTCTTTTATTTTTGGGAAGCCTTTCTGCAAGTGCACAGTTAGCTGCCGGAAGTACAGCCCCTGATTTTACAGCAACTGATATTAACGGAATACAGCACAGCCTGTATGCCGATTACCTGAATCAGGGCAAAACGGTAATTATAGATGTCTCTGCCACGTGGTGCGGCCCATGCTGGAACTACCACGGTACCCATGCGCTGGCAGATCTTTACGAAAGCTACGGCCCTAACGGATCTGATGAAGTTGTTGTTCTTTTTGTAGAGGGCGACCCGGGTACCTCAGTACAAAGCCTTTATGGTACTAATACAGCATCAGACCAGAGTGCTACCCGTGGTAACTGGACGGCACACTCTCCGTACCCAATTATAGATGATGGCACAGGTGCTATCGCAAGAGCTTACAGCATTGCTTATTTTCCTACGGTTTATATGATTTGCCCTGAAGGCACTGTAAAGGAACTTACACAGCCTGCGGTAGCCACATTAAAGTCGCAGATAAACAGCAACTGCCAAACGCTTACCGGTATTACCGATAAAGTAAGGTTTGACGCGGCAGATGTGTTGCTTTGCCAGGCTGATGGCGTGTATACGGCAAAAATTAAAAACCTTGGTACCAACAGAATTTATTCTGCTACGGCGGTTATTAAGGAAAACGGGAATATTATCGCTACAAAACCGTTTACCAGTACTTCAGGCCTAACGCAGTTTGGTACTTCATCTACCATTACATTCCCTTCTACACTTTTTGGTACAGGCGAACATACACTTGAAATCACTGCAATAAACAGCCTTGGAACAGTTCCGCACCCTGTATCGGAGTCGGTTTCCATAACACCTAATAATGCTACCCTGGTGCCATTATCACTTAATGTGGAAGTTTATACTGATTTTTATCCAGCCGAGGCTTCATGGGAAATAAGGAAAGAAACAGGAAACACGCTAATTGCAAGTGGCGGCCCTTATACGGCTGGCCCCGAGCAATATGGCGGTGGCGGTCCGGATGCTAATGAGATTATAACAAGCACTGTAACACTGCCCGATGCTAACGAGTGTTATAAAGTTATTATTAAAGATAGTGCCGGCGACGGTTGGTACTTTAGCACTGCTAACAGCTATGATGCTACCGCGTTTCGTGGTATAAAGCTATACAATGGCGATGACGTAGTGTACGAGCAAAATGTAAACCTTAAGGCGTTTAGCGCTTCTACATTTAATGCCGCGTTACTTACCCAGGCTACTGCCGGTACAGATACGCCCGCGCTGCAAAAAGGCTTTGCGGTATATCCTAACCCTACAAGCGGTATCCTGAACATACAAAGTACCGAAGAGGTTAGCATAAACATTATAGATATGACGGGCAAAGTGGTTTATACTGCAAATAGTATACACAATGGAGGCAGTATAAACCTTGGCGCACTGCAAAAAGGATTTTACATTGCTACACTGAAAGGAATAAGTGGTAACGAAAAATCTGAGAAAATCGTTATCAACTAACAGTTTTTATAAAAAGATATAATCAATTAAAAAACGCTATCGGGAAGCCAGAAACTCCCGATAGCATTTTTCATTCAAACAAAAAGCTTAAATACAATACACCATGAAAAAAATTCTACTATTGGCAGCCCTTACTTTTGGCATGATGACGGCCGCAGCCCAGCAAATAGCCGTAACCATGCAGGGCGGTACAGTACTACCCGATGGTTATACATTTACCACAAACAGTATTAATGCGCCTACAGGGCAGTTACCTACGCCAAACAAGCTTCGTTTCCACGTAACAAACCTTACCGAAGAAGAATTGATGGTTGGGGTAAAAGTTATAAGCATGAGCAGCAATACAAATGGTAATAATGTGCAGCTGTGCTATGGTGTATGCCTGTACCAGATACAGCCGGGATATATAGTAACCGGTGGTGAAGTACTTGCCCCGGGTGCCACATCACAGTCAGACGAAGACCACTTTATAAGCTTTACTGCCGGTACAGACGGGCAGCCGGTAAGCTACCAGCTTGCTTTTGTCAGGCTAACTACAAATGAGGATGGCGACTTTATAGAGCAGGAAACGCTGCAAACCCTTAGCTATACGTATTCTGCGACAGCAGGTACAGAGGTTGCGGCACTTCAGCAAATGGGTATCAGCATTAAAAATACCTTGGTGGCAAACACTGCCGTTATTATGGCAAATGATGCGGCGGGCATGCAGCTTTTCAGCACTACAGGTGCTCTTGTAAAAGCCGGCGAACTTGTAAGCGGTACTAATACAGTGGACTTGTCTTCGCTATCGGCGGGTGTTTACCTTGCAAAATTTAGTGCAGCCGGAAAAACAGCGTCTGCAAGGATTATTAAAAACTAATACATTTCCACACTTGTATTAGCAATATAGAATACAATGAAAAAAATAGTTTCACTTATTTGTCTTACCGTTTTGGTTATCTCGGGCTGCGCCCGTGATTATGAGATACTGGATTCCTATGATTCGGTTATCCTCACTGCAGACCGCTCCTATGCCCTGGTAAACAATATCATTACTTTTACCGTTAAAGATAACAATGGTAATGACCATACCGGCGAAGCTTCTTTTTATGTAAACGGCGAAAAGATTACGGGTAATGCGCTTACATCCGCTACGGTAAAACAGTATGATGTAAAAGCGGTGCTGGGTCCCCTATCGTCTGAAACGGTTAAGGTAAGCTTTGGTAATACCGAAGAACTTAATTTTAAGAAAAGGGTGCTTATAGAAGATTATACCGGTACCTGGTGCGGCTATTGCACCCGTGTGGCATGGGGTCTGGAACTGGTAAAAGCACAAACCGACTATGCTGTGCCGGTGGCCATACACCGCCCTAGCAGTAACCCGAGTAATGCCCAATATGACCCGTATAACTTTGACGCCAGTGCGGTAGAAAACACCCTTAGTGCCATAGGCTACCCTAAAGGCTACCTGAACAGGCGCACCCGATGGACATCTCCGGAGCCAAATAATGTGGCACAGGTTATAAACCTTACCCAGGGTGAAAATCCTAAATTGGGTCTGGCAATGACGCCAAAAGTGGAAAACGGGAATATTTCGCTTGATGTAAACGTGATGTTCAGTAAAGATTTTGCAGCAACTAACCTGAAGCTGGTGGTATATGTGCTGGAAAACGGCCTGCTGTATGAGCAGCATAATTACACAGACTACTATAACGGACAGGCTGTAATTACAGACTGGGTACACAATCATGTACTACGCTCATGCCTTACCGATATGCTGGGTGATGCCATACCTGCAGGTGAAACCGCTGCCTATAATACGTACAAGCGTACCTTTAGTATACCGGTTCCTGAAAACGTTACTAACACCGCTAACATGGAGTTTGTGGCTTTTGTACTTAACGATGCTAACCGTTCGGTAAACGTGCGTAACGCGCATGCGGGTGAAGTACAACAATTCGAAATAGAATAAGTAAACAATACCTCGTGCTATTATATAGCCGGAGCCGTCCTGAAAGGGGCGGCTTTATTTTTGCTAAAAATCCCCACTAATGGGTATTGTGTACAGCTTGCAATGTAACTACCTTGCAGCCAGATAACCAGCCTAATCAGAGAATTTATTTTAACCAACCAATGTTACTAAAAATCCCCTTTAAGGGGATTTTTTATTATGCTTTTTAAAAACTAAGCATTTTCCGGTAGTGCCGGTTTTAGTTTCTTTTCCCAGTAATAAGCGTAAACAATAGATATAACTACTATAATCGCGGCAAAATAGAACATGGCCGGTATATGTGCCAGGTTATCTGCATAGTACCATCCGGCAATAGCCGCGCCTGCGCCTATGCCTGCCTCCATGGCCATATAGCTGGTAGCTACGGCTTTCCCTCGGTTCTCGGGGCTGCTCAGTTCTATGATCCATGCATTAAGTGATGGCGAGTATACGCCCTGGGCGATGCCATATACCCCTGCGGCTATTAAAAACATAAGTGCAGAGTCTGCAAACCCTGTTAACGTTAATGCCACGACAAGTATCATAAGCCCGTAACGCATTACCCGTACACGCCCATACCGGTCGCTGGCTTTGCCTGCTAAAAATCGCATTACCAATGAGGTTATGGTAAGCACCATGAAAAAAGTGCCTTTATTGGCTATACCTAACGATTCTGATTTGTCGGGGATAAGTGTAAGCATGGTACCGTAAGACAGGCAAGACAAAAGATTGACCATCGCTGCCGGTATGGCCTGCTTCAGTATAATGTCGCGACGGTTTATTTTGAGCAATGCAGGGCGGAACTTTTGGTTGTCCTTAAGGGTTTCCTTCATTCTCATAATAATAAGAATGCTCAGCAATGCCAGTGCCGATGATACATAAAACAACACATTGATATTAAAATGCAGGGCTATATAGCCGCCCATCGCAGGGCCCAGCGCCATACCGGTGCTAAAGAACAGCCCATGCATCCCCAGTGCTTCACCCCAGCGTTCCTTTGGGGCTATGTCGGCTACGTATGCAGCGGTTGCAGTAGGTTTAAAACCGGTAGAGAAACCGTGCATCAGCCTTAAGAACAAGAAGCCGGCTACCGATGATAATATGGGATAGAGCAATCCGCATACAAAGCATACGATACTGCCCACGGCCATAACAGGTACGCGCCCCACGGTATCGGTAAGGCGCCCGCTAAACGGGCGGGAGATACCTGCGGTAAGGGTAAACAGTGCTATGATAAGGCCTTTATATTCGGCACCGCCAAGGCTGCTCAGGTAAGCGGGCAGCTCAGGGATAAGCATGTTAAAGCTGGCTGAGAACAATAACGAACTCGTGCACAGCAGGCCAAATTGCAGGTTGTATATAGGGTGGGGAGTCTTTTTCATAATGCGCTGCAAAGGTACTCCTTTTAAGTTTAAAGTCTGTAAAGGCAAAAAGGATAAGGCATAAGTTTTCAGTCGCAGTCGCAGTTTTTAGAATTACGTATTTCAGTATACGAATTAACAGATAACCGAATTACCGCATAACCAAATTTACGAAAGAAGTACTTCCATGAAATCCTCACGCAAAATTTCGCAGGCACCCAGACTGTCCAGATGGTCGTTATATACCTGGCAGTCCAGCAGGCGGTAGTTTTCATGTTCCAGTTTTTTGGCAAGGGCTATAAATGCCATTTTGCTGGCATTGCTCACTTTGCTAAACATGCTTTCGCCACAAAATATATGCCCCAGGTCTATACCGTACAGCCCGCCTACAAGTTCACCATCCTGCCATACCTCTACTGATTTGGCATGGCCGAGCTCGTGCAGTTTACAATATGCGGCTACCATTTCGGGGGTAATCCAGGTGCCGGGCTGTCCGTCGCGCTGTATGGTGCGGCAGTTTCTTATAACCTGTTCAAACGCGGTGTTCCAGGTAACCTTAAAGATGCCCCGGTTTATAATATTTCGCATGCTTTTGCTTATCTTCAGTTCGGGGAACAGTAGTACCATACGCTCAGGCGGGCTCCACCACAGTATGGGTTCATCGTCTTCAAACCACGGAAAGATGCCACTACGATAGGCCAGCATAAGGCGTTCCGGACTCAGGTCGCCACCTATGGCTACAATACCTTCGGACGAGGCCTGGTGTACCGGAGGGAAATACAGTTCGGGCGATAGGAAATACATAAGCCTGTTTTTTTGCAAGGCTGTAAAAATACATCTTTATCTGACAATGTAAAAAGAGTAGAGTGGGGTAGTATTGTAAAAATACCTGTTAATGGGTATTTTTTAGAGTGGGTATGTGGCCTAGCTTTGCAGGGTACGGTACTACTATACCACGCGCCAGAGTGGAAGCAGTACTGCTAACAGTTTTTTGATTTAGGTAAAGTAGATAGTTTTTGTTTCCAAAAAAAAGCCCCGCTCAATTCATTTGGCGGGGCTTTTACTTTTATGTGGCTACGTTTATTAGTAACGGTAATATTCCGGTTTAAACGGGCCTTCTACTGCTACGCCTATGTAAGCGGCTTGTCCTTCGCTAAGTACTTCAAGCTCTACACCAAGTTTGGCAAGGTGAAGTGAAGCTACTTTTTCGTCAAGGTGCTTAGGTAGCATGTATACTTCGTTTTTGTAAGCAGCGCTGTTGTTCCAAAGCTCTAGCTGGGCAAGGGTCTGGTTGGTAAACGAGTTACTCATTACAAAGCTTGGGTGGCCTGTAGCACAACCAAGGTTTACAAGGCGGCCTTCGGCAAGGATGATGATATCTTTACCGTTAATGGTATATTTATCTACCTGAGGTTTGATTTCAACTTTAGAAGCGCCATGGTTGCTGTTTAGCCACGCCATGTCAATTTCATTATCAAAGTGACCAATGTTACACACAACGGTCTTGTCTTTCATTTGCTCGAAATGACGGCCTACAACAATATCTTTATTACCTGTAGTGGTAATGATAATATCGGCATTCGCTATAACGGTGTCAAGTTTCTTAACTTCATAGCCGTCCATTGCAGCTTGTAGTGCGCAGATAGGGTCAATTTCGGTAACGGTAACTATAGAACCCGCACCACGGAATGATGCTGCAGTACCTTTACCTACATCGCCATAGCCACAAACAATAACACGTTTACCTGCAAGCATAAGGTCGGTAGCACGGCGTACCGCGTCTACAGCACTTTCCTTACACCCGTATTTGTTGTCAAACTTCGATTTTGTAACTGAGTCGTTAACGTTAATGGCAGGCATAACAAGTGTGCCGTTCTTCATCCTTTCATACAGGCGGTGAACACCGGTAGTGGTTTCTTCGCTAAGGCCTTTAATACCGGCAGCAAGCTCAGGGAAACGGTCAAATACCATATTGGTAAGGTCGCCACCATCGTCAAGGATCATGTTAAGCGGCTGACGGTCTTCGCCAAACCAAAGGGTTTGTTCTATACACCAGTCAAATTCTTCTTCGTTCATACCTTTCCATGCATAGACAGAAATACCTGCGGCAGCAATAGCGGCGGCGGCATGGTCTTGCGTAGAAAATATATTACAAGAGCTCCAGGTAACATCAGCACCCAGGGCTACAAGTGTTTCTATAAGTACTGCGGTTTGTATGGTCATGTGCAGGCAGCCTGCTATACGCGCGCCTTTAAGCGGCTGGCTAGGGCCGTATTCGGCACGCAGTGCCATAAGGCCCGGCATTTCGGCTTCAGCCAGTTGAATCTCTTTCCTTCCCCATTCCGCAAGCGAAATATCCTTTACTTTGTATGCCACAAAAGGCAGCGTTGTTGTACTCATTTCCTAATTACGTATATTTGTAGTAGCAAAAAATTTTTGCAAAGGTACTAAATAGGAAATTAATACCACCCTACAACCGCTAATAAATGCCTTTATATAAATCGCTTACCCTGGATAACGACACTCAGGTACTGGTGTGGAAAAACACCGAAAGCCTTGAGCAGCTGCGTGCTGACACACGGCTTAAGGAGGTGTGCCAAAACCGTTTAGAAGGCATGAAGAGTGAGCAGCACCAAAAAGGTTTCCTGGGGGTGCGTATGCTGTTACAGCACGTAGGGTATACTGATTTTGACCTGTTTTATGACGCCAACGGCAAGCCGCACCTTAAAGATGGCAAAAATATTTCCATTACACATTCCTATGCGTTTAGTGCGATAATAATAAGCAGCAGGCAAATTGGGATAGATATGGAGCTACAGCGTGAAAAGGTGGTGCTTATTGCTAATAAATTTGTAGATGCTGAGTTTAGCTACCTTAGCCCGGAGGATAATGGGGATTACCTCCGCAGATTAATAATAATATGGGGGGTTAAGGAAGCGGTGTATAAAATGATATCGCGCCCCGGAATGAGTTTTAAGCAAAATATAGAAGTATTTCCGTTTAATGCCGATGACGGGCAGGGGGAAACCTTTTATAATTTTGAAGGAGTATCAGCCAAAGTGCCATTTTACTTTATGGAACTCGAAGGTTTTACCCTGGTATACTGCCTGGGACTGTAACTACTTTTTAACTGTTATTTAATGTTAGAGGTTTTTGAATTTTTATTCAGGCAATATAAGGAATATACCTTTGCGCAGATTTTTATGGAAAGCCTGGCCGTAGTGTTAGGTATAATAAGTGTGGTTTTTAGTAAACGGAACAGTATATGGCTGTATCCTACAGGGCTTGCGAGTACGGTAATATATATTTACCTGCTGCTGGACTGGGAACTTTATGGCGACCTGCTTATTAATGGCTACTACTTTTATATGAGTGTGTATGGGTGGTGGCTATGGGGAAAACCATATAAAAATAACAGTGATATTCTAAAAATTACAAAAAATTCACATCAGGATTGGCGAAAATCCGCTTTTATTTTAATTTTTTCTATTATATTTGTTTCGGTTATTTATGTCTTATTTAACAAGTTTGACAGATGGTGGGCTTATGCGGACATCATTATGACGGGGCTGCTCTTTGTGGGGACATGGCAGCTTGCGAAGCGCAAACTTGAAAACTGGCTGTTTTTAATAGCCGGGGATTTAATAGCCATTCCGCTTTTTTATTTAAAGGGATATACCCTTACCAGTATTTTAAATGTAGTTTTAACCGTAATTGCCATTTATGGCTATCTAGCATGGAAGAGAATTTTACGAGACAGAAAGTAGACACGTTAAACATAACGGTCTATGCAGAACAGGACAGTAAGCCCACAGCGGCCCTGCTGAACCTGCAGCCTTTTGCTGAAGAGAAAGATAACCGCCGCCTTAATTTTAAGGCAAAGGATATCGGCCTGGTAAACAACCCTAAACAGAGTGACCTGGCTATTGTTATCGCCCCGGAAGAAAACAGTGCCGCAAATGACCTTGCTGAAAAGCTACTTAATAACCAAAACCTGAGGCTAAGGATAACCACAGGCTACGGTAATGTATTTGAAAAAGTTTCTGAAATAGCTACAGAGCTTGAAAAAGCCCTGAACCTGGGACTGGAAATAACCGACTTTATGCAAATATACCGCAGGGGTATAAGCATGGAAAAAATCACGGCACAAATAGCCATTTTTACAAATGGTATAGCTAAAATAAACCTGGACAGGCCTGCGGTAATCGGCGACGGCATAACCCTGTTACAAAAAGAGGAAGCCACGGCACTGGCCGATTTCTTCGATTCTAAGAAAGAAAATTATAAACTTAAGAAGTTTGTACCGGCATCGGGTGCGGCAACCCGTATGTTTAAGTTCCTGCACGATTTTATGAGTGGGTATAATCCTGAAAAGGAAACCATTAATGGATATGTTAACCGTGTAAAGGACAACTCACTACAGGTGTTTTTACTGGGGCAGGAAAAATTCCCTTTCCATAAAGAAATTGCCACTGTAGCCGAGAAGCTTATTACGTGTACAGACATGGAAAATGAAAACCTGCGCGAAGATGCACGTCATTACAGCTTTGTAAAGACCATGATCAGCGAGGAACATTTTGATTATGCCAATAAGCCGAAGGGTATACTGCCGTTTCATGATTATGATGGCTTTGCGGCAACTCCTGTTTATGAGCACCTGCGCGAAGCCGCAGCGTATGCCAGTAGCAGGGGAGAAACCTATGTGCATTTTACCATATCTGAAAACCACCTTAACGGTTTCCTTGATGCCATAAACGATGCACGTGCCAAAGTAGAGGCCGAAACGGGTATTAAAATACACTTTAACTTTACGTACCAGCATAAAGAAACAGATACCATTGCGGTAGGCTTAGACAACAAACCGTTTAGGGAAGAGAAGACCAAGTTGCTGTTCCGCCCGGGCGGACACGGCGCGCTGATAGAAAACCTTAACCGCCTGGATGCCGATGTGGTGTTTATTAAAAACATAGATAACGTAAGGCATACCAAAATGGATACCATAGCTACGTACAAAAAAGCACTTGCGGGTATATTGGTTAAGCTTCAGGAGAAAGTATTTAAATATCTTGAGGATATTGAAAACAGAACGGTAAATGAAGCGGAACTTGACGAGATAATCAAGTTTGCTGAGCAGGAACTGTCGTTGGACATATCACCTGATTTTGATAAATTTACCCTTGAAAATAAATACCAGTACGTAAAGGAGCAGCTAAACAGGCCGCTTCGTGTGTGTGGTATGGTAAAGAACGAAGGCGAGCCAGGTGGTGGCCCGTTCTGGGTAAAAGGCAAGCGCGGAAGGCTTTCACTGCAAATTGTGGAAAGCTCGCAGATAGATATGGACAACAAGATACAAAGCCATATATTTAGCCAGAGTACACACTTTAACCCGGTAGACCTGGTGTGTGGGCTTAAGGATTATAAGGGTAATAAATTTGAACTGGGCGAGTACGTAGATGCCAATACCGGCTTTATAGTACAAAAGAACCGCATGGGCAAGGATGTAAAATCATATGAGCTTCCGGGACTGTGGAACGGGGCTATGGCAGGATGGGTAACCGTGTTTGTAGAGGTGCCTCTAAAAACCTTTAACCCGGTAAAAACCGTAAACGACCTGCTGAAGCCGGCCCATCAGAAACCGGTTTAAAAATTTATTTTTTTGAATACAGAGAAAATTCTTTCCGAACTGGACTATAAGGCCGTACGCAGCAGCGGGGCAGGTGGGCAAAACGTAAACAAGGTGTCCAGTAAAGTAGTGCTTGGTTTTAGTGTGGCAGCATCGGCAGCGCTTTCCGATGAGGAAAAATTGCTTGTGGCTTCAAGGCTTGCTAACCGCATTAATGCCGAAGGCCAGCTGGTACTGCACTGCGATGAAGACCGCAGCCAGCTGCGCAATAAGGATATTGTTACAAAACGTTTCCTGCAGCTTATGGCTGCCGCTATAAAACCCGAAGTGCCCAGAAAAGCCACACGTGTACCGCGTGCGGTAATGCAAAAGCGAAGGGATAATAAGGCACACCAAAGCGAAAGGAAACAATCGCGCAGGAGACCGGATTTTTAGATTTTTGGAAGATTTGATCTTTGGACGTATCAGAGATTTAGATTTCATTAAAAATATAGCAGGGTTGCCTTATGGCGGCCCTGCTTTTTATATATTTTATACTAAAAATCAAATCTTCCAGAAATCTAACGCTTATCCTTCTACAAATCCAATTATCCAAAAATCTAAAAATCCGTATAAAAACTTTCAAATAAAAAACTACCTTTGCCACGTCTCAAAAGGGGTGCCCTAAATAACGGGCTGAGATCATACCCAATGAACCTGGGCGGGTAATGCCGCCAAGGGAACCAGGCAAAACCACGGAGTGCACGCCGTAGCTAATGCCCATACATTCATTATTAATTTTTAACCAAAAGAATAATTACCCCTTTTATTCGTAAATCTTTTACGGATGAAAAAATTTTATTCAGCTACTAAGCCGCTAAGCCGCTTAGCTTCTAAGTCACTTTTCTTATTGCTGCCTGCGGCAGCCTTTGCGCAGCAACCTGCCACGCAAAAAGATTCTACCACCACAAAATTAGACGAGGTACTTGTACAGGCAGTGCGTGTAAACGCTAACGCTCCGGTAACCTTTAGCAACGTAACCAAAGAAGAGCTTGCACCGCGTAACCTGGGCCAGGATATTCCGGTATTGCTAAACTACCTGCCGTCTGTGGTAACTACCACTGATGCCGGTAACGGTATAGGCTACACGGGCATACGCGTTCGTGGTGCCGATGCAAGCCGAATTAACGTAACGCTTAACGGTATTCCGTATAACGATGCCGAATCGCACGGTACGTTTTGGGTAAACATGGGCGACTTTGCTTCATCTGCCGAAAACATTCAGCTGCAACGTGGTGTAGGTACCAGTACTAACGGTGCGGGCGCATTCGGTGCCAGTCTTAACGTACTTACCGATGCTTATAAAAAAGAAGCCGGGGGCGAAATCAACAACTCGTTTGGCAGCTATAATTCGCGTAAGCATACTGTAAAGTTTACTACCGGCCTTATGAACGACCATATAGAAATTGCCGGCAGGCTGTCTAATATCCAGAGTGATGGGTATATAGATAGGGCATCAAGTAACCTTAAGTCGTATTTCTTGCAAGGGACTTACGTAGGCAAAACTACCCTGATTAAGGCACTTGCCTTTGGCGGCAGTGAAAAAACCTACCAGGCGTGGAATGGTATAGATGCCGCTACCATGGCGGGTAACCGAAAGTATAACTATTCAGGTTATTATACAGACGAGAACGGTAACGAACATTTTTACAAAAACGAAACCGACAATTACTGGCAAGACCAGTACCAGCTGCACTGGAACGAGCGTATAAGCAGCAACTGGAGCAGTAACGTGGCGCTGTTTTATACCAAAGGCCGTGGTTATTACGAAAACTACCGTGATGATGCTGAGCTTCCTGCATACGGTATTTCGCCACTTGTTGTTGGTGGCACTCCTGTAACTACATCTGATGTGGTTACCCAAAAATGGCTGGATAACAAGTTTTATGGTACTACTTTCTCCTTAAATTATAAAGACGAAAAACTAAATGCCACACTTGGCGGAGGCCTTAATAAGTACGAGGGCGCACACTACGGAGAGGCCATTTGGGCGCAGTACTCCCAGGCGGTACGTCCCGGAGATCGTTACTATGACAACACCGCCAGTAAAACCGACTTTAATGTGTTTGCCAAAGCTACGTATGCCCTGGGTAGTAACTTCAGCTTGTTTGGCGACCTGCAATACCGCAGGGTGCATTATAAGGCCGATAACGTGACCGAGGACAATACGGACGTGATCCCTGCTGATGATACCTTTAACTTTGTAAACCCTAAGGCGGGTTTAACGTATACGGTTAACGATAATAACAGCATTTATTTCAGCTATGGGCGTGCCAATAAAGAACCACGCCGTGCCGATTACGAAAGCGGCAGTACCAAGCCCGAAAGCATGAATGATTTTGAGTTGGGATGGCGTTATAAAAATGGGCGCAGCAGCATAAATGCAAATGCCTATTATATGCGTTATAAAGACCAGCTTGTGCTTACAGGTGCCATTAATGATGTGGGTGCGCCTATTTATGCTAACAGCGGTGACAGTTACCGTAGTGGCGTAGAAATAGATGCTACCATATATGCTACAGACTATTTTATACTACGTCCTAACGTAGCTATTAGCATGAACAGGAATATCAATTTTTATAACGAAGGCGATGCGGGTGTTCAAAACCTGGGTAATACAGAGATTGCTTTTTCACCATCTATAATAAGCGGAGGACAATTTATTTTCCTTCCGGTGAAAAACCTTCAAATTGCATTGCTGTCTAAGTATGTAGGCGAGCAGTATATGGATAATCTGGAAACGGCTTCGGGCAAGTTGTCCGCCTACTATGTGCAGGATGCCAATATTTCGTATGATATACCTATGACCTCAGTGTTTAAGTCAATATCATTCAGTGTGTTGCTTAACAACATCACAAACAAAAAATACATATCAAATGGCTTTATGTGGGGCACAGATCCATATTATTACCCTCAGGCCACGTTTAACGTGCTTGGTGGGGTAAGCCTTAAGTTTTAAGATTGCTAAACCATTATATTTAGGAAACCCTGTAAGTACTTATATGCTCACAGGGTTTTTTTATGTGCTTAATTATATACCCTGATTGCGGTACTGCTTATCATTTCTATGCGGTAAGCCTTAAGGTTGTACGTTGTGGGGGTGGTAGGCTGCCCGGTAAAGAGGCTGTATTGTACATCATCGCAAGGGCATTTAGCGTAGGCACCGCTTACGCGGAGCACAGAGCATGAAGACAGCTCCTGGTTAGGGCAGCTGTTTTCCCAGGCTACATAGCCACTGCCGGTATTCATAATAATTAGCCCGTTTATTCCCCATCCGTCAACGGTTACCACTACGGGGTTAGCTACGTAGCGGAGATTGTCATAAGATGGCAGGGTAATATCTATGGGTGCGCTGAAGCTGCCGGCATTCAGGTAGGGGTTTCGCATAACATAACTGTCGCCACCACATGAAATTAATGCTAAAAGAGCGATTATAATAAACAAAAATTTTTTCATTGCAATTCTTTAAATTTAGCATTAAAAATTATGAAACAAATTTAATTTAATTAACTTTGATGTCTGCGATTGTAGTATCGAAAAAAATGATTTAACAAAAAACAATATCTTTGCATAAAAGAAATCCCGGTCACATGGGATTTTTTCTATTTATATAAACGACGAAGTTATGAGTACAGTATCTTATTACACTGCTGAAGGATTAAAAAAATTAAAAGATGAGCTGGATAACCTTAAGAGTGTGGAACGCCCTAAAGCCAGCCAGGCCATAGCGGAAGCCAGGGATAAGGGCGACCTTTCTGAAAATGCCGAATATGATGCCGCAAAAGAGGCACAGGGGCTTTTAGAGCTTAAAATAGCCAAGATGGAAGAACTGGTTGCAAATGCCCGTATTATAGATGAATCTCAACTTGATGTAAGCAAGGCGCTTGTGCTTAGCACTGTAAAAATAAAAAACCAGGCCAATGGCATGGAAATGAAATATACGCTTGTTGCCGAAAGCGAAGCGAACCTTAAGACGAATAAAATATCGGTTACTTCGCCTATAGGTAAGGGACTACTGGGTAAATCAGTAGGTGAGGTTGCGGAAATAAAGGTGCCGAACGGCACACTGAACTTTGAGGTGCTTGAAATAACAAGGGACTAACCATAACGTTTTTGCCATGAGCTCTATATTCACAAAAATTATAAACGGCGAAATACCGGCCTACAAAATAACCGAAGATGAAAACTTCCTGGCGTTCCTGGATGTAAATCCAAATGCTAAGGGACATACCTTGTGTATACCGAAACAGGAGGTAAACAAAATCTTCGATATGGAAGAGGAGCATTACCTGGGGCTGATGAAATTTAGCCGAAAGGTAGCCAAAGCGCTTGAAAAAACCGTGCCTTGTAAAAGGGTAGGAGTGGCCGTGGTAGGGCTGGAAGTGCCTCATGTACACGTGCACCTGATCCCGCTTAATGAAATGGACGAGATGCGCTTTATTAATAAAGTAAAACTTGAAAAAGAAGAATTTGAAGCACTCGCGAAAGAGATTAGCGAAAATCTATAAAAAATGCTGCCTTAACGGGCAGCATTTTTCGTTTATATTTTTTTCAGGCTTACCTGCATGGTGGTGCCTTTGCCCAGCTCGCTCTGGGCTACTTTTATACGCCCGTTATGGTATTCTTCTACAATACGCCTGGTAAGAGATAGTCCGAGTCCCCAGCCTCTTTTCTTAGTGGTAAACCCGGGTTCAAATACTTTACGGAACTGTGATTTCGGTATGCCCTTGCCGCTATCGGCTACTTTAATCTTTACAAGATTTTCGGTTTCCTCTATGCTTACGGTTAATGTGCCTTTGCCTTTCATGGCATCAATGGCGTTCTTAACCAGGTTTTCTACAGTCCAGCTGTGCAGTTCCGGGTTTAGCAACACATTTACAGGATGGTTCGGTGCGGTAAAGCTAAACTCTACCTGGCGGCTGGCACGGCTTTTCAGGTATTGGAACGAACGTTCGGTTTCGGCTATAATATCGCGTTCTTCCAGTACGGGCTCACTGCCTATTTTGCTGAAGCGGTCGGCTATGGTTTGCAGGCGCTGTACATCTTTCTCTACTTCAGTTACCGTAGTTTCATCTACATCATCTGCGCGCATTATCTCTATCCATCCCAGGAGCGATGATAAAGGGGTGCCTATCTGGTGGGCGGTTTCCTTTGCCATACCTGCCCACAGCCTGTTTTGTGCCCCTGCCTTGGTAGCCCGGTAAAAGTTGTATACTACCGCGCCGAAAAGTAATATGATAAGCCCGAGGGCAAACGGATAATATTTAAGTACGTTTAGCAGGGTAGAATTGCCATAATACAAGTACTGTGTATGGCTTTTAGTAATCTGCATGGTTACCGGTGCATTTTCCTTCTTCATGCTTTCCAGTATAGAAGCCATTTTTTCAGACTGCTTTGGTATGGATTCGTCTATATTGGCCACATCTACTATGCTGTCCTTCCCTTTTGTTATAATGACTTTAATGATGGGTATCGTTCTGTTGCCGGTTATAATACGAAGTGGAAGTTCTACATCGGTATTCTCATTGGCATTATTAAGGCTTACCTGCGATTGTGCCCAAAGCTCCATTTTATTGCGTTCTTCATCCTTAAAAATCTGGAACAGGTAGTAGGTGTTCCATAAAATAAGTGTTACAATACAAAAAGAAACAACAATAATCACCCAGCGGGTTACGGTCCTCTTATCGGAAATCTGCATACAAATCTGGTTTTCGCTTTAAAGATACTAAAAACTGCGAAGTAAAGGTGTATGTTCTATAACGCCCGGCAGGGCATAATATTTTATTAACAACCTTCATGCAGCCCGAAATCGGTACCGTATAAAAAGTATCTTTGCGTAAACAACAAACGCTTTAATGCTTACCATTGATCCAAAAGAGTTGCCTACTGCTAAGCTGCACGGTTATTTGCAGAGTTCGGTAGGGCCAAGGCCTATAGCGCTGGCCAGTACAATAAGCAAGGACGGAGAGGTTAACCTGTCGCCGTTTAGTTTTTTTAACCTGTTTAGCACTAATCCGCCCATACTTATTTTTTCGCCTTCGCGAAGGGTAAGGGATAATACCATAAAGCATACGCTGATTAATGCAGATGAAACGCGTGAGGTTGTTATAAACGTAGTGAATTACGCTATGGTACAGCAAACCTCGTTAAGCAGTACGGAGTATGCCGGTGGGGTAAACGAGTTTGTAAAGGCAGGTTTCACCATGGAACCGTCAGAGGTGGTAAAACCTCCGCGCGTTAAAGAAGCACCGGTACAATTTGAATGCCGTATAAACGACATCATAGCACTGGGTGAAGGCGGTGGCGCCGGTAACCTTGTGATTTGCGAAGTGCTGAAAATGCACATAAGCGAAGATGTATTGGATGAAAACGGAAGCATAGACCAGCACAAGATAGACCTGGTGTCCAGGCTGGGTAATAACTGGTATTCGCGCGCTAACGACGGACTTTTTGAGGTAGAAAAGCCACTGACTACGCTTGGTATAGGTATAGATGCCATTCCTGCTTTTGTGAAAGAGAGCACGGTTTTTGATGGTAATGACCTTGGTAAGCTTGGTAACGTAGAAACCTTGCCATCGGGTGAAGAAATTGCTATATTTGTAGAAGGCAGTTTTGAAGCCAAAGCCCTTTTAAGGGCTGACGATGAGGATAAAAAGCTACGCCGTGCCAAAGAATACCTGGATGCCAATGATGCGGCTACCGCATGGAAATTACTGCTGGCAAAGAAAGATTTTTAAGAACAAATTTTTAAATAGTAACGATGGCTGCCCACAGAGGCAGAAAAAAACAAAACATTATGGAAGTAACCGGAAGGATTAAGATGATTGACGAAACCAAAGCCTTTGGCGCTAATGGTTTCAGGAAGAGGGAAGTGGTAATAACCACTGATGAGCAGTACCCGCAGCATATTCTTATAGAATTTACGCAGGATAAATGCGACCTGCTAAACAGCTACCAGCCGGGAGAGCCTGTAAGGGTTTCTATAAACCTTAGGGGTCGCGAGTGGGTAACACCACAGGGTGAAACAAGGTATTTTAACTCTATACAGGGTTGGAGGATAGAAAAGGGAGGCGATGCTCCTCAGCAGGGTTATGGTGCTCCTCAGCAAGGTTACGGACAACCTCAGGGTGGTTACGGCCAGCCGCAGCAAGGTTATGGCCAGCCGCAGGGCGGTGGTTACGGTCAGCCACAACAGGGATATGGCCAGCCTCAGCAAGGTTATGGACAACAGCCTCAGGGTGGTGGTTACGGCCAGCCGCAACAAGGTGGTTACAATCAGGCGCCGCAGCAGGGCTTTCAGCCGCCTGCCGCACGCGACGCGTTTGAGCCGGCTCCTAACTTTAATGAGCAGGAACACGACGATTTACCATTCTAGGAAATATACCAAAAACCCTTTCTGTTACAGAAAGGGTTTTTTATTGAGCATCGGCTTGTTAAAATGATTAACATCACGTTGGGGCATATGCGTTTTTAGTTACATTTGTAACCTGATACTAATGCGTTTAAAAACATAAAATACCTTTTTCAGTATGAACTTTGCAAAAAACATTTCTATCATAGCCTGTGCAGCCCTTGTGTTTGCCAGCTGTAAGGATAACGCTAAAGCTGAGGCTACTGCCGATGCCAATAAAACTGAAAGTGCTGCCATAGCTGCCAACCAGGAAACCACTACATTTAAAATAGAGGGTATGACCTGCCCTGAAGGCTGTGCCAAAACCATAGAAAGCAAGCTGAGTGGTATGGAAGGCGTATCTAAAGCTACTGTAGATTTTGAAAGCAAAACAGCTACCGTATCGTTCGACCCGGCAAAACAGACTCCTGAGAATTTCGTGGAAAAAGTTGAGAAAATCGCGGATGGTGCTTACAAAGTGTCTGACGTAAAATCATCTGGAGATAAAGCCTACTACGATGCATCTTTTGACAAAGGCAAAAAGAAAAAAGCGGCTAAAAAAGCAGATACAAAAACTACAGATAAAAAAGAAGTAGCTACCGGAGAAAAGAAAGCGGCTTGCTGCTCGGCATCGCACGGTGCATCTGCTTCTAATGAGGAGGCTAAACCAGCTACAGGCGAAAAGAAAGCAGGATGCTGCTCTGCCGGTGCTGAGAAAAAAGCATCTTGCCACCTTGAAAAAGAAAAAGCAGGAAGCCTGTAATTAACACCTGTTTTATAACATAAGAAAAGCAACCTGTGAGGGTTGCTTTTTTCGTTTTATAGAGGTTTAGTTCAAGAATTGCTTTCGGTATTCCAGTGGGGTAAAACCGGTTTCCTTTTTAAACAGTCGCGTAAAATACGGTGGATTTTCAAAACCGAGTGAATAGGCGGTTTCGGCTACGGTTTTATCGCGGTGTTGCAGCAGGTTCTTTGCTTCCCCAATCAGGAAAATGTGTATGAGTTCCAGCGCTGTCTTGCCGGTTTCCTGTCGCAATAAGTCGCTGAGGTAGCGGGTTGAGGTGTTCAGGCTATCTGCCATTGCCTTTACGGTGGGTAGTCCGGCAGTGGTAAGCATGCCCTTTTCCATGTAATCAGTCAGTAGGCTATTAAATCTTGATACGGTAACTCCGGATAATTCGGTACGGTTAATAAACTGCCGTTTGTAAAAGCGCTGCGAATATTTTAGTATCGAATCGATATGCGTAAGTATGATGTCGCGGGTGTATTCATCAGCATTGTTGTTGTTTTCGGCTTCAATCTTAAAATACAGTTCCCAGATGATTTCCTCCTCACGTGGTGATAGGTGCAGCGCTTCATTGGCTTCATAATCAAAAAAGCCGTATTTTTTTATTTCGCTGTGCAGGTTATGACCATTTAAAAAATCCTGGTGGATATAAATCAGAAACCCTTTCTCTTCTAATTCCAAATCCTTGATTTCTACAATCTGCCTTGGGTTAACAAATGAAAGCGAGCCGTTTTCATGGTCATATTTTGTACGTCCGTAATTTATAACCCCTGATTTCATCTTCTTGAACATAATGGTGTAGAAATCAGTTGTAAAAGCACCTTCGCCTATCTGGCAACCCTGTAGTCTTTCGCAAAGAATAAGTCCAAGCAACGGGTTTTCCGGGAGCGGAAAGCCTACATGTTTACTAAGTTGGGTAATGCTGCTGTAGTGTCTCATAGTTTTTAATCTCTAAAGTATTCATAGTGTGAGATTCCCCACTTCGCTCCATGCGGAATGGAAAGACTTTTCCATGTTGAGCGAAACGTAGTGGAGTCGAAAAATCTCTTAAGAGATGTCTCAATTCCGCTGCGCTGCATTCGACATGGAAAAGCCCTATAAAGTTATGGAAAAATATAATGTATTATGCGCCGTGGGCTGCAACGGCTACGTCATTCCAGGCTTCCCATTCGGTAATACGGTCGGCATACACCTGTTTAGCCCAAGGGAATGCTTGTTTGCCCAGGAACAAGCGTAGCGGAGGGTTTTCGGTATCTACCAGTTTCAGTATAGCTTCAGGCGTTGCTGCCGGATCGCCAAAGAAGCCTTCCTGGCTGCTTGCCTCGCCAAATGACTGGCGCAAGCCGTCATAGGCTGCAATAGGTTCGCTTTGCGTAGCGCTGGCACCTGCCCAGTCCGTTGCAAAGCCATTAGGTTCTACTAACGATATGTTTATGCCAAATTGCTTTACTTCCTGTGCCAACGACTCGCTAATGCCCTCTACGGCCCATTTAGAAGCATTGTATATGCCAAGTAGTGGTAGTGTAGTTATACCAAGTACGCTTGATACCTGAATAATGTGCCCGTGTCCTTGTTCCCTCATTATAGGTAAGGCGGCCTGGGTGATCCAAAGCAAACCGAATACGTTGGTTTCTATCTGCTGGCGGGCATCTGCTTCGCTGGTTTCTTCTATAGAGCCAAACAGACCATAACCGGCATTGTTTATCACTACGTCTACGGTGCCGAAGTGTTCTTTTGCTTTAGCTACGGCTGCAAAGCTGTCGGCACGGTTATTTACGTCTAGTTTTAGGGGAAGGATATTGTCGCCGTATGCAGCAACAAGGTCGGCCAGTGATTCGGTATTACGTGCAGTGGCTACTACTTTATCGCCACGCTTTAAAAAGGCTTCTGCCCATAGTTTACCAAATCCTCTTGATGCTCCTGTAATAAATATTGTCTTTGACATGAGTATTTTGTTTTTAAATGTTACATGACAAAGGTAGGACAGTGGTGCTCCGGACTACTTATACAGAATTACGGAATGATGATACAAAAGTGCGGGAGAGTCAATCTTTACTTTGGTTCAAAAATATAATTTGGTTAATCATATTCGTTTTGAAATCTTAGGCAAGATTCAGGGGTATTTCTGTTTATTGAATACAGATTTTCAGCCAGTTTTGTAAAAATAATTTTCTCAATACTACTTTCTATCATAGCTGCGCCATCAAAGATTAAGTTTTCTCTATCTGTAAATATTCCACAATGATATACTTTATCAACTAATTTTAGCGCTACAAAGTCAAGAAAGTTGCATACATCAAAATCTTCTACTGTTATATGAATTTCCGTATTCGAGACAAAAGTGGATTTCTTTACAATTTTCCCGTTAAAAAAATTCATTCCAAACACAATTTCCTCAACAGCTTCCGGGTTGTATTTTATAAATCTATTGTCTTTACCATTATAGTCAGGTATGCTTGGAGTAATTAATGAATTAGGTACATCCATATCATTTTTAAACATAACGATTCTCCATTCATGTTCATGCTGCCAATGCTTAACCTTTGTAGATATTTCAAGAAGAATCGGTAACCAACTCCCGTATTTATTTATATCAATATGAAGTTTATTATCTATATAATTTATGGGAAAAAATAAAACGTTCTGACCATTCACATCATTTATAGATTCCAAAAGGGCATCAGTTTTAAATTTAATTTTAAATCCAGCATCGCTTGCATAATACCCCCACATTAAATTATGCATTTCATTCTCTGATAAGCATAAAATACCAAGATGCTGGGTAAGCATCATATAAAACTGAGTTCTGTACTCTTTGAAACCAGCAGCCTTATCACGATGATACATCTCTTCAATTTCTTCAATTTTAAGTTTGCTAAGATTGATGTATATGGTTTTAAAATCTTCAAAATTAATATCAGAAAAATCGTATGAATACGGAGTGCAGTCAGTCAAATCATTAAATTGAAAAGGATGTGAGCAATAAAATTCATTATTTGCTATTGCCGTAAAATTATAGTTGTTTGGAGAGTAATATTTGTATAGACTGTCTGGTATATCTTTCTCGAATTCAATTCTAACATTTTTTCCAAATTCAAAAGGATGTTCGGCTATATAAGTAAAGTTATTAAAGCTTAGAGTCATAGTGATATTTTTCCTTTAAAAATAAACAAAAAAACCGCCCTTACACAGTAAGAGCGGTTCTTGTTATTCTGAAACAGCATTTCCTTTGCTGTCATAAAAGTGGTATTCTAAATACGTGTAAGCGTCACGTGGTATTACTTTTATCCATTTTTTATGTTCCATAAACCATTTGGAACGTATGGATGGGAAACCTTTTGTAAGGTAAGCGGCCACAAACGGGTGGGCATTAAGCACCAGCTTTTTGTGGTTCCGGATAATTCTTTCAAGGTCGGCTGTTATTTTGTCTATGACCAGTATAGGGGCTTCAATTTCGCCGCCACCCATTGGGTTTTCTTCTTTGGTCTTAATGTTTACTTCAGGCCGAACCCTTTGCCGTGTAATCTGGATAAGTCCAAATTTACTCGGAGGCAGGATCTTATGTTTCGCTTTATCGTCGCTCATTTCCTGTTTAAGGAAATCAAACAGTTTTTTGCGGTTATCAGGATTGTTCATGTCTATGAAATCCACCACAATAATCCCTCCCATATCCCTTAGTCGTAGCTGCCTTGCAATTTCGGCTGCTGCAATAAGGTTTACTTCAAGGGCGGTATCTTCCTGGCTCAGGGCCTTGTTAGAGCGGTTGCCGCTGTTCACGTCTATAACGTGCAGGGCTTCTGTGTGCTCTATGATAAGGTAGGCACCTTTGCTCATGGATACCGTTTTGCCGAACGAGGTTTTGATTTGCCTTTCTATGTTGTATTTCTCAAATAATGGCAAATCCCTGTTCTGGTACAGCTTTACGATGTTCGCTTTTTGCGGGGCTATCTCCTGCAGATAGTCCTTCGTTGCGTAATAAAGGTCTTCGTCGTCCGCATATATACCGGTAAAGGTATCATTAAACACATCGCGGAGTATAGACGACACTTTGTTTACTTCTCCCAGCACTTTGCTGGGGTGGTGGGCGCCTTGCAGTCGTTTGCACATGGCGGTCCATTTGTCGGTCAGGTTCTGGAGGTCTTTGTCCAGTTCTGCCACTTTTTTTCCTTCGGCTACGGTACGTACTATAACGCCAAAACCTTTTGGCCTTATGCTTTGTACCAACCTTTTAAGGCGGTCTTTTTCCTCTTTAGATTCTATCTTCTGAGAGATGGAAATACGGTCGCTAAACGGTACAAGCACTACATATCTTCCGGCCAGCGAAAGCTCTGAGCTTATGCGTGGGCCTTTAGTGCTTATGGGTTCTTTAACTACCTGTACCAGTATGCTCTGGTTAGAGCTAAGTACATCGGCAATGGCCCCGTTTTTGTCTATTTCCGGCTCAAAAGCTACATTCTTAAGGGAATAATCTTTTAGTTTACCTGCGCTTACAAGTTTAATGAATTTCAGCAAAGTAGGGAGGTTAGGCCCCAGGTCGTGGTAATGCAGGAACGCATCTTTTTCAAACCCCACGTTTACAAAAGCGGCGTTTAACCCCGGAACGGGTTTGCGTATTTTCGCGATAAAAATATCGCCTACGTTAAACAGGCTTTTGTCTTCCTTTTCTTTGTGTAATTCTATTAGTTTTCCATCTTTTAATAAGGCAAAATCTACGGCTTCAGAACCGGAACGGATAATCAGTTCTTTGTTCACGCTGTACATTTTTATCTGTGTATTGTTTATCGGTCGTGATTTATGGTTTATGGTTGCGGAAGGCAACTACAAACTACAAACTACAGACCATAAACCGTATGCAGATGGATTAAACAATAGTTATACAGGCATTGTTGTACCCGGCGATTCAGTATTCAGTCGCAGTATTCAGTGATCAGCGTTGTTCTGAAATCTAAATTCTGAAATCTGAAATTAAATCTGTTTCAATGAACTTTTTTAATTCAGACTTAAAGATAATAGATAAAAGACGAAAAGACAACCGGTCTGTTTGCTTTTTTTGGCAAACTCTCAAAATCTGCTGTCCCTTATCTATCATCTTACGGTCTAAAAAAGAAAAAAAGTAGTTTACACTACTTTTTCTTCTTGTGACGGTTAGCTCTCGCTCTTTTCTTACGTTTGTGAGTAGCTACCTTATGTCTTTTTCTTTTTTTACCACTTGGCATAGTGTCTAAGGGTGTTTGTGGTTAATAAATTAGTTTGCTTTTACTTCAGTATTCGTTTTTACGCCATCTACAAATATTTTTGCAGGTTTAAATGCAGGAATATTGTGGGCAGGTATTTTAATGGTTGTATTTTTAGAAATGTTCCTTCCGGTTTTCTCAGCACGAGTTTTGATGATGAAGCTACCAAAACCCCTTAGGTAAACGTTATCTCCGGTTTCAAGAGAAGCTTTCACTTCTTCCATGAAAGACTCAACTGTTGCCTGAACATCATTCTTCTCAAGTCCAAGTTTCTCCGAAATTTTCGCTACGATGTCTGCTTTCGTCATTTTTTTTAAATTTTATTTTGTATGTATTTTTTTGAGTGTGCAAATATAACAATTAAAAAAACAATAATTCAAGGTAATCTATTAAAATTTAATAACATAAACTTTTAATTTTGCAAACCATCCCATAACAATGATATTTTCTAAGTTATTAATAGACTGGTATTTGCAAAACAGGCGCGACCTGCCCTGGCGAAAAACACCACATCCGTACCCCGTTTGGCTCTCCGAGATCATGCTGCAGCAAACCCGTGTAGCACAGGGGCTTCCGTATTTCAATAAATTCATAGCAGCGTTCCCTACGGTAGCAGATATGGCTAATGCGCCCGAAGAAAAGGTACTGCACCTGTGGCAGGGCCTGGGGTATTACAGCCGTGCCCGAAACCTGCATGCAACCGCCAAGATGGTGGCGCATAATATGGGCGGAAGCTTCCCGGATAGCTATGCAGGGTTGCTGAAACTTAAGGGGGTAGGCGATTATACCGCTGCGGCCATTGCTTCTATATGTTACGGCGAAGCCGTGCCTGTAGTAGATGGCAATGTATACCGAGTGCTATCGCGCTACTTTGGGATTACTACCGATATTTCGTCTTCCGAGGCTAAGAAAGAATTTACGTCATTAGCGGCTTCATTGCTTCCTAAAGGACAGGCCAGCGAATTTAACCAGGCCATGATGGAGTTTGGCGCGCTGCAATGTGTGCCGAAGAATCCCGACTGCGGTAGTTGTATCTTTAATAAGAATTGCATTGCTTACGCTACAGGCAGGGTAGGGGAGCTTCCTGTAAAGCTAAAGAAGCAAAAAGTAACCGATCGCTACTTTAATTATATAATAGTAAAAGATGCCGCGGGTAAGCTCATGGTAAACCGGCGTGGTGAAAAAGGTATCTGGCACGGGCTATATGAGTTTCCGCTGCTGGAAACGGAAACGCTGACAGATGTAGCCGAAACGGTACGCCTTATACGTGCGTTTGATGCACTGGGCTTTACGCCAAAGCAAATAACGCTGCTGTCGCCCGATGTAGTTGTACATAAGCTTTCGCACCAAAAGCTGCACATACGCTTTTGGGAAGTGACTACAGAAGTTGTACTTCCAGATGCGGTTGCGCCCGGACATCTTAAAAACATTCCGTTACCCATAGTGTTGCATAATTTTACCATAAGGCATTGGGAGTAAGCGCAGAAATAGTTATATTTGGTAAAACACACATAATCAAAACCTAAACATGAACGGTACTTTAAATAAGGTAATGCTTATAGGCCACCTGGGCGAGGATGTAAAGATGCACTTCTTTGAAGGGGGTAACTGCATAGGGCGTTTCCCGCTGGCTACAAATGAGGTGTATATTAATAAGCAAACTAACGAGCGTATAGTGAGTACCGAATGGCATAACCTGGTGGTACGCAACAAGGCTGCCGAAATTTGCGAAAAGTACCTGAGCAAAGGCGACAAGATTTATGTGGAAGGACGTATAAAGTCGCGCCAATGGCAGGGCGAGGACGGCAGTACCCGCTATGCTCATGAAATACAAGTTACCGAGTTTACCTTTTTGTCTACTAAAAAGGAATATGACGCGTCTAAGGCGGTACAGCAGGGCAATCCCGTTGCCGAGCCACGGCCTGATTATGATATAACGCTGCCCGAAAATGACGACCTGCCGTTTTAATGAAGTTTAACCAAACCCATATATTTTGGACGATCCCGGCCCCCAGATATTCTTTGTAATTGACTACAGTCTTGTAGTAGGTTTTGCAGGTATTGCTGTACTACTATTTTTATCTGCTGTGGTGAGCGGTGCCGAAGTGGCACTGTTTTCCCTGAGTCCAGATGATGTTGTGGCGCTACGTATAAAAAATCCCCGGAAGGGAAACATTATAAGTACGCTACTGGAAAAGCCAAAAAAACTCCTGGCTACCATTGTTATTACTAATACGTTTTTAAATATAGCCGTTATACTTTACTTTTTCAGGATGAAGTGTTTCTCTGCCATAGTACTGCCGGGCCTGCGAATGTTTGCAGAAGTGGCGGTTATTACCCTGCTTATTTTACTGTTTGGCGAAGTATTGCCTAAGGTGCTGGCTGCCCGTAGCAGTGCTGCCGTGGCACAGCGTATAGCCCTGCCGGTTTTTGTATTGAATAAGTTGCTTACTCCCATAAACGTACCCATGCGTAATTTTACACTTTGGCTAAATAAAAAAATAAACGTAAACCAGCCTGATTTTGATGTAGACCGCCTTTCGCAGGCGCTGGAACTCACTGATTATGCCGATGCTACACCTGAGGAGCAAAAACTCCTTGAAGGCATAGTGGGCTTTGGCAGTACCGATGCCAGTGAGGTAATGACGCCCCGTATAGATCTTTTTGCTATAAACATACACACTCCTTATGCTGAGCTGCTCCGTAAGATAACCGATGCGGGTTTTTCGCGGATACCCGTATATGATACCACTATTGATGCCATTAAAGGGGTACTTTTTGTAAAAGACCTGATTCCGTATGCTGCGGAACCTGATTTTAACTGGCAGCAAATGATCCGGGAGCCATACTATGTACCCGAATCTAAAAAACTTGACGACCTGTTGCGCGAGTTTCAGGGTATGAAACGCCATTTTGCGGTAGTTGTAGATGAGTATGGAGATACCGCCGGGATTATTACCCTGGAGGATGTGCTGGAAGAAATTGTGGGTGATATAAGCGATGAGTTTGATGCCGGAGATGATGTTGTATACAGCCGCCTGAACACACATAATTTTCTGTTTGACGGAAAGGTAGGCCTTAAAGATTTTTTTAGGATAACAGGCCTTGATGAAGATGCTTTTGATGAAGTACGGGGCGGTGCCGATACACTCGGCGGACTTTTGCTGGAGCTAAACGGTAATTTTCCTGAAAAGGGACAGAAAATTAATTTTAATGGCAATATATTTACCGTCGAATCTGTTGATAACAGGAGGGTAAAACAAATTAAGGTTACACTGCATGAAACGCATACATAAGTTTTTTCTATTTTCATTGTTGCTTATTGCCACAGCTACACTATTTACAGCCTGTGGTGAAGATCCTAAACCCAAGCCTTCTGCTTTTTTAAGGCTCGATTATGATCTGGGTACCAGTAATCATTTTGAGCAGGGATGCCCCTATACCTTTAATTATAATTCTCTTGCCAAAATAAAAGAGAAGGGAAATTGCGGCTTTACGGTAGAATATCCTAAGATGAAGGCTACTATATACCTTACCTATAATCCTGTAAACAATAACCTGGATAAGCTGGTGCGCGATGCCGAAAAACTTACCTACAAGCACGTGATTAAGGCCGATAACATAAGCTCGCAGCCGTATATGAACAGTGAGGCTAAAGTGTATGGAATGTTTGCCAGCGTAGGGGGAAATGCCGCTACAAACGCCCAGTTTTATGTAACCGACAGTGTAAACCACTTTATAACCGGCTCTATGTATTTTTATGCCAAACCAAACTTTGATTCTATAATGCCGGCAGCGGCCTACATAAAAAACGACATGCAAAACCTGGTAGAATCCATCCGCTGGAAGAAATAAGGTTATCTCATAATAACAACAAAAGCCGCTGTATAGCGGCTTTTGTTGTTTTTTACATCTCCATGATCATACGTTCAAACTGTTCGTCGTCCTGTATTTCCATTTTCTTTTTAATGCGGTATTTTTTGGTAATCACACTTTCGTGAGATATTTGCAGTAACGACGCGATTTCCTTATTACTAAGGTTTAGCTTAAGCAGTGAGCAAAACTCCACATCGTTTTTTGTAAGCTTGCTAAAGCGGTTTTGGAGCGAGGTGCTAAACTCAGGATGCACGTGGTTAAAACGGGTTTCAAACTGTTTCCAGTAATCTTCCTGTTTAGAAAGTAACTGTAGTTCTTTTTTAAGGTCGGTTACCCGGCTTATATCGCCACTATTACACTTATCTATAAGCTGGTTAAGGGCATCTTGCAGGTTAGCCATACGCAGGGCATTGCTCGTAAGTTCGCGCTGTTTCTCGTCTATAACATCCTTTTGGGCATTGGTAAGCTCCTGTTCGTGCAGGTGCTGCTGCTGTATCATGTTCTTTTCGGCTTCAAGTGCTTTCAGCTGCTCCTTTTGCAGCCTGGCTTGTAGCCAGTAGGTACGGGTAGCCATGAGTATAACCAGCAGTAAGGCCACTACGCCGGTAATGTACATCCAGCGGCGTGTTTGTTCGGCTTCAAGGGAAGCCTGCAGTGATTTGTTATTGGCCGAAAGGCTGTGGTTTTTTTCCAGTTGCAGTTCTGTCTGAAATTTAGCCTGCACTTCGGCTATGGCTTTGCTACGATCGGCTTGTGCCAAAGAGTCTTTTATGGTTATGGTTTGCTGGTAGGCTTTTATGGCAGCTGTGGTGTTGTCAGATCCGCTATAGGCATCGGCTACAGCCTTTTTGTATACAATACGGTCTTCGGGGTTACTTTTTTCAAACATGCCCAGCGGGTCTATACGGGCTATGGTTTCCAGGGCTTTCTTATACTGCTTGTGTTTGGAAAGCAGGTCTATATATTCGCCGCCAATGCGTACCACGCGGTTAGAGCCCGACTCTATCATGAGGTTGGTTGCCTTGTCATATGCGGCAATGGCTTTATCATGGTGGCTAAGGCCTTCTTCGGCATTGCCAAGTTTTGCATAAGCTATACCCAGTATGCTTTTATCCTTAAAATATTCGGCACCTTTTATAGACTCGTTCAGGGTTTCTATAGCCAAATTGAATTTAGATTTATGGATATAAGCTTCTGCAAGGTTACCCAGGGTAAGGTAATAGTTTTTAAGCTGCCCCATGCGCTTAAATTCCGGCAGGCATTCGTTATACAGGTCTATGGCAAAGCTGAAGTTTTTCTGTGCCAAATACGTGTTGGCCAGCTTTTGCTGTAGGGCAGGTAGCTTGTCCTGGTTTTTTTCGCGCTTTAGTATATCAATGCCCAGGAGCAGGTATTTTACAGATTTCTCATAATCGCCCATGATGTTATACACGCTGCCTATTTCGCCGTACACCATGCCTATACCCTTTTCATTTTTTTTACGCTTATTAATTTCCAGTGCCTGGTTAAGGGTGCTAAGCGCCAGGTCGGTTTCGGCCTTATTGCGGTAACCTATGCCCAGCGGGATAAGGCTTACTACTTTCTTGTCAGGGTAATTATCCAGATACGAAAGGGACTTTTTTTGGTAGTAAATCAGTGAGTCATTATTACCCCGCATACCGAAGTAAATCCCATAAATATTATAAAATGAGGCATAAACGGTGTCGTGCAGGTTTTCTTTTTTAAGTACTTTTTTTATTATTATAAGCGCGCTATCGGGTTTCTTGTACACTAATAGTTGCGCTTGCTTCTCTAAGCGGGCCATTTCCGACTGTTGCTGCGCAACACAAATGACCGTGAATAATAATATGATTGTAGATAAAATTTGCTTCATAACTCCCCCTTGATTTTATCATTTGTGTTAAAATGATAAATAAAGTGCTAAGTTAACAATTCTTTATGATTTAAAAAATAATTAAAAAAAATAGCTCTTAACCCCTCATATTTTTTAACTTATCAAATACAAGGGGGGTTTCGTATCCTTTTCGCAATAACATATCTGAAAGTTTTTTCTTCTTTTTTTGAATAGAAGATTCCCTGATTTTATTCCATTGGTCATCGGCAAGCATATTAAAGTTTTGAATATACTCATCGTCATCTATTTCTTTCAGGGCTTTATCAATGTTATATTTGGTAATACCGCGTTGTTTAAGCTCAAGGACAATACGCTTTTTTCCCCACTGCTTTATGCGCCATTTGCCTCGGGCAAAACTACAGGCAAAACGCTCTTCGTTGAGGAAATTATGCTGTATAAGGTGTGCCATGATATGGTCTATGGCTTCCGGTATCATACGCAGGCTTCTCAGCTTTTGGTATACCTCTTCATGACAGCGGTCCTGGTAGCTGCAATAGTATTCCAGCTTGCGGGTTGCTTCCTCTACGGTATATGATGTATGCCCTTTGTCCATGCGGTAAAGATAAAAAATCCCGCCTTGTTATGGGCGGGATGGCTAATGTTTTGGCTGTAAGCTATTCACTGAAACGAACATTTATTTTTTATTCGTCTGTATATAACCGCTATTTACCTATTGTTTTTTTGTAGTCGCCTAATATTTAAATAATAACTAAAGCTGTAAAGTATCTTTGAATTAGTAATGATTTCCGGTTCTGCCGGTTATCCAGTAATAAATAAACGGTGTAATCTAATTCATTTCAACTCATGAAACTGATAAAAGTAAAAACAATGCACATTATAAACAATGAGTGCAATATGCTTAAAACCCTAAAAGTATTTACTGTTTTTGGTTTTGTTATTTTTACCAAAATAGTAGAGCCACAGCACTATCTTTAATTTTTCACTATAATAAACTCCGTACGGCGGTTCTTGGCGTGTTCCTCTTCGGTGCAGTTGTCGCCGCATTTTACAAGAGGTTCGGTTTCGCCAAAGCCCTTGCCGCTTATCCTGTTGGCAGCAATACCCTGAGATATTACATACTGTACGGTGGCCCTTGCCCTCTCGTCAGACAGCTTCAGGTTATACTCGTCGCTTCCGCGTGAGTCACTGTGTGCCTTAACGCTGATTATCATGGCGGGGTCCTGCTTCATTATCTGCACCAGCTTATCAAGCTCAAAAGCAGCTTCTTTTGTAATAAAGCTCCTGTCAAATTCAAAATAAATATTCTTAAGCAATATGCGTCCGTTTACAATAAGGCTTGTAAGCGGATTTAGCGTTGCCGTAATAGTGCTTTTACCACCTTTAGAGGCAGCCATGGCAAAGGCGGCATTCTCATAACCTGTAGCCTCCGCCTGAAACTGAAACGCCTTGTTGCAGTCTACGCTATAGGTAAGCACCCCGTCGGCGGCTGTTTCACGCGTTTCTATAATATTATTGCGGTCGTCCAGTATGGCTACTTTTGCTGCCGGGATAGGCTTGCCGGTAACCTTGTCTGTCACTACCACCACAGCTTCTACGCCACAAATAGGGGTAGCCAGGTACAGGTTGTCTTTACCGGCCTTGTTGCTGCTAAAAAATCCTATATTTTTACTTGTGTTAAACGTAAAACCAAAATCATCTGTAGGGGAGTTTACAGGTAGCCCAAGGTTAAGCGGTTCGCTTTTGTGCAGCAGGTCTACCATAAAAATATCAAGCGCGCCAAAGCCCTTGCGCCCGTCTGAGGCAAAGTATAGTTTGTTGTCCTCTGTAATAAACGGGAAGTTTTCGCGGCCTTCGGTATTTACATCCGGCCCCAGGTTTACGGGTTCGCCATACTGGTTTGGCCCTTTAATTTCTACCTTCCATATATCAGTACTGTTACCCATAGAACCTTCGCGGTTACTGGCAAAATACAGTGTTTTGCCGTCTTTGCTCAGGCTGGCATTGCCGGTACTCCAGGTTTTTCCGTTAAACGGTACGGCTTTAATGTTAGTCCATTTACCGTCTTTTTTTTCTGCCCTGAACAGGTGGATAAGCCCGGTGCTGGCGCCACCTTCTTTTACATACGTGCCGTTTACAAAACTCTCGCTGGAAAAGAACATTACCTTGCCATCTGCCGAAACGCAGGCTGGGCCATCGTGCCACTTGGTGTTAATTTCGCTTATGGCTTCGGGTTTTGTAAAAGTGCCGTTGTTATATGTAGCGGTATACATATCCAGGTATGGCTCCTCATTACGTCCATACTTTTTGCGCAGCGCATTTCTTGAACTTGTGAAGTAAAACGTATTATCATCGGTAAGCACACCGCCAAAGTCGCTGTACTTGTCGTCGTTTATGTCCAGTATCTTTTCATCAAAAAGCTTAGCCTGGCTGCGTAGTTTAGGCAGGTAATTAGGGTCTTTGCCAAAGGCTATCGCGCGCTGGTCTGCCGGAGCCAGTGAGGCAAATTTCTGCATTTGCGTATTGGCTTCCTCATACTTACCTACTGCTTTTAGCATCTGGGCATAGCGGTAGTATGTTTCGGCATCCTGTTTTGTTTCTACGGCTTTGGCGTACCACTTTGCAGCTTCAGCGGTATTGTATACATTAAAGTAACTCTCTGCAAGTTGCTTGTACACATACGGATCTTTTTTCTTCTGGGCCAGCTTCAGGTATTCCTTGGCGGCATCTACATATTCAAAACGGGCAAAGAGTTTATCTGCGGCTTCGGTATCTTTATTTTGTGCCAAAAGCGTATTGGCGGCAAGGAGTAGCGTAAATAAGGCGTAGCGTTTTTTCATGCGTATGTAATCGTTGGTTAAACGGCAGGCGTAAAGTTAAATGTTTTAACACATATTAACACCGTTTTCTTATACGAAAACTTACACTACAGCCAAATAATCATACAGCGAAGTTGTAGCCGGAAGCTCCATTTTGGCACCCAGCCTTTCACGGCGTTTGCGGCAGGCTTCGGGCGTAATGTTTAGCAGGGTGGCAATTTCCTTGGTGCTGAGGTTCATGTAAATGTACGCGATAAAACGCAGGTCGTTTGCGGTGAGTGATGGGTGTTTTGTTTTCAGCTTTTCCAGCAGGCGGTTGTTTACTTCCTCGAAGTGCGATAAAAAGCTGTCCCAGTCGTCTGTGCCTTTAAGGTGTACCTTAAGCGAACGAACGTGCTGCATCAGTGCCGGATTGCCCGATAGTGCCGGGTTTTTGCCCAGGCTCTCTACCAGTTCTTCAATAAGCGTATTCCGTTCAGATAAGTAAAGTGCGCGTGCCGATAGCTTACGGTTACGGGATTCTATTTCGCTTTTCAGGCGTTCCTGTTCTAATAACGAAGCGGCTTCCTTTTCCAGGATTTGCTGACCGAGCAGGAGCCTTTCATTCTTTTCCTGTTCCAGTTGCAGGGCCATGTCTTTTTCATTGGCTTCTGCCAAAAGCTGCCTCTGGCGGTTTTTTACCGTAATGTTTCGCGCTACCAATACTATTATTATAATAAGGGCAACACCCACAGCCAGCAGGTAATAGATAAATTTTTGCTCTGACCTGAGCTTTTGTTTGTTTATAGCCAGTTGGTTCTGGTAGTCCTGCAACTCAAACTTTACACGATTGGTCTGGTAGAGTTCGCCGTTCTTTATACGGTTAAGTTCTTTCTCAGTGTTCAGTACAGAGTCTTTAAAGGCTAATGATTTGGTGTAATTTTCCTCCTCAGCATACGCATCGGCCATGAGGCTGTACATTTCCTGTCGCATCTTTAATCCCGGCTTCATGCCGATGATTTCATTTATAGCTACAATGGCATCGGCAGTCTGTTTGGTTTCCATATAACTGCGCGCAATGACCACACGAAGTAACAGTCCTATGTCGTTAAATCCCGGATTTTTAATTTCCTTAAGTAATGCCCTTGCATCGTTACGGGCTTTTTCGGCTTTGCCCAGGTAGAGGTCGTTTTCTATGCGGGTGGTTAATCCCAGGCTATAAAGATTAGGCTCTTTTTTTAGCAAGGGCAGTGAAATTTCTATATAGCGCCTGGCTTCCCTGTAGTTTTTAGCTTCGTTTTCTACCTGTCCCAGGTTCATGGCGTAGAGCCCGGTCTTTATGCTGTCCTTATTTTCTTTAGCAATGGTGTACGCCTTGTTAAGGTATTCTTTCGCCTTAAGGTAGTTTTTTTCGGTAGAGTAGAGGATGGCAATGTTGTTTAGCACCACCATTTCGTTTGTAGGCTTCAGTTTTTTTACAGCCAGGGTATAGCTTTCCAGGTAATAATTTAGCGCCTCGCCATAATCAAGCATGTTGTAATAGTTGGCGCCAATGTTATTCAGTGCCAGGAACTGCTGGTTGTACCAATGGTTTTTTTCGGCCATGGTACGGGCTTCGGTAAGTAGTTCTAATGATTTGGCATGCTGCTTATCCCACATGGCTTCTACCCCATGTTTTATGAGGGTGTCGCAGCGTGCAGTGTTTTGCGCGCTAACCGGCAGCCCTGTAAAAAGGGTAAGCACTACTAAAATGTACCAAGGTTTGCGAAACATTGCCCTCTGAGTTTGTGCCCAAATATAAGCAATATTGTAACTGCATAAAAAAAGCTTCCCGAAGGAAGCTTTTGGTGTTTTTTAGAATGTGGTATTGTCATCTGCTTTGTAAGCGTACTTAAATTTGTAGTAGCGCGACTCTGTAGTAAGATCCGGGTTAGCTGGCGCATCTTTATAGTAGCTTAGTATTTCCATTTTGGCATATTTGCCATCATGGGTTTTTATAACAAACACTTTTCCTGCAAGTGCCGTGATTATGTGCGTTTCAGAGTTGTAGCCGTACCAGCCGTTTCCGCTGCCTGTAGGTATGGCATATGCAGTACTGCTGTCTTGTGTAAAGGCAGTGGCTGCAGGTATTGTACTTACTTCGTTAAACAATACGCCGCTTAGTATTGCCGCTGCGCCCTGGCCTGTACGTGCAGGCTCATCAGTAGCAAACGGAGTACCGCCGTTTACCAGTATGGTGGTGCCACGGAAGGCAACGTCCCAGTCATCTCCGGTAACAACAGTATTCTGGCTAAAGCTGAACTTAGTGTATGAGCCACCCGTAGCTTCGCCCTGTCCGCCGGTTTGGTTTGCAAACAGGTTGCTGTAGGTTTGTGTTACGGCAGTTACAGGTTGTGTTTGCTGCGTTGTGTTATTGTCATCGCTGCACGATGTGAAAATTAGTGCCGTCAGGGCAAATACTGCAGTTATAAAATTCTTTTTCATAATTTTATTGATGTATTAAAAGTTGTAATTCAGTTTTATAAACAATAGCCTGCCCGGTATGTTACTTATCTGCGTGGCATTGGTAAAGTCAAAAATATTGTTTGCGCCGCCCTGTACATAGAACTTTTTCAGGAACGGCTGTCCTACCGAAATATTGGCCATGGTATACCCTTTTACCAAGTTGTCGTATTTGTCTATGATACCGTTGCTGTTCGTGTCGTTAAGGCCATATTCGCTGCGGTATATCACCCTTACGGCAATGTCGGTTTTCCATTCCGGTACGGTATAGTATACTTTGATGTTTGCTGTATGGCGCGAGCGGTTTGGCAAACCGAAATAATCAGATGTTTTTATCCTGAAGTTTTCAAGCGTTTGCGGGTCGCGAACGATGGATTTCTGTCCGCTGGCTTTTATCTCATCTACAACCGAAGGGTCTTTTGCTACCAGGTATTGGTAGCCACCGGTAACCTTAAGGTCGTTTGTAAGACGGTATTGCAGGTTAAGTTCCAGTCCGTAGGTATTTACTTTGTTAACGTTATAATAGCTGAATATACTATTGTTCTGTACGCCTTCGCTATCTAATTTTGCAGCAACTACCTTAGTATCTATCAGGTTAGATATTTTGTTGTAAAACAGGTTGGTATCCAGTATAAACTTCCTTCGTTTATAGTTTGCCCCAAGGTTAAAGTTAATAGAGCTCTCCGGTTTCAGCGGATCATTAAAGTTTACAGACTGGTCCCAGGTTGTTATAATGCCTTCATCCCTCATTCGTATAAGATTCTCCAGTGCTACATTATAGCCCAAAACGGTATAGCCTACAGCCGCGTTGTTAAAGTCGAAATACAGCTGCCTGAAATCAGGTGCCTTATAGCCGTACCCCATAGAGCCTTTTATTACCACGGCGTCAGCCGGTTTATAGGCAATGGCCAGTTTAGGGCTCAGCTGTGAGCGGTATGCGCTGTGGGCGTCATAACGCAGGCCGCCTATAACGTTAAGCTTTCCGCCGGGGTTATATTCATACTGTGTGTACAGGTAACCCGAATTAAAACTGGCTATGTTGTCAAAGGAAGTCCTTTCTAAAGACTCGTGTATGTACCCGGTACCCGATGTAAGCGTGCCATTACCCAGTTGCAGTATACTGCGCACTTCGGGGCGTATAAGCCACTGGTCATAAAAGTCGCTGCTGTAGCGTACTCCGTTAGGATCGTCCAGGTTGCTGTGGGTTTGGTAATTCGTGGTATACATTTCGTATTCTGTACGGTAGCGGTCGCTCCATTTGTGGTCTAAACGGGCGTATGCGTTCCACTCGTCTATATGGGCGTTACCGGTATAGTAAATGTTTTCTATCGTAGAATTGTTATCTTGTCCCTGCCTGAAATAGCGGAAAGAGGTGTTAAGCTTTACGTTTTCAGAAAATGTATAGTATGCTTTAGGGTTTGCCGTAAAACTGTTATGCGGCGCTACGGTTTGGCCGTTTGCCGCTGCTGTGCGGCTCAGGCTGTAACCATCGGTCTGGTAATAGTTCCCAAAAACTGAAGCGGCCAGTTTTTTGCGTTTCCCATTAAGGTTAAAGTTGCCGTCGTGGGTGTTAAGGCTGCCAAAACGGTAGCTTGCGTTACCGTCTATGCCCTCACGGTTAGGCTTTCGGGTTATGATATTTACCACACCGGCCAGCGCCTCAGAACCGTAAAGTGCCGATGATGCTCCTTTAACAACCTCTATACGGTCTATGTTACCTACTGTTATGCGGGCCAGGTCCATGGTGCCTGCACTACGGCCTACAAGCGGCACGCCATCTACAAGGATCATGGTATAGGCAGAGTCCATACCCTGCATTTGAAGGCCTTCACCCCCGCCAAAATCAGGTACGGTTATAAGGCCGGTTTGCTCGCCCAGGACTTCATTAAGCCTTGTGGCACCTACAGCGGCTATGGTAGCCGAATCTATTACAGCGCCCGGAAGGGGCAGGGAAGATAATCGTCTTACGTTTCGTGTGGCAGTGATCATCACTTCATCTATTGCCATAGGCTTTATAGTGTCTCGGGGTTGCTGCTGTGCGGCAGAAAAACCCGAGATGAGGATGATTGGGATAAGTACACGAAATTTATTTAGAAGCATTCTGAATAATTTTGTGCAAATATAAGTTCTATTTTTATTTATTCTAAATTAAATTGTACTTTTGCGCCGTTAAAATATTCCAATTTTCTCCATTATTATGAAAAACAACAAATTCCTACTTGTATTAACGGCTTCGTTAAGCGTATTTACCGCCATAGCCCAAAAGGGTAAACAGGCTGATGATCAGAAAGCCATCAAATCTATGTGTGGCTGCTACGAAGTGCAGTTTAACTTTACTGAAACCTTTGGCTACTCTAAAGACAGCGTTAACTATAAGCCGTCTGCAACCAAGCACGAAAACGCGCTGGAGTGGGTGGAGCTTCTTGAAGACAAACCGGGTAAAGTGGTTTTACAGCACCTGCTTATAGTGGGCAACAATCCTGATGATATTGTAAAACACTGGCGCCAGGACTGGACATATGAAAATACCGAACTGTATGAGTTCTTTAAAGACAATACATGGAAATATAAAAAGCTTGATGCCAAAGCGGTAAAAGGCCAATGGACACAACAGGTGTATCAGGTAGATGACAGTCCGCGTTATGAAGGTTCGGCAAGCTGGGTACATGTAGACGGCAAGCACTACTGGATGAATACTACCGATGCTCCGCTACCACGCCGTGAGCACACCAAGCGTAATGATTATAACGTGCTTAAGCGTCGTAACATACACGAAATTGTACCTACAGGCTGGATACATGAGCAGGATAACGACAAGCTGGTACGTGATGCTGCGGGTAAAGACGTGCTTCTTGCCCAGGAGAAAGGTGTGGATGTGTACACTAAAGTTGCCGACAGTAAATGTAAGATAGCCCAGGACTGGTGGGTAAAAAATAAAGCGCTTTGGTTAAAAGTGCGTACGAAGTGGGATAGTGTTTTTGCAAAAGACAAAGACCTTACCCTGCTTGAAAAAGTAGATAAGAAATCACTTTTCGGCAAACTGTTTGGCCTTAAGCCCGATGCTACACAGCAGGAGGTAGATGCTATTATAGACAGTTATGTTGTTAAATAGTGTATTTAATTTAGTTAAGTCAGCGTAAAACAGAATACCCCCTGCCATGGCAGGGGGTATTTTTTTACTATATGGAATCCTGAAAAAAAATTATCGTACGTTGTGGGTATGATGTGTATGCTGTGTAGTATGGGTATTATGCGTGTTGTGGGCGCGGTCATCTACGGCATTTATTTTTTCTACCCTGTCTTTCCAGTACTGCATTAACGAGAATGATACTATGGCACACGCGGCAAGCCCTTCAAGGAACAGGCCAAGCCCAAACTCGTATGCCGACGGGCTTCCACCGCCAAACAGGTAGGCATCGGCGTATTTTTCAAGATATTCCTGGCCACCTCTTATGTTAGCGTATTGTGTAAAGGCAAAAATACTAAGCACAAGGCTGGTAAGCGAAGTTAGCATAGCGGCACCAAGATTTGTAAAATACCCATGTATGCCGTCATGATAGTTTTGTTGTAATGTACGGTTTACACCATACAGCACAAATATAAAGTTGAATAGCCTTAGGTAAATGTTACGGGATAATCCCAACACCTCCATAAGCATAAAGAACAGGCCTATACCTAAAAAGATAATAAAGCCATTGGTTAAGATTCTTGAAGTTTTCATGATATTCCGGATTTTAAAGTTTTTTTCAGTTACACGGCTCTGTATATAAGCCCTCCTGTGTTAAGGGTTTGCTTCCCAGATGCTTATCTAAATTACTGAAAAGCAGCAAAGCAATGCCTTAAACAAATCTGAATTAGTAAAACTTTATGACGGTTTTTATGGAATCCTGAATCTATTTAACAGGATTTCCTGTGTTATCATATAAAATTATCCACGGGCAATGGCTAAAGTAGTTCCATTTGGCAGCAGCCAGATCGGTTTGTGGGTCTATAAGGTTAAGCATAGGGCCGTTGTTTACAGAAGCCCTTGAGCTGGCATAAACGGCTACTTCCTTACCCTGTTTTGCAAAATGCTGTTTTATGCGTTGTGCCATTTGCCATATCATATCGGGGTTGGCCTCCATTATTTTGTGCTGTTTAGGGGTGAGCTTTTGGTATACATCATATACGAGCGTATTCCCCGTAGCCTTGTCTTTTATGGTAAAAACGGTGCTGCCGGAGCGGCTGCGCAGCATCATGCGCCAGCTAAGGCGGTGGCCCTCTTCGGTCCATAGTACATCGCCCTTAATAAAATGGTGCCTTAGAGGTAGTGCAAACTGTATGAGCAGGAAAGGGATAAAGAAATACAACAGCGCAGCCTTGCCCTGGTCTGTAACCGGGCTCAGTACACGGGGTTTCTTTTTCATGAACACGCTTCTGATGTGTTCCGGCGGATACATGAACACCACAAACGTAAGCGCGAAGAACGGGAAGATGCCTATTTTTAACGTTATACTGTTAAATATGTGAAATGCCAGCGAAGCTACCAGGGCTACTAAACGTGTTTTGCGCCATAGCAGCAGGGGTACCACAATCAGGTCAAAGACAATGCCCGCATAGGCAATAAATAATGCAAACGGGCGTGTAGCCAGTATGCTGTGCATTGTGGGGTTAGCTATGCTTTCAGATAAGAGCGAAAGCGTAAAATCACCACTTAGCCAGGCCGGGTAAAACTTAGCCAGGGTAGCAAAAAAATACACCAGGCTTATTTGCACTACCATAACCCAGCGGCACCAGGCAGGCATGCTGTAAGCCGCCAGTGACGGATTCTGTGCAACATCTATACTCCTGTAACGGTGGGCCGGTAAAAAACACATCATAAGGCTTATGAGCAGCAGCAGATAATAATGGTTGTTGTACGATGTTTTTTGCATAAAATACACACCGGCCCACAGTACCGTAAAACTTGCTATGCTGAAACGGTATTTGTAGCCCAGCATAATCATAATACCAAGTAAGGCCATGATTCCGAAATACAAATACATGCCATAACCCGGCAGCGGCTGCAGCCACTCCATGCCTATATGCGAAAAGGTGAATTCGGGGTCTATAAAGTTAGCCTTCACCCAGCCGGTAAGTATGGCGCCAAGGGTTTCGCAGGCCAGCAAAAAACCAAAAAATATCCTGAAAACAATAAGTGGAGCATTGTCCGTTTGCTCAAACAGGAATTTTTTCATGTGGTTTTTACAAATTAAAGTATGCCAGGGCCTGTTTGCGGTCTTCGCCCAGTTGCGCCACAAGAGCATCTATCGATGGGAACTTTTGCTCATCGCGCAGGCGGCTGTGCAGGCTTAATCGTATTTGAGTATCGTAAATATCGGCATTAAAATTAAAAAAGTGTACCTCTATGCTCAGTGAATTGCCGTCTACCGTGGGGCGTACGCCTATGTTAAGCATACCGTATACGGTAATGCCGTTTATTTGTGCCGAGGCGGTATAAACACCATGGGCGGGTATTAGTTTATAGTCTTCTATAGCAAGGTTAGCGGTAGGGAAGCCTATGGTGCGACCCAGTTTCTTTCCGTGCGATACGGTTCCTGTAATAAAATAGGGGTATCCCAGGTAATCATTGGCCCGTGTAATGTCGCCTTCTGCAAGGGCATTACGCACTTTGGTAGAACTTACCGGGGTGTGCTGTACTTCGTAAGCCGAAATTTGGTGTACTTCAAAACCGTGCTCTTTGCCCATGTCTACAAGGTCTGAAGTGGTGGCGGTACGGTTACGGCCAAAACGGTGGTCATGGCCTATAACTATTTTGGCAACATTAAGGCGGTCTACCAGTATGTCCTTTACAAATTCTTCGGCGGTAAGCCTGGAAAATTCAAGGCTAAACGGGTGAATGATCAGGTGGTCTACACCGGCTTGCTGTAGCAGCGCGGCCTTTTCGCCCATCGTATTCAGGAGCTTAAAATCGCTGCCCTGTTGTAGTACCATACGGGGATGCGGAAAAAAAGTCAGCACCACGCTTTGGCAGCCGGTTTCGGTTTTGGCGGCATTTAGCTGCTCCAGCAGTATTTTATGTCCCCGGTGTACCCCGTCAAAAGTGCCCAGGGTAACTACGGTTTTTATATCGGTTGGGAATTCGTATATGGAGTTATAAATCTTCAAAACCAGTTATATATTCATTTGCAACAAAATTAAAGTATTGTGTTAATATATGTATGAAAAAAGGTTTTATTTCCCCAAGCGTTTGAAATTTAACAGTATTTGTCGGTGAATACCCTAAAATGTGTCGCTGTAAACTGTTAATTAAGCGTTATATTTGCGCACTATTGACTACCTAAACAATTTGTTAACAATGAAAAAACATTTCTTTTTATGCATTACCGCGTTTCTTAGCATTACGGCGGGGTATGCCCAGAAAGGTGCCTGGACGGTTGTAGAGCCGTCTAAAGCAGAAACTTTGGGAGAAAAAAGCCCACTGTTTAGTACTGCTAAAGAAGGTCTTACGCTGGTTACGCTAAACACGCAGCAGCTTAAGGCGGTGCTTGCCACAGCACCTGCACGCTGGTCTGGTGTTCCGGGTGTGGAAGTTGCTGTTCCTACCCTTGACGGTTCACTACAGCGCTACACTGTATTTGAAGCTTCAAACTTTGCTCCGGGCCTTCAGGCGCGGTACCCTGAAATACGTTCGTATGCAGGGCAGGGTATAGATGATCCTACAGCCCACCTTAGGCTGAGCATATCGCCTTCGGGCATACAAACCATGGTTATTAAGGCAGACAGTAAGGCCGAATTTATTGAGCCTTTTACCACAAACAGTGCTGTGTATGCTATATTCCAGTCGGGTGACAAGCGCGATAAAGGTAAACTGCCATGGAGCTGTACCACGCATGATGACGCTAACCTTATAAGCGCATCTGAAAAGGCTGCCCAAAGTGCTGCACGTTCAAGCGCACTACAGTTTAAAACCTTCAGGCTGGCACTTTCATGTACAGGAGAATACGGTTCGTACTTTAATGGTGTAGCCGGTGCGCTTGCCGCTATGAACAATACCATGACCCGTGTAAACGGTGTGTATGAGTTAGACCTGGCGGTTAACCTTATTATGATAGAAAATACGGATGATGTTATTTATACCAGTTCTGCGAGCGACCCGTATACAGGGATGAATGCCTGGAACAGGCAGTTACAGACTACACTTACCTCGGTAATTGGGGAAGAGAATTATGACATAGGACACCTTTTTGCCCGTTCTGGCGGAGGAGGTAATGCAGGCTGTATAGGCTGCGTATGCGAAGACGGTTCTAAAGGTAGTGGCTATACGTCGCCTTCTACAGGTATACCTGTAGGCGATTCTTTTGATATAGATTACGTAGCCCACGAAATGGGGCACCAACTGGGTGGTAACCACTCTTTTTCTTTTAGCTGGGAAGGTATAGGTACTGCAAATATATCAGCACAAACCGAGCCTGGCAGTGGCAGTACGATTATGGGCTATGCCGGTATTACTGATTATGACGTACAGGCACACTCAGACGCTTACTTTACATACTCTAACCTTAAGCAGATAGAATCTAACCTTTCGGGTAAATCGTGTGGTGAAAGCTATACTATGAATAACGCTACGTATGTGGTAAATGCAGGAAGTAACTATAGTATACCTAAAGGCACTGCTTTTGTGCTTTCGGGGGTAGGTATGGCGTCTAATCCGGCCAATATTACCTATACATGGGAAGAGAACGATGCCTCTACACAAGCTACCGAAGGAGATGCGAGTATTCCGTCGTTAACTAAAACCTCTGGTGCCAACTTCCGTTCGGTAGTGCCAAGCGCATCTACGGTAAGGTACTTCCCTGCGCTAAGCAGCGTTATAGAAGGTAACCTTTCTACAGCATGGGAATCGGTTACTAATGTTAACCGTGCTATGCGCTTTACGCTTACCGGCAGGGATAATGTGGCCGGTACCGCTACCGACTTTGTGGGTGGCTATACTAAATCAGACGAAACTATTATTACCGTGCGTTCTGCTGCCGGCCCTTTTCAGGTTACTTCTCAGGGAACACCGGATATTAATTATGACCTGAACAGCCAGATAAATGTAGCATGGGATGTAGCCGGTACTACTGCAAATAATATTAACTGCAGCCAGGTAGATATTTTCCTTTCTACAGACGGAGGCCAAAGCTTCGGTACTACGCTTGCTACCGCTACCGCTAATGATGGTTCCGAAACGGTAACCATACCGGCAGGTGTTTCAGGTACAGATTGCCGTATTATGGTAAAGGCATCTAACAACGTGTTCTATTCTGTAAACCTGGAGCGTTTTGTAATAGGTTATACGCTTGTAAATAACTGTAGCACATTTACAAATAACACTAGTTTTGCAATACCTGACGGTAGTACTTCTTCAACTACCAGAACGCTTGACGTATCTGGTGTTACGGGTACGGTTACTTCTATAAAGTACAACGTAAACATAACACACCCTGACCTGAGCGATCTTATTCTGGGTGCCCAAAACCAAACAAATACCAACTGTTCGCTATGGAACCTGCAGTGTTCTAACAGCCAGAACATGAACGTTACCTTTAGCGACACAGGTTCTACAGTTGTGTGTGCCAGCCCTACAGCCGGTACCTACAAAGCTATAGGTACACTAAACAACTATACTACCGGTACCATTAACGGTACATGGAAACTGCGTGTGCGCGATGCCCAGACAGGAGACAGTGGTACGCTTAACTCATGGTCTGTAGAAATATGTACCTCTCAGTATGTGGCCAGCACGCCAGACTATGGTGTTAAAAACTTTGTGGTGTATCCTAACCCTAACAACGGTTCGTTTACGGTAGAGTTTAACTCTGAAAGCCAAAACAACGTAAATATTACGGTACACGATATAAGGGGCAGGGCGGTATATAACAATACCTTTGCTAACAGCGGCCTTTATTCGGGTAACATAAACCTTAACAATGCCGAGCAGGGTGTATACCTTGTTACCGTACAGGACGGCAGCCGTAAGGAAACCAAAAAAATTGTAGTGAGGTAATCTGTACTTCAAAACATAAAAAAATGGCGCATCGTTTATATGATGCGCCATTTTTGTTATATTAAAACTCCGGAGTGTTATTTTCCGTTAAAGGTACTCATGGTATTGGCAATGCCCGATAGTGTAAACTCACGTATGGCATCGGCCGATTTATCAAGCCGTTCACTTAGTGTTTTCTTTTCTTCTTCACTCCACTCACCTAATACATAATTTACCTGCTGGCCTTTTTTAAACGCGTCAGTAATCCCGAAACGGAAGCGGGGGTAATCCGTACTGTTTAGGATGAGTTGTATGTTCTTAAGCCCGTTATGGCCTCCGTCACTACCTTTAGCTTTAATCCTTAGTGTGCCGAAGGGTATGTTAAGGTCGTCTGTAACCACAAGGATGTTTTCTTTGGCTATGTTTTCCTTGTCCATCCAGTACTTAACGGCCTTACCACTAAGGTTCATATAAGTGTTTGGCTTCAGTAAAATCAAGGTGCGGCCTTTTAGTTTGTACTCTGCTACCTGTCCCAGCTTAGCGGTTTCCCAGCTTAGCCCTTCTTGCTGTACTATACGGTCCAGTATTTTAAAGCCTATGTTGTGGCGGGTATTTACGTATTCGGCACCGGGATTCCCCAGGCCGGCTATAAGGAATTTCTTCATCGGGTCTGTTTCTTGTTCTTCTTTTTTGCCTTTAAAAAGGTTGGTGAGCCATTTCATGGGGCAAAGATAGTTCTTTTAGATGATTAGAATATTGTAAGATAGAGTGGTTACAGAAGTAAATGCACAGTACGGTTTTTCCGTAATTAACATTTCTTTAAGAAATCATGACGTAATAGATATCATAAAAAAGAGTTAATATTGAAATAACAATCGAAACCAATTATCAGTACGTAGTAAGTTCCTTAATCTGCACTCTTGGAACTTTTATCCTGATACTTTCTTAAATATATCTATTCAACGCAATGAAATTCCGGTAAATACCGGGCAGGTTTCTATTGCCCAAACGTAAGGACAAGCTTGCTCAATATATTTTTAATTATTTACAAACCTTTAAAATTTAATTTTATGAAAAATCTTTTTTTGAGTATTTTTTCTTTATTTTCAATTTACATGAGTGCTTCGGCTAAGGATCCTGTTAAAAACATAGTTTTAAAAAATCCAGCTAACATTGTTGTAGAGGAGCCATATCCTTGTACAGTTACACTTCTTGTTTATAATGGAGGAAGCGTGCCGGTAGACGTAAAGGTTAAATTTTCTAATGATAAAACGCAAAAAGATTGTGACGCATTTGGTAAAGTGCAAGGTGATAAATTACAGAAAGATTTAGGGAAAAATTTCACTGTAAAAGTATCAGCTACTTTATCAGATAAGTAATTTTAATTTAAAAAATGTCGGGGGGTATATTTTCCCCCCGACATAATATTGATAATTTATGAAGATATTTTTCATTACAGTTTTATATATAAGTTCTTTTGTTTGCTTTTCCCAACAGAAAAATGTTAGTGTAGAAGTAGGATATTTAGAATTTATGAATGTAACATTCCTTAACACCTATGGCAGGGCATATGCAACACTATCTGCTAACAATACCACATCTGTATATAAAGCCTATGTAACAGAGGTATTAGAGGGCGAATCATTTGACAGAAATGATTCAAGATTGTCAGATGTATCTAAAATGGAGTTTTATGATAACTATCTTAAAACAGATTTACTCAACAAGAAGTTGCTATTTTTTGAAACACTGATTAACAATAAAGTTTTGGTAGAAGATATTTATCCTAATCTAAAGTGGCAAATCACTCAGGAAAGTAAAATAGTAGGTAGCTATAATTGTATAAAGGCAACCGTCTCTTACAGAGGGCGAGACTGGACGGCATGGTTTGCACCTGAAATTCCGCTTGCCGTGGGACCTTGGAAATTACACGGATTACCCGGTTTAATATTAGAGGCTTATGATGCAACAAACGAATGTACTTATAAAGCCGTAAACATTGCATTTAAGGATAATAACCTATTACATAACGACTTTACTAAATTGGTGAAAACAAAAAATAAAAAACCGATGACCTACAGGCAGTTTTTACAAGACCGAAGAGAAGCGTTAGATAATATATACAAAAAAATAGACCAAGAGGATACGAGTTCAAAATTTGCTGATGTTAAAGTACCGCGTTTCGGGCTAGAGTTAAAATACGAATGGGAGGAATAGCGAGCTCTTTTCTATCTTAACAACTTCATCTACGACATACTGCCATTATGTTTAAATATTTTATTATTTGTTTTTTTTGTTTTAGCTTTCCGTTATTTGCCCAAACGGAAATCAGTGGCAGGATAAAATCCGCTTCGGGAGAAACACTTCCCGGGGCTTCGGTATTGCTTAAAGATAAAGGGCAAAAAATAGTGTCCTTTGCCATTTCGGGTGATACCGGCGGTTACCAACTCGAGGCTAAAAATGCAGGTGAATATACCCTTGAGGTTAATTTTTTAGGATTTGAAAAGGCCATTTTGCCTGTTAGCGTAACCGAAAAAGACAAAACCATTACACAAAATTTTAGCCTTAAAGAAGGCGGTGCGTTGCTAAAAGAAGTGGTTATAGAAACAGATATGCCCGTAAAGCGTAAAGGGGATACATTGTCTTATGATGCCAAAGCGCTAAGCACCGGCAAAGAGGTTGTGGTGGAAGACCTGCTGAAGAACATACCTGGCATTACTGTACTGTCTGACGGCACAATAAAATATGGCGATGTAGAAATAGACAAGGTAATGGTAGAGGGGGATGACCTTTTTAATAGACGCTATTCGCTAATTACAAAGAATATGCCCACCCAGCCGTTAGACAAGATAGAAATACTACGTAACTATTCTAAGAACAAGTTGCTTAAAGGTGTAGAAGATTCTAAAGGCGTAGTGCTTAACCTTACCATAGATGAAAAGTATAAGTCGGTTTGGTTTGGTAACCTTACGTTGGGTTACGGCAATGAAAACCGCTACAAGGCAAATGGAAACCTGATGAACTTTGGCAAAAAGTATAAAAATTACTTTTCGGCATCGGGTACTAATGCAGGGCTGGATTATGTGGGCAACATAAACAGTATGCAATACAGTTCTGCCGACCTGGAAACGGTAGGTATGGGAACACGTGCCACGCAACTTATGTATCTTTCGGGGGCGGGGGGGCGCATAGACGAAAGCCGGTCAAGGTTTAACAGCGCGCAGACGGGTACGTTCAGCACCATTTTTCCGTTGAGCAGAAAAAGCAAACTACGGTTAAACGGCTTTTTGGGTTATGATCGTCTTAGTACGTATAGTAGCGCGATATCGGTATATGATTTTCAGGGTTCAAGCTTTGCAAATACTGAACAGGACTTATCCCGTAACAATATCCAAAAGGCGTGTGTAAGCGCGTATTTTAATTCAGACCTTTCGGCAAACCAAATGTTGCAAACACTGAGCACTTTTAATACGGGCAACGACAATTTTAATAACAGCCTTACTTTTAACGGAACCAGTACACTCGAAAGACTGCAAGCCCGTAGCACGTATTTTGATCAGCAGGCTACCTACACCCATAAATGGAACAAACGGAATGTAGTGCTGCTTAAGAGCCGTTTTTTAACCGATCGTCTTCCACAGGATTATAGCATTAACAGCTACCTTATGGGCGATTTGTTTTCGTATAACAACATTTCAGCGGTTGGTAATGCCGTGCAAAGCAGCAAGCAATACGCAGCTCTGGAAGCCGACTTTAAATTGAAACAAAAGAATGACGACCTCATAGTATTTACCGTCGGTTTTGAAAACAATAGCGATGATATTGACACGCATTTTAGTCTTTTTACGGGCGATGGCGTTGTAAACCCTGCCGATTTTCAGGTGCATGCCAAATACGATGTGGGAAATTTGTATGCAAAGAGTAGTTATGGGTGGACGTTTAAAAAATTATCGGTAGGAGTGGGGCTTACCCTAAACCAGTTGTTTAACCGTTTTGAAAATGCGCAGGGTAGCACTACCCGTCAGCAACCATTTCTGGTAAATCCTAATGTTACTGCCAAGTATGAGATAGATGGAGATAATGCGTTTTTCGGTATGTACAGCTATAATGTTAGTAACAGTGGGCTACTACAGGTTAACGATGCATATATGCTTACCTCCTCACGTGGGTTTAGTAAGGGGCTGGGCTATTTTAACCAGTTAGATTACAGTTCGGCTAGTTTTAGTTATAGCACCAAGCATTACTTAAGCAGGTATAGCGTTTCGGTAGGTGTTAGTTACTCAAAACAAAATGATGCCATAGCCAACCGAAGCAGGTTAGACCAAAACAGTTCGCTTTCAGAGGCTTTTATTATTCGTGGAGGAGATAACACTGGGCTAAACGTATCATCGCACCTTGTGGTAAAAAAGTTAAAAGGCTCATTAGGATTTGATGCCCGTGTTTCACGTATGGTATATTTTAATGAGATAAACGGTTCTGGCTTGCGCGAAAATACAGCATACGGACAAACGTATAAAATGAGCTGGCATAGTAGTTTTAAGTCAGCGTTTAATTTCCGCCTGGCTTCAGAATGGAGTTTTTCTAAAGTTGCTTCTGATTTTACCTTTAAAAATCATAATAAAATCAGTTATCTTGATTTGACCTACAAGGCTACAGATGCGCTCTCGTTTACTGCTAAGGCAGAGCATTATAACTTTGGCGGATTAGATAACAATAACAACTATTTCTTTGCCGATTTTGAGGCTTCCTATTCGTTTAAAAAGGATGCGTATGCGGTAATGCTGGACGGACGTAATCTTTTCAATACACAAAATTTTACAACCTATAGTGTTAGCGACGTGGGGTATGCTACGAGTTCGTACAGATTGTTGCCTCGGTATGTAATGCTGTCGTTCAGGGTACGGTTTTAAATATCTAAACGTCTAATAGCCTAACAAAAAAAGCGCCCCGTTCCCGGAGCGCTTTCTGTATATCGGATAAGATAAAATTACTTTTTCTTTCCTTTTGCAGGAGCTTTTGCAGCTTTTGCAGCTTCCTGAGCAGCTTTCATAGCCGCACGAGAAATACGTACCTGAGCGATAACAGTGTTATCTGGCTGAAGTAGTTTGTAACCGTCCTGAGAAAGTTTAGTGATGTAAAGTTTGTTACCCATCTCTAGCTCAGTGATGTCAGCCTCAATAAAGTCTGGCAGGTTAGCAGGAAGAGCACGCACTTTAAGTTTACGTTGGTTAAGGCGCAGTACACCACCGGCCTGAACACCTTTAGAGTTACCTACAACTTTTACCGGAACATCCATAGTGATTTCTTTATCATCATGAAGTTGGTAGAAGTCAATGTGAAGGATTTTGTCTGAAACCGGGTCAAACTGTATGTCCTGTAGGATAGCGTTGAAGGTTTTGCCTTCTAGTTCAATTACTACTGTATGTACGTTTGGAGTGTACACAAGGCTTTTAAAAGCTTTGTCTTCAGCAATAAAATGTACTGGTTGTTCTCCTCCGTATAAAACGCAAGGAACCATTCCAGCATTACGTGCCGCACGCGTTGCCGCTTTACCCACGCTTTCTCTTTCAGATCCTTTGATCGTAATTGATTTCATTTGAAATAAATTATATAATTAATAAAATAGTTTACTACTGTAAAAATTTGCCGCTTATAGATACGTTGCTTTGTACCATGTGCATAACTTCGGCAAAAAGGCTTGCGCAGGTAACCACCTTAATTTTTGGCGATTGCTGTTTCAGCGGAATACTGTCGGTAACAATAAGTTCCTTCAGTTGCGAATTTTCTATTTTTTCGTACGCGCCGCCGCTTAATATGGCGTGTGTACAAATGGCACGTACGCTAAGCGCGCCTTTTTCCATCATCAGGTCGGCTGCCTTGGCAAGTGTCCCTCCGGTATCTATCATGTCGTCTATAAGTATGATGTTCTTTCCGGTAACATCGCCTATAAGCTCCATTGTTTCAATTTTGTTAGCCTCCTTACGCTGCTTGTAGCATATAACCACATCAGACCCCAGAAATTTAGAATAGGCGTAAGCTCTTTTGCTACCGCCCATATCCGGTGAGGCTATGGTAAGGTTTTCCAGACCCATGGCTTTAATGTGCGGTACAAAGATGGTTGATGCAAACAGGTGGTCTACCGGTTTCTCAAAAAATCCCTGTATCTGGTCGGCATGCAGGTCCATGGTCATTATCCTGGTTGCCCCGGCCGATTCCAGTAGCTTGGCTACCAGCTTGGCTCCTATGGGTACACGCGGCTTGTCCTTACGGTCTTGCCTTGCCCAGCCAAAGTACGGTATTACCGCGGTTATGTGCCTTGCCGAAGCCCTCTTTGCAGCGTCTATCATAAGCAGCAGTTCCATAAGGTTGTCTGCAGTAGGGAAGGTAGAGCATACTAAAAACACCCTTATTCCCCTTATCGACTCTTCAAACGACGGCTGAAATTCTCCGTCACTATAGTGCGAAAGCGATACTTTCCCTAATGGGACACCGTAGCTTTCGGCAATCTTTTCCGCCAGATACGTGCTTTTTGAGCACGAAAATATCTTGGCATCCGGTTCCGTGTACGACATTTTAAATAGCTGTTTAGTAGTTTGTTAGTGTGTGTTGTTTCTAAACAGGGTGCAAATTTAGGAATTTAATTTTATCATGGAAGTAAAAACCTGTGTATTTTTCGTTCTATTAAAGATAATTTTCTATTTTTGCAGCGTTAAAATTGCACTTGCAATAAGCCTGGATGGCGGAATTGGTAGACGCGCACGACTCAAACTCGTGTACTACGGTGTGTGGGTTCGATTCCCACTCCAGGTACAGAACGGGAGACTTTTGAAAAAGAGTCTCCTTTTTTATTTTCTAATCGCTGGAAATCTTTGTTATACTTGCAAAGTAAAACAATGGCATCATTGAATGGTAGGGTTCGGAAAGAGTCTTCAAAAAATTGAAGTTTTTCTACGAAAATCGAACCCAGTAGTTTCATTTTTGTGTCAATGTTTGCTTTTTTGTAGAATATATCGAGATTTACAAGTAAGGTTAAACCGAAAGAAACAAATTTATCTAAGTCTTCCTGAAAATCTCCTAATTCTGCTTTTAATGCTCTTAAATCAACTAATTCTTTTTCATAGTTATCCATTAATTTGTTGTAAACATCTTCTTTTATTTTGTCCAATCCATACTTTTCTGTCAGTAACATTTGGTTATGGTCAACTTCGCCAATTTGTTTGTCAATGTCTTTAATATCTTTCAGTCTTGAATTTTTGACAGTTTTATATTCATCAATCAAAATCTTCTCAAATAGGTTTAAAATTTCCTGAGATGGCTTCAGAGACATAAATACACGTTCTAATTCCTGATGTACAATCTCTACGGCATAACGTTTGCGCTTACATTTAGAATTACACTGGTAGTAATAGTACATTCTGGTTACCTTCTTCTTTTTTCCATTGTTGCTTTGGCTGCCATATATCACATGTCCACATTCTGCGCACTGTAAGAAACCAGTCAAAGGAAATTTTTCATTTTTTTCTATCTGCTTCTTGGCTTGATGTCTTTTACCATGTTTTACACTTTGTGACTTAAAAAATATATTCTCTGAGATAAGAGGAACGTGTAGACCTTTCACCATAATTTTGGGTTCATTTTTATATGCAGGAACAACGACTTTTCCCATATATAAAACATTATCAAGTATTCTGCTCAATGAGCTTGTACTGATATCCAGTCCTTTTATACCATACTTTTTGATAAGTTCTTGTTGCGAATACAAACCTGTTGCAAAATCCTCAAATAAATCTTTGATAAGCGGTGCTGTTTTCGGGTCGGGCTGCATAAGTGTTTTATTATTGGAATCTCTGCCGCTTATATATCCTTTAGGAATAGATTTTACATATCTGCCTTGCTTCAATGCTTCACGAGTTCCGGCAATAGTTCGTTCACTTATCTTGGTGTTTTCAGCCTCTGGAGTGGATAGATAAAGAGATAGCATTACAATATGGTCGGGAGAATCGTAATCTATCCAGTTTTCAATACAGTTTACTTGGATTCCCCATTTTTTTAACGTTTCTATCATCAATAACCCTTGTCCAACATTTCTTGAAAACCTGTCCCATTTCTGAACTAATAAGTAGTCAATTTTACCTTTGTTAGCTTTAGCAAATTCTTTCACTCGGGTAAAAACAGGGCGATTAAAATTCTTGGCAGAAAAATCTTCTTCAAAGGATTCTACCAAGAGCATGTGATAGCCATTACAAAAGTGTTTAATCGCTTTTTTTTGTGCAGACAAACTATGTCCGAAATCTTTCTGGTCTTTAGTAGATACTCTGGTGTATGCTAAAACTTTTTTACCTGTTAAATCATTTCTCATATTATTGCTCAGTTTTTGCTTCAACTACTATTCTTGCTATTCTATAAAGGAACTCTCTGATTTTCTTTATTTCTTCTTCTGTAAATCTGTTTTCTTTTTGGTTGAGTACTTTTTTACAATTTTTAATATCCAACATATTTTTAAAATCTTCCCCAACCTTTGAGATTCTCAATCAGTCGAGCATTTGATATAAAGCGGAGATATTCCGTCTTAGTTAGATTTTATTTTTTTGTCTTTTCTTTCTCTACTGTTTTGATATTTACGATTTTATTATCAGCAACCTTTATTGTAATGTCCTGATATGAAGAATTACGTATAATATCTATTATTTTTTCGCTAATGTTATATTCTTTCTCTGCTTCAATTAAATAGACTTCTCCTTCTTTCGCTCTGACTCTGATTTCTTTATATTCTTTTGTCCTAAGGTAATACAATAGCTTCATTTCGTTCGGGGTCAGATTTAATGTGTTGTTTTCCGTCGGGAGGAAATCCAATTCTGCGTCAGGAAAAGTGTTGTAGATTAAATTTTTAAAATTGAAAACAATGTGAGATTTTAATACTCCTGTTTTTATTGAATTACTATAAAGTTTTAGAGTAGTAAGACTTATGACACCATCTGGGTACACAAGCATTACATACGCTTCTCTCAATATAGTGTGCATTAATGCAAAATCTATTATCCTGAAATTAGGCACTTCTTCGTTAAAAAGTTGATTTCTTACCAGTTTTATTTTAGGCAAACTCAATCCAAACTCTCTTAATTGAGTTACTACATCTATCCAGATGGATTCAGTTTTATTAAAATAATACCAGCCACCTTCTATATTTTGTTCTCCCAATATAATACCTTCTTTTACCCAATGTCCAATTACTCGTTTCGACTGTTGAGCAATAACTCTTCCTTTCTCAGTTCTGTAATCTTGTATTATATCATTATCTAAAACAAAATCTATTAAGTTTTCAGATATATTTTGTATCATTTCCTCATAAGCTTCGTTTTCAATTTTTTCTTGAAACTCGTGAAGTTTTTTTAAATCTATTCCCATATTGATTTTTTTGAAAAAAAATTAGCATTTACAAATGTAATATAAAAAACTATGTTACATAATGTTTTTTAAAAAGAAATTATTTTTCAAAAAAATATACCCCAAAACTACAAAGCCTTTTGGGGTATATTTGAAGAAAATAGTATTTCCAATAACTCACTTTTATTTACCAAGTCTCAGTAGTTAATGTCCCAATGGATTCACGAATAGTCTTTTAATAATTATTTTAGGTCTATTTTTTAAGCGTTAAACCATCTTTATCTATATCTGATACATCATATATCAGATTCTGGGTTATACCAATCAAGTTTTTTTGTGCCCATTTCGCCATTCAATTCAATATTGTACTGCAAAATCCTGAATTTTTTTATTAGATTATCTAAAATGCGTAATGCTCGAGAAATGTTTTAGGAGAAACTATTATGAGAGGAATCCTTTAAGTGATTTTCTATGTTAATTTGAAATTTAGACATATTGGCTTTAAAAGAAAAGGTTTTAAAATCCTACAATACTTTCAATCGTTCTTTCACAAAACTGCTTACCGTCAATCTATGTACACCTAAAATTCTTCCGATGCTACTATATGAAACTTTTCTATCCAATAAATCTTTTATCTTTTTCTCTTGTCCTGTTAATTTGGTTTTTGATGATTTTCGCCCTTTAGGTCTGCCCAAAATTATACCTTCAGCTTTTTTACGAGATAGGGCTTCTTTAGTTCTTTGTGAGATTAGATTACGTTCTATTTCAGCAGATAAGCCAAAGGCAAAGGCAAGAACTTTAGAGTTAATATCACTCCCTAAACGATAATTATCTTTTATAGTCCAAACCTGAATATCTCGATTCATACACTCATTGAGAATACCCATAATCATCAACAAATTTCTACCCAATCGTGAAAGTTCTGAACATATCAGAATATCATCTTTTTTCATTTTTTTGAGTAGATTTCCGAGTTTTCGTTCTTGTAAGTTTTTTGAGCCAGAAATAGTTTCTTCAATCCATTTATCTACTGAATACAAATTATTTTTACAAAACTGGTTGATTTCGTAACGTTGGTTTTCAACTGTTTGTTTATCGGTGCTTACTCGTATATAACCGTAAATCATTTCTTTTTTTTATTTAATTAATACTCTTTTTATGTGGTTTAATTTAAACTAAAAAATTGACGGAAAAATACGCAGGTTTAATGTTAGCGGAGAATGGTTTCAATTTGGGAGGAAGCAAGGAATAAATTTTGCAGAGAAAGAAAAGCTTGTTGCTCCTGAAATTTCACTGGGTGGCAACTTTTCGTATGACAAAAACGGTGATTTTTATTCTACAACAAAAGTATATGGTTATATTAAAAAAGACACTATAAAGGAAAGTTATCTTTTTTGGTTAGGGTTATTCAATTCAAAATTGTTTTGGTACTTTATACAACAAACTGGATATGTGTTAAGAGGCGGATATTATACTTTCAAGACAAACTACATTTTACCTTTTCCAGTCCCAGAAAACATAACACTTGAAATCAGTTCATCTGTTGAAAAATTAACAAAAAGCATACTTGACAAAAAGCAACTTTCACCAAAAAATGACATCAAAAAAGAAGAAAAAGAAATTGATAATATCATTTACAAATTGTATAATTTAACAACAAATGAAATAAATGAAATTGAAGGTCAATAATAGGCAAGCGGCTCACTATTAGTAAGTTATTTTTTTTGTATCAACTTTATTTCTTCTGATGAAAGATTATACAAGTGATAAACTATATCATTTATTTTTTGCTCAAGTTCAATTGTTATTGAATTTTTATCGTTCGTTTTTTTAATTAAAATTTCGTCTACTAATTTTTCCAAATTCAAAGCTATTTCAGATGGAATTTCAGGCATTGGAAATGATTTAATATAATGAGGCATAAATCTAAAATATCCATTTGCTAAAACCGTACCTGTGTTTACTAAGTACCACCATAATAATTGTGAATTTAAGATTGCTAAAAGCGATTTGTAGCTATCTATCACATTTTCTTTTTTAATATATCCATAAATTGTAGTAGATGAATAAAAATCACCGTTTTTGTCATACGAAAAGTTGCCACCCAGTGAAATTTCAGGAGCAACTAATTTTTCATTTGCAAATAAGGTAAGATTTTTAGGGTAAATATATCGATACCAAAAAGTGTCGTTTTTTAACCTGCCTTTTTCTCTATCACGTAAGATGGTTTCACACTCTTTTAAATATGAATAAGCTAATGGAAATTGGTTTTTTATTTCATCTTCTTTGTACAATTCTGCACTTCCAGTCTCCAGATTGTAAGGAAAAACGACTACACGATTAGTTTTAATATTATCATATCTATGAACATCTTCACCTTTTAATAAAGGTTTTACAAAACCCGATTCAATTTTAATGGATTTATTTAATTGCTTTGAAAACCCAACTACATAATTATCTTCCTTTATACAATTGTACAAAAAATAAACATCATCTTTACTTGTAGCTAATCCCTGAAAAATCTTTTCGAAAATATCGCTTATTCTTCTGGGTTGTAAATTTAGTTTATCAATAATTTTTGAAGTATCGCTTCCAGTAAGCGTCCATATATCACTTGTCAATTTGTTTTTAGAGATGATTGTTCCATTTGTAGAGATGAGCGATTGAAGATAATCAGCAAGTTCATCATTAGATTTTAAATCACGGTCTAACTCAAAATATAGCAATTCATTTGAATTTGCTTTAAAACATTGTATTCCTGTATATGTTGAGGCATCAAAAACTTGATATGCTCCAAAGTTGATTATTTTGTTTGCGGCATTCTTTTCCGAAAGAATTTGTCTTAGCCCTTTTCCAAATGCTGCATTTGTCCATTTAGTTGGCATAATAAAATTTACAACTCCATTAACTTTTACTATTTCTAATGCTCTTTCTACGAACACAACGTATAAATCAAAAGACCCGCTTGCTGCTCTGTAAACTTTTGTAAGCGCATCGGCTAATTTTGGATTTGAGTCTCTGATACCTTGTATTCTCAAATAAGGTGGATTTCCGATTACAATATCAAATCCGTCTTTCTCACCAAACATCCACCAAGGGTCAAACCACGAGCAAGGAGAGGCCTCAAAATCAAAAGGATTAAACTCACCCAGTTTGGTGTAAAATTCATAATTTTCTGTCGTTGCTAATTCACGCAAATCTTGTAAATCAGTTTGTATCTTTTTAAATTGGCGTTCTAAATTTAGTTTACTTTCACTACTTACATTAAAAAAAGCGTGGCGTATTTTTTCTAATTCTTTTACAGCCAGGCTTGCTTTGGCTTCCATATCCAAACCTTTCAATTTACCAAGCGGTATTAGCGTATTTGCACAAACAATTTTGAAATCAAGATTGGGTAGCGGTTGTGGTTCTTGTTCATCCACTACCAAACTGAGCCAGAATCGTAGGCGTGCAATATCTACTGCTCCAGCATCAATATCCACTCCATAAATACTTTCTTCAATTATGTGTTTCTTAATGTCGGCATCGGTTACTCCTTTTTTGAACCCTTTTAATTCCTGCAAATAAATTTGGGTATAGAAAATTTCCTGTAATAACCCCATTGGGAAAGCTCCTGAACCAATTGCCGGGTCACAAATTTTCACTTGTTCTAAAGCATCAATTATCTTATAAGCATTTTTTTCAGCAAATTGTTTTTCATCTTCGCTCAACTCTTGTTGTTGCACTATATTAGCGATGGCCTGTTTAGCCAAATCACTGGCGAATAATTTTTCATCTTGTGCAAACAAATAGGTTTTTAAACTCTCTTTACACATATAGTGGACAATTTCTTTAGGTGTGTAGAAAGCACCTTTATCTTTATTATCTTCCAAGAGATTTTCAAAGATATGTCCGAGCATTTCGGGGTCGACGGCTACAGTATGTTCATCGGGAGCATCCTCGTAAATTGTGAAATTATAGTTATTGAAAGTGTTGAACATTCGGGTGAAAATATCTTCAGGCAAATACAGTTTATTGTATTTACGGTCTTGTGCATCGTCAAACAAACCACCATTCAAATAAGGGAAGCGTTCTTCACGGGCAGGATTTTCCGAATCTTCGTTGTTTAGTCGATTAAAGAACAGAGGAACTAATTCCCTTGCGTAAAAATCGTTTTTTAGTTTTGAGTTTTTAAACAAGTCATATAAGTAATTTTGATTGCCTTCTCCCCATTTCTTGCCTTGTCCTACTGCCAGCCATCCTTTTTTTTGGATGAAATACAAAAAAACAATTCTACCCATCATTCGTTTTACGAAATCGCGGGATTGTTTTTCATCCTTATCAAATAGAGCGGTAAGTTGCCAATCAGGAGCATTTATAGTCTGTTCGACATATTTATTTCCTTTTTTTGCATATCGCTTACCTGTAAGATACTGTACAAAATCTTCGTAAGTGTCTTTGTAATTTTTAAAAAATTCCCTACTCAGTTTTTCCACTGAAAATGCTTCTTCAAAATCATTTAAGGTAAGCAAGTCAAACAGATTATCTTTTTGTTTTTGAATAAGTTTATCAAAACGTTGAGCGGCGGTAAGAGCTTTCTCATCTTTGCCAAATAGATAAGTATAACGCTTGGGAGAAGTTTCCTTATCCTCAATAGTATTAGTTTCTTGATTTTTAACTTTACGCTTACTGATATAACTAAAACGCCATTTTTCGCCTTGAACAAATACAACCATAGCACCAGCCATTTGCTTTGTTATATCTTTCAATAGATTACGTAATGCCACACGGTTACGGGAAAGATTTACTTTTTTATCAAGTTCTATCTCAAAAATACCTATTTTGGTGTAGTCATCAATCTCGTAATTACCCAAGCTTAAACATTGTTTACTAATTGTTTTATCAGACAAAGCAATAGCTCTATCTTCCACATTAAGTTTGTTGTTGGTAAACTGTGTTTGCAGAAAGCTCTTCCATTCTTTTCGGTTATATGGACTTTCGAGTAATTGTCTTATTTCAGCTATTGTCATTGCTCAGGTTATATTAGGAAACAAACGTCTCTGATATTATTATTTTTGGCTGTATTGGTTCTAATTCTGCCTTTTCCGGTCGTTTAACTTTGGATGTATATTTTCGAGACAGACGTATGATTTCATTTTCCAGTTTCATCGGGTCTGATTCATTTCGCAACTTATAAACTTCGTTAGTTAGATTTGTGTAAGTACCGTTTTTAAGCAACGGCATTAAATTCTTTCCAGCTTCTATTGCTTGTGGTGCTGATATAATCTGATTTGCTAACCAGCTATTCAAATCATTCAGTGCTTTATTTGACCTTACATCCATTTTATCTTCCGCACCACCTATCATTTCAGGTGTAGTAATATCACTGGCAAATTGGTCAATGATTCGATTAATTTGTTGGTAGTGGATATCTGGAATTTCTTTCATCCCTTTTTCGGAAAGGGGAGCTTCAAATATCTTTACTGCTTGTTCAAATGGTATAACCTGAGCTAAATTATTAATATATAAATAAATATTTTTATGCTCTCCGTTTTTTACAAATGCAATGCTTTGTTGTTTATCGTTTAAATGTCTAATGCAACGAATTTTTAAAGGCATTTTCCGGATAGCATTGAAATGTTCAGGATTTTGTTCTCTAAACTTTCTAAGGTATTCTAAATAGTGTGTTCTTATATCTCTTTCTTCATTCTTTTCTTCAAACATTTTGAACTGGTCAATAATCTCTTCAAGTGTATAAATCTTGTTATCTTCTCCAAATGTGCTATGGCTACTTTGCAGCTTGGCTAAAGACTTTTGTCGTAGATTTATTCTATTATCTCCTTGTTCTGAAGGGTAAAAATTGTAATTATAAATAAAGTTTGCTTTAGTTCCAATACGATTAATACGTCCCAAACGTTGGATTAGCTTAGTCGGATTCCAAGGCGTATCGTAATTTACAATCACATTTGCTCTATGTAAATTTATGCCTTCTGCCAGTACATCTGTTGTAAGAATTATATCGTAGTCATTTCGGAAAGCGGCCTCATAATTGGCATCAAAATTCTCGCGTATCGCCTCAAACATCTTACTTCTGTTATCAGAAGTAATGCTTAATATTTTATGAGAGGTTTCCTGTGAAAGCCTGCCTGTTAAATACGTTAAAGTATCAGCTGACTCGGTGAAAATAACTAATTTACCCAATTCATTTTTCTCCTTATTGAAATACTCTTTGTCTAATAAATCAATAAAGACATTCCATTTCGGGTCATTATGCTCATCTACTTTTTTCCAACGTTCATTTAATTCCAAGAGGTTTTCATAATCCCGTCTCAATCCCTCAATAAATCCAGACTTAAAATCCGATTGCTTGAATTTTTTATTTTTAGGCTTATCATCATCAATTTTGAAAATTTCCAATTCTATTTCTTCATCAGTATATCCCTTGTTTAGTAATTCTGAAATATCTAAATCAGGAGCAATAAAAATACTATCCCGTTCATACATTTCTATCATTTGGCTTGTGGAAATTGTGATTTTGTTCAAAGACTTTTTAAAAGCATAAAAACTACTTTCCAAACGTTTAATCAATTGTGTTTGCATTATGTAGGCTAATGACCTCGAAATGGTCTTTGCACTTTGATACAAGCCATTATTTGCGTCATCAGTCAAATATGCAATTGCCTGATAACGGAAAAAGTCTATTCTATTTTTATCAATTATACTGTTTGCTGTGTCTAAAAACAACTCGGCTAAACTGTGAGATAGTTGATACTCATTTGCATAAGGGTCAACTACAGTTGGGAATACAATACCCTGCTCTTTTAAATCTTTCGCATATCGTTCATTTTTATTCAAATCTGTACGAGTTCTGCGAATGGTAATGTCCTTTACAACTTTATCTCTAATATCATTAAAAACTTCCTGTATACCTTGCAAATCAAGTGGTATTTGCTGTATTAGCTGTTTATATTTGACTATGTGCGGGTAAAAGAATTTTTGTAAGTTAGGTTCATTGAGATTACTATCTCTAACATCTTGAAATAACGATATTAAGTAATATATGTCTTCTGGTCTATTATTGAGAGGAGTAGCCGAAATTAGCACTATCTTTTTTTCAAAACCATCTATATTACCGATATTTTCTCTGCCAGATTTACAAATGATTTGTAAATTCTGAAACTGACGGCTGGTATGATTTCTGAATTTATGAGCCTCATCTACCAATATCAAATCATATTTTTCCTTGTATTTCAGAGGGTCATCTTCATTGATGATTTTATCTAAACTACCATTAGAGATAAAATCACATTTATCATCAATTCTAAATTCTTTAAACGTACTTTTCCAGTTTTTCTCTAATGTGGGAGGATAAACAATTAATATCCTTGTTTTAGCTCCGTTGTTAATAATAAACTTTTTCGCTAATAATGCAGTCATAACAGTTTTTCCTGTACCAACTACATCTGCTAAAAAGAATCCATTATGCCTCAATAGTAATTCATATCCCTGATTGACTGCATCAATTTGATAACTAAGTTTTTTAAATTTTTTTAACGGAATATCGCTAATACTATCTGGGTCGTACTCTATGTTTTTACCAAAAAATTCTATTAAGAACTTAACATACAACTCAAAAGGAGTAGGGTTAACATCTAAATAAGTTTTTTTAATCATAGATGAAGCGTCAACTGGCAATAAAGGAGTACTTTGCGACCATAATGCCTCAAATTCCGTATTTGCAAATTTTACGTTTTCATAATCACGGAGCTCGACATTCATTTCATAATTATGTTCTACATTTTCTAAACCTAACCCTTGAGCAGAAAGATTAGATGACCCCATGATTACTAATCCGTTCGGGTTATGCTCATTAAAATTGGGAGATAAAAAAATATAAAATTTAGAATGTAACTTTTTAGAGCTGTGTGCTCTTATTTCTATTTTATTTTCAGCAATATCATAAATGAGTTGTAAAATACCTTCTTCTATTTCCTGAGTATATTTTGCGTTGATTATATCGTCTTGTATTGATTCAATAAATGATTGTTTAGCATCTTTGGCATTTACATTAAAAAGCAATCCCTGTTTTTGAGCAAGAGCTATAAAAGGGTCAACATTAATCCCTGCAATTATCTTTACTTTTAGATTATCAGGAAAATGTTTCCTAATAGCAAAGTAACCTGATGCTCTAAAATAGCCTATTACAGATTTAAAATATTCTATATTTTGCATATGCTCAAACACCCCTACAAACTTTTTGTAGAGAGTATTAGAACCTTGATTTGTGAAAAAATTTGATGACATTTATTTTTCCTATTTGAAACTATCTTTAGTCTTTCAGCTTCATAATTCTCTTTCGATAAGATTTGTTGCAGGGAAGATTTTACACAGAAATTTCTATTCCATTCTCAATTCTAATAGATTCGTATATTGAGATATTTGTACCTAAAATCTCAACAGATACCGTAATAGCGTAAGGAATAGATTCTTTATTGATGTCCCAGCCCTTGTGAGCTTTTACAGCAAAATGTAATTCTTCCGGTAAGTCATAGGACTTAAGAACAACCCAGTCTTTTTGTAGACTACTCTGATTTCTACTTATCCCTTCGATACCCCAGTTTTTTTGCTCTCTGATTTTCCATTTAATGATATTACCTGAACTTTTTTCAAATTCAGTTATTTTTTTTCCTTCAAGCTCAGACAGTGTACGGTTTTTAAATTTTTCATAATCGTCATCGAGGTTTGAGCTTTCCCAGTCTAACCAAGTAGATAAATAAGACTTTGTTCTCTGTCTCGTTCTTCTATTTTTAGCCGTATAAGCAAGAGTAACCTCAACAAGAATATCATATTCATCTCCCTGACTTCTTAGTTCTTGAGGTATTTTTAAGGAATAGATTTGTCCTTCTTCTGCCGTAATATTATTTGTACTATAAAATGTAACTCTATGTTCAGTATTTTCAGTTACTCTTTGTAAAGAAGGTATTCCATAACCGAAGTGCTGAATGCTTAAGGTCGTTGGATTGTGAAAAAAGACATTTAGCAATCTTGCTCCTTGAATTAATAAGGCTCTTATTAGATTAATGCCCTCTTCTTTATAAAGTTTAAGTAATTCTGCCACTATTTGTGTAACTTTTGGGGTGGCAAACGAAGTGCCTACACTTTCTTTGTTGAAAGCTCCGCCTCCATGAAGAGTAGAACGTACTAACTCTATAGCTGTATCTTTATAGCTTATATTGTTAGCTCCATCTTTCGAAACTTGCATTCCGCCTCCATATTCAACAACATCAGGTTTGATATGTCCCCAGATTCCTGTCCCTACTCGGGAATAAGGAGCAATCTCATTTTCGTTTCCAAGAGATTTCCAGTTGTCATTATCCAGAGATAAATGATTAATAGAACCAACCACAATTGAAAAGCTACTTTGACCAGGATTAGCCAATCTACAATATTGATGAGATAAGTAATCTGGATAAAAGGCTCCATTTTGTATATAATGACGAATATCCTCCTTTGAAATATTACCAGCGGAAGCAACGAACAAAATATTATTTTCATGGATTAACTTGTCAAGTGTTGCTGCCCATAAACTCATGTGCTTCTTTCTGAAAGGTGTATTAGAATTTATTGACAGATTGAAGACTCGACAATCGGAATTGTCCTCTACAATTTCCTGCATAAGTTCTGCCGGAAACTTACGCTCTAACTTATTATCATTATTTAGAACCCTCAGGTTTCTTACAAAACAAGGCAACTGATATACTCCAGATAAATGAGAAACACCGTTTGGATACAAAATAGCACCGGCTACTTTTGTCCCGTGTCCACCTCCTGTAACCATATCGGATGTTGAAGAATCGTTATCAACATATGATTTAGAATTTTCTGGTTTGATAGCTTTCTCTAAAAATCTGTGGTTTTCCATAATCCCACTATCAATTACCCCTATTTCGGGAGCATTATTTAGTGGAGATAAAATCTCAAGATTATAATCAGCGGTTTCAGTCTCAGTTCCTATTGTTCCTGCAATTTCTTCAATCTCGCCTACTTCAAAGACAAAAGGATAGTTCACTACTAAATCTTTTAATCCTTTCCCATTGATAGAGATTTGACATCCAAAACTATCTTCAAGCTCAATGAATGAACTAAGAATTTCTGCATTATAGAATTTTATAAATTCCTCAAAATGAGTTTGTCTTTTCCCTAAAAATTCGTCCCGCTTTATCAGTTTTTCTCTATATTTTTTTAAGCGAGTTTGCCCTCCTCTTTTTGTAGCATCGGGTTCTTTCCCTACAGGTTTGTCAAAAGCTATTGACACCTCTATATTATATGTTTGGAAATCATCAATAGTATTCCATTTCTCTAACAGCTCTGGAGAAAGTATATGTTTAGGCTTCCATTCTTCTCTACTTCCATCAATAATTTGCCAGAGGTCGGCTATTCTACCACTACCTCTTTCAGCACTGACAAAATCCCTGATTTTTTCCTCTAAACTCCTAAGATTATCCAATGATGCTCCTATAATGAAACCATTTTCTTCTTCGGAAATAATCTCTATTCCGAAACTTTGGAGGTCAAATTTAAAATCACTTAGTAACGCTTCATTTATTTGTAAAAAAATGGGCTGAATATTTTCGTCTAAAGTAGCAAAACCTAATGTTTCTCGTTCAGAAACGTGATTTATCCATTCCGAACTTAACACAGAAGTCTTTCTTAACAAATCTTGGCTGTGTCCTTGTCTGTTCTCTTTATTTTCTTTACTTCTCTCTGCTCCGGTTGGTGTCTTAAATCTTGCGCGCCCGACAATATTTTCGGAAAATTTTAAATGAGGAAATCTCTCCATATTTCTTACTTATTAAGAGCAAGGTTTTCTTCCAATGCGTTGTCTAAATCATCTGACGAAACTATCTGATTGGAGTTTATAATTGCTTTTTTAGCGGCATCATTGGCTATCTTAACTATAATTGCATAAGACAGTCCTTGCATTTTTTCAGCATAAGTTTCAAGATTGATTTCCTTACTTATTTTTAAGGCAGAAAATGAAATTCTGAGTAATTCTACAATTTCTTTTTTGGTAGGTTTCGGTAATTCAATGAAATCATCAAATCTCCTGAAAAGAGCTTTATCTAAACTACCCTCCAGGTTGGTGGTTGCTATTAGTATTCCTGCTCCATTATATTCTTCAAGCAAGCCCAACAAGATGTTTACAATTCTGTGGATTTCCCCTACATCATTAGAAGTTATATCTCGTTGTTTACCAATGATGTCAAATTCATCTAATAAAAGAACACAAGGATAGTCCTCTATGCTTTCAAATAGACTTTGTAAATTAGAAGCTGATTCACCTAAATAAGATGAAATTATAGAATCAAAACGAACTTTATAAAATGGTAATCCTAAATCCCAAGCAATACGTTCTGCCGCCATGCTTTTACCGCATCCGGAAGAACCATATAAAAGTATTTTCTTACGAGGTTTTAAACCATGATGAGCTAATCGTTCTTTTGCTAAATATTCTTTCTCTATACGTAAAATTTTACTTTCCACTTCTAAGGTGAGCACCATTTCGTGACGTAATTGTTCATGTTCTACGTGTGCCGCTAAAGGTAACTTGTATCTTCTGTCTACTGGAACTCTATATGCTAATTCTTTGGCTATTTTTAATGCGGGTCTATAATCATTAGTTTTAGCCAAACTACCTTGGAGTATAGTATTTAGCCTATCTGCTAACTTAGTATGACCTTTCTTTTTTTCTTCTTCAATTATACTAAAAGCGACCTTGACTAAAGGAGTCTCCTGATTTCCTTCAATTGTCTTAAAAAGTCGTGTTAGTAGTGCTTGGTTCATTTGTGATGATAAGTTTAAGAGCTTTTTAGGCAAATATACTCAAAAACAAGGCTAAAAATTATTCTAAAATTCTTAGGAATGTATTTTCATCTTTCTGTTTTGCTTCTGAAAGATACTCATCTCTCAGATTTTTAATATTAAAATGCGATTAGGCTGGATAAATCTTATGGTTAATATATATCTTTTCAGCAGTATCTATTGCGTTGTCTATATGCTCTTTTATTACTATTTTAGGCTCTATAATTGAATTTTCCATTTCCTTGATGTTATTGTCCGTAAGAACATCCCTATTTTTAGAAATGCCGTATCTAATTGCGACTTCAATTATAGCCCAAACTTTTCTACATTGCACTCGGTACTCGTAAGCAATATCATCAATGCTTTGCATACTTATTCTTGGTTGTTCCTTTTCAATATTTTCAGTTTCCAGATTATATAGTTTTTCGGCTTTCTCCAATTTTCTATAAATATCAGCATTAGCATCATTATTTCCAAATCTGCCTATTTGGTAAACACGTCTGATTAGATATTCGTAACTCATTGCATCTGCCATAACCAAAATATAAATGTTAGATGTAAATATACAAATTTTCGCCCCTAAAATTTTAATATTGTTGAGGTCTGTTTATTCCTCCGCCGAAATAATGGAGCAATCCTCTAAACTTACTTTTGCTTTAATACTATTGGTGACGATTGCTCCAAAAGCATTTGTTTCCCGATAAATCATTACAACTCCAACATAATCTCCAGTTACTCCATATCTGGTTTCCACGTGTTCAAAACTTCTCGGGTTGAGCATTCTTTCTTTTACATATTTTACAAGCTCCTTATGTGAATTGTCCCAACCGCTCAAGCAATTTTCTTCAAAATCTTTCTTTTTATTCTCTGAGCTTACTTGCTCTCTTTCCAATTCCCTTCTTTGTTGATTTACGATTTGATTATTTAGGATAATAGGGTTATATTCTTCAATCTCCACATGTTTTCCCACGATAGGGGTAACTTTAGAAGCGGAGGGAAAAAAATATAAAGTGTTAAAGTAAGATTGATAGTCTGTACTCAATTCGCCTGAAAATGAAGCTATGCTATGTTTTTCAAGTTGCGCCATTTCGTTTTTGTTTAAAATTCTCCCTAATGTATTTGTCCCATAAGAGCTTTTGAACATCAATTGTAAAGCCTTTTTGTTATCCAGAATTTCAATATTGATTTTTGCTCCTTTTTCGGCTATAATCTGATTGATAAGTGTTTTTATTTGAGACTTAAATTTTTCATCCGATAAATTAATTTCTTCAATTAAAACGAAATAACTTGGAGCTCCATCGAACCGGATATTTGCCTCTTGTATTATTTTATAGGAGATAACACTAAATTTTTTCTGTTTTGACTCATTAATTTTCTTTAAAGTGTCAATTTTTGAAGTTATAGTCTCCTCCCTACTTATTGGTTTTTTATTCCCAGGCTGTGGGTTGTTAAAAACTGCTGCCAGCGCAAAAAATAGAATTAGTAGGCCAGTTTTAATGCCATTATTCTTTAATGCTGGTATGCGATTTAAAGTTTCAGACACAGGGGGGAACAATAACATGGCAAATAAGAAGAAAAATGTAGCGGAAAGTATACTTTTATTAAGTATAGCTCCTAAAGCTCCCAGAATGAATAAAATGCTAAATATCCATTTTAAAATGAGTACTATTTTAGCTTTTGCGTTAATGTGATTGGTCTCCATAATATAGATAATTAAAAAGTTACTTTAAAAAGAGAGGGTGTGAATCGACAACATCTCCTTCTCTGGTCACTGGTATAACCATCTTGAAAAATGAAGCAAGACACACCCAAACGGGAGCATCTCACAGTCATTTTTTCCAAGATTAAATATTACCAGTATTCGAGAAGGAAAAATGAACTGCAAAGCGCAATTATCTATATGTTGTTTTACACTGTTTTTATTCTTATAGCTGTAATTTTGTGAGGTACGAATATAAGAGTTTCTTTTTCAATTTAAAAGTTACTTTAAACTCCGGCTGAAATTGGTAACCACCAAATATAGGAACTTCTATAATTTTTTACCCAATTAGCATATACAAGACTGTCTGCAAAATCAGGACTTCGCCCTAACAATTTCTTTATGGCTTCTTTACTGGCAACTTTTACTGTCTTATCGGCATAGATTTCATATTTAATAGCTTGTAATTCCAATTTCAAGCTTTCATTAATAAGATTCCCGATATTGCCATTTATAATATCCTTCCTCAGTTCATAATACATTTGCGAGCGAAGATTATATGGTTTAAAAGTATCATCGGAGTTGCCCCCTTCCGGTTTAGCCCCTCCTTGAATTTCAACTACATTATATCCTTGTTGTTTTAAAGTATCTACAACGCCAGCTCCGAGGCCAATACTATCCACGCCAACAAATCCTGGGTCAATATTATAATCATTTATGAGTTGGATAGTCCTTGTCGTAACATCTGTAATAGCTGTATAACCGTAGCTCTCTATCAATTCTATATTACCGCCTTTTAAAATAGTAAAAACAGTCTTGTCGTCTCCATATCGGGCTACATCTATTCCCATTGAAATACAGGAATGCGAATTAAGTTTTTCTACACATTTTAGGATGGATTCACTGGGAATTAACTGATTTATAGTGTCTACTAAACTCCAATCTGCATAAAGATATTTCCTTAGTAAATTGGGATTATCTTTAAAAGCGTCCTTTAGATTTTGTACATATTCGCTATCCTCATCATAATTATCAGTAGTCAAGCTTTGGATATACACCTCATCAGGATTATTTGACCTTATAAAGGAGGGAATGAGCCAGCAAGCTTCTGGATTACTGGTCAATCGGCCTTCATAGCGTGGGAACTTTCCATTGGGTAAAGTCCACCTCAAACGTGTTTTAAGGACTTGATAAACTTCAACTGACACCTCATTAGCCTCATCTATTCCAAACCAGCCAATTTCAAGTCCTTTTATCTTTTGAAGCAAAGGGTCTTTAGCTACATTCGCATCAAGAAAAGTTAGAACAGAGTCATTTATAAAAGTAACTTCTAAACTGGTTTGATTAAAATTCCGGATTATCTCTTTCGGGCATATTGAAAGGAAAGTAATAAGAGTTGTTCTCCTCAAAACAGAAAGCTCTTTTCTTACAATAACAAGCCTGTTGCCATTATACATCATAGCTTGCTTTATCGCTTCTGAACATAGCCACCAACTTTTTCCTCCGCCCATAGCACCTCCAAAGAGAACATATTTGGCACGACATTTATGAGCTAATGCCTGTTTAGGCTTTGGTTGGTAATAATTACTGAAATCAACAATCATATCCTACATTCAATTTTTGGGTATTATATAAAATTTGTAAGCTAACCGCGAAGCAGGTTTTGAATACTAATGCATTGAACAATGGTAATCCAGCGTATAAAATTTCAACATCGAAATATCTTTCGACAGGAAGTTCATTTGATAAGTCATACACGATAGCTTTAAATGGACTAAAAGTTACTTTACATTTTTTAGAGATGTTGAGGTCATGGTTTCTTCTTTGAAAAAGTTCTCTCGCAAGATTGCTTATTTTTGTATAGTTATACCTATTAGACATAATTCTATGTATTTTGTCAGCATATATTTCTTCCATATCTTAATCTGGTATATTGCAAACGAACTGTACACTTCCTGAATGTTCAACCTGCATTTTATAAAGCCCTTGGAGAGAGCTTAGCTCTTTGTTTATTGTGAGAGCCAACCTATAATCTAAGGATTCAATGGCCTTGCTAAATAAAAATTCATAACGTGTTATAGCTTTGGCATAATCATATTCCACATTTCTTTGTATTTCTGAAGTTATATTCTCTCTTGCTTTTGATATATAAGTGTCTATCTGTCTGTTAGATACTCTCCATAATTTTGAAGTATTTTGAAGTATTTTATCTCGACTATAACCATTCATAAGCATGACGGCAATTTCTTTAATTCTTTCATTTACAATGTGTTTCTCTGACTTTTTCATATTATTCTTTATTTCCTCCCTTTGAAATCCCTTAATATCCTTTTCAGTTTTTTCATAGTCTTTTTGCTTTTAATTTCAACACAGACCTTATTAGGTCAGACTCAACTTGTAATAGATATTTTTTCCCTCTTCTTAAACGATTGGGTAAACCTTCCTTGACAATGGAATACCAAATAGTTTCATAGCTATACTTGTCAACCTTTCTTCCAGACTTAGTTTCAATGTGACTAAATTCTGATTTAGTAGTTATGAACCCACTAACTTCAGCATCTTTCTTTATTCTATAGGCAGTAGTGGTGGATACATTTATACACTTTGCCAAATATGAATTTGCCATTGGATAAAACCCATTAATTCTTTTACAATTCGTTTTGGCAATACCCTTATTAATTGCCGATTGCTTATTGAAATAACGTTTTTTATTTAGGTAAAAAGTAATGACGGATGCGCAACAAAAAGATTTGAAATGTTTATAATCAATTTGATTAGTAATGTCAAGTATTACTCCTGTTCCAAATTGTAAATGTAACTTCCGGCCTAAGTTTTTATAACTTATTATATGCAATGAGTTCCTCTTCCCGTTTACAGTTAGCCATTTATTATTAATTAGCCATTCTATCGCTGTTTTAGCTGTCCTTATTGATATCCCGAGCTCATAAGCCCATATTGCTAAACGTTGATGATTAAACTCAATATATCCGTCTGAATTTAGTTTAAGGTATACATATAGTTTCAATTGATTAATTTTTCGATTAACCAAAGCAAATTCACATAGCGAAACAGGTATGTTAGTATAGTGTTTCACTAAATAGACAATTGTATAGACTTATTAAGAACCGGGTGTAAGCCAACTCCCTCTAAAACTGGTTTTAGGTCATAGAGTCTCTTGAAACCAATGTAAACTTGGTTCGTAATTAAATTACTCGGGGGTACTTTTAAAACCTCTGATCGATTTGGTAGCCAAATAGTCAGAGGTTTTTGGCTTTTTAGTTCTCCGCATATTTCCAGCCAAAGAAAGCAACAACAGTATAACGATTATACAGGTATTGCAATCACTCTTGGGCAGATTAACAGTATTAAAGGCTATGGTAAATCCATAAGGTTGTAAAACAACAATGTCCCCCGGAAACAGGGGACATTGTTGTTTTATACATTTCTTTTAGCCAGCAAGTTTATGACTGGTATACATAACCACGAGCGGCGCAACGCACCTGTAGGCTTTGGTTGTTATTGCTTTTGTAGGCTATGGTCGATTGTCAAGAACTACAAACAACAAAGACAACCCTAAGGTTGCCTTTGTTACTGATATAAAATTAAATTTTTTTATGTATTTCAACTAATTAAAGTGTTATTCTTTAACACCTAATCAGAAACATTACCATTATTATCCTCTAAATTTAATTCATCATAATAGTACCGTGGATTTATTAAATTATTTTCGAATGTTTTTATTAGAAATAAATGTTTTTTAAATTCTCCAGTCTTATATAGTACTATCACGTTATTACTACAGCTGACTATATGTAGCTTAAGAATACCCCATTCTAAGATACTATCTGATGTCAATTTCCAAGGTGCATCAGATGTAATTAAATCGCTTCCCCTGCAAATATGTAATGAATCCTCAGAACGACAGTATTCATCGGACTTTCCATTATCATTAAAACGATAATATTCTTCATGTGAATTAGTACTATTGTCTTTATATAAAACCCAATAATCATTTTTACCATTGATGAAATAGTTTTCCATTTCATGATGGCTAGAACAACTTGATAAAATCTCTACTAAGAAGACAATTTTAATTATCTTGTTTAGTATAATTTTTGTTAATATCATAAGTTTGACCTTTGTAATGCAACATAAGATGCAATTCACCTTTTGGATATGTAGATCCATTAGGATTTTGGTAAGTTAATATAAAACCTGAATTTGTATTGTTAAAACTGTCTATTTTATCTATTATTTCGTTAGTACTAAAGCCAGGGTTTTACTTCACTACCAATATTTGCAGCCAAATCAATTCCCGTATGACCTATGTATTTTTTTCTTATAGGATGAAATCTCACTCCAAATTGACTTGATTGTCAGTGATATTTAACAATTTGCGGAAGAGGAATTTCACCTTCATCATCAACGAAATAAATTGGATTGTTAAAAGCATAATTATATGGAGAATTATCTCTCATAGGTTCACACATAGGGTCAACATTCATCCATCTACCCAGCGCGGGGTCATAATTACGTGCACCATAATCGTATAAGTTAAGCCCCAGCTCATCCTGCAGCTCCTTGCCGTTGTACTTATAGTTATTTGCCAGCTTGCCTCTGACGCTTATGGGCAGGTATAATACAATACTTCCTTCTATCTCCTGGTACTGTAAATATTCTATGTCGTAGTTGGTATGCTTGAGCCGGATAATAATAAGGATTTTCTTCTAACATTTTTACTGACTGAGCCGATATCTTTCCTGTTGTTCCAAAACTCGCACGCACATTCCCTAAATGGTATTTGTACTGATAAACGTAGTTGTAGCTGGTTTCACCTAAAATACCTGTACTAGTAGTACTATCTACATAACCCTCTGCATGAGGGAAAAACTGTAATACTCCTCCCTTGTGCTGAAATCCTTCAAGGTAATCTACTACGATAGTAGAATTACCTTCTTTCACTGTTTTTTTACTTTTTTACCTGCAGTATTATAAAGGTAAGTAATTTTATTTGTGCTAGCTGTATATGTTATTTCGGTGGGTAAGTTTAGGTGATTGTATTTAATAAGAGCAAGATTTAGAATGATTTTTTAGAGGTCAAATTCTAAAAAGTTTAAACCACTTCTATACAAAAATGAAAAATCCCGATTACAAAATGCAATCGGGATTTTTATATTAATCTGTTAGCCTATTTTGGGACAATTCTTATAATCACTAAGGATTATTTCTTAATAATTGTAAGATTTTTAACCTGATTACCGGTAGTAACCCTTACAATATAGCTTGCCGCCTGTAGTGTTCTCATATCAAGTTTGCCTCTATAAGCATTCCATTGCACTTCAAATACAAGCTTACCATTTAGGTCGTAAACTGCTACATTAGAGATGTTTTGTGTTGACTCTATGTTCAGTTCTTTGTCAACCGGGTTCGGATAGTATTTAAATACATCCTTGGTAATATGGTCATTACCTAATACTATAGATATGGTTACTGCCAAAGTGGTTTGGCTTGTACAACCATTAACCGTTTGGGTAGCGTAGTAAGTGATTCCATTTTCCAGGACGGTATCCGCAGATAACGGAGTACCTCCAGCTAGTGCTTCAGCTTCAGAAGTATACCAAAGAACACCCGCACCTATAACATTGATACTTGCAATCGTAGCATTTTCATCACTGTTAAATTCCTGTCGCGTTAAGCCAGCCGGTGCAGCAGTTGTATTAATTGTTACACTTACCGCTGTTCTTGTGCTTTCGCAAGCGTTTAGTGTTTGCGATACATAATACGTGCCTGTTGCAAGTACTTCTGTTGAAGCAAGTACTTCTGTGGAAGTCGCGTCAGCATACCATGCCAGTGCCGTTCCGTTAGCCGAAAGCTCAGCTACTGTAGCACTGTTACAGAAAGTTTGTGCAGAAGCAGCCGGTGCAGCAGTGGTATTAATTGTTACCGCAACCGCTGTCCTTGTGCTTTCGCAAGCGTTTAGTGTTTGCGAAACATAATACGTGCCTGTTGCAAGCGCAGCTGTTGAAGCAAGTACTTCTGTGGAAGTCGCGTCAGCATACCAAGCCAGTGCTGTTCCGTTAGCCGAAAGCTCAGCTACTGTAGCACTGTTACAGAAAGTTTGTGCAGAAGCAGCCGGTGCAGCAGTGGTATTAATTGTTACCGCAACCGCTGTCCTTGTACTCTCACAAGCGTTCAGTGTCTGCGATACATAATAGGTACCTGTTGCAAGTACTTCTGTTGAAGCAAGTACATCTGTCGAAGTCGCATCAGCATACCATGCCAGTGCCGTTCCGTTAGCCATAAGTTCAGCTACTGTTGCGCCATTACAGAACGTCTGCGCAGAAGCAGTTGGTGCAGCAGTTGTATTAATTGTTACGCTTACCGCTGTCCTTGTGCTTTCGCAAG
>JBKHWE010000013.1:0-27712 GCA_046566705.1 Bacteroidia bacterium | reverse complement strand
TCTACTCCGGCAGTTGCGACGGTACTTTGGTAACATGTCTTAATAATGCTACTGCAAGCCAGGGATACGAAGGTTATTTCAACAACAATTTTGTGGTAGGGCAAACCTATTTCATGAGGATTTTGAACACATCTGCGAATATTTCAATCCGAAATTTTAATGTTGGTGTTCAAAAATTCCCTACGCCATTAAACGATTTGTGTGCTAATGCCACTACCATAGCTCCCGCTAGAACATGTATTTCCACTCCGGGAAGTTTTAGTGGTGCTTTTTTAGACGGAAATGCTTCTGCTTGCGCTCCTAACGCATCTCAGGATGTGTGGTATAAATTTGTAGCTACCGACCCAGCACTGTACCTGGAGGTAAATCATGCGACAAATATAGGCCTTGATGTTGCTATGGAAATCTATAGTGGCGGTTGCGACGGTACTATAATTGCATGCCAGAATAATGCTACTGCAAGCCAGGGATACGAAAGCTATTCCGGTAGCAATTTTGTTGTAGGGCAAACTTATTTCATGAGGATTTTGAATACTTCTGCGAATGTTTCAGTCCGAAATTTTAATGTTTGTGTTCAGGGTGAGCTATTAGGTACAGATGCTCCTGTTGTAAATTCGGTAAGCATCACTCCAAACCCTGTTAAAGATGTTTTAAAGATTTCTAATTTGGATGGCATCAATAATTATACTTATCAGATAATTAATTTACAGGGGCAGTCAATAGCCAAAGGCAAATTAACGCAGGATGTTATTTATACCGACGGTTTAAGTAAAGGTTTCTACATTTTAAGATTGTCAAATTCAACTAAAGAGTTCGTATCAAAATTTATAAAAGATTAATATGAATGTATTTAATATGCCTTTTTGTCTGATCACAGTGCCTGTCAATGCGGTTATGCAAAAAGGCATTTTTTTTAATACCAAGCGAGTTGCAATAATCTTATCCAAACCACTCTGCAAAATTACAACCTATCTACGCATAAAGTACTGAAGCCATTCGTTCAGTAGCCGCTGCTAAATACTATACATGAAGCTGCTACAGGTGTAAGCCCATTGTAGATAGATTGTTAGTACTTTGTTGCAACGGTGTAGTAGCTATGTTTTTAGATAAAGTTTTGATATATAGCGTGTTGTGTGTTTTTAGTTGCTACATCCAAAAAGTGATTGTTTAGCTTTAAAAGCGCACTGTTAAGCACTATACATAATATATTTTTTGAAAGAAATTTCAAACAAAAAAAGCGGCGCAATACTGCGCCGCTTACTCATTAAAATATGCTAACTTTTAGTGAAGTTCAAATCCTGCTTCCTGCACTTTTTCCGATGATGCACCTACGAACACTTTAAACGTTCCCGGTTCTACCAAATACTGTCCTTCGTTATTATAAAAGCCCAGTTCTTTTTCGGTCAGGGTAAAGGTTACGGTTTTGCTTTCGCCTTTTTTAAGTGCCACAAGCTCAAAGCCTTTCAGTTCTTTTATCGGGCGGGCAAGGCTGCCTACTTCATCACGAATATATAATTGTACTACTTCCTTACCGTCGTAATTACCTGTATTTTTAAGGGTTACGTTTACTTTTACAGGCTCGCCTTTAGCGTAAGACGTTTTGTCAAGCGTTACTTTTCCGTACTCAAAAGTGGTATAGCTAAGCCCATGCCCAAACGGATACAATGGCGTTTTTTCCACATCGCTGTAATGCGACCAAAACACGTTATTGTCAGCATCGGTAGGCCTTCCGGTGTTTAGCAGGGCATAGTAAATAGGCACCTGACCCACATTCCTCGGGAAGGTCATAGGCAGTTTTCCGCTTGGGTTATAATCGCCGTAAAGCACCTGAGCCACAGCATTCCCGGTTTCGGTACCAAGGTGCCATGCTTCCACAATAGCCGGGATGTGGGCATCTGCCCAGGTAATGGAAAGCGGTCTTCCGTTATTTAGCACCAATACGATATTGGTATTTACCTTGTAAATTTCCTCCAGCAATTCCTGCTGCAAACCGGGCAAATCCAAGTTGGTACGGCTGCGGCCTTCGCCACTGCTGAAGCCGTGTTCGCCCAGGACCATAACCAATACGTCGGCGTTTTTGGCAGCATTTTTCGCTGCTTCAAAACCACTGCGGTCGGTAGTATTGTATACCACTTCGTTAAGGAAAGTTGCCTTATTAACAGTGAGTTCCGCGCCTTTTTCGTAGGTTAGGGTATTGCCCTTATATTGCTGTAAACCCTCTAAAACAGACACGGCAGTATTATCATCTGAAGCAATGCGCCAGCTGCCCAGCGGACTGTTTTTGTCAGCTGCAAGCGAACCGATTACGGCTATTTTCTGACCTGATTTTTTAAGCGGAAGCAGGTTGTTTTCGTTCTTCAACAGCACGATTGATTTCTTAGCCATATCCAAAACCGACTCATGGCTAGCCTTACTGCCAATAACCTCTTTTTCACGCTTTTCGTTGCAGTAACGGTACGGATCGTCAAACAGTCCAAGCTCAAATTTCACACGCAAAATACGGCGTACGGCATCGTCAATCAGCTTAACGTCTACTTTGCCTTCCTGAACCAACTTAACCAGTTCGTATACATACAGGTGGCTTTCCATATCCATGTCGGCACCGGCTACAACAGCCTTTTGGCTGGCATCGGCACCGTCTTTGGCATGGCCCCATTTAATCATTTCACGTATTGAAGCCCAGTCGGTTATCACAAAACCATCAAAACCCCATTTGTCTTTCAGGATGTCCCTTTGCAGGAAACTATTGCCCGTAGCAGGCACGCCGTTCAGCACGTTAAACGAGTTCATAAACGTACGCACCCCGGCATTTTTTGCGGCTTCAAACGGAGGTAATACCGCATTGTATAACGTTGAATTACTGATGTCTACGGTATTGTAATCACGGCCAGCTTCGGCAAAGCCATACGCAGCAAAATGCTTGGCACAGGCAGCAATGGTAGTGGGCTTGGCAAGGTCGGCACGGGTATCGCCCTGAAAGCCCTTAACGCGGGCTTCCGCCACCTTTGAGCCAAGGAACGGGTCTTCTCCGGCACCCTCCATAACACGGCCCCAGCGGGCATCCCGACTGATGTCTACCATAGGCCCGAAGGTCCAGTTTATACCTGATGCTGAGGCTTCGTTAGCAGCCGTTTCAGCCGATTTACGTATGGCCTGCATATCCCAACTCGCCGCTTCGGCAAGCGGAATAGGGGACAGGGTTTTATACCCGTGAATCACATCAAAACCTATGATGAGCGGTATGCCGAGGCGGGTTTCTTCCACGGCTATTTTCTGTACGGCACGCACCTGGTCTACACCACGTACGGTAAGCATAGAGCCTACCCAACCCTTGCGCAGGTGTTCGTATTTTGTGGCGGCATTCCCTTCTTTAGGAGCTGGGCCGGTTACTTCCCAAAAGCCGTTGTATTGGTTCATCTGGCCTACCTTTTCCTCTAGGGTCATCTTAGCCAAAAGCTGTTCTACACGTTGTTCTGTGTCCTGTGTTTGTTCCATTTTCTTCTTTTTTTGCGCCTGTGCCGTACCTGCGGTCAGTAGCGCCAGTAGTATCAGGGTTTGTGTTTTTTTCATGGTAAGGTTTTTAGATATAGCGGTTTATGGAAATTATTCGCTGGTAAATGAGGAAGCCGGAAGATTCGCGCTGTTAAACAGGTCAGACACCGCCGCGTTTTTCCAGCCGTAGCGCACTTTTACAGGATTCTTTACGGCTTTAGAAATGACCACTATGCCGTCTTTTTCTATTTTGGCAGTAGCGGGATAAAACTTTCCGTCAGCGCCTGCAACTTCAAATAACGTTGATGTTTTTCCTGCAAAATGTAGTCCCTGCGCATTGCTGAAATGCACCGTAAGCTTATCTCCTTTAACTGAAAAATCTTTGTATAACGGGCTTTCGGCAACGGCTTTGTTTGTAGCGTATATTTTGCTTAGCGCAATATTTGCCAGACGAATACCCACAGGTTTCTTATCCCTCGGGTGGATGTCCGCCAAGTTGCCTACATCGCTGATTACTGCCATGGCGGTATTGGGTACCTCGTTAAGCACCTTGCGCTGCGCGTCACGCACTTTTACACCCCAGTCGGCATCAGGATATCCGTCGTAGTTATGGGGGGCGATCTGCACAAAATAAAATGGGAAATCATAGCCCCATGCCTGCCTCCACGAAGCGATTAAACCGCCCAGGGTTTTGTTGTACACCTCGCTGCCTACATTGCTTTCGCCCTGGTACCACAGTGTTCCGGCTATACGATACCCTGCCAGTGGGTTTACCATGGCGTTCCAGGTACGTCCGGGTTCGTGAGGCCCCCATTCAGAAGGTTTGAGCTTTGCTGCCGCTTCGCTCAGGGTAGCGTCTTTCGCTATGTAATCTGAAGGAAACCAAATCTCGGCAGGCGTGCCACCCCAGCTCGAATTGATTACCCCAATAGCCACGCCTTTAAGGTCTTCCTGAAGCCTTTGCGCAAAGAAATAGCCTATGGCGCTAAAGTGTTTCATGGTCTCGGGTGTACAGGGTTGCCAGCTCCCAGGGAGGTTATCCTGTGGGTATTTAGCCGTAAGTTTCGGCACGGAGAAAAAACGAATGTTCGGATAATTGGCCTTGGCAATTTCTGCTTCACCGCCTGTGATTCCAGCATTTGGCGTCCACTCCATATTGCTTTGTCCGCTGCACAGCCATACTTCGCCGAGCATTATGTTGCTCAAGGTTACCTCGTTGTAGCCCTTAAATTTTACAGTATACGGGCCACCGGCTCCAGGCGTTTGCAGGGTAAGGCTCCACGTGGCCTGGTTGCTGCCTTTTATCTTGTATTCTTTGTTGTCCCAGCCGGTTGTTATGGTGATTTCTTCGTTGGGTTGCGACCATCCCCATAGCTTTACCGGAGCGTTGCGCTGCAATACCATATTGTCTGAAAAAACCGATGGCAACACCACATTGGCACTTACAAAAACAGGAGTGCAAAGGGCTACTATCTTTAATATTAATCGTTTCATTTGTAGGTGTCTGAAGGCTTATTGGTTTAAGAAATTCACTTTAATATCGTCGGCAAGGAGTGTACCCGTACAGTTGCTCAGGGCGAGCATCAGGCGAAACTTTTCGGCATCTTGCGGGAGGGTAAATGTCTTATCAAAAAACGTCCAGTCTTCCGATGCCGTTACACTGCCGATCAGTTGGTCTTCAGTGGCTTTTGTTTGCCCGTCTTTAGTAAGTTCCAGTATGAAAATACCGTTGTTCCAGCTTTCTTTTCCCCGAACTATTTTATCGGCTTTAAGCCAACCCGATATTTGTATTTTCTTGATCCCCGGAGGAATGGCTGCCAGTTGGTCTATACCCGTCCATGTGGGTTGGGCTGAAGTTATGGCTACAGCCGAGGCACCTTCTTTGGCGGTAGTTACAAGAGTTACGTTGCCACGCCAGCCTTCAGTTCCTGTTTCAAAATTGCCGTTTTTAAACTGCGCTGCCGCTGTTTGTGCTGCTTTGCGTTCATCGTCTTTTTTCTTTTCAAAATCAGCGGTAGTATAGGCTACGGCACTTACTTCATCAAATAAAACCGAACCATTAGTCTGTGCCAATGCCAGCATAATCCTGAATTTTTTGGCACCGTTTGGCACTATTACCGTTTTTTTATATTGCGTCCACCCGGCAGAGCCTGTAACCTGGGCCACGTTCTCATAACTAACGTTGGCTTCACCACCCGTAAGCAGTTCTACCGTCATTACACCTGCATTCCAGGCATCTTTACCACCCTCTATGTTATCGGCTTTAATCCAGACGCTGAACTCTAGAGCATAGGTTTCTTTGGGGATGGAAACAACCTGGTCGATGCCCTTCCATTGCTGCCCGGTAAACTGGTTAATCATACCGCTGCTTTTCCCGGCTTTTTTATCAAAGTTGTTTATCAGCGCCCCATCGCCACGCCAGTTTTCGGTAGTGCCGGTTTCAAAGCTACCGTTCTTTACAAGATTTTTTTGCCCATAAGCCGAGAGTATTCCCAGTAAAGGCAGTATATACAGGTATTTCATACGTTACAATAGTTTTTTAAGGAAGGGTGTAAGTTGGGCTGCCATTTGCTCGTCTTCTTTTATGGCAGGGTGGTAACCGCAACCGGTAGGGGTTACGTTACCATAGGTAAAAACGATTACTTTTTTATGCCCTTTTTCTTTGTCCAATATGGCTTTAACACGCTCCAGGCATTTGATAAAAACAGTACTTTCTGGCATGTTAACCATAGGGCTGTTTGTTAATACTACCTGAGTTTTTGGTGCATGTTTATAGAGCATTTTTACGAAAGACACATAGTTGTTTACATAGGTATCTTCATTAAACGCAAGCCTTGGTTTGGTGCCGTCGCCTTTGCTAAAGTCATTAGTGCCCAGGGCAATGCAGGTAACATCTGCTATAAAGGCAGGTGTGTACTTTTTAGTATTGTCTATACCTGAGTTAAGGTACAGGTTGCCGTATGCCTGTGGCATTATTACTTCTTTATCATGCTCGTCGTTCCAATTGCGGTACATGCCTATGCCCGAAACTGAGTTTAGCACATAATCGGCATTCAGCGCGCGCGCCGTTATGGAGGCATAGCTGTAGTAGGCGTTATGCTGATCATACCATTCGCCTTGTCCGCATGGGATTTCCTTATCATCATTCCCCATGCCGCAGGTTATGCTATCGCCTATAAATTCTATCTTTTTCTTTACTGTCTGTGGTGCTTTGGTAATGTTGCCCTGTACCTCTTTAACCACTATGGTACCTATAGATGCCTCTGTAGCTTTGTAAATGCTTACGGTATGGTTGCCATCCGGTATTGTTATTTCAAGGGTGGTGTCATCTGCCGCGATTTTGTTTCGGCTGAAAAACCTACCGTCGACTTCTATGACAATGTAGTTGTGGTGTTTATAGGCATCCTGGTTGTTTAATACAAGGGTAAATGAAGAACCGGTTACGCCAAAGGTTATAGATGATGCCGGACTGATAAGCCCTATGTATTTGCCTTCTACCATGTCGGTACGGCCTTTTACGGTTAGCAGTGAAGCATCTGAAGGAGTAATATAAAATGATGCCGCCATGACAAGCGAGGTAACCAAAACTTTGGCAAAATTGATATAGGTGTTCATCCGTTTATTTTTTTGATAAAAGTACCGGGAAAAACGATTGCGAATGCATACTATTTTATCAATTCTGCATGATATTGTTATGATAGTACTAATTTATGAATATCACAATTGCATGAAAAAGGGCAATGTTTTTTATGCATTGCCCTTGTTATTACGTGATCGCTATCTTATTTTTTAATGATTTTAAGGTCTTTATTAAATGAGCCCTTATACTTTTTGATGTACAGTGAAGGCGTTAAGCCAAAGAGTTCTACAAACTGCTTACGGAAATATTTCTGGTCTTCTAAACCTACGCGTGCACTGGCCTGCGCTATGGTTATGTTGTTCTCGGTAAGCATAAGGTAAGCCGCCCTGCGCAGCCTTACCGAACGGATGAACGCATTTAAAGACTGCCCCGAAATCATTTTAATTTTAGAATATAAGGTCCGGTAGCTCATTCCCATAGCCTGCGAAAATTCAGTTCTTGAAAAGTCTTTATTATGCAGGTTTTCTTCAATAATATCAATACAGTCCTTCAAGAATTTCTGGTATTCAGCCGGTACTTTCAGGTTGTTTTCCTTTAAGGTAATACTATTCAGGAAGTAGCCCCTCAGGTCACTACGGCTTTTTATAAGGCGTTCGGCTTTGGCTATAAGTATATCACTGTCAAATGGTTTTGTTATATAATCGTCGGCGCCTTCACTTATTCCCTGTAGCTGCATTTCACTGTTCGCTGTTGCCGTGAGCAGTATCACAGGTATATGGTTCAGGTCTTTGTCGGCCTTTAGCTTTTTGCAAAGCTCCAGGCCGTTTAATCCTTCCATGGTAATATCTGAAATCACCAGTTCGGGAAGCTGGTTAGCTGCTGTTTCCAGTCCTTCATTTCCGTTAGAAGCCGTATAAACGATATAATCAGCACTAAAGAGGTTAGTAAGGTACTCTCGCATTTCGGGGTCGTCGTCTACCACAAGTATTGTTTTTTTACTGCTTAGCAGTGCCGGTTCAGCTATCTCGGGTGCATTGTCCCCTTCCTTTAAAACCGGTGGAATATCATCAATCAGCTCATCCATTAAGCCCGACATTTTATACCCTGATTTGCTTACCGGAAGCCCGTCCAGATGCCCGTTGCCTTTTTTCAGGGTAACCGTAAAACTGCTGCCCTCTGCAGGTGTGCTTGTAAACGATATGCCTCCTTTGTGTTTTTCTATAAAATGCTTTACAATGTAAAGGCCTATGCCAAAGCCGGAACTGAACGAGGCCGAGCCTGAGCGCCTGAATTTTTCGAATACATATTGTTGCTCCTCCTGTGGTATGCCTGAGCCGGTATCGGTTATGGTTACAGTGGTTTCATGTATTGTTTCTGCCAGCGACAGCGTTATGCTGCCCCCTGCAGGGGTAAACTTAAACGCGTTAGACATCAGGTTAAACAGCGCGATTTCAAGTTTTTCGTAATCGGCTGTAATGGTTTCCATATCCTCAGGATGATTAAAGTGGTAGGCTATGTTTTTTTCTGCCGCCTGGTTTGTAAAGCAGTAAAAAACTTCCCTGCATATGGCTATCAGGTCTACTTCAGAAAGGTGCAGCGCATCGGCATTGCCCTCTGCCTTCCTGAAAAGCAGTAACTGGTCTACCAGGCTCAACAGCCTTCGGGCATTGCGGTATGCTACAGCCAGTTGTGCTTTGGCAGGTGAGCCACTTTCATAATCATCATTATACTGTACAAGTTTTTTTAATGGGTTAATGATGAGTGATAACGGTGTGCGGAACTCGTGCGATATATTAGTAAATAACGACAGTTGTTTTTCGGTGAGTTCCTTTTCGCGTGTACGTTCCAGTTGGGTTAACCTGACACTTAGCTTAAGGTCCTGCCGGCTTTTGTAATACCACATAAACCCAACGATAACAGAAGCTGTACCTGAAACATAAAGGACGAAAGCCCACCAGCTACGGTACCATGGCGGAAATACGGTAAAGTGTAACAGGCTTGCCGGTGCATTCCACCCGCCGGTGAGGTTAGATGCTTTTACTTTAAAAGTATAGTTTCCTTCGGGTAGTTTAGTATAGTTTGCCGTACGCCCCTTACCAGATACTACCCAGTGATCATCCCAGCCTACCAGCTGGTAGGCATAGTTAATACGTTCGGAATTGTTATAATCCAGTGCCAGGAAATCAAATGAAAGCGTAGTCTGGTCATAGGGCAGTTTTATATTTTGCTGTTGTTGTAACGCAGTGCCTGTTGCCTCATTGTTTATTTTGAAACCACACAGCAAAACAGGATAAGCGGCATAAGCGCTCGCTATACGGTTAGGATAAAATAAGTTGAAACCATTTATACCCCCAAATGCAAACTCACCTGTGCTTAATTTAAGTGCCGCGTTAAAATTAAACTGGTTACTTTGCAGTCCGTCGGCAATGGTAAAATTCCGGAACGTTTTTTTGCCCGGATCAAATTTAGAAAGCCCGTTAAAGGTACTCATCCACAGGTTACCGTTTTCATCTTCTAATATGTTCAATACGGTATTAAATGGCAATCCGTCATCTATGCTAATTCTTGTAAAAGTGCCCTTGTCGCGGTCAAATTTTAGCAATCCTCCATCTTCTGTACCTACCCAAAGCTGTTTTTTCCGGTCTTCATAAATGCTGCGTACTGTATAGCCTATGTCATAAAACGTATGCTTATGGCCTGTAACATCTACATGTATCAGGGTGTTAAAGTTACCTGCCCAAAGCCCATCTGTAGTCGATACAATGCATTGTATATTAGCAATTTCCTTACTAAAAACTTCAAACCTGTCTTTTTCCGGATTAAAACGATACAACCAGCCCGGGTTAGACGGGCATGCCCAGATGGTATTATCGGGGTTTTTAAAAACAATCCATATATTATCTTCTGCACGTTGGCTAAGAGGGTTGTAACAACTGTACTTTTTTATATTCCCGTTTTTATCTATCCGGTTTACTCCCGCACCCCATGTGGCAAACCAAATGTTTCCGTTTATGTCCTCAGTTACGCTGGGTATAAAGTCGTTAGCAATATGGAAGGGACCCTGTCTTGATTTACTGTAAACCGTATATGTATTTGTTTTACGGTCCCAATAGCGCAGCCCTGCTCCATCAGTGCCTATCCACAGGTTATGGCGGCTGTCCTCGCAAAAAGAGAAAATATAATCATCTACCGGGTGTATGCTGGATTTGTTATACTTTATGGTTTGGAAATCTTTTGGGTTAGGTTCTTCCATAATAACACCCCCGCGCAATGTGGTATACCATTTATTGCCATGGTTGTCTTCATAAACGTCATAAAAAACATTACTTGTTATATTATCGGGGTTGTTGCCCGGGTAGTAAGGCGTAAGGCTTTTATTAGCCGTTATTTCATAAAGGCCTGCTTCACCACCATCTGTAGTAACCAGTATCCTGCCGTCTTTATCCCGTAAAATATCCGTTACGTCGGTCTTGCTGCTAAAAAGGTTTGCAGACAGCTGACGCTTCTTTACATCAAAATAATAAAGCCCTTCATTAGTGCCCAGCCATAGGTTGCCGTCGGGCAGGTTTACACTGCATTTTATATAAAGAGGTGTACGGTAATACAGGCTTAGTTCATTTGAAACATCATTAAAACGGCATAGCCCGTAACCGGATACATTTACCCAACGGTTACCGGATACGTCCTTATCTGAAACTTCACTTACATTATACAGTGTTTTGTTTGCCGATTGATTAAACGGGATAATTTTTCCCTTACGGGATGTACCTTTAAAAAGGATAAGTCCTTCACCTGTAGCTATAAGTACCGACTCTTTTGTAACTTTTATGCCCCCTATGCCTATATTCAGCGGCAATGATTTGCCATTTCTTATATAAGTAAGCTGTTCAAATTCCTGCCTTACAGTGTTAAACACGCTGCCGCCCCTGGAGCCGCCTACCCAGATATCGCCCTTATGCCCGGGTGTAATTGAGTAAATAACATTAGAAACCAATGATTTTTTATCACCTATGCGGTTGTGGTACGTGGTAAATGCATAACCATCATACCTGCAAAGGCCCGCCATGGTACCAAACCACATAAAGCCCTGCTTATCCTGGTTAGCCACCATAACAGAATTGCTTGGGAGGCCATTACGTATATCAAGAAATTTTACTGCATGCTCCTGTGCCCCCACAAATATCGGAATCAGTAACAACAGTAGTAAACGGAGTGTTTTTTTCAAAAGAGATATAATTCAAATTACAAAATAAACAGAAAAATATAATATAAAAAGCCCCTTTGCTACGTATTATAAAAATACACGCAAAGAGGCTTTGAGTTACTTATGTATTAATATCCTGGGTTTTGTACCAGGAGGTTGTTTTTATTAAGCTCATCGAGCATTATAGGAAGGAAGTACGTTTTGTTGCTAGCATTCCAGGCCCTGTTTTGTACGTTAATAACGCTATAAGTAGGGGTAGTGCTGCCAAAAGGGTAACGTATGTCTATACCTTTTGCATTTTGCGTAACCTCAGGGGCTATCATCCACCTGCGGATGTCAAAATACCTGTGGTTTTCCCAAGCCAGTTCTATTTTCCTTTCGTTACGGTAACGTGCCTTAAGGGCAGCGCCGGTTTCGCTTGTGGTTATTGCCGGCATACCCGCCCTGCCACGTATCATGTTCAGGTAGGTACGCGCCTCGTTTTCCTCACCAAGTTCTATACAGGCTTCTACATAGTTAAGGATAACCTCGGCATACCTCATGTGGCGCCAAGGATATTTTTGCCTTTCATACTGGTGGTTAATAGCCGGGTCTATAAATTTACGGATGTAATACCCCGTATATGTACCGTTCCAGTCTTCTACAGGTCCCTGCCTGGTATCAAGCCCAGGGTTGTAAGAACCATTTGCTGCCTGGTAATACCCCGTTTGTATAATCCCCACAGGGTCAGCCGAAATAACATCATCAGGGCGTTGTCTCCAGTGTGCCCCGTTGTATAGTATATTCGCATAAAAACGCGGATCCCTGTTTTCATATGGCGCTGCAGCCTGTGTGGCATTGTTCCAGCTAAAGGCCGAACCGTCCTTCATTTCAAATGAGTCTATAAACTGTTGTAAAGGTGTATTACCTCCCCAGCCATGGTAACCATTTGGCCCGTTAAAAAGTCCCGGGCTGGGCGATGTCCATGCATTGTCGTTTACGTTATCGTAGTATTGCAGGTAAATATCTTCATTAGTACCGTGGTTCAGGAAGATATTTTCATAGTTGGTTATGGCCTGCTCTTCCGAACTTTGGCTTGTGCCACCATAAAGACTGTACAAGTTCAGGTCTATTACCGCTTTGGCGGCATCTTTGGCGGCACGCCAGCGGGCTGTCCTGTCGCCCCCTATATAACTCACCAGCTCGGGATTATTAAAGCCCGAAGCCCATGATCCCTGAGAATTAAACAAATCACTTGCGGCATACAACAATACCCGTGATTTTAGCGTCATGGCAGCACCCTTGGTAGCATGTGCCTTATCTCCGGTTTCAGGAAGTAAGGCCGCGGCGGCATCCAGGTCGGCATTTATAAAGTTTATAGTTTCCTCCAGGGTATTTCGTGCTACTTTAAGCTCATCAGTAGGAGAGTAGGCCGTATCTATAACCGGAACACCGCCATACATACTCATAAGCCAATAGTAGAAATATGCCCGCAGAAAATGTACTTCGCCCTTCATGCGGTCTATCTCCGGCCCCTGTAATGATGAGGCCTCTATATTTTTAAAGAACACATTACAGTTTCGCACGTTCTTGTACATGGCGTTCCATGTAAGTCTGTTATAAGCGCCGCTCCAGTGTGTAAATACGCCCAGGTAGCTGTTGTTTATATCGCCGTTAATAACAGGCAGGGTTTCCCAGCCCCATACATCCATAGCCTCATCTGAAACCGAAGCCAGCATTTCGGTCTGGAAACTGTAGTGCACCCCTTCATAAATACCGTTTACAAAGGTAGAAACCAGGGCAGGATCTTTCCATACGGCTGCATCTGAATAGCGGTCCAGCGGGGCTACCTCAAGAAAGTCGTCGTTGCAGGCCGTGGTTACAAGCAGGGCCGCAAGGCTTAATATCATTATACGCTTTTTCATGATTTTTTCTAAATTAAAAAGTTATACTTGCTCCAAAATTTATCACCTTGCTCTGCGGGTAGGTATATCCCGATCCGTTACTGCCCTGAGGTGTTTCCGGATCAAAATCTTTCATATCGGGCGCATAGGTAAGCAGGTTAAAGGCGCTCATGTACAACCTGAAGTTTTGTATGGCAAATTTTTGGGTGAAATCTGATGGCAGTGTGTAGCCAAACTCAATGTTCTTAACACGTAAGTAGTCTGTTTTACGCAGCCAGTAGGTATTTCGTTGGCTTACCCAATATTCATTGGTACGGTTATAAGTACGTGGGTTCGATGCACTTGGATTGTCTGCTGTCCAGCGGTTTTTGTAAAAATCTTCCATGTAGTTACCAAAGTCGCCCGATTCCGTAGTCTGGTAAAATACGCCACCGGCAGCGCCCTGCATCAGTACATTCAGGTCAAAGCCTTTATACGAAGCAGTAAGGTTTAAACCTCCCGTAAACCTTGGCGCATTGGTCTTATCAGTACGTGTACGGTCTTTGCCGTCTATTACACCGTCGTTGTTCAGGTCTTCAAAAATAATATCGCCCGGCCTGGCACCGCTCCAGTGTGGGTAGTTGTCTATTTCGGCCTGGCTCTGGAAAATGCCTATCGCATTATAATACAGTGCAGATCCGTATGGGTAGCCGGTAGTTTGCTGGTAGGATGGTGCACCCGGCGATTCATCCCAAAACAGTACTTTGTTTTTGGCATACGTACCGTTGAGGTTTACCCCGTATTTAAAATCGTTTATTTTACCATTATATCCTATGCTAAAGTCCATACCCTTGTTCTGGAATTTACCTATGTTTTCTGCCGGTAGTGTAAGTCCCGCCGTAATTGGTACAGATGCGTTACGCGTCCACAGGATATCATTACGTTTATTATCAAAGTAATCGGCAGTAAAGCTCAGTTTTCCGTCAAAGAACTGCAGGTCTATACCAATGTCCTTCTGGGTTGCTTTTTCCCAGGTTACACCGGTATTTGGCACTACACCTTCATAGAGGGTTTGGTTACGTACGCCGCCCTGTCCGTCTATATAGGCAAGATTACCCAGGGTGTAAGAGGCAAGGTACTGGTAAGGCGAAATAAGGTCGTTACCGGTTTGGCCTACCGAAGCCCTTAGCTTGGCAAAACTCACCACCGGTATGTTTTTCTTCCAGAATTCCTCTTCAGAAAGCACATATCCCAGTGATACGCCCGGGAAGAAACCAAACCTGCTGCCTTGTTCAAAAATATACGAACCCTGGTAGCGCCATACAAACTCGGCCAGGTACTTGTCTTTATACGTGTAGTTTACCCTGCCAAAATAGTTAAGCCTCGCGTTTTTGTATGCTGAACCGTTGTTGTTTATCTCGGCCTGCCCACCGGCAAAAAGCTGGTCTATGGCGGTGGACTGAAAATACCTCCTAAACGCGCTGAAGTTATCGCCATCGCCCTCTATGCGTTCCACACCTGCCAAAACGTTTACGGCATGGGATTCGGCAAACGTGCGGGTATAATCAATCACGCCGCGGGTAAGGATGTTTTTAGTGTCTTCCATAGACTCGTTAAGACGGGCATCGTCAAAGCCTTTCTTACCTTCTACAAGCAGCGGGTTACCGTCTGTGCCCAGTGTGGTACCATCCCAGGTATACAGGTACCATGGGGTACGCCATGTTTTCTGGAAACGGAAGCCCTTGTCTACAGACGCGTTGGCTTTTAGGGTTAGCCCCTGTACGCCTGGTATTTTAAACTCAGCCCCAAAATCAGAGTTAAGCACATATCGTTTATCACGGTCGTAGCCGGTAGCATCGGTAGCTATAACCACGGGGTTGTTACCGAATTCAATATCAGGCCCCGGCTGACCGGTAGGCCAGTATGCGGGCATGTTCGGTTTGCCCCGCATCAGGAAGGTAAAAATATCCTGAGAGGAGCGGGTAGGGAAGTTGCGGTCTTCCATACGCCCGGATAAGTTGGCATATAGTTTTACGTAGTCGTTTACACGGATGTCCAGGTTAGAACGTAGCGCGTACTCATCATAACGGGTGGCACTGTTTTTATAAAAACCATCCTGTCCTTTTTTAGAAATACTAAGAAAGTACTTCGTGTTTTCACTGCCGCCGTCTATAGAAAGGTTAGTATAGGTTTGCTCAGACCATTTTTTAAGGGTTTCCTTAAACCAGTTGGTGTTAGGATAACGCCACGGGTCGGTTCCGTTACCGTACATGGCAATGTCTTCATCGGTAAACCTTGGCTGTACGCCTGCATAGCCATCAATTTCATTCAGCATGGTGGCATACTGTGCGGCATTGGCCATTTTAGGCAATGTGGTAGGGGTAGCTATACCCTGGTTGTGCGAAAGCCTTACGGTAGGTTTGCCGCTTTTACCCCTTTTGGTAGTAATAAGTATAACACCGTTTGCTGCCTGTGCTCCGTAGATGGCTGCCGATGCATCTTTTAGTACCGATATGCTTTCTATGGTGCTGGGGTCTATCCTGTCCAGCGAACGGCCCGGTACGCCATCTACCACCACAAGGGGCGATGAATCGCCAAAGGTATTTACCCCCCTTATACGTAGTGATGCCCCGTCGTAACCCGGCTCACCACCCTGTGAAGTAGCAAATACACCGGGAACACGCCCCGCTATACTCTGGCTTACGTTAGTTACCGGCGCCTTAATGATTTCTTCGCCTTTTATAGAGCTTACGGCACCGGTAAGGGTGGTTTTCTTTTGGGTACCGTAACCCACCACGACTACCTCTTCCAGTTGTTTTACATCTTCCTGAAGGGTAATGTTTATAACCGATTGCCCTGCAACGGGGATTTCCTGGGCTGTAAAACCCATAAACGAAACCACCAGTACGGCATCGGCAGGGACGGCAATGGAAAAGTTTCCGTTTTCATCGGTTGAGGTGGCTGTCTGAGTACCTTTAACGAGCACCGTAGCCCCCGGTAACGGCATACCGTCGGCCTTAGAAACAATAGTACCTGTTATGGCCTGCTGATAGTAAGCCGCAGCGGCGGTATGTGCACCGGCTACAAAACTATTGCCGCCCAGCATGGCCAGCAGAAGCCATGAAAGCCGGGCAGGCCTAATAAAATACGATTTGTAAAATTTACGCATAGTCAATTAAGTGTTTGGTTTAAAAATTAATTAAAGAGGTTCGGCATTTATCTATATTTGAAAGTTTCAGTTTGAAGCAACGAAAACGTTTTCGTTTTGAAGCAAATTTTTTTTAGGGTAAAGGGAAGATTAATTAATCTTCCCTTATGATCTGAAAACCCCACCCTTGCAGGGTAAGGTTACTCCCGGCATTTATCTTATTGCCCGAAAGCAGCTCTGTACCTTTTTTATGCGGGTAGGCAAATGTTTTGGCCTCAGCCGAATAATTAAAATAATAGTGTATGGTTTTGCCCTTAGCGTTTGTTCCTGTTTTGGTAATCAGTGGAAATTGCAGTTCCTGGTCTTTACCCCACAGTCCGGCTTCTTTTACGGCACCTTCAAGTATCTTGTCGTTTAGTGCCGCGTTAGTACCGAAGCCTATATAGGTAGCCGTACCCTTACCGTATTTGTTTTGGGTAACCGCGGCATATTTGCCCCAGGCCGGATGGTCATACCAGGCCAGTACCTTTGCGGTAGTGGGGGTAATCAGTTCCATAAACTTTTCGGCTTTATTGTCCTTGCCCACACCAAATGGATCATCCTTAAGGCCTACGTTATTCGGGGCGGTAAACTCGGTATAGTTAATACCGCAGGCTTCGCTTATGATGCCGGGTTGCATAACTGTCCTTACCTTATTGTTTTCATCTGAAAAACCACTCTTAAATGTATATACCACATGCCCGCCGTTTTTTACAAAGGTATTCAGGCGTTGCAGCAGGGCATCGGGTGCGGCGTAGAGTGCAGGTACCACAATGAGCTTATAACTTTCTATGGTATTGCTACCCGGATCTATAAAATCTACGCCTACGTTCATGTTATACAGGGCATCGTACATAGGCCTAAGAATGCCGTTGTATTTTCCCGGGCCGAATGAATTGTATGCTGTAAGTGCCTCGTTGCTGAACAGAATAGCTACTTGGTTCTTCTTCTTAAGGCTGGCCAACTCAGGTGACAGGCGTTTAAAATCGGCACCAATGGTTTTGGCCTCGTCATACGTAGGATTAGGTTCAAAGTCATGGCTTAGTAATCCCTTCCAATACGTTTCGAACGAATTGTGTATGGAGTGCCAGTGCCAGTAGGAAACCATATTGGCACCACTTGCCAAATGGCTGAATGCCTGCAAACGCAGCTGCCCAGGATACGGAACCCATTCGGCAAATCCCTGTGCTTCGGTTTCTAAAACAAGGTAGTTTTGACCGCCTTTCATAGAGCGGGTAACATCTCCACCAAATGAAATCTCGGCTCCGGTAAGCTTATCCTGGGATGGGTGGTAAATGTCTACTCCGGCTATATCCAGTACTTTGGCGGTTGCAAAATGGTCTACCTCGGTTTGTATACCATACGAGTGTCCCCACCAGTCGAAATCAAAGTTTTGGGTAACAAACTGTTCGGGTTTTTTGTATTCGCGTACTATGGCCGCCTGCCATCCTAAAAAGTTAGTTACCAGCCCGCGTTGGAACTTGGCAAACTCAGCTGTAAGGCTGGCGTTGATGCTGCCGTTTACCGAAGGGAAATCTTCCCAGTTGTTTATGCGGTTACTCCAGTAATCCAGCCCGAATGCTTTATTAAGTGCATCAAGCGACGGAAATTTCTTTTTCATGTAGGCTACAAACTGCGCCTGTACGTTAGGGCCGCTGGTACCATAGGGCTTGGTTTCGTTATCTACCTGGTAGCCTATAATAGCAGGATGGTCTTTTATATGCTCCATCATTTTGCGTATGGCTATTTCGCTGTGGCGCCTGTAGTCCTTGTTAGTAATATCCATGTTCTGCCGTGTTCCATACTGGTTTTGCTGCCCCCTGGAATTTATGGCCATTACATCAGGATACTTTTTTACCAGCCAGGTGGGTACTGCATACGTAGGCGTACCTATAATAACACTGATGCCTGCCTTATGCATGGCGTTTAACACCCGGTCTATATGGCTAAAATCAAATATACCTTCCTGCGGCTCCATGGTACTCCAGGTAGATTCGGCTATGCGTACCACATTAATATTGGCCTCCTTCATCATTTGTACGTCTTTGTCCAGGCGGTCATATGGCATATATTCGTCATAGTAGGCCACACCGTACAGCAGTTTTTCTTTCTTAACCTGCGCAAGGGATGGAAGCGTTGTAATGAGGGTTAAACATAGTAGAAACCGGGAAAGGGTAATTGTAATTTTCACGTTTTTTATAAAATTTGTGTTATTATTTATATTGGGAATGATGGTGTAAATGCAACTTATTTAAAATAACCTGCCGTGTTTTACGGCAGGCTAAGCGTGTAAAAAATAGAACCAAATTTTAGTTTTCCATATATGCATTTTTAAATTTCCTGTTCAGGCAATACTTTTGAAAACAGATGTAATAGCCCGTATTACATCGTTATAGCAATGCAAATTAAGCGTGCTATACATTTGGCTATGGGGGGTAAAATGTATAAAATCGGGGTATGAATTGTTGTTGTTTAGATTTTTGGCTTATTTTTTTAATAATTGAAAAAAATAACGTTCATAAAAAACAAATTTGGAAACCTTGTCATGTTTAGAAAGCTAAAGCCATGAATATGCCTAAAACAAAATAGATTGTAATATGCGGCTTCATGTTACTTTATAACGGTTGTGTAGAAACGATCTTAAAAATATATTTTAGACCTCAGGAGTGCTTTTACCAAGCGTGATTATATAGGATTGCAGTAAGCAGTAGTATCTGCATACTGTATGTATGCTGTAAGGGGGTACAACATAAATTATTTTCTACATTTCTTTGAAATATAAATATGTAATGTATTTTTGAAGCAATATGGTTTTTAGAAGCGCAATTGTTAAAAAAACAGATGTAATAAATACAAATCCCCGTAAAAGGAGAGGAATTACATCGTTTTGTTATTATTTCTCTATCGTTGTCATTACGGTACTGCTCGCCGCGTGCTCAAAAAACGGAGATAAAAACAGCACAGCTGCTACAAAAGATACGATAGATTTTGATTCGATAATTGTAATTGATGTTAACGAAGCCAAGAGGATTACCGATGAGGTGCTCAGGGAGGCGGAAAGGACAAACAGCGACTCCTTGTATTTAAGGGGATACTACTACAGGACATTGCTCGATGTTAACTCCGGACTGACCAACAGGGTAAAGATAGACAGCCAAAATGCGCTGGATCATTCTGAAGCACTAAAGGAATCGTATTATAAAAATAAGCTGTATACCGTACTCGGTAAGTTTTATGTGCAGCAAAACGATTTTACCAAGGCTCTTGGCTACTACCTCAAAGCCCGGGATTATTTTGAAAAGATAAACGATCTGGATAACCTGGCGACTTGTTATAACGGTTTGGGTATATTGTATTTTGAAATGAAGGATTTTGAAAACAGCATTTCTAATTTCAATAAGACCTTTGAGATTTACGATAAAACAGGAAACAGCAGGGGAAAGGGGTTGTTCTATGCCAATATGGGTAACGTTTTTAATATAAAAAACGAATATGCCACGGCACGAAACTACCAGTATAAGGCATTACAAACGTTTAAAGGCATGAAAGATACCGTGGGTATAGTAAGCTGCATGATTAACGTAAGCAATGTTGAGTTTAACCTTAAAAACTATGATTCGTCTTTTACCATGCTTAATGAAGCCATGGTTTTAGCAAAAAGGATTAATAATGAGCGGTTAAGGGAACGGATACTCTTTAATATGGCGCTGATTTATGCCGGAAAAAAAGATTATAACAATGCCCATAAGTATTTAGATGAAGACTTGGAACTTTCTAAAAAAATAAACTTTGCAGGAAGCCAACTGGACATTTATGAAAAGCTGTCTGAAATAGCCCTTAATGAAAAGAACTATGCACAATATGCCGACTATATGCACAATTACTATACCCTGAAGGATAGTGTATATGGTAATGAAGTAAAGCAAAAAATAGAGGAACTGAAATGGGCAAACGAGTTTGAAAAAACCGAACTGGAAAAAAAGCTGCTTAAAAGTAAGTACGAAGTAGAGAGGGAAAAGGGTAATTATCTTACCATATCGGTAATATTCATGGCGCTTGCCGCTGTTCTTGTTATAGGGATTATTTGGCTGGGGTATCGTAACAACAGGAAGAACCTTAAGATAGCCGAGTTTGAAAACGAACGTCTTCAGGAAAAGGTATTCCTGGAACACGTAAACCTGGAGCGGGAGCAGGCAGAAAACGAAATTTTGAGGTTGAACGCATCACAACAGGAAATAGAACTTGAATCCAAGAACAGGGAAATAACTTCTATAAGTATACAGCTGATTGCAAAGAACAAACTGATGACCGAAATATCGGAAGCGTTAAATAACAACAAGAAATCCAAATCGAATATTGAAGCCGATATTAAATCAATACTCTTTCAAAATCAAAACCAGGAAAAAGACTGGGAACAATTTAAAAACATTTTCGTAAAAATACACCCGAGCTTTTTTGAGAAAATTGCGGCAGATTATCCACAGCTTTCGTCTACCGATATACGTATTTGCGCATACATTAAGATAAGGATGTCGCCTAATGCTGTAGCAGCGTTATTGAATATTTCGCTACAAAGCTTGCATACTTCTAGATATCGTATAAGAAAAAAGTTAAATTTAACAGCAGACCAAAACCTGGATGATTTTATCATAGGAATTGACAATGTTTAGGCTTGTACATTTGTTAATATGACTTGTGTTTGTTTTATGTTTTTGTATATCAGTGTTTTGATTAATTCGTAAAAAGTCCTTGTACAGTATTTGTCTAGTTCTTAAAAAGTAGTTTGATACATATTAAGTTTATTTTTGACTTTCTAACAACTGTCAAAAACTTAATGTAAACTTAAACTATGAGAAAAACTACCTTATCTTTTTTGGTAATGTTTATCTTCTGCTCACTGAGCTCCTTCGGACAGGTTTGGTCTGAAGGCTTTGAGTCGGGTATCCCGGCCACGTGGCAGAGATTTACATTGCTCAACGGAGCACCGGGAACAGTACCTGCATGGGAAAATGCTACAGGCAATGCCTGTGAGGGTACGGGCTCGGCCTTTGTTTCAAACGCATTGATAGGCGCAGGCAACACTTCCGCCGCATGGCTGGTAACTCCCCAGGTTACCATTCCTGCCAATGCCGAGCTTTCATTTAAAGGTGTACAAACGTACCCTGCACAAAACGGTAGTATTTACCAGCTTTGGGTTTCTTCCACTTCACAAACGGATGTAAGCACCTTTACCATGGTTAAATCATGGACGGAAAATGAAATGAATCCGGGTAACCAAATAGCATGTTATACCCAGGTTGTTAACCTTAATGCCTATGCGGGACAAAACCTGTACATGGCATTTGTAAAACGCGATACCCAGTATGCCACTGTACTTCAGGGTGACCGTTTCAGGCTGGATGATATAAAGCTAAGCGCACTATGCCTGCCGCCTACATCGGCATCGGTATCGGCTACAGGAACCGATAATGCCGATATTGCCATAGTAGGCACTACGCCCGGAACATGGCAAATAAACCTCTTGCCGGGTACAAACACGGCAAATACAGGCGTGGTTACCCACAGTGGTGCTGCAACTCCGGTACACATTACAGGGCTTTCGGGCTCTACACCGTACACGTTTTATGTAAGAAGCAGTTGCGGAAACAACAGCTACAGCAACTGGATTGGACCCTACAATTTTACCACTTTGCAGGCCAGTACCACGATGCCGTTTACAGATAATTTTGATTCTGACGCCATAGGGTGGACGTTTACCACCGGCACCCAGATTAACAAATGGAACGTGGGCAGCGCTACAAGCAACAGTGCTCCACGCTCGCTATACATAAGCGATGATAATGGTACTACAAACAACTATACCATTACTCAAACTTCTACGGTACATGCTTACAGGGATATTCAAATCCCGGCTACGGCTACAAACGTGGGCATTTCTTTCGACTGGAAAGGAATGGGAGAGGTTAACGACTACTTTTATGTATGGGCAGTTCCGGCAACGTATCCGCTTACGGCAGGTACGGTTATTACCCCGCTTGCAAACAGCAGGATATTAATTGGAAGCGCGTTTTATAACTCGGCAAACTTCCAAAACTATAGCTACATGCTTAATGCCACTCCATTTGCAGGGCAAACCATGCGTCTTGTCTTCGAATGGAGAAACAACTCATTTACAGGTACACAGACACCGGCAGCGATAGACAATGTTTCGGTAAGGGAAGTAAGCTGTGTGGTACCTACCACAATTACCTATGCAGGCGTAACCAGTACTACAGCTACCATTAACTGGGTAGAAGCTGGTACCGCTACTGCTTGGGATGTACTTGTACGTCCTATGGGGTCACCCTTCCCTAATGCTAACGCTACAGGCTACGCTGAGGTTACAGGTACACCAACGTACAATGCAGCTAACCTTGTAGCGAGTTCAGGGTATGACGTGTACGTAAGATCGGTTTGTTCTTCTACAAACAAAAGTTTCTGGGTAAGAGCTACGCCAAGGCTTACCACTGCGTGTGGAATAATAGTACCACCGTTTACAGAAACATTTAATTCTACATCGCCAAGCGAAGCCTGCTGGACGGTTGTAGATGCGAATGCAGATAACCTTACCTGGAATCTTAACACCACGTACTTTATGTATGAAGGTGACCAGACCGCTTCAATAACAAAATACTGGAACTCTACCGGCAACAACGACTGGCTTATAAGTCCGCAAATACAGCTAAACGGTAACCAGAGGCTTAAATTCCGCTATAGGGTGGTTTCGGCTTCATACCCTACGGATTTAGAAGTATTGCTATCTACATCGGGTTCGGCTCCGGCAAACTTTACAAACGTATTAATGCCACAACAGACCATAAATAATCCTGAGTACGCGCAAAAGATACTATATCTTAATAACTACACAGGTATTGTAAACATAGCGCTACACGTGCCTAACGTGGCTACAAACTCATGGACACTGTTCATAGACGAGATTATTGTAGAAGATATTCCGCCGTGTGCAGCTCCTACCGGGCTTACGGCTTCTAACTACAACAACACAAGTGCCACGCTTTCATGGACTCCGGGTTTCCAGGAATCTGACTGGGAGGTAAAAGTACAGCCTGTAAACTCAGGCGTACCTACTACAAACGGAGTGGTTGTTCCAGACCCTACGTATGATGCTCAGGGACTAAACCCCGCCACTCAGTATGAGTATTATGTAAGGGCAGTATGTTCTGATGCCAATAAAAGCGAATGGGTTGGCCCGTTTGTATTCAATACCATTGTTTGCCCTGTAGAAAACAGGTGTAACTATAAAGTTACGGTTACTGCTACTACCGGCAACGGTACCTTCAGCCGCCTTAATTTTTACCAGAACGGTATCCTTGTAGGTACCGTTAGCGCGCTTAGCGGACTGGTTAATACAGGAACTGTGGCTATGTGTCCGGATATTCCGTTTACGGTTAACTGGGACTACGCCAGCTGGAGTACCTATACAGCCGACGTACACATACAGGATTCGTACGACGAAACCGTATATCGCTACATAAAAGACGTAAGTCCGGTAGTACTGCCTATTACCGTGCCTGTATATTCGGGTGTGGGAACGTGTACTCCGGTGGCTTGTCCTAAACCGCAAAGCGTAGTTTCGGCAGGTTCTTCTACGACTTCTGTAACTGTAGACTGGACAGAACCGGGATCGGCTACTTCATGGGAAGTATTTGCTGTACCCACCGGTCAGCCAGGCCCGGGTTCAACTACTTTAGGTGTTGTAGTAACACAGCATCCGTACACTATAGAAAACCTTACGCCGGGTATGCGTTATTCTATCTATGTAAGGTCAGTTTGTAGTGAAACAAGCAAAAGTACCTGGACTATTGAAAAAGTACTTTCTACAAACATTACCAATGACAATTGCGATACGGCGTATGTACTTCCGGTAAGTGCTACAGGTTATTGCGAGTCGCCTTACCACGCTACGCTAAACATGGCTACGGCTTCTTCGCAAGGTAATACTTGCGGTATCGCCGCGTATGCCAATGACGATGTATGGTTCCAGTTTACAGCTACGGCTACATCGCACATTATGTACATAAACAACAGGGCGGGTTCTAATACCAACCTTAACCTGAGTAAAGTTCTGTATAGTGGCGACTGTAATAACCTGCAACAGGTATTATGTACGCAGGGTGCTAACATACAGTATAACACTACCTATTTTATTACAGGTCCGGGGGCTAACAATAACGACGTACTAATTAATAATCTTACTGTAGGTACAACGTATAAAATCAGGATTTTCTCTAACTACGCTACGGCTAACGATGTTCGTTTTGATATTTGCATCGGTACACCTTCAAGGGCGCTTGCCATAGACGAAACTACCTACACGCCGGAGCAGCTTATTACCGATGTACTTATTGATGAAAACTGTGCCCAGGCTACAAACATCAATTACTCTACAGGTACTAACTACGGCGCGCCTCATAACGGTATCGCTTACTTTAACCGTAACGGTTCTGATTTCCCTTTTGAAAGAGGTATCATCCTGTCTACAGGTAAAGCTACCAATGCCAGCGGTCCTAAAACGGTTATGCAGTCGGCAACGTATGCACAAACTGTTTCGCCATACAACACGCTTTGGCTTGGCGACCAGGATCTGTACAACTACATAGTATCTACAGGAACAGCGCAGGGGCTTAACAACTTCTACAATGCTTCTTCTATAGAGTTCGACTTTATGGCATACGGAAACGAAATGTCTTTCGATTTCCTTTTCGCTTCTGAAGATTACGGACTATTCCAGTGTAACTGGGGTGATGCTTTTGCATTCTTCCTTACCGATGACCAGGGTAACTCTACAAACCTTGCCGTAGTACCAAATACTACTGCTCCGGTTTCTGTAACTACGATAAGGGATTCAAGGTACAACTACGATACCAATACCTGTGCTTCAAACAACCCTCAGTATTTCGATAAACTTTATGACGGATACAAAGGCTACTCAAGGTATGCCGCACCGGCTAACTTCCTTGGAAATACTGTGCCAATGACGGTAAGGTCGGCAGTTAACCCGGGTGAGCATTACCACATTAAAATGGTAATTGCCGAGAAAAACGACGGTAACTACGATTCGGCTATTTTCCTGGATGGCGACAGCTTTAACGTAGGTCGTATTAACCTTGGAGATGATTTACTGGTAAGCACAAATACTGCGCTTTGCCACGGCACTCAGAAGGTTCTTGACACAAGGCTAAGCAGCGATTACTTTACTTTTGTATGGAAAAACGGTGCTGACGTTATAGATGGTGCTACAGGATCTACATACACGGTTACGGAACCGGGTACATATAGTGTTACTGCTACGGTTATTACTTCGGGCTGTACAACTACTGATAGTGTTATTGTAGAATACAACGAAAACATCAGTGCGGTAGTAAACGCTCCTGCCGATTTAACCGTATGTTCTGCAACGGCTCAGGGAGAATTTAACCTTGACCAGAACACTACCGCTATACTGAACAACGTAACTACTGCTGCTGATTATGAGGTAAGCTACTACGAAACCCTTGCTTTTGCACAATCAGGTGCTGATGAAAATGCCATAACAGGTACAGCTGCCTACCAGGCGGTTAACAACCATACGGTATATGTAAGGGTAGAAAACACTACTACAGGATGTTATGCAACCTTTACGTTTAATACCCTTGTAACGCCTAACACGGTAGCTGAAACAGGCTTTAACTATGTTGCCGGAAGCTGCGAACTGGGTACAACAAACCCTGCTCCGGTTAAAAATACCGGATTTACAGAAGGTGGTACGTACAGTGCTGTTGATTCTAACATTACTGTAGATCCTGCAACGGGTGTGATTGATTTATCACAATCACTTCCGGGTACGTATGTGATACGATATACTGTGGCTTCAGCCAATTGTTTAACGGGTAATTTCCACGAAACAAACATTACCATAAATGCGGCTACAGCGGCAGCGGTTACCTTTAGCTATGTTGCAGCCTGCGATTTAGATGCTTCTGTTACGCCAGTATTGCCAACAGGCTTTACTACAGGCGGTACATTCTCATCGACTGCACTTACGGTTAATGCTACAAGTGGAGTTGTAGATTTGGCTGGTGTTGCACCTGGTACGTATCAGGTTACTTACAATGTTCTGGCTAATGCTGCCAACTGTGTGGCTGCCGGTACGTACACTGCCGATGTAACTGTGAATGCGCCAACCGCTGCATCGGTTACATTTAGCTATGCTTCTGTTTGCGCGTTGGGCACCACTGCTTCGCCAATATTGCCAACAGGCTTTACTACAGATGGAACATTCTCATCGACTGCACTTACGGTAAATGCTACAAGTGGTGTGGTTGATTTAACTGGTGTTGCTTCGGGAACGTATCAGGTTACCTATACGGTTACAGCCGATGCTACAAACTGTATCGCTGGTGACAGCTACACAGCTAACATTGTTGTAACAACGCCAACTGCAGTTTCAACAAACTTCAGCTATTTGGCTACATGTGCTTTAAATACAACAGCTTCGCCAATATTGCCAACGGGCTTTACTACAGGTGGAACATTCTCATCGACTGTACTTACGGTAAATGCTACAAGTGGTGTGGTTGATTTAGCGGGTGTAGCAGCCGGTACCTACCAGGTTACTTATACCGTAATAGCCGATGCTACCAATTGTATCGCGGGTGACAGTTACACAGCTAACATTGTTGTAACAGCTCCTACAGCGGTAGCACCAAGTTTTAGTTATGCTTCTGCTTGTTCACTGAATACAACTGCTTCGCCAATATTGCCAACAGGCTTTACTACAGGCGGTACGTTCTCATCTATCGATGTTACCGTAAATAATACAAGTGGTGTGGTTGATGTAACAGGTGTAGCAGCCGGTACCTACCAGGTTACCTATACAGTAACTGCCGATGCTACAAACTGTATCGCGGGTGACAGCTACACGGCTAATATTATTGTAACAGCACCAACGGCAGTTGCACCAAGTTTTAGTTATGCTTCTGCTTGTTCACTGAATACAACTGCTTCGCCGGTATTGCCAACAGGCTTTACTACAGGTGGTACTTTCTCATCAACTACGCTTGCTGTAAATGCTACAAGCGGTGTGGTTGATTTAGCGGGTGTCGCAGCCGGTACATATCAGGTTACGTATACGGTTACCGCTGATGCTACCAACTGTATTGCAGGCGACAGCTATACAGCTAACATTGTTGTAACGGCTCCTACAGCGGTAGCACCAAGTTTTAGCTATGCTTCGGTATGTACTACGGTATCTAACGCTGCACCGGTATTGCCAACAGGCTTTACTACAGGCGGAACATTCTCATCTACTGCACTTACGGTAAATGCTACCAGCGGTGTGGTTGATT
>JBKHWE010000012.1:0-160216 GCA_046566705.1 Bacteroidia bacterium | reverse complement strand
CGATATAGCCCGAATGGCCATTGGTTATAACCGGAGTCACTTCATTAAGGTCGAACAAGCCTTCGTTAGGGTTCTCCTCACATGCAGCAAATACAGGAACCGTCAGGTTAGCGTCAGGAAGTGGGTTGACCACGATAAAGAACGAACCCGTGCTTACACAGCCAAACTGGCTTTCTATCCTGAAGAATATTTCCTGCCTCCATGGCGAGGTAGTATTACGGTAGGCACCCGGAGAAGTTATTGCTCCCGTATTGGTTTGTGCACTAACATTATCCTGATAAAACGTTACCACATCGGTGGTATTCGTTGTAATATCCGGGATTTTAGAGTTAAGGTTGAAGGTCTCTATACCATCGCGTGAACTATCGTCACACTGAGCATATTCTGATACCACTGGCACTACAGGCCTTGGGTGTACGGTAACCGGTACCTGGGCTATAGAGAAACAGCCTGTTGTAGTACCGTTTGGCGCAATACGGATAAATACCGTACCTGTAGTACCCGTATAGGTACCCGGCGTGGTGATTTGGCCTACAGCCGTACCGTTGTTGGCATTAATTAGCGTATCGTAATACGTAAACTGGTAACCTGAAGCACCGCTTACCGCCTCATTGGCAGAAGGCACCAGGTTAAATGTAGCACTATTGCCTGTACCTACCGCGCAACCCTCAAGATGAGTTATTGGCGAAAGCGTAGGACTGCCCAGCGCCCTGAGGGTAACCTGGGTAGTGGCAACACATCCGGCAGCAGTAGTAACGCGGGCATAAACCGTAGTATTATTGGTATAATAACTATTACTAAGTGGCGTACCAACACCTGTGCTTGCTTCACCCGATGTGGCGTAGTAAGTTACCATGTAAGCCGGATTATTATTGGTCACTTCACCGTTTTTAGACGAAAGTGTAAAGGTGGCATTACCCGTACCGTCGTCGCACAACAGATAGTCTGGCACACTTGTGTTAACCGTAGGCAATGGGTTTACCAAAAGGGTAAACGAACCAACACTGTAACAACCGGATGCATTTTGTACCCTTACCCAAATGGTTTCAGGCGAAGTACCATTATTATAGGTAGCAGGGCTTGTTATGGTGCTGGTGCCACCTGCTTCGGCAGCAGGCTGCGTAGGATAATACGTTACCGTAAGTCCGCTAACGCCGCCATTGGCTTCACCATCTTTAGTAGTAAGATTAAAGGTAGCCACGTTTCCTGTGGTGCCAGGGTCATCGCAAAGTGTGTAGGTACTAACTACCGGAACAGCCGGCCTTGGGTTAACCACAAGACTTATTGGCTTTACCGAATAACAGTTTGTGGTATTACCGGTTTGTACCGCTCTTACATATACTGTTTGGGCATTAGGCGTGGTATTGCGGTACGCACCCGGAGTGGCTATTACACCAGTAGTTGTGCTACCTGCATTGGCATCAGTAAGGTTATCGTAGTAGGTAAGCGTAAGGTTAGTTAACCCGTTTGCAGCCTGGTTACCGGCCGGATTAAGGTTAAATACAGCTATGCCGTCATAATCATTATCACAAAGCTGAAGCGGCGTGGTATTTACCAGCGCAGGGGCAGCATCTATGGTTATGGATTTAGTAGTAGCGCCCGATGGCATACAGCCGCCGCTGCCCGCGTAGTTATACGTTACCTGGTAGGTTCCCGGTGTACTGGTAGCCGGTGTTATAACTCCGCTGGTAGCATTTAGGGTTAAGCCCGTATTTGGCGAAGCCGTATACGAACCACCCGAACTAAATCCAGGAGCATTGCCCGGAGTTATAGGGCCTTCTGACTGACATGCCGCAGCCGGTATCGTAAATTCCGTTACCGATGTACCGCCCGAGGTGATGGTTACGGTAACCTCGGTAGGTAAGCTGTCACAACCAAAAGGACCGCGTTGCAGTACATAGTAGGTAGCAGTACCTAATGTAGCCGTGCTAGGTGTAGGCGTGGTTCCGTCATATTCATTACCATCCGGGTCGTACCATATAAGGCGGTTACCCGGATCGGCAGTAGCCTGTAGCGGCTGCGCTGTAGCACCCTGGCAATATGTAGGATTTGGGGCAACCGGTGCTGTAGGTTCCGGGCCCGAATAGGTAATTTGTATGTTATCGTTACAGTTTGGCCTACCCCATGTAAAATTATAAACACCGGGAACGGTAAAGGTTATACTAGTTGAAGGTATACCGTCATTACCAAAAGTAACCGGCGCCGGGTTTGTAGGGTCTTGTGTCCACTTACCAAAACCTACCGCCTGTACGTTAAAGACGGACACACCACAGTTCATGTTCGTGTTTGGTGAATGTATACTATTTTCAAGTTTAAATGTAACCAAATCTATAATGTTACCGGTACTGTCACCATACTGGTCACCTGCATTTTGACCAGCGGTACGGAACGACCTGAACATTATACGCGTAGTAGTTTGCGTTGCCGGAGAAGTATAAGCGATTAAAGGTGTTGTAATACCGTCACCATAATGTACCCATGCAGTACCGGTTGTGTACAAACCAATCGTGGTATACGGGCCTCCCGGAGGACCTGCTACCAATTCCATCTGGTCAGTTGTATTGGTCCCAAAAGCTTTCCTTGCCCTATGGTAAAAATCTATATCAAAAGTAGTAGGATAAGGCGTACTATAATCCTGGAAAATGGTTTGTGGGCCTAATCCGTTAGAACACAACTCAACAGCTCCGTTTCCGTCAACAGGAACCAATGGTGGCGTTACCTGGTCACCATTAGCTGGCCAGTATTCAATAGCACCATTATCGGCTAGTGACCCCCAGCCCTGGGTTGCATATTGGTTCACTTCCACGTTACCTGTACCGGTAAATACCCTGTCTTCAAAACTACCGTTTACACATACATTCTGGCAATCTGGAGATACAGTAGGTGTAGATACACAAAGCCCGAATGTGGGGGTAAGTGATGGGTTGTTAAGGTTAAAATACAACCTTACTTTATAGATTTGTCCCGGAACAAGGTTATATAGTGTCTGAAAGTTAGTTGACCTTGTACAAGCAATTTCTGTAAGGCTACCACAAGCACCGGAATAAAATGCCATAACAATTTCCTGGTTATACGCATTTGGTGCGGTAGGCCTTGAGGGGTTTAGATTCCATATAGAGATACTGTGGCTGGTTGCCGTAGCGGTAAACTGGTACCATATATCTAATGGCGTTACACCTGCCGTACCACAGGTAGGCACTGCAACACCCGACGATGTAGCGGCAGTAAATGACACTGTAGTGGTAGATGAGGCTGATGTACAGCTTTCAAAAGCATTAACAGTAAGTGGTAAGGCTCCACTACAATCATCGTTAACAGGCGCATAAGCAGCACGGGGTGGTTTTCCCGTTGCGGCTAAGGTGGTAAAGCATTGTAATACAAAGAGTAAAACAAACAGCAAAGTATTCTTCTTCATCAAAGTGGTAATTTGGCACTAAAATTATGTTAATTAAACGTTACAAACAAAATATGTAATGCACCATTAACATTAAAAAATGGTTTTAACCTACCCATTTTAACACAAATAAACCAAATATCACATAATAGTTTCAAGAGGGGTATTTTTAAAACAAAAACCGCCCGGCTTGGGAGCCGGGCGGCGGGTAAGCAAAAAGGGGGATTGCTTACTAACTAAACCTAATCAGAAAATTATTTTCTTGGTTGACGTTCCTGCATCGGTAGTAATGGTCATGATAATCATTTCATGCGCTGCATGAAGCTTATCCACACTATATGATGCAGTACTAATAGCACTATCGGCATATATCCTTCTACCCCTTATATCGTATATTTCTATAGCCTTTATAAGAGTATTATCTGTTTCTACCTTAATAGACCCGCCCTGTTTGTACACTACCACATCTACCGCGGTAGCTATTGGGTTGTTTACGTGAAGCGCCTCCGTGGTATACACTATCTCAAAACGGTCATTAAACGTTCCTGCCTCAGTAGTAAATACATATCCTGCCTCTGTAAGTTCAGTTGCCGTTCCGGCTACCAAATCTTTAAGATAGATGTGCTGTCCTTGTGTAAACACCCCTTCGGCACGGTCCAGGTTTATGGTATAGCTGCCGGCGGTGTACGCGTTAAAGCCCACCTTTACCCTATCGGTATCGGCGAATGCCGGCCTTGCCTGTATGGTTAATGAGGTTTGTTCCTGTAGGGTATAAATGTTTACATAGTTATCGTCATTAATGGTCCTGCCGTCATAACCGTAGTCAAATCCGGTAGTGGCTTCATCCATATACGCCACAGCCATTTGCGAAGCACCGTTTTCGGCACCCATAATGTTTACCCAGTAACGCGACACATGCTGTTGCGGCTGATCCGGAGCCGCCTGCCTGAAGAAGCCCTGGGCTGCACCCGGCATGCTTCGGCGCATTTTATTATTAAACTTAAGTACCGGTGTAGACACACCTGATTTTGTACGTACAAGGAAACCCTGCCCCGGTGCTACAACCCATGAGTTTGATGCACCACTATAGTACTGTGCCTGGCCTGCACCGCCACCAAGTGCCGGGTTAGCCACATAGGCTGCCATAGTTAGTGTAGCATAAGATGATGCCGCACTGTTATTACGCTTTCTCCAGAAATAAATACCCGATGTAACATCCATAACATTGCTGTTTGTAGCAAAGAACTCGTATACGCTTATTGGTGAAGGATATGGGTTACCTACAGAGGTATACCTGTTCCCAGTAACCGAAAGGTTTACCGTAATGTTACCATTATTTGGCTGGCCTTCAAACTCGCCGGTAAATGCCGTAGCTGTGTTGCCATCATAATAACCCGATACCGTACTGATGTCGTTTGGCATACGGATAAGGTAACCTTTTGCAGCCGTAAAGTTAGATATGGCCGGGTTAATGGCCCAGTAGGCTTCTACCCACTCGCTGCCGTTAAAGTCAAATTTATACTCGTAATAACGGTTAGAGGTAGTAGCCGGTGAAAATGCCTGAAGGCCCTGTGACGCTACCGGAGACGACCACATGGTATAGTCTAACCTGTATAGCTGGTTGCTGCTCTTAAATAGCGATATGTTACCGCTGTTTATTACATTATTTACCTGTAGCAGAGCGGCGTTATCTTCTATAATAAGCTGCGCTGACGGATCTACCGTTACAGCACCTTTTACCCTAAGGGTATGGCCGGTTTTTATGGTTACCACACCACTGTTTACCGTAACACTACACGCTGTAATGGTACTGTTTGAATCATAATTTCCTTCAAAAACAGCGGCATATTCTATCGATTCCGGGGCACCGTTATCCCATGAAGCACCGTTCCATATTGTGGTTATTGTACATGGAGCAAGCTCCTGCCACTCGTAAGCACCTTTATCTATAAAACCGTCGTAAACACGCTCGTTACCTGCAAAATCTTTGGTTACCGTAAAAAGATCCGGTACAAAACCCGCGTTATAGTAATCTGTAAGACCGGTATTCACAGCAGGGCTGTTAGTATCCAGCGTATAATCACCAATAGACGCGTTAGAGAACTGCGGGTCAGATGCCAGGGTATTGTTACCCGTGTTAAAGTTGGTTCCTAAATCCTGCACATCGGTAAGCACATAGTTAAATATAGCGGCACCCAGACCTCCCGAAGAAGAAGTATCTACAAAAGTAGCCGCACCGTTGTTCATAATAATACTGTTCCTGAATACCGGCGGTGCCTGTGCCGCACCGGCATTGTCATAATACATAAAGTTACCATCGCCCGAAGCCGTGTTATTATCAAAAGTTCCGTTAGTAAATACTACACCTGCATTTATCCCCGAAAACAGCGCGTTAGTACCACTCTTATATAGTATGGCACCACCTTTTTCGGCAGCCGTGTTACCCGTAACAAGACTATTGCTGAATGAATCCACACCACTAGCTGTAGCATTACTGTCACCCTCTATATATAGTGCACCACCTTCGTGTTGCGCCACGTTATCTTTAATCCTTACCCTGTCGGCAATGGTAGCATTGGCCACAGCATTGTACATACCTGCACCGTAATCGGCCGTATTGGCGGTAAGCGATACATTAAACAGGTTTGTAGTACTAAACACATTGTATATCGCACCACCCGAAAGCCCTGTGTTTTGGGTTATTGTTGAAAGGTCGCGTATGGCTGCGCCTGTAGATTCGTTATATACACCGCCACCATTAGCCGTAGCCGTGTTGTTTTTTATGGTGGTAGCCTTAATTACCGGCGCACCATATATATTAGCCACCGCACCACCTTTCACCGCGGTATTGTTGCTTATCTGCGAAGCGTTTATAACAAGTCCTGACGGGCAGTTTTCGTTATACACACCGCCACCGTTACCGCTTACATAGTTATATTCTACAAGAGAATTCCTAAGTTCGTACTCGCTGCTTTTGTTGTACACACCGCCGCCGTCATACCTCTTAATAACGTTTCCGTTACAGGTTATTTCGCCGGTACCGTTAGTATACGAGTCGCGTATTACAAAACCGTCTACTACAGTACCCGAATCGGCCGTAATACCCGAACCGATTACTATATGGTACAGGTTATCGGTTTCATCTTCCTCTATACCCACCTTACCGGTAAGCATGGCCTCACCACCCGAACTGCCCGTACTAAGCGGAAGGTACTGCCTTGTGTTTACAGAAGATTCAAATCCGGCAAAACCACCGTAAAGCGACACCCCATTTTGAAGCACAAAGGCATTATCCCTGTCGTCTACATTGGCATTACTGTAATTATCCGCCCTGTATAATGGCCTGTATTTTCCACTCGCTACCCATATTTGCCTTACAGTAGACGGTGCCGCCTCGTTAAGTTGTTTGGCAAGGTAAAGTGCATCGGCAAGTTCGCTCATTGGGCTTTGCCAGCTTTCGCCATTACCACCCTGGTCTTTACGCACATACAGTATACCGTTTTGCACGTTTATGTTTAGCGTATTTACCGCCTGCGCTGCAGATGGAGCAGAGTATAATCCGTTACTTTCGGCCCTAACCCTATAATAGTAGGTAGTATTTGCCGTAAGTGAGGTCAGTTGCCTGTAAAACACATTACCCGCAGTACCGTTTACCGTAGTGGCTACCGCTGTAGGCGAAACTGTACTGTAAGCGAGTGTTTGTGTTGTACCCTGGAAATTGGTCACGGTTACGTTATCTAACCTGAACCTTTTTCCCGGAGATGAAGGTGATGTTTGTATCCTTATTTTTGAAGTAGCTGTACCGCCTGTTATTGGCAACGCAAAGGTATGCGCATCTGCAAGCACCGCAAGGTCTGACCCCAATTGGGTCCAGTTGTTGCCGTCTGTAGAGAAAAGCACCTGCACCGTAGTATTGTCTGTAGCGTATTTACTAAGGTCTACCGAAACATAGGTTTCACCGGTTGCTGACAGATCCATATCCGGAGATGTCATAACGCCTGCCTGACCCGAAGCACCTACCACAGCATAATCAGCACCTTCAAACACATTATCTACCGTCCAGCCAGCCTGGGCAAAATGCGCATCGGGCGATGCTACAGGTATAAGCCCGTTACCGGCAAAACCGGCGAATGTTTCATTTATAAGATAGGTATCAAATGTAGGCGAAGTACTTACATTCAGTTTAAAGTTATATTGGCCCGGCATAAACCAGCGCGCCCTGAAGTTAGCCATGGTAACAAATGACGGCAGTTGCGATACCGGCACTTTAACCGACTCAGTACCTATAAGCGGTTGCGTGGTAGCAAAACTTTGCTCATCACCATAGCCGATAGTAAAATCATTAATCTCCCACACCCTGTAATAATATACAGTATCTTCCTGCAGGCCGGTAAGGTCTATACCATATGTGCCATCAACAGGTTCGTCGCCCAGTTGCTGCACTCCGGTACCCGGCACAAAGCCCTGTATGGTACTGTATTCCACGCCATAAAATAAGGCACCGCAGGCAAGCTGTGGCGTGCCGTGTACTGTAGCTGTGGTAGTACCTATGTTTGTAACCGAACCACTGTATAATACAACAGGCGGTTCGGTATTTTTATGAAAGTTAAGCTGAAAGCCCGCTTCAGCGGCGCTGTTCATAGCGGCTACCCTTATGTAATAACTCCCCGGAGTACTTATGTAATACTGAAGGGTTTCCACACTATTGGTTGTTTGAGCAGATGCTATTGCCTGTGTAAGCGCTGTAGGGCAAGATGCAGCAAACAGGAACAAATCGGCATTACCGCTAAAGCCTGAAAGCTGCGCGGTATAGTTGCCGGGGCAACTTGCCACAAACCTGTACCATACGTCTTTGGCATTATCGCCCTGCGTCATAGATGTATAGGTAGATGAAGCAAGTGTTCCACTAATGTTACCGTTATAAGAGTCCAGCGTTTCTGCATTGGCACAAAGGTCGTTAGTTATAGAACTGCCTATAACCTTACCGTTTGCCACTACTATGGTCATTGCCTTACCGCCAGACACTGTAAGCGCCTGGGTATTATAAGTACCCACAGCCAGTGCCGACTTTAGCCTTACATAGAATGTATCTGAAGAAAGTACGCCATTTTCATCATATGCAATGGCTGCGCTTGCTGCATAGCCACTATTTTCTGAAGTTGAAACCTCATAGTATGCATTACCGTACATGGTTACGTTACCTGCTCCAGGAGCAAGGCTCGATGCAGTTATTTTAAAACTCTTAGAAACCGATGGCCCCATCCCTGTAAAATAGCTAAGGCCATTCCTTACCGGAGGGTTTATGGTAATGTTTTCTACGTGAGCCAGCAAAGGCACCGAGTTATATGCCGATACCTGCAGGTTTTGCACGGTTTGGCTGGCGCCAATAGTAAGGCCAAGGCTGGCATTAGAGTCAAAATCGGCTCCAGTGTATGCCAACGCTACTTTTACCTGGGTATCTGAATTTCGGGTTACCGATGCAATGCTAAGCCCGGTGGGTGCATTTACCAGCGTAAAACTGCTTTTTGTTATAGAAGGCGCAAATGATCCCACAGTAAGTTCTGCAACAAACGATGCCCCCTGAAGTGTATCTTCAGACAATGAACCGTTTAGCAACAACTGCGGCTGCACTATTCCCTGCAATTTAAACTCGCGGAACTTAAGTGCTCCCGCACCACCCTGACGGCTGAAATTAATTTTCACATCAGACGAAAATACTGTTAGCGCGTTAGAAAAACTTGCAAAAAACACCCCTGTAGGAGATGGCGAAGAAAACGTTTGTGCCGTGTAGGTATTACCTCCGTCTGAGGAGATACTTACCGTTACCGGCCCACCGTCGTCTACGGTTTCGTTTGCAAATTCAAAGCTAAGTGTAACATCGTGATACGCAGACAGGTTATACGATGGAGTACTAAGTGATGCCCCTGTTGTGGCAAACTTTGCGTAACCCCCGCTTACTACAATGTCATTACCCGTCCATCCGGACGGAATAAGATTACCGCTAAATGACTGTTGATCAATCAGCGTTTGCGCTGAAACAGAAGAAGATACGATCAGCACAAACAATAGGGCATACTGCCCAAGAAGGGTACGGAACCCTTCCAGACGTTCAAAAACTGTTTTCATAATGATTAGGTCTTTTAAAGTATAAAATTCACACCCCCATGTGAAGATCTTGCTTGCGGTTGTTTTCTATAACAAACAAAATCAAATTTTATACAGGGTAAACTTATTAAATGGGCTACCAAAAAAAAATACCTAATGTTAGGTATTTTAACAAACCAAAGCCTACAGCATAATTTTTATGAGAATCTTAAAAAAATAAATGGTTTTAAAAAAGTATCAAACTAATACTCCTTTAAAACCATCATTTATTCAAAAAAAGTCAGAAAACATCGTATTCAAATATTAAATAATCAACCATTCAATAAATAAATACCTGCTTATTAACATTTTATAAACATTTTAAAAAAGTCTAAAAACGTCATTTAGTAGTAAAATTTATACTAAAATGAATTTTTTAAGTGTGCCATTCTTATGGCTACTACACCTGCTTCAGTACCCTTATTACCATGCTTACCACCGCTCCTGTCTATACCCTGCTGCATAGTATTATCAGTTAGCACACAAAATACAACCGGAACCTCGGTTTGCACATTAAGGTCTTTTATACCCTGCGACACCGCTTCGCATACAAAATCAAAGTGCTTGGTTTCACCTTGTATAACGCTTCCTATTGCTATAACAGCATCTACATTCTGGGTTTGTATCATTTTTTTGCTGCCATAGATTAGCTCAAAGCTGCCCGGCACGTGCCATGTAATAATATTTTCTTCGGGCACATTATTGTCTGTAAGCGCTTCTAAAGCACCTTTCAGCAGGCCTGAAGTTATATTCTCATTCCATTCTGAAACAACAATCCCAAACCGAAGACCCTTCGTGTTTGGGATTGTGTTCTTATCATACTGCGATAAGTTCTTATTTTCTGTTGCCATATATTATTCTGTCTTCGCTATGTAAGCATCAATAAGCATACCTTCTGGCGAAGTACTGTATTTGTCTTTAATTTCAGTATAAAACTTAAGGGCATCCTCTTTTTTCTTAAGGCTTTCAGCAAGCTGGCCTGCTTTAAACAGGAAGCGTGGCGTAAACACATCGTTATCGCTTACTTTGGCAGCATCGGTATAGTACTTAAGACCTTTTTCAAGGTTATCGTTACCGCCAAGCTGAACAAAAGCATCGCCTGTAGCACCAAGTGCAGAAGCTTTAAGCGAAGGATCTTCAGTCTTAAACTCTTCAAGGTGTTGCACAGCCTCTTCGTATTTACCTGTGTTCAGGTACGCTGTACCTGCAAAATACTCTGCAAGGTTAGCCGCATCTGTACCAGAGTACTCGTCTATAATTTTAAGGAAACCGTATTTACCTTCACCACCGTTAAGGGCAAGGTTAAACAGCGAGTCCTGAGATTTTTCTGCGCTAAGGGCCTGGTTAAGGTATTGCTCTGCCTGGAACATTTCGTTAGCAGCATCATCCTCTTTAGGAGAAACCAGGAACTTGTCTACCACTAAATAGCCGATAATTACAAGAGCTACAGCAGCAAGGCCTACATAAATAGTCTTTTGGTTCTTCTGAACCCACTCTTCCGTTTTAGAAGCACCTGCGTCAAGGCTGTTAAATACATCGGCAGTAGTACTGTGTCCTTCAAAGGTAGTTTCTTCTACTTGTTGGTCTATTTCTACCTCCTCTTTTTCAACTTCAGGTTTTGGCGCTTTATAACCTCTCTTATTGTATGTAGCCATTTATTTTATTTTAGTGAGCGCAAAAATAAAATTTTTATTGAAAACTAAAACACCTTTTGTCGATATTTTTCGATAATTTGCCCCTTGCATCAAAAACCCTCATATTTTAAGGAAGGTTTTCATATTCAGACCCGTTTACAAAATGCATCTGCAACGTTTATCACTCATCAACTACAAAAACATCGCTGAGGCGGCTTATGAATTCGACCCGAAGATAAACTGCTTTACGGGACGTAACGGTGTAGGCAAAACAAATATACTTGATGCCATATACCACCTGGCCTACGGAAAAAGCTATTTTAACCCGCTTGCCGTACAAAACATTCGCCATGGCGAGGAGTTTTTTGTAATTGACAGCACCTTTATAAAAGACAGCCGTACCGAGCAGATAGTATGCAGCCTTAAAAAAGGAAGCAAAAAAGCCCTGAAAAGAAACGGTAAGGTATATGACCGCTTTAGCGAGCACATTGGGCTAATACCACTGGTAATCATATCGCCCTATGACAGCGACCTTATTACAGAAGGCAGCGAAACCCGCCGTAAATTCCTGGACAGTGTACTATCTCAAATGGATGCGCAATATCTTCAGGAGCTGATTAATTACCAAAAGGTATTATCGCAGCGTAACGCACTTTTAAAGTACTTTGCCCTGAACCATACCTTTGACCGCGACACCTTATATATATATAACGAACAACTGAGCGGCATGGCCCAACATATATATGAGAAGCGGAAAGCATTCCTGGATGAATTTACGCCTATATTCAACAAGCACCACCAGGCAATTACGGATTCAGCTGAGGAAGTAAGCCTTGTATACGACAGCCACCTGCACGAAGCCCCGCTTGGCACACTGCTGGAAAACAGCCTGCAACGCGATCGTGTACTGCAATACACCAGTGTAGGAATTCATAAAGACGACCTGCTGTTTGAAATTGCCGGGCATCCTATTAAGAAATTCGGATCGCAGGGGCAGCAAAAAAGCTACCTCATAGCCCTGAAGCTGGCGCAGTTTGAATTTCTGAAAAAACAAAGTGGCGTACTACCCATACTTTTGTTTGATGATATTTTTGATAAGCTTGACGAAACCCGCGTGTCACGCATTGTACAAATGATAAACGATAAGGTATTTGGGCAGATATTCATTAGCGACACCCATAGCGAACGCACCGAAGCCATTGTAAAAGAAACCCACCAGAGTTATAAGATATTTACGTTGTAGGGTTATACGGTTATTTGGTGATGCGGTGATCCGGAAGACCGTTATTCGTATCTTTAAATTTGAAATTACATCATTGTTATGATAACAACTACTACCCTTCAGTTTCTTGAAGACCTTAAAGAAAACAACTACCGCGACTGGTTCCAGGCGCGCCAGGATCGTTATGCTGATTATAAAAAAGACTACAAAGCCACCACCGAAGCCTTTATTGCAGAAATGGGCAAATACGACGAATCGGTTTCACATCTGGAGTTTAAAGACAGTTCATTCCGAATCAATCGTGACATTCGTTTCAGCAAGGACAAAGCCCCCTACAAAACCCATATGGGCATATGGATGTACCCGGGTGCCAAGCACGATAACCTTGCTGGATATTACGTACATATAGAAAAAGGGGCGTCATTCATTGCCGGCGGCCTTTATAGTCCGGAACCCGAAGCATTGAAAAAAGTACGCCGTGAGGTAGACAACTTTTTTGAAGATCTTGAGGAAATCATCCAAAATGAGGATTTCAAAAAAACATTTGGTGCTCTCAGCAGGGAAAATGCGCTGAAGACGATACCTAAAGGTTATGAGAAAGAAAATCCCGCTGCCGAATTCCTGAAACTAAAGAGCTATATAGCATCGGCACCGGTCAGTGATAAGGAATTGCTTTCTAAAAATTTTATAGAAAATACGGTCAAAAAACTTTCGGCACTTACCCCGCTTGTAGAATTTTTAAACCGCGGGCTTACCACAGAGGAGTAAAACCGTACTTTTGCACTGCACTTAACACCGTTTTTATTTGCCATGGAAATTGTAAAGAACCATCCGCTAAAAAGCCTTAACACCTTTGGTATTGCTGCTAATGCAAAAGAGTTTGTATCAGTCACATCCGTTGAAGAACTTGCCACCGTACTGAAAGAGAATGCCGGCAAGAAGTTATTCATTTTGGGCGGAGGCAGCAACATGCTGCTTACACAAGATGTAGATGCACTGGTCATCCACATTAACATTAAAGGTATCGAAGTAGTTTATGAAGATGAAAACACGGCTCAGGTAAAAGCCATGGCGGGCGAAAACTGGCACAGCTTTGTACAATACTGCATAGCCCAAAACTATGGAGGGCTGGAAAATCTTTCGCTTATTCCGGGCAACGTAGGCACCACCCCTATCCAAAACATAGGCGCGTACGGCATGGAGATAAAAGACACCATGATTAGTTGCGTGGGTATGGATATTGCCACACAAGAGCTACGCACCTTTACCAACGCCGAGTGCAACTTTGCTTATCGTGAGAGCATTTTTAAAGGCGCGCTGAAAGGCAAATACATTATAGTATCGGTTACTTTTGGCCTTACCAAAACCAACCATAAGATAAACACGGCTTACGGCGATATTACCGCCGAACTTGCCAACAAAGGCATTATCTCCCCTACCATTAAAGATGTAGGTGCAGCGGTAACAGCCATCCGCCAAAGCAAACTACCTGACCCGAAAGAACTGGGCAACAGCGGCAGCTTCTTTAAAAATCCTATCATTCCTAAAAAACAATACGAAGCACTTCAGGAAAAACACCCTACTATGCCGCATTATGTAGTTAGCGATACGGAGGTAAAAGTACCTGCGGGTTGGCTTATAGAACAAAGCGGTTTTAAAGGCAGCCGTTTTGGCGATGCCGGCGTACATGCGCGCCAGGCTTTGGTCATTGTTAACTATGGAAATGCAACCGGCCAGGAGTTGGTAAACTTATCTAAAAAAATACAGCAAACAGTTTTAAACAACTACGGAATAGCGATTGAAGCGGAGGTGAATATTGTGTAGTGGTCAGTGGTCAGTGGTCAGTGGTCAGTAAACAGAACCAGCCATCGAAATTTTTAGTATAAAACCAACCAACAAAATATATGCGATTTCAGGATTTACTTGCCTATCAAAAAGCATTTGCGTTAGCGATGGATATTTTTGAAATTTCAAAATCATTCCCTGCTGAAGAAAAATATGCGCTTACTGACCAAATGAGAGGATCATCACGTAGCGTTTGCGCCAATATTGCTGAAGCATACAGGAAACGCATTTACCCAAAACACTTTCATAGCAAGCTTACCGATAGCGATGCCGAGAACTCCGAAACTCAGGTTTGGCTAGAATTTAGCCTTAAATGCAGATACATATCTCCCGAACGCTATGACCAACTTTCATCAGAAAACAACGAAGTTGGGCGATTAATAAACTTTATGATTCTGAACCCAGCACGCTTCGGAGTGAGACCTGATCACTGATGACTGGTGACTGACCACTAAAAACTACCTCCTGAACACTTCAAAAAGAATTCTTTTACCTAATTTTGCGCCAAAATTAAGAGGCTGATGCTCGAAATTACTTTTTACATTTTTGTTGGGATAATTATACTGCAACTGGGTTACTATCTGGGTATCTTCGGTAAGTTTATTTTTGCCGGACCACAACAGGTTACCCAGAAAAAATTACCTGTTTCTGTACTTGTGCTGGCTAAGAACGATGCTGAAAAAATAAAAACACTGGTTCCGAAACTGATTAACCAGAACTACCCTGATTTTGAGTTAGTGCTCATAGATAATGCTTCGAGCGATGAAACCATAGATATTATGGAGGAGCTGGAGCTTACACACCCTAATATCAGGCTGGTAAAAGTAGAGAACAACGAAGCCTTTTGGGGCAGTAAAAAATATGCGCTTACCCTGGGTATTAAAGCAGCCCGAAAAGAATACCTGCTGTTTATTGATGCAGATTGTGAACCTGCTTCTAACGACTGGCTTATGCACATGACATCGCAGTTTACCATGAGTAAAACCATAGTACTTGGCTTTAGCGCTTACAGGCTGGTTAAAAACTCACTACTGAATAAACTTATCCGTTTTGACGCGCTAATAAACACCACTCAGCGTTTTGCCTGGGCAAAACTTGGTGCTCCTTATAGCGGCGACGGACGTAACCTGGCTTACAAAAAAGAGGAGTTTTTTAAAAGAAACGGCTTTATTAACCACATGAACATCCGCACGGGTGAAGACGCGTTATTTATTAACGAAGCCGCTACAAACAAAAACACCGCAGTATGTTACACTCCCGAAAGTTTCACGTACAGCGACGCTCCAACCACATTTAAGGCATGGATATTTGACAAGCGTAAAGCAGCCTACACAACTACTTTTTTTAAAACCGGCGACCAGGTAAAACTAAAAGTATTCGTTTGGCTTCAGGCATTGTTCCTGGTATTGATGACGCTACTTATAATCCTTCAGTTTAACTGGATGATCCTTGTTCCGGTAATCGCTTTCCGCTACCTTGTATGCTGGATAGTAATGATACAGAGTGCTGCCAAATTAAACGAAAAAGACACGGTATACTGGTTTCCTTTTATGGAAATAATGCTTATCTTCATACAACTGTATGTATTTACAGTTAACCTATCTTCAAAAAAGGCACATTGGCAATAAACTCCCAGCGTATACAAGACAACATAGCAAAAGCAAAAACAGGCGACCAGGTAGCCTTTACCTTTCTTCTGGATTTTTACTGGAGTGAAGTATTTAACTTCATGCTGAAGCGCACCCAGAACGAAACCGACACTGAAGACATTGTCATAGAAACTTTCGCAAAGGCATTTGACCGTATACATACTTACAATCCGGAATATGCTTTTAATACATGGCTGATAAGTATTGCTAAAAATGTACACATAGATATGCTCCGCAAAAAGAAATCGGTACTATTTGTAGAGATTTCTGATGATGAAGACAGCCGTGCGCAAAATGTAGCCGACAGCTCCCCTACTGCAGAAGACAAACTCATCAGGGAACAAAACCTTTCGCGCCTGCTACAATGCGTTAAGCAACTTAAACCGCAGTACCAGGAAGTAATACAGTTGCGTTTTTTTCAGGAGATGTCGTATCAGGAAATTGCCGAACAACTGGGCGAACCTTTAAACAACATTAAGGTAAAAATCCTGCGTGCCAAGAAGCTTTTGCTAGAAATTTTGAAAAAAAATTAGGTATCATTCCTATAAAAATCATTGCTTCGTATAAAGAAAACCTGCGTTTTCTAAAGCATTACTCTTATTACACATCTCATTTTTCAATAAAAGCTGATTTTAAGCTGTTTGAACTATAACCAACCCGAGCGGGCTACATACTATGCGAGCCTACTACATCGTTATAGTAGTATAAAAATAGTTCACAACCTAAAATCACAATTATTATGTCTAAAGTAGATGTATTCAATCACGGCTGGATAGACCTCGTGTTCGAAGGCCGTAACCAGGAGTATGGTGCTTACCAGCTTCGTAAACAAGATCCTAAAACAACTATGCTGGCTTTATTTGGCGGCATAGCCTTCCTTGGTATGGTATCTGCAATTCCGGTTGCAATAAGTTATTTTTCTCCGGCTGAAATTGTATTGCCCACAGATACTCCTCCTGTAACGGTGGTTAAGTTATCGGATGACGATATATTCAACATGCCAAAAGAAAAACCTGTTGAAAAAATAGAAACACCCGCGGCAGCCCAACCGGCACCTCCGGCAAACAATGTAGTACAGTTCAGGAATGAATTGGTTGCCACATCTACCCCGGTACCCGATCCTCCAACAATTGAACAATTTAAAAATGCCGACCCAGGCCAGGCCAATATACAGGGTGAAGGCACAGAAGGTAATACTCTAAATACGACCACACCGGGCGTAACAGGCGGCACGGGCACAGCTCCTACCACTACAGACGAAAACGCTATTGAAACCATAGGTTCTGTAGATGAACAACCAACGTTTCCAGGTGGGGTTAAAAGTTTCCTTACAGCGGTAGGCCGCAACTACAATGTACCCGCAAGTGAAGAACCACTTACCGCAAAAGTAATGGTATGGTTTATTGTAGAAAAAGACGGCACCATAACCGATATTAAAGTTACCCGTGACCCTAAACCCGAGCTTGGCCTGGGTAAAGAAGCCATAAAGGCTCTGCAACGCATTAAAACAAAATGGACTCCGGGCAAAAAGAACGGAGACCCGGTACGTACCGCCTACACCCTGCCGATTACGGTAAACATCAACTAAAACAATAAGCCCCGCAAGGGGCTTATTGCATATATAAATACCTTGTGTAATCTATTTTTGTACTTTAGACACGTAAAAACCAAGCCATGATTTTAAAATATCTTTCCTTCAGTATTTCTGTAGCCTTTATTTCCTGGATTGCAGGGATGATTATGACCGAAATACTAAAGAGACGTGGCTACTACGACAAGCTGTCTAACCTTAGCTATATTAAGAGCGAAAGTGCGAACAAATATATAGGCATGGGAATATTTAAATGGATCGTAAAAAATACCTTCTTTAAATACTTTAATCCAAAACTCACACTAAAAAACAAGGTTGAGATACAACGGCTACAGGAATTGCGGAAAGAAATGACCTTTTCTGAAATAAGCCACCTAATGGCTTTTTGCGCCATGAATGTGGTTGCCATACTAAAGATTACCAATGGCGACTATGTATTTGCTTTGGTAATTATTGCAGTAAATACACTCATGAACCTATACCCATCTTTATTGCAACAGGAAAACAAAAGGCGTATAGATAAATTTCTGGCTAAACTTATGGCAAGGCAAATTCAATAAGCCGGAAAAACTCCATAAATCTATTAACATTTGCACATTGCCTGAGCCTGCCTGTGTATATAAATTTACCGTATCTTTGTACTTTGATTTTAAGCACATGAATACTGTTTTAGATACATCAAGGCCTGTTGCCGAAAACGGCCTGCTTACACAAAAACCTAAATGGCTGAGGGTAAAATTACCTACAGGTCAAAAATATACCGAACTCCGCGGACTTGTAGACAAGTACAAGCTGCACACCATATGTACTTCGGGAAGCTGTCCTAACATGGGCGAATGCTGGGGCGAAGGTACTGCCACCTTTATGATTCTAGGAAACATCTGTACGCGTTCGTGCGGCTTTTGCGGTGTAAAAACCGGAAGGCCAGAAACTGTAGAATGGGATGAGCCAGAAAAAGTGGCACGTTCTATAAAGCTTATGAACATTAAGCATGCGGTAATAACCAGTGTAGATCGTGATGACCTTAAAGATGGTGGCTCTATCATCTGGGCAGAAACCGTTAAGGCGGTACGCCGTATGAGCCCGGGTACTACTATGGAAACCCTTATACCCGATTTTCAGGGGATAACCCGTAACATAGACCGTATTGTAGAAGTAGCCCCTGAGGTGGTTTCGCACAATATGGAAACCGTAAAAAGACTTACCCGCGAGGTACGTATCCAGGCGAAATACGACCGTAGCCTTGAAGTACTACGTTACCTTAAAGCAACGGGCATTAACCGTACTAAATCTGGTATGATGCTTGGCCTTGGCGAAACAGAAGCCGAAGTACTGCAAACTATGGAAGACCTGCGCAGCGTAAACCTTGACGTACTTACAATAGGCCAATACCTGCAACCTAGCAAAAAGCATCTTCCGGTTAAGGAATTCATTACTCCTGACCAATTTAAAAAATACGAAGAAATAGGCCTTGAAATGGGTTTTAGACACGTAGAAAGTGGCGCACTTGTACGTTCATCTTACAAAGCACAGAAGCATATTTTATAATTTGTTTCAGGTTTAAGGTTTAAAGTTATTTTGAAAGTTGTGGTTCTTCCATGTCGACCGCAGCGCAGCGGAGTGGAGACATCTCTGATTCAAATGAGCCTCGGATTGTGGTTCCGAAAGTCTTCACAAAAAATTTAAACACATAACAGTAGCGAATCCCGTCATCGCTACTAATATTAATTTAAGTGGCATCTTTTTCCTGAAATGAAAAAAACAAAAATAGCCATTAACGGTTACGGGCGCATAGGCCGTAATCTTTTCAGGCTGCTGATAAACCACCCCACTATAGAGGTTGTTGCCATAAACGACATTGCCGATGCCCATACCATGGCGCATCTTACAAAATACGACAGTATACACGGCACGTTGCCATATGATGTTTCGCACACTGAAGAATCCATAATTATTGACGGTCACACCTACCCTTTTATCAGGCAGAAAGATGTAACTGATATTAATTGGGCTGCTTACGACGTAGATATTGTAGTGGAGTCAACAGGTAAATTCAAAACCCTGGAAGATGCTCAGAAACACCTTGATTCTGGCGCAAATAAGGTTATCCTTTCTGCGCCGCCTGAAGACGACCGCATAAAAACCGTGGTGCTGGGTGTAAATGAAAGCATACTGGACGGCACAGAAACGGTGATTTCTAATGCCAGCTGTACCACAAACAATGCCGCCCCAATGATGAAAATCATTAACGAGCTATGTGGTATAGAGCAGGCATACATCACTACGGTACACTCGTACACTACCGACCAAAGCCTGCACGACCAGCCCCACAAAGACCTGCGTCGGGCACGTGGTGCTGCACAAAGCATAGTACCTACCACAACAGGCGCAGCCAAGGCACTGACCAAGATATTCCCTGAATTTATGGGTAAAATTGGCGGGGGTGGTATTCGTGTACCGGTACCTGATGGCTCGCTTACCGACATTACCTGTTACGTACGCAAAGAGGTTAGCATAGAGGAAATAAACACCGCATTTAAAACCGCTGCAGAAGGAAACCTTAAAGGCTATTTAGCCTATACTGAAGATCCTATCGTTTCAGTAGATGTAATAGGCGTTAGAAGTTCGTGTCTGTTTGATGCCCAACTAACATCGGTAATAGACAAAATGGTTAAGGTTGTAGGCTGGTACGATAACGAAATTGGCTACTCCTCAAGGCTTATCGATTTGATAAACTTTGTATCGAAATAAACAAAAAGATCCGCACCTCTACAGTGCGGATTTTTTTATGCTTCTATATTTTAAACTTATTCAGCTTTTACATCTAATGCATCCCTAAGGGCATTACCGGCCATCATAAAGGCTAGCACCAGCAAGAGCATGGCTATACCCGGCGCCATGGCAAGCCAGGGTTTACCAAGTATTATATAGTTATAATGATCTTTTATCATACCACCCCAACTGGGCACCGGAGGTTGTGCTCCCAGGCCTAAAAAGCTCAATCCACTCTCCACCAAAATCGCTGAGGCAAAGTTAGCTGCAGATATTACAATAACCGGAGCCATACTGTTTGGCAATATATGATGAAAAATGATACGTGTATTACCATAGCCCAAAGCACGGGCTGCAGTTACGTATTGCATCTGTTTAATGCTCATCACCTGCCCACGTACCACACGGGCAACTTCTACCCACATGGTAAGCCCTACCGCCACGAATACCTGCCAGAAACCTTTGCCCAACGCAAGTGTTATAGCAATAACCAACAGTAACGTAGGTATGCTCCAGATGATGTTTACCAGCCACATTACAAAGGCATCTACTTTGCCGCCATAAAAACCCGCAATGGCACCAAAGAATATCCCGACGATGAGCGATATAAATACCGCTACAAAACCAATGGCTATAGATACCCGGCTACCAATAATAAGCCGACTTAGCAGGTCGCGCCCCTGGCTGTCTGTACCTAGAGCAAACTTTTGTTTCGATATGAATTCTTTCTCGAAATCTTCTTTACTGATGTCTTTCCCAAAATCAGATAAAGGCACAGATTTATACAGAGCCAATGACGCATCGCTATTGTATTCAGCATAGCTGATACTATCTCCTTTTATCTTATAATCCAGGATAGGAACTTTAGGCTGTGGTTGTTTTTCTCCAAAGAATACTTTTGAAAACATCCCCTGATTACTCTCCGCTACTGGAAAATGAAGCATGGCAACCTCAAAACCCGGAGGCTTGCTGTGGATGGCAAGGTCACCCCAGTTGGCATTTTCAGATTTTTCAGGGGCAAACACATAGGCAAATAAGGCAATAAGTGCCAGCAATGTAATAAACACAAAACTTAAAACGCCCCAAAGATTCTTCCTGAACCTTTGGAGCGCCAAGCCCGTAAGCGATTTTCCGGTTTTATCCATGTATACGCTTATCGTGTTTTTATTTTATTATCTTTCTTTTCTACAGACGCGGCGGCTTTACCACCTTTAGGCTGCATATCATCAAGCACATTAAGTGCCTCATTTACATATGCATCTTTACCAAGGCTCTTATACCAGTCTTTCTTTTTCTCTGCCAGTGCAGGATCTTTTTTAAACTGCTCCTTCTCAGCAGGGAGTGCATCAAAAGCAAGGCTGTTATTGTAATTAGAAAGTGCTTTAAACTTCTTACCCTCCGCTTCTATCCTTGCAGCATCAGCCTTAAATTTTTCAGCGTTCAGGCTGTATGCATTGTCGTCCTTACGTGTGCTAAGGAATTTGGCATTGTCATCCATCAGTTTAAACTCCGGACTTTCGGCTATACGTTTTTTACTGTTGGCTATCACTTTACTAAAGTCGTTTTTAAACGGCTTATAACCGGCAGGCGCAATCTTATCCCAAGGAAGGGCGTTATCACTATCACGCTCACCTATTTCAATGTAGCTATATTTGTCCGGCATTACAATGTCACTCTTCACACCCTCACGTTGTGTAGAGCCACCGTTTATGCGGTAAAACTTCTGTGTAGTGGTTTTTAGCGCGCCAAGGTCACCAAAGCTGCTGCCACGCACAAAACGGTTCAGGTCGTAAATATTCTGTACAGTACCCTTGCCATAACTTTGTTTACTGCCAAGGATAAGTCCACGCTTATAATCCTGGATTGCAGCGGCGAAAATCTCTGAAGCCGAAGCTGAGAAATTATTGATAAGCACTACAAGCGGCCCATCATAATGCACCTTAGAGTCCATATCGTTAAGCACCTCAGTATTGTTGCTGTTGCCTTCTTCAGAGCGGCTACGCACCTGTACCACAGGGCCTTTCTCTATGAACAAGCCGGCAATATCTACCACCGTTTTAAGTGAACCGCCACCGTTATCACGAAGATCCATAACTATACCGTCTACACCCTGTGCCTTAAGCCTGTCTACCTCTGCGGCAACGTCTTTAGCAGCATCACGGTTATCTTTATTTTCAAAATCTATATAGAACTTAGGCAGGTAAATCACACCATAGGTTTTACCGTTCTTGTTTACAATACTTGATTTCGCATAGGTTTCTTCTATTTCCACCACCTCACGGGTAATGGCTATGGTCTTAAGCGTACCGTCGACTTTCTTCACGGTAAGGCGAACCATGGTACCTTTAGGCCCCTTGATTTTTTTCACCACATCATCAAGTCTCATACCGCTGATGTCTACGGCATCCTCTTTGTTTTGGGCTACTTTTACAATCACGTCGCCTTGCTCAAGTTCTTTACCCCTCCAGGCAGGACCACCCGGAATGAGTTCAGAAATCTCTACATAGTCGCCTTTTTTCTGAAGACGAGCACCTATACCCTCAAGTGAACCACGCATGCTGGTATCAAATTTCTCCTTATCATCCGGAGCAAAATAGTAGGTATGCGGGTCGAAACGCTCGGCTATCGCATTAAGGTATACACTGAACCACTCCTCACGCTTCAGGTCGCCTACAAAGTCGAAGTAATCATCAAGAGATTTAAGGGTGCTTTCCCTGGCTTCTTTTTCAAGCTCAGCAAAAGATTTCTTAGTACCGTCTGCTTTCGTTTTATCTACAGCAGGAGTAACCGTTGCACCTGTAGCAGGAGCATCTTTGCCTTTATCCTTAACCTTATCTTCTACAGGCGTATCCTGCATTTTTTCCTTATCGGTAACCGATGAAAGCACAGACAATTTAAGCTGCTTCCTCCAACGCTCACGCAGTTCGGCATCGTCCTTAGGATACGGCATTTTCTCATAATCCGTATTAAAGTCTTCGTTTGCCGAAAAATCAAACGGCTTGGCAAGTATATCTTTATAGAAACCTTCCGCTTCTTTTACACGCTGCTGGAAACGACCGTACGTAAGTGTAAAAAAGCTGATGTCGCGATTGTTTATCTGATCATCAAGTTGGGTTTCATATTTAGCAAACTCATTAATATCTGCCTGGGTAAAAAACCTTTTAGACGGATCCAGGTTTTCCAGATATGCTTTATATACACCTTTACTAAAATTATCATCTACCGGTACCGGCTTGTAGTGCCCTTTATCTATAACATACGTAAGCAGCTCTATAAGCAGCTTGTCTTTATCGGGGTCATCCGCATTGCGGCCCGGTATCATACTAAATCCAAATAGCGCGCCGGCTAACAGCACAACAATCGCTACTATTTTATAATTTCTCTTCATAAATTGTATAAAGGCATTCATTAGATTCGCTCTCTTCGTTATTAACACAGTAAAAATTGTGCCAAAATTCGTAACCGTCGGCTTTTACCGCCCCAGCGGCAAAAATTGCGTACTTTAGCAAACGTAAAAGTACAATTCTTTATTTTAATTACAGCATGACTAAGAAAAAACCTTTGATACTTGTAACCAACGATGACGGCGTTACAGCGCCCGGAATCCGTGCCCTTATAAGCGTAATGAAAGAAATTGGCGAAGTGGTCGTAGTAGCCCCCGACAGCCCGCAGAGCGCCACCGGACACGCCATAACCATAAACAACACGCTTACTGTAAATAAAATAGACCTTGACCCCGAAATAGAAAAAGAATACGCCCTGAGCGGCACCCCGGTAGACTGTGTAAAATTTGCCGTAAACGAAATACTGCAACGTAAACCCGACCTGTGCGTAAGCGGTGTAAACCACGGCTCAAACTCGTCTATCAACGTGATTTACAGCGGTACACTGAGCGCGGCTGTTGAGGCAGGGATTGAAGGGATACCTGCCATAGGGTTTTCACTTTTGGATTACAACTGGGACGCCGACTTCGAACCTGCAAAATTTTTTATAAAGAAAGTAGCCGAACAGGTTCTTGAAAACGGTTTACCCGATGGCGTAATTTTAAACGTGAATTTCCCGAAACTTCCTGAAAAGGAAATCAAAGGCATGAAAGTATGCCGACAGGCAAAAGCCATGTGGGTTGAGAAATTTGACAAGCGCGTCAACCCTATGGGGAAAGATTACTACTGGCTCAGCGGAAAATTTGTTAACCTTGACAATGGTGAGGACACCGACGAATGGGCTCTTGCCAATGGTTACATATCTGTAGTACCTGTGCAGTTTGACCTTACCGCCCACCACGCCATACAAACGCTTAACAGCTGGAACCTGAACGAATAATATTACCACCCTGCCCCACCCGGCAGGGTTTTTATTTGCATTGTCAAAACACTATCTTTGCCCTTAAAGCTACTTCGTAATGAAATACTACATTATAGCCGGTGAAGCAAGCGGCGACCTGCACGCAAGCAACCTGATGAAACAACTCTATAAAGCCGACCCGCAGGCGGAGATACGTTTTTGGGGTGGCGACCTTATGCAGGCAGTAGGCGGTACACTGGTTAAACACTACCGTGACCTTGCTTTTATGGGTTTTGCCGAAGTAGTAGCCAACTTAAAAACCATACTGGATAACATAAAAACCTGCAAGGCAGACATCTTGGCCTTTAAACCCGATGCAATAATTTTTATAGACTACCCGGGCTTTAACATGCGCATTGCACAATGGGCAAAAGAGCTCGGCATACCCACACATTATTACATTTCGCCACAGATATGGGCATGGAAAGAAAACCGCATCAAGGCCATAAAGCGCGATGTAGACCATATGTATATTATACTGCCGTTTGAAAAAGAGTTTTATGAGGTGAAGCACAATTTCCCGGTACACTTTGTAGGCCATCCGCTAATTGATGCCATACACAACCGCAAGCCTGTAGATGAATCAGCTTTCCGCAAGGAATTTAATTTAGACGAAAGACCGATCATAGCGCTGCTACCCGGCAGCCGCAAGCAGGAAATTTCTAAAATGCTGAGCGGCATGTTATCTGTTGTAAATGATTTCCCGGATTACCAGTTTGTTATTGCCGGGGCGCCATCGCAGGAATACAGCTTTTACCAACAGTTCCTTAATAACGATCGCGTACATTTTATAAGTAACCGTACCTACGACCTGCTAAGCATAGCCCATGCCGCCCTGGTAACATCGGGCACGGCAACTCTGGAAACTGCACTTTTTAAAGTTCCGGAAGTTGTGTGCTACAAAGGAGGATGGATTAGTTATCAGATAGCAAAACGCATCATTACGCTTAAATATATCTCTTTGGTTAACCTGATAATGGACAAAGAAGTTGTTAAAGAATTGATTCAGAATGATTTTAACACAAGCAATATTAAGAAGGAATTAACGAAGTTATTAACACCCGAGCACCGTACTAAACTACTGAAAAACTACAATTTACTTGAACAAAAGCTGGGAGGCGATGGTGCCAGCGAAAAAACCGCAAAACTTATTGTTAAAAACTTTAACAAGGTAAATTAAATATTTTTTAACTGTAAGCGTTATATTTGTAAAAATACAAAGTCGAATTTGATAAAATAAACGGTTTGAAGTTACTACAGTCTATATCACTTACCTTACTATTGTCAACATTTACCGTTAGCGCCTATGCGCAAAGCGGCAACGGAAGTGGCTCCGCAAGCCAAAAGGTTAGTGCCTTGCAGACTGCTATTGTAGCAGAAACAGCGCTTACAGCTATAGAAGGCGCTCCGGAAACAACTCATAACGACGTAGCTTTTAACGAAGCACCGCGCGAAAAAACTAAAGGCGGCCCTAATAAAATAGATGGCCCTAAAAAGAAAACGAAGAAAAAAGTAGAAGTTGTAGAGCAACCTGAAGCCGATTTTTCTCCGGAACCCCAGGAAAATTATTTCGCCCGCCAAATAGTGAATAACGCTCTTCAATTTGAAGGGGTACGTTATAGAGGCGGTGGCACTACTACTGCCGGCATGGATTGCTCAGGTATGGTATTTGCTACCTTTAAACTATTTGACTGGACCTTACCACGCAGCTCTGCTTCTATGGCCGACGGTGCAGGTAAAGAAATAGACCTTAAAGAAGCCCGCATTGGCGACCTGCTGTTTTTTGACAACAGCCCTTACAAGAAGAGAATAAATCACGTAGGTATTGTTACCGAAGTAACTGAAACCGGCGAGGTTAAATTTATACATGCTACCCTGAGCCATGGTGTTGCCATATCATCTATGAATGACAACTACTACATCCGTACGTTTGTGCAGATAAACAGGGTAATAGAGGACTAAACCACCTCGCAACCGAACCAATCAACCAAATAGTAAACTTTTTCAATATTTCTTCTAATGAAGGTATTGAAGTATCCTGTAATTCCATTTACACTTTTTACAGCAGCCGGCATTTATACCGGCTTTAGTTGTTTATTACCCTTAAGTTTCCTGTTAATCTTTGTAGCACTGACATTAGGTTTTACAATTTTAGCATACTTAAAAACAACTAAAGACCTCATCCCGAAACCGTATTTTGAAATCAGCCTTATGGCGTGTGCGTTCAGTATCGGTCTTCTGGCACAATGGATGAGTTATGCTCCAAATCAGGAACTTCATTATACGCACAACCTCAACCCAATTGAAACACCTGTTTTCTACGGTACCGTTACCGAACGGTTAAAGCCAAATACATTCAACAAAAAATACCTGTTTGAAATCAGTTCAGTGGACAAAAAGCCGACAAGCGGCACTGTACTCGTAACACTGCCAAAAGACAGCACTAACACAAAGCTCCACATTGGCGACGTACTTTTCATTCATAGCGATGTACAGGAAGTAGCACCGCCCGCAAGTCCCTACCAGTTTGACTACCGCCAGTATATGGCACGGCAAAATGTTTTCCATAAGATAAAACTGAAGGACAACTATTTTAAGGCCGGAACAGAAACCGACTTTAACACCAATATCCAAAAGCTTCGGGATAAACTTATCGGGAGTTTTACTATCCACCACTACCCTGCTGAGGTACAGCACCTCATCAATGCCCTGATGTTTGGCCAGCGGCAAGACATGGAACAGGAAATTACCAACGATTATACCAATGCCGGAGTAGTACATATCCTTGCCATATCAGGACTACATTTTACCTTACTTTTTTTAATGCTTAACTGGTTGCTGGCACCACTGAAACGTATAAAATATTCGGGCACCATCCTTCACCTGGTCGCCATATTGGGTTTCATGTGGCTGTTTGCGTTCATCACCGGGTTATCCGCATCGGTGGTACGCTCCGTAGTAATGTTCAGTTTTCTGATGATAGGCGAAGCACTAAACCGCAGGGTTAGCATCTACAATTCGCTAGCGGTATCCGCATTATTGTTGCTATTGGTAAAACCGGCTTTTTTATTTGATGCAGGTTTCCAGCTCAGCTATATGGCGGTGCTTGGCATTGTATGGCTGCAACCGCTTTACAAAAACAAGCTAAAAAGCAAATACCGCCTTGTAAATATGGGACGCGACCTGGTTATGGTTTCGCTTACCGCGCAAATCGCCGTGCTACCTTTGAGCCTTTATTATTTCAACCAGTTCCCGTTATTGTTTTTATTGGCAAACATTGCAGTGATACCGCTATCTAATGTGGTATTGATTTTGGGGATCATTACACTGATACTAAATTTCAGTCTGCCGTCAGTAGCTATTTATGTAGGTAAATTACTGGAATGGCTCATCACAGGCATGAACGGGTACACCAAATGGATTGCTTCGTTTGAATCATTAATCCTTAAGAACATTCCTTTTACACTACTATTGAATGTAACGCTGTACACCGCACTTGTTTTAGGCGTTCTATATCTTAATCATAAAACATTTAAAAGGGCTGCAGTGGCGCTTATTGCAATATTTACATTCCAATGCGCCTACATATACTCGTCTTCAGATGCCCGAAATAAAGAGGACTTTGTGGTATTCCATAATTTTAACCACACCATAATTGCGAAAAAACAACAGGATATGCTTACCGTGGAGAGTAATGATTCTACCGCATTAGAAAACTTGAGTGTACTTGCATTGAAAAAAGGTAGTTTTAATCCGAAAACATCCCTATATCCTTTGAAGAATTTCACGTATTACAAAGGCAAAAAAATCTTCATTATAGACAGTACCGGTGTATACGACAGCCTGCTAAAACCCGATGTGCTTATTGTAACGCAATCGCCTCGGGTAAATTTTGATCGTGTATTGCAGCAACTTCACCCAAAACAGGTAATAGCCGATGCCACTAATTACAAAACGTATGTGGCACGCTGGAACAAAAGTTGCCATAAACAAAAAATCCCTTTTCATACCACAGCAGAAAAGGGATCATTTGTACTTGAATAAGGTTATTCGATAATGCGGTTATTTGGTTATTCGGGCTTACTCAAACGAGTAATCGAATAAACAAATAACCGCATAACCCAATTAACTCTTTTTGATAATTTTGTTAGCGCCATCCAGCCAGGCAGACGGTCCGCCGGCTACATAACCGGTACTACCCAGGGCATCAAAGCTTATTTTGCCTTCAGCGGTTTTAGCACCTTTAGCAAACCACACGGTAGGATATCCCCTAACCTGGAAAAACTGCTGCAGGTTAGCGTTTTGCATTTTCAGCTCATCGCTTTGTGGGGTACGGCGTGGATAGTCAAGCTCTACAAGAATTACGTTATCCTTTGCCCACTTGGCAAACTCAGGTGTTTTAAGCACCTCTTTTTGCAATTTCATGCACCAGCCACACCAGTCGCTACCGGTAAAGAATAACAGCAAGGGTTTCTTGGTCTTTTCAGAAAGCGCGGTAGCCTTGGCTACATCGGTATGCCACTCCAGTTCCTGTGCCTGTGCGGCAAAGGAAGCCATGGTGATGAACAATATAAATAATACTTTTTTCATGGTAACATATTTTATTGGGTTAAACCAAAAACAATGCCGAATTATTTTAATGCACGCCGTGCATTAATCTTTTCAACAAAGGCGTAAGAGCCATAATTATAAGCCCTAATACAACCGGAATAATAGTAAATATAAGGAAGAATGTTGTCATAGAATACTGTGCGGTAATCTCATCAATCATACCTCCCATTTTACCGGCTATCTTATTACCTATTGCGATGGCCAGATACCATATACCGAACATAATTGCAATCATCCTGCCTGGAACTAACTTACTAACATAAGAAAGACCCACCGGCGAAATGCAGAGCTCTCCCATAGTATGGAAGAAGTAAGCTAGTACAAGCCATATCATGCTTACCGCAGCGGTTTTTGCTCCGGGCTCTATATCGCTTGAACCATATGCCAGTACAGCAAAACCTATACCCAGCAAAATCATACCAAATCCGTTTTTAAAAGTAGCAAACGGATTGTACTTGCTTTCCCAAACTTTTGAAACTAATGGCGCAAAAGTAATTATAAACAACGAATTCAACACCCCAAACCATGTAGCCGGAACTTCAGATTTTTCCTGATAGTACTGCTCTTTAAGCATATAGATTACAATACCCCAAATAATCACAAAACTGAATGACAATATAATATTACCTAATGCAAACTTTTTAAACGTTTGCATGAAAAGTTTTGCAAGCACGTAAGTAATAAGACCAAGCGGGATAATGGTTATAAGCGTATTAACAATATTAAATATCAATTTAGAATTACCCTCTAAAATTCTGGCTGTATAATCACTCGCAAAAATGGTCATCGACCCACCTGCCTGTTCAAAAGAAGCCCAGAAAAACATTGTAATAACAGCTAATACAATGATTGCAATCATCCTGTCTCTAAGAACCGCTGTATACTGAGATATCCTCTTTATAGTAACAAATAAAAATAGGGCAAGCGCTACAATGATAACAAAATTAGGACCACTCAATTTTCCTACCGTAAAAGGGAAAGCGTTAAACTTTCCGTTCGATATTACAGATAATGGATCGTTTACAATCCATGTAAGTCCCAATATAGATGTTATGGCAATAACTACAAGATCAAATTTAGAAAACGGGTTCTTTTGTGCGACAGCCGGATCTTCCTCAGTATCTACCTTGTCAACAACGGGCTTAAGACCTATTTCACCAAAAATATTTTGGGTAAAGTAGAACTGAAGCATCCCAAAGAACATAAAGATTCCTGCAAGTCCAAAACCATAACTCCAACCCCATTCAGGACTTTCACCTATATATCCACACAAAAGCATACCAAGGAAAGCACCTGCGTTTACTCCCATATAAAATATGGTATAGGCACCATCTTTTTTCTCAGGATGGTTTTTGTACATATGTGCTACAATCGACGTCATGTTTGGCTTAAAGAAACCATTACCTATAACAAGAAGAACAAGACCCAGATACATAAAGAAATGGTCTACTTCTATAGCCATACTAAGGTGCCCCAAAGTCATGAGCACAGCACCTACAACCACAGCCCAACGGTAACCTATAATCCTGTCTGCTATATATCCGCCTAAAATGGGAGTCAAATAAGCAAGTGCAGTGTATGAACCGTAAATAGACATAGCGTGTTCCCTAGGCCATCCCCATCCGGGATTATCTCCAAGAATAGAAGATGTAAGAAAAAGTACTAATAGAGCACGCATACCGTAATATGAGAATCGTTCCCACATTTCAGTAAAAAACAGCACAAAAAGTCCGGCCGGATGTCCCAGCACATTTGATTTAAAAAAATCGTTTGTTGTCGCGGTTGATGACATATATAGTTATTAAATGTATTTACAAAATTATTTTACGTCCTGCATGAGCTTACGTACCAGTGGCGATATTACAATCAGTACCAGACCGGCAATCACTGCATATATGGCAAGCTGGTAATAGCCATCGGTATAGGTGATAAGCTTTTGCTGAAGGCTGTCGTTTTCACCACCTTCAGACAGGCCTGCCCCAAGGATACCTGCCGCATACTGTCCGTAGGCACTAGCCAGGAACCACATCCCCATCATTACTCCTTGTAGCTTTTGCGGCGACAGTTTGGTCATGATAGAAAGACCTATCGGCGAAAGACAAAGCTCGCCAAATGTAATTATAAAATAGGCAACTACAAAAACATCAAGACTGGCAATACCCGGAGCCACTTCAAAGAAGCGTGTGGTGTAGAAGGTATAAAAACCTCCGGCAAGGAACAGAAAGCCTAAACCAAACTTGATTACCGTATTCGGCTCCAGCTTTTTAAGCGCAAGCCATACAAGCCCAACTATCGGAGCAAAGATGATTACGAACACCGAATTTGCAGCGTTATTAACGCCGTTAGGATCTAGTGTTAAAACTCCCGCCACTGTGTTGTTCAGGTTCTTGGCTGCGAAAATACTTAGCGAACCTCCACTCTGTTCAAAGAATGCCCAGAAAATAATGGAGAATATTATAAACACCAGGGCTGCTATGAGCTTTTTAGCTTCATCCCAGGTGTGTTGTGTCATTTCATAAATCAGGTAGATAAGCGTAAGCGGCCCTATGATGTACATAAAATAATCGGTGTACTCTGTCTTGGCCACCATGATCATGATTACCGGTATAAGGGCCAGTGTAAGCGCATAAACACCGTATTCTTTCCATTTGCTAATACCTGAAACCTCAACGGCTACCTTAGCCGGCACCGGAGTAGCTGTGCCAAAAGTGTCGGCACTGGTTACCGCATTAACATCGCCTTCTTGTGATTTCTTTGGCGGAAGTCCTATGGGACCCAACGTCTTTTGGGTAAAAATGAATGTTACCAAACTGATGGTCATAACCACACCTGCAAGGCCAAACGCTACATTCCAGGTTTTATCGGCAGGAATGAAACTACTAAAGAGCTGTCCTTTACCAATAGCAATACAGGCATAACCGCCAAGCAGCGCACCTATATTAATACCCGAGTAAAAGAGTGAGAAACCGGCATCGCGCCTGTTATCGCCCTTTTTGTACAGCGAACCTACCATAGTAGAGATATTCGGCTTAAAAAAACCGGTACCTATAACCGTAAAGCTGATTCCTAAAAAGAAACTGCTCTCCGGGAACGGGTTAAACGCCAGTATGGCACTACCTATTATCATAAGAAAACCGCCCCAGAACAGCGACTTTCGGAAACCCAAAATTTTATCGGCAAACAAACCACCTATAAAAGTAAACGCATACACAAAAGCCTGCGTTGCGCCATACTGCAGGTTGGCCTGCGTTTCACTCATGTGGCTACCATTTTCCAGAATAAGGTGGGTAATCATAAAATATGTAAGCACCCCTCTCATTCCGTAGAAGCAAAAGCGCTCCCACATTTCCGAGAAGAAAAGGCCCCACAACTGTTTAGGGTATTTACCTTTAAAATCCTGTATTTGTTCTAAGGTTAACTGTTCGCTCATTATAAATTAGCTTTAATAAAATCTGTCATTTTTGTATATAGTTGCAGCCTGGTCTTGCCCCCATAAATGCCGTGATTTTTATCAGGGTAAATCGCCCAGTCAAACTGTTTGTTTGCCTGCACCAATGCCTCTATCATCAGCATGCTGTTTTGTACGTGCACGTTATCATCGGCAGTACCATGCACCAAAAGAAATTTCCCTTTTAGGTTCTTGGCAAAATTTATCGGCGAGTTTGTATCATAACCACTCGCGTTTTCCTGTGGCGTTTGCATATAGCGTTCGGTATACACGCTGTCGTAAAAACGCCAGTTGGTAACCGGTGCCACGGCAATGGCCATCTTAAACACATCGGCTCCTTTAAGGATACAGTTACTGCTCATAAATCCGCCGTAGCTCCATCCCCATATACCGATGCGGGAAGCATCTACATAAGCGTATTTCGCTATTGCCTTAGCGGCATCTATCTGGTCTTCTACTTCGTACTTACCAAGTTCCTTGTAAGTAACCTTTTTGAATTCGGCACCTTTAAAACCTGTACCGCGACCGTCTACACAGGCTATAATATAGCCTTGCTGTGCCAGCATCTGAAACCAGTAATCATTGGTTACGTTCCACTTGTTCGCTACCTGCTGACTGCCCGGTCCACTGTACTGATACATAAACACCGGGTATTTTTTATTCGGGTCAAAGTCTGCCGGCTTAATGAACCATGCATTTAGCTGATGCCCTTTTTCAGTAGTAATGGTCGTAAATTCCTTATCCTTAAGACCATATTTTGCAAGCCTGTCTTTTAGCGCATTATTATTCTGCACTTCTTTTACCAGCTTACCATCTTTACTGCTGCTAAGGGTAAACGTTTCGGGCTGTGTGGCACTCGAAAAGAAATTCAGGAAATAATCGTAATCGGTACTGAATTTAGCATCGCTTGTACCGGTTTGCGTAGTAAGCCTCATTTTATTTTTACCGTTGATGCCTATGCGGTACACATCACGATTAATGCTGCCATTTTCTGTAGACTGGTAAAAAATGCTCTTCGTTTTTTTGTCATAGCCGTAGTATGACGTTACCTCCCATTTACCCCTCGTAACCTGTTTAAGCAACTTACCTTCTTTACTATAATGATAAATGTGGTTAAAACCGTCTTTTTCGCTGGTCCAGATAAAACTGTTATCCTCAAGGAACGTCAGGTTATCGGTAACATCTACATACGCTTTGTCTGTTTCCTGAAGAATTAGAGTAGTACTTGTAGTTGAAACATCTGCAAAAGAAAGGCTAAGGCTGTTTTGGTGACGGTTTAATGTCTGGAAACTAAGTACATTAGCATCATTTGTCCATTTTATCCTCGGGATATAGAATTCACCATAAGCCGGATGTGTTACAAGATTTGTATTCTTACCTGTTTTTACATCATAGTATTCTAATGTTACCACACTGTTCTTCTCGCCTGCTTTAGGATATTTAAATACCTGTTGGCTCGGATACAGTCCATTACCATACACATCCATAGAAAACTCAGGCACCTGGCTTTCGTCAAACTTCAGGTAAGCGATTTTATCTCCGGTTTTGTTCCATTCAAAAGCCCTTACAAAACTGAATTCCTCTTCGTAAACCCAGTCAGTAATACCGTTTATGATATGGTTCTTTTTACCATCGTTGGTAACCTGCGTTTTATTTTTCGTAGCAATATCGTACAGGTAAATATTGTTTTCATACACATAGGCAATTTTATCACCTTTAGGCGAAATTACCGGTTCCTGTATTTTATAGTCGGCTATTTTGGTAAGCTTCTTTGATGCGATGTCATAAAAGTAATAATCAGCCGTAAACGAATGCCTGTAAATGGGGTCACTGTTGGTCGCCAAAAGCATTTTCTTTTCGTCGGTACTAAAGCTATAACTATCTATACCCTGTGGAAATTCGGTCAGTCCTTTAGTATCTACGAGCGTACCTACCTTATTTAGCGTTGCAAAATCATATAGGTCAATGGTAGCAGTTCCGGCATTCCAGTTAGCGTTAAGTACCGTGTACTGGTTGGTATTTTTCATGGCACTCAATTCGTCCATACCTTTGCTGCGGAAAGCTCCACCCCATATTTCCTCCAGGGTTATTTTTTGCTGTGCGAAAACCGGCATAGCAGCTAATAAAAAGAATAAAATTGACTTTTTGGCGTATTTCATTTTACGTATGATAAAAAACTTCCAATTTTAGTAAAAAATTATGACTTATGCTTCCTTTTTTTTGTTAAACTAAATTAGTAGAAATGCGGTATTGCATTTTTGTATAAAAACCGCATGCAAACCCGTATCTTTGTGCTGAATTTTAACATACATAACCTAAGATGAGTAAGGCGATTAGCGGTTTTAGCAAACTGGGCAAAGAGCAAAAGATAACATGGCTGGCAAATAGTTATTTCCAGGATCCCGAAGCGGCGGTTTCTTTACTGAAACAGTATTGGAATGACGATGCCCCACTGCAAAAACTGCACGACGAGTTCATAGAAAATACCATAACTAATTTTTATCTGCCTCTGGGCATTGCGCCAAGCTTTACCATAAACGGCAAAGATTATACAATACCCATGGCTATTGAGGAAAGCTCGGTAGTAGCGGCGGCAAGCAAGGCGGCAAAATTCTGGTCGACACGTGGCGGATTTAAGGCTACCATTTTAAACACCGAAAAAATAGGCCAGATACACTTTAAATATGAGGGCGATGCACAAAAGCTAACCGCATTTTTTGAAAGTATTAAATCTAAGTTCTTTACCGACACGGAAGACATTACCAAAAATATGCAGAAGCGTGGGGGCGGTATACTGGACATAGAACTCCGTAATAAAACTGCACTGATTGATGGCTACTATCAGTTGCATGCCACCTTTGAAACCGTAGACAGCATGGGAGCAAACTTCATAAACTCCTGCCTGGAACAGTTCAGTAAAACACTGCGCCAGGAAGCCCTAACATATGAGCCGTTTACCGAAGCCGAAAAACACATACAGGTTATTATGAGCATACTGAGCAACTATGTTCCTAACTGTGTGGTACGTGCGGAAGTGAGTTGCCCTATAGAAGATCTTAATGAGGACAAAAACATAAGGCCCGAAGAATTCGCGCAGAAATTTGTTACCGCTATAAACATAGCCGAAGTAGAACCCTTCCGTGCGGTGACCCATAATAAAGGCATTATGAACGGCATAGACGCCGTAGTGGTAGCCACAGGAAATGACTTCCGTGCCGTAGAAGCCGGGGTACATGCCTACGCAGCCAAAGACGGTCAGTACACCAGCCTGAGCCATGCCAAAGTAGAGAATGGCATTTTCACTTTTTGGCTGGATGTACCATTGGCATTAGGTACTGTGGGCGGACTTACAACCCTGCATCCATTGGTAAAGTTCTGCCTGGAAATGCTGGGCAATCCGTCGGCACAGGAGCTTATGCAGATAGTAGCGGTAGCGGGCTTAGCGCAAAATTTTGGTGCTGTGCGTTCGCTTACTACAACCGGAATTCAGCAGGGACATATGAAAATGCACCTGATGAATATCCTGAACCAAATGGGCGCTAACGATCACGAAAAGAAAGCCACCATAAAGCATTTTGAAAAGAATACCGTAAGCCACTCGGCTGTTGGCGAATATCTTGAAGAATTACGTAAAACTGACGCAAGCAAAATTGAAGAAGACTTTATACGCTAACGGAAAACTGTTTATTATGGGCGAATATACCGTGCTGGACGGCTCGGACGCGTTTGCCCTGCCTACCCGTTTCGGGCAGTCGCTGGAAGTGGAGACTAATGATTCAGATGCCATACACTGGACAAGCTTTGATGCTGACGGAAGCGTATGGCTTGATGTTTACATCCCGCTTGAAGATGTCTATACTGGGACTACAAATAGTGAACACATAGAAACCATAATGCTTACAAAGGTGCTACACAAGGCTTACAAAGCCACTACAGGTGTAGTAACAACAGGTTATAATGTAGTGACAAAACTTACCTTCCCGAGGTTATGGGGACTTGGTACTTCCTCTACCCTGATAAGCCTGGTAGCCGACTGGTTTGGTATTGACCCATATAGTTTATTGGCACAAACTTTTGGAGGAAGCGGATACGACATTGCCTGCGCGCAACAGCAGGAACCGCTCATCTTTAATATGAACAACCGAAACCCTACCGTTCGCACAGTAGCTTTTAACCCTGATTTTGCCGATAAGTTATATTTTGTATACCTCAACCAAAAGCAAAACAGCCGAGAAGCCATTGCCGCATATCGCGAAAAACAATTTGACAAACCCGCACTTGTAGTACAAATCAACAAACTGATTGAAGAAGTAAGCGCTGCCACTGATTTAAGTTCATTTTCATCAGCGCTGGAAAAACAGGAAGCCTTACTTGGAGGCGTCCTGGGTATAGCTCCGGTACAAGAACGCCTGTTTCCTGATTTTAAGGGGGTGGTAAAAAGTCTGGGCGCCTGGGGTGGCGACTTTGTTTTAGCTGCCTCTGAAGAAAATCCTATAGAATATTTTACACAAAAAGGTTTTACGACAATAGTTCCTTATAAAGAAATGGTATATTAAAAACAAAAGCTCCTGAAAAAGGAGCTTTTGTTTTTAATATTTATTCTGTTTTCTTAGGTGCTTCATTTTTGTTAGCATCCAGTTTTTTTATCATAAGATAGCCACCAACCGGGTGTTTACCGGCACAGTTACAGTTGGCATACTCTTCGGCCTTTTCAAATTTCAGCTTAAAATAGTTGGAATCATACCATTTTTGTATCGCTTTTTTAAGCTCGGTACGGCTTTCCGGGTTTTTTAATAGTTTCTGGAAATATTTACCCGTATCAGGATATTCGCTCATTTTATGCCCTAGAAACTCTTGCACAGGCAGCTCGTGTATTATTTCCTGAAGTACCATTATGGCTACATCTCCGGTTTTATAAAAACCTTTCCCCTTAGGCAATTTAGCCTGGGTAGGTTCTTCATTTTCTATAAGCGCTATAAGGTGTGGCACAGCCCTTACTCTTAGTTCGGCTACTTTCCAGTACAGGTGGTCACCACAGCCGTTATTGTACTTAAACTTCCCCGTTGGGTCAGGTGTTACGGTTTCGCCTCCGCAAACCGGCACATCCATAACATAGCGTAGCGTACCCACAGTATTAGCAGCGGCAACATCATCGGCCTGGGCCAGTGCTACAAGCGGAAATACAAACAGTAAAAGGGCAAAGAAATGTTTCATGTGTTTCAATCAAATTTTTCCAAATATACAAAAACACGCTTCATAATTAAAGCAACAAAAAAAGAGCCGAAGCCCTTTTAAAAAAAATCGATGAACTAAACTATATTAAAATCGGTTATCTCCGTCGAGTAAATTACCAAGGCCGCCAAGGATACTGCCTTCGCCCCTTTGCTGGCCGCCACCCTGCGGGGCCGACGCATAAATACGGCCTGCAAGCCTGCTAAACGGCAGTGATTGTATATACACCACTCCAGGGCCCTGAAGCGTGGCATAGAACAAACCTTCGCCGCCAAAAATTGTATTTTTAATCCCGCCTATAAACTCTATATCATAATTAACGGTAGGTGCAAAGCCTACAATACAACCTGTATCTACCTTAAGCACCTCGCCATGGGCAAGTTCTTTGCGTGCCAACGTACCACCCGCGTGTACAAACGCCAGGCCATCGCCCTCCAGCTTTTGCATAATAAAGCCTTCGCCACCAAAAAGGCCACGCCCCAGCTTACGCGAGAACTCTATACCCACCGATACGCCTTTTGCCGCACACAGGAACGAGTCCTTCTGGCAAATGAACCTTCCGTTAAATTCCGTAAGATCTATAGGTACTATTTTACCGGGATACGGCGACGCGAAACTAACCTTACGTTTACCGTGCCACTGATTAAGGAATACTGTCATAAAAAGGCTTTCGCCGGTAAGCAAACGCTTACCCGCGCTAAACAGTTTACCCATAAAGCCATCATTCTGGTTGGTACCATCGCCAAATATGGTGTGCATCTGTATGCCGCTGTCCATCATCATAAAGCTGCCTGCTTCGGCCACAACGGCTTCCTGAGGATCCAGCTCTATTTCTACATACTGCATTTCCTCGCCATAAATGTGGTAATCAATTTCGTGTGCTGTCATTTTCTGTATTTTTTATTTTTGATTGATATACAGATAAGACTACCCGTCTTTAAAAATGTTACAAAAAATCCTCATACATTTTTTATAGCCTTAGAGGTAACTACCATCTTTATAATACCAACCCCCGTCTATACATACAAAAAGCGACTGTTCATAATGCACCTGCGGGCGTAGCCTGTCATCAAGGTAATAGGCCTTAAAAGTTACCATAGTATCTTTAGCTGCCAGCACCTCCAGCTTTATCCAATGGCAACTGTTGGCCCAGGCCAGTATATCGGCCCTGCTATGGTATTTACGTTGCGCAGGAGCCGTGGTATTATAAATATAATCAGCGTTGTGCAAGGTGTAGGCTGTATAGCGCGACCTCATAAGGGCTTCGGGCGTTTGCGGAAACGATATTCCTGTTATGTAAGGCATACAGCATTGGGTAGTTTCATGATTAGAACCGCAGGGACAAAGTGACATGGCAATCATTTAAAAAAAATTCTATGCAAATAAAGAAAAAAAATACAGTACACTGTAACATTTAGAACAGGCTGTCGTCTTTTATAGTGAGTTCAGTCATCAAAAAAATCAATTAATGAACAGGAACGGCACACACAGCCGGAATGAGAAAAAGGAAAAAGATTTACCCTTCGCCCATATGCGAAGGGTTTTCTTTTATAAGGGGAAAGCGGGGCGGGTGCTACCATACACCTGTCCCGCTTATGCAAAAACTATACTAATACTAAAAAAATTAAAAAACTAAAAGCCGGCAGGATTCGACCTGTGAGAATCCAGTTAAAAATTATCGAATTTTTGATTGGGCGGAAAAAACTGAATTCTTCATCCGTGCCGGCTTTAGGATATACGATGCTGAACCGTCGCTTTTAACTCCACGTAAAAAACAAATACTGGTTCTTTTACAGATCCTGTGCTGAAATGATCTGTAGCACTTACCGTGATATCCCTTAGCAAAAGTGGGCATAAACGCAATAATGGCTATGGTAGAAATTACCTGTTTTAACTTTCGGGTAAAATTACGCCTATCAGGGTAACCCGGTAAAATGAAAAACGCCGTACAAAAAATGCACGGCGCCTGTATAAAGTATTATTACATCTGTTATTGTATCATGGGCAAGTCCTGTACGCTAATAATCTGGTTCTGTATGGCATATATAACCAGCCCGGCTATGTTTTTAGCACCTGTTTTTGCAAAGAGGTTATTCTTATGGCCTTCGGCAGTGCGCTGGGTTATGTAAAGTTCATCACCTATTTCTTTTGCAGTTTTTTGAAGGCAGATAAGGCGTAATACCTCTACCTCCCTGTCTGAAAGCAATTCTTCCTGCTGTACTATAGGCCTTGGTGCCTTAGAAGGTATCTGTTCACGGAGCGCATCCAGCTGTTCGTCTTTAAAATAATAGCCATGGCGGTTTACGGTACGTATAATTTCGGTAAGCTCTATAGGAGAAACCCCTTTTGGCAAAAAGGCCGAAACACCGGTTTTAAGCATAAAGCCCGTAAACCCTTTCTGGTAATGTGATGATATTACCAGAATTCTTAGCGAAGGATATTCTACCTTCAGTCTTTCGGTAACTGCTATGCCATCCATACCATTCATTCTTAGATCAAGAAGTACTATCTGCGGAAGGATTTCCTGCACAGTGAGTTTTTCAAAAAGCTCTTCGCCACTGGTAGCGGTAAACAGCACCTCTATATCGGCACAGGTTTGCAGATAATTTTCTAAAAGGCTTACGATAAGTGCATCGTCATCGGTAATAACAACAGAGATTTTCCCCATAAGAAATGTAGTTTGACTGGTATAGCACAAATTTAAAAATTTCCGTGGATTACGGGTAATGCTTTTCCTAAGAGGAAAGAATAATTTTATGCCGGCAGCGCAGCATAAAGCAATGCCCTTGTACCCCTGGATTTTACCGAACGGATATGGCAGCGCCCGCCCAGGTATTGTGAACGCATTTCAAGGCTGCCAAGACCCAAACCATTTTTAAGAAGTGCCGTATCAAACCCCGCTCCGTTATCTGCAACCAGCAGGGCAATACCTTTAGCCGTATGGCGCCAGTGTACCCGGACATGGGTGGCACGGGCATGTTTTACAGTATTGGTAATAAGTTCCTGTAAAACGCGTATCAGCTGCAGCTTTACCTCCGGGGCAAGCTCATTGTGCGTACGCACATCATTTACAACGTCTATAGTAAACTTATCCTGCCAGGGTTCCAGTAGGCGTTCTATAAGCTCAGGTACAGTAGAGAACTCCAGCAGCGGGGGCATAAGGTCATGTGATATACGCCTTGCTTCAGCTATACTTTCCCCAAGCATGAGTTCTATATCCTGAGGTGTTTTAGCCAGTTGCGCACGCATGCGTATTACGCTTAATTTGCCTATAAGACCATCGTGCAGATCTGACGCTATGCGGTTACGCTCTTTTTCCTGTGCCAGTAAGCCTACCTCTAAAAGTTTCTTTTGGTGATCTACCTCTAAACGAGCCTGGCGCAGGTTAGCCTCGGTCATTTTCTTATAGCCGGTATGCATTATTTTTACCACAAACAACAGTATGGTAAAAACCAATATCATAATAATCGCTATCCAAAGTGCTATCACTTTAGGGTCCTGCCATTTCTCCATTTAAAGGTATTGAGGGGGTATTGTTAGCGCAAAAATATAAAATTTAGCTGCAACAGTCCGGATAACACCGCAGTTCATCGATAAATTTAACAATAAGTACTATGCTTTTACTTTCTGCATCGTAAAAGCATATTTAACCACCCTGACGGTTAAATATCCATAAAAGCCAATTATAGAAAAGGTGTTTGACATCCAGAAAAGGAACTTCCACTCCATAGGGGCGTTTACCATAAAGTTAAACGGAAGGAAAAAGATGGTGTTATAGGTAAAAAACAACACGACGATAATATTAAACCAAAAACCATCCCACCCAAAACGTCCGGTAGCCGAAGACATATTTACATTTAATACCGAAAAGGCCATGGCCAGTATAATGGCGTTATCTACTGTTTTAGAATAAGGTTGATATGTATAAGGATCTGGGCTGTGAAGTATGAAATTATACATAAGCTCATACACTATAAAGAGTACCCCCATTACAACCGGTGGCAGGAAGAACTTAGTAAATTTATTGCGGAGAAAAAAAGTTTTATAGAAAAAGGAGAAAAACAACAGCTCTGTAAGCGCGTAAAAGGGCATTACGATATGGTTGTTTTTATAAATGGTTCCTATTACAGAGGAAGAAATCTCAGCGAGCAGCATAAGGCCAAGATAAATACCCAGTGCCTTATGATAGCTATTAAGCCTTTTAAACAAAAAGAGGATTACCACTACCGCAAAAGCTAATGAATAACGGTAAAATTCCATAAGAAAGGTAGCAACACCAATATAACTCACAGCAAGCGTATTTTATAAAAATGCAACTACAAAAGCCAGCACCGATACCGGCTTTTATAATTACAATTCAATTTTAGTATTTATATCTTAACCGCATTACTTAATTGCAACAGCGGTTTTTAGTCTTTTACTGTCTTTCCAGATTTCTGAAATCATAAAGCAGTTAAATAACACGAGTAGCACAACATTACCTGTCCAAAAATAAAACTTAACCCCGCTGTTTTCATTAACCAGGAAGTTAAAGGGTAAAAATATGATGGTATTTAATGTAAAATACACCAGTATTACCATATTAAGCCTGAAGTTATTCCAACGCGATTCATTGTAAGTACTCATTTTTTCATAAAGAAAAGTAAGCGCCAAAAGTATTATGATAAAATTATCGGCCACCTTAGCGTACGGCTGAAACTCTGCCGGACTAATGTAGTGTATTACAAAATCCATTATAAACTCTACAACTATATACAGCACACTTATTACCCCTAAAACATTTATAGGCATATACCGTTTAACCAGCAGGCATTTATTGTAGAAATACAGAAAAAAACACAACTCTGTAAGGCTGAATAACGGCAAAATAATATGGTTACTCATTCTGAGTACATATCCCATAAAAATATTCAGGGAATCAAACATAAGCATGGCTGCAAGGTAGCAGAAGATACTTTTGCCGAATACTGACAATCGTCGCCATTGAGTACTACCCAAAATAACTGCCACGATGAGCAATACAGTAGGCAGGAAAATTAAGTAAGCCGAAAATTTAAAAAAACTCATTTACAATACAGGGTTTAACAGGTAAAAGTTAGTTTCTGCCGCTGCCGGCCCATAAGGCGGAACAGGCACTGAATAATCATCATAAACCACTTGACTGTCATCCAGGTTAGTTACTATTAAGTCTGCTCTGTCCAGTTTTCCTAATTTATCCAACACAAGGCCAAAGTTAACAAGGCTTTTTTCAAACTCAAAATCAATAGTATCTATGGTAAAAACCCTGAACATACCTACCTCCGAGATAACTTGTGACGGTATCCATGTTTTATAATTATGATCCCAGTTTTTAATTCTTGCCTTAGCCTCAGATTCTGGTATGCGATTAGACTCAAGATTGTAATATACAGGGCACACCGTTGTATACTTGTGGAAGCTACCGGTAAAATTAGCATTATCGTACTTGGCAGGTATTACAAAATAATACAGCTTGTCTTCAAATATACCCGGGTACGCATGGAGTACTTTAGTGTTTTCAGAATTCTTGTCTAATACATAAGAAAAACAGTTACCACAATTTTCAAAAAAACCTGAGATCATTGCCGCACTTTTTTCATCTTTCTTATTTACAAGTTCATTCCACTTGTTTATACTCAAAATAATGTCATTGTCTTTCATAGTACTAATGATTTAATATTTGTTCTGTATGGTTTAAAATAGTTGCATAAATATAGTTTTTTTCCCTTAATAATGCAGGAAGACAAACATGAAGTATTCACTAAATAAATAATCTACTAGCGTACAGTAAGTTGAAATAAAAAAAACAAGCTAAGAAAAAAATAATTACTTTTTTCTCAAAAAAGAGTTGGAATTCTAAATATGTGTTGTATATTTGCACTCGAAACAACGCGGGATAGAGCAGTAGGCAGCTCGTCGGGCTCATAACCCGAAGGTCACAGGTTCGAGTCCTGTTCCCGCTACGAAATCAGTTAAAACCCTAGCAAACGCTAGGGTTTTCTATTTTATATTGAATAAGGTGTGTCAAAGTCGTGTCAACCTCAGTGAAACAAAATCCAACCCCTGATTTATAAGATTTGTTTTTTAAAGGTAACTGGATTTAGAAATCGCAAGTATATAAAAAAGCCAAGGCGCCTCATTGTGAGGCGCCTTGGCTTTTTATATACATTTTGGTAAATTACTTTCCAAATAATTTCTCCCTGAAGGTCTTTGGCTTTTTAACATCCGGACCATAACCGTAACCGTAGCCATAACCGTAACCATAGCCGTAACCATAGCCGTAACCATAGCCATAACCGTAACCATAGCCTTCTTTACCTCCGGTATCGTTAAGTAATATGGCCATACCCGGTAATTTTTCATCCCTATACAGCGTACCCGGTACATTAAGCATCCTTTTATCCAGGTAATTCGCTCGAACCACATATACGAAACAATCGGCAAATTTGGCTATAATCTGGGTATCAGACACCAGACTTACAGGAGCAGTATCTACAATGATATATTCATAGTCAAGTTTAAGCTTTTCAAAAAGCTCTTCTACTTTCTTACTCATAAGCAACTCTGCAGGGTTTGGCGGTATAATCCCCGGAGGCAAAATATAGAAATTCTCAAAGCCATCCTGCTTAATTATATACTCGTTTATGTTAGTATCCTTAGAAGATAAATAGTTAGTAAGACCTTTACTTGGCACATGTACATACTCATCAAGCTTAGGATTTCTGATGTCCATAGCAAGCAAGAGTACTTTTTTACCTGTGAGCGCTAATGTAGCGGCCAGGTTAACCGAAATAAATGTTTTCCCCTCTTTAGGTATGGTAGAGGTTACAAAAATAAGCTTGGCATTATCGTCTTCCGTTTTGTTAGCCATTAAGAACTCAAGGTTAGCCCTTATAATACGCAAGGATTCGGCTGTGCTGGAACGGCTGTGCTGACTTACCAGCTCTTTATTAAACTCTGACCTAGGCACATCACCCAGGAACGGAATGTTATAACTAGCAAGGTCTTGTTTGCCCCTTACCTTATTATCCATAAGTTTCCTTCCGTACACAATACCCGCAGGTATGAAAATACCTAAAAGTAGTGCTCCAAAATAAATAGCTCCTTTTTTAGGAGAAATAGGGCCACTGGCTATTGGCTGGTCTATGATTTTAGCATTTGAAACTGTTACAGCCATAGTTATGGCATTTTCTTCACGCTTTTGCAGCAAATAAAGGTAAAGCTGTTCTTTAACCTTTTGTTGCCTGTCCATTTCCCTATACTCACGTTCTTCTGTAGGTATACTTGAAATTTTACCGTTTAGGAGTGCAAGTTTCTTGCTCAGATTAGCATTCTCTATACGCAATGCAGATTCAGCATTCTTTAGGCTCTCCATAATATCTTCCCTCAAACCTCTAAGTACAGTGCTGTAGCGCTCTACCTGCGGGTTGCTCTCAGAGTTATTATTTTCTATCAAACGCTTCCTTACAAGTGCTATCCTGTTATAATCGGTTATAAGATCTGTGGCTACCCCAGTGTCTGGAATAATATTAACCGGTACTACCTGACCTATGTTGTTCTCATTTTTCATAAATGACACCATCTCTTTAATAACAGATACTTTAACACTGTTTTGAAGCATCATGGCGTCATAGGTAGTAAGATTGTCCAAGGCTGCTTCAGAGTCTACAGCAAGATCTGTTACCCTATTAATTTTTTTAAATGTTTCTACATCACCCTCTACATTACCTAATTCCTTAGCTATAGTATCTAGCCTTTGCCCTATAAATTTATCGGTATTTTTAGCTACCTGGTTCTTATCGGTCTTGGCATCCTCATTATACTTATCTACAAGCATATTAAGGTAGTCTATACCCATCTCTTTAACCGGTGTAATCATAGAAAGTACCAATATACTGCTTGACGTCTCATCTACTGGTACTACAGAATACCTACCTCTGAATCCGGCACCGGCACCTTCTAGGTTAGAAACCGTTACGGTTACCATTTTAGAGCTAAACTCGTTAGAATAACTTGTTCCCGGCCTAAAACTTAAATTACCGAAACTGGTTTTAATTTTTTGGTTAAAACCGTATACAGCCGTCTTTTTTTCAGACTTATCGTAAAGTTCAACCTTGTTACCCGGTATGGCCTTAACCATAAAAACAGTGTCTTTAAGGTCGAATGACTCCGAACGCTCAGTAAATTCTAATTCAAAAGGAAGATCTTTGTACAACTGCACCATCCTTACTTTACCCTCAGCAAAATAAGAAATATTAAGCCCAAGTTCCTTAACAGTAGCTTTGGCAAGCGTACGTGTCTTAAGGATTTCTACCTCATTATCCAGGTTATTTTTTACTTTAGAGATTACACCCAGATCATTAAAAGCGGCAAGCTCAGAGCCCATATCCCCCCCTTTTTTCTCATCCTTAATCATTATTGTAGAAGAAACACTATATAGTGGTGTGGTATACCTAAGATACAAAAAAGCACCGGTAAGACACACTAATACCGAAAGCAAAAACCATTTCCAAAAATAAACATAAGCAGCAATAATACCCTGCAAATCAAATCCCTGCCCTGCAGTATCAACTTCAGAAACATTAATATCTTTATTCATACAATTATCGAATTATTAGTGATACAACCACAGCAAGCACAGACAGGGCAGACACAATTATCGGCACACTTGGGCCTATAGCTCCTGCACCGCGCTTGGCTTTGTTTTGTTTTATATACAAAGCATCGTTTTGCTGAAGATAAAAATACTCTGAATTAATTAAGTTACCATCTGTCAGGTCTAACTCTACATGGGTCTTTACCCCATTGTTATCCCTGATTAATAAAACATTTTCCCTGAGTCCGAAAATGGTTAAATCACCAGCCATAGCTAAAGCTTCAGGTATGCTTACACGCTCTGTAGGTATATTATAAAATCCGGGTTTTAGCACTTCTCCTACTACAGAAATCCTAAAGTTTTTTATTCTGACTGTAATAAGGGGCTTATTAAGAAATTTAGACAACTTGCCCTTTAGGCTTTGTTCAAACTCTTCTTTTACCAATCCCCCTGCTTTTACCTTTCCTATACTGGGAAAATTAATGAATCCGTCTTTATCTATAAGGTAATCCATAGTTTCGCCGGGCATCACTGTTTCGCCGCCTGTACTGGGAGTACTGCCTACAGAAAGGTTAAACGGAATTGCAGCTTCAAGCGAATTAAAATCTTCGCTGGAAACAATAATTGACAATAGGTCATCTGCCTTAAGCCTTGTTTCAAAATTTTTCAATTTTGTGTTCGTGGTGTCTACTGCAGGCAAGTTCTGAAAGTAATAAATTTTTTTGCTTGGAAGGCATGAACTCAGCGAAACAGCCATTAAAAACAGGAGACAGATGTTCTTCACCATTTGTTAAATTATTATTGATTAGTTTACAAAGTTAAAATTATATGGCAGATTTTGACAAAATGAGAGTCCCGCAAATATAATTTTTTTTAATTCAAATTAGTTTTATTCTATATAAAATTATCCTTTAGGATTTATTTCCTCACATCCAGCACCTCATAAACCGAATTGGAACTAACAAACTCAGGAACAATACTTTTCATTTTTTTCACTACTTCCACGGCCTTATATTTCGCAGCAATATAGGTTAACTCATCAATACACTGCGCAAAAAAGTCATAATTTACAGTATCTTCCACACCTATCATTATACTACTGTTATGCGTAGGCAGCATACGCGAAGTATCTGAAATAAGCTCTTCAAACAACTTTTCTCCCGGCCGCAGGCCTGTATAGCGTATTTGTATATCTTCTTCGGGCTGCAACCCTGCCATTTTAATCATATTATAAACAAGGTCTGTAATACGTACCTGTTTCCCCATATCAAATACATATATCTCCCCGCCTTTACCCATGGCTCCTGCCTCCAGTACCAGCAGGCAGGCCTCTTTAACGGTCATAAAAAAACGTGTAATATCCGGATGGGTTACCGTAACAGGCCCGCCTTCCGCTATTTGCTTTTCAAACACCGGCACTACAGAACCGTTTGAACCTAATACATTACCAAAACGGGTAATTATATACCTAGTTTTAACTTCTCCTCCATTATCTGAAAGTAACTTATGGTGCAATGCCGTAATAAACTTTTCGGCAATAAGCTTGCTTGCCCCCATAACATTACCGGGATTTACAGCCTTATCTGTAGATATCATTACAAAGGTCCCCACTCCGTATGTTGCAGCCAGTTCGGCCACTATGCGCGTACCCTCTATATTAGTAAAAACGGCTTGTACCGGATTTTCCTCCATCATCTGCACGTGCTTATAAGCGGCAGCATGATATACCACATCGGGCCTGTACTTTACAAAAAGTTGTTCTACCGTATGTTTTTGGGTAATGTCGGCAAGTTCTATATGAAAATCAGCATTAGGAGCCAGCGCCTCCATTTCCAGGCCAAGAAAATATAATGGCGTTTCTGCCTGATCTGCTAATACTACTGCCGCAGGGCCAAAATTAGCCACCTGCCTGGCAATCTCGCTACCAATAGACCCAGCCGCACCTGTTATGAGTATGGTCTTTTTGCTCACCTGAGAAAAGATGGAGGTCTTATCCAGAATTATGGGCTTACGCCCCAGCAGGTCTTCAAGTTGGTAGTTTATACGTTTCATACTATGCCGATGCTTCTAAGTCCCGGAAGCTTTATGCAAAGCGGTGTTAACCAGCAATGCAATTTTTTCAAACTGTTCTTCCTTAGTAAGGTGTGTATTATCTATTTCAATAGCATCAGCGGCCTTTTGCAGTGGCGAATCCTTACGGTTGCTGTCTATATAATCACGCTCTTGTATATTTTTCAGCACTTCATTAAACTGCACTTCCCTACCCTGCTCATTTAATTCATCGTACCTTCTTTGTGCACGGGCAGCGGCATCAGCCGTCATAAAAAGTTTAAGTTCGGCATCCGGAAAAACCACGGTGCCTATATCGCGGCCATCCATAACCACACCTTTGTCCTTACCCATGTAACGTTGTTGCTCTACAAGTTTTTCGCGCACTTCGGGCAAAGCCGCTACGTTACTCACCTGGTTAGAAACTTCCATAGAACGTATTTCTCCCTCTACATTTACCCCGTTAAGAAAAACCTCGCTGTGGGCAATATCTGTATTATAAATAAACTTAAGGGTAACCTTAGGCAAATGATGTATTAAGCCATCGGCATCTAAAACACCATCGTTTATAAAGCCGTTACGCAGGGCATATAGCGTTACAGCCCTGTACATGGCACCTGTATCTACATAAATGTAATTAAGGCTCTTGGCCAGCTGTTTAGCAAGGGTGCTTTTGCCTGTCGACGAAAAGCCGTCTATAGCTATGGTTATCTTTTTGTCCAAAACTCAAAAAATATGATTTCTATGCATGGCAAAACTAAGTAAACTATGTGAAATAACCGTTGAGACAGTCAAAAATACGCTGCCGCTGTTCATAACTCATATTAGTACCCGATGGAAGGCAAAGACCTTTTTCAAACAGCTTTCCGGCTACATCCTCTCCATAATATGGATATTGCTTAAAAACCGGCTGTAAATGCATGGGTTTCCATAACGGGCGCGACTCTATATTATTTTTCTCTAACAAAAGCCTTAATCCTTCGGATGTTTTACCTCCGGTTGCTTCAGCATCTACAAGTATACAAGTAAGCCAGTGATTAGAAATTACCTCCTTAGAATATTCCCTTAACACAGTAACTCCTTTTATCTTTTTGAAAAAGTCTCGGTAAAGCGCGTTTATTTCCCGTTTTTGAGTTACTCTTTGGTTAAGCACTTCCATTTGTCCACAACCGATGCCCGCACAGATATTACTCAGCCTATAGTTAAATCCCACCTCACTATGTTCATAATGTACGGCATTATCCTTAGCCTGTGTAGCCAGGAAAATAGCTTTATCCTTATGTGCCTGATTAGCACATACCAGTGCTCCGCCACCCGACGTGGTTATAATTTTATTGCCGTTAAAGGACAGTACCGAAAAATCTGCAAACGTACCACATGGTTCCCCTTGCCAGGTACTACCCAGGGCTTCAGCGGCATCTTCTATTACAGGAATATTGTATTTTTTTGCTATCGCTGAAACTTCTTCCTGCTTATAAGGCATACCATACAAGTGCACTGCTATAATCGCAGCCGGTTTTTTCCCGTGCTTTATACGGTCTTGTATGGCAATTTCTAAATAATGCGGACATATATTCCAGCTATCGGGTTCGCTATCTACAAACACTGGTGTTGCCCCTACATATATGATGGGGTTAGCGGAAGCTGCAAAGGTAAAGCTTTGGCAAAGCACTTCGTCGCCGGCACCTATACCCAGCAATACCAGTGCAAGGTGCAACGCGGCCGTACCCGATGATAAGGCTGTTACTTTTTTATTATGTCCAAGGAAATTTTCAAGTGAAGTTTCAAAACCGGTTACGTTAGGGCCAAGTGGTGCAATCCAGTTTTCATTAAATGCCTGTTGTACATATGCCTGCTCAGAGCCACCCATATGCGGGGGAGACAACCATATTTTAGATAGTGTATCGGGCATGTTGAAACGTTTTTATTTATCCTGAAACTCTTTAGGAAGCTTCCTGAGAAGAGTACATACAAGTAATTTCACATCCAGCCAAAGGCTTTGCTTTTTATAATAAATAAGGTTAAGCCGTACCTTATCCGGAAAAATCACTTTGTCGTTTAAATATACGGAATCTTTTGACATGGCTAATAATTCTTCTTCATTAGCATACTTAATGCTTGCAGGACCGGTAAGCCCGGGGCGTAGTTGCAAAAGGCACCTGTCTTGCCCCGTTAAGACATCATAATAACCCGGCACATCAGGACGGGGACCTACAAAACTCATATCACCCTTAAGAATATTAAGCAGTTGCGGCAATTCATCTATTTTAGAACGCCTCAGGAAACCACCTACACCGGTAACCTGCTTTCCTGAAGGCGTGTCGGCCATCGACCTTAGTTTAAATATTGTAAAAGGATTGCCATAACGGCCTATACGCTGCTGTAAAAAAAATCCGTTTCCGCCAGAGGTAAGCCTTACCAAAAGGTAAAAGAACACAATGACCCAACCTGAAAGCAACAGGACAATGCAGGATAAAACAACGTCAAATAACCTTTTAACCATATTAGTAAAACGTAAGGTTACTAAAGCCTCTAATATGCCTTATCTTCTCCCTTAACTATATTCCATACTGTAAGGTACACAATTTTTATATCAAGGAAAAAATTCCAGTTTTCAAGATAAAATATATCGTAGGTAACCCTGTTTCGTATATCGGCGTCAGCCTCTATTTCGCCACGGTAACCGTTCACCTGTGCCCATCCGGTAATACCGGGCTTAATAAGCTGGCGCACAAGGTAATTGTTTATTATTTCCTGATATTGGGCATTCTGCACAGTCATATGCGGCCGCGGCCCTACAATAGACATGTGCCCCATAAGAACATTCCAAAACTGAGGAAACTCATCAAGGCTGGTTTTACGTAAAAACGCACCTATAGGCGTAATACGCGAATCGCCTTTGGTAGCCATTTTATTATCCGACTCCTTATTTACATACATGCTCCTGAACTTAAGGCACCAAAATTCTTTTCGGTCGCGCCCAAGTCTTTTTTGTTTAAACAGAACCGGCCCTTTAGAACCTGTTTTTATAAGTATGGCTATAATAACAAACAACCAGCTGCATACAAATATGAGCACACAAAGGCTGAATACAATATCAAAGGAACGCTTTATAAACTTGTTATGGGTTTCTTCAAGCGGTTCTTTACGCAACGATACCGTAGGTATACTGCCAAATTGCTTAAACTCATAACGGTTATAAAACTGGAAGTGAAAATCAGGTATTATACGGATACGGATACCCGCTTTATCTACAACTTTTGTTATTTCTTCTATCTCGTCTATGGTAATGCCTGGTGTGGCAATAATTACCTCATTTACACGGTTTGTAGCTAAATAGTCACTAACATGGTCTTTGGTACCCAGATACGGGCCCAGGTAATCCTCTTTTTGTTCATCTTCAAAATACCCTACAATATCATAACCAAGATGCGGATTGTTTGTAACCACATCCTTAAACTGCCTGGCACTGCTGCCGTGCCCCAGTATAATTACATGCCTAAGGTTATACCCCTGCTGACGCAGGAACAGTACAAAGCGGTTTATGATATACTTTTCTGTACCGAAGCAAAACATAAGTAACGCCGGGTATATAAACACAAAGTTTGTAGGCAGGAACGGGTGCGAAAAATAAGAAACTATAACTATGGTAAGTGCCAGGATAACAACACTCTTAAACGTTTTATAAATCTCCATGGAAAAGCCCGGCTTTATTCTATGGTCATTATAAAGATTGTTAGACGTGCCACTATAAAACCATACGCACAGCAAAATTATAAGCAGGAAAAACTTCGACTTAAAATGGTCTGTAAAAGTATCAGGCTGTACTATATATACACAAAGTATAAATGTAAGGGCTACTACAGAGAGGTCTGCAATAAGCCTTACCAACGATATTTTATTAAGGTATTGTTTCATTTTTTACTGATTGCTGTTAACGGCTAAGCTTTTATTAATCAAAAAAACAAAAAAATCAATACCTGTTTTTATAGGTGCGAAATTTCATTGTCGTCGGGCAGTTTTTTAGTTAATACAAAGGTTGTAATTTTCTGTTAAAAATAACAGTTTTTACTGTAAGCAAATTAAAAAATTATTTCTTGCGGATGCTTTCCAAATCCGCTTCAAATTTCTTCAGGATATTGGTTTTGCTCAAAAACTTCTCCGCATAACCACGTGCATTGGTACGGTAAAGGGTAAGATCTGTTTCAGGCGCTATGGCTTTGCCGATAGCGGCAGCCAGTTGCTCCGGGTTTTCGGGTTCACAGATAATCCCCATGTTATACTGGTTCATCACCGTATATAATGAAGTACCTGGTTCGGCAGTAACAATAGCGCATCCGCCAGCAGCAAGTATACCGGTAAGTTTACTCGGCATAACGAGGTCTGCCGCTGATTTTTTTTGCAGTACCAGGTGCACATCGGCTGTAGCAAGCAATGCAGATAGCTTTTCATACGGCTGAAGCGGATAAAACTTCACCCTCTCCAGTCCGGCATCAGATGCCATTTGCTGTAATTTTTCCTTAGCTCCGCCAGAGCCAACGATAATAAAATACACATCAGTCCTGTTTTTATATAGCAGGGCTGCGTCTATTATACTTTCAAGCCCCTGCTTTTCTCCAAGATTACCACTGTATAGTATTACCTTGTCATCCATCCCAATGCCAAACTCGGCACGTAACGATTGTTCTTTAGGTAACGGCTTAATAGCGCTTTCGTCTACCCAGTTAGGAAACATAAGCTGCTGTGAAGCGGGTATCCCTTTGGCGGCTATTTTTTGTTCCATACCTAAGCTTATGGTAGATACCTTAGTACTGCCTTTAAGTATAAAACGCTCGAGACCAAACATGATATTAAGGAAGGCCTTATTATTTATCATCCCCAGTTCCTTAGCTGCATCTACCTGAAGATCCTGCACGTGGCTTACCATAGGAACACCACGCAGCTTAGAATATAAAAGTGGGAAAAAGCCAAGGTGAAATGGTGGGGCGGCACAAAAAACCACATCAAATTTCTTTGAAAAAAGGAATTTAAACCAGTAAGGCAATACGCCCATTACAAACGAAAATTCGTGTATAATCCTTTTCTTGGAATTTACTTCTTTAGGTACATATAAGGGAACGCGGTGTACTTTGGCACCGTCTATCACTTCGGTAAACCATTTTTTACCTTTGTACTTATCATGCACTTCCCATTCCGGATAATAGGGTACTGCCGTTACTACATGTACATCATGTCCCTGTAGTGCGAACCAGCTACCCATTTCGCCGGTATATTTTCCTATTCCCGTAAGTTCAGGACTGTAATTAATCCCAAATATGAGTATCTTCATTTACACAAACCTTTTTTTAAGAGCATCAAATATAAATATTCCCACAAGAGCGCCTGATATATTCAGTATAAGGTCATCAACATCAAATGTACCGATATGGAAAAAGTATTGTATGCTTTCTACCATAAAAACAGATAAAATACTAATACCCGTTATGGCTGTTTTTTTAAAATCTTTATTCAGCACAATATGTAACGCCCATGAAAACGGCATAAACAACAGCACATTCCCTATTATCTCCCTGATAATAAAAAACTTTTCATTATCATACAGCGTAGAAAAATGACTGAAATAATACCATTTTCGTGAAAGAGGTACAAGGTTAATATTGTTTTGGTCAAACATTGTCCCATACCTATCGCTCATCATAAGGGTAATATAAAATAGTGCAGCCAGGTATAAAAACGCCATAAATTTTATTATTTTTTTAGCGCCAATACCTGACATAGCTTACTTATCTTATTAGTTAAAAGGATTCTCTTTTATATACTTTTCCCATTTCCACGCAGATTTCATCATATCTTCTATGCCTAATTCTGCCTTCCAGCCCAGCAATTCAGATGACTTAGTAACATCTCCCCAAACCTTTTCTACATCACCCGGTCTTCTTGCACCTATGGTATAGTTAAGCTTTTCACCGGTAGAACTTTCAAAGGCATTGATAACCTCAAGCACCGAAGTACCCGTACCTGTACCCAGGTTAAACACTTCGTAGTTACTTTCGGCAGTAGCGTTTTCAAGCCTTCTTATGGCACTTACGTGTGCTTTGGCAAGGTCTACAACGTGTATATAATCACGTACTGCACTACCGTCTGGCGTGTTATAATCATCACCATAAACTGTTATAGGACCACGTTTGCCAATAGCCGACTGTGTAATAAATGGCACAAGGCAGTTAGGCACACCTATAGGTAACTCGCCTATAAGGCCGGTTTCGTGCGCACCAACCGGATTAAAGTAACGTAACGAAATTACATTAAGCTCATCATTAACCTTGGCGTAATCCGTTAGTATTTCTTCACAAATTTGCTTCGTGTTACCATACGGAGATTCCGCTTTTTGTATCGGGGCATCCTCGGTTACGGGCAGCACTTCAGGCTGGCCGTAAACAGTACACGAAGAAGAGAACACAAAGTTAATTTTACCTTTTATGTTCTCAAGCAGGTTTAAAAGCGAATCAAAGTTGTTTTTATAGTACTTAAGAGGAAGCCTTACAGACTCCCCTACAGCCTTGTAAGCTGCAAAATGGATAACACCTGTAATATCAGGCTGCCTGATAAGGAAATCTTTTACTTTATCTTCATCGCAAAGGTCAAAGATTTCACACTCTGGCTTTTTCCCCGTTATTTTTTCTATCTGATCCAGAATTGCTAATTCAGAATTTGAAAGGTTATCTACAATAACCACTTCATATCCTGCATTAAAAAGCTCTACAACAGTATGTGAACCTATATAGCCGGTACCGCCGGTTACTAATATTTTGCTCATAACTTTAATCTGATATTATTTCTGTTTTGACAGCACTCCGTCAAAGTATTCAATAGTTTTAGCAAGGCCTTCCCTTAGTTGTACTTTCGGTTCCCAGTCCAGCTCTTTTTTAGCCAGGCTAATGTCCGGTTGCCTTTGCTTAGGGTCGTCCTGAGGTAGCGGCATATAAGTAAGTTTAGACTTAGAACCTACAAGATCAAGCACATTCTGAGCCAGTTCAAGCATTGTAAATTCATTAGGGTTACCTATGTTTACAGGGCCTGTAAATCCTTTTGGCGTCCCCATAAGGCGTATAAAGCCTTCTACTAAGTCATCTACATACTGGAATGACCTGGTTTGGTTACCATCACCAAAAATGGTAATGTCTTCACCTCTTAGTGCCTGCACTATAAAGTTAGACACCACACGGCCGTCTTCAGGGTTCATTTTTGGACCATAGGTATTAAATATCCTTACAATTTTAATATCTACATCATTCTGGTTATGATAGTCCATGAACAGGGTTTCGGCACAGCGCTTGCCCTCATCGTAACAAGAACGGATACCAATAGGGTTTACGTTACCCCAGTAGCTTTCAGGTTGAGGGTGTACATGCGGATCGCCATACACTTCACTGGTACTGGCCTGAAACACCTTAGCATTTACCCTTTTGGCAAGGCCCAAAACGTTTATAGCCCCCATTACCGATGTTTTTATGGTCTTAATAGGGTTATACTGGTAGTGCACAGGACTTGCAGGACAAGCCAGGTTATATATTTCATCTACTTCGGCAAAGTAAGGCTCCGTAACGTCGTGGCGCACCAGCTCAAAGTATGGGTTATCTAATAAATGAACAATATTTTGCTTACTGCCTGTAAAGTAATTATCAAGACAAATTACTTCGTTACCTTCGTTTAGCAGTCTTTCAGAAAGGTGAGAACCTATAAACCCTGCACCACCTGTTATTAATATCCTTTTTTTCATATTCCGTAAATTAGATTTTTTTTGCTTTTAAATGTATCTTGTTTAACCCTTTCCTTTTTTCAGTTCCCTGATTTTAATCTGAATCAGGAATTCGTAGTACGCCATATTGGCACAAATTATAAACCCGGGAGCGCCTTCCAGAAAACCAAGCTTAAAGATATACGAGTACGTAAACCTCATAAGTGGCCATCCGGGCAGTCCGGTAACCCATGACTTCAGGGCCGGGTTTCGCACACTGGTGTTCTTAGAAAATATATTTTTAAACGGGGGTTTTTTACCCAGCCTGTCACGAGCCTCGTCGCTACTATATTTATTGTGCCTGGCTATCCATTGTGCCCAGCCCTTAGAGTAGCTGTAATGCAGGTAGGGCTCACGTAAATACTCCAGTTTTCCATCAACCTCACCCTCTTTCTGTCCATGTCCAAAATCGGTAAAATTAGCCCTTCCTTTACGCAGCAGCCTGAACTGCCATTTCGGGAAACTGTCGCAGCGCTTAAGCCAGGTGCCCTCCAGCATCATTTTCCAGCAGCAGTAATAGCCGGCTGTTTCCTGGGGTGCCTCTGTGATGGCTTTTTGTAATGCGGTAACAAACTCTGGTGTACACACTTCATCTGCATCAAGGAAAAGTATCCAGTCGTATTTTACCTCGATATTATCCAGTGCGAAATTACGTTGCTTCCCAAAGCTTTCAAAAGGATTGTAGCTGATTTTTAGCCCGTAGCTTTTAGCGATTTCTATAGTCCTGTCCTCGCTTCCGGAGTCTAACAGGTGTATGTCATCTGTCCAGGAAAGCGCGTTAAGGCACATAGGCAAATCCTGCTCTTCATTCTTTGTAAGGATAATTACTGATACAGGTACCTGTACTTGCAAGCCTACATTTGCCATTTTTTTAGCGTTATTATTTTTATTTATACCTATTTCAGTTCGCTGGTTTACGTATTATAAAAACAGCTTTGAGTTATTTTCAATATGCTTTTCACTAAACATAGAACAAAGCAGCACCGACTTTGGAAAATCTTCGTGTAATTTCTTCAGCTTCTCTTCGGCGCTCAGCGAGGGGTCACCACCCTTTATCGGCATAAAAAAGATATTTGGTTCAACACCTCGTTCCGCCTTTATGGCTTCGTAGCCTATACTGCCTGCTGAGTTGTTAAATTGCCAAACCTCAAATTTATCCAGGTATTGTAAATGTAATGCGCGCTGGTTTTGCATAAATGCTATACCAAACGCCCTTATCTTCCCTTGTTCTTTCAAACGGTTAGCAGTATCCAGCACATCGTCTATATGCGCTATACTTTCGTACGGCTCATGGACAAAATAATAATCTATATAATCTGTTTTAAGCGATTTAAGGCTCCTTTCAATATTGGAATTCAGGTTTTCAGATGTAATAGCTATTCTTCTGTGAAAAGAATCTGAAATTGCATTTTGGTTAGGTACGGCTACTTCCTGTACGGGTGCAGCAGGTTTCTTCGGCATAAAGCCTTTAGCCATACGCACCAGCGGTTTTAACGGCGTAAGCAACTTACCTTTTGCTGTAACCTCTATGCCAAATTTTGTAGCAATAACCATTTCCTGCCTGTTAGGCTTTAAAATACTACCTACAAAACTTTCTGCTTCGCCATAGCCGTAAGAGCGGGCAAGATCGAAGTGGTTTATACCTAACCCTATCGCCTTTTCAATAGCTTTTCGGGCGGTGGCCTTGTCTACCGAACCGGCAACGGGTGCGCAGCCAAATCCCAATACAGACGATTTTATTCCGGGTATTACTTCTATCTTTTTCATTATAACTTGGTTAAATGGTTTGCAAGCCTTACCGCAAAAGCACCCAGGAAAAACGTAGGATTAGCCTGTCCGGATGTTGGAAAAGCCGAACAACTGCAAATATATACATTTTTAGTCCCGAAGAGTTTCAGGTCAGCATCTATGACTCCTTCTTCAGGAGTGTTACCTATTCGTGTAGTGCCAGACTGGTGTATACCGTCTCTGGACATCTTTTTTATTTCGCTGTACAACTCCCCTTCAGGGTACCAGTATTCCAGTTTTCCAGCACCTGACTCTCTTAATGAGCGGTCCAGCTCTTTATGTACATCTATAACACTGGTAATATCTTTATCAGTAAGGGTGTAGTTTATAACAAGTTTACTTCCGTCAGCACTAAGTGTCATCGTATTTTTATCGTACGGTACCTGCTCTGAATGGAAATGCAGGGCATATTTATTTTCCGGGCTGTACAAGAAGACCCCAGGTAATTTACGCTTAAGCAAATAACGCTTGTAAAATATAGACGCCGGCGTGGCAATAGAAAAAGGCAGTCCTTTAATAATGTTCCATATGTGTCCGCCAATACCGGTTACCTTACCTTTTGTAATACTATCTGCAATGGCAGGTGGTGCCAGTTTTTTACCTAAAACAGGTGTAATCATGGCAATATACATAAAAGACATAGCGCCGCTTCTATGCTTAGGATCATGATATAAAGGATTATCCAGCCAAATTGCAGTATTAAGCAAATTATTTTTAACCAGAAAATCAGTAGAGAACTGAAAACGACGTCTTAAGTATACTCCCTCTTTATCCCTGAGAAAGGCATAGTCTGTTTTCTCGGGATTGCCGTTAAAAACCACCGAAGCTATTTTACCACTAAGGTGGCCCTGGTAGTATTTACCAAGCGCATCGGGTACAAAACCAAGATTATTAAAGAGCTGACGGTTTTGCAATAAAATCCTTGTAGATTCCTGGGTTCCCGCAGCTACTACAAATTGTTTAGCTTCTATCTGTTCCTCGTTACCCTCCCAGTTGCGTATGGTAAGATGTTGCACTACACCTTCGGCATTTGGCGTACCAAATGTTGTAGCCTCATACCCTTCAAAAAGCGTAACATTTGGGAGATTACACAGTTCATCCCTGTAACGTGCGCCAAAACGGGTAGGCATACTCCAGCGTTCTATAGCAGTATCTGTAACATTGCCTTCCTTGAAATTTTCGGCAACGTGGGTATTTTTAAATTCTTCTATTTCGTGCAAATTAAATTTTGCATCGCCACATTCAAAATATCTGGCCGTTTGCGGAAGGTACTCCTGTACTTCCTTAAACAAATCCAGATTCCAGGTACAGCCATTATTTACCGCCGGCCTGTCTATAAAATCTACTTCATCATACATTACACAGCGTCCTCCCCAGGTTAGGCTTGTACCGCCAAACCCCTTGTTTGTACACTCGTAAACCGCATGGTGATTTGTAAAGTCAGTAATTTCTATAGTATCGTCAAGCTTGTTTTTTACAGTACCGGGTTTGCCATATTCTACCAACGCTACCGTTTTACCGGGATTTAAATGGGTATACTCCAGCGCTGTGGTTATACCACCCGGGCCCGTACCTATTATACACAAATCAAAAGTGTTTTTGCTCATTGTATTTGTCGTGTATTATTTTGTAAAATTTTGCCTGTCTTTTATCTTCTTCGCCGGATTACCGCCATAAACGCTCCAGGGCTCCATATCTTTAACTGCCACTGCTGCCGCTGCAAGCACGCTGCCCTCTCCGCAATGTATTCCGGGCATTACAATAGCCCGTGCACAAATCCAGCTGTAAGCACCTATTGTAATCCTTTTGCTCAGGTAGGTAAAATCCTGGGTATTGTAATCGTGGGTAGCACCACAAATGTAGGCGTCCTGAGATAAAATGGAGTGATGCCCTAAAAATACGGTACCCGGGTTGTATACCTCTACCCCCGGACCTATGGTAGCCACGTCTTCAGTCTCCAGAAGCCAAGGCGCCCATATCTTACAACTAGGGTAAATAAAATTACTCTTACCTATTTTAGCCCCAAAAAGACGTAATATAAAACAACGCCAGCCGTGCAACGGTGCCGGTGTATAACGGCACAGCAACGCCCATGTAATTTGCCATAAGAGCCTTTTTAATTTGCTCTTTGTAGAAAATACCGGCCTTTTATAAGCATCTTCATTATTTATATCGTGAGAAAGCATAGCTTCAGTGTTTATTTGGTATTATTGGTGCGGCACTAACCGTTATTTTAATTGTTTATCTAAAACTTCTTTAAGCCGTTGTGAAGCATGGCCCACCGAAAAATGTTCTTCATATACAGCAAAGGCATTGTGCCCGTACAGGGATTTTTCTTCTGTAGTAAATCCTGACCATTCGGTAAGGAGTGCATTAATACCATGGTAATCATCGTTCTGAACCAGTCCGCCCTTGCCGTCGCTGATTTCCCTCCAGATGTTTACCTTATCAGTAATAAGTACCGCCTTGTTACATGCCATGGCCTCCACCACAGCAATACCAAAGTTTTCCTGGTGGCTGGGCAATATAAAACCTTCGCTATTGTAAAAAGCACCCCACTTAGAGTTACCCTTAAGCATGCCTGCAAAATGGATATCTGCCGACACAGAAGCTTGTGCCACAAGCTGTTTACCATAGGCTGTATCAGTACCCGGGCCTGCTATAACCAGAGCCGGAAGCATCTTTTTTTCGCGAACCGAAAGATACGCATTTATAAGAATATCAACTCCTTTTTTCTGATGTACGCGACTTAAAAACAGCAGGTAAGGTGTACCTTTTTTCAGTGCTGGGCAGGCCTTGTAAAAAGCCTCATCCATAACCGGTGCATTGTATGTAGGTGGTGGCTGTATGCCGTATCCTATGTTAAGTTCCTTTTCGGGCTTATAAGGGCTAAAAGGTTCGCGTGCCAGCAACAGTTCCTGCTGACAGGTAAATAATACACCGTTACAGTTGTTTATTACTTTACCCTCAAAAAGTGCATAAAAAACAATGTTACGAAGTGCTTTAACACGGCGTTCTTTTGCTTTTTGGAAATAAGGATCCAGCATACCGTGGGGCATTACATAAAGCTTAGGGTGTACCGAATGCTTTTTCTTATATTTTTTCCAGGCCCTGTAGGTACCATAACTGTTAAACTGCCACAGCCCGTGTATAACAACCGCATCAAACCTCGAAAAATTATCTGCCAGCCACCCCGCCAGATTAGCGTTGTAAGAATAAGGCCCTTTTCCCCGCCCTATAGCATGAATAGTGAACGGCGATGACGACAGATATGCCGAATCAGGCTCATCAAAACAAACTACCTCGTTATGCACACCTATAGCCTGAAGACCCGGCACCATATTTCGTATGCCTTGCGAAGGACCTCCATGTTCAGGATTCATTGTTGTTATTACGCGTAATATATTCATGTTAAGAGGCAACTATATACTTATATATTTCTTCAATTTTACCTAATGTTGCAAGGCTGTCAAAGCGTTTAACATTCTCCATTCCTAAAGCTACGTACTCACCTCTTTTATCTTCAGATGCAAGCAGGGATAATATTCTATCGGCCGATTGATCAGCCCACTGTAAGGTTTCTTTATTATTTGCAGGGCAACGTTTCAGCAGGCATGCTGCATTACCTGCCACCTCATTCATAGGAGCTTCATCGGTTGTAGCTACTACAGTGCCACTTGCCATAGCCTCTATAATAGGCCATCCGAATCCTTCAGCCAATGAAGGGAAAACAAATACATCCGCGCCAGAATATGCTTTATTAAGCAGGTCATTTGGTGCATTGGTTATGAAATGTATGTCTCCCTTATATTTTGATGCATTGTATTCTTCAGCAAGTCTCGCTGAAGGCGTTGTGCCTAAAAGTACCAGGGGCAATGTATAGCCCTGCTCCCTTAGGCTGTTATATATTTTTATAACACCAACCCTGTTCTTATACCATTGGTTACCACCAACATGTAACATATAGCCGTTACTCACATCAACATTTATGTAGCCACTTAATGTTTTTCTGCATTCCGCCTTATCCAACACGTAAAAAGGCTGGTTGAGGGCATTATAAACTACAGTAGCATATTCAGGTGTCCTGGGACGCATAAAGCGTACTAAATCCTCCTGGGTTCTTTTAGATATAGATATAAAGTTCTTTGCCTGTACATAGCCGCGTTTAATAAAATCCTGGTACATCTTACCACTACGTGAGGTAGGATTTTCAGGTATCTCACTCAAGGCAGAACGTTGGGCCAGAAAGTCATGGCAATGCACTATATGTTTTTTACTTTTTATAACAGGAGCATATGGACCTAATGCATGGTCTGTAAGTACGTATAGCGTATTTTCAGGCAACCCTGCCACAAGTTGCTTCAGCCGTTTAGGAAATACCAGGTACTGATCTATATAGCCCAGCCACTTCTTTAAAGATGAAGGTACTGGCAACTTGTAAAATTTAGCTTCAGGACGCACAATTTGTACTTCATACCCTTTTTCCTCCATACCGTCGGCTAGCCATGAGGCATAGCGTGGCATGCTGTTAGAGCCTAAAAACAGTGGATGTGTTATAAATACTATTTTCTTTAACTCCATCAGGCAAATACTTTTTTTGTGTTACTATCCATACCAGCAATAAGAAATCCTCCTGCCAGTACAATAAAACCTAACGTTGTAGGCTGCGACAGCGGCCCCTGTATAATATTTACAGAGGCGAAACTTAAAATCAGCCAGGGCATAATGTTACCCAGCTTAAAGTTTTTATACGCTACAGATGATAGCCTTAATGTAAGGAATATCCTGGTTAATATAAAAAGCAGCCCTAAAAACATTCCCGATTCTCGGGTAAGTCTGCCCCATTCACTCTCGGAAAATTCAACCATAGTGCCCCCTGTTAAAAGCTGTGCCCCAACGTTAGAACCCGCACCGAGGCCATACCCTAAAGGAGGTATATCCCAGTCAAAAGCACTTAAAAGGCTGTACTGTATAATACGGTTACTGATTACTCCTTCGGCACCGCCCTCACTTTCGCTTGCCGAATCAAACCTGTCTGTAAAAGCACTTGAAGCCGTTTGAAAGAACGTAAATTGCTGTAATATACCAAAAAGTAATACAACCGCTATTGTAGCCCCTAGCATTCTACCAAAAGTTTTTTTATTTTGCGACACAAGGAAAAGGCTGAAAATAAAGGTAATACCTATTGAAAACAATACGGTGCGGCTTATACTTAAGGGTACCGCAGCAAGCAGTGCAAGGGTACTTGCCCATAATAAATACTTTGGCACCTGATTTTTACCGCTGAACCAAAAGTAAAATATAAACGGTGCTGTAAATGAATAGAAGGCCGAAAGCCCGTTAGTAAATGAAAATGTTCCGGGAACGCGATAAAAACCTCCTGCTCCTGAAAAGCCCGATCCGTCGCCTTCACCACCTATACCCCTATTTACCCAGGCAGTCTGCGGGCTATAAAACTGCACCGCGACCAGCAATGTCATCATAATATTAATTATTAACACGGCTTTACCTATTTTTATCATATCATCATGGTCTAAAACCTGGCCTATGATAAATATGAGCGGGAAGTGCAGTACAAAAATACGCAACCCATATATGGCAACAATGATATTACCATGACCCGCTAAAAAAGTAAATATAAACGTTAAAATGGTGAGCATTAAAAGGGACCAGTTGAATAGGTTTTTAGGAAAAATACCAGCCCTTATGGCTAAAAAAATCATGTATATAGCCACGGGATCCCTTACAACAAGTAGAGGGCCTGACAAAGCCGGCACAACCCATTTACGCAATCCCCCTTCAAAAATAAGCAACAGGAAATAAACCCATGTCGCTTTTTTTAAGGACTTTATCATTTTGGCTTTATTCTGCATGTATTATAATATTGTTGCAATAGCTTTAACCATTTCTTCCCCATATAATATACTGGGGCGCTGGCGTGCGGTTGCAGCACCGGCTCTTCCCACCTTTTCTATTTCGTCAGGATTTTCTATGATATATTTCAGTTTATTTATCAGGCTTACGGTACTACCGGCTTCTACCAGCCAGCCGTTTTTATTGTCTTCCACAAAATCAGCAGCGCAGGTACGGTCTGTAGCAACTACCGGCGTTCCCTGAGACATTGCCTCTGAAATGACAAGCCCGTAGCCTTCAAAAAGAGAAGGAAATACAAAAACATCATGCTCCTGCATTAACGCAAGCACTTCATTGTAGGGTAGAGCCGGAATCCAGGTATGTTTTTCAAGACCTTCATTAAGCGGAATACAGGTTTCCGACGCTTTTTTACCAACTACTGTAAGCGTTACGTAGTCTTTTAATTCTTCTACAGCTTCAAAAAGATTTGCAATGCCTTTTCGCTGTGAAAGTCCTCCGACAAACAGTAATTTTATTTTACGTCCTGTAATGGGTTTGTATGTTCTTGTATCGTTTACTTTTGGAAATCCATAGGGTACAACGTGTATAGGCGCCAATTTACCCGGATAAAGTTCAAGTGTTTTTTTTGTAAAGCTACTAGCAACAAAAATATGATTGGCTGCAGCAAGTTCCTCATCTTTTCTTTTAAGTTTTATTTCAGAATCTTTAAAACCGGTAAGTGTATCAGCCCAGTCCGGTCTTTGTGTACGCTCATTTTCCAGCAATTCCCTCATTGATCTCCAGTAACCTATAGGCAAATCATAAAGACAAATAATACCTTTTTTCCGCGCCTGCTCAAAACTATATAACGCGCCGTCTTCATAACCATATACGGCGTCCTGATGGTTTAATTTTCTGGCAACGTTCCTGTCTAAATCATGATACACAGCATCTACGCTAAACGAACCTGTTTCATGTTTCACCAAATTTTTAAAACCAAACTTTAAACCGGCTATCCGCACAATTTCCATAAATGGCTTGCTACGGGTAAACGGCTTTACGGCAGGCGAAAAGGTACGCTTAGTAAACTCTTTAAGCGGGGTCTTCTTTAATATTTTAAATAAAATAGTGTTTTCAAAAACAGCTACACAGGTATAGAATGCCGAAAGCATACCCCGTGCTGCCAAACCATCTATAAGGTAACGCACATTAGCGTTACCGGTGGGATGAAAAACTACTACTTTTTTTACTTTCATTTATAATATTATTAAGGCTTTAGCCAAGCCATATTTGCTGCGAGAAATTCGCAGGGATTATATCTTAAGTCTTCGGTTCGCATTTTGCTGATAGGCGTCGCCGGATTTCCGGCCACAATTTGGTAAGGCGCTACGTTTTTACTAACCACCGCACCGGCTCCTACCACCGCCCCCCTACCTATAGTAACACCCGGCAAAATAATAGCATTTGTAGCTACCCAGGCATAATCTTCTATAACTATAGGTGCTTTTTTGTGTTGCCACAATGGATCCTGTAACCCATGAGAAGCAGATAATAAAATCACACCATCATTAATACACACATAGTTACCTATGGTTATTTTATCGTGCAGCGCTATTTCTACCCTGCCTATAAAGGAAAAATCACCTACGGCGAGGTTCTTTTTATTTCCATCGGCCTTTACTTCGCCGAGCTCGGCCGTTTCGCTGAGTAAGGCACCCTGCCTTACCAGCCTGTTCCTAACCCTGTTTCTCTGCAAAAGGCTCTTTAAGGTAAGGATACGTTTTGCCCAGCACTTAAAAAACTGCCCGGAACCTAAGGGATATTGCACCCTATTTTGCCATAAATATCCTAACGAAGCCATATTATTGTAAATTCAAATCGTTTTTAAACCGTTCGGTAATTACCGAAACACCATTAAATGCCGGCTGTTTAGCCTTTAAAATGGTATTCAGGCTTGTTTCGGGCATCCAGTTAATTACCTGAAGGGCATTAACTGCCCTGGTCGGTTTTTCTATTGGAGTCCATTCTCTTGCCACAGCAACTACAGGCAGGCCGTGCTCCAGCATTGCCGAAACCGATCCGCTTTTCTCTGTAAGTAAATAGGGGGTTGAGGCAACGCCAAGTGTACACTTTGAAAGCACCGCGGAAATGTAATCCGGTTCGCAAAGCCCGTGATCGGTATACTGTACCCCGGCATTAGTAAGGCTTTCTTTCCATACCTGTGCCTGCGCACCGGTATTACCTATAAAATGGAAGTGCGGAATTCTGCCTGTATTCTCCGCAGTTGTTTTTAACCATTGGGCAAACAAATGGGTATTGCCACCGAAGTGAATGTTGCCAAATACCACGGCATCTAAGTTTTGATCAGTACCGGCAGGTTCATACACCACCGGGATGTTACTGTAAAGCGGTAAAAGCTTTGCCGTAAACCCAAGAATACCCAGCTGCGCCTGATATACCTGGCTATGGGTATGTATTACATCAGGTTTTACCGTACGTAAAAGCTTTTTTATGTACCATTTTTGAATACGCCCCCAAAGCTTAAGTTTTAGCGGAGACTGTGTGTCCATGCCTACCCAAAGCTCATGGAACATGATATGTTTTTTGGTGCCGGGAGCCAGGGTAGCAAAATGTGCAGCCAGGGTATTAGACAAACCTTTTTCATGGTATGAAAAAGGCACAAACTGCAAACTGATCCAGTCTGGCGAAATATCTTTCACAAACGATTTTGCATCTGAAAAACGTTCCTGGTCTGAAGCGGTACGCGGCAAACGCAAAACCGTTATCTCTGCACCCAGACATTGTTGGGTTTCTGTTCTCTTTTCCTGAATGTATCTGTCGTTATAAGAAACTATAAAAGCGCTATGCCCTGAATGCACAAGGCTGGCAGCAAGCAGGCGAACATAATCGCCTACGCCATCTTTACCAGGCTCCGCAGCACCGCATATAAATACAATTTTCATGAAAAGTTTCCTTTCGCGTAAACGCTATTTTATTGTTTTACCACACACTGGAGTGTGAAGTAATCACTATTATTTCTTTTTGTACAGCTGAGGATTCAGTGTAGGGTCGTTGTACATTTTTAGCTGTCTGTACACTTTAAATTTAAGCGCGCCTTTTTCAAGAGCTTCAAAAACATCTTTAAGGCAAGTAGCAAGGTCCGCTATCTGCTCGTCAAGTATGGCTACCTTTGCTGCACAATTAGCCTTGTGTTGTTCATCGGCATCGGGCCTAAGGGTCTCCTCAAACATGTGGTAACGCTTAAGCGACATTATAGAAAGGCGGTCTATCATCATACCCGGAGTTTCAGAATGTTGTTTGGCAGCTACCGGCGTATTATTTTCCTGAAGGTACAGCAATATCCATTCGTCTATTTTTTCCATAGCGTTATTGCGCGCCTGGTTGTACCCGTCTATGTTTCGTTTTGCTTCAACAATACGCAACGGATCAATATCTTTTACCCTTGCAATATCTTCTTCATGCCAAAGCGAAAAATTAAAGTGATGGTTCTCTTCTATAAACTTAAATGGCAACACTTCTTCTGTAAAGACAACTTCGGTATGCCATGCCTCTACTTTATTTTTCTGTAATTCTAAAATTTCATTAATAGAAATCATACTCTACTATTTTAATACCGCACTGTGCAGGCAAGTGTAAAGGATTATTACAACCGACCTATCTTACTGTGCTATTTATTTGCCTCTTTAAGGCGATTGTTAAATATTTTTTTATCTAAATTATGTGCCCTTACAATATCAACTGATCCTGCCAGGCCATACTGTAAAATACTTTTAAAAAATTTCCAGTAAAAGCGTAATTCTCCTCTCAGTGAATATTTATTAGACAACAGCTCTGGATGTTTTTTATAAAAATAATCTTCAGACTTAGCTCTTTTAGCTGTCATTTCAAGCAGTTTGTCCTGTAATCTCCAAGGGTGTATTACCATGGCATCTTTTGCAAAAATGATTTTTTTGCCCGATTTATTTACCCTTACCCTTAAATCCACATCTTCCATAGCTGCAAACGGAAAACCTTCATCAAATCCTCCGAGTTCATTAAAAAACAAACGCGAAAGCATAATGTTACAAGACCACATATATCCTCCGGTAACATTAATTGGCGATTCTTCTAAATGATGTTTCTTTTCCCTATCGGCTTTAATACAGCCTTCAAAAACCTGTACTCCGGGATTATCTGCTATAGCTTTAAGATATTCCTTTACCAAGTCATCACTGGGTATACAGTCATCATCTATAAACATTACCCATTCGCCCGTGGCGTTTGCCGCGCCGCTATTTCTGTTAAAGGCAGGCCCTTTTCTTGGACCTTTAAAATATTTAATATCCGGGTACTGCGTTGCTATCAGTTTCTGCGTAGCGTCATCAGAACTGTCGTCTGTAATTATAACCTCATAAACAGAGCTGTCCAGTCGCTGTACTTCATGAGAAAATTTGTCCAGACAGGCGGTAAGCATCTGAGGCCTGTTACAGGTAGGTACTACTATTGAAATCATAGTTACACATTAATTTTTTTAAGGAAACGGGCAGGATTGCCTACCCATATTTCATTTTCAGGAATATTTTTTGTTACCACGCTTCCAGAACCTATAATGCTATTATTGCCTATGGTTACCCCGGGTAGTATACAGCTGTTCATACCTATCCATACATTATCACCTATAACTACCGGCTTGCTAAACTTTTCGTCTTGCGATGTGTTTGCCTGGCGGTTGTCAGATTCTACAATATGGTTGTAAGATGATATGCCACAGTTACTGGAAATAAGGCAATTTTTACCTATCGTTACCCCAAAGGTAGCGTATATGGTTGTATATGGCGCTATACTTGTGTTATCTCCTATAGAAAGCCCTCCGGGTACAAATATATGTACGGTAGACTCCAGCTTAATATTTTTGCCGCAACTTTTAAGCCTTGACTTTGTAAGGTTCATTTTAAAATCTGTAAGACCCCGCTCCAGCTTCCAAAGTAATCTGTAAAATGCGCCCATTTATTTCTTTTTTAATATAGAGTAAATCATAAAAAACGTATTTACTACAAATTGTATAAGCGAATTAACAATACCAAAATTTATGGCACCCTGCAGGCTTGTAACCGGAATAAAATAGGCACAAATACCCAAAGAAACCGCGTTAATACAAATTGAAAAAACAGGATTCATAAGCCATCCCCTGCTTGAAAACAAACCGTAAGTAAAGTTTGCAAGTATAGCAATGGCAGCACCTATAAAATATAATACCAGCTCGTTGTTAAGCCCTTGATATTCTTTTCCGAATGCCATTAGTACAAGATCTGAACTCACCCAAAGCACACCCAGCATTAAAAGTAAAGCACCAAACGTCATACAAAAACCTTGTGCATACTTTTTTATGAGTACCGATTTGTTTTCAGGCAAACGGGCAAACCTGGGTATTACGAGCATTCCCAGTACCATGGTAAAACTTGTGGTAATAAGCGATATTCTGCTTAGTGCCCCTATTTGCGCCACAGAAGAGGTACTACCCATTAAGGACAATAACCAAATCGTAATTTGGCCGGAGAAGCTATAGTAAATAGCTTCAGGCATACGCCTTTTTACTACGGCTAAAATAGATTTTCGCACTTCAGGGTCAGCCCTAGCTTCTGTATCTACAAACTTGCTACTTATTTTTCTTAACTGAATGTTTCCGTACATACGCGGTATACCGTTAGCCAGTAGCGCTACAAACGTAAACGGGAAAAAAAATACTCCTGCCACGCTAAGCACAAACCTGCCCAGAGTTACTACCAACTGGTTTACCTGTAAGGGTTTTAAATCCTGCTGAAGCTTGGGTACTATTTCCAGAATAGAATCGGAAACAGCAGCAAGGAACGCCGGTATTAAAGCAGCTATCATAATAACAATTTGCCACCACAACGCCTTTTGAACATAGAGCAGATAGGCGAGTATGGGTAGCGTAACCGCAAGGCTTATAACAGAAAAAACCTTGCGCAGCGATATACCCGTAGCCAGCACCTGCCCCAGCTTGTATTTATCCTGCCACACTTTTCCACCGTAGGCTATAACACCAGTACCTACCCCGCCATCGGCCAGGATAGTCATGGTACCCAGCATGGTATTTACTATAGTATAAAACGCATACTCTTTTTCGGGTATAAGCCTTACCAGCAAAACACCGGTAAGAAACCCTAAAACCTGTACCACTAACTGGGTACCTCCGGTAAGGGAGAGCAACTTTGTCCAGTTTACAACTTTATCGTAATGCTTATGGCTTTTTACCCGCTCTACTTTATGCTTCAGAACCTTAACCATAAGAAAGAAATATTCGAATTATATCTTAGCTAACTGTTCCCACTGAGAGTTAAAGTTACCTTTTGCCCATTCAATATCCGAAACAACCATCTCTTTAACAAGACCAGCCAAATCATACTGAGGAACCCAGCCAAGCTTGGTTTTAGATTTTGTAGGATCACCTATAAGAAGGTCTACTTCTGTAGGACGGTAATACGCAGGGTCTACTTTAACCACTACTTTACCTATTTCAAGCTGATAATCAGGATTACTGCACGATTTTACTTTAGCTGTTTCACTTTCTTCAGCACCTTCAAACTCAAGCTCAATACCTACTTCTGCAAAAGATAGACGTACAAAATCACGTACAGAGGTTGTTATACCGGTAGCAATAACGTAGTCTTCTGCCACATCCTGCTGTAGTATCCTCCACATAGCCTCTACATAGTCTTTTGCATGGCCCCAGTCCCTAAGTGCGTTAAGGTTACCCAGGTACAGGCATTCCTGCTTACCAAGAGCTATAGCAGCGGTAGCCATTGTAATTTTACGCGTTACAAAGGTTTCACCCCTCCTTGGAGATTCGTGGTTAAACAAGATACCATTACAGGCAAACATGTTGTATGCCTCACGGTAGTTTTTAGTAATCCAGAAACCGTAAATTTTAGCTACACCATACGGAGAGCGTGGATAAAACGGAGAGTTTTCATCATAGAAACCTTTCTCATTTTTATTTTCTTCAAGGCCACCATACAACTCAGAAGTTGAAGCCTGATATATTTTTGTTTTCTTTTCAAGACCTAAAATACGAACAGCTTCCAGGATCCTTAGCGTACCCATACCATCTACATTCGCTACATACTCAGGAGAGTCAAAAGAAACTTTAACGTGGCTCATGGCCCCAAGGTTAAAAATCTCATCCGGCTGAACTTCCTGTATAATACGGATAACGTTCATAGAATCGGTCAGATCCCCGTAATGCAGCTTAAAACGCACATTACTTTCGTGCTGGTCTACATAAAGGTGGTCTATCCTTTGTGTGTTAAAAGAAGAAGACCTTCTCTTTACACCATGTACCTCATACCCTTTTTCTAATAAAAGTTCTGCCAGATATGACCCGTCTTGCCCGGTAATCCCTGTAATTAGAGCTATTTTCATATATATTCGCTTGGTATTTTTTAAATCGTTACTTTCTTAACACTCTCTATATTTTCTAAAAACCACTCGTAGGTTTTCTTAATACCTTCCTCAAGGTTTACCTTATGTTCCCAGCCCAGCTCGTGCATTTTAGAAACATCCATAAGCTTGCGCGGTGTACCGTCTGGCTTAGTACTGTCCCAAACAATTTCGCCGGTATGCCCTACTATTTTCTGTATGGTTTCCGCAAGTTCTTTTATTGTAAGGTCTACCCCTGTACCTACATTATACAGGTAATCAGGAAGTGTATTTTCTAAGGCAAAGATTACCCCTTCGGCCATATCATCCACAAAAAGAAACTCCCTCATAGGCGTACCGCTGCCCCAAAGGGTTACCGGCATGTTATCATTTTGTTTGGCTTCATGAAATTTAAGCATCATGGCAGGGAGCACGTGCGATGTATTAAGATCGAAATTATCGTGTGTACCGTACAGGTTTGTAGGCATAAGGCTTACATAGTCTTTATTAAACTGTTTCCTTATGGCCTGGCATGCTTTAACACCCGTAATTTTCGCAATGGCATACCATTCGTTTGTAGGCTCCAGCGTATCGGTAAGAAGATAATCCTCTTTTAGCGGTTGTGGAGCAAATTTTGGATAGATACAAGAACTGCCCAGGAAAATGAATTTTTCAACATCGTTTTTAAGGGCTGCATCAATAAGATTATTCTGTATCAGCATGTTTTCCATGATAAACTGGTACGGATAATCATTATTCGCAAGTATACCACCTACACGGGCAGCAGCATCAATAATTACATCAGGTTTTTCTTTTGTAATAAATGCCCTTACAGCCTGTTGTTCACGGAGGTCTAGTTCAGAACTCGATGACCCTATCAAATTTTCGTAACCCTTAGATTCCAGTGCCCTCCATATAGCACTACCTACCATACCGCGGTGGCCCGCTATGTAGATTTTTTTACTTTTTTCCATCATATATGGTATATAATTTGTCCTTGAAGCGTTACGAATCAAAACAAAAATGTTAAAAAACAAATGTAAAATTTTTTTATAAAACTTTAAATAGTAAATGATTTTTTAACGCAAATAGTTACTTTTTTTCACAAAACATTAATTTTGGATGCTTGACTTTAAGTAATCTTTTAATTGCGCTCATTTATATCAGCCTATAATTACCGATTTGTTAAAATAAATCCGGTAGCGATGTGTGTTTTGAATCCCCATTCACTAAAAATCGTCAGTTAAGCCTCACGGAGTGAATGCTGTCGGTTTTTAGGTGCCACAAATTTATTAAAAACAAACCAACATATACAGTATAAAGGCAATGTTTTTAAAAAAAACGCGATTCTTAAACTACTAAAATTAAACTGCAATATAACTTGCACATACACAAGCAATAACACAGGGTTATACAAATTTTTAATTAGGTAGCGGTAAACTACAGAAAACACCATACCCTGTAAAAGGAAGAACACCACAACCCCGGCTATGAGGAAATTTGCGTAGGCAAAACCAAAGTTTTCTGTAGGCCATGATGTACTGCTCACCTCGTTACGTGCAAGTGGCGGCCTGAAGTCTTTCTGTTTTAAGTAAATGTTTTTAAAATACACCCCCTGGTCCACCTGCGGAAGACAACCTTTATCTCCTTTATAATTAAGTGCCTTAACCGGCTCAAAGTAGCCATCCATGTACCATGCGTTACCCGCGTTATAATAATTTGCCGCAAAAATATCAATATAGGTATACGACAGGTTATACACAAAATTACGTGCGCCCACTTTAAGCTTATTATCAGCCGTACCATGGTCTAAAGCATCGCCCCTAAGCACCGGGACAACAAGTAAAAAACAGGCAAATATTGCAGTACCCGCCAACGCGTACTTAATAGTTTTTACATTGAACCTAACTCCTTTTATATAATAGTGCCAGCCCGCCAGGAACACCGCAACAAGTATCATTGCAGGTTTCCTTCCTCCAAAAGACACATACAGTAATCCAAATACGAGTAGTGCCACCACTACCGGAACAGTGCTTTTTTTGTTTTGTGTACGTTTTAGCAACAGCAATAATAAAATTACCAGCGGTAAGAGTTCTAATAAAATAAGAATATATTGTCCGCCCTGAAGCGCCACCCGGTCTTTTAAATGGGTAAGCAGATAAACCAGCCCCCCTATCCTATAAAGAAAAACACCATAAGCCGCTAGCGCAAACAAAACCGCTACAACAGTATACATTACAAGTTTACTGATATTAATATTTTCAGCCGCAATGTTTTCCTTTTGCTGTTTACTAAAAAACAAAATACCTGCGATAAGACACAAATAGGCAAGAGTTTGCAACAGTGTATACTTTAAAAAAGCGGTGTACACATCTGTATGAGTTACAGCCAGAATACCTTTTAAAAAAGTTTCGGGGTAGAGTGCCGTAAAAAAAATAAACGGCAGGTTAAAAAAAGCATACTTTAGTGACACAAGCCGCAATGGGCTACACAAGTCTTTATTTGGCGAAAAATAAAACCCGGCACCATAAAGGAGTGTAAACCACACAAAACTGAGCCATATCATAGTATCTTTTTTTCACGGTTAAGGTACGACATTAAAGCCAATTGCGCCATAGCAGGCAACAGCAACAACATGTAGCTTCGCGTAACCATATAAAGCAACAGCAGCGCACAAAAACAAAGCACAAAACCTAAGTAATAATACATCTGTCTTATAACCACCACCTTGTTTGTAAAAATATACAGGGCGTATACCACGCAAATCAGTTCGGCGAGTGCCATAGACGCTCCTATACCGGGGGTATAACCCACCACAGAAAACACCCACATAAGACTTATGGTACTCCCCACTCTCAGCACACTGAAAATCATAAACTGCCTGGAGAAATTTGTCTTTTTAAAGAATTCCCCAATAATAAATATGAAGTTTTGCAACAGTATCCCCATAAACAGGAACAACAACAAGGACAAGTCAAAAGCCAGGGCATTGCCTGTAAGGCGCTTATAAAACCAGGGCAAAAAAGGTATTGACACTGTTACTGACGCCATGATTACCGAAAGCAAAATACGCCAGTGCCTGACTATAAGCTGAGATACAAAGGCAAAATTACGCAAACCAAATTGTTTCTGGATGTCCGGAAAAAGAGGCTGCACTAGCATATACGACAAGCGGTAAAATACATTTACCAGTTTTTGGGTAACGTTAAACACCGGAACCAGTGCGGGACCAAAAAAGTGCGAAACCAACAGGTTTAGCCAGCTGTCGTATACTTTTTCTATAAAAAACCCGGCATTAAGCCCAAATGATTCCTTTATTAAACCAGATGACCCGGCAGTAGCAGCCCGTAGTGAGAAGAATCCTGTACGGCGCTGCACATATATAACTGAAATAACCAGGAGCAATGCGTTTACAGCAAAAATTCCTATGCAGCTATACAAAAGGTTTTGCGTGGCGTAGACCAGTACCGCAGTGGCTATCAGGTCTATAAAATCAGTAAAAAACTGAAACTTCAGGGTGTCTTTTATATGTCCGGATGGCTCAAACATACGCAGCACAAACCCAAGGTTATACTGGTAAAACAATCGTGCGCCCAGCAAAAACAAAAATGCAGACGACGCATTATGGGTAGCAAGATAGTGAACATCGAGGTTTACAAAAACAGAAAGCAACTGTACCGATGAAAGTGCGAGACCCAAGACGGCCTGCAACACCACAATCTGTACAATTGCTTTTATAATATTACTTACCAATGCCTTTATGTTGTTACCGGCATGGTATGATATGTTTATAATATTACACGAATAGTGTAAAAAACCCGAACCAAATGCATTAATAAACGAAGCTGCACTAAACAGCAGTAACCACGCGCCATACCCATCATTGCCCAGTGCGGATATAAATACCGGCACCAGCAACAGCTGCCTTAAAAAGCTTGTGCCTATAGATGCAGCCCCCCATTTTACAGAATGGAGATAGCCCAGATTTTTTTTTAATCCAAACAAGTTGAAACATTTGGTTTAATACACTTCCGTTGCGTAACCCGGGCTACATTAACATTTAGTCAAGTAGTGGCGAGTTTGCCTTCTCAAGCTGGCTATATACGTTTTTCACTTCTTGCGAGTGTTCTTTGTGCAGTATAAGATTAGCGGTAGGCGTATGCACAAATATAGTATTTTCCAGTCCAAGGAATGCAGTATAATTATCGGTACCAATAACCATGTTACCAGACTCGTCTACTTTATGCCCCATTTTCTGAAGGTATTCATATACTGAGTCAAACGAACCAAGGTCAGACCATTTAAACCTGGCCGGCACCACTTTAATCCTCTTACTGCGCTCCATAACAGCGTAGTCTATACTTATAGAAGGGATTTCCATAGAAAGCGCTTCATCAAGCCTGCCTTCTTTGCTCTGATCCCAGGCTACAAGTGATTTAGCATATATATCCGGCTGGAATGTTTTCAGTTCATCAAGCAATACACTTGCTTTAAAACAAAACATGCCACTGTTCCAAAGGAACGTACCTTTATCTATAAATTCCTGCGCTGTAACCTGGTTAGGTTTTTCGCGGAACGCAACAACCTCATCACCTTTAAACTCTATATAACCATAACCGGTTTCAGGTTTTGTAGGAACCACACCAAAAGTAACAATATAACCGTTTTTAGCTTTTTCCACTGCTTCATCAATAGCGGCTTTATATGCTTCCGGATCTTCAATTATATGGTCTGAAGGAGTTACAATAAGGATATCATCCGGTTGTGAAGCAAACGCTGCAAAAGCTATCGCAGCTGCAGTATTCCTTGGCACAGCCTCTACAATATCAAGGTAATCTACATTACAGCCGTTAAGTATTTCTTTAGAAAGGTGGCAGTTATCCCTGCTGCCCACAACAATTACATTATCAGCAAACGCATTATTGCGCTCGGCAGTCATTTCAAACAATGACTTACCACCAAAAATAGCAAGGTATTGCTTTGGTCTGCTTTTTCTTGACAATGGCCACAAACGGCTTCCCACTCCTCCGGTGAGTATAACGTGCGTAATTTTGCTCATTAGTTTATTTTTTTAAAGTAAGACTAAAACCATTTTTTTGTTGGCTGCAACAGGACGCCTTCGCCATCCTGTACTGCCGGGAATTCATGCTGCTTCAATTTAATAGTCGGCATCAGCCAGAAGCGGTAATACTGCGTCTTTATCAGACACCGTATAAAAAGTTTCTTCTCCCCAGTTTATATTTAACACAGGGTCATTGTACTTAAGTCCCCGTTCATGCACACGCGAATAAAAATTATCGCACTTATAGGCAAATTCAGCCGTTTCGGTAAGTACCAGAAATCCGTGTGCAAAGCCCCGCGGCACAAACAACTGCTTTTTGTTCTCGCTGCTAAGTTCTACAGCTATGTGTTTACCAAAGGTAGGCGAACCCTCCCTTAAGTCTACAGCCACATCCAGCACGGCACCATGTATAACACGTACAAGTTTAGACTGGGCTGCCTCGCCTACCTGGTAGTGCAAACCACGCAGCACACCTTTAGACGAGAACGACTGGTTATCCTGCACAAAATCTATATCCAGGCCGGTTACCGCTTTAAAAGTATTTTTATTATAGCTTTCATAAAAATAACCGCGGCCGTCATTTATAATTTTTGGTTCAAGGATAAAACAACCATCTATATCGGTAAGAACTTTATTCATTATTTTGTTTCAATCAGTGAAAGGAGTTTTTTGCCGTAACCACTTTTTAATAGCGGCGCGCAAAGCTCCCTGAATTCAGCCTCGGTGATATAGCCCATTTCGTAGGCCACACCTTCTATGGCACCTATCTTAAGCCCCTGGCGTTCTTCTATAACCTCTACAAATTGTGAGGCCTGCATGAGCGACTGGAACGTTCCGGTATCTAACCATGCTGTACCCCTGTCCAGTATACTTACCTTAAGTTTATTTACAGAAAGGTAGTATTTGTTTACATCGGTAATTTCGAGTTCACCACGGCCGCTTGGCTTAATGCTTTTAGCAATATGCACCACGTCATTATCATAAAAATAAATACCGGGTACAGCATAATTTGATTTCGGTTCCAGCGGTTTCTCTTCAATAGAAAGCGCCTTGCCGTCCTTATCAAATTCCACTACTCCATAACGCTCCGGGTCGTGCACGTGGTAGGCATAAATAATGCCACCATCAGGATTTGTATTGTTTTGCAACAACTTGCCCAGCCCGGCACCGTAAAATATATTATCGCCCAATATAAGCGCTACTTTATCATTACCAATGAATTCCTCACCTATTAAAAAGGCTTCGGCAAGACCGTTAGGGTGCTCCTGCACGGCATACTGAAATGAGCAGCCGTATTTTTTACCATCCCCTAGAAGATCCCTGAATAACGGAAGGTCTTTAGGTGTTGAAATAATAAGGATTTCCCTGATGCCTGCCGCCATAAGCGTAGACAACGGATAATAAATCATGGGCTTATCGTACACCGGCATAAGCTGTTTGCTCACTGCCAATGTAAGCGGATGCAACCTTGTACCCGAACCACCTGCTAAAATTATTCCTTTCATACCTTTAGCGCGGGCTTAGTTTGTATATTGTTTGTTGTAATAATTCATATATTCGCCGGAGGTTACATTTGTAAGCCACTCCTGGTTGCTCAGGAACCAGTCTACGGTAAAGTTAAGACCTTCCTCAAACGTAACCGAAGGCTTCCAGCCCAATTCCCTGTTAATTTTTGCAGCATCTATAGCATAACGCAAATCGTGCCCAGGCCTATCTTTAACGTAGGTTATAAGCTTTTCGCTTTCACCTGCGGCACGCCCTAGTTTCTCATCCATTATTTTGCAAAGCAACTTTACAAGATCAATATTTTTCCACTCGTTAAAACCTCCTATATTGTAGGTTTGGTGGTTAAGGCCTTTATGAAACACCAGGTCTATCGCGGCGGCATGGTCTACCACAAACAACCAGTCGCGTGTGTAGTTGCCATCGCCATAAACCGGCAGGCTTTTATTATTAATAATGTTATTAATGAATAGCGGTATAAGCTTTTCAGGAAAATGGTTAGGCCCGTAATTGTTACTACAATTTGTAAGAACGTAAGGCAATTTATAGGTTTCGCCGTAAGCGCGCACAAAATGGTCTGAAGCGGCTTTACTGGCAGAGTAAGGTGAATTAGGCGAATAAGGCGTTTCTTCTGTAAAAAGTCCTTCGGCACCAAGGGTACCGTACACCTCATCTGTACTTACATGGTAAAATCTTTTACCATCAAAATCACTTCCCCAAACCTCTTTAAAAGCATTAAGAAGGTTTATGGTACCGGTAACATTAGTATGCACAAACGCGAGCGGATCTGTAATAGACCTGTCTACATGCGATTCGGCAGCCAAATGAATTACACCATCGAAAGCGTATTCTTTAAAAAGGGCTGATATTACAGATGCGTCTGTAATATCAGCTTTTATAAATTTGTAGTTTGGCTTATCTTCAATATCACTTATATTTTCTAGATTGCCGGCATAGGTAAGGGCATCCAGATTGTAAATCTCGTAATCAGGATAATTATTTACAAACCTTCTCACTACGTGAGATCCTATGAAACCGGCACCTCCGGTAATAAGTATTTTTTTCATGTACGCACTGTTTATTAGCAGGCAAATGTACTATTTTCCGATAGCCTGGAAAACAAATCCTATTTCTTTCAGCCTGGCACCATCAAGAAGATTCCTTCCGTCAAATACAAAAGCCGGTTTTTTCATATTGTCATAAATACGGTTCCAGTCGTATTCTTTAAACTCATCCCACTCGGTAAGTATAGCTATAGCGTGAGCATCTTTAACTGCTTCATACGGATCTTCAAATACCGTTACACCTTTAGCGTTTTCTTCCTTAGTACGTGTATTAAGGTAGTTAAGGTCATTTAATATTTGTTGCTCTTCTACCTTAGGATCAAATACCGCGATACTCGCCTGCTCAAATAACAGGTCGTCAGCTACATAAATAGCAGCAGACTCGCGCGTATCGTTTGTATCTTTTTTGAAAGCCCATCCAAGGAACGCGATTTTTTTGCCTGATACGGTGTTGTAAAGTGTTTTTACAATGTTTGCAGCAAAACGCCTCTTCTGGTGGTCGTTCATAATACATACCTGCTCCCAGTAATCAGCAACCTCATCCAGTCCGTATGATTTTGCAATGTACACAAGGTTAAGGATATCTTTCTGGAAACATGAACCTCCAAAACCTACAGATGCCTTAAGGAATTTAGAACCTATACGGCTATCCATACCTATGGCACGCGCCACTTCGTTAACGTCTGCTTCTGTTTTCTCACAAAGCTCAGAAATAGCGTTTATAGAAGAAACCCTTTGTGCAAGGAACGCGTTAGCGGTAAGTTTAGAAAGCTCTGAAGACCAAACGTTAGTCGTAAGGATACGCTCTTTAGGAATCCAGTTTGCATACACTTCTGCAAGGGCTTCCATAGCTTCTGCACCACCTTCGTTAGTTTCGCCACCTATAAGTACCCTGTCCGGGCTTAGCAGGTCTTCTACCGCTGTACCTTCTGCAAGGAACTCAGGGTTAGAAAGTATTTGGAATTTTACGCCGTTTCCTGTATTGTCAAGGATGCTTCGTACAGCTTCTGCAGTACGTACAGGAAGTGTAGACTTCTCTACAACTATTTTATCGGTCTTTGCTACAGCGGCAATTTGCCTTGCGCAAAGCTCTATATATTTAAGGTCAGCCGCCTTACCTTTACCAAGTCCGTATGTTTTTGTAGGCGTGTTAACCGAAATGAAAATCATCTGGGCTTCGTCTATAGCCTTATCTACTTCTGTACTGAAGAAAAGGTTCCTGCCCCTTGCCTGAGCCACAACAGCATCAAGACCCGGCTCATATACCGGAAGGTTATCCAGGTTTTCATCGTTCCAGGCAGCAATCCTCGCCTCATTTAAGTCTACAATAGTAACTTTGATATGAGGACACTTAGCAGCAATTACCGCCATTGTAGGGCCACCTACATATCCTGCTCCGATACAGCAAATGTTTGTTATTTTACTCATTGCAAAAAATCTTATTTATATAAACTATCGTTACGAAATTAACATTATTCTAATAAAACCTCAAACTTTTAAAATATTTTTTTGAAATCATACACTACACTTACCTCACTGCACACCTGATCTAAATCCAGGATTTTAAACTCGTTATGCGCTACTCCGGCAAATACAGCATCAAACTTACCTTCAGGTAAATCTACATGACTTACAATACCATATTCATGCAATACCTCTTGCGGGTCGGCCCAGGGATCATACAGGGTAATTTCAACTCCATACTCTTCCAAAGCCTTAATTACATCTACAATTTTTGTATTACGAACGTCAGGGCAATTTTCTTTAAATGTGATACCCAGCATCAATATACGGGCGCCATTAACTATTACCCCTCCTTTTATCATCTTTTTTATAAGCTGCGAGGCTACGTACTCACCCATACTATCGTTCAGCCTCCGGCCCGCCAGTATTATCTCCGGGTGATACCCTGCTTCCTGCGCTTTTTGTGCCAAGTAATACGGGTCAACACCTATACAGTGCCCGCCTACGAGTCCTGGCTTAAATGGTAAAAAATTCCACTTAGTACCAGCAGCTTCAAGCACGGCATGAGTATCTATTTCCAGCAGGGTAAAGATTTTTGAAAGCTCATTTACAAATGCGATGTTTATATCACGCTGAGAATTCTCAATAACCTTAGCTGCTTCGGCAACTTTAATACTTGCCGCTTTGTGGGTTCCGGCTAGGATAACCGAGCCATACACCTCATCTATTGTATCAGCCGATTCGGGTGTTGAACCCGAAGTAACTTTTATAATCTTCTCTACCGTATGGTACTTATCTCCAGGGTTTATACGCTCCGGAGAATAGCCTGCGAAGAAATCCTCATTGAACTTCAGTCCGCTTACGCGTTCCAGCACAGGTACACATTCTTCTTCAGTAACGCCAGGGTAAACAGTAGATTCATACACTACTATATCGCCTTTTTTAAGCACTTTACCTACCGTTTCGCTGGCTTTGTATAAAGCTGTAAGGTCAGGCCTGTTGTTCTTATCTACCGGGGTAGGCACCGTAACAATATAAAAGTTACAGTCTTTTATTCCCTCAGAATCCGATGTTATAAAAAGCCCTTTTTCGTCAGGCACACTATTTACAAGAACTTGATTAAGCGATTCGGCATCTACCTCACGGGTTATATCTTCACCCTTTTTAAGTTGAGCCGTGCGCTCTGTTTTTATGTCAAATCCCGAAACCGGGTATTTTTTTGCTAACAGTACTGCCAGCGGGAGACCTACGTACCCCAGTCCTATTACTGCTATCTTCATTATTGTGCAATCGGTTTTAAATTTTCCCAATACCAGCTTACAGCCTGCTCCAGTCCTTTATCCATCGAAAACTGCGGGTTGTACCCTAATAGTTCTTTAGCCTTATCTACGTTCGCCAGCGAATGCGGAATATCTCCTGCGCGCTCCGGCCCGTAAATCACCTCAACATGGGCAATGGCGGCATCATAAGCCGAAAGGTATTTTTTTAATCCATCAATCAGTCCCTTTAGTGTGGTACGTTCGCCGTAAGCCACGTTGTACACCGTATTAACCGCTTGTGGATTTGTGGTAAAGAGCGCCTTTTCATTTGCCTGAACCACATTATCTATATAGGTAAAATCCCTTGAATAATCGCCTGTACCGTTTATAACCGGACTCTGGTGCTGCATAAACAGCGACACAAACTTAGGTATTACCGCCGCATATGCCCCGTTAGGATCCTGCCTGCGACCAAATACATTAAAGTATCGCAATCCTATGGTGTCCATCCCGTACACTTTACCAAAAACATCGGCATAAAGCTCGTTTACATACTTGGTAACTGCATAGGGTGATAAGGGTCTGCCTATAACATCTTCTACTTTGGGCAGTCCTTTACTGTCTCCATACGTTGAAGAACTGGCCGCGTATACAAAACGTTTCACACCCGCATCGCGGCTGGCAAGCAACATGTTCAGGAAACCACCCACGTTTACATCGTTAGTCGTTACCGGATCTGCTACGGACCGTGGCACTGAGCCTAATGCAGCCTGGTGCAGTACATACTGCGCCCCTTCCACTGCGACACGGCACTGGTCTATATTGCGTATATCGCCTTCAATAAATGTAAATAACGGATTTGACAATAAATGTTCGATGTTTTTTTTGTGACCTGTGGCAAGGTTATCAAAACAAACAACCTGAAATTTCTTATCAATGAAATTATCGCATAATGCAGAACCAATGAATCCTGCTCCGCCGGTAATTAAAATCTTTATTTCGGAGTTTTCCATAAATATAATTTTCAGAACCGGTCCTCCCCCATCGGTTGCAAATATAAATACTAAAATTTTAACAAAGTGTTATTTATATGTTTAGTTTGGCTTTTTTCCAAATCAACAATAAACATTACTTTTAATTATTCAATTTTCAATTTAATACGTCACGCTATCGTTTACATACTTTTGAGGGAATTCTCAAAAGGTACCCGGTGGATGATGCTTCGCCCCAGAGTTACCTCATCGGCAAACTCAAGCTCATCACCCACAGCTATGCCCCTGGCTATAGCCGAAGTAGCCACGCCACTATCTTTAACCTGCCTGAAGATGTAGAAGTTAGTAGTATCACCCTCCATGGTACTGCTAAGCGCAAAAATGAGCTCAGCAACACCACCGTCACGCACTTTTTCTACTAACGAAACTATGTTCAGCTGGCTTGGACCGACACCGTCTATGGGCGAAATTTTTCCGCCAAGCACATGATAAATCCCTTTAAAGAGCCCTGTGTTTTCTATAGCCATTACATCGCGTATGTCTTCTACCACACAGATGAGTGAAGTGTCGCGCGCCGGATTGGCACAAATAGTGCATAATTCGGCATCGCTTATGTTATGGCAACTTTTACAATACTGTATGTCATTCCTCATTTTAAGAAGCGCGTCTGACAGCAATTGCGTTTGTTCCGCCGGTTGGCGCAGCAGGTGCAATACAAGCCTTAAAGCAGTGCGTTTTCCTATGCCGGGGAGCTGGGAGATTTCCGCCACGGCATTTTCGAGTAATTTTGAAGACATTTCCATAACATAGCAAATATATAAAATTTAAACTGCAACTGCTATTCGCGGGCAAACTGCAACGGGATTCAAAAAATTTTTATTTGCTTTGCGAAACAAACAATAACGCATGAGTCCTACTACCATACTTTCTATAATCATTGTATACTTTGGCGTACTGATACTTATTTCGCGCATTGTAAGCCGAAAAGACAGTAGTAACAACGCTTTTTTTAAGGCCAATAAAAACAGTAAGTGGTATCTGGTAGCCTTCGGGATGATAGGCACGGCACTATCGGGCGTTACGTTTATATCGGTTCCGGGAGAGGTGGGCGCACCAAGTGGTGAACAGTTTAAGTACTTCCAGTTTATATTGGGTAATGCACTCGGTTTTATCATCATAGCTAAAGTCCTGCTACCTCTATACTACAGACTTAACCTTACCTCCATATACGGATACATAGAACAACGCCTGGGCTATTACAGCTATAAAACATCGGCCATGATTTTCCTGATTAGCCGAACTATTGGCTCTGCATTCAGGCTTTATCTTGTGGTTATTGTATTGCAACGTTATGTGTTTGATGCATTTGGAGTTCCGTTTTGGGCAACCGTACTGATTTCGCTACTTCTCATATTTGCCTACACGTACAAGGGAGGATTAAAAACCATTATTATAACCGACTCGCTACAAACGTTTTTCCTGGTATCATCGGTGTTTTTTACCATTTACTTTATTTGCGACAGCCTTAACCTTAGCCTGCCACAAGCCTTTGAAACCGTTAAGGAAAGCAACTATTCAAAGATATTTTTCTTTGAAGATTTCATAGGCAGCCGTTTCCACTTTGTAAAGCAAATCATAGGCGGCATGTTTGTTACCATAGCCATGGTAGGTCTGGATCAGGACCTGATGCAAAAAAACCTGAGCTGCAAAAACATAGGCGAAGCCCAAAAAAACATGTTCACCTTTACGGGGACCTTCGTAGTCATTAACCTGTTCTTCCTGGGTGTTGGTGCACTACTATACATTTATGCCAACCAAAATGGCATTGAAGTACCTATGGTAGACGGCAAATCACGTACGGATTTATTGTTCCCCGAAATAGCGTTCCACCACCTCTCGCTTATACCGGGAGTGGTATTTCTGTTAGGGCTTACCGCTGCCACCTTTGCCACAACCGACTCTGCACTTACCGCACTTACCACATCGTTCTGTGTGGATTTCCTGGGAATGGACAAACCCGAAAATCTGGCTAAAACCAATAACGAGCGTACACGCCACTTTGTACACATATCATTCTCACTACTTATGTTTCTGGTTATTGTAGTATTCAACACCATTAATGATGCTTCGGTAGTAAGCATGATTTTTAAAATCGCTTCGTTTACCTATGGGCCGCTACTTGGCTTGTACAGCTACGGACTATTCATGAAAAAGCTGACCGTAAAAGACAAACTGGTTCCGTTTGTATGTATTGCCGCACCGTTCATAACACTATACCTAAGCATGAATTCGGCTACATTCTTTGGAAGTTATGTTTTCGACAACGAGCTTATCGTGGTGAATGCGGCGATTACGTTTGTGTTACTACTGTGCATTAGTAAGAAAGTAGAAGCATAGTCTTTTCATTACTTCAGCTTTATTTTTACCACAAGGCACACAGAGTTTTTTCACGGAGTGCACAAAAGGTAACATTCCAAATAAAGAACACAAATGCTTTCCTTCGGAAAGTTATATGATGAGACTTACTGACTAAACTTAGTACTGATGCGTAGAGAGCAACACCAGCGTACAGGCAATTTCTGATTTTATATTTTTATCCTTAAGTAACTGTATCAATTCCATATTTTCTGTGCCGGGGTTAAAGATGACACGCTTTGGCTGTAAGCCAAGGATGTAATCATAATACGGTTTTTGGTTCATAGGATTTAGGTACAGGGTCACGGTATCTACACCATCAAATGGCGCCGCACCTTTTTCTATTTTGATGCCATCCAGGTCATCTTCCTTTTTTCCCATGGCAACCACAGGATGCCCGAAGCGTTGCAGCATTTTTACAGCTTTATAAGCATATCGTGTTGGTTCGGTACTTGCGCCCATAACCAGTGTTTTCTTAGTATCCATAGTAATTAATTTGATTTAAAATTACGAAAAGACAGCCTTAAAGGCGAAGGTTTTAGGGATACTATAACATTGAAATATTATTGATTTTCATCTAAAAAGAGGCGTCAGGGTTAATTGCTTTTACAAATCCAATAAATTCTTTCAACAAATTTGGATTATCAAAAGTAACTTCATAATTTAATCCATCTTCAGACTCTTCTTTAATCACTTCAGCATTAAGCTTTTTCAAAATAAAATCATTTAAACTAATTAATTCAGCGCTATCTTTAGCAAGAATAAACTGAAGAGTTTTTTTAGGCGACCAGCCTTTAGCGCTTAAGCGAACAAACCCACCTCCTTCGATTGGAATTAAAATTAAATTACCAGGATATTTTCTCTGTAAACTTTTCTCAATACTTTCAATTAAATCAAAAACGTATTTAAAATAAGAGTGTGCATTTTCTTTAGCAATTTTTTGCAAAAAATACAATTGATTTCGTGGATCCTTTTTTAAATTATGAGTAACATCCATATCATTATAACTATCACGTGTAGTAAAAGTTTCAGGATAGTCTTTAAAAATTAAATCAGTTGCTGCGTGAGAAAAGCCATTTCTGAAAACCTCTCTATATTTCTGAAGTTGCTTTTTTTGTTTACCTGAAATTATTTGTCGAATAGCACATTGATTTATTGTTTTATCCATATTCCAATCGAAGTAAGGATACATTCTATCCCAACAATCGCTCCACGGATGTGTTAGAGGTCTTAATTCCATCTCATCTTCAATAAGAGTTAGCTTGAGAAGTCTTTCAAGCATATGGTTAGTTAATGTTATCGCGGCTGTATTTGCCTCTATAACTAGACACCTTACTATTTCTCCAATATTGAACGGCAGTTCAACAAATATTATTGGCCGATAATCTAAGTAAATTTTATATAAATCAAAATTTCTTTCATAGCAAGAATTAAAAAATTCTTTATGATTCTCAACTAATTTTAGTTCCATGTTTCCTAATTATTAAATAAACTAAAGCTCATAAACATAATCCACAGGCAACATATCGCCTACTTTTAGTTCTCCCATATAACCAAAAAACATCAGGGCACCTATGGGTTGATACAATCCATTCTCATCTATATAAAATGTATCGGTTTGGAAATTCATGCCCGATTGTGCGCGGGTATCCAGGTTACGGAGTATGCTTACAGGTACTTTGGTAAAATTAGGCTTCTCAGGTATTTTACCCAGACCGGCTTTGTATTCTATTTTAGGGAGCGTTGCTTCCAGGGCCACGGTATTTACTTTTACCTTTCTTAACCCAAGACTGTCCGATACGGTAAGATAATCGGCGGGATTTACCCCCACCTTGTCTACATAGAGGGTAAACTTTTGCGCATCCCAACTGTTATCTTTTATCGTATGCATCAGGTGTGTAACAGAGCCCAGATAGGCTTCCTTACGTCTTTTATCTGCCGAGCCTTTTTTAGAAACATCAGTATAGGAGGTGCTGCCCGCGTAAAAGCTTTGCCTCATATAATTAAAGTCGAGCGAATTAACCTTATACTCCACCTCAAACTCCGCAAGGTTAAAAAATATATTATACTTCAGGTATTTGTTTGTTATGCGTATCGGCTTACTGCACTTAGCTTTCAGCATGTGCTTATTTTCGTCGTAATACAGGTAAATATCACTCTCATTTTCTATACGAGAACCCCTTCCTGCCCTGGTTACGCCCAGGAATTGCTGCCGGAACACCTTAAGCATTTCAGCACGGGTAAAAAGGCTCTTATTGGTTATCACTACTTCATCCAGCTCTGTAGCTTCCATACGCATATACGCTTTCAGGCTACGCCCCACATACTGGAACGGATCTTCCACACGCAGGGTTTCAAACCCCATATAACTGATGATAAGCGGGGCATTGTATTTATGCGCCACCGCTATACGAAAATGCCCTTTCTCATCGGTACTTGCAGATATGGTGGTACCATCTATGTACACATAAGCGCCCTCAAGGGGTTTCTTCTCAATTTCGTCATATACATCGCCCGAAATGAGCAATTGTGCGTGAAGTGAACCGCAAAACAGCAATACGGCAATAAGGAAGGTGCGCATGGTTGAAATGTTGTAATTTTAGTAAAGATAGCGTTTAATCGTCATAAGCTACGTGTTAACCTACAATTTGAAAATCAGCAAACGCGTTGCCGCTACCTTTGCAAAAAATTAATATCATTACCATGATTCGCCAAAATCCTGCACGCATATACAAAGCCCAGCAACGCGGCCTGTTTGAAAACAGCAACCACCGCCGGGAAGCTACATTTAATTTTGAGTCGTACCAGGATGCTTCGCGCTCCCCGTTCGGGGCTTTGCAGGTACTGAACGATGAAACCCTTGGCCCGAGCCAACAGCTAGCCCGCAATGTAGAAAATGGGACCGTACTTCTTATCCCATTAGTTGGAGCATTAGAATACACTCTTAATGGAGAAACTGCTTACGTGGAAACCAATGAAGCTGCCTGGCTTCCGGCGGATGGCAACCTTACGCTACGCAACCCGTATGATGAGGAACTTATTAATTTCTTATATATCGTATTCAGCCACAGTATTGTCACCGAAGCCGAAACACTGTCTATAAACCTGGATAGCCGAAATAGCCTAAACCCGCTTTCATTGCCGGGTTCCATTAAGGCAAAGATGGGGCTGTTTGACGGAAGGCAGGAGGCGCTTTATCCCGTACAAAACCCCAACAACGGTTTGTTTGTATTTGTAATAGCAGGCGCATTTGAAGTGCAGGGCAGATTGTTGGAACAACGCGACGGGCTTGCCTTATGGCAGCTGGAAGAAGCTGAAATGGAAGCACTGTCTGAAAATGCGGTAGTCCTCTTATTTGAACTCCCGATAAGGGGTTAACCGATAAAACCCAGCCGTTAACCGCAACTTGAAAATATGTCCCCTAAACCACCGTTGATTAAAAAAAGAACGGCATTATGGAACGCAAGCAATTTTTCAGGAAAATGGGATTAGCCGGACTGGCTCTTACAGGAGTTAAAGTATTACAGGCGTGCAGCAGCGATGATGATAGTATAGCTGTTACAACTGACAGTAGCGGCAGTGGCACTTCTTCAGGGAGTTGTACCGTATCGCCTACCGAAACGGCCGGTCCTTTCCCTACTAAAAATCCATCTACTATGGTTAGTAATAACATTACATCAGACCGTACCGGTGTAGCACTGGACATTACCATCACTGTAAAAAATGTGAATAACAGTTGTAATGCCCTGTCAGATGCCATTGTAGACATTTGGCACTGCGATAAAGACGGCAACTATAGCGAATACGGCGGCACCCAAATGCAAAGCACTAATTATACTAATGTACACTTTCTAAGAGGCAGGCAAACAACCGATAGTAACGGGCAGGTAGCTTTTACCTCCATATTCCCGGGATGGTACTCCGGTCGTGCCACACACATCCATGTACATATATATAACAGTGCAGGCACATCATTGCTAATTACCCAAATCGCTTTCCCGGAAGGCACGAACAGCGCGGTAGTTCAGGTTAACGCCGCCACAGCCTACGGATACACCAAAGGCATGAGTGGATATACCTATAACGCCAGCGATAACATATTTAACGATGACACCACAGGAAGCGAAATAGCAACGATAACGGGTGGCGTAAGTAGCGGTTTTGAACTTACACATACCATATATGTTTCGGCATAGTTTTTGGATATTTCATATTGAGTCAATTTTTTAGTCAGTAAACAGCCTGCCGTGACAAATGTCACGGCAGGCTGTTTGTATTTCATCGTATTTGTAGTTCCATACAACGGCACAAAAGCGTAAATAGGCTTTTACATAGTTGAAGTATATGCCAATTATTAATTTTATACTGCAATTAACAACAAAACCTTCTTATAATGAACCGCTTAATAATTATATTATTCTTATTGCCTTTTATGGCAATAGGGCAGACACCATTATCTATAAATGACACCTTAGCAGCTAACACCGCTAATTATCAGTACAGCTATAAACAGCTTATTGTACCCGGAGTAATTATAGGATATGGAATTATAGGCATAGGTTCAGACCAACTCATAGATTACAACAAAGGTATACGTGAAGAGGTTCAGGAACATATAGACGAAAAGTTTACCATAGATGACTTTAGCCAGTATACCCCTATGCTATCGGTTTATGCGTTGAATTTTTCTGGAGTTGAAGGCAAACACAACCTGGGCGACCGTACAATTATTATGGCCACTTCCTACCTTATAATGTCCGGAACCGTTACAGGCCTCAAACACCTTATACACGAGCGTAGGCCAGATGGCACATCAGATAATTCGTTCCCATCGGGCCACACTGCTACTGCATTTTCAGGCGCAGAGTTTCTTTGGCAGGAATACAAGCATAAAAGCATTTGGTATGGCATTGCAGGATATACAATAGCTGCAGGCACAGGAGCCTTTAGGATGTATAACAACCGCCACTGGCTTACAGATGTTACGACCGGAGCCGGTATAGGTATTCTTAGCACTAAAGCAGCATATTGGCTATTCCCTGTAATAAAGAAACATATTTTTGGAGGTGAAACGGGTAAGCTTACAGGTATGATTATGCCTTTTTATAACGGGCAACAAACAGGAGCCGCTATGGTTATACGCTTATAATACACTAATTTAGCGCAGTTATACCTATTCCGGCGGCAATAGCGTTAGGCAAAAAAGCGTTATTAAAATTGTTTTTCAGCCTGAATATATAAGTTCCTTTTTCCAGATCGACACCGTCTTTTATAGTATTATAAATATCGCATATATCTCCTGAACAATCCGAAAGGTTATTACCTTCTTCATCCTTAAGCCGGAGCTCCAGCGGAATATTTTCTTTCTTCCCGCCCGGATACGTTATCTCTAACGTTAACGGCACCTTATTATATCCCGGTTCGTATATATGCGAAAAGAAAATTTCTATATCTGCACTGCTAAGGTCTGTTGTAAGGATAACTTCATATTCCTTAACATCATTTTTTTTCCAACGGTTATTGTCAAAGCCTTTATTAGTGCTGTAGCTGTATTTACTGCATGACACGAATAGTAGTAACAGTAAAATAAATGGAAATATCTTTTTCATAAATGAGGATATAACGTGGTTAGAGGTTTATAAGCCAAATATAATAAAATCAGGCATAGTGCATACTAAGTAACCGTATTACAACACTCTGAAAAAACATTTTAACATCAGCCTTATATCGTTTACCTATACTTCAAATCTGTTTACCTCAAAAAAAAGGCAGGACTACGTTGATTAATACCTTTGTACATAGCAATTTATACGACACTATGAAACGAAAAGACTTTTTAAAGAACAGTTTTGGCTTTTTAGGCATGGCAGTAGCCGCCCCGGCCCTACTACGGGCAGCAGGCGGTGATAATGAACAGGAGCCATTAGTAGCCTGCACCGTATCACCTACCGAAACAGCGGGGCCATTCCCAACCCATACGCCATCGGGTTACATGCGCACCGATATTACCGACGGACGTACCGGCGTAGCGTTTACCATTAACATACATATTAAAAACAAAAATGCCGATTGCAGCGCGCTACAGGGTGCATTGGTAGATATATGGCATTGCGATAAAGATGGCAATTATAGCGAATATGGCGGTACTCAGATGCAGAGCACCAACTATACTACCGTACACTTTCTTCGTGGCAGGCAGGTTACCGATGCTAACGGACTGGTAAGCTTTACTTCTATATTCCCGGGCTGGTATACCAGCCGTGCCACGCACATACACGTACATGTGTATAATGCTGCAGGTACATCATTGCTCATAACCCAAATCTCGTTTCCTGAAGGAACAAACAGTGCGGTAGTTACTGTAAACGCAGCTACTGCCTACGGCTATACTAAAGGTATGACGGGTTATACCTATAATGCCAACGATAATGTGTTTAGCGATGACTCCGCGGGATTAGAGTTAAGTACCGTTACCGGAAGTGTAGCTAACGGTTATACGCTGGAACATAACATCTATGTAAATGGGCCAACCGCCGGACTTGATGATTTCTCTAAAAACAAATATGGCATAAAACAGAATTATCCTAACCCGTTTAAAGACCTTACCACCATTCCGCTTAACCTGGAACTGGACAGTGATGTAAACGTAACTGTATACGACATGACCGGACGCAAAGTAGGTACTGCCTATAGCGGCAACATGTATGCCGGCGAAAATAACATACCCCTTAACAGGGGCAACCTGAGCAGCGGTACTTACCTGTATAAGGTAGCCATAGCTAATGCAAACGGTAAATTTGAAGAAAGTAAACAGATGATTGTTCGTTAACAATCGGGTGTTTTTTATTGTTGGTTATTTGTATATTTGGAATGAGGAGGGAGTGCAGACCCTCCTTATTCTTTTCTAAAAACATACGAAATGAATTATCCTAAAATCAGGCTGGCCTATCGTGCTGTTATAGACAGCTCCTGCTCAACGGCCTGGGAACGCTACATATTTGAAGACACGTATAAGGAGTACCTCATGCAGCAGCAACTTTTTAGTAATAAAGAACAACCTGCAACCAGTTTTAGGGAACTGATGGCTGAGAACCCAAAAGCAGAACAGCTACACTTCCTTACCGGGATTGCGGCTAACAGCTATGTGCAGCAACTAAAAGGCTTTCTTTTCCTGGTACCGGATGCGCTCGGGAATAACCTCCTGCCGTTTGAAGGCTTTCGGTTTGACATTATCAATACTGATATCACCGACATATCAAGGCATAAAGTAGGCATTACTTTTTTCTCGCCTTTGTTCACCTATCTTGGTACAGTGAACAACTGTTATTTGGTTTCTAAAGACACCGCCACAAAAGCGGGTTACGATACGGTTATGTACCCATTACAGCCGCAGTTAGCCATTTGTTACTACGAAGAAGCTACAATTAATGATTTCGCGACTCCATAAATTACACCAAAAAGTGTAACTTTACTTTTACAAAACCTGATTATGGAATTATTCGTTTACATTTTTGCCGCCCTGTTTTCCGTACTAAACCCATTGGGAGCTGTACCTATTTTTGTTGGACTTACGCAAGACGATACCGTTAAGGAGCGTCAGCGCATATCTATGTGGACGGCAGTAAACGTATTCATTATTTTGCTGGTTTCATTTTTTGCAGGGCAATACGTACTGTCTTTTTTTGGCATCAGTATCGATGCATTGCGTATAGCTGGTGGTTTTATCATTGTGAACTCAGGTTTCTCATTACTTAACCGCCGTTTCAGCAAAGGACGTGGCGTACACAAAGAGGTAGAAGCCGACGCCCAGAAACGAAATGATATCGCCCTTACTCCGCTTGCCATACCTATGCTTGCAGGTCCGGGTAGCATATCGCTGCTCATAGCCATGCACCAGGACTACAAAAACATAGAACAACAAATAATTGCCGTAATAGCCATGGCGTGTATAGCACTGGTTATCTTCCTGCTAATGCGCGGTGCGCACAGGGTATCGCAGGCATTGGGGGCATCGGGTATAGTGGCCATATCGCGTATTATGGGTTTTATTACCATAGCCATAGGGGTACAGTACATTATCAGTTCGGTTCAGAATATCATCAAGGCAATAAATGCTTAATCCCTAAAAATTAAGTTGTTTTATATCGCCCGCCTGGGTTACCATATAAATACGCTTCTCTACTACAGGTTGGGGATCCTTTACAGGGGATGCCGGTTGTTGTAGCGGCTGTGGGTCGGGCTTAGTAAGGTCTACCGCTACGGTCACATCATAGAACAACTGCACCGATGGCTCGGTCAACTCAGGGTTGATCACATACGAATGCCCCTTAAACATAACAGGGTTATAATACTGCGTATCGGCTTTCTGTATTTCATTTACCACACTGTTTTTTGCAAAAGGCAACTGATGTCGTGCAAACGCGCTGTAAGACGTATAGCTCTCCACAGGGTACATTACGTTAAAGCTCTCGGAAAAAGTCCTCTTCTTTGCAGAAAGGTCTTCTCCTTTTAGCTGTCCGTAAAACTTGAGTTTGCTCATAAACACTTCCAGTGTTTTTGCTTGTAGCTTCTGCATAATGGTGTCTATATTGGTAAGCACATAATCTACCTTCACAAAATCGTATACCTCTTCCGTAGCGCATGCAGAAATAATTTTATCAAGCACCCTGCCTTTGTATTTAATGATAAGGTTTTTCTTCAGCTCAAAACCCACAGGCTTTTCGGTATACGTCTTTTTGTTGAAGCGCTTCTTTGTAGCTTCAAACTCATACACAGGTACAAACGAAATAATGTCGGTTATCACTTCAATCGTAGGGTCCACTGCCTGCAATGCTGTACGGATATTTTTTACTTTTTCATTTACCAAAGCATCAACCTCCTCTAACGAAGTCCCTACCTGAACGATACTAAACGTTGCCGAAAACAGTGACGGCTTTTCATTATAAATACCACGGATGCTGAACGAAAGAATATTGCTGTTATCTCCCGCTATTATAGTCATCTGCTGGGTTTGCGGCCTGTAACGGTTGTTGCCGTAGTTTACATTGCCTGATTCCTGTGCCGAAATCCCTGTTGCAAATAATGCCATTGTTATGGCTAAATACATTTTTTTCATGATGGATATGTTTACAATTGAGCTGCAAACCTAAAACGGCACACCAAAAACAATTTAGCAAAACCATGGCAAACAGGGCGTAAAGTATTTTTCAGTAGTTTTACAGTACATTTACAGCGCATACGTATTGCCCTAAGCATACCTTTGACCCAAGCCGATGAACGACATTCACCTATTTTACCTGCTTAAGGAAAAAGCAGCTGCCAGATACCGCGAAGCCTACCCCTACTATGCGGGTAGCCTGCAGCAGTTTGGCAATCGTGAAATAGCGCAGTTCATAGACCTGCTTGAAAAAGACTGCCACACCCGTGTAAGCGAAAAATGGATATACACCCACCTGAAACCGGAAACCAATGCCAAGCTTCCGCGGAAGGACATGCTTGATATTTTGTGCCAATGGCTGGGTTACGGGGGCTGGGATGAGTTCGTACACAAAAACCAAAGCGCAGGAAGCAGCCCGGAAAATATTGTTGTAAAAAGCCCTGTAAAAAGGAAACGAAGATTAGGTGTTACCCTTGTTTCGGGCGGAATACTCATAGTATTTTGTACTGCGCTTATGGCGGTAATGCAAAAACCTGAAATCACGGTTTGCTATAAAGATAAGTATACACAGCAATCGGTACAGGCTTCGCAGTTGTCAGTCTATCTCATTAAAGGGAACAGCAGGCAGAAAATTACGGCATCGGCAAGTTGTTATACACTTAAGATGAATGACGGGCTGCTGATTACCGAAAGCGCCTATTATAAACCCGACACACTGAGGTTAGACCGAAATACTGAAAGTAAACTCGAGATAGCTCTCCAACCCGATGACTATGCCATGATGCTTCGCGCGTATATGAACGGTAACGTTGCCGACTGGAACAAACGCCGCGGCCAGCTTGCAGGCATTATTGCCGACGATGCCATGATACAGGAGGTAATGTTTGACGACATTGGCGTGGAGTTCCTGAACAAAGAGGAGTTTGTAAACAAAGTTACCGTACCCGGCACCATGACCAAAAACATGGAGGTGATTGAGGTAAAGTACCGCGACAATAAAATTGTATTGTTAAAATTTATGCAGAAAGGAAAATGAGAGCACTAGCACTGATACTTTTTTTTATAAGCCTGCCCCTTATGGCACAGAGCGCTATGAACACGCGCCCCGCTATGGCACCTAAAATGGCTACGGCATACGCCAACAAAACTGAAGCTAAAGTAATAGAGTTTTTCGGTTACCTGGAACTGCTTACCGACCCAAAACTGAATACCGAAATGAAAACACAGGTAAAGCAGCAGGCATTGTCATTATTCGGGAATGAAACCACCATTGATGTACCTGATTTTTTTGGGAAAAAAAGTGACAGCGAAACGCTAGAGGGATTGCTAAACAAAGCAATCGCCCAAAAACAAAAATACCGTTTTACGCTTCAGGAAATAAGCACAAAACCTTTGGCAGAAACTTCTGAACCTACATGGATAATGGAGTATAGCGTATCTTTTTCAGCAAACAAAATTGTAAAACTAAGGCAGCTCAGCCATCTTAAAGAAGAGTACAAACAGTTTGGCTCAGAAAAAAAGAAAGTAACCACCCTCTACCTCGCACAAGCCGAAGAAATAAAATAAGCCCTTTCTTACTACATTACCGAAAGGTCGTATAGCGTTTTTCCCTGAAGCAATTCCAGTGTGCTATCACGTACCGTTGCCAGGAAGTGGTTTAATGAACACGCCGTTTCATCAGGACAGTCGTCGCACTTTTCATAAAAGTTAAGACTAACGCAAGGCAGCATGGCTATAGGCCCATCCAGCACACGGATAAGTGTGGCAGCCGTAACGGTTTTAGGGTCTTTCATAAGATAATATCCACCACCCTTTCCTTTCTTGGATCCAAGTATACCGAATTTCTTGAGGTCGAGCAAAATGGCTTCAAGGAACTTTTTAGGTATTTGTTCCTTCTCCGAAATATCAGAAATGAGTATGGGAATTGCAGGGTCTTGCCGTGCAATAAATATCAATGCTTTTAATCCGTATTTGGTCTTTTTGCTGAGCATTCCGCTAATTTATGCATTTTTATCGAGAAATACTTCTGCCATCATGCAGCGTGCGCTACCACCACCACAGGCTTCAATCGTATCAAGATTTGCCGATAGTATCTCTACGTGTTTTTCAAGTATTTCCAACTGCCCCGCAGTAAGCACGCTTTTCGCCGCTTCACTCATTACAAGGTAACTTTTATCCTTACCCTGCACTTGCAGCATATTACCGGCAAAGTGGTTCAGTTGCTTTTCTGTAAGCAGAATTAGTTCTTTGCCGTCTTCACGAAGACTGGCAAGTACTGCCTTACGTTCTTTTTTATCGTCAATACAATCCGAGCAGATTACAGCAAATGTAGTGCCAACACACATCATTACGTTAGTGTGGTATATATGCTTACGCTCGGCATCTACGGTTTGGTACGCCTCAAATATGATAGGGCTGTATTCAAAATCTTCGCAGAACTCAATGAATAATTCTTCATCGGCACGTGGCGAAAGTGCACAGTACGCCTTACGGTTTACACGGTCTAATACAATGCTGCCGGTACCTTCCAGAAATATACCATCATCTTCTGCCTCGGTATAGTCCATAATGTTTTCTATCGCAAAGCCTTTCTCTTCCAAAATATCCAGGACATCCTCACGACGCTCGGCACGGCGGTTTTCGGCAAACATAGGATACAGTGCTACATCGCCATTTTCATGGAAAGACACCCAGTTGTTCGGGAAGATGGAATCAGGCGTATCAGGGTCAACCGTATCGTCAACCACCACTACATTTACCCCTACAGCCCTAAGCTTATTAGCAAAAGCATCAAACTCCTGCTGCGCTTTAGCATTAACCGTAGAAGGCAGTAAGCCGTCCATTACCTTTTGGTAGTAGTTGTTTACTGCGGTTTGTTCATTCATCCTAAACGCCACCGGGCGAATCATCAGTATAGTATCTGTAATCTGTTTCATGTTTCAAATATAATTAATCGCGTACCAATGGCAAAGTACTGCAGCGCAGTAAACCCTCCTGTTTGGCAATTTCGGCATACGGAACCTCCTCTACAATAAAATCCCGCTCCAGAAGCCAGTTTTTAAGACGTGTAAAGCCTTTTTCTATTACAACCACATTATTATCTATCGAAAAGAAATTTGAAGTCATATGGTACATTTCATCACGGTCTATATGAAACAGGTTGTCCATTCCAAACAGCTCCACCAAGTATAGGTAATCGGACTCCTCACGGAAACCGCTTTTGTAAACCACACCCTTGTTTACCCCTACCGGCTGAAAACAACAATCCAGGTGCAGGGCATTATCGCGGGCTTCAATACGTGACTTCACAAGGTCGAACTCTTTGACAATTTTATTTGGGAACAACTCTTTTATAAAGTTCACCCCCTGCATATTTGTACGGGCGGTAATGTAGTCTTTATAATCACTTCCCTTGTACGTACCTATGAATATGTGGTCGTTCCAAAGAATAACATCACCTCCTTCTATATGCACCTCCTCAGGAGCTTTGACCACCTTATGAGGATTAATCTGGTTTACGATATATTGTATCGCCTCCTGCTCGCGTTCACGGTCAGGAAGTATGTTAGCCCATACAAACGTATCGGCTATTACAAAACCGATGTCACGGCTGAATATCTGGTTGTAGCTTTCTATAAGTTCAGGGCGGTACACTGTAACGCCATATTTTTCAAAAACACTTTTAAGTGCTTCCATTTCCGGCACCATATCCTCTTCCAGGGGATAGGTTCCTGCTTTAATATGCTCCAGTGATTTCGGGTCGTATGCCTCGCTCTCGGTTGGTGTAGAACCATTGCTCACGGCGGTACCGAGAATAACTGCTCTTAGGCGCGAGGTTTCGTTGTTTACATTAAGTTGCAGCATGGCTACATTATTTTTAGGCAAATATAAAAAAAGCCCCTTGAATTTAAATTTTTCTTTGAGAAATGATGAGTATACAAAAAAATATGCCGTTTATACGCAAAAAAAATACGGCTCCGCACAAACGGAGCCGCACTAATAACTTAACTATTTAAAAAAACTAACGTTGGTTTTGCGGAACAAATGGCCTTAGTGGGCTGCCGGTATAAATCTGACGGGGGCGGCCTATCGGCTCTTTGTTTACACGCATTTCTTTCCATTGGGCAATCCAGCCCGGTAGGCGGCCAATAGCAAACAGTACGGTAAACATTTCGGTAGGGATACCCATAGCCCTGTAGATGATACCAGAGTAGAAATCTACGTTAGGGTACAGATTACGTGCTTTGAAGTACTCATCCTGAAGCGCAGCTTCTTCAAGCTTCTTGGCAATAGAAAGAATAGGGTCATCTACACCAAGTTCAGCAAGTACATCATCTGCTGCTTTTTTGATGATCTTCGCCCTTGGATCGAAGTTTTTGTACACCCTGTGACCAAAGCCCATAAGACGGAACGGATCGTCCTTATCTTTAGCTTTAGCAATGTATTTTTCGGCGTCACCGCCATTGTTTTGTATTTCCTCAAGCATTTCAAGCACCGCCTGGTTAGCACCACCATGAAGTGGCCCCCATAGTGCCGAAACTCCCGCAGAGATTGAAGCAAAAAGACCAGCATGAGATGAACCCACTATCCTTACCGTAGAGGTAGAACAGTTTTGCTCGTGATCCGCATGAAGGATGAAAAGTTTATCCAGTGCTTCCACAACTACCGGGTTAGCTTTGTAAGGACCTGTAGGAAGCTCAAACATAAGCCTCATAAAGTTCTCTACATAACCTTTAGTATTATCGTAGTAGTTTAGCGGGTAACCCATGTTTTTCCTGAATGTCCAGGTAGCTATAACAAGGAATTTACCCATAGCCTTACACACGGCATCGTATAGTTGCTTTTCATCGCCAACGTTTACCTGCTGCGGGTTAAAGGCAGTAAGCGCACTGGTAAGCGATGCAAGGATACCCATAGGGTGGGCATTTTTAGGAAAACCGTCGATGATGTTTTTCATCTCCTCGTTTACCAGGGTATATTTACGGATGTCATTTTCAAATTTCTCCAGCTGTTCAGCAGTTGGCAGTTCACCAAAAATTAGCAGGAAAGAAACCTCAAGGAAGTTAGACTGGCTGGCAAGCTCTTCTATAGAATAGCCCCTGTAACGCAGTATGCCCTGCTCTCCATCAAGGAAAGTAATGGCACTTTTACAAGAACCTGAATTTTTATAGCCCGGATCCATGGTGATGGCACCGGTAGCGCCGCGCAGTTTATCAATATCAATGGCTACTTCGTTTTCGGTACCTACAATAAGTGGGAACTCATACTTTTGGCCATCAATCTCCAATATAGCAGTATTTGACATGACAGTATTAAATTTGTATATGTTTTGAAAATATGTTCCTGCGAATTTAGGGAATAACAATTGATTTATAAAGAAAAAAATATATTATAATCGCTAAATAACTATATATAATTTAAAAATACACACGGTAAACATACTTATGAAAAAGAAGAAAATACAATGCAAAAAAACTACCAACACCCCTGTTTTATAACCCCTCACACAAAATAATTAATTCCCAAAAAAGAAAAGCCCCGCATAAGCGGGGCTCTGTATACAATGAGTAAGTATTCTCTAGTAGAACTTACTCCTGTTATCTTCAATTTTAGCTTTATCTTTAAGAGACATAGAAAGCCTGTTCTCTATACCTGAACGTCCCTGGTTGTTTAACCTGGCTATCATGGCAGCAGCGCTGGTCTGAGCAGGAGCAACTTCTACATTCTTAGTACGGATTATAAACACACCGCTCTGTCCATCTATAAGCTTAGATGTTTTACCGGCTCCAAGACCAAATGCAGTTCCTACAACTTTAGTCTCAGGACCTACACCCATAATCATAGAGCTGGCAAGCGTTACACCTGTAGCAGCAGTAACAGTAGCACCTGCTTTCTGAGCAACAGCTTCAAGAGTGGTACCCTGCATTTTCTCCCTTATAATTTTCGCTTTTTTCTCGTTACGCACTATCGGAAGTACGCTTAACCTGGCCTCTTCAAGAGAAAGAAGGCCTTTTTCGTTGATTGCTTTTAGCGAAACAACCACGCTACCTTTACCAGTATCAAACTTCTTAACATCGCCAACTTTAGTATCGTCGTTATAAGCCCAACTCACAATTTCGCGCTCCGGACCTACACCTGCAATGTTTTCGTCGTTAGCCCCTATGCGGTTAGCCGGTATTACAGTAAGCTGAGCGGCTTTAGCAAGGTCTGCAAATGGTTTTTTAGTATCGCGCGCATCCATTTCAAGCTTGGTAGCTTTCTGGAAGTTCACATCTACAGTAGCTTCGCTAGGAAGTATTTTCTGCGCAAGGCTTGCTATACGTACGCCGTCTTCTTTTTCAAGAACCCTCATAACGTGGAAACCGAAACTGGTTTTTACAATACCTGTTTTACCTTTAGGGCTTGCTACAGCAAAATCTTTAAATTCTTTTGCCCAGCCACCGTTTGGCGTTACATCATATACACCACCGTTTTGTACAGCACCCGGATCATCAGAACTTGTACGGGCAAGCATGTTTATAGCTTCAGGATTAGCATTAACCTGTGCAAGGTAAGAATCAGCAAGCGCTTTAGCTTCTGCCTCAGTCCTGGTTACAGTTGCCCTTTCAGCACCTTTGTAAGCCACAAGCACGTGAGCCACTTTTGTGCTTTCACCTGCTTTTTTAGCCATCATACGGGTTACTGTATAGTAACCGTTATTGTTATATGGACCAAATACACCACCTACAGGCAGGCTTGAAATTTGCTGGGCAAATTCTACCGGAAGCTGTGCTTTTGTTACAAAAGTAGTATCGTACTTAATTTCAGAATTAAGGTTTACAAACTCCTCAACTTTATCAGCAGGCAACGAAGCAAAACCAGGAATAGTATCAGCAACGTTATTTGCACCAAGCTTTACTGAAGGAGCAAGATAGCCCTCAATGGTCTTTTTAACTTCAGCCTCATCAGCCGCTGATGGTTTGTTTTCTACAAATACCACCTCAAGGTCGCGGGAAGCTTCAGCTTTATATTTCTTTTCGTTCTTTTTCATGTAGTCGATAAGTTCCTGGTCAGTTACCTTAACCTTAGGATCTTCATCGTTTATAGTACTGTATGATACGGCAACATAGTCAAAGTTCACTTTATCAGATTCTGCAGCATATCTTTGGTTTGCTTCAAAATTTGTAGTAAAGTAACCCGCCTTAAGTGCAGTAGCATAAAGTTGCTTTTTGGCAGAAGCCTCTATATCCGGCCTTTCGTTTTCTATAGCCTGCCACTGCTCCGGGTTAGTTTTTTTAAGATTAACCAAAAACTCGTTAAACTTGGCTTTATCAAATTTACCGGCAGCATTTACAAACTGAGGGTTGTTACCCAGCATTTGCCCGTAAATATCAAGCACGTGGTCTTTACCCACACGGATACCTGCTTTTTCGCTTAGCCCGTCAAACAATATTTTTTCAACTTCCATGTTCCAAACATAGCCTGCTGCCTGCCCGGCGGTAGCGCCTTGCTGACGTTGCTGCATGTTTGCAACTTTCTTGTTAAATTCCAGGTAAGCTATATCGGTACCGTCTACGCTACCCACATATTTATCCACACCGAAACCGCCGCTTTTAACTACGTCTCCAATGATAAATGCAAGAAGGCAAAATCCTATAATACCTATAAGCAGTATCGAACGTTCTCTGATTTTTGATAAAACCGCCATTTGTAAATCTGTTTTTTTTAATTCAGTGGGCGAAAATACAATTATCCATTTAATAATAAAAATAGTAGCCCATTTTTTTAAGGCAATTATTCATTTTATTCAAACGTTATCTTCACCACTTTTATCAACTCTATTTTTTGCCCCGTAGCTTCTTCAATGGTAAAAATGAATCCGCCCGCTTTTACCTGAAGCCCTTTGTAAGGATTTACCTTTGCAGAATGCACTACCAACCCGCCCAGCGTAGTATATGAAGCATGCTCGGGCAGGCCTAGCCCAAAGGCTACGTTAACCCCGGCAACCTCTACCCTGGCTGAAAATAACCAGCTGTTTTCAGAAAGCTTCTGCTGAACCACAGGTACATCAAGGTCGTGCTCATCTTCAATTTCACCAAAAAGCTCTTCTACAATATCCTCTACTGTTACGATACCCACCGCTGTATTACCGGCACCAAGCACCACAGCCATACTACGGCGCCGCCGTGTAAGGATACGCAAAAGATCTTTTATAAACATTGCGCCGGAAGCCTGCACCACAGGAACCATTATGCCAGCGATATCAGACGGACCCTGAAACAGGGCAAAAGAATGCACATAGCCTATGATATTATCGGGGGTGTGCCTGTATACCACTATTTTACTATACCCCGTATCTATAAACAACTGACGCAATACAGCAAGGTCACTGCCCAGCTCTACACCGGCAACCTCCTCCTGGGGAGTCATTATATCTGCCACCTTACGAGTGCCGAAACTAAGCGCGTTTTTAAATATGGTAACCTCGGCATCTACCTCATCCTGCACCTCTTCGGGTGTAAACTGCTGGTTTACATAAGCCCCAAGCTCACCTTTAGTAAAATAAGCCTTGTGCACATATGCATTAGCTCCCAGAATACGTACAAGCACAAAATCTGCCACCGGCATAAGCACACGGCTTACCCAGTAAAAAAGAATATAAAAACAATAGGCAGGCAGCGCCAGCACTTTTATAAGCTGGTTAGCATATACCTGAAAAAAAACTTTAGGAATAAAATCAGCGGTAATAAGTAATAAAGCTGCAGCAATAAGCACCTGAAAAATTACCTGCCAGAAAGGAGCACCTATAACAACCAAACGAGAAAGCACCTGCGCCATGTGGTACACATACAACACAAGCGCTATACTGTTACCCACCAGCATGGCCGTAACAAACTGCACAGGGTTTTCGGTAAGTTTTGTTAGGATACGCGAAACGAATGACGACTGGTTACTCTCTACCTTAAGATAGACCTTATTAGCCGAAATATATGCCGTTTCCATACCCGAAAAAAAGGCCGACAACAAGAGGCATCCTATAATAACAAGCGCCCCCATAAGCATTACTGATTAGGTTTTTGAAAACGCCTGTAGGACTTACGGCGTATAAAAAACATAAGAATAGCACCTGCTACAAAAAGTATACTGGCAAACGGATCACGTCCTTCGGCATATCTTGTATAGGCATCGTATGCAAAAAAAGCCGCAACCACAAGAAACAGGTACGGCATATATTTAAAGTACAACATATTATTTTACATTATTAATAGCGCCTTTGCTACGCTGGGTATTCATAACCTTGAAATCTTTACTGAAATCTATACCAGGCCCTTCCAGGAAACTACCATCGGCATCTGTAAATTTAAAAAATTTCTCGGTATAAAACCATTCATTTTTCTGGTCAAAGTACAATTGCTCTGTTGTAAGCTTTTTACCATCATCGGTATAAATACGCACATTGCCCTGCAAATCTATAACATCAGTATCTTCGTACACTATGGCATATTTGCTTTCCACATGGGTTTTCGCACCGTTTGTATCATACAAAATCAGGTGCACCCCTTCAGGAAACTCATTAAAACCATACTCAAGATTGGTGTAATCTTTCATTAGCGGACTTACAAGGGTAGATTTCACCTTACCCGAATCTGTATACTTCAGGTTAATATTTTCCGTTTCACCAACCGGGTTGAAGCCTTTACTGTTAATACGCTGCACATCACGAAAATTGCCTTCACAGGAAAACACCAGCACTAACAGCGCAGCCACAGCTATATTTGAAGCAATTCTCTTTAGCATTATTTCAGTTTAGGCAAAGTTACCGACTCGTTTATCCAACATCCGTAAGCAATCACATCTCCCTTACCCTTCTTAACCGCTTTACCCTCTTTCTTTGTAGGGATATTTTTCAGGTATTCTGTTTCCATAGCCGCTACAGTAGGTTTTAATGCAGGCTCAGCCGCTTCGGCTTTTTTAAGCATATCTATCGCAGGCCAAACAAGGGCTTTTCGCTCAAAATCGTTAAGATTACAATCTTTAACCGATAGCGAAGTATACAATTGCGCTATATGGATGTACGGCAATCCTGATTTAGGATTAGCTTCGGCCGCCTTAAGCGCAAACTCCTTCGCCTTACCTTTGTCATTACTCCTGTACAAATCAGCCATGGCCATAAGTATTTCAGCCTTACGACTATTGTTTGACTGAAGCTTTACCGCTTTTTCATAATACGCTATAGCAGCAGGTATATCATTTTTTTTCTGCCAAAGTACCGCCAGCTCATAAGTAGCATCAAAGGAAGGCTTTAGAACATTCAACTGGCTTACACCGTTAAAGTACAAGTCGCCCTTAGTACATTTTGCAGCCTTGAGAGCAGAAACCATACCACTAACCCACGCTACAGTTTCTTTATTCTTTTCAAATTCGGGAGTATAAAATTCCTCAAGCCCTTTGCAGTCTATATACGGCAATACCAGTTTAGACATATTATCGGCCACAGCACTAAGGCTTCTTTCAGAGTACTTAGTATTTTTAAGATATTCCTCCTCGCCGGGGCTTATTGTTTGCTTCTGTACTTTATCTGCATATTCAGCCCTCTTAACACCCATTTCTTCTCTAGCCGTATTAACCTGCCCAAGCACATCTACATACTTACGAAGAAACAATTCCGGGGTAATATCTTTTTCTTTGGCTGCAAACTTAGCCGTATATAACTTAAAGTACAGCTCAAGTGCCCTGTATTCTGTAAAATTGGCTTTATTTACAGTGTACGCATGATCCAGCAACTGAAACAAATCTTTATTTGTCCCTACCTCATGCATATCCATGAACATTGCTTTCCTGATTTCGCCGTCACTTGCAGGAAAATTCTTAATCTGCGCATCATACAGTGCTAACGCACTGTTTATAGCCTTCTTTTTATCTGGCTCAGTACGGGCAATCTCTATCTGGTACTTATACACCTTTGCAGCATACCTGTAAAAATCTTCTCTGGTACCACCACAAGCTTTTTGAAGATCAGGTATCATACCGGCAGCATCGTCATACTTAGCAGCCACAACCCTATTCTTAAAAATCTCTAAATTATCATCGCACTTATAACCCTGGGCAACAGCCACAGTACTTATAAGCATACCCAATACTAATAAAAATGCTTTATACAATTTCATAGCAATGCTGTTTATTGTTACTCAAACCTCCTTTTTATAAACCATTTGTCACACAGCGACAGGCCTATAAAAACATTAAAATAATTTTCCTGTATAAGTCCGGCGGCTTTTGTACCACGCTGACCGTACTCTGCACCTATATTCAGGTTTGTACCACCTATACCGGCAAGCGGCAGACCTAGCCCCAGGCTAATACCTTTATCCTTTATAGACTGGCCACTAATAACCATACCGGTATTTTCATACCTAAGACCCGCCCTGTAAGTAATACGGCTAAGGTAGCTGGTAAACGAATAATATTTAGGTATATAATAACCTCCTACCGCAAAACGGTTTGCTTTTTCAAAGGTAACATTAGTTATATTATCAAAACGGTTACCCAGTACACTCGAATTTGTGTACGTATATTCTGCGCCTACAGACCAGCTGCGTGCCTGCCCAAAACCAGTACCCAGAGCTACTTTCATAGGCATCTTATTATCGTTATTACCCTGCACGCTATATTTATAACTATCGGCAACAAGCTCAGAACCACCAGACGACAACTGTATGGTAGCCACTTCACGGTCAGTACTACCATTAAGTGACGTTTCCGGAGAAAACACCGCACTGGCTGTCCATGTATATTTTTTATTAATCAGCGTGTTATAATATGCACCGAAATTAAATGCGAGTCCGCCGTAGTTACTACTGTTCATTTCGCGTGTGTAGTACTGCAGCGGAACAAGAGCATCTGCTATCCTCACTGTAGATCTTGTATCTATTTTACCGAAATAGTAATTAAACTCGGCACCAAGAGAAAACTCTTTTGTAATATTATACCCTACCCCGGCAAAAACGCGGTTAAGACCACCGGTTCCTTCAAACTGTCGCAGTCGGCTGTAACCGTCCGGATAAGCGGCGGTGGTATTTTGTATACGGTACCCCACGCTGGTATACGGCATAAGCCCAAAAGCAACACCAAACTTTTTAAAAGGCAGTGCCAGCGCTATATAATCTACCGATGTACGGCCTGCATTTGAACTTTCAGACTGTGTTTGCAATTGTGTTTTTGTGGTGGTAGCACCTACGGTAAATGTAGAAAACTTAAGCTGCCCGTAGGTTGCAGGATTTTGGAGGTTAGCATGTATACTATCTGTAAGCACACCTAAACTTCCCATACTCCTGTTTTCGGCCGTGCCTTTAAACTTTGTGTCGCCAATACCGTAAAATGAATACGGTGATGAGTTGTTCTGCTGGGCAAAGGCCGCAGTAGTACACACAAAGCAAAGTCCGGCAATAATTCTTTTTATCATTTGTGGTTTGAATATTTGTATAAACTGTTCAGGCTTTCCAAAAGGAAATTTGAATTGGCAAAGATGGTGTTTTTTAATCTTTTAGCCAAAAAATCGGCATCGCCCCCGGTTAATATTACTGTTAATTGCTGATATTGTTTAAGATATGCCTCTATAAAACCCTCAATTTCATACAACAGGCCAAATACCGCACCGGCATGCAGGCTGGTTTCGGTACTGTTACCAGTATAATTTTCGGGCATTTCCGGATATAACAACGGAAGTTTTGCCGTAAAAGTGTGCATGGCATTATATCTTAGTTGTAATCCTGGTGATATGGCACCGCCTAAGTACTCATCTTTTGCCGAAACAAAATCGTACGTTACACAAGTCCCCGCATCTATAACCAGCCTGTTTTGTTCCGGATAAGCGAGTGTAGCCCCTGCCGCAAGCACCATCCTGTCTACGCCCAATGTATGAGGCGTGGCATATTTATTTATAAATGGCATGGGTATTTCACGGTGTACTGCAAATACACGGGTGTGCTGTTTAAGCCAAAAAAACAGCTTTTCCTCTTCTTTCCCTACTATTGAAAGAACACTTTCGGAAATTTCCGGGTACATCAAAAAAATTTCTTCAACCGTTTTAAGCGCCATTTCTTTAGCTACAGAAACGGACAGAAGCGCTACATCTTTCTCAAAAACAGCGAGTTTAACTTTAGTATTGCCTATATCTACGGCTAACAGCATTTGTTTGTATTTACTGACACAAAGATAGTAATTGATTTTTTTTATTTTTTGCTTTGCATAGTTTAAAAATCGTTCTATATTTGCAGCCGCAATAAGGACGGTACCTTAGCTCAGTTGGTAGAGCAATGGACTGAAAATCCATGTGTCCCTGGTTCGATTCCTGGAGGTACCACAAGAAAATCCCCTGATGCCACATTAGGGGATTTTATTTTAAACTTATTGCAAAAACATTACCGGTACCTTAGCTCAGTTGGTAGAGCAATGGACTGAAAATCCATGTGTCCCTGGTTCGATTCCTGGAGGTACCACAAACAGAAACCACTCTTTCGAGTGGTTTTTTTCTTTTATACACTATCCTAAAAAAATACCCCCTCCGTTTCCGGAAGGGGTACATAATTTTATAAAACCGCTACTGATTAGTGTACGATTTTCTTAACCTGAAGCTGGTTGTTCACCGTATACACTTTTACAACAAGCATTTGGTTAGCCACAGTAAGATCGCTGATTACAACTTCTTTGCTGTTATAGTTTGCCGACTGGAACAAAAGTTTTCCGGTAATATCAAAAACTGCTACCGAAGCTATCTCATTGTTTGATGCGATAGCAAGGGCACCATTTAGCTTATACACCACCATGCTGTCTGAACCTTGGGTAAGGCCTGCAGCTTTGGTTTTAGACGCCACCCTTTGAGACGGCTCTGTAGGTAGTTGTACCTGGATAACATTAGAGTTATCACTTATGTTTCCGGCTACAGCCCTAACCCTGTAATAGTAGGTAGCACCGGGAGTAAGACCTGTTACATCCTGGAAAAGATCGTTTACGGCAAGGTTTTCATACCCCGGAACAAATGAAGGAGCCATACCTGCATAGTTATGAGTACCAAGGTTTGTTACATCGTTAGTATCGGCAACTTCCCACTCGCTCTCAAGTGTAGGGAATCCTTCGGCAGGATTTTCGGTAATACCGGCACTAACACTAGCCTTACGGATAAGGGTTTTATCCAGAGTAGTATTTACTTCGCCAGACCATGCCGTACCAGGGTTTTCACCTATACGTCCAAAGATGTCTACGTTAGCTGAAGTAGAAATTTTGTAAAGAGCCACAGCGTCGTTACCATTAAAGTTTACAGAAGCCACTACAGTAGCAGTACCTGTATACAGCGTAGCGCCACTGTTTTTAATAACCACAACACTATTATCTGCAAGTGTACCTGAAAGCTGCACATCGTTAGCAGTACCTGTAGCGGTAGTACTTCCGTTAGAGTATAGCCTTACCCTGTAGTCTGAAAGGTCTACAGCGGCTCCGGTACCATTATATATTTCAAGATATTTATTTGTAGAAGTACCCTCAACATATTCTGAGAAGAAAAGATCTGTAGCAGGCGTAGCAGCACCAAAAGTAGACGACTCGCTTACGTCTATCCTATATGTTTCTGCACCTACAGAAGGTATCCATGATGCTGTAAAACCTGTAGAGGTTTCGTTTGAAGCCGCTAAAGCAATAGGAGCCGCAACACCGGTTGTTGTGAAAGAAGTTTGTGCACTGTAAGCAATACCACCATCATTTACGGCATAAGCCCTTACATAATATGTAGTACCACCTAAAAGTCCGCCAAAAGGAATGTTGTACTGACCTGTACCAGTCCCTCCTTCTTCTTCCTTGTTAACACCAGGACCATCTACTACCGGCGATTGTGTAACCGCGTAAACAATACCCCTCTCATTAACAGCAGAACACCCCTGTGCTGTTACTTCAGCATTTACTTCGGCACCAGAAGCATCTATTACGGTAACCGTAACAATAGCTACAGTAGCTACACTGTTAACACCTGTACCAGATACAGGAGCGCTAACATCGTCAGCACCTGCACCGCCTGCAATAATGTTTCCGTTATTAACAGCTTCATCTAACGGCTCAAAACGTACATAAAGGTTTTTGGTAAAAGTACCGCCCGGCTGGCTTATAGATAGTGAATCAGTATACGTACCTGTTTCCGTTTCAGAGAATGTAAAACCGGCCTGAGGACCTACTGTAATATCATCTGCAGTAAGGTTAGTGCCGGCTACTGTAAATACAGCAGGAGCACTCACCTGGTTAACACACACACCTTCGAAAACGCCAGGTGTAGAAATAGTAAGCGTAGGCAAGATACTTACAGCTGTAGTAACTGATATAGTGTTAGAATTAGCAGTTGTAATAGCACCTGCCACAGCCCTAACCCTGTAATAGTATGGCGTATTTGGCTCAAGTCCTGTAACTTCTTTAAATGTATCGTTTACAGTAAGGTTGTCATAACCAAGAACAAAAGACGGAGCTGCACCGGCATAGTTATGGCTGCCAAGGTTAGTTACATCGTCTTGGTTTGATTGTTGCCATTCAGACTCCAGCGTAGGGAAACCTGCCGCAGGGTTTACAGTGACACCACCACTTACACCAGGCTTCCTTACAAGGGTCTTATCTAATGTAGTAGTTGTGCCAACTAACCATGAAGTACCCGGATTTTCACCTATGCGTCCAAAAATATCCACGTTAGCACCTGTAGATATTTTGTAAAGCGCCACAGCATCATTACCATTAAAGTTAACCGCAGCTACAGTAACCGCAGCACTGGTATAAAGGGCAGACGTGCTATTTTTAAGCACTATAGTACTGTTATTAGCTAATATACCAGAAAGTTGCACATCGTTAGAAGTACCTGTAGCGGTAGTACTTCCGTTAGCGTAAAGTTTCACCCTGTAATCAGAAAGGTCTACAGCAGCACCTGTACCGTTGTATATTTCAAGATATTTATTTGTACCTGAACCTTCTACATACTCAGAAAAAAACAGGTCGGTTGTGTTAGTAGTACTGCCAAAAGTAGCCGACTTACTTACATCTAGCCTATAGCTTTCGGCACCTGTTACAGGATTCCAGTTTGCTACAAAGCTGTTATAGGTTACCGGTGCAGCCGGTGTAGCTACAGGCGTACCAAGCACCGGAGCAGTGTTCCAAGACAAAACAACATTGTCCAGAGCAATACCGTCACGGCTTCCTGAACCACTCACCTCTGTATAGCTCCAACGAATCCATACGTTACCTGAAATGTTATCAACGGCAGAAAGGTCAATATTTGGAAAACTAGTTACCACGCCCTGGGCTATAGTACCCGATACGTATTCGCCTCCTGCTACAGGCACAAAACCTGATGTAGGAGAAATTGTAGAGATTTCAAGGCTAAAAGAGTTACTACGCCCTTGCTCTCTCATTTTTATAACATCGTAAGATATGGTAAAACCTGTTTTTCTGGCCGTGTTTGCAAGGGATAATACTATAGACGACGGAGAAAAAGCACTTCCTGAACCCAGGATGCCGATTTTAGAACCATAATTATAGTTAGCACCCGATGTAGATGCGGCAGTACCTGCAATCATTGCATTGTCTATAGCACTGCCATTATATGATACCCAGCCCGTAGGATAAGCAGTACCTGAGGCACCCGGAGTGGTATCAAAATTTTGGCTATATGGAGATGTCGCCGGCAAGGTAGCCTGGCTCCAGGCAGCCGTTCCCGTAAGGGCAATAGCAGCCATCATGGCGCTGGAAAACGCCTTGTAGATAATTTTTTTCATAAATTGATGTAATAAATTGATTTAGTGGATTGTACCGGTACTATACAAATATAGGAAGGTACTTTTTGTAAAGCAGATTTTGTAAGTTGTGTTACCGTAAAAGGATGTTTACTGTTACATGTCTTTAACATTACGTATTTGAAACAAATGTTAAAATTGTAAATTTTACTCGTTAATTTATTTAATAATGCAATTTCTGAATCAAATAATAGTTTTTCCCAAAAGCAATCTTCGAAAAAATTTCGTGACCTACATTATACTCAATGAGTAAAAAAATGCCAAAAAGCAAATCGTATACTAAAATTTAAACAAAGTATTACACACATTTACAAGCATATGTAGATTTATTGTCAGATATTTGCCGCCGAAAAAAATACACACTGAGCTTATGAACATGAAAAAGATTGTTGAGTACCGTAAACTACTCGATGTTACTAAAGCGGCGACCCTTAAGGAACTGAAGACTATTTACAGGAACAGTATGAAAGACTGCCACCCTGATACCTGCAACACAGACGAGGAGCGCATTGCAGCCGAAGAGAAAAGTACCGCCATTATAGAGGCATACCACTTTCTGGTAAGTGTAGCACCTGAAACGCTTGAAAAGAGCAAGGAGCAATATACCGCAACCACTACAAGTGAAGCCATCCATGAGTTTTATTTTGACAACCAGGTGCTGTATATAAACTTTGCCAATGGGGTTAACTACGAATACTTTGGTGTACCGAAGGCTACATTCATCAAGATGGTTAACGCTGATTCGCCAGCAAGGTTTGCCCGCAGGAACATACACGGAGCTTTCCTGTATCGTAGTGCCAGCAAAATCACTGCCGACGAGTAAAACGTACAAAATATATGCCCCGGATTCTACTTTTGGGAGACACATAACCACAAAGCCTGATAATTTCTTATCAGGCTTTGTGGTTTTACAAGGGTAGTGAATCACACTGAATTCCCCTGAACTGAAATCTTGCGTAACCAACAAACCACATAAGGACAGCAGATTCTTCATGGAACTATTCGTTTACGAATCCTAAAGCATACTCCTAACTAAGTTGAATGAAGTTATATATCTCATTTAAAACGTTTTTAATCGACAGTCATTTGGATTTAGATTTGCTAACAAGATGTTAATGTATACATTCAGGCATTGTTTTAAACGGATAATTATAGGGTATGGTTCATTTGTGTACTACATTTGTATGGTTTAATTTTTACGTAATGATAAATACCCGAAATAAATACCATATAACCTTATGGGTAAAGTTTGCAGGAGCATCTTTACTTACCGGTTTTTTAGCGGCTTTGCTTGCAATAACCCTTAAACATGTTACCGAGCATTTTGAGCATAACCTTTTTACACGCACAGTAACCAATCCTTTGTATGTATTATTATTCCCTATAACAGGACTCACCGCTATTTATTTTCTTAGAAAGTATCTCTTTAAAGGCAGGGAAAACAAAGGGATAAAGGAAGTTTTTGAGAGTGTTTCTTCAGGCAAACAATTAAAGGAATACAAAATCCTGTCGCACTTTGTAAACGGATTTCTTACCGTAAGTTTTGGCGGTGCTACCGGCATAGAAGTATCTACCGTAGTGTCTACAGCTGCGATAGGAAATGTAGCTTCCCGTAAAGAACGCATGCTGAAAAAACACAAAACCGAGCTTATTTGCGCCGCCGTGGCAGCAGGTATTACCGTATTGTTTTCCAGCCCGCTAGCCGGTATTTTATTTGCTTATGAAGTCATTTCAAAAAAAATAAATACGTTTTACATCATAGCATCGTTGCTTGCAGTGTCTGTAGCATTTGCAATGCTAACCATAACAGGAGATGAAACCCTGTTTAAGGTAAATATTACCGGATGGAAATTACATGCTCTACCCTACTTCATACTACTGGGTATCATTTCAGGTGTAAACGCAACTTTCCTTACAAGGTGCGTTTTGTATATCAAAAAGCGTTTTGCAGCAATGCAGGGCTATCGTAATAAAATAATCATTGGTGCCGTACTACTTAGCATCTCCTTACTAATACTGCCGCAACTGTATGGCGATGGTTACCATGCCATAAAAGAAGGTTTACAGTACGCATCGCACCCCGTATTTTCTGCCAGGTATTTACTTGTGGTTGTTTTGCTGCTTGTAATAAAACCTATAGTAACATCGGTTACCCTTGGAGCAGGTGGCGACGGAGGTGTGTTTGCACCAAGCATATTTATAGGGGCATTCTTAGGACTTGTAACGGCTATGGTTATAAATAGCGTATCAGGCTTTCAGGTTATACCCGTAAACTTTATGATAGCAGGTATGGCTGCCATGTTAAGTGCCAGCATACACGCACCACTTACGGCGTTGTTCCTGGTATGTGGTATAGTTAATGATTATACGCTTTTTATACCGTTAGCCATTGTAAGCTTTACTGCAAAACTTACCGCTACACGCCTGTTGCCCTATAATGTTTACACCTATAAAGAACAAGTATCTCATGCCACGTAAACTCATAAAAAGAACTTATAGAACTACACGTTATATACTTTATAAAGAAACCCTGGTAAATGCTACCGAACACTTTTGGGCATTTGTAGGTTCGTTTATAGGACTGGGCATAATCGCATACCTGCAATATGGCCAGCTGAATAAAAATGACCTTATATTTCTTATTGGCTCCTTTGGAGCGTCATGTGTGCTCGTATATGGAGTAATCGAAAGCCCGCTGGCACAACCCCGTAATCTTATTGGCGGACATTTGGTATCGGCAATCATAGGCGTATCAGTACAGAAATTGTTTCCTGAATTATTATGGATTGCCGCACCGCTGGCTGTTTCGCTATCCATAATAGCCATGCAGATAACAAAAACCTTACATCCGCCCGGCGGTGCCACCGCTCTTATTGCCGCCACCGCTTCCCCTCAACTACGGGAACTGGGTTATATGTATGTGCTTTCCCCTGTTTTATCGGGATGTATAATATTACTCATTATCGCTTTAATATTCAATAATCTTACGCCGCTGAGAAGATACCCTTCTCCTTCAGCGCGAAACAAATACCGCAAGCTGTTTAAGCACTATATCAAATAATATTGCCAACGAACAACCGTTCCGCATGAATGAACTCATAAACGAAACCAGTCCTTACCTGCTGCAACATGCCGGCAATCCCATACATTGGAAAGCATGGAAACCCGAAATCCTGCAACAGGCAAAAAATGAAGACAAACTCATCATACTAAGTGTAGGCTATTCGGCATGCCACTGGTGCCACGTTATGGAACACGAGAGCTTTGAGGACCAGGAAGTAGCAGCATTAATGAACGCGCATTTCATCTCTATAAAAGTAGACCGTGAAGAACGTCCCGATGTGGATGCTACTTACATGAAAGCCGTGCAGATAATGACCGGACAGGGAGGTTGGCCCATGAACGTTGTATTACTACCCGATGGCAGGGCGGTTTGGGGCGGCACCTACTTCAGGAAAAACCAATGGATGGAAACCCTGGACCAGCTTCAGGAAATGTACCGCGATGAACGGAGTACCATGGAAGACTATGCCATACGCCTGCTCGATGGTGTAAAGCAATTATCGTTACTTCCACCTAATGAAGAGGAAGGGTTAAAAGACCCATCGCACATAAAACCTCTGGTAGAAAAATGGGCGCGTAGTTTCGACTGGGATTTTGGTGGCTACGCACGTGCGCCTAAGTTTATGATGCCAAACAACTACCTGTTCCTGCAACGTTACGGCTACCAGACCAAAACTAAAGAATTACTGGATTTCGTAGACCTTACCCTTACCCGTATGGCCTGGGGAGGTTTGTTTGATACAGCAGGCGGAGGATTTTCACGTTATTCGATAGATATGCACTGGCACGTACCGCATTTCGAAAAGATGTTATACGACAACGGTCAACTCATGAGCCTGTATACCGAAGCGTACAAACGCACCCAGAATCCGCTTTATAAAGAAGTGATTGAAAAGACACATTTCTTTGTAAAGACAGAACTCACTACTACCGAAGGTGCATTTTACAGCGCCTGGGATGCCGACAGCCTCAACTTTGTTGGACACAAGGAAGAAGGGGCTTTTTACACATGGGAAGAACACGAGCTAAAAACGCTGCTGGGAGATGATTTCCCTTTGTTCCAAAAGGTATTTAATATTAATGAATTTGGCTTTTGGGAAGATGGGCGTTTTGTACTGATACAAACAGAACCATTAGACAAACTTGCCGATTCATTTGGCATAAGCCAAAGTACCTTATCTGAAAAGAAAAAGCACTGGGAACAAATGCTATACACCGAAAGGGAGAAACGCCACAAACCAGGGCTTGATGACAAGGTGCTTACCTCGTGGAACGCTCTTATGCTAAAAGGTTATGCCGATGCTTACAAAGCCACTACTGACGACACTTATCTAAACGCTGCGCTGAGCAATGCCAACTTTATCATCAACAAACTCTGGGATGAAAACGGGCATCTGTGGCGCACCTACAAAAACGGGGAAGCCCGAATCAACGGTTTCCTGGAAGATTATGTACATACCGCCGATGCCTTTATAAGCCTGTATCAGGCAACACTGGATGAACAATGGCTGCAGTATGCAAAAAATATGAATGATTATGCCCTGGAACATTTTTATGACGAGGACAAACAGTTCTTCCTGTTTAACCAGCGCGGACAGGAAACCCTTGTAGCACCACACTACGAAACCGAAGACAACGTAATACCCGCAGCCAACTCGGTTATGGCAAATGTACTGTATAAGCTCAGCCTGTATTTTGACAATGCGCATTACGAAAAAGTAGCGTTGCAAATGCTCTACAACATTATCCCGGCTATGGATTACCCGTCGGCGTTTAGCAACTGGCTGAACCTTTGGCTGGATCTGGGAGCAGACAACCGCGAACTTGCCGTTTGTGGTATTGGTGCTGATTACGCAGTAAAAAAAATAAATACAGTATATCTGCCACACATCCTTTTGGCCGGGAGCGAAAAAGATTCGGTAGTACCACTGCTTAAAAATCGTTTTGCAGAAAACCGCCTGTTGTTTTATGTTTGCCAAAATAAAGCCTGCGGGTTGCCAAAGGAAAACCTTGAAGAAACACTTAATGATATAAAACTATAGATGGAAAAGTTTTTTGACAAATACGCTGATATTATAGGGTTAAAAATTGTAAATTTTCTACCAAACCTTGCTACCGCAATAGGTATCCTCGTTGTAGGTCTGGTCGCTATAAAATTCATCCGTAATTTCATCACCCGGATTATCACTACGCGCCCGGATCATGACCCTACCTTATTAAAATTTGTACTTGATGTAAGCAGCTGGGGCCTTCGTATATTACTTTTTGTAAGTATAATAGCCCAGCTGGGTATAGAAACTACTTCATTTGCAGCCATACTGGGTGCCGGTGCGGTAGCCATAGGTTTATCATTACAGGGATCACTGTCTAACTTTGCAGGCGGGCTGCTCATTATATTGTTTAAGCCGTTTCGCGTGGGCGATTATATAGAGGCGCAGGGGCAAGCGGGAACAGTAAGCAGCATCCAGATTTTCAGCACCCGTCTTGTAACGGCTAACAACCAGGTGGTATACCTGCCTAACGGTACACTGAGCAACAATACCATTAAGAACTTCTCCCAGGAAGCCAACCGCCGTGCCGAAATTGTATTGAATGTATCCTATCACAACAACCTTAAGCTGGTAAAAGACGCTATTTTTCATGTGATTAAAGGCGATGATAAAATATTGCAACAACCGGCACCCGGATTTGAGGTTCGGGCTCTTAATGAGAGTTCTGTACAAATAGCAATATACCTATGGAGCGAAAGGCCTAAATATGGAGCAATGGTATCTGAGTTTTATGAGAACGTAAAAGTTGCTTTTGAGCAGGCAGGTATAGAACTGCCATCATCACAGCCGGCACTAAACATAAATTATGTACCTAAAGATAAAGACAGCGAATAATAATTTGTTATATAAAACGTTGTAGCATAATCTTTAAGTGTTAATTAATTGAAATGATTCAATTATTGCACTATTTTTGACATCAACTTATTAGCTATCACAACAGTTTTACAAAGAAAATGAAAAATTTAAAGAACATTTTGGCTATTGCAATGCTTGCCGGTGCTGCCGTAGCTCACGCGCAAGGCGCGAACCAAAGCGCTTTTACAGCCGGTGGAAGGCAGGTTTTAAACATTAACAACAAATCTGCATCTGTAGCGGGTACAATGTATACCGACGAGAATTTCCTTCCCGCTAAGTTAAGCACCAATACCACTACAGTATTACTTCGCTACAATGCTTATTCTGATTATTTTGAAATGAATAATCCTCAGGAGAATGTTACAAAGGCACTGCCTAAGCAACCGGGTGTAACCGTAACGTTTAGCGCTACCGGGCAGCAGTACGATTATGTTACGTATCATAAAAACGATGATGAATTTACAGGTTATCTTAGTGTAATCAGTGATAACCCTAAGGTATCTATATACAAAAGAGAGCGTATTTATTTGCAGGAAGGCACGAAATCAGATAACGGATATGCCGTAGCCAAACCTTCTACCTATAAAAAGGCATCGGATGAGTTTTATGCTAAAGTAGGTAATGGTCCGGTACAATACTTTTCTAACAAAAAAGGTTTTGCAAAACTGTTCCCTGAAAAGAGCAAACAGATAACAGAATATATTAAGCAAAACAGCCTTGACCTTGAAAAGACTGAAGACCTGCAAAAGCTAGCAAATTATACTGCTACTTTGCTGTAGGCTTTAATGCAATAAAATCCTTTAAATAAAAAGGTTCAAAATAAGCGACATCTACAGTGTCGCTTATTTTGTATTTGGCATATGATAATGCGCTCATTTCGTTAGCAGACGGGTACAGCACCTCTGCATGGTGTACTATTTTACCTTCAGGCAAAACTCCTACACACTTTGCAGCGCCATCACCCACCAAATGTAATGGCCCTTGGTAATCGGAAAAAGATTCTTGCGTAATTATTTCGGCACGGGTATTCCTGATCCTGTTATAATCTTTGTCAAAAACAGCAGTATAGGCTTCCATCCGGCGCGCATCTATAAGCGGTATGATTATACCACTTTCTATTTTTATTTTATATGCAAGCAACTCCAGGGTGTCTACAGCAATAAGCGGAACGTTTAACGCATAGCAAAGCCCCTTGGCAGCAGAAACACCTATACGCAGCCCTGTGTATGACCCAGGCCCCATGCTCACAGCTATTGCGGTAAGTTGGTTTAGAGCTAAACCGGCTTCCTGCACTGCCTCTTCTATAAAAACGTGTAGCTTTTCGGCATGGGCATAGCCCTCTCCTGCATATTCTTTAAGCACTTTTGTTATGCCATCTACCGCAACAGACACAGAACAGTTTTTGGTAGCCGTTTCTATATTTAATATAATCGCCATGGTACTATTTAGATTCTTTAGGTGCGCTTGCGCCGCCTTGGGATTTCTTTACCTTATCACCCGGATTAAGGTCTTTGGCCACCGTATTATATGGACCTGTGATTACCACATCGCCAGATTTCAGTCCGGTTAGCACTTCTATGTTAGTATCATCCTGAATACCGGTTTTTATAACCCTCAGTTCGGCTTTTCCGTTATTCATTACAAACACACATTCAAAGCGTTCTTTAAGTTTCCCGGTTTCTTTTTCCTGTTCTTTCTCTTCCAGCTCTTTTACAGCGTCTTTTTTAGCCGATGTAGTATCGGTTTTAATTACCACAGCGCTGATAGGCACGGCAACGATATCGGTTTTCTTTTCAGTTATGATATCTACAGTAGCGGTCATGCCCGGGCGGAATGGTGAAAAGTTAGCTGGCTTGCCTTCCATCATATCTTTATAAGAGTCTTTTATAATACGTACTTTTACCTTAAAGTTCGTAACCTGGTCGGCTGTAGTCGTAGTCGCCGAGTTAGATATACTGGTTACCTCACCTTTAAACTTACGTTTCAGGTAAGCATCAACCTCAATATCAGCTTCATCTCCTATCTGTATTTTTACAATGTCATTTTCATTAACATCAACTTCTACTTCCATGTTATTCAGGTTCGCTACACGAAGGATTTCAGTACCCGTCATCTGCTGCGTACCTACTACCCTTTCGCCCAGCTCAGTATCAAGCTTGGATATGGTACCGTCTACCGGAGAATAAATGGTGGTACGGTTAAGGTTGTCTTTTGCTTCGGTAACACTGGCACCCGCACTTTGTACCTGGAAAAATGCCGACTGCTTAGCAGCCTGGGCTACCTCGTAAGCCGATACTATCTTATCCCATTCTGACTTAGAAATCACACCCCTGTCAAAAAGGGTTTTATTACGGCTATAGTTTGCCTTAGCCTCCTTAAGCTGTGCTTCTGCCTGGTTTAGCCCTGCCTTGGAAGTAGACATAGCGGCATTGGTACGGCTTACCCCTGATTCATAAAGGTCTGGATTAATGCGTACAAGCAGGTCGCCTTTTTTAATGGCCTGGCCTTCTTTTATAGGCAACTGTATAATTTCCCCGGAAACCTCAGAAGATATTTTAACCTCTATTTCCGGCTGGATTTTACCTGTAGCCGAAACGGTTTCGGTAAGGGTTATTTTTTTTACTGCGGCGACTTCAACGTCCTTACCTTCTTCGGATTTACCTATGGTACCGCTCTTTTTAAGTGCTATTACTGTAATTGCCGCGATTACGACAACTCCTAAAAGTATGTAAATGGTTTTTTTAGACATGGCCTGTTTTATTATTTATCTGCGATTTGGGAAATTGGTATACCGAAATAGAATTCTAATATCTTAACCTTAAAAATGAAATCGTATTTAGTGCGAAGCAATTCGCTTTGTGCATTTACAAACAGTGTTTGCGCCTGGTTAAAGTCGAATACGTTTATAAGGCCCACCTCATAACGTTCGCGCGCATACTCTTTAGACTGCTCACGGGCCGTAAGGGTAACCTTAGCCGCCTCATAAGCGTTTAATGCACCCTGGGCATCGGTATAGGCTTTATACACATTTTGCTCCAGGGTAAGTTCTTGCTGTTGTAGGGTAATGCGGCTGCGCTCCAATGCTATTTTGGCACGGGCTACGTTGTTCCTTGTAGAAAAACCGTTAAGCACCGGCACACTTAGTGAAAGTCCGAACGAGTGTCCCTTGTTCTGGTCAAACTGGTCCCAAAGTGGGGCATGCTTACCCAGTAACGGAATGTAGTTTGGAGCCACTACAGCCTGGCCCGTTTCCTGCACTGTGCCTACCGGCGTCCATGGATTAATGGGACTTAGGGTATACCCTGTTACCCTCTGGCTATAAGCCGCACGTGTTGTAAAGCTGTAAAAACCCTGCAAGGTGGGCTGATAAGCACCCTTGGCTATGGAAACATCTTTTTCTGCTACCGCTACATTTTGCTTGGCTATTTTTATATCGGTACGAAGCTCTTTTGCTTTACCATATACTTCGGCAGCGGTACGTAGCAGCACGCCGGTTTCATCTGTAGGATAATCGCGGTCTTCGGTATCAAAATCCTGGAAGTTTTCCAGTTGCATCAGTTGCGCCAGCGTAAGCTTGGAAATAAGCAATGCGTTTTCGGCAGCAATTTTGTTCTGGGTATCGGTAGCCACAGTTGCCTTTACATCCAGCAGGTCGCCCTGGGGTACAGAGCCCGCCTCTACAAGCTGGGCCACTCGCTCCATATGCTGGTTATCATACGTAAGCTGCTGCTGTTGTACTTTTAAGTTCTCTTTATTAAACAGGATCTGCAGGTAAGAGTTGGCCACATTCAGCGCTATATCTTCCTGCATTTTAGTAAGCTGGTACAGCGCGGCAACCTGTGCCAGTCGTGACCTGCTAAAGCGATGCTGCCTTTGCATACCGCTATAAATATCTATACCCACATTACCCCCTAAAGACGTAAACTGGGTGGTTTGGTTTTGCAGCAAACCCGTAGTAATGTTTTGGTTAAGACCAATATTCCATGAGTGCGATCCCTGCAAATTGACGGATGGCAGAAATCCGCCCAGGGCGTCATTTTTGGCTACATCAGCTGTAGCCACATCCAAACCGGAAAGCTTGATAGAGATATTGTTTTTAAGTGCATACTCCACGCACTCCTTAAGGCTCCACTTTTTTTGCTGCGCCTGCGATGGCAGCAAGAAAAGAAAGAAGCCAACGGCTAGTAGTATTTTTTTTGTGTTTTTCATAATTGGTTGTCCCAGTACTACAAAAATATTAAAATCTGCAATGGTAATTATGCCCGGGCATAACAATTAGACTCACTTCTTAATTTTTTGTTACAAATTATATCCTAAATTTGCCGCAAATTTGCACAAACACATATATGAAAACCTTATTAACTAGCCTTTTAGGCACTGCAATTCTTTTAAGCAGCTGTGGTACCGCAAAGCGTATTGAGGCGCTACGCCCTGAACCCGGTAACACCACCGATGTTGTATATAACAAAACATCGTCTTTTATAAGCCTGCCGGTAAGCGTTACCCTGGCCGATGTAGAAAATCAAACCAATAAATTGTTTAACGGCCTTGTATACGAAGACAATAAAATAGAGGACGACAACATAGCCATTAAGGTATGGAAAACCGCGCCAGTAAAACTTACTGATAAAAACGGACACCTCGTTACCCTTGTGCCTATAAAGGTTAGCGGTAAGGTACGCTACGGCACATCTACCCTTGGTATGGATTTATATGATACGCGTGAGTTTGACCTTAACGCAAATATTACCTTTAACAGTGATGTGAAGCTAAGCAGCTGGAAGCTTAAAACCCAGACCAAAATTGAAACCATAGAATGGATAGAAAGCCCAAGCATAACCATTGCCGGTAAAAAAGTACCGGTTACCTACTTGGTAAACCCTGCACTTAAGCTATTTAAGAGCCGTATAGAGGACGAGCTGAACAAAGCTCTGTCTGACGCGGTTAATGTAAAGCCACAGGTATTAGATGCACTTGAAACGATAAGCAAGCCAATGCTTTCCAGCAAAGAATATAACACCTGGTTTAAACTGACACCGGAAGAGCTGTACGCCGATGATGCCCGTATAAAAAACAAGCAGATTGTAATGAACATGGGACTTAAGTGCAGTATGGAAACTACTGTAGGCACCCAACCCAAACAAACCTTTGACAAAAACAAGGTTATACTTAAGGCTGACCAAAACATTCCTGACAAAGTATCTATTTCGGTAGCGGCTATCTCTACGTATAAAGATGCCAGCGCCATGATTACAAAAAACTTCCAGGGACAGGAGTTTGGCGATGGTAAGCGCAAGGTTACCGTACAAAAAGTGGAGCTTTGGGCAAAAGATAACAAGCTTATTGTAGCACTTGATATGACCGGAAGTATTAACGGTACTATTTACCTGAGCGGTATACCAAACTACAACACCGTAACCAAAGAAATTTTCTTTGATCAAATGGACTATATACTGGATACCAAGAGCGCCCTGATGCGCAGTGCCAACTGGCTGGCTAGCGGTGTAATCCTTAAAAAAATACAGGAAAGCTGCCGTTACTCTATTAAAGAAAACCTTGAGCAGGGCAAAAAATCAATTTTACCATACCTGAATAATTATTCGCCTGTATCGGGTGTGTTTATAAACGGCACCATGGAAAGCTTCGATTTTGACAAGGTAGAGATAACCAACAATGCCATGATTGCCTTTATAAAAGGAACAGGAAAAGTTAACCTGAAGGTAGATGGATTAAAATAGATTTTTGGATTTTTGGATGATTAGATGACAACTAAAATTTAATCTATTAAAAAAGGAGCACAGTAATTACTATGCTCCTTTTTTATTTCTCTTACTCATCATGCGGTATACTATAAAGCCAACTAAACCGACAAGCAAATATGGAAATGCCATAAGGTATACTATTCCGTCGTTTACCGCTTCGGGCTGTATGCCCTGCTCATTACTTTCAAGCGCGGCACGGCACATGGCACACTGGGCACTGGCTCCGTAAGCACTTAACAGAAGTACCGGCAGGAGCCATTTATATATATTTTTCATTTAGTGATTGTAATAAGGAGATATCATTACGTAAACAATTACACCGGTTATCGCTACATACATCCACATAGGATACGTAATACGGGCCAGCTTTTTATGACGCTCATAGCTACCTGAAATACCCCTTACAAACGTATAGAGTACAAATGGTATAATTACCACCGAAAGCGGAATGTGGGTAAACAATACAAAATAATACACATAACGCATAACACCCGCCGTAGTCTTCTCAGCCTCTTCAAGGATGCCGTTATGGTTAAGATCACCATAAAGGGCAGTGATACTGGTCATGTGATACGCAACGTACATTACCAAAAAGCTTAAAGAGAATCCTATTGCTACTTTAACCAGCGTTTCGTGCAAGGACTTGTTACCGTTTTTAATTGCCATAACAGCAATAAAAAGCACTACAGCTGTTAACCCGTTAATACCGGCATAAATAGGCGGTAAAAACGAAAGCGGCTGCACATCATAACCCATTTTAGGAAGGTTAATCCCAAAAAGGGCAGCAACGGCTACAGGTATGATAATTGAAACAGCAACAATCCACTTGTTGTATTTTTTTTCCGTTTCCAGGGCGTTATCCAGGGTTTGAAAATTACTCATCGGTTAATTTTTTAATATCTTCTTTAATATCTTTTATACCATTATCGTCAAGTCCGTCGTAGTACATGATAGGGTTGCCAAACTGATCTTTACGGCAACGGATGTTTCCGTCTTTATCTACCAACGCAAACAAGCCTGAATGCTCAAAACCTCCCGGTACATTAGGGTTTGTACCCGCATAGAGCTTAAACTGCTTGGCAAGGTCAAAAATATAATCCCTATCCCCTGTAAGGAAGTGCCAATTGTAGTGCTTTACACCTAACTCAGCAGCATGTTCTTTAAGTACTTGCGGTGTATCGTGTTCGGGATTAATGGTAATTGATGCAATGCCGAAATCAGGCTTGCCGTAAAAGGCTTCCTGAAGCTTCAGCATATTCTGGTTCATCTTAGGGCAAATGGTAGGACATGTACTAAAAAAGAACTCCACAACATACACCTTGCCATCATAATCTTTATCAGAAATCGTTTTGCCATTCTGATCCGTAAGTTCAAAAGACGGCACTTTACCTATCTCTACAAGATCAGACTTTCTAAACTTGTCTACTATTTTTGGCACCGCCCAAATACCGAAAATCAGCACAATGAACGATATGCCTATATATGATTTATTTTTCATGGATTAGATTTTTCTTTTGGCAGCCTGGTCATACACATTGTTCTTCTTAAGAGCCAGACGGTATTCGCGCAGCATTATCTTAAGGTCGTCTGTCATTTCATTATGAAGTTCAGATACTATAAACATATTGTAACCGTCCTTAAACTCTTCTTTGCCTTTTTTGTCTTTCCCCATACGGCCGCGCAGTGTACGTTCCTTGTCTATAATGTAAACATACGCGCTACCATAATGCGCATCTAAAGGCTGCGCTACCTTTAGGCTGTTATGAAAGGCTTTTATCTGCTCAGGTGATGTAAAAACAAACTTCCAGTCGCTGATATCCCCCATAGCCTTAAGGCTCTCGGTTAGCGACTTTACAGCAGCCTCATCACCGGCAGGCACCAGCATTACCATCTGAAAATCGGTAAAGCCACGGTACTTGGCATTTATTTTCTGGTTCAGGTTAAAGATAGCTTCCTTTTTTGGGGTAATATCATCACCTAAAAAACCAATGATAGATATTTTTCCGGAAAGTGCGGCGGGTTGACCATCAAGTGTTTTACCGGCTGGGAGTTCGCTCACATTTTTTGTTATTTTCGGGAGAAAAAGCGAATTATGCTTAACCATGGAAAAATATACATACAGTATAAGCGGAGCTATAAGGAGTACAAATAATACTATTTTGCGTTTCATAAAAAACTGTGCATAAATATGGTGCAAAATTAAAAAAGGCGGTTGAAATAACCGCCTTTTTTATGAATTAATATGTCCTTAGAAGATCCATTTATATTGGCTCGTATGGAACACATCAAATATATAATTACCTTCAATAAGTAAAATGAGTACTAAGTAGATAATCAGGAATACCAGTGGAGATATTATAGACCACCTAAAGCTGGCTTTTTCGCCTTCAAGGTGCATAAACGCCCACATAATGTAGTACGCCTTAACTATAGTAAGGATAATGAACAACCAGTTTAACAGGTTAAGGTGAAACAGGTCTGTGTGGAAAAGCGCTGCAGGCTTAACAATACCAAAAGCTACTTCAACAATTGTTATTAAAGACAGGATACCAAATACGATCCATATTCTTTTTGTATTAGATTCGTGTGCGTGTGCCATGATTCTATATATTTTTTTTAACGATTAAACAAGATAGAAGAATGTAAATACAAATACCCACACAAGGTCTACAAAGTGCCAGTAAAGACCAACTTTTTCAACCATTTCGTAGCTCTTCCTCTTATCGTACGTTCCAAGAAGCACGTTGAAGAAAATAAGGATATTAAGGATAACACCAGAGAATACGTGGAAACCGTGGAAACCTGTAATAAAGAAGAAGAAGTCAGCAAACAGCTTGTGGCCGTACTCATTGTGCTCAAGGTTAGCACCTTCTACAACAAGAGAGAAATCTTCTATTTTAGCAAGGGTTTGTTCCCTTGTAAGTACTTCTTTCGTTTTTTCTTTGGTAATGTTTTCAGTCCTGATTAGCACTTCCGGGTGTGCCTTAAGGCCTTCAGCTACTTCTTCAAGAGATACAGAAGGAAGTGATTGTCCTTTTTCAAACCAAATACCTTTACTTTTTATTTTATCCTGACGCTCAGTTGGCAGAGTAACCGCAAAATCTTTAAGCGCTACACGCTCATACGTACCGTTTTCGCCAGCTTTTACAAACTGAAGCACAGAACCTCCTTTAGATTCTATAGCGCCAAACTCACCGCCTATGAAGTTTTTCCACTCCCAAGCCTGTGAGCCAAGGAAGATAAAACCACCTATAATAGTAAGCAGCATATAAATAGCCACTTTAGTTTTTTTCAATTGATGCCCTGCATCTACAGCAAGTACCATAGTTACAGACGAGAAGATAAGGATAAAAGTCATCAACGCCACATAGTACATTGGAGCTTCTACACCGTGCATGAACGGAAAGTGGGTAAACACCTCGTCTGCAATAGGCCATGTACCTATGAATTTGAACCTTGAAAAACCGTAAGCCGCAAGAAATCCTGAAAAAGTAAGTGCATCAGACATGATGAAAAACCACATCATCATTTTGCCATAGCTTGCACCTAGAGGCTCATTGCCACCATCCCAGGTTTTGCCTGTAACGGCTGTTGAAGTAACTGTCGCTGCCATAAAACGTTATTAGGTTAAAAAGTTCCCAAATTTACATTTTTTTATTTTAATAGAAATAGAAAAATAAAAACAAATAAAGCCACAGAAAGTCGAGAAAATGCCAGAAAAGCGCACCTAACTCTATTCCAAGGGTTTGAGAAGGGTTATATTTATGTTTAAAATGATTATAAATTACTACCAAAAGTACGATAAGCCCTGCAAAAAGGTGAGCAAGGTGCGCCACTATTATAACATACAAGAATTGCGTAGTAACAGCACTACCCGGGCCTGTCAGGTAAAAGCCTCCCTGCACAAACTCTTTAAAGCCATAAACCTGGGACACAACAAATCCTACACCCAGTACAAGTGTAATTAAAAAAAGACCTGTAGCCCCACTATGATTGCCTTTTTTAACAGCAACTTTAGCGAAATGAAAAGTAAAACTACTTATCAATATCATTACGGTACTTGCCCAAAATGCCAGCGGCATATGAATACCCTTAAGCCAGTCAGGCCTTGACGAGCTTACCACATAGGCACTGGTAAGACCAGCAAACATCATAAGCATGCTTATCATGGCAAACCACAACAACATTTTTTTGCTCCTTGCATTCCTGTCGTCGTGCTCCTGAGCGGTCATTACAACCTTTTCCATAATGGTTTAATGTATTTTATCGTAAAAATTTATCTGCAATATATATAACCTGCAACAGTGAGATATATGAAACGCTCACGAGCATTAGTTTTTTTGCCGACTGGGCATCCATTTTATTGTACAGCTTTACCGCATAAATCAGCATCCATACCCCTAGCAAAAGCACAAGAACCGCTGCAATAGCACTTAATTTTAAATCACCCGTAAATCCTGTAACCGGGAATACCGAAACGATGATAAGCCAAACGGTGTAGAGCATAATCTGTAAGGCAGTTTTCTTATCTTTTTCGCCTGTAGGCAACATAAAGAACCCTCCCTTTTTATAATCGTCATATAAAAACCAGCCTATAGACCAGAAATGAGGAAACTGCCAAAAGAATTGTATAAGGAAAAGCGTTCCGGCTTCAATATCAAAAGCATTAGTACAGGCTACCCACCCCAGCATAAACGGTATAGCACCGGGAAAGGCGCCAACAAACACAGAAAGAGGGGTTATGGTTTTTAGCGGCGTATAAATACTGGTGTACAAAAAAATACTTACAGCCCCAAACATAGCCGACTTAGGGTTAATCGCATATAATATAGCAACACCTGCTATTGTTAGCAGCACTCCAAAAGCGAATGCATTTTTATAGGAGATTTTGCCAGCCGGTATAGGTCTGTTTTTTGTGCGATCCATAAGCGCATCAAGATCGCGCTCTATAACCTGGTTAAAAACATTAGACGCACCTACCATGCAGTACCCTCCAAAGGCGAGCATAATAAGGATTTTCCAACTAAAAGGATGCTCGTCTGAAACTGCCAGCAGGTAACCCGCCATAGAAGAAAACACTACACTCAGGGCAAGGCCTGTTTTTGTAAGCGCTTTAAAATCTGTAAAGACCGATCGTAGGGAGATTGTAGTATCTGGTGCGTTCAAGGTAGCTTTCATGGGTTTAAAAAAAACTTGCGCAAAGATAACCCGAATTGTTTGTTTACAAAAACAAAACATCTTAAAATGCCTTAAGCACTTTTTTTATTTTTTTTTGCAACCACACGCAACCTTTTGCAAACTGTTGCATCTTCTAAAAAGAAAACAGGATGAAGTACTGTTTCTGTTGCTATGAAAAAACAAAACTTCACTAAGATTGCTATGAAAAAGAGGCCTTCTCCCCACGGGAGAAGGTTTTTTTGTTTTAGTACCCCTCAGAGGCAGGCGCGCCCTCAGCAATGGCTTTTGCCGAAGATGTACCAATACGCTTTACGCCCAACTTTATCATAGCCATAGCCTCAGCATAATTACGCACACCCCCGGCAGCCTTAACCGGTAACGGGGCAGCACATTCTAACATTAATTTTATAGTTTCAGGGGTGGCACCATTTGGCTTACCGTCTTCAGTTACATAAAACCCTGTTGATGATTTTACAAATATATTTTTGTAGTCGGCTATATCGGCAAAGGCGGTTACAGCACCCTTTATTAAACCGCAGATACCTTTAATTTCCGCATCGGTAAGGGCGGCAACTTCTATAATCCATTTTACCACACGGCCATTTGCAAGCCCCAGATTGGTACACTTCACAATTTCTTCCTCTACCTTTTGCAGCTCCCCTCTTTTATATGCTTTATAATCTGCCACGAAGTCAAGGTCATCAGCACCGTTAGTTATCGCCTGGGCGGCCTCAGCAAGCTTGGCGTCCACTCCGCCATCGCCATCAGGAAAATCAATCACGGTTCCCACATCCACAGCAGAGTTGGCATCCTCAATCATGCTACACGCCATAGACACCATATCCGGGCGTATCATAATCAATTTAAAACCTTCCGCTATAGCCTCCTGCACAGCAGCCTGCACAACATTACGGTTTTCTTCAAATGTAAGCCCGGCCTGCTCCGGCAGCTTAAGATAGGTAGAATCCAGGTATTGCTTAATATCTTCCATAATCGTGTAAATAAGAAAGTCCCGGCGGTGTGCCGGGACTTTAAATATACTATTTTTTTATTTTATCTGCCACCCAAAAAATGAGTATCGCTATGGCGCTTCCTGTAGAGTTAGCACACACATCAAAAAGATCGGGGCTTCGGTCTTCGGTAAATAGCCCCTGGAATATTTCTATCATAAGGCCAAAAAGCACCGTAAGCACAAAAACCAATAACCTTATCTTGGAACGTGCAGCACTAAATGCCCTAAGAGCATACAGTAACCAAAGCGCGGTTAACAAAATATAAAAACTGGCGTGAACGTATTTATCGGCACCCTCCTCTGTAGCGAAGCTGATGTCTTTAAAATTCTCCATACTTGCAAGACATGCCGTAGTAATGAAAATTGTCCACAACACAGCAGCCACAAAGTAAAGTTTACGCACCTATTTCGTTTTTATATTGTTCGCTGTCAAACAATGTTTCGATTTCAGAAGCATTGGCGATTTTTATCTTAACCATCCAGCCTGCTCCGTAAGGGTCAGAGTTTACAAGTTCAGGATTTACCTCGAGCTCTTGGTTAAATTCTATGATTTCGCCTGTAAGGGGCAGGAAAAGGTCAGACACGGTTTTTACCGCTTCTACAGTGCCGAAAACCTCGTCTTTATCAAGCGTCTGGTCCAGGGTATCTACCTCTACATATACAATATCTCCCAGTTCTTTCTGGGCAAAATCAGTAATACCTACAGTAGCAACGTCGCCGTCTACTTTTACCCACTCGTGGTCTTTGGTATACTTTAGTTCAGCAGGAATGTTCATGTTGTTTATTTTTAGCAAATGTATATTTTACAGGCCAAATGTAAAAATGTTTTTTAGCCAAATTAATTACCGAAAGTATACCTTACCGTAAACCCTGTACGTATGGTAGTTACCGGATACGAGGTAGAAATTACAGCCTTACTGAACGAATGGTCGTAATAGAAAATGGCCGTAAGGTTTTTACTAAAGGCATAATCCGCATACAGTTTTGCCGTCCATATATCCTGCCCACCACCCAGCTGGTTGTTATCATAATCCAGGTAACGCACTATGGTAAGGCTCTTACGCAGGGTAATATCAGCCTTAAGGTTTATATCACTCTTTATGGTATTCGTAGGGTTATTAGCCAGTCGGGAATTTATAATCACGTCTTTAATGCGGTAACCAAGCCCCAGGGTATAATCATTACCTTTTACTTCGGTAAGCAGGTTGTTATCAAAACTCATGTTAAGTGTGCGGTCTTTTTTCACTTCAGCCACAAACTTAAACGAACTCTTCATTTCTATATCAAAACGCACCAGCGGGTTAAACTGCTCGGTAAGGTTAACATTACTTATTACGTACTTGTTATAGAAGTTACCGGCACCGTTGTTGTCTTTTCCTTGCTCAGGCAGCGAATCATCATAATCGTAGTTAGAACGGAACGAGTTTATGTTGTATGATGCCCTGTAACCATGCTGTATGGAAAAACGCTTAAACCTTTCTTTAAAATATTGCAGGCGCATTAATCCTGTATACTTAACAATCCAGTTAGGCAGCGGCACATCACGGAATATACCCGTTTTAGCTCCTGCCGCATCTTTGCCCTGGTAAGCGGCAAGGAATGCCGGCAGTAATACCGCCTGGCTGTTTTTACCATAACCAAGAGGGTAGCCGCTGTTAGCATTACTAAAATCACTGTTGGCATACTGGTCCTGCGTCGAGTTAAACGTACCGAAGCCCGGGCCGTAATGCTCAAGAGCCAGCTTATTAGCTATAATAAGCCTGTTTTCCCTGAATTTATTAAATGCCTCACTACCATTTACATCGCTCTTGCTAAAGGATGTACCTATAAGTATGGTAGATATCTGGAAGTTACCGTAGGTATATGGCGAAAGCGCCTCATACGGCTCAGGATTACTCATGTTTATATTATACTGTTCACTACTGTTTAGTGAACTGGTACGATCTGCCGAAAGGTCTATGGTAAAATCCGGGAATGGGCTCACGTTAGCCGTCAGCTTAAGATCCTTGGTATTAACCTGGGTAAAGCTCTGGTTAAACGTAGGGTACGTAGTAAGGTAACCCGCTTTTGCCGCTTCATAACGTATATCAGAATCCTGGCTACCCAGTATAAAGCCAAGGCTTGGTTTAGTAGTACCAAGGAAACCTATACCCGGCATAAAGCCCGGAAGTACCGTACCATTGGTTTCAGTATAGTTAATCGTTATATTTTTAACCGAAGTAAGCAGGTTTTTAAGCATTTCGGTATATGCATTCCCTGAATCGGCTGGCTTAGGCGCAGCAGCAATTTTTTCTCCCGGTTTAGGCGGAGCCTTAGGCGCGGCGGCTTTTGTAGCTGCTTTTTTCTTAGGTCCCAGGCCAATGTATTTATAAAACACATCCATACCCAGGTTAGCATTTATCTTATGCGAATTGTTGTTTTGTATGGTGTTACCCAGGTAATAGTTAGTAATACTGCCATCGGCTTCCGTAAAATCTACACGGGCAAGCGCATCGGTACTACGTGTCCAGTTATAGGTAGCGTTGTAGCTGTATGTAGCCTTAACAAAACTAAGGAACGGCAGTTTGTTTAATGGCAGGTCATAGTTAAGCACATAGTTTTGGGTATGTGTATTTGCAATACCTGTATTCCAGAAATCAGTAAATACCGTATAATCTTCAATAGGATTTCCATTTTCGTCCAGGTAATTCTTCACGATATTACTGGTAGAAACCTGGTAATTAAACTTAACCGATTTGGTTAGATTATAACCAAATCCATACTGATAATTAAAGAAATAGTTACGACGGTACAGTGGATTTATAGCTATACCCTCTACATCTACATTTCGGTACTGCATTTTGTTATACTGCCTCAGTATATTTGAACTGAAAGACAAGTTTGTAGGCAGGTAGTTGAAATTAAAATCACTCAGCATTTTCCAGTACTGGCTTTTTTTCATGAAGCCTGTATTTTTAAACGGCTCCACCGCCTTGTTCTGGAAGGTATAATTATAATCAGCAGTAGCCCTTACCTGCTGGTCCAGCTGCGATTCTATCTGGTAATCATGGTGATCTGTCTGGTTATACGAGTATGATAATGTAATGTTCTCCGGGTCGTACACGTGCGGCTTCTGTTCTGTACCTCGGTCTTTTTTAACACCTATAAAGTTAATACTTTTCGTTTTTGTATAATCCACATTACGGTTTAGTATAGACTCCCGCTCAGCATCAGACGTAGCCACATCCAGCGCCTGGTCTATAGTTATATCCTGGTAATACTGGTCAAATTTAGGTGTCACCGTAGTTTCGCCTACACTATAGTTAAACGGAATATTAAGGTGTGCCTGCTTAGGCAACAGCTTACCGATATTAAGGTTAGTAACCAGGCTGTATTGTTTAGTATCCTCAAGGCTGCGCTCTGTAGGCCCCTGTTCTACCGTACCAAAACCTATGGTGCTAAGGTTACCCGTAGCTGAAAGAGTAGCCAGGTCGGCAAAGTTGGTATCAAGTGCGGCAACAGCGGCATAACCTCCTTTGTTATCCATATCGCTAAGGCGAAGCTCGTTAAACCATACATCACCCCTTACTGTTGGCGCCGGCGAAGGCACCACAGCCATATCCTTTGTATTGTTCCTTACACCCAGCATTAGCACCCTTACAAAGCCAAAGTTAGGGTTACCCTTTATACCCAGCACCATACCTTCGGCAAGTGTAGGGTCCAACTGCCTGGCATCCATGCGGTATACATTATCTATCGGATCCCGTGTAATACTTCCCTGCAAAGCCATTAGTTTAAGCTTGGTAAGTGCAGCCATGGATACCATTACCTCGTTAGACTCCGGCCAAATGTCTTCGGCATCCCAGGCCGCCTGTCCGCTTCCTGAGAAATATGTTTTTTTCAGCGGCTTCCTTATTTCATAGAAGTTATCTGTAGCATCAGTACCAAAACGTACCACAGCGGCAAGCTGGTCGTCTTGCAGGGCATTGTTTTCTTCCCTGCCGTCAGGACCTGACAGTGCCTCGGCATGCAGGAACATACGTATCTTTTTATACTGGCGCATGTCTACGTTTACACTTTTAAACACCGCCCTGGTATCGCCCGGTTCAAGTCCCGAATTAATATCGGTACCGCCATTAGTAGCATACACGCGTAGTGAAAGTGCCTGTTCGTTTTGGTTGATTACCGCATTGTTACTATATAACTGCTCACGCACCACACCCGGAGGCGACATATACGGCACCGGTGTACGCTGCGTATTTTCCTGTATGTTTAAAGATACTACGTCAAAACCTGTATGGTAGGTACTTTCGTCATCACTGTTGCTTGCATCGGCATCAAGAGGCTCTTCATACTTTCTCCACTCACTCCTTACAAGGTCAAATGCCGCAAGTCGTAGTGTAATATCAGTACTAAAACCGGTAAGCATTACCCTCATAAAACGGATAGAACGCAGGCTGCTTATGGTGCCTATGGTACTTGTCATGCTCTTAACCGGGATTTTGTACAATATCCAGCGGGCAGGTGTAGTACCTTCTTCCATTTGTACCTCGCCGTTAAAGCCATCCTGGTTACTCCTTTCACGCACATCTACTACATAGCCGGTGCCCGGTATGGCGTTAGGCCCTATTGGCACTTGGTAGGTATAGTAGGCATCAATAGTGTTCATGGTGTTGTCCTTATTGATATCCTCTGTATCGGGCAGCGTAGACGAACCCCTGTTGCTGTCTCCTACAGATACGGGTGAGTTGCCCTGTAAGCCATTGTAGTTCTTATAACGGTCTATAATTTCGCCACTGGCATTAAGGTAATACTGGTAGTTGTCTCCTGAAGGGTCATCCAGGCCTGCAAACTCAGGGAATTTGGCTGCTTCCTGTGCATCGTTAAGACCATCCAGACCCACATCCTGAAGTTCACGGTTTGCAGAATCAGTATCAAAAGCATAGATAAGCGACTGCGAAGCGGGTACATTACCCCAAAGCGAACTAACAACCAATGCAGTACCGTTAGTACCCGGAAGCCCGTTTTCATATTGCTTACGGTTATCCCTTAATATATCTTCAGAAATTTCACCTAAATGAATTTCCATCATACCGGTGTTGTTTATATTTTGTGCATCGCCTGCATTACCCACATACGGATCCAGCATCCAGAACTGGATGTATTCCACGTTTGTCTGCTCAAAGTTTGTAGACGTAAGCGACCTCATTATAGCACCCCAGTTCTGGGTAGCCTGGGCTTCGGTAAACACCCCGCCCGGATTAGCCAGCACATCGGTATTAAAGTTATATGGTCCCCTTTCCCTCGGGAAGTATGACATATCCAGCGTGGTTACCACACGGGTAGACCCCGGGGGAATATCTGTATTCGGGTACAGTTCCTCATAATAAATACGGCGGGTGAAATTGCTGGACACAGAGCCCGCGTTTATACCCGTAGGCCTTGAACCCGAAGCGTAGAAAATAGGGTCTATACTGTACCATGCCAGTTTTGCCCTCCTGAATCCGGAACGAAGTGATGAACCATCATACTCACCCCCGTAATTCATAGGTGCACTGGCAAGCGACCAGCCCGCTGCACCACGAAGGTCTATATTACTTTGCGAACCTTCAAAGTCTTCTACGTAAGTAGTTGCCTCACCATTAAATTGGTCGGCTTTACTGGCACCCGGCTTAAGGTAAGCAAACTCTCCACGGAACGACAGGTTTGAAGCCACATCGGTATCCACAAACGGCAGCTTGTTAACCAACCTTGTAAACAGTGGCACCTCTGTACTGAAGTTTGTATTAATACCAAAAATAGTATTATTCACCGATTCCTGACCGTAGTTTGTCTTAGTGGTGTAAGGCCTTTCGGACATGCGGAGTATCGTAGCCCCTACAAGGAATTTATCGTTAAACTTATGTTCTACATTAACACCAAAGAAACGGCGCGTTTGTTGGCCAAAAGTATTGTTGTTTTCAAGTGAAACTTCTATAGGTGTATTTGAATTTTGAAGCGATGCATCCAGTATCTCTACCGTACCGGCCTGATAATTTACGGTATAGTCTACCCCTTCCACAAGGGTACGCCCACCGGCAGTTACTACCACCGAACCCTGCGGCACGTTAAATGCGCCAAGCGAAATACCACCGCCACCGCTGCTTTTAAAGCGGCCTTTTAGCTGGAACTTGTTTTTGCTGGTTTGCTGCATGGCTTCTGCCATGGTAGTACTGTACAGCCTGCGGAATACATACTTTGACTGGTTAGCATTGTAGGTTGCTTCCTGGTCATAAACGCTACTGTTACCTGTATTCGTTCCTAACTTATCAAAAAGCAGTTTACCAAATGGCTCAACCGACGTAAATATTACACGTCCATTCTGTGGGTCTACTGTAGTACCGGGTATAAAGTCGAAGAAACCGTCACCATTATTCTGGGGGTCGCCGGCATATGTAAGGCGGTCCATATTAAACACCCGTAACAGCGGCGCATCTTTAACGTCTGCCTCTACCGGGTTTAGGCCCGGTAGGTCTAGTGAAGCAGTTGGCGTAATATAGTTTAGCGGTGAAGGGTCGGTATATAAGATGTTCATCGTAAAATCTTCCTGGCTCAGCTGATACCCGTTAGGTATCTGGTAGATGTTTTTCATCATCAGGTTCCATGTCGGCTCCGTTACATTTACAAGGCTGCTCTTAAGCATTTTAAGCACAATACTCTTAGTACTTACAGCCGTAACCTGGCCGGTAGCATTAGTAGATGCCGTTGTTGCGTCCACGCCATCAGTACCAAATTCACCCACCTGGTATACCCTGTCGCCCACGGTATACTGGTACGCTACGGCAAGTACTTCATCGTTATTCAGCTTGCTGTTTAACGATATATACCCAAGACGCGCATTGTACGTAAACTCTGTAGTGGTTAGCTTCCTCGCATTCTCAAGTTTTACATAGTCTACACCTTCACTGGTTACTTTTTGCCCACTTGCATTTCGTACTGTAAAGCTGTCATCAGATGTGGTAACTATTTCCCTAATCGTACTGGCAAGATAACTGTCTGCTGTACCTATCTTTTCCGGGTCAAGTTTGTTGTTATCGTTATTAGGATAGTTGTTATAACCATCCGGGTCAAAACTTTCATTATTATCATTATTATTAAAGAACAATGCGGGATCTACCCCAGCAGCCATATAACCTACCGTTTGTGTAGTAATATCTTCAATAGGCGCCCCTGCAACGGTTGGTTTAGAATATAACCTGCCCTCACCCAAATCCTGGAGTGCTATAATGTTCCTGGAGTTGTTTTCGGTAGCGTTAATACGGTTTTGCTTATTGGTAACCCAAACTTCTATACGGGTTATCTGCACACGGTTGTCTATAAGCGGATAGTTCCTTAACCAGGAATCATATCGGCTGCGGAAAAACTGCGAAAGGAAAAAGTGCTTGTTTTCGTCGTATTCCAACGCAAAAAGCGCAAAGTCCTGTACCACACTGCCTCCCTGGGCGGTTACCGTCTTACTTTGCGATTTCTGTTCAGAATAAATACCGGTAAAGGTAGTTTTACCAAACTGGAATTGCCCTTTAACACCAAAAAGGCTTTGCGCGCCCCTAACCAGTGAGTTAGACAGCGGAAAGCTTACATTACCTACCTCTATCTTACGAATGATATCGTCTTCAGTAGGGGTATAATCCAGCTTTATCATGTTCTGGAAGGCAAAGGTACTCTGGGTATCATAGTTAGCCATTACATTTAGCCTGGTCCCCACCTTTCCCTGAAGGCTCATGCTTATACGCTGGTCAAAATCAAAGGTAAAGCTTCGCCTGTTCCGTGGCGAAAGTGCCGGGTTGTCCTGCTTGGTGTAGCGCCCGCCTAGGTCTACCTCCACATTTCCCTGGGGTTTTACATCTATGGTATTTCCCCCGAATATAGACTCAAACAGCCCTGACTTTACATAGTATCGCGGCAGTGCGTCTTTCTGTTGCTGCTCAGTAGCCTTATCATCAAGTGCCTTGCTTTTATCCTGGTAGTACTTGCGCATAGATTCGCGCATTACCAGCTGTTCGTACTCTTCGGGCGTAAGTATTACCGGATATGTTATATTAAACCCATCAAATTTGTGGGTGTATATATACATATTCATCTTAGGGTCATACTCATACGCATCCACAATACTGGTAGGGTTTTTAAGCTCTACCTTACCCATATTGTACCCTTTAACAGTATCCTGCGCCGCTTCGTTATCCTCTTCTTCGGTAACCTGAGCCTGCGCGCTGATACCAAAAAGGAAGCACAACGCAAAAAAGGTGTATTTCAGATGTTTATAAAAGTCTTTAGAGTACTCTGTTTTCAAGGACTATAAGTTTTTTAACGCTTGTTTTATAATTGCTTCCACAGTAGCAGCCGGATATTCTTTCAGCACCTTCTCTACTGCTTTCTCGGCCAGCTTTTTATTAAAGCCCAGCACCTCCAAGGCAGATAACGCCTCATCCCGGTTTGTATTGTAGCCCGGAGATGAAACTTCCTCCAAATCATAAAGTTTTAACACTTTATCCTTCAGGTCCAGTATCACCCTTTGGGCGGTTTTTATACCGATACCCTTTATAGATTGTATAGCACCCACATTGCCGGTACCTATATGCCCTATAATTTGGCGGGGTTCTAATGACGATAACATGGTGCGTGCAGTACCCGCGCCTACACCCGATACCGAAATAAGCAACTTAAAGAGTTCGCGCTCTGCCTTTTCGGCAAAGCCGAAGAGTGTATGCGCGTCTTCCTTTATTTGCAAATAGGTATACAGTCTTATATTTTCAGAATCCGGAAGGAGCGAAAAAGTATGCAATGATATATGTACCTGGTATCCTACCCCGTGGCAGTCTATTACCACTTCGGTTGGTGTTTTTTCTACCAGCCTTCCTTCAAGATGTGCTATCATAGGTTGTTAATTGGCCAAAGCCCCAAAAATAAAAAAAATATCTTAACGGACTGTACTACCTTGCGGCAGCTGCTTTTAAAGCGCGTTTTTCTTTTTCCTGTGCATCTACAACAGCCACAGCAGCCATATTAACCATTTCGTTAACGCTGGCACCAAACTGTACTATGTGTACCGGTTTGTCCATACCCATCATTATTGGCCCTATAGAAATTACCTGATCCAGCTCCTTAAGCAGCTTATAGGTAATGTTAGCCGACTCCAGGTTAGGGAATATCATAACATTTACCTTACGCCCTGCAAGCTTCGAATACGGAAATTTATCCTGGTGCATTTGCTGGTTCAGGGCAAAATCGGCCTGAACCTCACCATCTACAATAAGCTCCGGATGGTTTTTATGCAGGTAAGCTACGGCCTCCCTTACCTTAACTGCACCCGGCTCCGGCGAGGAACCAAAGTTAGAATATGACACCATGGCAATAACCGGCTCAAGGCCAAAAAGGCGTGCGGTACTTGCGGTAAGCAATGCTATTTTAGCAAGGTCTTCGGCAGTTGGCTCAGGGTTTATTGCAGTATCCGAAAGGAAAATCGGGCCACGTTTAGTAAGCATAAGGTTAGTAGTGGCTATACGGCTTATACCCTGAGCCCTGTCTATAACCTGCAGTACCGGCTTAACAGAAGCAGGATAGTTACGGCTGTAACCGGTAATCATGGCATCGGCATCGCCCTGGCGCACCATCATGGCAGCATAGTAATTACGCTGCGTCATCATCTTGGTAGCATCAAGCTCGCTAATACCACGGCGGCGGCGTATTTCCCAAAATGCCTGGGCATACCTCCTGTATCCTGGTTCAGCAGCCGTGGATTCCGCCCTAGGGTCTACAATCTGCACATCATTATCAAAGCCTATTTCGGCTTTTAACTCTTCTATGGTTTCACGGTTGCCCAAAAGTATCGGGTCGCCTATGCCCTCTTCTTTTACAATTTGTGCTGCCTTAAGCACATCAAGCTGGTCCGCTTCAGCAAAAACAATACGCTTAGGGGCGCTTTTGGCACGGCTTATAAGCAGCCTCGCCATTTTATTATCATTACCCAGACGATCCAAAAGCTCTTCCTCATACTTGGCCCAGTTTTCTATCGGCTTTTGTGCCACACCGCTATCCATAGCCGCTTTAGCTACAGCAGGCGGTACAACGGCAATAAGCCTTGGGTCAAATGGTTTCGGGATTATATAATCGCGGCCAAATATAAGTTTGGTTTCGCCATAGGCTATATTTACCTGCTCCGGCACTGATTCTTTAGCAAGTTGCGCCAAAGCATGCACCGCAGCCATTTTCATTTCTTCATTAATTTTTGTAGCCCTTACATCGAGCGCACCACGAAATATGTACGGAAAGCCCAGTACATTATTAACCTGGTTAGGGTTATCGCTACGGCCTGTAGCCATAATCACATCTTCGCGGGTACCTACAGCAAGGTCATAATCAATCTCAGGCGTAGGGTTTGCCATAGCGAAGACAATAGGATCTTTAGCCATGGTAAGCAGCATCTCAGGCGTTAGCACCTTCCCTACCGAAAGGCCCAGGAACATATCTGCCCCTACTACGGCTTCGGCAAGCGACAACGGCGTGCCCGGCTGCGCGTATTTTTCCTGCTTAGGAAGCAGGTCGGTACGGTTTTGTACCAGCATACCGTTTACATCAAACATGGTTATGTTTTCGGCCTTTACGCCAAGCAACAGGTATAGGTCGGCACAGGCAAGTGCTGCAGAACCGGCACCTGAAACCACAATTTTTATCTCGCCGATATTCTTTTCGGTAAGCTCTATGGCATTAAGCAGTGCTGCCGACGATATGATGGCCGTACCATGTTGGTCGTCGTGCATTACCGGTATATTAAGCTCTTCCACCAGGCGACGTTCTATTTCAAACGACTCGGGAGCCTTAATATCTTCAAGGTTAATACCGCCAAAGGTTGGCGCTATATTTTTTACGGTCTCTACAAACTTGTCAATGTCTTTTGTATCCACCTCTATATCAAAAACATCTATGTCGGCAAAAATCTTAAACAGCAGGCCTTTACCTTCCATTACCGGCTTGCTTGCTTCGGGGCCTATATCCCCCAGGCCAAGCACGGCGGTACCGTTACTTATTACCGCCACAAGGTTACCTTTGGCTGTATATTTATAAACATTATTTACATCTTTGGAAATTTCTATACAAGGTTCGGCAACGCCGGGAGAATAAGCAAGCGAAAGATCGCGCTGGGTAGCATACGGTTTGGTAGGTACTATCTGAATTTTGCCCGGCTGTGGCTTGGCATGGTAAAGCAAAGCTTCCCTTCGTTTACTGTACTGATTCATTCGTTTTTGTGATTTGGATTTACAAAGGTAAACCTATACCGCAAATTCTGAAATATTTAACGATAATCTTTTACCCGGTGCCAAATTAAAAATAATGTATCTTTAATCCGGAAATTAACACACATAACCCTCATGAAAAAAACAACCGCACTTTTGCTGCTGGCCGTTATACTCATACAGTCATGCCAAAAAAAAGAGGCCGTAACCACCCCTAATAAAGAACTTGCCACCCTGCTGGAAGACTATTACCAGCAACGCCTTAAATTGTTTCCCCTAGAGGCAACCCAGGCCGGTGACAATCGTTATAACGATCTTTTCCCGAATACGCTTACCAATGAATTTCATAAACAAACAGAGGATTTTTTCACGAGATATAAAGATGCGCTTACTAAATTCAGCGATGATGAACTGAGTGAAAATGACCGCCTGAGCAAGGAAATACTGTTATGGACGTGTGAAAACGAAATTGAAAGGCTGCAATTTCACGAAGAGTTAATACCATTTAACCAGTTTAGTGGTGTACACCTGGGCATGGGGCAGCTGGCTTCGGGTAGCGGCGCACAACCTTTTAAAACCGTAGCCGACTACAATAACTGGCTGAAAAGGCTCGATGGCTATAACACCTGGCTTGTTACCGCGCTGGCCCGCATGAAGGAAGGTGTAAGCAAAGGCTATATACTACCTAAAACCCTTACCGAAAAAATGCTGCCGCAGTTTAAGGAAATGGCTAATGAAAATGTAACATCGCACCTGTTTTTTATGCCTGTAAAAAACTTCCCCGCAACGTTTAACGAAGCTGACAAAACGGCCTTAACCGCTAAGTACACGACCATACTTAAAGATAAACTTATACCAACTTTTAAGAGTATTTACGACTACACGAGCACTGACTATTTAAAAGCCAGCCTGCCGGAAAGTGGTATAAGCGCTATTCCGCAAGGCAAGGACTACTACAACTTTCTTATAAAAAGCTATACCACTACCGAAATGAAGGCCGATGAAATACACAACCTTGGCCTTAAGGAAGTAGAACGTATAAAAGCAGAAATGGAAAAAGTAAAAACCCAGGTAGGCTATACGGGTGACCTGAAATCGTTTTTTGATTATGTACGTGGCAAAAAAGAACTGATGCCGTTTACAGAACCACAACAGGTTATAGAGAACTTTAACGCGATACACAACCGCATGAAACCAAACCTGAAAAAGTTGTTTGGAGAAAAACCGAAAACGCCGTTTGAAGTGCGCCGTACCGAAGCGTTCCGTGAGGCAACCGCCAGTGCCGAATATAACCAGGGCAGTGTAGACGGCACGCGTCCGGGTATTTTTTATGTACCTATACCTGACGTAACAAAGTATAATACTTTTGCCGATGAAGACCTGTTCCTGCACGAAGCCATACCGGGGCACCATTACCAGATTTCGCTGCAACAGGAAAATAAAGACCTGCCGGAATTCCGCAAAACCATTTGGTTTAACGCGTATGGCGAAGGCTGGGCACTGTATACAGAATCACTGGGTAAAGAACTTGGCCTGTACAGCGACCCGTACCAATACTTTGGGATGCTGAGCGCTGAGATGCACCGTGCCATACGCCTGGTTGTAGATACCGGCATGCATACTAAAGGCTGGACACGCGAACAAGCCATACAATACTCATTGGACAACGAAGCAGAACCAGAAGAAAGCATTGTAGCGGAAATAGAACGCTATATGGCCATACCGGGGCAGGCTCTATCGTATAAAATAGGCCAGCTGAAAATCCGTGAGCTCCGCACTAAAGCAGAAAAGGTACTGGGCGAAAAATTCAATATTAAGGGCTATCATGACCAGGTACTGGATGCAGGTTGCCTTCCGTTAAAAGTACTGGAAGACAAAATCAACAAGTGGATCGAAAGCCAAAATTAATAATAGTAAAAGGGCTATCTCAGTTTAGAGATAGCCCTTTTTGCTTTAGCATCTGCTACATTGTTATCCCCTCCTGCGGGCACCGCGACCACCGCCGCTGCCCGGCAGTATGTTATTCTTTTCAAACGAAGGCAGCTTAGTACCAAATTTACTGATACGCCAGCTAAGCGAAAACATGGCATAGCGTTTTAACACCAGGGTTTCAGAGTCAACAAACCCGGTATCGGTAATACTGCGTGATGTGCCGTTATTACGGTTAAGCATATCGTACACCTTTACCTTAAACATCAGCTGGTCTTTCCAGAACATATAACCTGCACTAATGTTCCAGAGCATCATATCTTTACGATAGCCTCCTGTAAGCTGCGAATTATAACTGTAGCTTATATCATTACCCATAACCACATGTTTAGGCCAGTAATTTGTAACGTTTAGCGAAGCATTGTGCCTGAAATTATCCTGGGCGCCACGGCTGTAATTGGTATACTTAGCGTTATTTAAGGAATAGCCATAAGTAGCCCTTATATTTAAGAGTTCGCCTAAATCATATCCTCCGGTTAACCCAGGGGTAAGCGAAAGCTGCTTGGCCGTATAAATATTACCGTTATTGTACCCCAGGCTGTAGCTATAATTACCTCCCAGGCTGGCCCCGTATGTATAGCGGTTACCGGCATCGGTTTTTACCTGCTTATAATAGTTACCGGATAACATTGCCGAATAGCCTCCCCTCATGTTACGGTAGCTCACGGTACGTTTACCGGAATCGGATATTTCTACGTAGTTTACTATTTGCGTTTGTACAATATTACCAAAACCGAATACGCTTATATTGGTATTATCAGAAAAATTAAAACTATTAAAACCAGCCGTAATCCTGTGTGATTTTCCGGGATCCAGGTTAGGATTACCCGATACCGTACTCAGTGCGTTACTAAAGTCAGTTATGGGCAGCAATTGACTCATTGATGGCAGCGTAGGATTAAAGTTGTATGTAAACCTAAAGTTTTTCCCCTTGCTGGGACGATATGTAACCCGCCCTGAAAGCAATGAAATCAGGTAGCTTTTATCTATGACGTATATCTGCCCTCGGAAGTTACCTGAGTTTTCCAGGCCATAATAATTTGTACCACCTCTAATACTGGCAGTAAGTTTTTCACCTTTAAGTGTAAATTCGGCATAAGGGGTTAGCCTGCGGGTAACTCCGTTCTGGTAACTGGTTATATTGTCATCCAACCGGGTATATCCTGCAGTGCCCTCATCGTACGTATACCCTTTGGTATCATTATCATTACTGTTATTGCTATATTCAGTCCCCATTTCCAGGTCAACCTTTTTACTTATGGGTTCATTATACGACACATCTGCGCTATAGGATGTGGTAACAGACCGCGCCTGCTGCAACTGGTTCCTGTTATCGTTTATAAGCTCATCTACACCATCATCATCAGTATCCCTGTAAAAGGTAGTATTGGTTACATTGTAATATGCCGAATTATTATTTACATTACCCACATTACCTGATACACCCAAACGGCGTCCTTTTTTACTTCCTATACGTTTATTGAGGTTAAACGAAGTGCTAAAGTTGCTGTTATCGGCATCGCGCATGGTATTACCGTTACTTTCATTCAGCACATTTCCGGCATCATCTACGGTAGATTGCGTATTGTAATTGGTATTTTTGGTATTACCGCGTGTAAATTTCGGACGAATATCTATTACAGCCGTAGTATCTATTTTATAGCGTGCCTCTGCATTAAAGGCATGCGAAAAATCAAGCGATTTCGATTTAGAATACGAATCGGTTAGCTGCCTGCTTCCCGGGTTGTCACCTTCGCCTGCTAATAGTGTTTCGGTACGGCTACGGTTATAATTATCACGGTTACTATTGTTATAATTATAGCTTACGGTGGGTTCAAAATCCTTAAATACCTCCTGGGTATAATTAACACCAAGGTTATCGGTACGTGCTATACCACCGCCTGAACCGCCCCCTATACCGCCAATCATTACATTTCGGCCGCCACCCATACTGTCAAAAATAAGGTCGTTGCTAAACCCCGAAGCATTAATATTGTTCGAAGAAGCGAGTACACTTACTTTCTGCTTATCCTTAAAATAATTTAGCTGGCCGTTAAGTTCATACCTGTCATCTGTACCCATACCTGCGGTAACACGCCCAAACATCCCTTTATTTTTTTCCTTATCTATGGTAAGGTTAATACTGCTGGTTTCTCCGCTCGCGTTTTTACCGCTTATTTCTTCCTGGGTAGTCTTATAATCGCTTACCTGTATTTTTTTTATTAGCTCTGCAGGGAGGTTTTGCATCACTATTTTTCCATCACGATCAAAAAACGGTTTACCGTTTACCAGTATTTGTGTTACCTCCTTACCGTTTACAGTAACCTTACCACTGGCATCTACCTGTACACCGGGAAGTTGCTTCAGCAGAGTTTCCACATTAGCATCCGGTCGTACTTTGAACGACGCCGCATCAAACTCCAGTGTATCTTTTTTTACACGGATGGGCGGCACTTCGCTTTCTATCACTACCTCACTGAGTTCGGTACCTTTGGCTTCCATTTTTATAATACCAAAGTCTGTATTTACTGCTACCTTATCCAGCTGTTTTTTGTAATTGGTAAAGCCAATGTAGGAGACCAACATGTTTACAGGCGCACTGTAGCCGTTGTTTTTTATCTGCCAGTTGCCTTTGGCATCGGTTATGGTATAATGTGCCACGGTAGAGTCCTTCGCCCAGCGGAAGTACACGGTAGCAGCTTCAAGCGGTATACCGTCAGGGTCTTGTATAGTACCCTTTAAGGTAACCGACTGGCCATGCCCGAAAATGCTGAAACATAGTAAGAATAGTAAGGTGATTTTTTGCATGGGATAGGGATATAATTGGCTATTTCGATTGCGTTAGTGTGTATGACTACATTTATTTTAAAAGGTTTAAAAAAAGCCGCTAAATTTCTTTAACGGCTTTTATATGAATTTTATTGACTAGAATGAAATGACACTGCCTGCTGCTGATGCTCCCGCATCTTTTTTACCGGCAAACTTGTCCAGCTTTATGCTAAGCGAGAACATAGCGTAGCGCTTAAGTACCGTGTTCATCTCTTCGCTAATACCCGTAGGGGTAATGCTTCGATTAGCCCCAAGGTTCTGGTTCAGCATATCATATACTTTTACCTTAAAGGTTAGCTTGTCTTTCCAGAAGTTATATCCAAGGCTGGTGTTCCACAGGTAGTACGACTTACGGAACGAGGTCTGCTGCGAGTTGTAATTGTACGAAAGGTCGTTACCAAATACAATGTGCTTAGGCCAGTAGCTGGTAGTAGCCAGGCTAAGCCTGTGCCAGAAACTCTCTGCTCCGGAAACCGAGTAGTTACTGTAGTTTGTTTTTTGATATTCAAATGAATATTGCGGTGTTACGGTAAACAGTTCGCCATATTTATAGGTAAGGTTTATTTGTGGTTCAAAATTTAGTGTTTTAGAGATAAAACTTTCTTCATTCTGGAGGCCTTTGTTAAGTGCTCCGTTAAAGTATAGGCCTAAGCCAAGGTTAAGGCTATGGGCATCTTTTTTATATGCCTTGTTATAATTAGCACCTGCCCAATAGTTATATGTGCCCGACACATTAACATAAGATATAACTGATCTTGCATTATCATCTATCTGATAGCTTGTAGCAATAGATCTCTCGTTGTAGTGCCCACCGGCATAAATACTGTACCCTGTTTTTTCTGCCCAGTTATAGTCGTACAGGTTGAAATACAGGCCGTGGTTTTTTGTGTATTGCAAATTGCTGTTACCTATAGATGTAGTAAGCGGGTTAAACACATTTGCTACTTCCAATACCTGCGATGCATTAGGCGTGTCAAACTCATATTCGTAGCTCAGCCACATGTGCCTTGTTTTGGTAAAGTGGTAGTTAAGCTGTACTTCGGCCACAGGCAGTACAAAGTTGCTTGCAGCACCCAGTTCTTGCCCCAGGTAATTACCATTAGCCTTGTAGTTAACCACGTTAGCGCCGGCTTCTACATTAAAATACGCCTTGCCTGTGTTAGAGTTAAATCCTACGGTAGGTTTGGCAACATCGGTTTTAGAACTCAGGTAACCGCTAAGCGCATCGTCAAAATCAGTGTAGTTGTTTGTAATGCCATTAAAGCGGTACCCCCGGCGGCGTTCCGACTCGTTTTCACGTTTAACTTCCATCTGGGCATATACGTTGGTAGAGTCAGATACCGGCTCGCCATACGAAAGCGCAACACTATAAGTATCCTTAGTGGTACCTATGCGGCGCAGCTGATTACGAATTTCGGGAGTTATAACTGGTACGCTGCTACTGTAATCATAGGTGTCTGTAACGGTATTTACAAGGTCGTAGTTGTCACCCTTCTGGTTGTCGTTATTAGCGTCAAGACTTAGGAAACGCCCCTTTTTTGATTTGAATTTCTTACTTGCCACAAGCATGTTGCTAAAACCCGACGTGTTATTTTCACTGCTGTAAAGCCCTGAGTTTTCATTCATGGTTTGCCCGTTAGAAAGACGGTACGACCTGCTGCTGCTTTCGTTGTCAGACTTGTTGTAACCTTTCTGGAATTTTGGTTCTACATAAATGGTCACGGTAGAGTCTGGCTTTATCTCAAACTGGGTATTATAGTAATGCCCGTAACGGTTGTTTTTTGAGTTCCCACTGCTCTCGCTTATATAGCTGTTGTCTGTTGCTATAGGTGTTTCAGGGATAAAGGTGGTAACTTTAGACTGGTTGTTGTTCCTCGTATCAGCCGCGGTGTAAAAATAGTTCAGCGCGCCGTCAAAGCCTTTGGCCCATTTGTCGGCATAGTTGGCACCAAAAATATCCGAACGGATAATACCCGTGCTCCCGCCAAACTGCATCCCATTTATATTGTAGCTCTTCCCATCGCTCCATGCCGACATGTTCCTGCCGCCACTCATATTGTCAAATATTTCGTCCATGGAAAACCCTGTGGAATTGATATTGTTAGTACTCGCAAGTAGGCTTATTTTACGGTCGCCCTTAAAGTAGTTTACAAGTGCACTGTGTTCATAGCGCCCGCTTGTACCAAAGCCCGTCGTAGCCCGCCCGAACATACCTTTGTTCTTCTCTTCGTCTATTGTAATATTTATACTGGCTTCGTTTCCTTTGGCTTCCTGACCGGTTTGCTCTTCCTCTTTGGTCTTTTTGGCTGTAACCTGTATTTTGTTAATAATCTCTGCCGGAAGGTTTTGCAGAGCTATCTTACCATCCTTATCAAAGAATGGCTTTCCATTAACCAGTATCTGGCTTACTTCCTTTCCGTTTACGGTTATTTTTCCTTCTGCATCTATTTCCAGGCCGGGTAGTTGTTTAAGGAGTTCCTGCAGATTAGCATCAGGCCTTACGGCAAAGGAACCGGCATTAAACTCCAGTGTATCTTTCTTTACACGCACCGGCGGAATTTCAGATTCTATGACCACCTCGTTTAGCGTGGTGCCTTTATCTTCCATTTTAATGGTTCCAAAATCAGTGTCCTTGGTTACAGATTCTAATTTCTGTTTGTACGTAGCAAAGCCCATAAACGAAACCTTAAGGTAAACAGGATTGTTGGTGGCTTTTGTCTTTAGGGTAAATTGTCCGTTTTTGCTGGTAAGGGTATAATCTACCAGGGTTGAGTCCTTAGCCGAATTAAGGTACACGGTAGCAGCTTCAAGAGGGAGGTTTTCGGGGTCGCTTACCTTACCCGTGAGAGTAACAGTTTGCCCAAAAACAAAGCATGGCAAAGCCAGCAAAAACATGAGTAACAGTTTTTTCATTGATGATTTTTTTGATTGATGATTGAATGTATACTAAAATTAACTGCTAATTAAGGCTTTTAGTACGTGAAGTGCAAAGTTTTTCGTGTTAAAGCAACTCCATTAACACTTTTTACTAAAATCCTATTTAGGTTAACAACTGCTTAATATTTAATTAAGACTTTGAATTTCAAATAAATAGTAACTTTAATATATAAAACTCAGCAATCATGAAAAATCATATTATGACATTGGTTTGGATGGTCATTGCCTATGTAGCAGTATACATCATCCTCGCCCAGACTGTGTTGCAGTTTCCGGGCATATTCGCATTGGCCATCGTAGGCCATGGGTTGGTAGCGTACATGGTCTATGCCGTATTAACAGATAGCTACTCCACTAAAAAGAAGTTTAAACATTGGTACGGGGATAACCCGCGCATGTAGATGGTTATACGGTGATTTGGTTATGCGGTTATCCGGGAGAAGAAAAATGTTATTTCATTAATAACCAAATTACTTTAAAGGGTCTTTATCCAGGTAAGCAAATCAGCAAACATGGCAGGTGTAATGGTATGCACCGCCCCGGGATATTCATGGTAGTCAGGTCTTAAGCCAAGGCTTTCCAAATATGCCTTTGCACTACGCGCATACTCCACCTGAAGCACATTATCCGCTGTACCGTGACTAATGTGTATATTAAGTCCTTTCAGTTTGTCGGCAGGAACTATTAGTGGCTTAATTTCAGGCAGCAGGCGGCTACTCATTATAGCGATGCCTTTTACCAAACCAGGATTTGTAAGCGCCACGCTGTAGTTCATAATACCACCCTGGCTAAAACCGACTAAGAGTACACGCTTTTCATCAAAATGATATTTCGACTGCATTTCCTTTATAAACTTTACAATGAGCTTACAGCTGTTCTCCTGTTCGTTAAATTTTATTTTCGGCCCATCAGGGGTAAAATCTACGTGAAACCACGCATAGCGGCCTTCTGCAAGGGCTATCGGCCCACGGACAGAAATAACCAGGTATTCTTCCGGTAGTTTATCGGCAAAGCCAAACAGGTCTTTTTCGTTGCTGCCCACCCCATGCAATAAAAATAATACGGGCGGATGTGCCGATTTTACTTTGGGTTCACGCACCAGGTAGTGCAGGCTTTGACTGTATGTATTCATAGTAATAAATGCTGTGATTAATAATAATAATTGTTTCATGATTACCCAATTTTTACAGAGGTCATGCTTAATGAACCCCCTAAGGCTTTGTCGTTAAACAGGCTGATGTTTTCTTTTTCGGTTTTTAGTGCCAATGCATAGACCAATGGCAGGTAATGCTCTGGTGATGGTATGGCTTTTTGCACCTCTTTACCTAGCGACTTAAAATTGATGAGTTGTTTATGGTCACTATTCAATATTAGCTTATTTACCTTTTGGCGTGCTTCCAGTGCCCAGTCAAAAGCGAAATTATCGGTGCGGATGTTCTTCCAGTCTACCAACCCCAGGTTGTGCACTATGTTACCACTACCTATAATGAGCACACCTTTCCGGCGAAGCGCGGCAAGTTGTTTACCAAGGTCATAATGGTACTGCGGGTCTTTACTATAATCAATGCTCATTTGGATCACAGGCACATCGGCCTTAGGGTACAGGTGTTTTATTACACTCCATGCCCCATGGTCCAGCCCCCACGAAGAATCGGGTTGTACCTTAACTGATGTAATGAGTTTTTGGGTTTCTCCTGCCAACCACGGACTACCGGGCGCAGGATATTGCACATCAAACAATTGCTTCGGGAAACCGCCAAAATCGTGTATAGTCTGCGGGTGCTCCCTAGCGGTTACAAACGTACCTCGCGTTTCCCAGTGGGCTGAAATACACAATATGGCTGCAGGCTTGGGTATGGTAGTAGCCACCTTTCGGAAGCCCGATACAAACTCGTTTTCTTCAATGGCGTTCATAGGGCTGCCGTGCCCTAAAAACAACACTGGCATTGTTACACTTGGGGTAAGTTCTTTTGCCAGCCGGTTAAGGTCGGCAAGGCGGACGGCTGCCCCGGCAAGTGGTAGCGCGGCGAGGGTTTTTAAAAATCGTTTCCTGTCCATAGTCGTGTCGGTCTTACATTTTGCTAAAGCAAAATTGGGGTATGTTTCAAACAAAAACATTGAACCAGGACAAGAAATAGTTATTTGTAGATTCGTAATTCTGAAAAAACGACGTGTTTTCAACCTATCATCGAATAACCAAATAACCTACCCCGGTATTTGTTCCGCAACCATAACATTACCCGCCGCGTCATAATACGTGCAGGTAAGTGTCTGCATATCTACAATCCATTTTTGTACACCGTCTGCGGCAACTTGTTCGCAAAAGGTAAGATAGTCGGTTTCCCCTTCCTGATGTATTTTCAGGTGGTATTTTAGCTGTTCGGCATCGGCAGTTTCAGCTATGGTAAAAGGCCCGTATTTTGATGGCGAATCCACTTTGTGGTTTTCACCGTTGTATACCGTATGCCCGTCAGCTACATACTGGGTGTATCTAATAACGCCAAGTGCTTTCATATCCTGCACATATTTCGGGAAGTCAGCACCGCTTTTTACTTTAGCGTGTGTTTCTTTGATTTGATCAAGTGTAAACATTTGTTCAGGATAAAATAATTTGATTATAAACCTACACATTTCACAGACCAAATACAAAAAACGCATCTTAAAGATGCGTTTTTTGTATTTATATAAAGATCAATTATTCTTCATTAGCAAAACCGGTCTCCGCCGGAGTTTCCTCCGGTTTAGATTCTTTGCCCGGTTTTGGCGCATAAAAGTCAATTTTCTTTTTACGCAGCTCAAAGTTCTGCCCCAGGTATACCTTACGCACCATTTCGTCGCTAGCAAGGTCTTCGGGCACACCTGCCTTAAGGATCCCCCCCTCAAACATGAGGTACGTTTTATCTGTAATGGCAAGGGTTTCCTGCACGTTGTGATCGGTAATCAGGATGCCTATGTTACGGTCTTTAAGCTGTGCCACAATGCGCTGAATGTCCTCTACCGCTACGGGGTCTACCCCTGCAAACGGTTCATCGAGCAGAATGAATTTAGGGTCAGTAGCCAGTGCACGGGCTATCTCTGTACGACGGCGTTCACCGCCGCTCAGCAGGTCGCCACGGTTAGTACGTATATGCCCTAACGAAAACTCCTCTATAAGCGCTTCCATCTTAGCCTCCTGTTCTTTTTTGGTAAGGCTGGTAAGCTGTAGCACACTTAGTATATTGTCTTCAATGCTCATTTTCCGGAACACCGATGCTTCCTGGGCCAGATAGCCTATGCCGTGCTGTGCACGTTTGTACATGGGTAAATTGGTAATTTCAGTCTGATCCAAAAAAATCTTACCGCTGTTTGGTTTTACAAACCCCACAATCATATAGAATGATGTGGTTTTACCGGCACCGTTTGGTCCCAGCAAACCTACAATTTCTCCCTGGTTTACCTCTACCGAAATGCCTTTTACCACACTACGGCCTTTGTATGTTTTTATAAGATTATCTGCCCTTAGCTTCATAGTTCAAAAAAATGGTTGATTAGTTGCCTGCCGTGTTTTCCTCCAGTGCTTCCCAAAATTCGTAGGCACGGCGCAGGTGTGGTATTACTATGGTACCGCCTACCAGTGTGGCTATGCTCAGCGCTTCCATAACCTCAGCTTTAGTAAGGCCTTCTTTGTGGCTGGTTTCCAGGTGGTACTTTACGCAATCATCACAACGCAGTACGGCACTTGCCACAAGCCCCAGCAGCTCCTTTGTCTTCACGTCAAGCGCTCCCGGCATATAAGCATTGGTATCCAGGTTAAAGATACGTTTAATCACTTTATTTTCATCAGCCAAAAGCTTCTCATTCATTTTTTGGCGGTAGTCGTTAAATTCTTGTACTAAGTCTGCCATTATGCAACAGTTTTAGGGGTTTTATTCATTCGTGCCGCAATGAGTATGCTTACTTCATATAAGATAACCAGCGGAATGGTTACCGTCATCTGGCTTACCACATCGGGCGGCGTTACTATGGCGGCGATAATTAATATAATAACCAAGGCATAGCGCCTGTAGGTACGCAAAAATGATGCCGATACTATACCCAGCTTGGCAAGGAAGTAGATGATTATAGGCATCTCAAACACTAGCCCACAGGATAGCACCGTAGTTTTTATGGTACTCATATAAGAATCTATGTCGATGTTGTTCTTTACAATTTCACTGATTTCATAGTTTGCGAGGAAGTTGATTGACAAAGGCATAATAAGATAATACCCAAACAACACCCCCATAAAGAAAAGTACCGACGTAGATAAAATAAATGACACAGCACCCTTTCGCTCTTTATCGTAAAGGGCGGGTTTAATGAAATTCCAAACCAGGTAAATCATATAAGGGAATGCCAGTATAAGCCCAAAGACTACCGATGTCCAGATATCTGTAGTAAACTGTCCGTCCATGGTACGGCTTTGTATGGTAATGGGAATTTCGGTAATACAAAAACTCTTGTCCAGGTCATATTTATTAGCCGCCTCGCAAAAAATGCGATAGGTAACAAAATCCCCTTTAAGCGGAGCAAACACCACATCATCAAATATTTCGCGGCTAAATGTAAAGGCTATAGCCGCCCCCACAAGTATAGCAATACAACTGCGTACAAGCAGCCACCTTAATTCTTCCAGATGATCCAGGAACGACATTTCGCCCGAGGCATTCTTTTCTTTTGCCATAAAACAGTTTTATACTACTCCTTCTTTTAAAATATCGTGCAGGTGGAGTATGCCTTTATACACGCCGTTATCCAGTACCACAAGTTGTGTTATGGCATATTTTTCCATAGTGTTAAACGCGTCGATTACCATATCGTGCGAGCTAATTGACTTAGGATTTTTTGTCATGATGTCTGTAGCTATAACGCCCGCTATGTTGTCGCGGTCGTTTAGCATACGACGGATATCACCGTCGGTAATTACACCTATTACTTTATTATCTTCAAGCACCGCGGTAACCCCCAGTCTTTTATCTGAAATTTCGTGAATGGCTAGCTTAACGCTGTCTGTTGGCTGCACTACCGGCCTGCGGGTAACATCCAGCAAATCAGCCACACGAAGCAGCAGTTTTTTACCCAAAGCGCCACCAGGATGGTATTTAGCAAAATCCTCAGGTGTAAAGCCACGCAGCTCCATAAGGCACGTGGCAAGGGCATCGCCCAGTACAAGCTGCGCCGTAGTACTGTTCATAGGCGCCAGGTTAAGCGGGCAGGCCTCTCGCTCTACATACGAATGTAATACAAAGTCGGATTCTTTAGCCAGGAAAGAATTTTTATTTGCTGTTATAGCTATCAGGGTATTACCTCCACGTTTAATGAGCGGGGCAAGCACCTTAATTTCGGGGCTGTTACCGCTGTTACTAATACAAATTACCACATCACCGAGTTGCACCATACCCAGATCGCCATGAATAGCTTCGGCAGCATGCAAAAACAACGATGGTGTACCCGTACTGTTTAGGGTAGCTACAATTTTTGCAGCTATAAGCGCGCTTTTACCTATACCGGTAATTACAGTTCGGCCGGTACTGTTATATATGCAGTTTACGGTTTCGGTAAAGTCGTCGTCAAGATAATTGGTAAGGGCGGCAATGCTCTCACTTTCAGAAAGTATGGTTTTCCTGGCAAGCGCCAGTATTGTTTCTGTATCAGTCAATCGTGTGAAATATTTAAAGTAACTTGCTGTTGTAAAAGATTTTTGTATCTTTATTCTCTGCAAATTTATGTAAATTCCTATTATTGATATAATGAAATCGACCGAAATTGACTTACATAAAGAGTTAAAAAAATATTTTGGTTTTGACACGTTCAAAGGCCTGCAGGAGGATGTAGTGCGCAGTATAATATCAGGCCAGAACACCTTTGTGATTATGCCCACGGGCGGTGGAAAATCACTTTGTTACCAGCTTCCGGCGCTGGTGCTTGATGGTACTGCCATAGTAGTATCTCCCCTTATAGCCCTTATGAAAAACCAGGTAGACGCTATACGCGGCCTGTCGTCAGAACCCGGAATAGCACATGTGCTGAACTCGTCTCTTACTAAAACCGAAATAAATCAGGTAAAACAGGATATTACAAGCGGTATTACAAAATTACTGTATGTAGCTCCTGAATCGCTTACCAAAGAAGAATACACCCAGTTCCTGCAAAGTGTGCCGCTATCTTTTGTAGCCATAGACGAAGCACACTGCATCTCTGAATGGGGGCATGATTTCCGACCGGAATATCGTAACCTGAGAAATATTATCCGTAACCTTGGCGATGTGCCCATTATAGGACTTACCGCTACAGCTACCCCAAAGGTACAGGAAGATATCCTTAAAAACCTGGACATGCCTAATGCGAATACCTTTAAGGCATCATTTAACAGGCCAAACCTGTACTACGAAATCCGCGCGAAGCAAAAAACCGTAGAGAGCGACATTATACGTTTCATACGCAACCACAAAGGCAAAAGCGGCGTTATTTACTGTCTTAGCCGTAAAAAGGTAGAGGAAATAGCACAGGTACTTCAGGTAAATGGCATAAGCGCTGTACCGTACCACGCCGGACTCGATGCCAAAACACGCGCACGCCACCAGGATATGTTCCTGATGGAAGATGTAGATGTGGTGGTAGCCACCATAGCCTTTGGCATGGGAATAGACAAGCCCGATGTACGTTTTGTAATTCACCACGACATCCCTAAATCCCTGGAAAGCTATTACCAGGAAACCGGCCGTGCAGGGCGCGATGGCGGTGAAGGCCACTGTCTTGCCTACTATAGCTATAAGGATATAGAAAAACTGGAGAAGTTTATGAGCGGCAAACCTGTAGCCGAACAGGAAATAGGCCACGCATTACTACAGGAAGTTGTGGCTTATGCCGAAACTTCCATGAGCCGACGCAAATTTATACTCCACTATTTTGGCGAGGAATTTGACGAGATTAACGGCGATGGTGCCGATATGGATGACAACATACGTAATCCTAAAAAGAAAACAGAAGCAAAAGACCAGGTAGCTACCCTGCTCCAGGTGGTACGTGATACCAAGCAAATGTATAAGGCAAAGGAAATCATCTTTACCCTTACTGGAAAAGTAAACGCTACTATTAAGGCTCATAAAACTGATACGCAGCCGTTTTTCGGTGCAGGTAAGGATTTTGACGAAAAGCACTGGATGGCATTAATCCGCCAGGTGTTGGTAGATGACTTGCTTGATAAAGATATAGAAACCTATGGCGTGATGAAACTTACCCAAAAAGGTGAAGCTTTTATCAAGAACCCGGTTTCGTTTATGATGACTGAAGACCACGACTTTGCCGAAACCGATGATGATACTACAGTAACAGCTTCTAAAGGCGGTGCCGTGGCAGACGAAGCGCTTATAGCCATGCTGAAAGACCTTCGTAAAAAAGTTGCCAAAAAATTGGGTGTACCTCCGTTTGTGGTATTTCAGGATCCATCACTGGAAGACATGGCGCTTAAATACCCTGTTTCCATTGAGGAACTAGGCAGTGTACATGGCGTAGGTGAAGGTAAGGCTAAAAAATATGGTAAAGATTTTGCCGAACTTATAGCCAGATATGTAGACGATAACGACATTATCCGACCGGACGACCTGGTGGTTAAAACTACCGGTGCTAACAGCGGACTGAAATTATACATTATCCAGAACATAGACCGTAAGCTTTCGCTAAACGACATTGCCAAAGCTAAAGGCCTGGATATGGATGCACTGCTTAAGGAAATGGAACAGATTGTATACAGCGGCACAAAACTGAACATTAGCTACTGGGTAGACGATATACTGGATGAGGATCAGCAGGAAGAAATCCACGATTACTACATGGACAGCGAAAGCGACAGCATAAAAGACGCCCTTAAAGAATTTGATGGCGACTACGACACCGAAGAACTGCGACTGATGCGTATAAAATTCATCAGCGAAGTAGCTAATTAAAAATTAGTAGTCAGTGGTCAGTTACAGTTAACAGCGCCACTCATAAATAAAAAAGCAGCGATGTTATTTAGACATCGCTGCTTTTTTGTATCTTATTCTTCATTATTTGAATTGAACACTGAACACTGAACACTGAACACTGAACACTGAACACTGAACACTGAACACTGAACACTGAACACTGAACACTGAACACTGAACACTGAACACTGAACACTGAACACTGCTTACTGTTCACTAAACACCTCTCCCCTATGTGGTTTTAGCGCATCCCGAACAGGTATCATATATTCGTCGGTTACTACCATCCATGCTGTGGCATACATATCGTTTATTATTTCATGCCCTGTTATATTCAGCGGTAGCTTTTCTATGGCTATAAATTCCTTTAGGTGTATTACGTGATGCTCAGCGGTACGTGCAGCGGCAGGCCCACGGAAATCCCAAATCAGTTTTATTTTTCGCATGCTTTGGTTCAATTAATCTTTTTCCAAAGGTACGCTTATTTAGAAAAATTTTACTCCGGCAACTTCCTCTGCATATTCCCATAGCCTTTTTGCCTCTTCGGCATCTAGCGCAAGCGGTAAAATTCCGACTTTTTCAGGGTAACCACGTAGTCCTCCATCTTGGTCAGGACCTATAAAATCACCACCCGAAACATCGGCAACAGCCGCATATAAAGACGGTAAGGCACCCTGCCATGGCTCCATTAGTTCGCCATAAACTTCTTTAATAGTATCAAAATCTTCCTGAGAAATGTTACGCGCAAGGTTGGTATGTGTTACTCCCGGATGCGAAGCCGTAGATATCACCGCGTCGCCTTTCGCATCAATAAGCCGTTGCATTTCAAGTGTAAAAAACAGGTTAGCAAGCTTACTCTGAGCATATTCACGGTTAGGGTCGTAGTCTTTTTCGAGTTTAAGGTTAGTGTAATCTATAGCACCGAGGCGATACACGAGACTACTCACCGTAACAACCCTTGAATTTTCCGTGGCCTGAAGCAGCGGATACAAATAGCCAGTAAATGCATAATGCCCCAGCACATTTGTACCAAATTGCAATTCAAAACCCTGTGCGGTTGTAGAAGCGGGCGGCACCATTACTCCTGCATTATTAATAAGCAGGTCGAGCCTGTTGTATTTTGCCTTGAAAGTTTCGGCAGCCTGTTTTACCTTATCAAGGTCAGACAAGTCAAGTTGCAATACCTCAACCGAACCTGTGCCATCTATACCTCTTATCTTTTCAGCAGCTTCATTTGCCTTTTCAATATCACGACAGGCAAGCACTATATGTGCCCCTTTTTCATATAATGCCAAAGCCGTTTCATACCCTAAGCCCACATTGGCACCGGTAACTATAACCACCCTTCCCTCTTGGTTTGGGATGTTTTCTTTTGTCCACATAATTGTAATTTTTACATGTACAAAGTTCGTATAACAGACACAGGCATTCCCTACTTTACCGAAACCAAAACATACAAAAATCAATCAATTATTTTTTACGGAAAGCACCAGGCGTAAGTGTAGTTTCATTTTTAAAGAACGATGAAAAATGATTTGGTTCCTCAAAGCCCAAGCTTCGGGCTATTTCGGCTATGGTCCAGGTAGTGGTTTTAAGCAACTGTTTCGCTTCCTGCAAAACACGGGTTTTTATGAGTTGGGATGTCGTTTGCCCCGTGGCTTCCTTAAGCGATTTATTAAGATGGTTCACGTGAATATTCAGCCTATTGGCAAAATCCGAAGGCGTTTTTAGTTCCACGACATCATTACTGTCTTCAATGGTAAACTGTCTTTCCAGCACATCGGTAAACAAAACCGCAATACGTTCAGATGCGTTAGAAGATGGCACCACAACACCTGTTTCGGGTTGTAGTTTTTGCGCTTCATGGATAAGTTCCATAAGCAGGTTCCGAAGGTAATCGTATTTATAGGTATAGTTGCTTTGCAATTCGGCCTCCATTTTCCTGAAATTCTCCCTGAAATATGCAAAGGTTTCGGCATCGGGCAACACCACCGCTTTATCAGGCGAACTGAACACTAGGTACTCTTTCAGTCGGGTATCTTTCCCGAAAAACGATTCGGTAAACACGCATACATACCCCTGTTGCTTTTTACTGACAATTTCCCACTTATATGGCACGGTAGGATTTGTAAACACCAGCCCAAAACCGTTTACGGCAATGCTGCGGCCGGCATAATGCACTATGCAATCACCTTCTACCAGGCTCACCTTAAAAAAACTGCGACGGCTGTAGCTGGTATGTTTTGTTTTACCATTTATTACCAGATCTTCCACTTTAATAATATTAAAGTGCGCACCGCCATTGCCTACATCATCCGGATTAGTACCTGGCAGTTGTTTATACAAATCGTTTAGACCTATAAATGTTGTCATACCGTAAAGGTACAAAATTCAATCCAACACATTAACCCTATCTATATTCAGCCTAAAAACCTTATTTTTGGAATAAACACAGCATAATGAAATACCTTTTCCCTGCCCTGCTTTTTTCGGTTTCAGTTTCTTTCGCGCAACAGCTCACACCCGAACGCGCCAACGGCCTTGCCCATCTTCCGCTAAAATGCCTGCAACAGGAGTACCCTAACAAGCTGAGTCAACTCCTTGCCGACGCTACTGAACTGGGTTCCCCTAAGCAATTGCACCCTGCATTTTATGGTTGTTTCGACTGGCATTCGTCAGTACATGGGCATTGGAGCCTGGTGTATCTGGTAAAGCATTTCCCAAACCTTGAAAACAGACAGGAGATCATCAACAAACTCACTGTTAATCTAAGCAAGGAAAACATAGCCCAGGAGATTGCCTACCTGACCAAAAAACACGAACGCGCATTTGAACGCACTTACGGCTGGGCATGGCTGCTAAAACTGCAACAGGAACTGGATACTTATAATGAGCCTTTTGCCAAGCAACTGGCACAAAACATACAACCGCTCACCACGCTTATAGCCAATAGTTATGTTGAGTTTTTACCAAAGCTGGTATATCCGTTGCGCGTGGGCACGCATACCAATACGGCTTTCGGGCTGTCGTTTGCGTGGGATTATGCCGTGCATGCCAATAATACATTGCTGCAAAACAGCATAAGGAACCACGCCTTACGAATGTTTAAGGACGATGCCGACTGCCCGTTTAACTGGGAACCGAGCGGTACTGATTTTCTTTCGCCCTGTATGGAGGAAATGGGTATAATGCAACGCATACTCCCTAAAAAAGAATTCCTGAAATGGCTCAAGGATTTTGCCCCGAAGCTGTTTGATAAAAAGTACACTTGGGAGCCCGGCAAAGTGGGCGACCGCACCGATGGTTTCCTGGTACATCTGGACGGACTTAACTTTAGCCGTGCCTGGAACTTTTACCGCCTTGCAAAGCAATACCCGAAACAATTTGGGCACTTGAAAGCCCTTGCCGACAAGCACCTTACCTACTCACTTCCGCCTATCGTAGACGGTAACTATGAAGGCGAGCACTGGCTGGCGAGTTTCGCACTGCACGCGTTTGAAGAGAAACAGTAGGCAGTGGTCAGTATTCAATGATCAGTGCCTGACTAGACCTTAAAAGCACAATGCATACAAATTATTCTATTAGTTTATAGTAATTTTTACGCATTGTGCCTTTAAAATCTATCATCGTTTTATCTTTATATTTTTCAACCATGCTTTTATATTTTGGAGATAGAGTATCCCAAATTCCTCTCCTTTTAAACTCAGCAACAAGCATATTAGGCCAAACAAGTCTCTTACCTTTAATATAGTACTTTTCTTGTTCTCTGTATCTACTAATAGGATAATTTATTGTATCAAACGAAAGCACTAAGGTGTCTTTCACAATTAACCATTTTCCATAAGAATTATCGTTCATCATATCTCCCCGGAAGTTTTTCACAAAAGTACTGTCTGCTTTAAGTTCTATAGTAGTGCCGAACATTCCGTAAGCATGGTATTTCATTCGATATGTTCCAAGCCTAAGTTTCTTCCCTGCGGAACTACACCCAAAAGCCAAAACAAGCATCAATAACAAAAGTTTTTTCATAGAGTACTATTTAATTCAAGTTGCTAGTTTTGGTTATAAAAGAAACAAAGCAAAGGATGTCTAAATTTGTTTTGCCGACAAATAAAAAATCCGATGCTTTGCAAAGACAAAATTATTTCAATTTTTTGTTTAATTGA
>JBKHWE010000011.1:0-124211 GCA_046566705.1 Bacteroidia bacterium | reverse complement strand
TTGCAAAGCATCGGATTTTTTATTTGTCGGCAAAACAAATTTAGACATCCTTTGCTTTGTTTCTTTTATAACCAAAACTAGCAACTTGAATTATATATAAGCTAGCTTAAAGGCAACGGGCAGTTATCAGTCATTGATACTGTCCGTTTTTTTTATTTATACTAATCCGTCAAAAAAGCATAAATGGCACACAAATAATGCAAATCTTCTTCATTATGGTTCAGAATAGCAACTTAAAAGTACAATGTATTTATTCTGGCACAATTTGAACATATTCTGGTATGGATTATACACTGGTGTTCCAGTAAAAATAAGCTACTTTGCGAAAACGAAATAGTAACACGAAATCAAAACCAGGAAAATGAAATCATTTGCAACGTTTATTACACTTCTGTTAGTGTGCCCATTATTTATAATGTGCAGTTCAGACGGAGGCAACACAAAACCGGTAAGTACAGCAAAGCTAAATACTATGATGGCCGACCCTACAATTTTTGCCCATAACGGCACATATTACCTATACGGAACAAAGAACAACCCCAATATTACCGGCGAAGGTTTTCTTGTATATACATCTACCAACCTGAAAGACTGGACAGGCCCGGCCGGGGCAAAAGACGGATACGCGTTTAAAAAAGGCGACGGTTATGGTACTACAGGCTTCTGGGCACCACAGGTATTTCAGTATAATAACAAGTTTTACATGGCCTATACCGCTAATGAGCAGATAGCCTTTGCAGAGAGTACCAGCCCTCTGGGACCATTTACAAATTCCGGTGCCCCCCTACCCTCTACCGGTAAGCAAATAGACCCTTATGTGTTTTTTGACAATGGTAAAGTATACCTGTACCACGTAAGGCTTACAGAAGGCAACCGTATTTTTGTTGCCGAAATGGAAAATGACCTTAGCGCCATTAAGGCAGGAACACTTACAGAATGCATACATGCCACAAAAGCCTGGGAAAACACCCAAAACGTAAGTTGGCCGGTTACCGAAGGCCCTACTGTATTTAAAAAAGATAACCTGTATTACATGCTGTATTCGGCTAATGATTTCAGGAACCAGGATTATGCAGTGGGTTATGCTACATCAGGCAGCCCTGTAGGCCCATGGAATAAAGAAAATAACGCCCCTTTTATATCTAAGACGGTATTAGGCTATCCGGGTACAGGCCACGGCGACCTTTTTTATGATGCTGCTGGAACCATGCAATATGTATTCCACACGCATTTTTCTAACGCACAGGTAGATCCTCGCAAAACAGCTATAGTACCATTAACCATGCAGGGAACCACAATAAGTGTTCCTGCGAATGCAGAAATTTTATGGCCAAGCACACAATAGGTTAAATCAGTAATATATTTTTTTGTAGTGCCCGGGAACGAGTTCCGGGCGCTTTTTTTGTATCGGTTTACTACATTTTCTTAGGGCAATTAAAATGTATCTTTGCCAAAAAATAAAGTGTACTCTTTCATCTTAAGCAGAATTATCTAATGCATCATCATTACCTTATATACAAGCCCTGGGGTTACCTGAGCCAGTTTACCTATAACCTTAAGCGCAATAAAAAGCTGCTGGACGAATTATATGCTTTTGCAGAAGGCACTATGGCCATAGGACGCCTGGATGAAGACAGCGAAGGCCTGCTCCTGCTTACCACAGACGGCATGATGAGCGAAATTGTACGCAGTAAGAAAGTAGAAAAGGAGTACTATGCCCAGGTAGACGGACTGATAACTGACGAAGCCATACAACAGTTACAAAACGGCGTGGAAATAGGCTTTAAAGGTACTAAGTATACCACCTTACCCTGTAGAGCATTCCGGGTAGATAAAGTACCTGATTTACCTGTACGCAGTAAAAAAATACGCGACGAACGCCACGGCCCTACCAGCTGGGTGAGTATTACGGTAACTGAAGGCAAATTCAGGCAGGTGCGTAAAATGACATCGGCAGTGGGGTTTCCTACGTTACGGCTGGTACGCGTGCGTGTAGGCAATATTCATTTAGGTACACTGCAACCGGGCGCAGTAACTGAAGTAGCAGAATTTGATGTTTAGCGCACTGGGAACTGCAACAACACAGTTGTACCACTACCTTTTTCGCTGTCTATTTTAAGCGAAATATTGAGGATATCGCAGTAGCGTTTTACTATGGCAAGCCCAAGGCCTGTGCCTTTAATTTCGGTATGCTCCTCAGCTTCCGAACGGAAAAACTGCTCAAAGATATTTTTCATATCGGCTTCGGCAATGCCTATACCTTTATCGGTAACCATACAGGAAACGTATGCATCATCAGATGATAACAATATATATACCACACCATCCTCCTGAGAATATTTTATGGCATTGCCCAAAATATTATCTATAATAACTCCTGTCATAAACACATCAGAAATTACAGTAAAATGGCTGTCAAACTTAAAATCTACCTGTATGTTTTTTCTGGCTATTTCTGCCGAATTACGTTCCAGGGTTTCCAGTACCAGTTCATCGAGTGCTATTTGTTTTAGCTTAACAACTTCTTTACTACTTTCAAAACGCGTAAGGATAAGCAGCTGGTCGGCAATAGTTGTAAGGCGGTTAACCTCGTTAATACAGTAACGTATTTTTTCCTCATATTCGGCAGCTTCACGGGGCTTACGTACCAAAACCTCAAGGGTACCCTTTATAACCGCAAGGGGTGTACGAAGTTCATGAGACGCATGTGATGTAAACTGTTTTTCGCGCTCCACAGCACGTTCTATACGCCCCAGGAATTCGTTAATGGCAGTGGCAAGCGTATGCAGTTCGTCCTGTTTTGCAGGCAGGCTTATACGGGCGTTGAGGTTACTGTCAGATATGGCTTTGGTGGCCTTAATCATACTAAAAACAGGCCTTAAGCTTTTCCCTGCTATAAAACGGGTAAGGAAAAACAATGCCAGTAATACTAACGGATACGCTACAATAAGCACCGTACGCAGGCTTTGCAACACACTATAGTGCTGCGATATGGACATGGCTATGACCACGTAGCCTTCGAGCTCGCCATTGTTGATAAGCGGCGCCTGCATCTGGCGTATATCCAGCGAACCTACCTTAGCATCTATATAATGGGTAGTATCCTTTTTATGGTGCAGTGCCAGGTGGTACTTTTTCAGGTTATTAGACTTCCGTATGGTAGTACCCACGGTATCGAAAATCTCTACAAACACAGGGTTAACATCTACCCTGTTATGGTCGGCTTCCTTCCATTCCTTATCTTCGGCTATTTTCTCAAAATGGCTTTGGTTTGATACAAAAGTAGTATGCCTGTCTATCTCATATTTCAGGTCGCGGTTTACCTCATACACCACCCCTACCCATACAATACGGTATACCAAGATAAACACTACGAGTACCAGTGTAGCAGCACCCGCCAGGTTATAATAGGCGATACGGTCTTTTATAGATGGTTTTCTCATGCTGGAGGGTTATTCATCGTTGGCCAGGTAGCCAATACCACGAATGGTTTTTATGTAATTGTCTTCACGGGCAAAGCCCAGTTTTTTTCGTATACCGTTTATAAACACGTCTATAACACCAGTATCGTAATCAAAATGAATGTTCCATACGTCCTTAATTATATCGGTACGGTTGCACACAGCGCCCTTGTTTTTCATAAGGTATTCCAGCAGGGCAAATTCCTTTTGTGTAAGCAGTACTTCCTCATCACCGTTAAACACCTGGTGGGTTTCGGTTTTCAGGGTAATAGGCCCAAGGTTATACACAGGGCGTTCTTCGGCCAAACTGCGAAACTGTACCTTAATACGTTCCAGCAGCTCCTCAAAACTAAAGGGCTTTTTAATATAGTCATTAGCCCCGCTTTTAAGGCCTTCAACGGTATCCTGCACGGTATCTTTTGCCGTTAGGAAAATAATAGGCGTAAGATCTCCGGCCTTGCGTACCGACTTGCATATTTCCAGACCCGAAAGCTTTGGCAGCATCCAGTCGAGCAGCATCAGGTCAAAATGCTTTTGCTGGGCTAATAAAAGCCCTTTATCGCCGCTTGAGGCTACACTAATAACATACCCTTCTTCCTCAAGCCCCTGCTTAAGGAAATTTGAAATACCTTCCTGGTCTTCTACTATTAAAATCTCTTTTGGCATATAGGTAAAAATAGTACAGATTTCTTAATAATCAACAATACTGTAGCGGTATAATGCAGCGCAAAATACACTATACAAAATAACAGCAAATCTGTTACGTTAAAATAATGTCAAAACAAGCTTTAAGTCAATCTTAAGTTATCACCGGAAAACACAGTAAAACAGGCAGAAAACCCAAGAAATTAATGAAGTGATTTTTGTAAGTTTTTTAGCAAATAATTATAACCCTCACATAAGCGGATTGTGTATTTTAGGCAGTGATGAATAAAGAAACTACTAAGCCTTCTAAAACAAAAAAGTATATCCGCAAAGCCATAAAAATACTGCTTTGGACGGCGGGTTCTGTTATTGCGCTTTTCCTTCTTATTGTATTGTTGCTACAGGTACCCTACGTACAGAATATTGTAAAGGATAAAGCGGTTACCTACCTGGAAAAAAAGATAGGCACCGAAGTAAAAATAGGCCGTATAGAAATTGGCTTGCCAAAAAAAGTAATACTGGAAGATGTATACGTTAAATCGCAGCAGGGTGATACACTTCTTGCGGGCGAAAAACTAGCCGTAGACATCAGCCTGTTTAAGCTGATGAGCAACGAAGTGGAGATAAACAGCGTGGCACTGACAGGAATAACAGGTACGGTAAAACGTAACAAACAGGGCGTTTTTAACTTCGATTACATTATAAAAGCCTTTGACAGCGGTAAACCGAAAGATACCACTTCGGCGCCGATGAAGTTTTCTGTAAACAAAGTTAACCTGGACAGGATAAAAGTACGGTATGACGATGATATTACCGGAAACTACCTTACAGCAAGCATAAGTCATTTCGATACTAAATTCAAGGAATTTGACCTTGACAAGCTGGCTTTTAACATCACCGATGTAAAACTGAGCGGAGTAAAAGTACGGTTTAAGCAAAGCATGGTAGACGAAATAGCTACCACCACGCAAAAAGCCGCAGAAGAAGCCAGTAAAAAACCTAACCTTACACTGAAACTTGGCACACTAGACCTTGCCAATATTGATGTGGGTTACGATAATGAAGGCAGCAGACTGGATACCGGACTTAAACTGAAAAAGCTTTTCGCCGAAGTAAATGAAGTAAACCTGAAAACCCAGGTAATTAATCTGAAAAAATTAGAGATAGACAACCTGAAAGGCGGACTTGCTTTTGGTAAAGCAGAGCAACAAGCGAGTGATAAACTTCCTGAAAAAAGCATGGCTGTACAACAGGCGTCATGGACGTTTAAGTTGGCTGAAACCGACATTAAAAATGTTAATTTCAAATTTGATGACCTGGGCAGTAAACCTGTTGCAAAAGGCATTGATTACAAACACCTTAACATAACCAACCTAAACCTTAAAGCGAAGGATTTTTCATATACCCAAAACAACATTTCGGGAGATATAGAGCACGTTACGGTTACTGATAAAAGCGGATTAAACATTAAGGAACTGCATACAAAATTTGCTTATACCGATAAAGGCGCAACGCTAAACAACCTGTATCTTGAAACCCCTAATACCCTGTTAAAAGACCGCATTGCTGTAGCCTACCCTTCCCTTACCGCATTACAAAAAGACATTGATAAACTTAAGATTGATGCAACCCTTAATAATAGCCGCATAAGTTTTAAAGATGTATTGTTGTTTGCACCACAACTTGCCAATACCAATCCGTTTAAGGCCAACCCGAACGGCACGCTTTTTATATCTACTACGGTTAAAGGTACGGTGGGCGATTTACAGATCGCAAACCTCCAACTTCACGGCATAGGCAATACCGTTGTAAACGCCAGTGGCCGCATTAAAGGACTGCCCGATGCTAAGAAAGCGTACTTTGACCTGAATATAAAAGAGCTTCGCTCTACCGCTAAGGACATTTATGGTTTTGTACCCGCGGGTACCATCCCTGCCAATATAAGCATCCCGGAACGTATTGCCGTTAAAGGTTCGTTTAAAGGTACACTTAACAACATTAACGCTAACATAAACCTGAACAGCAGTTATGGTAATGTGGCGGTTAAGGGAATATTTGACCAGTCGCGTAAAGGAGCCGAAAAATACGATGCCCTTTTAGACCTGCGTAACTTTAATGTAGGCAAATTGATAAAGAATGATTCAATAGGGAAAATTACCCTGAAAGCCAAGGTTAAAGGCACAGGCCTTGACCCGCAAAAGGCCAATGCAACCCTAAAAGCAGTACTGGAAAAAGCAGAATATAATGGCTACACCTACCGCAACCTGATTGTAGACGGTAACATAAACAAAGGCACGTTTAAAGCCACTGCGGGCATGGACGACCCTAACCTGGATTTTGACCTGGATGCTTCGGGAGGATTTAAAGGTAAATATCCGCACGGCAAAATACGCCTGAATGTAGACATAGCCGACCTTGAAAAACTACACCTTCATGCCGGACCGCTTAAACTTCGTGGTAATGTAGATGCCGATATAGACGATGCCAACCCCGATAATCTTAACGGACGCATAGCACTGCACCATTTTATTTTTGCCAATGAAAAGGAGCAATTTGCGCTAGATTCGGTTAAAGTGGCTGCCATAACAACAGCAGATACTACCGATATCAGGATAGCCTCGCAATTCCTGAATGCGAAAGCTGTGGGTAAATATAAGATTACCCAACTACCGGCAGCCATACAGCGTACCGTAAGCAAATACTACAATACCGGTAAGGCACAAACCCTTGATAAGCCTGAAAATCCGCAGCAAATAACCTTTACCCTTAAGGTAGACAACGACCCGGTAATAAGCAAACTGGTACCACAGCTTACCCGTTTTGAGCCGATAGACATTAATGGAGCCTATAACAGCACCAACGACAGCCTTGTAGTTAATGCTAACATTCCGAGGGTTGTATATGGCAAAAACACTATTAACGGCGTAGTTGCAAATATAGCCACGCAGGATACCGCTATGGTATATACCTTACGTGTAAACGCACTTGAAAACGAAAGCTTTAAGCTGGGGCAAACTTCCCTGACAGGCGATATTAAGGACAATACCATAAACTATAAGTTAGAAATAGACGACCAGAGTAAAAAAGTACAGTATATGTTGGCAGGCCTATTGAAACAAGAGGGCGAAAACACTAACATTTCACTAAACCCTGACGGGCTGATGCTGAACTATGACAATTGGCAGATAGCACAAGATAACCTTATACGTTTGGGCAGTGGCAGTATCTATGCAAATAACTTTGAGCTAAGCAACGACGGGGGGTCGTTAAAACTGCAAAGCGAATCAGATACCGCCAATGCTCCGCTGAATGTAGCGTTGAATAACTTTAGTATAGAAACCCTTACCAATGCGGTACAAAAGGAAGAATCGAAATTTAAAGGCACGATTAACGGTACGGCAAAAGTGAGCAACCTTACCACTACCCCGGTTTTTGAGTCGCAACTGGATATTACTGATTTTGCCGTGGCAAAAGATACTGTGGGTAACATAAAAATTAATGTAGACAATAAAGTTGCCAATACGTTTAATGCCGATGTAGCCATTACCGGAAATGGCAACCAGGTAAACCTGAAAGGGGATTACGTTACTACCAATTCCAGCTTTAACCTGAACCTGGACATTGACAAAATAAACATGGCCAGCATACAGGCCCTTACCTTTGGCGCGCTGAAAGACAGTGAGGGTTATCTATCGGGTAAGTTTGACATTACCGGAACTACTACGGATCCAAATATCATTGGCGACCTTAAGTTTAATGAAGTAAGCTTCCGGGTTACGCAGCTTAACGCATTGTACAAAGGCATTAATAACAACATCCGTTTTACCGACGCAGGTATTGTAATGGATAACTTTAAAATAGAAGACGAAAAGAATAACCTGCTTACTGTCAACGGTAGCGTTGCCACCACTGATTACAGGAAGTTTGGCTTTAACATGAACATTACCGCCGAGAATTTTAGGGCGATTAACAGCAAAGCGAAAGACAACGACTTTTACTATGGAGACCTCTACCTGGATGCCAACCTGAACATAAAAGGTACATTGGAAGCACCTGTGGTAAACGGTAGCCTTGACATTAATAAAGACACCAACTTTACTGTGGTACTTCCCCAACAGGATCCACGCATTGCCGACCGTGAAGGCATTGTAGAATTTGTTGATGAAGATAATGCGGAAGCCATCCAACGCCTTAAAATAGAGCAAACTGTAAACCAGTCCGCTTTTGAAGGGATGGACGTATCGCTTAACATAGGTATAGACAAGGAAGCTACCATGAACATTATTGTAGATAAAGGCAATGGTGATTACCTGGAGCTAAAAGGAGAAGCGCAACTTACAGGCGGCATAGACCCATCGGGTAAAACCACACTTACAGGCCGTTATGAGTTTTATGAAGGTGCGTACCAGATGAGTTTCAACTTTATCAAACGTAAATTTGACATACAAAAAGGCAGCTACATCCTTTGGACCGGTGAACCTACCGCGGCTAACCTTAGCCTTACCGCAGTATACCAGACCGAAACATCGCCGATAGACCTGGTATACAATCAGATTTCGGGAAGTGGTGCAATGAACATGAACACCTATAAACAAAAAATTCCGGTAAATACGTTACTGAAAATAAACGGTGAGTTACTAAAACCTGAACTTTCGTTTGACATACAAATACCGGAAGGTAATTACAACGTATCTTCTACGGTAATTGACCTTACCAATACCAAGCTGGAAGAAATACGCCAGCAGCCTTCGGAACTGAACAAGCAGGTCTTGGCATTGTTACTACTGAACCGTTTTGTAGGCGAAAACCCATTTGCCAGTGAAGCCGGGGGCACCAGCGCGGAAGCCCTAGCCCGCCAGAGTGTGAGCAAGATTCTTTCGCAACAGTTAAATAATCTTGCGTCTGACCTCATTAAAGGCTTTGAACTGAACTTCGACCTTGAGTCTACCGAAGATTATACAACAGGGCAGCAGGCTAACCGTACCGACCTGAATGTGGGTGTAAGCAAAACCTTGTTTGACGACAGGCTTAAGGTAACCGTAGGCAGCAGCTTCGGGCTTGAAGGCCCCCAACAGGCCAACCAGCAGACTACAAACATAGCAGGAGACGTATCGGTTGATTACCGCCTTACGCAAGACGGACGTTATATGGTACGTGCGTTCCGTAAAAATGAATACCAGGTTGCGCTTCAGGGACAGGTGGTAGAAACAGGCGTATCGTTTGTAATAACGATGAGTTATAACAAGTTCCGGGAACTGTTTCACAGCACGCCTGAAGAGATAGAAATGAGGCAGCGTGAACGCGAGCGTAAAGCAAGGGAAAAAGAGGAAAAATCACGCGAAAAAGAAGAAGCCAAACAGAAAGAAGCAGCAGAGAAAGCAGCAAAAAAAGACCTGCCACCAAACAGCACCAATGATGAAGATAAATAAACTGATATATTTTTTGGCCATTATAGCCCTTTTTGTGGCGGGTTGCAGCAATACAAAGCACCTGCCTGAGGGCGATATGCTGTATACCGGCGGCAAGGTAACTATTAAGGACACCCTGATGACTAAAAAACAACGCAAGGTTATAAAAAAGGAACTGGAAGATTTGCTGAGGCCAAAACCAAACAGTAACTTCTTTGGCTTGCGTTTTAAGCTGTACTTTTATAATTTGGCCGGAGAGCCGAAAAGTGAAAAAGGCTTCAGGCACTGGATGCGAACCAAGTTAGGCGAACCACCGGTACTTTTCAGTCAGGTAGATTTAGACTACAATGCCGACATCTTACAGAACTATGCCGAAAACAAAGGCTATTTTAAGACCCGTACCTCGGCAGATTCCATTTCTAAGAACAGAAGAGCGCAGGCATTGTATAGCGTTACCCCAAACAGGCGATTTACCATCAGGAATGTTACCTTCCCGAAAGACAGCCTGAGCAGTCAACTTGAAAAAGACATAGCACGGACCAAAAGACGTACATTGCTTCGCACGGGCGAACCCTACGATTTGGGCATCATAAAAGACGAACGCGACCGCATAGACCAGCGCCTTAAAAACAAGGGGTATTACTACTTTAGTCCCGATGATTTATTAATAAGGGTAGACAGCACCGTAGGGAACTACCAGGTAGACCTTAAGGTTGTGGTTAAGGAAGGCACTGCCGAAAAAGCAAAACAGATTTACAAGATTGACAAAATAATTGTTTACCCTAACTATTCGCTTACAAACAATCAGGACAGCATTAAGTCCAGCCCGAAAGGTGTAGAGAAATATAAGGACTTTACCATTATAGATTCGGCACGCACGTTCCGCCCTATCATTTACGACCGTACACTGTTTTTCCATAAAGGCGATATTTATAGCAGGCGCGATCATAACCTATCGCTTAACAGGCTTATAAACCTGGGCACATTTAAGTTTGTAAAGAACGAATTCAAGCCGTCGGATTCTATTAAAAACGCGCTCGATGTGTACTATTACATGACACCGCAGCAAAAGAAATCCATTAACCAGGTCACTACCGCCAAGACAAACTCTGCCAACTATAACGGCGCAGAAATCAGTGTAAACTGGAGTAACCGCAATACCTTTAAAGCGGCAGAAGTACTTACCATATCTACTTTTGGAGGGATGGAATTACAAGTTGGCGGACAAAACAAGGGGTATAACGTATACCGCGTTGGCGGCGAAACCAGCCTGGTATGGCCAAGGTTTATTACGCCGTTTAAAGTAAAAGACAGCAGCGCGTATGTACCAAAGACAAAAGCGTCGTTAAGTTATGAATTTCAAAAGAGGATAAAATTATATGCCCTTAATAATTTTAGGGGACAATTTGGCTACTTGTGGAAGACCAACATACGTACCGAACACCAGCTTTACGTAACCGATATTAACTACGTAAGCCCTGCAAACGTATTACAGGAATACTACAACCGAATTGACGCCGCTTCAGACAGTGAGAAGGCCGCATTACAAAAAGTTATAGAAAAACAGTTGATTTTTGGCCCCACGTATTCGTATACGTTTACCAACACAAACCAGAAAAGGAGATACAATACCTTTTATTATAAAGGAACCCTAGAGCTTGCAGGAACGCTTACCGGACTTGCCACAGGCGCAAAAAGCAGCGACCCGGTTACAATACTTAATGTCCCATTCAGCCAGTTTGCAAAGACAGAGCAGGATTTTAGGCACTACCTTAAACTGGGCGAAAATTCTCAGCTTGCCAGCCGCATCATAGCAGGCATAGGCTATCCGTATGGTAACTCTACATCGTTGCCCTATATCAGGCAGTTTTTTATAGGCGGCGTTAACAGCATCAGGGCGTTCAGGGCACGCTCCATTGGTCCTGGCGCGTTCATAGACCCCAACCAAAATAGTAGCAGCTTCCTGCCTGACCAGAGTGGCGACATTAAACTAGAAATGAATACCGAATACCGCGCACAACTGTACCGTATATTCCACGGGGCGGTGTTTGTAGATGCCGGTAATATTTGGCTTTGGAACAAAGACCCACTACGGCCGGGGGCTGAATTTAGCGGAAAATTCCTGAACCAGCTTGCCGTGGGTACGGGTGTAGGTTTACGCCTAGACCTCTCTTTCCTGGTGGTACGTGCCGATGTGGCATTCCCATTACGCAGGCCTGCCGTTACCGAAGGCAGTCCCTGGGTAATAGACCAGATAGATTTTGGCAGCCGGGGCTGGAGGAAAGATAACCTGGTGCTGAATATAGGGATAGGATATCCGTTCTAAATATCATGAATATAATAAACAAAAAGAGGCTGCCAATGGCAGCCTCTGATATTTGAAACAATACTAATTATTGCTCAAGCTTTTTCTGGGCCTGCTTCTCTTTTACCAGCTCCACAGTTGCGCCTCCTACCCAATAGAATACGAAGCTAACAAGGAACATCATAAGCCAAAAGCCTATGGTAGCAATGGTAAGAAAAAGAAGAAAACCTAAGTACTCTTGAAATTCAAACATGTTTTCCGGAAATTTTGAATTATGCACCAAATATAAGTCAAATGTTTTGTTAAAACAACTAAAACACTGAGAAAACTTCACCAAAAATTAATCACGAAATCATTTTCTTAAAGAATCTTTATTCCGTAATTTTGGCTGGCTTTTTACCCTACGCACAGCGTCAGGCAGTTAAAAGAGCCATTAACCTAAATTTTATTATACAAACCATAAAACATTTTTTTAAAATGGAATACAGGATTGAAAAAGACACTATGGGTGAAGTGCAGGTACCGGCCGATAAATACTGGGGTGCACAAACCGAACGTTCGCGTAACAACTTTAAGATAGGCCCCTCAGGCTCAATGCCAAAGGAAATCGTAGAAGGTTTTGCCTACCTTAAAAAAGCGGCTGCTTACGCTAACCACGACCTTGGTGTTCTTAGCGCTGAAAAGCGTGACGCCATAGGCCAGGTGTGCGACGAAATACTTGAAGGCAAGCTGGACAGCGAGTTTCCGCTGGTAATATGGCAAACCGGCTCAGGTACACAGAGCAACATGAACGTGAACGAAGTAGTGGCTAACAGGGCTCAGGTACTTGCCGGAGGTAAAATAGGCGAAGGCGAACCGGTACTGAAAGCTAATGACGACGTAAATAAGTCGCAATCCAGTAACGACACCTACCCTACCGGTATGCACATTGCCGCTTACAAAGCTGTAGTTGAAGTTACCCTGCCTGGCGTGGAGAAACTGCGTGACACGCTTAAAGCGAAATCTGCTGAGTATATGAACGTGGTTAAGATAGGCCGTACGCACCTTATGGATGCTACTCCCCTAACCCTTGGACAGGAACTTAGCGGTTACGTAGCCCAGCTTAACTACGGTATTAAAGCCGTTAAAAATACACTGGAACACCTTGGTGAACTTGCCCTTGGCGGTACTGCCGTAGGTACGGGCCTTAACACCCCTGAAGGTTATGATGTAAAAGTAGCCGAGTACATTGCCAAATTTACAGGCCACCCGTTTGTAACGGCTCCTAATAAATTTGAAGCCCTTGCAAGCCACGATGCCATTGTAGAAACGCATGGCGCACTAAAACAACTGGCCGTTTCTCTTAACAAGATTGCTAACGACATCCGTATGCTGGCTTCAGGTCCGCGTTCGGGTATTGGTGAAATACTTATCCCTGAGAATGAGCCGGGTTCATCTATTATGCCGGGGAAAGTAAACCCTACGCAGTGTGAGGCGCTCACTATGGTGTGTGCCCAGGTTATGGGTAATGATGTTGCCATTACCATTGGCGGTACGCAAGGCCACTACGAGCTTAACGTATTTAAACCGCTTATGGCTGCCAACTTCCTACAGTCAGCTCGCCTTCTTGGCGATGCTTGTGTTTCTTTTGACGAGCACTGCGCACAAGGCATTGAACCAAACTACACCCGCATTAAAGAACTTGTAGACAACTCTCTAATGCTTGTTACGGCGCTTAACACAAAAATCGGGTACTACAAAGCAGCCGAGATTGCTCAAACTGCTCACAAGAACGGTACTACGCTTAAAGACGAAGCCGTTCGTCTTGGTTATGTAACCCCGGAGGATTTTGACGCTTGGGTTAAACCGGAAGATATGGTGGGTTCGCTTAAGTAATCTACTGCAAACCAAAATACGAAGCAGCTCTTTTTACGAGCTGCTTTTTTTGTTAAGAATAATTTAAACCAATTACAATCAGGATATTTTATGGGTAATTTTATGCAAACTCAAAGCCATGAAAGATATTGCGCGTCGTTTTCCCGAAAACCCCATCCTGATTCCAAACAACATTAAGCCCAGCAATTACGGACTGAATGTTATATGCCTGCTAAATCCCGGCGTGTTTACTTTTGAAGGAAAAATATGGCTGCTCATTCGGGTGGCAGAAAATGTTGCCCCGAAAATTGGCATGATTTCATTTCCTGTATTGGATGAATGGGGAAACATAAATGTACTGGATGTAACGGAGAATGATATGTACCTGGATGCATCTGATCCAAGGGTTATGAGCTATAAGGACCAGGATTACCTCACCACCTTATCACATTTACGACTGGTATGCAGTGAGGACGGTATACACTTTTACGAACCTGAAAACATAAAAACCATACTTACCGGGAGCGGCACTTCCGAGAGTTTTGGTATAGAAGATTGCCGTGTATCTAAAATTGAAGATACGTATTATCTTACCTACACAGCAGTATCGGCAAGTGGTGTAGGTGTCGGGTTAAGAACCACCAAAGACTGGCAGCGTTTTGAGAGCTTTGGGATGATATTCCCTCCACATAATAAGGACTGCGCTATTTTCGAAGAAAAAATAAATGGCAAATTTTACGCCCTGCACCGCCCCAGCAGCGTACAGCTTGGCGGTAATTACATCTGGATTGCCGAGTCGCCCGATGGCATTCATTGGGGTAACCACAGGTGCATTATTAAAACCAGAAAAGACCTTTGGGATAGTGCCCGCGTGGGTGCCGGGGCAGCTCCAATACTTACCGAAAAAGGCTGGCTGGAAATTTACCATGGCGCTAATGAGCAACATCAATATTGCCTGGGCGCTTTCCTCATGGATATAAACGATCCGTATAAGGTAATTTCACGGACTACCCTCCCCATTATGGTACCTGCGGAAGAATACGAACTTACAGGTTTCTTTGGACAGGTAGTGTTTACTAACGGGCATATTGTAAACGGCGATGAACTTACCGTTTACTACGGAGCTGCCGACGAGTTTGTTTGCGGAGCAAAATTCTCTATACAGAAAATTTTATCGTTACTGGAAAGCATTTAGCCACGAATTACACTAATTTTCACTAATTGAGTTCGTGAAAATTAGTGTAATTCGTGGCTAAGTATTTTTAATACTCAAAAGTACCGTACTCGCTTTTTATAGTAAGTTTTTTAGCTTCAGAGGGTTCTATCCTACCTACTATCTGCGCGTCAATATTAAAGGATTTGCTTATGGCTATAATATCCTCGGCTATTGCCTGAGGTACATAAAGTTCCATACGGTGACCGCTGTTAAATACCTGGTACATCTCTTTCCAGTCGGTACCGCTTTGCTCCTGTATCAGCTTAAACAATGGTGGAACCGGGAACAGGTTATCTTTAATTACATGTACATTGTCTACAAAATGCAGTACTTTAGTCTGGGCACCGCCACTGCAATGCACCATACCGTGTATATCTTCAGGGGTATATTTTTCAAGGATTTTTTTAATCACAGGCGCATAGGTACGCGTAGGTGAAAGTACCAGTTTACCGGCATCTATAGGGCTCTCGGCTACCGCATCAGTCAGTTTTGTAGTACCCGAATATACCAGTTCATTTGGTACAGCGGCATCAAAACTTTCAGGATATTTTTCGGCAAGGTACTTATGGAACACGTCGTGGCGTGCCGAAGTAAGGCCGTTACTGCCCATGCCGCCGTTATATTCTTTTTCATAGGTAGCCTGCCCGTACGAAGCAAGGCCCACAATAACATCACCTGCCTGTATGTTTGCATTGTCTATAACATCGCTGCGTTTTATGCGGGCTGTAACAGTACTGTCTACAATAATGGTGCGTACCAGGTCGCCCACATCGGCAGTTTCCCCGCCGGTAGAATGTATGGTTACCCCAAAGCTTTTTAATTCCTCAATAAGATCTTCAGTGCCGTTAATGATAGCCGAAATTACCTCACCCGGAATTAGGTTTTTGTTACGCCCTATAGTGGAAGATAACATAATATTATCTACGGCACCCACACACAGCAGGTCGTCTATATTCATAATAAGCGCGTCCTGGGCTATACCTTTCCATACCGAAACATCTCCGGTTTCTTTCCAGTACATATAGGCTAATGACGATTTTGTACCTGCGCCATCGGCATGCATAATCAGGCAGTAGTCTTCATCTCCGGTAAGGTAGTCGGGTACAATTTTGCAGAAAGCCTCAGGAAACAGGCCTTTGTCTATATTTTTAATGGCGTTGTGCACATCCTCCTTAGAGGCCGATACACCACGCTGGCTGTAACGTTTGCTGTTATCAGAACTCATGTTTTGCAGTTAGTGTTGTTGTAGCGGCAAAGATAGTTTTTAATTGAGCAATTTGAAAATTTAAAAATAACCAATATGAGGGTGCCAGTAGGTGATTTTACAGGGTCATAGTTGATAAATAGGCGTATTTTCCCAAGCATATGCCTCAATTTATATAAGTCTAACCAAAGCAATCAAAAAAAATGCTGTAGGTATGATTTACCAAATGATTATTTATTTGTATTTTAACCTGACAATAGTACCACACGATTAAATACGAGGTTTATGAACAAGGATGAACGCAAAACCCTGGCCAACGATAACATGAACAACAATGCCCGTTATGACAAAGACGGTAAAATAACCCGTCCGGACGACCGTGATAAAATACGCCCTGATGAAGACTGGGATGCTGAAAAAAGCCGTACCGGCAGGAACAAATAACTAATACGTTGCCGATAGGGAATATAACAATTGTTCCCAGTTGGCATTGCCCGTTTTTTCGCCAAGTCGTACAATAATCACATTGTTTTTTGGTGACACATATATATATTGGCCCAATATGCCCGTAGCGGTGTAATTACCTTCCGGCTCCAGCCACCACTGGTATTTATAATATGGCACACCACCATGTAGTGTTTCAGGCGTTGTAGAGAGTTCCACCCATTCTTTACTTACAATCTGTTTGCCATTCCAGTTGCCTTTGTTAAGGAACAGCCTTCCTATTTTTGCAAAGTCACGGGCACGGGCATTAACGCAGCAAAATGTTTTTTCAAGGCCGTCTTTTTTACGGTCAAGACTCCATGTTGCATCATATTCCATACCCAGTGGTTTCCAGAGTTTTTCTTCAAGATATTCGGTAATCTTTTTGCCTTTTAACGCACGCTCCAGTACCAGGCCCAGCATTTGGGTATCGCCACTACTGTAGCTAAAGTGCGTACCCGGTTTATGGTCAGGCTCCCTGTTAAATACAGCCTTACGCAGGTTACGACCGTAATAATATGTCGCCGCGTCGCCAAAGGGGTTTACATAACTTTCATTGAACTTTACGCCGCTGGTCATTTGCAGTAGGTTTTTAATGGTAAGGTTGTCCATACCCTTACCTGAAAGTTCAGGTATATAGGTTGTTACCGGTTCTTCAACCGAACGGATAAAACCATCGTCGAGCGCACAGCCTATGAGTATGGAGGTAATGGACTTTGCCATAGAAAATGATGCCACAACGGATTCCTGCTTATAACCGTTATAGTATTTTTCACAAACCAGCGAATCGTTCTTTATTACCAGAAAGGCTACTGTTTTAGTGCTTTTCAGGTAGTCTTCAAAATTAATTTCCTTATTGCCAAGGGTAACCGATTTGGGTACTTTCTGTTTTTCAGCTTCCGGGAAGGTAAATGTTACCGAATCACGCTTTGCAGTACGGTATGGAAATATCTTATGGTCTGTTATATTGGCGAAATTGTAGTATACAAAACGGCTGAGTTTGCACGAAGTTAACAGCATGGCACAAACGGTAATACTTAAAAGAAAATATATTTTTTTCAAGATGGTTATTTGATTTTAAAGGGAAATATTTGTTTCAAAAATAAACTATTTCCTATTTACAACAATGAATGCGCCAACAAAACGTTAACATATACAGGTAGAAACAGTATTTGGCAAAATTTTTGTTACTTTGTTGTAAACCGACGAAATGTATGGCTTTTATGAAGAATTTGTTTGTATATATACTTTTTATTTTTTGCCTTTCTGCCTACGCCCAAACAGATACGGGCGCAAAAGGAGGCATTGCCATACCTAAGTCTCCTAAAAATAATACTACAGTAAAACCGTCTACCACTACAGTAAGCCCGGACAGCCCTTTTGCCAATCTCAAACCTGAAAAAAAAAATAACTACTACCCTGCTTTTACGCTTGGCGCCGAAAAAAAGGAATTTAGTATGACGCAGCAGGAAACCTTTGTAAACCGCACCAAGGAATTTGCAGAACGTACTACGATAAAACCACGCGGCGAATCAGCGGCACAGTTTAAGGGCAACCAGGATTTTGGCGAACTAAAAACCAAGTCAGAGTTTGTAGATATAATGGCAGCCGATTTTGGCGCAGAAGATGGGGACAGGGTACGCGTACTGGTAAATGGGCAGGTTGCCATACCCGAATTTACCTTGTATAACACTTATAAACCACTACACATACGACTGGAACCCGGCTTTAACAACATAGAATTTGAAGCAATGAACCAGGGAACAAGCGGCCCTAACACCGCCCTTTTTATTATCTACGACAAGGAAGGTAAAATGCTTATGAAGGAAGAATGGGGATTATGTACCGGCTTTAAAGGCAGGGTAATGATAATACGCGAGTAACAAAAATATATTCCATAAAAAAATCCTGCCGTATGGCAGGATTTTTTATTATCGTGATTTTGTATAAAACCTGATTAAACGTGCAGTGCCCTGTTATCAGTAGCGGCAAGGGCAGCTTCTTTAATCGCCTCAGAGTATGTAGGGTGAGCATGGCTCATACGCGAAATATCTTCGGCAGAAGCCCTGAACTCCATAGCGGTAACACCTTCGGCAATAAGGTCGGCAGCACGGGCACCTATTATGTGTACACCCAGTACTTCGTCTGTAGTAGCATCGGCAAGGATTTTTGCAAAACCGTCAGTATCCATACTTGCACGGCTACGGCCTAATGCTTTGAATGGGAAACTACCTACTTTGTACGCCACACCGGCTTCTTTAAGCTGCTCTTCGGTTTTACCTACTGCGGCAACCTCGGGCCATGTATATACTACACCCGGAATAAGGTTATAATCAATATGCGGTTTTTGTCCGGCAATGGTTTCGGCTACAAAAACACCTTCTTCTTCCGCTTTGTGGGCAAGCATAGCGCCTTTAACCACATCGCCTATAGCATAGATGTTTGGTACGCTGGTTTGCAGATGGTCATTAACCTCTATCTGTCCGCGCTCGGTTACTTTTACTCCGGCTTTTTCAGCATTTAGGCCATCTGTGTACGGACGACGCCCTACAGATACCAATGCATAATCGCCATCAAGGGTAATGGTTTCACCTTTAGCATTCTCTGCCTGAACCTGTACACCTTCGCCTGCACGCTCTACTGACTTCACCTTGTGCGATGTGTAGAATTTCATGCCTTGTTTCTTCAGTACTTTGGTAAGCTCTTTACTAAGCGCACCGTCCATACCCGGTATAATACGGTCAAGATATTCAACTACCGATACTTGTGCACCAAGGCGGAGGTATACCTGGCCAAGCTCAAGGCCTATAACACCACCACCAATTACAATAAGGTGTTTAGGTACTTCGGTAAGCTTTAGGGCTTCGGTAGACGTTATGATTTTTTCTTTATCTATTTTTATAAACGGTAGTGAAGACGGCTTAGAACCCGTAGCAATAATGGTATTCTTAGCTTCAATAACTTCTTCTGCACCGTCGTTTTTAGTTACTTTAATATGGGTAGCATCTTCAAATGAGCCCACACCTTCAAAAACAGTAATCTTGTTTTTGTCCATAAGGTATTTAATACCGCTTACATTTTGGTCTACAACGCCTTTTTTACGGGCAATCATTTGCTCAAAGTTTACCTTGATTTCGCCGGCAATATCTATACCATGCTCCGCAAAATGCGTCGTAGCATCATGGTAATGGTGCGATGAATCAAGCAATGCCTTGCTTGGTATACAGCCTACGTTAAGGCAGGTACCGCCAAGGGTAGGATATTTTTCTATGATTGCAGTAGCAAAGCCAAGTTGTGCGGCGCGGATGGCAGCAACATATCCGCCCGGGCCTGAACCTATAACGACAACGTCAAATGAACTCATATTGATTATAGTTTTATACGGTTGAAATTTCGTATGGCAAATTTAGGCAATAACATTTAATTGCCCCCTAAAATATATAGCAAATTAACGAGGTTTTTTGCATGAAATCGCCGGGATACAGGGTATCAGTCCTTAAGTATCTGATCGGTGTGCGCCTTGGTCTTTACGGTATCTATAACCTCACTGATAATCCCGTTTTCATCTATAACAAATGTGGTGCGGTGTATACCGTCAAACAGGCGGCCCATAAATTTCTTAGGCCCCCAAACCCCAAAGGCATTTATCACTTCATGGTTTTCATCAGCTATAAGCGGAAACGGCAGGTTGTACTTATCGGCGAACTTAGCCTGTTTCTTAACAGGGTCGGCACTTACGCCAAGCAAAGCATATCCCTGAGCTTCAAATCGGTGGTAGTTATCGCGCAGGTCGCAGGCTTCGGCAGTACAGCCTGGGGTATCGGCTTTAGGATAAAAGAACACCACCAGCTTTTTTCCTTTATAGCCGGCCAGTGTATGTGTATTGCCATTTTGGTCAACACCCGAAAATTCAGGTGTCTTATCTCCTTTTTGTAATGTTGTCATGAGTTGAATGCAGTTACGTTTATTCTTACAAAGGTAGACCCAACACACCGTAATACCAAAACCCATACACTACAATTAACGCTTGTTTAGCCTATATTTGCAATGCCCGATATAATAAATAATTATGACCAAAGCCCAGAAAGCCGTTTTTGTAATAAAGACCCTCGATGAACTTTACCCTACCATACCCATTCCGCTGGACCATAAAGATCCGTATACCCTACTCATAGCTGTACTGATGAGTGCCCAGAGTACCGATGTGCGTGTAAACCTGATTACGCCCCTGCTTTTTGAGCGGGCGGACAACCCGAAAATGATGGTAAAACTGGATATTGATGAGATCAGGGAGATTATAAAACCGGTAGGATTATCGCCAGCAAAGGCAAAGGCAATTCATGGCTTGAGTGAAATTTTGCTTGAAAAACACAATGGCGAAGTGCCACAGAGTTTTGAGGAACTGGAAGCATTACCCGGTGTGGGCCACAAAACGGCTAGTGTCGTTATGAGCCAGGCATTTGGGGTACCGGCATTCCCGGTAGATACACACATACACAGGCTTATGTACCGCTGGGGACTTAGCGATGGTAAAAATGTGGTACAGACAGAAAAAGACGCGAAGAAACTGTTCCCGGAAGACCGCTGGAACGACCTGCACCTGCAAATAATATGGTACGGAAGGCAATACAGCCCGGCACGCGGCTGGAAACTGGACAATGATATTATTACCGCCACTATAGGACGAAAATCTGTACTAGACGAGTACCATAAAAAAACCTCCCGTAAATAAATTAACGGGAGGTTTAAGGAAAATTAATTAGCAATATTTTCGAAAGTACCGTTCTCGGTCTTAACATACGTAAGTGCCTTAGAATAGTTCAAAAGGAAATCTATGGTTTCTTTTTTTGGCAACATACCTTCTTCAGATGCCGGTTTAATTTTAGAGTAGAGTTTTGCCATGCTATGTTGTTATTTGTTTTTTCTACAATACAATAACGCAAAGCTATACCCTATATTGCCTAATTGGTTAAAATAATTTTATTTTTCTCAATTACCTTACGCAGGTTCATAAGCGCATAGCGCATACGCCCCAGGGCAGTGTTAATGCTAACACCTGTAAGATCGGCTATTTCCTTAAAGCTAAGATCCTGGTACATACGCATGACCAGTACTTCTTTCTGGTCAGCCGGAAGCTCATCTATAATGCGTTGCAGGTCGTTTTCTACCTGGTCGCTTATAATCTGGTTTTCCACATTCATACCGGTATCTGCCATGAAATTGAATACAGAATACTCATCTGTATCGCGCTGCATAGGCATCTTTTTGTTACGACGGAAATGGTCTACAATAAGGTTATGTGCTATACGCATTACCCATGGCAAAAATTTACCTTCCTCGTTGTAGGAATTACTTTTTAGCGTTTTTATCACCTTAATAAAGGTATCCTGGAAAATATCGTCAGATATATCCCTATCAGAAACTTTAGAGTAGATAAAACCGTAGATTTTCGACTGGTGCCTTTTTATTAGTACAGACAGAGCGTTTTCGTCTCCACCTATATAATTTTTAACCAGAGCTGCGTCAGGGATTACAACATTAGCCATAGCGATACTTTTTAGCGTTCTTTTAAATTCTTGGTATTGAAACCTTTCGGGTTTTTCTAAAAAGTAGTTTTCGACTATAGGCGTTGTAAATTGTGAATTAATGATATGCCAAATATAATATAATTAAATCTTAAAAAACAATTAAGTTGTGCAATTTTAACAATTCTGGCGCAATAATTTTTGTTAATAGCCATTAGTGTTGCGCTAAAATAAACCGAAAACGCTGTATTGATACCGCATTACAAATATTTTTCTTACACAATTTTCTCATTCCTGCGCAGGCGGAAAATTGTTTTAATAATGCGTTCATTAACTGTCTCAGCACGTTTAGCCGAGAAAATCCATTTGGCACACATACGCTGCTCCCATGGTTTATGTTTCAGAAATTGTTTGTATACTCCTTCTTCTTCCAGCCTTAGTTGTAACTCGGCAGGGGCTTTATAAGGCTCATCATCTCTAAATAATATAATGTGTACGGTATCGCCTTCCTCCTTTTTAATCTTCTTACGGATTTCGGCTTTAACCGGAAGGAACAAGCCACCATTACCCATCGGCATAAGGCTGCAACTGTCCAGCTCGTAACCGTCTATGCTGCCCTTTACCCGCACCATCCCAAACGGAGTACCGTCCTTATCTTTCTCTATGCCAAGTATACGCGCAAACGTCCACCCGCCTTTACCGGGCATGCGCTCAAGGATTATTTGTGTGTTTATGAGAAACATCTTATTCAACCTTTCTTAGCTTTACTTTATTTGAAAGGATTTCCCCATCAAAAATTTCTATCTTATTATATTCTAACTCATCCAAAATATATTTAGGAAGCTTTGCTTTTAAATGAGCAGACTTACAACCATATACTAATTCAAATGTATCTGTATTTTCTAAATTTTTATATCTTATTATTCCTCCCCCCATTTTTGTTGGTTCTAAAACAATGGGCAATTTCACTATTGATTTGAATGTTCTTTTTTCTCCCGGATAAATAGTTACGGCGTTATGAAGATAATCATAAACCTCAGGTGAATAACTTTTGGTTATACCAAGCTTTTTATACTCTTCCATTTGCCCGGTAAGAAAATCTAAACTGCAATCTAAGCAACTATCCGTTGAAAAATTATCTGCAATTCCGGGAATATAGCGCTTCATCTCATTTTTATTATTAAGAATCCGATAAGCTATAGATGGTCTTATATGATTGAAATCATTGGAGTAAACAGGCTCAGGTGAATCGGTATTGATAACCAGCAAATATTTTTTATCTGTTGGATTGCTAATTGAAAACGTAACAACATTAGTAGCTTTACTCCTTGTTGCTTCGTCTTTGTAGGATGATATAATCCCATTTGTTTCTGATGTCTCAACATATTTCATGTACGGATTAACAACTGTTATAGTCAGGGTTTCTGCTTTTCTACTGCAACCCACTATTAATAAACAGGATAGTATAAAAAATAAGCTTCTAAGCTTCTTATTCATATGCTTTATTGATTGGTTATACTTTATCAAATATAAAAATCCTCTGGTAAAAACGATAACCTGCCAACGAAAATCAGCATGATCCGTGTTCCATTTATCTTAACAAAAATCTCCCGCAAAAGCCGTATCTTTGCACATTACTTTTCTCCTATGATAAAGACAGATTTTTCCAAGTTAGAACCAAAGAAAAATATCCTTATAAAAGGTGCAGCACTGCACAACCTTAAGAACGTAGATGTAGCCATTCCGCGTAATAAGCTTGTAGTGATTACCGGGCTGTCGGGTTCGGGTAAGTCAACCCTGGCGTTTGATACGCTGTATGCCGAAGGCCAGCGCCGTTATGTGGAAAGCCTTTCGTCGTATGCGCGTCAGTTCCTTGGCCGTCTCGACAAGCCGAAAGTGGAATACATTAAAGGTATTGCACCCGCCATTGCCATAGAGCAGAAAGTAAATACCACCAATGCCCGCAGTACGGTGGGTACCAGTACCGAAATATACGACTACCTGAAACTGCTGTTTGCCCGCGTGGGGCGCACCTACTCGCCCGTATCAGGACGTGAGGTAAAAAAACACACCGTAACCGATGTGGTTAACGAAGTAAAAACCTTTGAAGAAAATACCCGTTGGCTACTCCTTGCACCGGTACACACCGAGAAAGGCCGTACTATAGAGGAAAAACTGGGCATATTGCTGCAACAGGGTTTTGCACGTATTTTGGTCGATGGAGAAACCCTTCGCCTGGACGAACTTGCCGGGGTTGACTTTGCTAATAAAGAGGTGTTACTGGTCGTAGACCGTATTGTGGTAAAGCATGAAGAGGAGTTTTACAACCGCCTTGCCGATGCCATTCAAACGGCATTTTACGAAGGTAAGGGTGAAGCGTATTTACAGGATGTAAGTACAGGCAACCGACTTCCTTTCAGTAATAATTTTGAATTGGACGGCGTATCGTTTGTAGAACCAAACGTACACCTGTTCAGTTTTAATAACCCGTATGGCGCGTGCCCCTCTTGTGAGGGTTACGGCAGTATCATTGGCATAGATGAAGACTTGGTTGTACCAAATACGGCACTCTCAGTATATGAAAATGCCATTTTCCCGTGGAGGGGCGAAAGTATGGGCTGGTACCGCGACCAGTTGGTAAACAACAGTCATAAGTTTGACTTCCCTGTGCACAAGCCGTATTTCCAGTTGAGTGAGAAAGACCGCCAGCTGATTTGGAAAGGTAACAGTTACTTTACCGGGCTTAACGACTTTTTTGCCGACCTGGAAGCCAACAACTACAAGATACAAAACCGTGTAATGCTGAGCCGTTACCGTGGTAAAACCAAATGCCCGGACTGTAAAGGCAAACGCCTGCGCCCTGAGGCCAACTACGTAAAGGTAGGTGGCAGTACCATTACCGACCTTGTAGACCAGCCGATTAAGAACCTGATTGAGTTCTTCGCAGCCTTAGAGCTAAATGAATATGATACACAGGTAGCCAAAAGGCTTTTACTTGAAATAAACAACCGCCTACGCTTCTTACAGGAAGTGGGGCTGGATTACCTTACCCTGAACCGCCGTTCCAATACGCTTTCGGGTGGGGAAAGCCAAAGGATAAACCTCGCTACATCATTGGGTAGTAGCCTTGTGGGTAGTATGTACATATTGGATGAGCCGTCTATCGGGTTGCACCCTAAAGATACCGAACGCCTTATTAAAGTACTGGAAGTACTGCGAAATCTGGGTAACACGGTTATAGTGGTGGAGCACGACGAAGACATAATGAAAATGGCCGACATGATCATAGACATAGGCCCTGAAGCCGGCAGCTATGGCGGTGAATTGGTAGCCCAGGGAACGTTTGACGAAATACTTAAAAGCGATTCGCTTACGGCAAAATACCTGAATGGCGAACTTGAAATTTCTGTGCCAAAAAAGCGTCGTAAATTCAAGAACCATATTGATGTTATTGGCGCACGCGAAAACAACCTGAAGAACATAGATGTTACCTTCCCGCTGGATTGCCTTACGGTAATTACCGGTGTTTCGGGTAGTGGCAAGAGTACGCTGGTTAAGAAAATCCTTTTCCCTGCCCTACAAAAAGAGCTGGAAGGCGTAGGTGAAAAAGCAGGCCAGTTTACCGAACTACAAGGCAGTTATAAGCACATAAAACACATTGAATACGTAGACCAAAACCCTATAGGGCGTTCATCGCGCTCTAACCCGGTTACCTACATTAAGGCATATGATGACATACGCGACCTCTTCTCTAAACAGAAGCTTGCCCAGGCACGCGGTTATCAGAGCAAGCATTTCTCCTTTAACGTAGATGGTGGACGCTGCGAAACCTGTAAGGGTGATGGCGAAGTGACTATAGAAATGCAGTTCATGGCCGATGTACACCTGGTGTGCGAAACCTGTGGTGGTAAACGTTTTAAGAAAGAAATCCTTGAAATCACTTTTCAGGATAAGAACATAGACGATGTGCTTACCATGACCATAGATGATGCGGTGGCATTTTTTGGAGAGCACAAGCAAACCAAAATAATGACTAAACTACAGCCGTTACAGGATGTGGGACTTGGTTATGTACAGCTGGGACAAAGCTCCTCTACCCTTTCTGGTGGCGAGGCGCAACGTATTAAGTTGGCTTCATTCCTGGTTAAAGGTGCTACTAAAGAAAAGGCTTTGTTTGTGTTTGACGAGCCTACAACGGGGCTGCACTTTCACGACATTAAAAAGCTGTTGGCTAGTTTTGAAGCGCTGTTAGACAAAGGCCATTCTATCATAGTGATAGAACATAACCTTGACCTGATTAAGTGTGCTGATTATATTGTAGACATAGGCCCGGAAGGCGGTGAAAACGGCGGGCACCTGATTGCCTTTGGTACCCCTGAAGAAGTGGCTGAAAACAAAAAATCGGTTACCGGGGAATACCTGAAAGAAAAACTTTAAAAGGTTGCCGATTGTTGGTTGGTGGTTTTCCATTCTGAACCAAGCCTAGCGAAGCTGAGGAATCTTAAAAATATTTTATACATTTATGCGGAGCAGGAAACTGCTCCGTTTTTTATAATTAAACCGACCTAAATTTTAAAATGTTAAGAGAACTGAACCAAAAAACGTTATTCATTAAACGAAGGACTATAATTGAAGAGAATAAAGTCTCTTCTTATACCTCTATTTTCGGAAAAGAGATGGGCGCAAATTTGGCTTTTGAAGATCTTTCAACAGACAAAACGCCCCATACTTTACTGTTTAACAATATAGGCCTGATCATTTTAGGCTTTGCCTTTGGAACGTTAATTACATTCTTTTGGAGAAATGATAAAGAGTTTTCTCCATACGTTTGGATATATTTTGCTGTTTCATTTATCGGCTCGTGCATTTTTCATTTTCTCTATAAGGAGAATGTCTGGAAACTAAGATTGCAAAACTACACTTATATCTTTATAAACTCTAAACATCCGAGCACAGCTAAAGTTGATTCCTTTATTGAAGAACTTTATACTCAAAGGAAAAAATACTTACGTGAAACCTATCTCCATATAAACAAAAATCTGTCATATGAAACTCAATTTAAGAATCTTAACTTCTTGAAAAAAAGTGAAGCCATTACCGTTAATGAATATCAGAATTTTCTTAATGAATTAGATGCTTTATTTGAATACGGTAAAAAGCAAATCGGTTTTTTAAGGGAATAATTTTATGTCTATACTGATTTCAAAATTATAATTTTACAGAATCACCTTTAAATGAAAAAACTGCCTACTCTAATCCTTTTCACCATCCTTTGCACAACCATAGCTTTTGCCCAGGAAACCGAAAGTAAACCAAAAGAAGAAAAATCCTCCTCCTCAATAGTACCGGCCGTAATTGGGAGTACAACAGCTATAATCATAGGTGCCGCGGCACGAAGGCGTAAAAAGAAAAACACAGAATAAGCCCGTTGATGATACAGAACTTCTAAAACAAAGGTTAAGTTTATCCTCTAAACACTGATGTTTCTTACAAAAACAGTACCTTAGGATTATGAATTTCCTCGCACACATCTACCTTTCGGGTACTAACGACCATATAAAAATAGGCAATTTTATTGCCGACGGTATACACGGGCAGCCGCAGGGCTATCATCCTGAAATAGTTAAGGGGATTATGATACACCGTGCTATAGATACTTTTACTGACGCGCACCCGCTGTTCAGGCAGGGTACCAAGCGCCTGCATGCGCGCTACCACCACTATGCGGGGGTTATCATGGATATTTTTTACGACCATTTCCTGGCGAAAAACTGGACTAACTATAGCAACATACCCCTTAATGAATTTGCACAGGCTTTTTATACCCTGCTTAACGATAACTACGAAATTTTACCGGAACGCAGTAAACGCTCAGTACCGCATATGACAGAGTATAACTGGCTGGTTAGCTATGCCTCTATTGAGGGTATAGACCGTACCCTGAAGCAGATGGACCATCGTACCAAACTACGCTCGGGTATGGGGAATGCGATAGATGAATTGCAACAGTTTTATACGGAATTTGAAGCCGAGTTTACCGCGTTTTTTGAGGATATACAGGCACATGTCAACCAAAGAACAACTGAATTGTAATGGATTTTGTCAGCTCACTTACGCAAAAGTTTTTGGAGCATGCTTTGGTAGAGAATGCAGTTCCTATGGCTAAATACATGAAGGATTTATTTCCGTTTCATGGCATTAAAAGCGAACCGAGAAAGGCGATACTAAAAGAAGCTGTTATCCTCTATAAGGATGAAGTAAAGGCCAATTACAGGGAAATTGCTTTACAGCTGTATAACCTCCCCGAACGCGAATATCAATACTGCGCCATAGACATGCTGATTAAACACTGGCCCAAGCATTTTGTACTTGATGACATCGAACTCATTGAGCACTTTTTAAGCACAAAATCATGGTGGGACAGCGTAGATCCATTGGCAAAATACATACTTGGCGGCTATCTGAAACAATTTCCTGATACCACAGAAAATGTGATAGAGAAATTTGCAGCTTCAGATAATATGTGGCTAAATCGCTCGGCTATCATCTACCAGTTAGGTTACAAAAAAGACACTGATGCTGCACGCCTATTTGGGCTTTGCGAACATTTTAACACTTCTAAAGAATTCTTCATACAAAAAGCGATTGGCTGGGCCTTACGGGAGTATGGAAAAACCAACCCTGAAGCCGTTAAAACCTTTGTGGCACAGGCTACTTTGAAACCACTTAGCATTAGGGAAGCCTTAAAAAACCTATAAATTGGTAGGATAATTTTTGGTAAATGGAGTATCTTAGCATTTTATTGAAAATCCTGTAATTCCACTTATCACAATGCAGCAACGCTTCTCTTCTAAAGTCGGCCTGGCCATACGGCACAACCTGGCACGCCTGGAAGGTTTTTTTCTACTACTAAAGAGCCTTTTATCCGAAAGGCACTTTATTTATATATCGGCTGTATTGGTAGGGCTTTCTACCGCTTTTGCGGTAATCATCCTAAAGAGTTTCGCGCATAATGTGTTCCGCCTGGCTACGTACGTAAATGGCTACCTGAAACTGCCGTATATAAACAGTATACTGCCCATAGTAGGCATACTGCTTACTGTACTGGTTATAAAACGGCTTCTGGGTAATAAGATAGAAAAAGGAAGTTCGCGCATACTTGTGGCTGTAGCCAAAAAGGGCGGCATTATGCCCCGCAAGCAAATGTATTCGCAAATCATAACCAGTTCACTTACCGTAGGTTTGGGGGGGTCGGCAGGATTAGAGTCGCCCATAACCATAACCGGGGCAGCCTTTGGCTCTAACTTTGCGCGGAAATACAAGCTGCACCGCAAGGACCGTATCCTTATGTTGGCGTGTGGTGTAGCGGCAGGTATCGGCGCAGCGTTTAACGCGCCCATAGCCGGTGTACTCTTTGCTATAGAAGTAGTACTTACCGATGTTTCCATAACGGCATTTATCCCTATTATGATAGCCGCCGCAACAGGCGCCCTTACGTCTACCATTATCCTTGACGAGGAAGTATTGCTTACTTTTCGCCAAAAGCAGGAGTTTGACTACCATAACATACTGTATTACATATTATTGGGCATATTAGCAGGATTCGTGTCGCTATACCATGCCAAGGTTTTTCAAAAAGTAGAAGGGCATTTCAGCAAGCTCAGAATAAAAGGCTATCGTAAGGCACTTTACGGAGCCATTCCGCTGGCCATACTTATCTTCCTGTTTCCTACCCTTTTTGGAGAAGGTTATGAAAGTATCCGCATACTCAGTGCGCCTAATCCTGAAGTTTTGCTGGACAACACCCTGCTGGAAAACGTAAAATCTAAAGAATGGATTTTACTGCTGTTTGTAACGCTCACCATGCTCATAAAAGCCGTAGCCACAGGGCTTACGCTGGCAAGTGGCGGCAATGGCGGTAACTTTGCGCCTTCGCTTTTCGTGGGGTCATATCTTGGTTTCATCATTGCTAAGTTTTTCAACCTTATAGGCTTCAGTCATTTACCGGTAGCCAACTTTACCCTGGTGGGCATGGCTGGTATATTAAGCGGGCTTTTCCACGCGCCGCTAACTTCTATATTCCTTATTGCCGAAATTACCGGAGGTTATAACCTTATGGTGCCCCTTATGCTGGTTTCTTCCATAAGCTTTGCAGTTTCAAAACAGTTTGAGACCTACTCTATGGATGTAAAGCACCTGGCTGCAAAGGGTTCGGTTTTCACGTCAGACAAAGACCGAAATGTACTAAGCAGCATAGATGTCATGGAAGTCATTGTTACTGATATGCCTACGGTATCCCCACTGGCTAAGCCCGATGATATTGTACAACTGCTGGCTAACTCCCAGTACGACCATTTTGCAGTAACCGATGATCGTAACCGCCTGCTGGGTATTATCGACTTTAAAACCATACGCAGCATTGTATTTAACCCGTTTAAGGTAAAATACAGTACTATGGATGAACTTATGTGCCCTGTACATATAGTAGCATCGGTAGAAGATTCGGTAGAGATGATCATGGAAAAGTTTGAGGAAAGCCATGCAAATTACCTCCCCATACTTAAAGACGACCGCTATTACGGATTTATTTATAAAGAAAAAGTGCTGGAAGCCTACCGCGAAAAGCACCGTGAAAACGTAATCGAATAGTTCCTGTAAGGTTTCGTTAAAAGGCATGGATGCCCGTAAGGGCTTTGCTAACTTTAAGTTATGCAAACACTATCCACTACATACGATGTGATTATTATTGGCGGAAGCTATGCTGGGCTTTCTGCGGCACTGGCTCTGGGGCGGTCGCTGCGTAAAGTACTTGTTATAGACAGTGATAATGCCTGTAACAAAAAAGCTGCCTACTCCCATAACTTCCTTACGCGTGACCATTTTTCGCCTGATGAACTGCGCCGCAGCAGCCGCGAACAGGTATTGGTATACCCTACTGTACAATGCATGGACGGGCTGGCTACCGATATAGAAATCATGGAAAATGGGTTTACGGTTTTGCTTGAAGATGGCAGTACATTCACCTCGCGCAAGGTACTGCTCGCTACGGGCGTAACCGACCTGATACCAAACATACCGGGCTTTTCAGATTGCTGGGGTATCAGTATACTGCACTGCCCCTACTGCCATGGTTATGAAAACAAAGGCAAAAAAACAGCGGTTATAGGCAATGGCGACCAGGGATTTATATTAGCAAAAACCATAAGACAATGGACTGATAAGCTCACTCTTTATACTAACGGTACAAGCACCTTAAGCCCTGAAGAAACCTACAGGCTTAATCAACATGATATCTTGATTGTACAAAATGACATTACTGAAATAGTCCATGATAACGGTGCTATAGTAAAAGTACATTTTGCCGATACCCTACCGGAAACACCTGAAGTAATTTACGTACAGCTCCCGTTTAAGCAACAATGCGACATCCCGGCTAAACTGGGTATGGAAATGACCGAGAAGGGTTTCATTTTCATAAGCCATGCCATGGAAACTTCTATTCCCGGTATCTATGCCGCTGGCGACTGCCTGTCGTTTTTCAGATCGGTGGCGCATGCGGTGGCATCGGGTAATAAAGCGGGCGCAATTATAAACAAATGCCTGATTGAAGAGGATTTTTAATCTAGTTCATTTAACTAATTCAAGTTGCTAGTTCATAGCTTTAGTTAATTGTAGTCCAAATACGAACAGAGTCAGCTTTATTAAGAAGCCTTCCAGAGTTACAGCATGTATTGTTCTTGGAAAAAGCTTTTTAATATCGCTGATTGTTGTTTCAACCCTCTTTCTCATTTTTAATTTTTCAAGTTTTTGCTCCAAAGTATCTGTTCTTTTAGAGTTTGATTTCCTTTGGATCTTCAATGAAATAGCTTTTCTGTCTAAAGCATTATCTTCCAGTTTATAATCTAAGTACGCACTATCTCCATATATTGAAGATTCGGCGGGTAGTTTATCTAACATCTTACCTAATGCTTTTGCATCGGCTGTTTTACCAGGTGTAAAGTGAAAAGCTATTGGGATACCATCCTTTGTTGTAAGTAACTGCACCTTTACACCATAAAAATAATTCCTCATGCTGGCTGTGTAACCTCTCCATTTGTTATCCTTGAGTATCTTACAATTTGCAATCCTCATATTATTGCATACTGCCACAGGAAATGAATCAATAATGTAATGTAGTTCACAGCAAATGCTTTTAAAATAATCACTTACGATTTCAAAAAGTTCATAAAGCAACCTACCAATGCTATGAAGTCTTCTATTGAACCTACTTTTATCAAGCATATTAGGGATAAAACCATATTGCTTCATAAACTGTATGGCAGATAGATGATTACCGTAAAAACTGGTTGATGAAACAATAGCTGTCAATATAATCTCACTGTCACTGACCTGTCTCCTTATATCTTCTTTATGGTCAATTCCTTTTAAAATATCATCAATTAAACAAAAAATTGAAATAATTTTGTCTTTGCAAAGCATCGGATTTTTTATTTGTCGGCAAAACAAATTTAGACATCCTTTGCTTTGTTTCTTTTATAACCAAAACTAGCAACTTGAATTATATACCCTTATGTGCACACGGTTGTGTTTATACGGTCGTGCCTTATAGGTTAAATGGTTTTTTGGAAAGTAAATCAGAGGGGTGAAAAATCAGGAAAGTATATAAAAGCAAAAAGCCTCCCGTTTGGGAGGCTTTGCCAGTTGGTCTACTAGGACTCGAACCTAGAACGACTGAACCAAAATCAGCTGTGTTACCATTACACCATAGACCATCATGGTTGCGTATTGCGAGTGCAAATGTACTACATATTTTTAGTTTTCCAAATCCTGTTGCAAAATTTTTTAGTGCGATGCTCATAAACCATCATTCTTTAAAGCCTAAAAAACTGTATTACAAAGTTTAAAACCTCAAAAAAAATATTTAATTTTCTCATCTTTATTAATCGAATCGGGAGCCTGTTTATTGAGTAACTGGTAATACTATCCGGAGCACTTTTACGTTTTAACAGGATTATCTACCAGAGCAATACCATGAATATGACGAACTTTACCTTTAAAAAGTGGAATAACATTACCGGCTGGAGCCTTTTTGCCCTTGCCCTGGGCGTGTATTTCAAGACTGCAGAGCCCACTATGAGCTTTTGGGATTGTGGCGAATACATCTCCACATCGGCCAAGCTACAGGCAGGGCATCCCCCGGGGGCACCCCTGTTCCAGATGCTGGGTGCCATTTTTGCAGGCTTTGCGCTAAATGTAAAACAGGTGGCCTTTGCGGTAAACATGGTGTCGGTGCTGGCAAGTGCCTTTACCATATTGTTCATGTTTTGGTCGCTTACGTTATTGCTTACCGACCTAACCGCTGCCGAAACCGAAAAATCCGAAAAGAAAAATTTCATGATACTTGGGGCTTCGGCCATAGGTTCGCTGGCTTTTTTGTTTTCAGACAGCTTTTGGTTCAGTGCTACCGAAGCAGAGGTATACGCTCTGGCATCGTTACTTATAGCACTTATGTTATGGTGTGGCCTGCGTTGGGGCAGGGATATGCACAAGCCACAGGGTAACCGCTGGCTGCTGCTTATTTCCATGCTGGTGGGGCTGTCGTTTGGGGTGCACTTTTTGGCACTGCTTACCATACCGTCGCTAAGCCTCATTTACTATTTTAAAAACTACGGTAAAATCACCATAAAAAACTTCATCATAGCAAACATTGCCATGGTGGCGTTGCTGTTCTTTGTATTCGCTTTCCTTATGCCGTATACCATGGCGTTCTTTGGGAAGACCGAAATTTTTGTGGTAAACAACTTCGGGCTGCCGTTTAACTCGGGTACCCTGCTGGCTTTTGCTATACTGGCAGGAGCATTTTGGCTCGGCCTGAGGGTAACAAGGCAAAAAGGCTGGGCGTTGCCCAATACCGCTATTTTATGTGTGCTGTTTATACTCATAGGAGCATCTTCGTGGATAATGCTGCCCATCCGTGCCAATGCCCACATCGTAATAAACGAAAATAACCCTAATAATGCTGCCGAGCTTTTGGCATATTATAACCGTGAGCAGTATCCGGAACAGAAAACGTTCTACGGGCCATTATATACCGAAGCCTATGCCGGCCTGGATGCTGAAGAACCGTATGTGGACGAAAAGCCAAACTATGAGCGCAACGACAAAACCGGTAAATACGAAATTGTAAACCAATATAAAGGCGTGCGCCAAAATATGGATAATGCCCATAAGGGCTTTCTGCCACGCATGAACAATGCAGACATGGCTGCTAATTACATGGAGTTTGCGGGACCGCCATCATTCCGTATAAATCCGGAGTACGATTTTAGCAACGACCTTGCGCATGCAGGGGTTAATATAGAAGAACTATCAGATGAAGAAGCGGCACAGGCTATAGGCAGCGCACGCGCCCAGCTGGAAGGTGTTATTGCCGAATTCCGTGCGGCATATGCCAAAGGCGAAATGGGTAGTGCCGAATACGATAAGTTCCTTAAAAACTATGGCCGCTACCTGATTGTAGACAAACCTACTCTGAGCCAAAACCTGGCATATATGATGGACTACCAGTTTGGCTATATGTACCTGCGTTACCTTATGTGGAACTTCTCCGGAAGGCAAAATGATGAGCAGGGCACCTACGATTACCTGAACGGCAACTGGCTAAGCGGTATCCCGGCAATAGATGATGCACGCCTTGGCCCACAGGAACAAATTACGCCTGATGCGCTTAATAACAAAGGCAGGAACATTTATTATATGCTGCCGCTTATATTAGGTATTATCGGGCTTATATATCATGCCCGTAAAGACCTGAAAAGCTTCTATATATTTCTGGTGCTGTTCCTGTTTACAGGTATTGCACTGGTAATCTTCCTTAACGAGCGTCCGTTTGAGCCGCGCGAGCGCGATTACGCCCTTGTAGGTTCGTTCTACGTGTTTGCCATCTGGATAGCCCTGGGGGCATTTGCCCTGCAGCAATTTACCCAACGCTACCTTAAGGCAAAAATGCTTGCGCCGGTTGCATTAGCTTTGGCCTTATTTGCCGGGCCTGTACTTATGGCTACGCAAAACTGGGACGACCACAACCGCGACGACCGCTATACCGCCGTTGCATTGGCAAAGGCCTACCTGGACAGCTGTGATAAAAACGCCATACTGTTTACCGTTGCCGACAACGATACGTTTCCGCTGTGGTACGCTCAGGAAGTGGAAGGCTACCGAACCGATGTGCGTGTGGTGTGTACCGAGCTGCTGAATGCCGACTGGTACATAGACATGATGAAACGCAAGGCATACACGTCTGAAGCGTTGCCTATATCCTTTAATCATGAACAGTACAGAGCGGGTACGCGTGATTATATTATTTATGATCCACGTACCGATAAGCGTATAGATATTAACGAATTCATGGATTTTATTCATCTGGACGATGAGCGTGCCACTGTAGCCCTGGAAGGCGGTAAAACAGCGCATGCCTATCCGGCGAATAAGGTGCGTTTTAATGTAGACCGTAACACGGTGCTGAAAAACAAAGTAGTACCTCAATATAAGTATGATTCTATAGTGCCCTACATAGACGTAGACCTGCCTACAGGGGCTATTTACAAAGGCGGTATGGCCATGCTCGATATTATCCGTAATAATAATTGGGAACGCCCTATTTGCTTTTCAGGCCGCAGTAATGACGATGCCGATTATGGCTGGATGAAGCCCTACCTGCAGGCACAGGGGCTGGTACTTAAGCTGGTACCGGTACGCACTGAAATCCCTGAAGATGCCCGTCCGTCTGAACTGGGTTACGTAAATACTGAGAAATCATACGATACGGTAAAGCATTGGGACTGGGGTAATAGTGGTAATCCTAAAATATACCACGACCCGGAAACCCGCCATAACGGTATTACGTTCCGTACGAATATGGCACGCCTTAGCGATACGCTGATTGCCGAGGGTAAATTTGACAAAGCACGCGAAATCATAGACCTTGCCATGGAAAAAATGCCGGTAGACCTGTTTGGGTATTACTCTACCGTAACCCCGTTTGCCGATGGTTACTACAAAACGGGGGATAAAGGCAAAGCCCGTGCACTCCTTGCGCAGCTTACCCAGAAGTATCAGGACAGCCTGGGCTACTACCGTTCGCTTCCGGCTTCGCAGCAAAATGCAATGGCATCGAGCATTGTTACCGATATAGAACGGTATCGCTACCTGCTACTCGTAATGCAGGACAATGGCGATACGGCACTGTACGAACGTGAAAAGAAAACCTTTAACAGCTATAATCAAAGGTTCTCCCGCCTTGGCAGGAAAGACGAAATATAAGCTTAACCACTTCATAAAAAAATCCCATTACAAACCGTAATGGGATTTTTTTATGGAAACTATTAAGGTTAGTTCTTTATGATTTTTTGGGTGGCGATACCCGCAGCGGTATTTATCCGTAGGATATAAACTCCTTTTGCTTTTGACGAAAGATCCAGGGTTGCATTTACACTATCAGGAGCGGTTTTAAATAAAATCCTGCCATTTACATCGAACAGCTCAATGGCTTTTATGATTTCCCCGGCACTTATATGCAGGGCACCGGCTGTAGGGGTAGGATATGCAATAGCTGCAACACCTGTAAACCTTGCAGTAGCAGCTATATCTGGGATGTATTCGTACGCGCCCATGTCTATACCGTTGAAAATACGAGGGCTTCCCACCATATCGGTACTTATGCCAGACAAATCAGGCGTTACACCTGTTGCATAAAATGTAGTACTTCCTGTAGCAATGGCAGGGCTGCCGCTCAGTAGGGTAAAATCTTCAAAATTATTTGTAAAAAGCGGGTCAGTATCAAGGTTGTTGCCTTCGTCATTTCCATAGGCTTCGTTCCAGTTGGTACTGCCCCCACTGCCCTGAACCAGCGAGTAGGCAAATGTGGCTTCAGATTCATGGTTGGCAATAGTACCGTTTTCAGTTGGTCTAAACTGCGAACTGTTGCCGTACAGAATACTGTTGCGCACTGCTGATCCCGAACCCTGGCTGTTGTGAATCGCACCGCCAAAATAATACACATGGTTGTTGGCTATGGTAACATTAGTTAGTACTGATTCAGAATTGTTGTTGTTTACAATCCCACCACCCGAAGATGCAGCATTGCCGGCAATGAGTACATTAGTGGCTGTTAAATCACTCTGTTCGTTATAAAAGCCACCACCACCGTATTCATAAGAGTTTAAATTTAGGATTAAAGCACTGTTGGCCACCTTAATATTGGAGTGGAAATTATACATGCCCGCCGCACCCAGGTCGGCACTGTTGGTTCTTACGGTTATGTTTTTGTATATAGCGTTAGAATACACATTTACGATACCACCGCCCCATTGTTTTGAGAGGTTGTAGCCATTGATATCAAGACTTTCCCATGCATTGGCATTGCCGCCTGTAATTACAAAACCATCCAGCAGGGTTTCGCCAGATATTGGTGTATCTTCTGTGCCAATGGTCAATACCACATGGTAGGCATTTTCGTTACGCCCTGTAAACATCAGCTCGCTACCCGAACCAAAGGTCTGGTCATCATTATTAAAATCACCGCTAAGGACACTGCTTTGTGCCATATTGGCCGTTAACAAAGACTGCGGGCGTTGAGAAAGTTCCGTTTCAGTACCTGCAAAGCCGCCGTAAATTTTCACGCCGCTTTTAAGCACAAAAGCATTATCACGGTCGGTAGGGCTTAAAACATACGGCTGGTTAGCCTCCCGGTTAGGATAGTACGTGCCAGCCGCCACCCATATCTGGTCACCGGGCTGCGACTGGTTTATCATAGCCTGTAGGTCGCTATTTGCAGTGGCCCAGGACGAACCATCAAAATGTCCGGTTGGCGATACATATCTTGTGGTTTGCGCTGAAGCAGCCAAAAAGCAGCCAAAAAACAACAGGCTAGGGAAGAGTAGTTTTCTTTGCATATGCATAATGGTTAGGGTTTTATACAACCAAAGTACATAAAAAAAGCCGCAAACAGAAAAACTATTTGCGGCGGGTATTCATTATTGTATTTTGAAGGTTATTCTCGGATAACCTTTTGCATCATTACACCAGTTTGTGTGGTGATTTTAATCAGGTACACACCCTGCGCCCTTGCAGAAAGGTCTATGGCAGCGGTGGTATCTGCCGGGGTTGTTACCTCCAGTTTCCTTCCCTGTATGTCGTACAGTGCTATGGTCTGTATGGTTTCGTTTGCCATAATATTTACGATAGATGTTGTAGGGTTAGGGTATACCTTAACTACTTTCTTCTCTAAACCACCGGTGCCAAGCTCAGTAAAGGTTGTTGGTGCTTCATTGGTGGCTATTGGGTAGTTGTAGTCAAAATAAATGCCTGCGGTACTGGCTACCTGGTCGCCGCTAACAAGGCCTGAGTTTGATTTTATCTTAAACAGTATATTGCCATGTCCGTTTACGCCAAGGTTAATGTTTTCAAAAATAAACTCGGCTATACCGCCTATAACACGGGCATGTACCACATGCGAACTATTTAGCAGCTCCATAGATAGTAACTCGTACTCGGCCTCGTCTATTGGTAGTCGTACCACAATGTTCTGCGCCGGATAGTTACCCGTGTTTTCAAAGTTTACTATATAATGCAGGTATTCGCCTATCTGTACCACAGGCGCCGTAGCACCTTCAAGGCAAAGGATGTTGTTAGGGTCATAAGCATTTACCACTACTGCATTAAGCGTGTAGGTGTTATCGGCCGGGGTATCGTCAGTTGCCGTTGTGGTAACTGCTACGGTGTACGGCAATACATCGCCCATGTTTACGGCTGGTGTTTCTGTAGGGCCATTTGTATTAAACACAACCACTATTTCACGGTTTTCAAACGGAAGCAGGTTTGTAAAGTTCCATGTAAGCTGGCCGGTTGCTGTGGCATCGGGTGTTGTAGTACCCGATACAAAATCTACCCTGGTATCGTCATAATTTAACGCTACACTACCCGAAAGTACCTGGTTGCCCTTGTTTTTATATACTATTTTATAGGAAGCATCAAAGCCCGGCCTTGTAGCCCTAAGGGGTGCGATTACCACTTCGGCATCGTTATGCACGTCAAGAGCAGTGACGCAGAAATTACCTGTGGCTACAGAGCCGTCTTCCTGCGGAAAATTTATGGTGTGCGCTGGGGGTGTTGTATCGTAATAATAATAGTTTTCAAACCATGCACCTATTACAAAGTTGCCTGCGCCGGTATAGAAGGTGTAATTACCCTGTGTAGAAAATGCCATTCCTACATTAGTGCCGTCAGATATAGTTACTTTTGCAAAATCTATGGCGTAATCTGTTTCGTCGCAGCCATCTCCGTTTACATCAAACTGTGCCAGGCCGGTAATGGTGTTGTAGTTACCCCCGGGGGTAAAATTACAATACGATGATATTTGTACCCCCGCAATATTGTTTTGTGCAAGCTGCGACTGGTAGGCGGCTATCTGTCCTTCATTTACACATAAGTACCGAAGACCCGTGGTGTTGTTACCATTGGTATCATTAACGCCTACATAACCATAGAGGTTACTGCCATTTTTAAGGTTAATGTGGGTAAGGTTAGGGTTGCCTGGACACCATAATTCCATCCCCATTACATCAATTGATGAGGTACTCAGATCTATCTGGGTAAGGTTGTTGTTAGCCAAAGATGGGAGCGACAACACCGGCAGGTTGTTTAAGGTTAAGGACGTCATGCCGTTATCGTCAAAGTCAAAAGAGCTCAGGTGTTGCAGGCCGTCTATGTTAAGCGAATGAATGCTGTTGTTGGTAGCGCTTATCCATTGCAGGTGCTCAAAGGCATTAATACCGGTAAGGTCGGTAATGCCGCTGCTATCTACATTTAACGAAAGTATGTATTTAGCCTCGCTTACCTGTATCTGGCCGTCGTTGTTTGTGTCTGCATTCAGCTGTATTAGCTTGTTTAAAAAAGCAGTATCCGGTATGTTTACTACAGGCTCTGTGCCTTGCAGAACACTAATATTAAAAGAATTTACAATAAAGCAGCCGTTGCCGGTATACTGTACACGGGCATAAATAGTCTGCGGGTTGCTTGTGTTGGTAAACTGGTAGGGTAATTGCGCTGCGGTGTTACCTGTAATGGCATCTTCTTCTGTAGCATAGAACGTAATGGTAACCATACTAAGGTAAGTCTCTGCAAGAAGAATATTCTGGCGATCAAGCGTAAAATCCGCCACACCATCGTAAGGGTCTTCATACATCACCATATCGGGTACTGTATAAACAGGCGGTATACTCTGCAGGGCTACTCCAAACCATCCTGTATCGTAGTTGGAAAAGTTAGATCTTTGGTAAGCCCTGAAGTATATGGCGGCTCCAGTGCTCAGATACGTAGCCGGATTTGTAATGGCGTTTTGGTTGGCCTCTGCGTCAGCCTGTGTTGTAAAATAACTTACAGCGTACAGTAAAGGGTTGAGGCTGCCCAGAATTTCAGGCGTTTTTGTAGTCAGGTCAATGGTTTCTTGATAATCATTGCCGGAATCGCAAACGCTATAAGCGGTAGGATTGTCTACGTTTAGCTGTGCAAATGCCGCACCGCTGATGAGTAACGCTAATAATGAGAATATTTTTGCTTTCATAATGCTGAAATTGGTTTCTGATTTTAAAATTATAACCTTCTTGTCTGGTTTCAACAGCCTATTTAGAATTTATACCTTTTGATTTAGAATTTGCACTAGAGTGATTTCAGTACTTCCTGCAGGCGGTCTTTTTTGCGCTGCGATATGGGTAGTATACTGTTGTCTGCCATGACCACGTATCCGCCGTCTTTTTTTATGTACGATTTAAGATAAGCCAGATTGATGAGGTGCGACTGATGTATGCGCTCAAAACCCTGCCCGGAGAGCAACTCCTCATATTCTTTAAGCGTTTTGGCTATGAGTACCGGCTTGTTGTTTTTTATATAAAACCGGGTATAGTTGTCCTGCGATTCCAGGCGGATGATGTCGTTAACATCAAACACGTGGATGCCGTCGCTGGTACTCAGGGCTATGCGCTTATACTTGTCTACCTTTTGTCGGATGTTTTCGAGTAGTAAGTCTATATGGGCAAAGTTATCGGGTGCGCCCATTGCCTTTTTTATTTTGCCGGTTACCTTTTGCAGTTCTTCAGGGTCTACGGGTTTAAGCAGGTAATCCAACGCGCTAAACCTAAAGGCTTTTATGGCATACTCCTCATGGGCGGTTATAAACACCACATGAAAGTTGAGGTTGCCCTGCTGTTGCGAGAGGTTTTCAAGGATGTCAAACCCGGTGCCGTCGCCCAGCTGTATGTCCAGAAACACCACATCAGGGCGGTACATGGCTATGGCACGGCTGCCGTTTGCTACGCTGTCGGCTTCGCCCACTATGGTTATTTCGGGGGCGTATATATTCAGCATGGCGCGCATGCCGGTGCGCAGGTTGCCATCATCATCTATAAGTAGGGCGGTTATCATGGGGTTGTATTTTTTATAAATTGAACAGGGAGCTGTAGTATAATCCGTGTGCCTTCGGTACCGGGTGCATATTCGGAGCGGTCGGCTATGGTTACGCTGCTCGGCTTGCCGGTAGCGGCCTGTATTACTTCCAGGCGTTTACGGGTTATTTCCAGTGCCAGCGACTTGTGTACCGTTACCGAGTTTTCTTTTACCTGCCGTGAGCGGTTAATGCCTATGCCATCGTCGGTAATGGTGCATACAAGGCGGTCATCAGTTAGCGAAAAATCTACAGTGATATTACCCATCTCTTTCTTTGGTACTATGCCGTGTATAATGGCATTTTCCACAAAGGGTTGCAGGAGTAGTGGAGGCAATGCCATATCATCTTCTATGGCCGGGTCTTTTGTAATGCTAAAACCAAACGACTGGTTAAACCGTAGCTGCTCCAGTTCCAGGTAGTTTTGCAGGCTTTCTATTTCGCGGTCTATGGGTATCAGTGATTCTTTAGAATATTCCAGCGTAAGCCGCATCAGTTTAGAAAACTTAGCCAGGTATTTTATAGCCGAATCAGTACCGTTCTGTACAATGAAACTGGATATGGAACCCAGGCAGTTAAACACAAAGTGAGGGTTCATTTGCAGGTGCAGTGCCTTTTGCTCATATTCAGCAAGGTCACGTTGCAGGGTAAGGCGTTTTTTAAGTTGCAGCCTGTTGTGTATAAGGAATACGATGCCGCATGCCAGCAGCACAAACAGTACCGCAAAGGCCATCATCTGCTGCTGCCGCTTTGCCGCTTCGGTATATACCAGCTGCTTTTTCTCGTTTTCTAGTTTTTGCAGTGCCTGTTTTTGCTCAAAGGCGTAGTTCATTTCCTCGCGTACCATGGCCTTAATGTTCTCCTCGGTATTAATACTCTCGCGGGCATCGCTGTATTTTTTGTAATGGGCCAGCGCCAGTGGAGTATTACCCATTTTTTCATAGAGGTCGCTCAGTGCTTTTTCACTATCTTTTACCTGCTCCGGCACTTCTATTTCCTGTGCCATAGCCGATGATTTTTCCAGGAAGCCTATAGCCTCCTTATCCTTATGCTGCCCGGCAAACAGCTGTCCGAGGTAATACAATGAAGCAGATGCTCCAAACTTCTCGCCGGTAGATTCAAACAGTTGCAATGCTTTGCGGTACTGGGCTTCTGCCTGGTCAGGGTTGCCCGTTTTTTTGTAGTAATTACCAAAGTTATTATATAGCTCACCTTCGCCCCGTACATCATGGTGCTTGGCAAAGCCTGATTCTGCTGCCGTTAAAGCATCAAGTGCCTGCTTATCTTCATTTAGTGCCAGGTGAATTTTGCCAATGTTAGTTATTGTAACCGGAACATCGGTGCTGTTGTTTTTCTTTTGAAGCCAAAGCGATTTTTCCAGGTAGTCCAGCGCTTTTTTGTATTCCTTCTGCGACTCGTAAACAATACCTATGTTGTTGTAGGCAACAGCCATAACGGCTTCATTCTTTGCGGTTTCGTAGCACTTAAGTACCTTAAAGTAATATTCCAGTGCCTTGGCGTAGTCATTCTGCTCGCTGCATACCACGCCTATACTGCCGTAGGCTGCTGCCAGTTCGTCGCGTACTTCGCTTTTTTTATCAGCAGGGGTTGTGGGTAAAAGTGGTTCAAGCAGTTCCTGTGCCTTGGTAAAACAAGGCAGGGCATCGGTATAGTGGCTTTGCAGGATGTTTGCGTTGCCGGCATTAATCCATCCGCGGGCTTCCTCCCTTTTGTTTTTTGCAGCTTGAGAAAGTTTTATGGCATACTGCGCATAGGAGGCCATTTTTTCGGGAGTATCGCCGCTAAGGTCGGCGAGTGTATTATAGGCGTGGGCTTTGTCTGTATCGGTTTTACCACGCTCTGCTGCCTGCAGCAGGCTACCCTGCTGGGGATATACCGCCAGGGCGAGCATGCTAAAAAGTATTGTATAAAGAATCTTCATTGGTTTTGATTTAGGCTGTTGCATTCCTGCCGGCAGGATGGTGCTTTAACAAAAATAGCATTACTTATGTTAGCGTGACGGTGCTAAATGAGAATTTGATGGGGTTGACTTAGAATTTGGGCAATAACCGCCCTAATATGCTGTTTTTATTAAAATAGGGTAATATCCGTTTTTCATTCCCAAAAAAATAGTTTCTTTGCAGTTAGAATAATATCCAGGGATAATTCACCATACATGACAACATTCAATTTCAGGAAATGGGACACCATCTTAGGATGGGCAGTTTTCGCTATTGCTTTAATTACCTATACTCTTACTGTAGAGCCATCGCTTAGTTTTTGGGACTGTGGTGAGTATATCTCCACCGCTGCAAAACTGGAAATAGGCCACCCGCCGGGAGCCCCGCTGTTCCAGATGGTGGGCGCGTTTATGTCTATGTTCGCCGCCGGTAAAGACCACATAGCGCTTATGGTAAACATGGTATCTGTACTTTCCAGCGCGTTTACCATACTGTTTATGTTCTGGTCGTCTACTATGGTGCTAAAGGCCGTAGTAGCAAGAGTTTCTGAAATTAACGATGATAATGCCAAGGGTATCCTGGGTGCCTCACTGGTAGGTTCGCTTGCTTATACCTTTACCGATAGCTTTTGGTTTAACGCTACTGAGGCTGAGGTATATGCCATGGCGTCGCTGTTTATAGCCATACTGCTTTGGCTTGGCCTTAAATGGGAGCAGGAAATGCATACGCCGCGCGGAAGCAAATGGCTGCTTATCATATCGTTAGTAATCGGTCTGTCGTTTGGTGTACACTTTATGGCCATCCTTGCCTTCCCGAGTATTGGATTTATTTACTTCTTTAAAAACTATAAAAACGTAACGGTAAAAAGCTTCTTAATAGCCAATGTGGTTATTATAGCCATACTGCTTTTCATCTTTAAATTCCTGTTGCCATACACCATGGCGCTTTTCGGGAAAACCGAAATATTTATGGTAAACAGCCTTGGGCTTCCGTTTAACTCGGGTACCATATTTGTTTTCCTGGCACTTGTAGCAGTATTTTATTTTGGTCTTGGTTATACCAAAAAGAAAGGCCTGGCGCTGTACAATACCATACTACTGTGTGTGCTGTTCATTTTTGTAGGCTTCAGCACCTGGATGATGCTGCCTATACGTGCCAATGCCGATGTTGTAATTAATGAAAACAAACCAAGCGATGCCGCCGAAGTACTGGCCTACTATAACCGTGAGCAGTATGGTGAGCAGAAACTTTTCTATGGCCCTATGTATACTGATACCTACAGTGGCCTTGATAAAGAGCATCCGTATGAAGATGAAAAGCCGAACTACCAGAGGGATTATACCACAGGTAAGTATATAGTGGTTAACAACTTTAAGAATGCCAAACAAAATACCGATAACAACCACAAAGGCTTTATGCCGCGTATGTGGAACCCGGAGAGTGCGGCTAATTATATGAGCTTTACCGCACCGGCATCGTTCCGTATAGACCCCGAGCATGATTTTGCCGAAGACCTGTACCGCATGGGGGTTCCGGTAGATAAAATGAGCGAGGAGGAAATGGGGCAGGCTGTAGCCGAAGCCCGTGCCAATATGGAGCAGGTTGTTGCCGACTTCAGGAACAAATTCCATTCGGGCGCCGCTGATTATGATGATTACCATAAGTTCCTGAACAACTATGGGAGCTTCCTGGTGGTAGACAAGCCTACCTTTATGCAAAACATGCAGTTCATGTTCGAATACCAGTTTGGCTACATGTACCTGCGCTACCTTATGTGGAACTTCGCCGGAAGGCAGAATGATATACAGGGCCGTTATGATGATCTTGATGGTAACTGGATTTCGGGCATAACACCGCTTGACGAAATACGCCTAGGCAGCCAGAGTAACCTGCCAAGCGACCAGGAAAATAACAGGGCGCGTAATGTATATTACCTGTTGCCGTTTATCCTTGCATGTATCGGCCTGGCCTACCACGCCACTAAAGATTCTAAAAGCTTCTATGTACTGCTTACCCTGTTCTTGTTTACAGGTCTTGCACTAAAAATATACCTTAACGAAAGGCCGTTTGAGCCCCGTGAAAGGGATTATGCCCTTGTAGGTTCGTTTTATGTATTCTCCATTTGGCTGGGCTTTGGGGTATATGCAATTTACCACTGGATTAAGAACTATGTAGCGCCTAAAATCGCTTTACCTGCTGTTACCGCTGTATGTTTACTGGCAGCACCGGTTCTTTTGGCAAGCCAAAACTGGGACGACCACAACCGCTCTAACCGTCACACGGCTCTTGCCATGGCTAAGGCGTACCTGTCATCGTGCGATAAAAATGCCATACTCTTTACCATAGGTGATAACGATACGTTCCCGCTATGGTACGCGCAGGAAATAGAAGGATACCGTACAGACGTGCGTATTGTAAATACCAGCCTGTTTATGACCGACTGGTACATAGACCAAATGAAACGTAAGGCGTACGACAGCGACCCTATGCCGATAAGCTTTACGCATGACCAGTATAAACCGGGTACGCGTGATTATATGCTGTTTGATAAAAACACCGAAAAGCGTTGGGATCTTGGGCAGTTCATTAAATTTATTGCCAGCGACGACGAAAGGCTGAAGCTGAAGCTTAACAACGGGCATTCTGTAAACTTCTACCCTACAAATAAGGTAAGGTTTATGGTAGACAAGAACGCGGTGCTTAAGAGTAATACGGTTTCTGCCCAGATTCAGGATAGTATAGTGCCGTATATTGACTTTGATATAAAAGGTGACGCACTTTACAAGAATCGCCTTATGATGCTGGATATTGTATACAACAATAACTGGAAAAGGCCTATATACTTTACCGGTGGCAGCTTTGGCGACGATGATTACCTGTGGATGAAGGATTACCTTCAGCTTGATGGTATGGTGTATAAGCTGGTTCCTGTAAAAACGGCTATCCCTGAAGACGGTAGCCCACTTGATATGGGACGAATCGATACCAAGAAGATGTACGACATTGTTATGGGCTGGACTTGGGGTAACAGCGAAGACCCGAAAATATACCACGACCCGGAAACACGCAAGAACAGCATTAGCTACCGTACCAATATGGCAAGGCTTATGCAGGCACTTATAGATGAAGGTGACAAGGTGAAGGCACGTAAGGTTATAGACCTTGCTATGACAAAGCTTCCGGTGGATGACTTTGGTTACTATACACTGCTTGAGCCGTTTATTACGGGCTACTACGAGCTGGGCGACCAGGCAAGCGCACACAAGCTGCTTGATAAACTGATTAAAAAGTACCAGGAAAGCCTTGTGTTCTACGCGGGGGTAAGTGTTACAGACCAGTCATACATCCGTAACGATATAGCTACTGACATAGAGCGCTACCGCAGCCTGCTTTGGGTGGCTAAGGAAAGCGGCGATGACGCGTACTATAACAAGGAGTATCCTAAGTTTAATAAGCTAAACCAAGGGGTAGGCCGTTATAAAAGGGAAAACGAGGGTGAAGGCGCTTTTGATGAAGATGATACTTTAGCAAAAGCCCTGAAGGCTGCGGAAATAACCCCAACAGCAGATACGACCAGGAAAAAATAATAAGAATACAGGATGCAGCTTCGGCTGCATCTTTTTTATAAGCCTATGAAATTATACTGGGTAAAAACGAGGTGGTTTATTAAGAAGTTTTTTGGCGGTTTCATATGGAACGTAGCCCGGAAACGCAAAAAGGTATACCTTACCTTTGATGACGGCCCTATACCCGAAGTTACCCCCTGGGTGCTGGATGTACTAAGGCAACACGATATTAAAGCTACGTTTTTTTGCATAGGAGATAACATAGAGAAACATCCCGATGTTTTCAGGCAGGTGGTAGCGGAAGGGCATGCTATAGGAAATCATACCTTTAACCACCTTAACGGATGGAATACTGAGGATGCAGATTATCTTGCAAACGCGGATAAATGCCAGCAATCTATCCTTAAATACAAACCCGAAGGGACACGGTTGTTTCGTCCGCCCTATGGCAAAATGAGCCGTAAGCAGGCATCAGCCATGCGGCACAAAGGATTTAAGCTAATCATGTGGGATGTGCTAAGCGCCGATTTTGACCATACAATTTCGACGGAGGTCTGCCTGAAAAATGTGGTGGATAATGTGGAGAACGGCAGCATCATTATATTTCACGACAGCCTTAAGGCGCAGCAAAATATGCAGTATGCATTACCGCGGGTAATTGATTTCTTAAAAAGGGAAAATTACAGGATAGGGTTACTGCCGTATTAAACCTGTTCTTTAACCAGCCCTATAATGGTATTGGCATCAAGCTCTCCGCTTTGCCTCCATACTACCTGCCCGTCTTTATAAATCATAAGTGTGGGCAAACCCTTAATGCGCAGGGCTTCGGCTAGTTCCTGGTTTTTATCCACGTCAATTTTAATAACCTTAGCCTTATCGCCCAGTGCAGCGGCCACATCTCTCATTACAGGGTGCATGGCTACCGAAGGCTCGTTCCATTCTGTGAAAAAATCAATCAGTACGGGAACGGGCGAGTTGATAAGTTCTCCGAATTTCGACATAAATTGGTGGTATTAGAATAGTCTAAAAAAACCTGTATTTTGGGTAAATTTCATACAAATATAGCATTTTTACAATACGATGCTACGAATTAACCTTTTTTTAGTGTCAGTACTGTTATTTCCGGCCATATCCCTACGCGTCCCGGATATGCATGAAACCCAAATCCACGGTTAACATATATATACCTTCCCAGGTTTTCATAGAGTCCTGCCCACTGCTTATACACATACTGCACCGGACTCCATTTTAAGAACCCCGGTATTTCTATGCCAAACTGAAATCCGTGTGTGTGCCCGCTTAGGGTAAGCTGGTAATGCCTTGAATCTTTCTGCACCTCTAAATCCCAATGGCTTGGGTCATGGCTCATTAGTATTTTAAAATCGTCTTTACCCAGCCCTTGTGAAGCCTTATTAAGGTCGCCGGCTTTTTTAAAATTGTGCCCCCAGTTTTCTACACCTACAAGTGCGATTTCCTGTCCGTCTTTTTGCAGTTTAATATGCTCATTCAGCAATAGCTTAAAATCAATTTGTCGGTGCAGGTCTTTAATAGCATTGAAGTTGGCATCCTTTTCGGCTTCGGTAGGCCACGGCACGTACTCACCATAATCATGGTTGCCTAATACCGAGTACTTGCCAAATTTAGGCGTATGTATACGTTTAAAGGTTTCTATCCACGGGTGCATTTCCGTAGCGTGGGTGTTTACAATATCGCCTGTAAAGAGTACAATATCTGTTTTTTGCTCATTGATAAGGTCAATGGCATATGAGATTTTCTCCTTGTCGTCAAAGCTTCCGCTGTGCACGTCTGAAATTTGCGTAAGCGTAAAACCGTCGAATGCATCGGGCAAGTCAGGGAACAGGATAATTTCTTTTCGAACTTTAAAATTATATTTCCCTTTGGTCATGCCATACAGCAACGACAGGAACGGTACAGCCGCCAGCCCTAGTGCAGTAAGGCTTACAAAATGACGACGATCGGCAAGGAACGGCTGCCCGGTTTGTCCGCCAAAGGCACGGATACAACCGCTAAATACCCTTATTATATCCTCGCCCAGCATCACTATGGTAAGCAATAGTTTTGGTACTACGGTAATAAGCATCAGGCCTATGGTAAACAAGGTTTGGCGGGTTTGTCCTTTACTGCGGTCAAACTGTGTAAACGAGTAAACAATATAAGCTATGATGAGCAGCGAAATAGCGAGGTAAACCCAATGGAACCAACGGCTCCGGGCTGCTTCTTTTACTGCTATAAAGGTGTAAATTTCGCTTATTACAACAAATAAGAGCAAAAGTGGTAATATAATCTGGCGCATGTGTGTGTCTGAAAAATGTGTCGGGTTTTACAGCATCATAAAATGTGCCATGATAGCATTTGTCAGTAGGCGTGTCAGGTTAAATTTTAAGAAAACACTACCAACCCCTTAGGTTTTTATTCACGAAATACAGTGTAGCTTTGTAAAAGAAACAACAGGCAAACTATACTCTATATATACAGCGCCCCGGTTAACGCCGGTGGCGCTGCACTTTTTTATATACCCCGACGGGTTTTTTATTAGGCAGGTTTCAGTATTTTTACATCCAAACAAAAAACGACTCATGTCTCAGCAAAAACGACTTTTCCTGCTCGATGCCTACGCGCTTATATTCCGTGGCTACTACGCTTTTATAAAAAACCCGAGGATAAACAGCAAAGGGATGGACACCAGTGCCATTATGGGTTTCATGAACTCGCTGCTCGACGTGATAAAGCGCGAACGCCCGGACCACCTTGCTGTAGCCTTTGATAAAGAAGGAAGCGCCGTGCGTACCGAAATGTACACGGCGTACAAGGCTAACCGCGATGAAACGCCCGAAGCCATTCGTATAGCCGTGCCCTATATACAGGAAATACTTAAGGCAATGCACATACCTGTTATAGAACTTGCAGGCTGCGAGGCAGACGACCTTATAGGTACCGTGGCACAGCAGGCCGAGAAACAGGGCTACCAGGTATTTATGGTTACACCCGATAAGGACTTTGCGCAGCTGGTTACAGAAAACATATTTATGTACCGCCCGGCCCGTATGGGTAATGATATAGAAATATGGGGGGTACAGCAGGTGCTGGATCGTTTTGAGATAGAACGTACCGAGCAGGTTGTCGACTTCCTGGGGATGATGGGCGATGCTGTAGATAACATACCGGGACTACCGGGGGTAGGCGAAAAAACCGCCAAGAAATTCCTGAAGGAATATGGTACAATGGAAAACCTTTTGGCAAATACCCATCAGCTAAAAGGCAAAATGCGTGAAAATATTGAAAATAACAAAGAGCTGGGCATACTGTCTAAAAAACTCGCGACCATAATTACCCAATGCGATGTTACGTTTGATGAGCATGACTATGAGCTTACCAAACCCGATACCGAAAAGGTAGAGGTGTTGTTTAATGAGTTGGAATTCCGTCGTATGGCAGACCAGTTCCATAAGTTGTTTTCACATGGGGAAGAATACGACCAGATAAACCCGGACAATGCCGATACGCCAACCGTTATCACTAAAAAAAGCAGCAAAAAGGATGAAAGCCAAACCAACCTGTTTGGCTTTGGAGATGAAAATACTGATAGTGCAACGGGGCATAGTTCATTTTATACTACCCTCGAAAATACCGACCATCACTATCAGGTAGCTGAAGGTATGGGCATCAATTTCTTGGTAAACAATCTCCTGAAACAAACTTCGGTGTGTTTTGATACCGAAACTACGGGTGTGGATGCGCTCACTGCCGAACTTGTAGGGATGTCATTCTCCTGGGAGAAGGGAAAAGGTTTTTATGTACCGGTGCCTGCCGACAGGGATGAAGCACAGGCTGTGGTAGATAAATTCCGTCCGTTTTTTGAGTCGGAAGAAATAGAGAAAATAGGGCAGAACCTTAAATACGACCTGGAGATATTAAACAATTACGGCATTACTGTAAAAGGAAAGTTCTTCGATACTATGATCGCACACTATCTGATTAACCCGGATATGCGTCATGGTATGGATATTTTAGCGGAAACTTACCTAAAATATTCACCGATGCCTATTGAAACGCTTATTGGTAAAAAAGGTAAAGGACAAAAAAGCATGCGCGATGTAGCACTTGAAAAAATCAAGGAATATGCTGTAGAGGATGCTGATATTACATTGCAACTGAAAGAGGTTTTTGCGCCGATGCTTGAGGAAACTGGTACCCGCAAACTTTTTGATGAGATAGAAATTCCGCTGATGCCGGTGCTTGCCACTATGGAAACCGAGGGCATTAACCTTAACGTGGCATATCTTAAAGAGCTTTCGGCAGAACTGAGTGCCGACTCTAAAGCTTTGGAACAACGGATTTATGAAACTGCCGGAGAATCGTTCAACCTTGGTTCGCCGAAACAGCTCGGCGAGATCCTGTTTGACAAAATGAAGATAGGCGGTAACAAACAAAAGAAAACCAAAACCGGTCAGTATGCCACAGGCGAGGAAGTGCTTTCGTATTTAGCGAATGAACATCCTATCGTTCAGGACATACTGGATTGGCGCCAGCTGGTAAAACTGCAAAACACCTATGTTGATGCGCTTCCGGGGCAGGTGGCTACCAAAACCGGCCGTGTACATACCGATTATATGCAAACGGTTGCCGCTACAGGCCGACTGAGCAGCAATAACCCCAACCTGCAAAACATTCCTATCCGTACCGAACGTGGCAGGCAGATACGTAAGGCTTTTGTGGCACGCGATGAAAATTATACCCTTGTAAGTGCCGACTACTCGCAGATAGAACTCCGCATTATTGCCGCGCTAAGCGAAGACCCCGAAATGATCCGTTCGTTCCAGAACAGGGAAGACATTCACGCCAGTACGGCTGCCAAAGTATTTAATACCGCACTGGAAGAAGTAACACGCGAACAGCGTAGCCACGCGAAAACGGTGAACTTCGGAATTATATACGGGGTGTCGGCATTTGGGCTTAGTAACCAGACGTCGCTTACCCGTGGTGAAAGTAAAGACCTGATTGACGCCTATTATAAAACATATCCGCGCCTTAAGCAGTACATCTCTGAACAAATAGAATCGGCGCGTGAAAACGGTTATGTAACTACTGTACTTGGGCGCAGGCGCTACCTTAAAGATATTAACTCGGCCAATGCCGTAGTGCGTGGCGCTGCCGAACGAAATGCAGTAAACGCGCCAATACAGGGAAGTGCCGCAGACATCATTAAAATAGCCATGATTAACATCCAGAAAAGACTTGTTGCCGAAGGCTGGAAAAGCAAAATGCTGTTGCAGGTACACGATGAACTTGTTTTTGACGTTTATAAAGACGAGTTGGAACGCATTAAGCCCATGATTAAGCACGAAATGGAAAACGCGTTTACACTTTCGGTTCCGCTGGAAGTGGAAATAGGCGAAGGCGACAACTGGCTACAGGCACATTAATTTTTTTGTGGATTCGTGGATTTGTTTATCTGTGGATTCGACGGCTTAGCACCCGCCATTGCGAGGAGGTACGACGAAGCAATCTCAATTGGCACAGATTTAGTTTAAAATCAAATCAACATATCCACGAATAAACGAATTAACAACAATGAAAAAAATACTTGCTTTGATTTTTGGTCTCATGATAAGTCTTACTGCTATAGCGCAGGATGACCATGAGGGCGCCAGGTACGAAAAGATAGACAGCCTGATGACCTATCTGTACCAGAATAATAAGTTTATGGGCAGCCTTACTATTCGTGCCAAAGGGGTAGTGCTGTTTAGTAAAGCGTACGGGTTTGCTGATATTGATACGAAAGCAAAAGCGAATCCCGGTACTAAATACAAGATAGGCAGTATTACTAAGATGTTTACGGCCTGTATGATCTTTCAGCTTATAGAGGAAAAGAAACTGAGCGGTGGTGATAAGCTAAGTAAATTTTTTCCAAAGATGCCCAACGCCGAAAAAATAACTATAAACTACCTGCTAAATCATAGCAGTGGTATCTATAACTATACTAACGATAGTACATTTGCAGGGAAGCTAAGTACGCAGCAGCAGCGTCGTGATATGCTGGAGCGGTTGTATAAATATAAGCCTGCTTTTGAGCCCGGCGTTAGGGCAGAATACAGCAACAGCAACTACCTGTTGCTTGGTTACATCATTCAGGATATAACCCATAAAACTTACAAGGAAGCCGTAACCGAGCGTGTTCTTATAAAAGCCGGGTTAAAGAATACGTATTACTTTAGTAAGGTCAACCTTAAAAAAAATGAGGCTTATTCGTATAAGTTTGAGAATGGAAAATGGGTAAAACAAGCCGAATGGCACGAAAGCATAGCCGGAGGCGCGGGTGCGCTGCAAAGCACGACCGAAGACCTTACCAAGTTTATTACCGCGTTGTGGGATGGGAAAATCGTAACCCCTAAATCGCTTACGGAAATGAGTACGATAGAAATGGGATTTGGCAAGGGTATGTTTAATTTTCCTTTTGGCGAGCGTAAGTACTTCGGTCACAATGGCGGTATAGAAGGCTTCGAATCCGTTTTAGGATATTATCCTAAAGATGGTATTGCGGTATCGCTCATAGCAAATGGGGTAAACTATAGCTTTAACGACATTATGCTGGGTGTGCTGAGCTGTTATTATAAGTTGCCGTACCGTTTTCCTGATTTTAAAGAGAAAGCCGTTGTAGCGGAAAGTATGATGAAACACTACGAAGGTAATTATACCAATAAGTCGCTTCCGTTTGTAATAAATGTAAAGCTGGTAAATGGCACACTGCGTGTACATGCCGATGAGCAGGGTACTTTTTACCTAACCCCGTTAACCGAAACCGAGTTTACCCACGAGGGTTCAGGAGTAAAAATGATATTTGATGCAAAAGGCTTTACCCTGATTCAGAACGGGGGCAAGACCTATTTTAATAAGCAATAGCTTTAAAAAGAGCGCCGGAAGTACAGACTTTCGGCGCTCTTTTTAAAAGTGTTAATGGGAGGTGCTTTCTCCGCCAAAAAATTTCAGCCCGATTATAGAGAGCACCAGTGTGGTTATAAAAAACAACCTCCAGAATGTGGCAGGTTCTTTAAAAAATAGGATACCCATGACCACGGTGCCAAAAGCCCCTATGCCTGTCCATACCGCATAGGCAGTGCCTAAAGGTAATGTTTGTGTTGCTTTATTTACAAAATAGAAGCTTAGCACTATACATGCCAAAAAAGCGGCAACCCATTTATAATCAGTGAAGTTTTTTGAAAGTTTAAGACACGATGTAAATCCTATCTCCAGTAATCCGGCAATAATAAGGTAAATCCAGTTCATTTTTTAAGCATTAAAAATTTCAGTAAATGTAATGCCTGTGCCCGGAGCCTGAATTTACATTTGTTAAATAATGCCTTTGACCAAACCGGTCCTTATCCGGCTTAAGGAAACCTGGCTGATGCCTAAAAATGAAGCTATGTGCTTTAGAGGAACCCTGTTGGGTAAAGAGGGGATTTGCTCCAGAAGCTCTACATAAACCTGTGTAGCAGTCTTAAACTGCCTGCTTATAAACATCTTCTCCAGCTTTAAGAATTCATTCTCTGCGAGTTTTCTGCTCCAGTTGGCTAGCTCTGCATTATCTTTTAGTAAAGCATGGAATTCAGCCGTATTTATTTCGTACAGTATACAGTCTTCAAGTGCCTCCATACTCTCGTAGCCGGGTTTGTTGTGTACAAAGCTTTGGGCCGAAATAATATAATCGCCCGGCATACCAAACCAAAATGTAACCTGCTTTTCCGCACCATCACTGTAGGCCCGGACTAATCCTTCTTCTATAAAATACAAGCACTTTTCTATATGTCCCTGGTGTATGATGATACTGCCTTTAGGTACTGCAATCTTTGTGGTTAAATTAATAAGCCCGCTAACTGATTGCTCACTTAGCGGGTATAATGATTTTATCTTATGTATGGTATTAACCAAGTTTGCCTATAATTTCCTGGTAGATTCCCTTTGGCGGAGTTCTGTTTTTATAATTGTAGTCTGGTACTCCGGTGCTTCGTCTGATTTGTTTTCAAGCCTGTTAATCAGCATGTCGGCAGCGGCCTCACCAATTTCCGGACCATGCTGGCTTACGGTACTAAGGCTTGGGGTAAGCCTGCGCGACCATACACCATCGGCAAAACCTATCAGCTGTACATCTTCCGGTATCTTGAATCCGGCTTTAAGTACTGCTTTGTGCGCTATAACCGAAGCCGACTCTTCCAGCGCGAATACGCCGTCTATTTTTTTGCCTTTAATATCAAAAAACGCAGGGAATTTCTCTTCAAGTTCTTCGGTACTTTCACAGCGTATAATCAGGTTTTCGTCTATGGCAATGCCGTTTGCCTGAAGTGCTTCTATATAACCTTCTGTACGAAGGCGGCCCACGCTAAGGTTATCTATGTTGCTAACCAGGGCTATGTTTTTGCAGCCGGTTTTTATAAGGTGGTTCACCGCGTTTACTGCCGAATCAAAATCGTCTACAATAACTTTGTCGCAATTCACTTCATCAGAAATCCTATCGAACATTACAATAGGAATATCATCTAACATCGCCTCCTTAAAGTGCTTAAATTCGTGTTCCTTTTGTGTTTCATCGGCTATAGAAAGGATAAAACCGTCTATAGTGCCATTACTTAGCATGTCCATGGCGGTAATTTCTTTTTTAAGCGATTCATTGCTTATGCAGGTAATTACATTGTATCCGCGCTCGTTTGCCGCTTTTTCTATACCGCTAAAAACCTTTGCGAAAAACGGGTTAAGAATGTTAGGGATTATAACCCCAATGGTTCTTGTACGTTTGCTTTTAAGGTTTACAGCAATGTTGTTTGGCTTATAATTTTTAAGCTTGGCAAATTCCTGAACCTTTATCTTGGTAGGTTCGCTGATTTCGGGGCTGTTACTAAGAGCTTTAGATACTGTAGATACCGATACCCCAAGTTCTTTAGCGATTTGTTTAAGTGTTGCTTTTGGTCTCATATTCCGGGAGGATGAATTACTTTGTAAAAGTAACGAAAATTTTGCGAAATTCTTACAGGCAATTTTATGAAAATGTAATCATTTTACATTTTTGCCTGTTTTTACGTTTGCAATATTTCTTGAATATCCGAATTTTCTCAAAAATTAAAACGTTTTCAAAACTCAAAATGTTAAACATTCTGTAAAATTACACCCTTAATTATGATAATATTATACCTCGCAAAATGACGCAAAATATTGCAAAAAATGGCATGCGCAGTCAGTATTTAAACAGCGAAATCAAAGTTTTTACACGTTAGGATTTTGAAAGAAATGCTAATTGTTTCTTAAAATATTTAAAAATCCACATTTGGCAGAAAACCGTTAACATTTACTTGGCGTATATAAAAGTGAAATTTGGTTCTCATACCACACCTGTACAAAAATATTAACCACTTAATTGTTTCATTATGAAAAGTACTAAAGTAACGGTAGCGGAAGTTGCTACAGGCCCGTCAGCCAACCTGGCCAGCCGCAGAAGTTTTTTAAAAATAAGCGGACTCGCCCTGGCCGGAACCGGGCTACTGCTTGCCGGTTGTAGCGATGATGACAGCAGCGGCACACCAAACAGCAGCCAGTTGCCGGGCGTGCGTAATGGCGTATTTGACCTTGGAGGAGGCGATGCGGGTATTCTTACCTATGCCTATGCGCTGGAACAGCTTGAAGCCGATTTTTATACACGTGTGGTAAACGGCAGTAGCTTTGGCAGTATTTTTAATGCGGAAGAACGTCAGGTACTTGCCGATTTATATGCCCATGAGGTAATACACAGGGAGTTTTTTAAAACGGCTATTACAGCTGCCCTTGCAGGAACCTCGGGTGAGGTATTGCCTAGTCTGCAGTTTGCGTATGAGGGCGTAAACTTTAATAACCGTAACAGTGTGCTTGCTACCGCAAAGGCGCTTGAAGATACGGGTGTAAGAGCCTATAATGGTGCAGGCCAATATATAGAAAGTGCGGACTACCTGCTTATAGCCGGTAAAATAGTATCGGTAGAGGCGCGCCATGCCAGTGCCATACGCAGCCTTATAAGCCCGGGTACCGACAGCTTTGCAGGTGATGATATTGTAGATGCCAACGGCCTTGACCTTGCCGACAAGCCAAGCGTGATTGTGCCTGTTGTAGCAGGGCTAAACTTTATACAAACCGCGTTTACTGCTAACTATCTTCCGTAATTATCAACCCTTAACACTTAGAAATCATGAACATTATAAAATTCATAGAATCGTTTACAAACGAAGGCTTTATAAGCGGTCTTAGTAACACGTCTGATCGTCGTGGAAGCTTTGACCAGTTTGGTAAAATAGGCGCTAATGCCGCTATGGCTGCTGTGCCACTGGGACTAGCCACATTATTTACACAAAAAGCGAGTGCAGCCAATATGGCTTTTGCCGCTGCTGCTGAAGAAAATGCCACAACAGCACTTCAGCTGGCGCTAACCCTTGAATATCTTGAAGACGAATTTTACGATAAAGCCCTGAGTGCAAACGGCCTTATTCCGGCTGCAGACAGGGACATAATCGCCCAGATAAGCCAGCATGAAAATGCCCACGTGGCCTTTTTAAGGAACGCGTTAGGTAATGCTGCCCCCGCCAAGCCTACGTTCGATTTTACTGGTGCGCGTAGTGTCAATGGTGGCGGGCCGTTTAATGCCTTTGGCGATTACCAGACATTCCTTGCGCTGGCACAGGCTTTTGAAGATACCGGTGTGCGTGCTTACAAAGGGCAGGCGGGCAATCTTATGGGTACTGGTGATACGCTTAAAGCGGCATTGCAAATACACAGCGTGGAAGCACGCCATGCTTCGCAAATACGTAGGCTGCGCGGCCTGAAAGGATGGATTACCGGTAATGAACGTGGTGCAGGTATGCCAAGCCAGACCCAACCCGTATATGATGGGGAACAAAATGTGACCCAGGGTGGGGTAGATGTAAGGACTATTATGCCTACATCTGGTAATCCCGCGTTTGGTTCAGGTGCTTATACCGAGTCGTTTGATGAGCCTATAAACTCGGCAACTGCTACAACTATCGCAAGCCTGTTTATAGTGCCATAGGTAAAGGATAAGGTTGGTTTATATATTGAAGCCTGTTGGTTGTACTTTTACAATCAGCAGGTTTTTTTATATAATAAGTCTAAGTAGCGACTTTTAATAAACGAATGTTAAAGATTTGATTTAGTGCAAAAAAAAAAGGGAAAACGAATGGTTTTCCCTTTTTTAGCCCCCAAAAATACCGTAAAATTTTAATTTTACTAATGCTATTTTGAGTAAAAATATAAGTATTGTTAACTATATACAACTGTTTTAGGTGAAATGCATAAAAAATCGGTGAAATACATGTTTTTATGCTTCTCACCGATTTTTGTATTCATTTGTCGTAAAAATAAACTAAGGGATTTTCCTAGTAGGCCCTTGCGTCATTACCTTCAAAGAAGTTTATAAACGCGCGATTCACTACGCGGTTACCACCCGGGGTAGGATAGTCGCCGGTAAAGTACCAGTCGCCCAGGTTTTTAGGGCAGGCCTTGTGCAGGTTCTCCACTGTCTGGAATATGATCTTAACCTCGGCCTTAATATCCTTTGTTGTTAACATTTGTGCAATCTTGTCAGATATTTCCTGATCTGTAAATGGCGCGTAGAACTCAGTAACGTAGTTGACTACTTCGTTGTCCGGCAGGCCTTCCTGAGCTTTACATTTTTTATACACATCGTCTACAATATGTTCCAGTCCACGTTCTTTAAGCAGTTCGTGTGTAGCGCGGAATGCAACAAGCCCTTCCAGTTTTGCCATATCGATACCATAACAATCCGGGTAGCGTATTTGCGGCGCGCTAGATACTACTACGATACGCTTCGGGTTAAGACGGTCCATCATCTTGATGATGCTCATTTTAAGGGTAGTTCCCCTTACAATGGAGTCGTCTATAATAACCAGGTTATCTTCGGGTTTAATAACACCATAGGTAACATCATATACGTGTGCCACAAGATCATCGCGACTGCTGTCTTCAGTAATAAAGGTGCGAAGTTTAGCATCTTTAATCGCAATTTTCTCTGTACGTATTTTTATCGAAAGCAATTCCTTAAGTGTTTCCTCGTTCAGGATATTTCGCTTTTCAAGGATTTCGTTGTTCTTGCGTTGGTTCAGGAAGTCATTAGCGGCTTCCACCAAGCCAAAGAAAGATGTTTCGGCAGTATTAGGTATGTAAGAGAAAACGGCGTTATCAGTATCGTTTTCAATCGCTTTAAGAACATCGGGCAATACGAGTCGACCCAGTTCTTTACGCTCTTCGTAAATCTCCGCATCGCTGCCACGTGAGAAATAAATACGCTCAAATGAACACGCTTTGTTTACCGTAGGAGGTATGATTTCCTTAACCGAAATAGTGCCGTTCTTTTTAATGATAATAGCGCTGCCCGGGGTAAGTTCCTGCACGTCGTAAAACGCAACGTTAAATACCGTTTGTATTACCGGCCTTTCGCTGGCTACTACGGCTATTTCATCATCCTGGTAGTAGTATGCAGGACGAATGCCTGCAGGATCGCGGAACACAAAAGCGTCCCCATGGCCAAACATACCTGCCATGGCATACCCGCCATCCCACTGCTTAGAAGCACGTTTAAGGATGCGTGCCACATTAAGCCTGTCTGATATTACCGGAGAGGCTTCCTGCTTGGTATAGCCCTCTTGTTTGCATTCCTGGTACAGGTCGGCAACCTCGTCATCAAGGAAGTGGCCTATCTTTTCCATAACGGTAACCGTGTCTGCAAGCTCTTTAGGATGCTGCCCAAGTTCTACAAGACTGTTAAACAGTTCCTGTACATTGGTAAGGTTAAAGTTACCCGCTACGATAAGGTTACGGTGCATCCAGTTGTTCTGGCGCAGGAACGGGTGAACGCTCTCTATGCTGTTTTTGCCAAAAGTACCGTAACGCACATGTCCTAAATATACTTCACCTATGTAAGGCATGTTTTCCTTTTGTAGTGCTACATTATCGGTATACTCAGGGTTTGCGGCAAGCTCTTCGTTTATGCGCTCATTTATCTGGGCAAAAACGTCCAATATGGGTTGGGGCTTGTTACTGCGTACACGGCTTATATAGCGTTGGCCCGGTTTTACATCGAGCTTAATGCTGGCAAAGCCTGCGCCGTCCTGGCCGCGGTTGTGCTGCTTTTCCATCATCAGGTACATTTTCTGAATTCCGTAAAAAGCCGAACCGTATTTTTCTTTATAGTATTCCAGTGGCTTTAACAGCCTTAGCATTGCGATACCACATTCGTGTTTAATAGCGTCGCTCATAGTGTATGTTGTTAGTTGTGTGTAGTAGTTATATATCAAAAAAAGCCCCGTAACGAGGCTTAAATGTTGTATTAATCTTCCAGTTCTATGTCAAACTGTGTGAGTGCTTTAAACTGTTGCAGGCGACTCAGCACTTCTTCTTTTTGCAGTGCTTCCATGCGTTCTGTCCCGAATTTCTCTACGCAGAACGACGCCAGGTTAGAGCCGTGGATGATAGCGTTTTTAAGGTTGCCAAACGAAATGTTTTCACTCTGTGCAATGTACCCGCTAAAACCACCGGCAAAGGTATCGCCAGCCCCGGTAGGGTCAAACACTTCCTCAAGCGGAAGTGCAGGGGCAAAGAATACGTTCTTATCATGGAACAATAATGCGCCGTGTTCTCCTTTTTTGATCACTACGTATTTAGGACCCATCGTGTGTATTTTGGCAGCAGCCTTAACAAGGCTGTATTCGCCGCTTAGCTGACGTGCCTCTTCGTCGTTTATGGTGATAACGTCTACACGTTTTATAACGTCCATAAGTTCAGGAAGCGCGCAGTCCATCCAGAAGTTCATGGTGTCCAGCACTACAAGCTTAGGAGTAGCGGTAAGCTGATCCAGTACGCTTGTTTGTACAATAGGGTGCAGGTTGCCCAGCATTACCACTTCGGCATCAGTAAAATTAGCCGGTACTTTCGGCTGGAAGTCAGCCAGTACGTTAAGCTGTGTTTCAAGTGTATCGCGGCTGTTAAGGTCGTTGTGATAACGGCCTGCCCAGAAGAATGTTTTTCCGCCCGGAACCACTTCAATGGCAGTGGTATCTATGCCTTTGTTATTCAGCATATCTAAGTACTCCTGCGGGAAGTCTTCGCCCACCACAGATACTATGGCGCTTTTTACTTTAAAGAATGAAGCCGAAAGGCCAATGTATGTAGCGGCACCGCCAAGTATTTTGTCGGTTTTGCCGAAAGGGGTTTCTATGGCATCAAAGGCCACAGTACCTACAATAAGTAGTTTGTTCATTTGTTTGCAGTCACAAAATTGAGGATGCAAAGATAGTGTAAACAGTTGATAGTAACAATATGCCTGTAATCAATTTAAGTTATAGTTAGATAGAGGATTAATGAGAATTATTTAGAAAATATATTTGTTAAAAAAATTAACATTTATAACTTTACAATTATTAATCAACCAATATTGAAATAATGAGCAAATTTGTTACAGGTAAAGAACTTATAGATACCGTTGATAACATTATATGGGATGCAGAAAAAATCCTACTAATTGTATCTCCATTTATTAAACTTGATGATTATTTTAAAAGGCTATTTGATAAGCATGTAAGCAATCCTGAGTTGCATATGATAATTGTTTTCGGAAAGAATGAAACGGATGTGAAAAAAAGTTTCAATCAGTCTGATTTCGATTTTTTTAAGCAGTTTCTTAATATCAGTATTGTTTATGCGCCAAATCTGCATGCTAAATATTATGGAAATGAAAAGAAGGGGTTGATTACCTCAATAAATTTTTATGATGCATCATTTAAGAATAATGTTGAGTTCGGAGTTTATTCAGAACAAACCATATTTAATTCTTTTACAGATCATTTTATTGGAAACCCAGATTGGGATGCATGGACAACTTGTAAGGATTTAGCAGATAAAAGTGATGTGGTTTTTGTTAAGCGTCCTGTTTATCAAGAAAAGAAAATGATAATCTCTTTAGGTAAGGCGTTTGTGAAATCTGAGGTGCTTGCGGATAATACGGAATATTTTTATAAAGGAAAGTCAAGTGGATATAAGTCTACTCGGTTAGCTGACTTTAAGTCCGAACTTAGTCTTGATGAAATAAAGCCATCTAGTGAGGAATATCAAAACCCGGAGCGGCAATTTGCAAAAGTTGAAGAGAAAAAGATTAGTTATCAAACTTCTCATAATTCAGGCTATTGTATAAGAACAGGAAGTCCAATACCATTTAAACCTAATAGGCCATTTACATATGAAGCGTGGTCCTCTTGGGTGCAATGGAGTAATCCTGATTTTCAGGAAAAATATTGTCACAAAACGGGAAAGCTGTCTTATGGTAAAACATCTATGAGAAGCCCAATTTTATATAACGAGTAGTTCTATGGCTTCAAAAAGAGTCATTAAATGTTAAATTAAGCGTTTCTGAAGGTGTAGGTGTTGTATTGTATATAATAAAACAATATGTTTGTCGTTAGTAATATAAATGTTAACGCATTGTAAGGTTTAAATTAATATTTTCTTGTGAAGATGGAATTAAATGACGGCGTAACTTTAATGTAACAACCTTAAAAGATAACAGTAATGACAACAAATGACAACCAAGGGTTCAGGTCAATGGACGAGCTTCCTTCAGGGATGTTTACCAAGATGCTTGCTGCCAGTGTAGCATCGGTGGTAGGACTATGTCTATTAGCCTTGGCTTTTTTTAGCTAAGATTTCGCAAACGATTGCGAATTGAAAACATAAAAAACCCTGAACACATATCGCGTTCAGGGTTTTTTATGTTTATAAAGTATAGGTTTAATCTTCTCCCTGCTGCTCATAAAAAGTATCAATATGTAAATCAGGGCTTGTAGAAGCCATAACGGCAAGCTGGTCGCAACGTTCATTTTGCGGGTGCTGGTTGTGTCCCTTTATCCACTTGAAATCCACTTTATGCTGACGGTATATTTTTAGGAAACGTTTCCATAAGTCGGCATTCTTGCGTTCCTTAAAGCCTTTTTTTTCCCACCCAAAAACCCAGCCTTTGCTGGCGCTGTCTACCACATACTTACTGTCGCTTACTACGAGTACCGTGGTGCCGGGCTTAGTTAATTTTTCCAAGCCTACAATTACAGCAAGCAACTCCATACGGTTGTTGGTCGTAAGCCTGAAGCCTTCATAGAACTCTTTGCGGTAACCGGTGCCTACCTGTTCCAGGATAACGCCATAGCCGCCCGGCCCGGGATTTCCTTTGGCTGCGCCATCAGTATATATATGTACGGTATGCATTTTAGGTTATGCGGTTATTTGTTAATTTGGTTATTTGGTTTTTAGAACTGATGATTTTCAAATGCTCAGGCACTGCATGATTGTCTAGTAATCTAAAGATCTAACGATCCAGTAATCTATTGCATAAGTAGCCTCTCAATCACTTTCGGGAAATGCTCATGCTCTAGTGTCAAAACTTTTGCGGCTACTTCTTCAGGGGTAATGCATTCTTCAATGGCTATTGCCTGCTGAAAAATGATATTCCCTTCGTCATAATTATCATCTACATAGTGTATGGTGATGCCGGTTTCAGACTCTTTGTTTTCTAAAATGGCACGGTGCACATGCAGTCCATACATGCCTTTTCCGCCATATTTAGGCAGTAGTGCCGGGTGAATGTTAATCACTTTATGCGGGTAAGCGGCTATAATATCGGCCGGGAATTTCTGTAAAAAGCCTGCCAAAACAATGAGGTGCGGGTTAAAAGCCTGCAAATGGCGTAGCACCCAGCCGTTGTTTAGTTCCTCTTTTGTAAAGGTAAGGGTAGGTATTTGATATGCTTTTGCCCTGTCTAAAACACCTGCTGCGCTATTATTAGAAAGTACTAATACCACCCTGGCAAGGGGGGTTTTAGCAAAAAAGCTGATGATTTTTTCGGCATTGCTCCCCCCTCCGGAGGCAAAAATCACGATATTTTTCATTTTTTAACCGTTTTCTAAGTGCAAAAAAAAGAATTAAATCCCGCAAAATAACAAGGGTTTCACACTTTTCTAAAATTAATTTTTTACCTTAGTACTCACATTTTTTAGGGAATGTGTGGTTTTAAAATAAAGTTTTTTATTTTTGCCGTCAATTTAAATTCTAAAATTAAAGATTATGTCAGACATTGCATCAAGAGTAAAAGCGATCATCGTAGACAAACTAGGTGTTGACGAAAACGAAGTGGTATCAGAAGCAAGCTTCACTAACGATCTTGGAGCGGATTCTCTAGATACAGTTGAGCTTATCATGGAGTTTGAAAAAGAATTTGATATTCAGATTCCAGACGATCAGGCTGAAAACATCTCTACTGTTGGTCAGGCTATTTCTTACATAGAAGAAGCAAAGAAGTAATAAATATTTAACATCCATGTAGCTTTTGTTGCGTGGATGTTATTGTTTATTTGTGTCCCTTGCCAAGGGTTGTCTGATAGCCGGATTTAAAAAATTGCCGCGCCGCGGCTGCTATATAAAGTATACCGATACCCATGTTTTCTTTATATTTAACCTGGTTTTATATGAAAGACACATGGGTATTGTTTTATAACTATAACCTAAAAGTAACTGTATGACGTTAAGGAGAGTTGTGGTAACCGGCCTTGGGGCGCTTACTCCTATAGGCAATACCGTAGAAGAATACTGGAACAACCTTATAAATGGGGTTAGCGGTGCCGCGCCTATTACGTATTTTGATACCACCAACTTTAAAACAAAATTTGCGTGCGAAGTAAAGAACTTTAAAGTAGAGGACTTTATAGACCGCAAAGAAGCCCGCAAAATGGACCGTTATGCGCAGTATGCCATGGTTGCCAGTGCAGAGGCTGTAAATGACGCAGGCTTTGATATGGAAACCCTTGATAAAGATAGGGTAGGGGTTATATGGGGCTCCGGTATAGGAGGCCTTGAAACCTTCCAGGAAGAAGTAATCGGATGGGCTACAGGTAACGGGGTACCTAAATTTAACCCGTTCTTTATCCCTAAAATGATTGCTGATATAGCCGGTGGACATATATCTATGAAATACGGTTTCCGTGGGCCTAACTTTACTACCGTTAGTGCCTGTGCTTCGTCTACAAACGCGCTTATAGACGCGTTTAACTATATACGCCTTGGCCATGCCGACGTAATAGTGAGCGGAGGCAGCGAAGCTGCTGTAACCATAGCCGGTATGGGAGGCTTTAATGCCCTACATGCCCTTAGTACACGAAATGACGACCCTGCTACGGCAAGCCGTCCTATGGATAAAGACCGTGAGGGCTTTGTGCTTGGAGAAGGTGCCGGAGCCCTTATTCTTGAAGAATATGAGCACGCTAAAGCGCGTGGGGCAAGAATATACTGCGAAATAGGCGGCGGGGGCATGAGTGCCGATGCGCACCACATTACCGCACCACACCCGGAAGGGCTTGGCGCTAAGAATGTGATGATAAACTGCCTTAGGGATGCAGGTCTTAAGCCTGAAGATGTAGATGGTGTAAACATGCACGGTACAAGCACACCGCTGGGTGATATTGCCGAAAGTAAAGCCATTCTTGAGGTGTTCGGTGAACATGCCTATACGCTGAACCTTAACTCTACAAAGAGTATGACGGGGCACCTGCTGGGTGCTGCCGGGGCTATAGAAACTATTGCTTCTATACTGTCTATAAAATACGGCATAGTGCCGCCTACCATAAACCATTTTACGGACGATGAAAATATTGATCCTAAGCTTAACTTTACCTTTAATACTGCCCAAAAACGCGATATGAAAGTAGTTATGAGCAATACCTTTGGTTTTGGCGGACACAACGCTTGCGTACTTGTTAAAAAGCTTGAAGAATAGTCCGCTTATGGGATTCTTTAAAAACATATTTTCTAAATCCCGCCCGGTCCAAGACGGAGGCGGGATTTTTTTTTCCGAAATGCATGCCATCCTCGGCTTTGCCCCATTAGAACTGGAGCATTATAAACGTGCCTTTATACATCGTAGCAGTAATAAGCATGATGCAGACGGAAACCCGGTTAACTACGAAAGGCTGGAGTTTCTGGGCGATGCTATGCTGGGCTCTGTAGTAGCGGCTCATTTGTTTAATGAGGTGCCTGGCGGAGATGAGGGCTACCTTACTAAAATGCGCTCTAAAATTGTAAGCCGTGAACACCTTAATGAGCTTGGGCGCGACCTTAATCTTATTAAATGGGTAGAGAGTAAAGTATCTGCACAGCACTTTGGTGAAAATATTCATGGTAACCTTTTTGAAGCCTTTATTGGTGCTATTTACCTGGACAGGGGCTTCAGCTACTGCGAGAAATTTATCTATGATAAGGTAATAGTGCCCTATGTAGATATACCAAAGCTTGAGGGTAAAGTAATCAGCTATAAGAGTTTACTTATAGAATGGTGCCAAAAGCAAAAAAAGCCTTTTTACTACGAGGTATATGAAGATAACGGTATCGAAGGGCAGAAGCATTTTGGCGTTAAACTGAAAATAGACGGGCAAATTGTGGCTAAGGCCAGGGCTACGTCTAAGAAAAAAGCAGAAGAGAAAGCATCGCAGCGAGCCTATTTTGCATTTCAGGAAAAAATTAACAAAAAATAAATCAACTTCTTATTTCACTAAATCGTTTTCGTGCATAAAATAGCATAAACTTAATTTTAAGATTATTTTTTGTAATTTTTAAGTATTATATTTACGACTTATTTAAGTATTAGTGCTATGGCTATCCATAAGTTATTAATAGACGATTTTGAAGATGCTGATTACAGCCTCATTGCCATACATTCGTCATTAGAAGACTATAGGCTGGCCTATTTTGTAAACAGGGAGCTTGAAATTAAGCTTGAAAAGTGCCCTAAAGATATTGGTGTGAAACAGAAAGACGATCTGGTTTTGTTTTCACGTTATCTTTATGACGATGCAGACCGGGATATCGCCTGGCACCTTATACAGAATAAAAACAGTATTACTACTACACAAACGAGTACCGAGTCGCTTTTTGATGCAGCGTTGTTTGCCTTCAGTACCAGCGTATTTTTTTTGCCTGAACTGAGAACGGCTGATTATGTGCTAAAAATAGAAAACGCTCCCGAAGCGGATGAAGCTATAGTACAGGGCCTGTTAAACGTAAAGCATATAACAACTGCCTATAAAGTAGACCACTATAAACTTAAATCGAAAAACAACTTAATTTTTTAAGAGAATGCCGACAAACAAAAAAACTAAAATTGTAGCCACGCTGGGTCCTGCGTGCAGCACCAGGGAAGTTATCAATGATATGATAATTGCCGGTGTAAACGTGTTCAGGATAAACTTTTCGCATGCTGATTACAATGACGTTCAGGAACGTATTGACATCATTCGCGGACTAAACGAGGAGTTTGGTTACAACGCTGCGATACTTGCCGACCTGCAAGGCCCTAAACTTAGGGTAGGTGTAATGAAAGAAGATGTAGTTGTAAACCCGGGCGATGTTATTACTTTCCAGACTGCAGAAGATGTTCCCGGTACTGCCGAAAGGGTGTACATGAACTACAAAGCGTTCCCTAACGATGTAAATGCTGGTGAAAGGATTTTGCTTGATGACGGTAAACTTATATTTGAAGTTATAGAAACAGATAAAACCACTGAGGTTAAAACTGTAGTTATACAAGGTGGCCCGCTTAAGTCTAAAAAAGGTGTAAACCTTCCTAATACTAAAGTATCACTTCCTGCACTTACAGAGAAAGACATCCGCGATGCTATCTTTGCTATTAATGCCCAGGTAGACTGGATTGCGCTTTCATTTGTGCGTACCCCGCGCGACCTTCAGGATCTTCAGGAACTTATCGCTGAGCATACTGACGTTAAAATTCCTATCGTTGCTAAAATAGAAAAGCCTGAAGGTGTAGAAAACATCGATAAGATTGTATCGTACTGTGATGGCCTTATGGTAGCCCGTGGTGACCTTGGTGTGGAAATGCCTGCGCATGAAGTGCCACTTATCCAGAAGAAACTTATAAACCGTGCCAAAACTGCCCGTATCCCTGTAATTGTGGCTACGCAGATGATGGAAACCATGATTACCAGCCTTACACCTACACGTGCCGAGGTTAACGACGTGGCGAACTCTGTAATGGACGGTGCCGATGCGGTAATGCTTTCTGGTGAAACTTCGGTAGGTAACTACCCGGTACAGGTTATTGAAAAAATGACCCAGATTATTGAAGCTGTAGAAGATTCTCCGCTTATTACTGTACCGCAAAACGTACCTACGATTCGTACTAAGCGTTACATTACTAAGTCTATCTGCTACCATGCTGCCCAGATGGCAGGTACAGTTCAGGCTAAAGCCATCTGTACGCTTACAAACAGCGGTTATACTGCATTCCAGATTTCTGCGTGGAGGCCAAACTCTCGTATCCTTGTGTTTACAGACAACAGGAAGATACTTACCCAACTTAGCCTTCTTTGGGGTGTTAGCTCATTCTACTATGACAAGTCGCTTAGTACAGACGAAACTGTGGTAGATGTAAATACCATCGCTGTAGAAAAAGGTGTGGTTGAAAAAGGTGATATCGTTATCAACCTTGCGGCTATGCCGGTTGCAGACCGTGGTATGGTAAATACCCTTAGGGTTTCTGAAATCGAAGGATAATATATACCCATATATGAAAAATGGCTGCCTATTGGCAGCCATTTTTTTGTTTATACAACTATAACCTCACCGGTTGACGGGCCGAAAATGCTCTTTCTGAAAGCATACCCCAAGTCTTTCATCGTTGTAGGTACTTCTCCCGGGAAGTAAGGGAAGTACTGGGGTGAGTTTTCTATTACACCCGGTGCTACTGCATTAATGCGTATGTTGTTTCCCAGTTCTATTGCCGCACCTCTTACAAAACCTTCAATTGCCCCGTTTGCGGCAGCGGCATTGGCAAAGTTGCGTTGTGGCGTATGTGTTAGCCTGCCTGTTATAAGTGTAAAAGACCCACTAGGGTTTATATAATGTTGCCCGATGAGTACAAGGTTTATCTGCCCCATCATTTTGCCGTTTACGCCTATACGAAACTGCTCATCGTTGAGGCTGTTCCATGGGCCCACATACGTAGGCCCGGCTGTAGATATAAGGGCATCAAACGAGCCTGCCTCACGGTACATCTTTTCTATGGATTGCACATCGGTGATGTCTACCAGTAGGTCTCCACTGCGGGAACCTGCGGTTATTATTTCGTGTTCGGTTTTAAGTTGATCTACCAGATATTGCCCCATGGTACCGGAGGCACCTACTATGATTATTCTCATGCGTTAAGTGTATTTAGTACTTATCAAAAATCAGTTCCTTACTTGCGCTTATGCCCGCCATGGTTCCTGTAAACACGGCATGGGCTACCGCCCTCATCGGGCTGATGCTGTCGCCACAGGCATAGACACCTCCTACGGTTGTTTGTTGCATGGTATTGGTTTTTATATACCCTTCGGGAGTGATTTCGCAACCCAGCTTTTCGGGTAATGGGCTATGCTGTACAAATGGTGCTCTTGTGTAGGCGGCTTTTATGGCTAAAGACGAGCCATTAGTAAAAGTAATCCCGGATAGGTAGCCCTGCATATGATCCATACGGATTATCGTTTCTGTAATTACCCTTATGTTTTGAGTCTTGATGAAATGCCATTGTTCTTCAGAAAAGGAGGCTGTACCATTGGTTACTATGGTAAGGTCGTCCGTCCAGTTACGGATAAGCCGTGCTATTTCAAAGCCTGTTTCGCTATTGTTAAGTACTGCTGTAGGCAGGCCTTTAACTTCATAACCATGGCAGTAGGGACAGTGCAGTACAGATATGCCCCAACATTCTGAAAGGCCGGATATACCGGGTAAAACATCCTTAATTCCGGTTGCAAAAATGAGCTTCCGGCCAAAAAATGTTTCACCCTGTTTAAGGTTTACCTTAAAACCATCTTCTGTTTTGAGTGCATTGGTAACCTCACCGGTAAAGAAAGCTACGGTAGGGTACGCCATAACCTGTTGCTTTGCTGTCGCGGCTATTTCTGCCGGTGTTTTTCCGTCGTTAGTAAGGAAGTTGTGAGAGTGGGGTGTTTGTCTGTTACAGGGAAGCCCTGCATCCAGCACCAATACGTTTTTTAAAGCCCTGCCCAGTGCCATGGCTGCTGCCAGACCGGAGTAACTACCGCCAATGATTATCACATCATAGATATTCTTGTTTTTCATGCCTGATTATTTTTGTTGGGTCTTAAAATACAGTACAAAAGTAGGCGGGCATTTTGCTGTGGAAGCAGGACAAAAATGGAGTTGCACAGGACTTATTTAAAGTTATTCCTGAACGCTTCGGGCGAGTGCCCTGTATGCTTTTTAAAAAAGCGTATGAAGTACGATACATCTTCGTATCCCAAATCTAAAGCAATATGGTTGATTTGGTTTGAAGTAGCCAATAGTTGCCTTTTGGCCTCTAGTATTATGGTATCGGTAACCAGCCCGGTAAATGTTTTTCCTACCGTTGTTTTAGTAACCGCGTTTAGCTGATAGGGGGTAAGGTTCATTTTTCCGGCATAAAAATTTACCTGTTTATGTTCTGCTAAATGAGTGTTTACCAAACTTAGTAGTTCCTCCAGTTTCCTGTAAGCATAATCTCCGCGGTTTTGGTTGCAGTTGCCACAGTTGCAACCCTGCCTGAAAAGATCTATCAGTAACAAATCCAGCCACGACTGTATGGCTTGTTGGTGCAGGGGATCTTTTACAACACTTTCCTCATAAATACATTGCAGTATGGTAAAGGTGGCTAAAGATCTGCTATCATTTAGTTTACAATAGGTGCGGTTACCCAGGTGGTTGAGGATGTCTCTTGCCGGCTTTTCCTGAGGGTTATAAAATTCGTTATTGAACTGAATCAGATAACCGGTGGTGTTGTGTTCCAGCTTAAGGCGGTGTACCTGACCCGGCCTCATAAAAAATACCGAACCGGGTATTACAGGGTATGGATTAAAATCAATGACATGTTCGCCACTGCCCTGATTTATGATAAGGATAAAATAGAAGCTGTGCCTGTGCAGTTCCTGTATAAAAGTACCGCCCGAAAGGACTTCCTCAATTTTACGAATGCTGAAGTTTCCTGAAAATTCGGGTTCTTTTACAATACCGCTTATATGGCGTACAGGTATTTTATCCATAGGGCTAATGTATGGTTTCCTATGGCAAAATCAATAAGCGGTATTTTATATTTATACCCGGAAATTTTTAATGCATTGCTATAGGCTTGTCTACGCTTACAGCCAGTTCGCTTGCCGGTGTAATTTTTATAAACAGCAAGGTAGCAGCTGCACCTGTCAGTGCCATTGCTACGCCAATAAGATTAGGGCTTGCATAGCTATACCCCATAACAAGCGGTAATCCGCCCAGGAACGCGCCAAGGGCATTACCTATGTTAAATGCCGCCTGTAATGCCGCCGAGGCTATCATTTCGGCACCCACAGCGGTTTGTATGGTTATAATATTAATGGGTGCAATCAGTGTAAAAGCAAGGCATCCGGTAAGGAATACCAACACCAGCGATACATATTGGTTACCCGAAAGGAAATACACACCGGTAAGCGTAGCGCCCATGGCTATAAGCAGTACCAGAAGTATTTTAGCCGGGCTAAAGCGATCGGTAAGGCGTGCGCCTAAAAAATTGCCGGCTACCATGCCCAGTCCGGCAAGCATCATTATATACGGAATGTTTTCGGCATCAAAGCCTGATATGTCGGTAAGCAGTGGTGCTATATAGCTTATCCAGCAGAACAATCCGCCAAAGCCTATGGCTGTAATAAACATAATCAGCCATGCCTTAAACTTACCGAAAAAAGCTATTTGCGTACGCATAGGGGCATTTTCCTGGTTGTTTAGCACGGGCATATACATTATCATGCTTACGGTGGTAATAAGGCCTATGGCGGCTATTATCACAAACGTGTACCTCCAGCTAAGGTTATGGCCTATCCAGGTGCCCAGCGGAACACCTATTACATTGGCTATGGTAAGTCCGCTAAACATTATGGCTATGCTCTGTGCTTCCTTGCCTTTGTCGGCTATGCGGCTGGCTACTACGGCACCTACGCCAAAGAACGCCCCGTGCGGCAGCCCCGATAAAAATCGTGAAGCAAGCAGCAAGTTGTAGCCCGGGGCTACAATACTCAATGCATTAAATGCCGTAAGCATCAGTGCGAGTAGGGTTAGCATTTTTTTAGGAGGCATGTTACGCCCTGCGATGACCAGGAGCGGGGCGCCTACTACTACCCCAAGGGCGTAGGCGGCAATAAAATGCCCGGCTTCGGGTATGGTTACATTAATGTCCTTGGAAATGTCGGGCAGCATGCCCATCACTACAAATTCGGTAATACCGATGGTAAGCCCGCCTAAGGCGAGGGGAAGAAGGCTTAATTTCATGTGGTGTGCGTTGTAATTGACTAATAAGAAGCAAAGGTAACGTACAGGTGTGTATTTTAGTTGTAACTTTGAAATACAAACTTGTAAATAACGTACATGAAACTAAACCAATATGAATCGCTTTTGCTTGATGAGTTTGAGGAGGAAAAATTTCATCTTCCGGTACACAGCCATACGTATTATGAGCTGATTTATATAGTAAAAGGCAAGGGCATCCACCATATAAACGATAACCGGCTGGCGTATAAAACGGGCGATTTGTTTGCGCTTTCGCCAGATGATAACCATTATTTTGATATACACAGTAGTACTCGCTTTGTGTTCATTAAGTTTACCGATAGTTATTTCAGTAGTAAAAAAAACCTGTATTCAGATGATATGCTCATGAACACCCCCGAGCAGTTTATGCGTAATCGCGTACTGAAGGAAAACGTGCTACAACTGGGTGACGACTGCCGTTCTATACTAAAGAATACAGTAAACAATATTACGGCATATCGGGGCAGGACAGATATTTCCACTTCGCCCATTATATTCTTTCAGGTGTTGTCCATTTTTGGGTTACTGAAAGAAGCCATGGAAAAGATGCAACCCGGTGCAGGTTCGCTTCGCTTTGATAACAGCCAACTTATAGCTTACATCCACCAGAATATTTACTTCCCGAACAAAGTGCAAACCAAAGCGGTTGCAGCGCATTTTGCCATAGCGCCATCATATTTCAGCGCATGGTTTAAGAGGAATTTTGGGCTTACCTACCGGGATTATATAAACAGCCTGCGTACCCGTCTTATAGAGCAGCGCATTGCCGGACGGAATATGCCTATTAAGCAGATAGCCCATGAATTTGGCTTTACAGACGAAAGCCACTTATCCAATTACTTTAAAAAACGAACGCATATAAAGCCCAGTGCTTTTGGGCGGGAGAGCGCCTAACCCAGCTTCACCTCGCCGGCAGGGCTAAACAATTTATCTGTATTTGCCAGGCGGCGGCGGATGATTACACGGTCGCATACCCACTCGTTTTCATATTCAAATGCGGTGAAGTCTATACGCTCGAAGTCGGCTTCGGCAATGGTACGGGCTATAGTAATGTGTGGCACCATAGACAGTTTTTGCTTTCGCTCGGGTTTGTCTATAATGCTTGTTTGTCGGTATTTCGGTTTGGGAGCACGTTTCTTTGCGGGGTTTTTAATGGCTACGGCTATGTGGTCTACCAGTTCCGGATTTTCCAGTTTAAGGTACAGCGTACGTGTAGTGCCGTGCGTAAAATGGTCATAACCATTAACCTTAATGGTAAACTTGCTTTCGCCTGCCAATGCCTTTTTAACCAAATCTTTCATGTTGGTCGATTCAAAAGCCTCGGTTTTCAGCAGGGTAATGTGCGCTATGGAGGTGCGGTCTTTTTCGCTGATGCCTATCTGCTCGTGCAGCTGCTGTTTCAGGTTGTCAACATCGTCCTTTACGGCATCGCTGGGCGAAAGCAGTATGTGGTATTCATACAGCGTTTCGGGGAACAGGGTGAGCTGGGCGGTAGTAGCGTTTCGTTTTGCCATAGGTAGTGCAAAAATAGTAAGTTCTTTTGTAACTTAGCAGTATACTTCTGCCTTATGGAAACACAAACTGCCAAAACATACAAAATCCCTGAAAGAATCCTTTCCCGCAAGGATGAAATCACTGCCGGTTTTATGAAACTCGTAGACGGTCATGTAGCCGAACTAATGAGCGGAAAGGCAACCCGCAGGTTCCATGCACAGGATTTTGGTGCCAGGCTGTTCATCCACCCGAGGCATCTTACCAATACGCTAAAACTAACCCTTAATACATCGGTATGTGAGGTGATGGAAGAACGTATCCTTGCCGAATCCATAATACTCCTCAAAGAAACTACGCTGTCTATAGCAGATATAGGCCAGAAATTTGGCTATGATGAGCCGACTAATTTTACCAAGTTCTTTAAAAGCATGACGGGGATAACGCCGTTGCAATACAGAAAAAGTTTTAAGGTCGAAAGTCAAAAGTCATAAAGTCAAAGCTGTAGTATTGTTCAGGTTTTCCGGACTTTGGACTTTATGACCTTAAAAACTTTATGACTAATACTGAAGAGTACACCATTTTTCAACCCCTCCGGCTACCTAACTTTGTCCTGTTAAATAACAAAATATACAACAACATGTCACAATCTAAAATTGCACTGATAACAGGTGGTAGCCGCGGCCTTGGTAAAAACATGGCAATAGCCGTTGCCAAAAAAGGCTTGGATGTAATCTTAACCTATAACAGCCAAAAGGCAGAAGCCGATGCGGTGGTTGCCGAAATAGAATCCCTTGGGCAAAAAGCTGCTGCGCTACAACTAAACGTATCTGATGCCGGTAGCTTCGATGCTTTTTTTGCTAACGTTAGCACTTCGCTTAAAGAAGTTTTTGGGCTGGAAAAATTCGACTTTCTGGTAAATAATGCAGGGATAGGTATTCACGCTTCGTTTGAGGAAACAACTCCCGAGCAGTTTGATACACTAGTTGGTATTCATTTTAAGGCACCGTTTTTCCTTTCGCAAAAAGCATTGCTACTACTTAATAATGGCGGCGGTATTATAAATATTTCTACCGGTTTGGCACGTTTCAGTTCGCCGGGCTACGCGGCATATGCCAGCATGAAAGGCGGTATGGAAACCCTTACCAAATACCAGGCTAAAGAGCTTGGTGCAAGGGGAATCCGTGTAAACATAGTGGCTCCGGGTGCTATAGAGACTGATTTTGGTGGTGGCGTAGTACGCGACAACGACCAGGTAAATACATTTCTTGCCTCGCAAACCGCACTGGGCAGGGTAGGCCTTCCTGATGATATAGGTGGCGTAGTAGCCTTCCTGTGTACGGATGATGCCCGCTGGGTTACTGCGCAGCGTATAGAGGTTTCGGGTGGTATGTTTCTTTAAATGAAGCTTCTGAGCTTCTGAGTCGCTTAGTTACTGGGCTTTTAGTTCGTGAAAATCCAGTACCTCCCAGCACTCCCCATTATGCTTCAATAGATAAAACCCATTTGTAACAAAGTTTGAGGGGTATTTCCTGTTCTTAAATGCTGCCCATGCTTTTTCAAATTCGGCATATGCCAAATCACGATACGCGATGGTCATATGAGGGTGGAACTCCTCCTCATGGAAGTGCGCAGGAATGTTTGGGAATTGCTTTTTAAACGCGTTCAAAATATCTTTTTGCAATGCATTCATAGCGGCTGAAAATTCCGGTTTTACAAAAAGCACCGGATTTTTTGGATTGTCAAAGGCACCAAAACCATCGAGTGTAATTTCAAATGGTTTTATGTCGGTTTCGATATTAAAAAACCACTCCGATACTTCGGTATCCTGATGGTTAGGAATAGTAAAAGGCGCTTTCAGGGTAATGTGCGGCATTACCCTTAGCGCCTTTTTTGAATTATATATATCAGCCATTTCCTGTTTAAAAGAAGTTATTTCGGTGGCAACCTCTTTTGGCGGAATTATGGCTATAAAGTATTGGCTTTTTTCTGGCATTTGCACGTAGGACATTGATTACTGCAAATATATGCATCGACAGGTTGTGTTGGTGCTTCAGTAAGCAGGTTTTCAACGCGTTGCCCATATGCCAGGAGTGCTGCGTTTATGCTTTCCCTCTCCCCGGTGAACCAATCCTTATTATCCGCAAACAGGTTTTGGTAATAACCAATGCCTTCCCGCAGGTTTTGCTTAAAGGTTTTTAGTTTTTTTAATTGTTGTGCGTTGGCTTCGGCGCTGTCCGCTACCTCTTTTTCCAGATGCTTCACATACAATTCCAGCTCCTTAATAAACATATGCGGACGGTGCTGTACGGTAATAACATTCTCATTTCCGTAAATGTGGCGCACCATACGGCTTAGCGAAACTTCCTCTGTAAAGTATGCCATATTCGGACCAGGGCATATTACTACGCCCTGCTGTTCGCCCTTTACAGTAATACCTTTCTCCATAAGCGCGGGAGATGACAGGCCTACACACAGGCACGATTTTTCCATCATGGCCTGTATGTCATTTTCGTTAAGGAGCTCATTTATTTTTTGTTCCTGGTATTTGCGCGATGCCGTGCAAACCGGTCCGTCTTCACCCGGGGTGAGGGCAAGGTATTTCTTAGGGCAGGCACTACCGTAACGGTTCTTGCTTGCACGTTCCTGTTTCAGTTGCTCGTTTGTAGTACCGCGAACGGTATTAAATGGCACACCCAGCGGCGACATGTTGCTCAGGTAAAGGTCTTCTTCTTTTGCATCGGCAAGCAGTTTTCGGGTAGCATCATCTACGGCCGTGGCTTCCGGAACTAATAAGAAAGGCGAACCCCAACCCACCGAAGCTACCTTATAATGGTTTAATAAAAAGCTATGCTCTTCTGCGGTTCCCAATCCGCCCTGCACGGTAATGAACATTTCAGGAACGTTGGCTGGTACAATACCTCCTTTTTGTTCCAGTGCTTTTGCCATAAGCGCATACGATGAAGCGGCGAGTTCGTTTTTTTTCTGTACGAATTCTTCTAATATCGGGCCAAGCAGTAAACCATCGGTAGCAAAGGCGTGGCCGCCACAATTAAGCCCTGATTCTATACGATATTCAGATACCCAGATGCCTTTTTTGGCAAGAAATGCTCCCTGTATGGATGCCGATCGGAAGTCGCTTACCTTTAGGACAATCTTCTTTTTGAAGTTGCCATTAGCATCAGGGTAGAAATCCTGAAAGTTTTCAAAGTAGCTGTATAACCTTGGGTTCATCCCCGCAGATAGCACTACAGATGAGGTAAGGTTACTTTCTGCAAAGCCCCGAAGCGAGGCGTGGGCATCATTATATGCTACAGGAAGCGGGTTGTTCTTTTCGTCGCGGTTTTCCTTATCTACCTTGGTCATGATGTTTACATCAATATTGCCCGGTGAAAAGTGCTGCTCCAGGTAAGCTTTCAGGTTTTCTGCCATCTGGGCACCTTCGGCAATGATTTGTTCCAGCCCGTCTTTAAACGAACTTTTATTTGGCAACATCTCCATGAACTTGTCCAGCGCGGGTTTACTTTCGGCAAGCTCGGCTTTAAAGTCTTCAAACTTTTGCTTCACAATGGTGTCCATCATATTAAGGTATTGCTTTATGCGCTGGGCACGATGGTCAAACGCCTTGGCAGAAATGGCCTCATACGGCAGGCTGAACTTTTTAGAAAAATAGGCAGCCATCTTTTCGCATAAATCGTCATCGGTAATGGAAATACACGACGAAATGCCCAAATGCGCAAGCCGTACGGGCGTATCTATGGTATACGCCAGCCCCATAACGGGAATGTGGAAGGTGTGGGCGGAGTTGTTGTAGTGTGTCATATTTATTTTAAACTGAAAATGAGGCTTTATTACTAAAACCTCATAAAAAACGAATTGTTATGTACTATTTCGGTGTATTTAGAGGTGTCGTCCGGTGGTATTTCGCCTGATTTAAGAACTTCAATAAAATGCGACAGGTGTTCGGTTTCTACGTGATCCATGACTACGATCTTGTACCAAAGATTATCCGAATCGTGTTTTTGGGGTACCAGGCTAAAAGTCTTTGCTACTGCTTGCGGTATATGGTTTTCCCGAATGGTTACAATATTCATAAACGGCTCACGGAAGTACTCTATTTTTAGTAAGTCCAGTTGGTTGCAAAGCCAGTCGGTGCGCATTTGTAGTATGTTTACCTTTTCCTGCCAGCCGTGAGGACCATAGGTAAAGAGTATCATCCATACGGCAACGGCATTGGCACCACTTCGGCTGCCACACAGGGTAAGGTCCATGCCTTCTACATACTCGGCTTCGGTAGTGAGCACATTTTCCATATAACCCTTACGGCAAATGAATATGCCCGTACCGTACGGTGCCTGTAGCATCTTGTGGGCATCTATGGTAACCGAGCTTATTTTCCGATTTTCAAAATTCAGATGGCTGTGCGGATTGCTAAAAGGGTATACAAATCCACCATAAGCGGCATCTATGTGCAGCTTGTATTCCAGCCCATAGTGTTCTAAGAGTTCCGTATATATGTCGGCTACTTCAACCGAACCAAACATGGTAGTGCCCATATTTGCAACTACAATAAAATATTTCTTTCCTATAGCCTTGGCATTAATGATTAGGCTTTCCAGCTCAGTAGCATCTTTATGGCGCCCCATAAAATGTACGGGTACTTTAATCCAGTCCAGCATCAGCAGGTTGCATCCTTTGGCTATGGAGTAATGGGTGTCTTCGGTAGACAGCACGGCTATTTCTTCGGGAAGCGCTTTCTTATGTTTCAGGAAATAGTTGCGGTACATCCATAGTGCCTGTATATTGGCTTCGGTGCCACCGGGAGCTATGTAACCGTCAAAAGCGCCGGGTTGCGCTTTCAAGATGTCGCAGGCTACTACGTTTAGTACTTCACGTTCCAATTCCTGGGTACCTTTAAAGGCAAGCTCGCTGGTGCCGAGGGTATGGCAACCTATGTGGTTAGGGTTAGCGGCGTAGGTTTGCAGTACGGGGGCATCTTTAAGAAAAGGCGCGTCTTCATTAAATACCTTATCGTCCAGGCGTGATGCAGGATAGCCAAATGAGGCATCGGTGCTAAAGTTTACATTTTCGCCAAGTGCCCGTTGTATACGAGTAGTGCGTTCGGTTACGGTAAGTTTTTTCCAAAACAGCATAAGCAGGGTAGTTTAATCTTACAAAGGAAATCAGCAGGCTTCACTAAAAGTATGACGAAAATCATATCCTCAGTTTTTTTACGCTGTGGTATAGATAACTTTAGCGCTCAGTTTTTAATGCTGTATATATTAGGTGTGAATTATATTTTAAATGACAAATCGCTTGTATTTACTGAATAAAATTAGGGTTTAGTTATTTTTGTCTATACTTTGTCTATAGATGTTAAACAGCTTTAATGGGCGTATAATGGTACTTTTGCAAGGTATCGACGAATGATTGCCGAATCATTTGGAAGGTACAGTTGTTTTTACATGCACTGGTTAAATTAGTGCGTTTATTTTCTGGGGGCAGTGCGGGCGCGATAGCGTCCGCACTCATTTTATATCCCTGCTTCCAAAAATATATTTAACACAACTTAAAAACTTTTTCGTGGGCATTGTCCTAATTTAGTAAGGATATACTTAAAATGCCGATGGAACAATTTTTACCCCCTGCAAATCCTTTACTGCGGTTTTTAAAAATATGCCTCAAAATTACAGGCGCACTTATTTTGTGTGCTGTGGTGGCTTATGGAGGTTTGGCATTTTACCTGCATACCCATAAAAAAGAGGTGCTGCAAAAAGTAACGGAATCTTTAAATAATGCTATTTCGGGTGCGCTCGTGGTGGGTAGTATGGAAACCACCCTGATACAGGATTTCCCCCGAATCAGCGTGCAACTGAAAAATGTTACCCTACGCGATAGTTTATACCGGCAACATAAACATACCTTTTTAAGTTCGGGCAGAATAGGAATATCTGTAAATACACTTGCCCTTATCCGGGGTACCGTACTTGTAAGCCGTATAGAAGTAGCCGATGCTTTGATAGATATCTTCACGTCTACGGACGGTTACAGTAATACAGCCATGTTCGCCAAGAAAAAAACAAAAAATGATCAGGATACCGGTACTTCTGATTTTCCGGAACTTAAAAAGATTACGTTGCGCAACGTGTTATTTACTGCCGACAATAAAAAAAACAACAAACTCTATAAATTTCAGGTAGACCGTCTGGATGCCGGACTGGAATTTACGGGCGAAATAGTAAACGCCGATATAAACCTTAAAGGCTTTGCGCACAGCATGGCGTTTAATACCATAAGGGGAAGCTTCATGAAAGATAAAGCCCTGGATGGCAGTTTTGATATTGCTTATAGTAAAGTGACTAAAATAGCACACTTTCGTAAAAGCCCGCTTACCATAGGTAAAGAAAGGTTTATAGTAGGTGCAAAACTGGGCTTTAACGATGCAGCTAAGTTTAGTATTACCTTACAAAATGAATCTATTTTATGGAAAGATGCCGCGGCATTGCTATCGCCAAACATTACCACTAAACTGATGATGTTTGATATTAAGAAACCTATTAAAGTAGCCTGCGACCTTATTGGCGGATTTAATGATAACGGCGATCCGCTCATTCAGGTTAATGCATGGGTAAATGACAATGTTCTTGTAGTGCCCGGTGGCGAAATAAGGGAATGTAATTTCTTTGGGGTGTTTACTAATGAACGTATGCAGGGCAGGGAATATTCTGATGCTAATTCGGCTATAAAGCTTTTTTCATTTACAGGTTCGTATAAACAACTGCCGTTTGCCATGCCAAGGGTGGAAATACGCGACCTCGATAAGCCCATTGCAGTGGGTAGTTTTAATTCGTCATTTAAGATAAGTGATTTGGCGGGGCTTGCCGGTGCCGATGTGCTTAAACCCGGTAAAGGTACGGCCAAAGCATCATTAAAATTCCGTGCCGATATAGAGCGTTTTCGTCTGGTAAAACCGTTGGTGGAAGGGAGCATTGCCATAAAAAATGCGGATATTACCTATGTGCCAAGGAATTTGCAATGCAAAAACATATCGGTAAACCTGCGTTTTGATAAGGACAACCTTACTATAGATAACGTAGCCCTTAAAACAGGAAAAAGTGCTTTTAAGATGAACGGCAGCGTGCAAAACTTTCTTAACCTGTACTATAACGCCCCCGAAAAGCTGGTGCTTAAGTGGAATGTGTACAGTCCTGAACTGCATCTGGGCGAGTTCCTGTCGTTTTTGCAAACGCGCAAAGCTGCCGTAAAAAGTGGCAGGGGAGTAAAAGTGCCCTCTTCAGGCAGTAACCCCGTTACGGCTCTGGGCAGCCTTTTTGAAAACGGAACGGTGGAAATGGCCATGAAAGCCGACCGTGTTTTTTATAAAAAGTTTATGGCTACTAATGCCCACGCCCGTATTTACCTTACAGAAACGGGTAACATAATGGTGAAAAATATGGGGCTGAACCATGCAGGAGGTACGCTTGAACTTAACGGCGCGGTAAATCCGTCGGGTATTACGCGATACAACCTGAAGGCCGATGTACGGAATGCTGACGTGTCTAAATTCCTGTACGCGTTTGATAACTTCGGGATGGAAAGCCTGAGCTCGAAAAACCTGAAAGGATTGTTTTCTGCCAGGGCAGATGTTGCCGGTACCATTAATCAAAACGGTACGCTGCTGCCACGGTCTATAGACGGTGGTGTTACCTTTACCCTTAAGAAAGGAAAGCTGCTGGATTTTGATCCGATAGTGAGCGTGGGCAAGTTCGCGTTTCCGTTCAGGGATGTAAAAAACATTGAGTTTAAGGATTTAAACGGCCGGTTTGATATTAAAGGCGAAAAAGTGCAGGTGTCGCCTATGCAAATCAGCAGTTCGGTGCTTAATATGGATGTAGAAGGGGTTTATTCTTTCGGGAAGGGTACACTCCTATATATAGATGTTCCGCTGCGCAACCCCGAAAAAGATAAAGATATTACCGATAAAGCCGAACTTGAAAAACGACGCAAGCGCGGCGTAGTGGTACACCTTATTGCCGAAGACGATGAAAAAGGCAAAGTAAAAATACGATTGGGGAAAAAGAAATAAAGGTAAGGCAAAAGGTATAAGGTATAAGGCAAAAGGTATAAGGCAAAAAGGATACTGTACTTATGCCTTATACCTGAAAACTAAACCTAAAACTTCTCCGTAAGATATTTCCAGTACCGTTTCGGTACGTGCTGCAGGTGTAGTTTCATGTTTTTACGAGCTGGTATATTGGTACTTTTAAAATAATCTTTCCATAAAATAGCAGCAAGCTCTTCTTTGTCGTCTGTAAGTTCTTTGGGTAATGTAATGGCACGTGTGTCTATCTCAGCTACAAACTCGTAGGTAATCTGCTCCACGGTTTGCAGGTTATAGTATAACCCGTAACGGCGTTTTACATCATATACAATCCATTGTTGGTCGGCATAGCGGTCTTTAAAAAACGTTGCTATAAGCGGCAACACATTAAAGTCGGGCTCTACCGGGCAGTAGTAAATGCCGTCGGCTGTTTTCTGGAAACGGATAAATGCTTTCATGCGGTGGGCTTCCCGGCGTACTTTCTGGTCCATTTTATCTATAGCCATAACGTACGTATTGCCAAAGTTCTTCTCTGCACCGGCAGGATTATCAAAAATATAATGCGCGAAATAAAATAAGTCCTGGAAGGCATTTGGGTCTTCGCTGAGGTAGGTTTTATAAAACGAAACCGACCATTGGGCTTCCAGTTTTTTCTTCAGGGCTTTCCATACACGGTCGGCTTTTTCATCGCTGCTTATAATGGTTATGGTTTCTTCCAGCATGGAGGGTTGGTGTAGTTTGTCCCAAACTAATTGCACCTGCTTGTGCTTCCGTTCATAGCTCTCAAATACCGCTGTGAGCAGCCCCTCAAACGAACCGTCAAAGACATAGGTTACCATATTAAAAAAGGCTTAGCTGGTTTTGTGGTACCTTAAGGTATTTGCTGCTGCTTTCGCTTAGTATTAAACCTTTAAGATGCGGTGCGTCGGGCTCGTTTAGCATGTAAGGCGTATCGGCACAGCGAATAAAATATTTAGCCCTGCTGTAGGCAATGCCCATTTTTTGCACCTGATAAGTGTATAACCTGCCGAAGCGGCGTGCCTGTACAATTTTATTCGCCGATGAAACCCCTATGCCCGGAACGCGGAGTATCATGCGATAATCAGCGGTGTTAAGGTCTATCGGAAACTGTTCCAGGTTACGCAGCGCCCAGCTCAGTTTCGGGTCCACATCCACATCCAGGTTAGGGTTCTTTGCGTTTAGGAGTTCCTGCACTTCAAAGCCGTAAAAGCGCATCAGCCAGTCGGTTTGGTACAGCCGGTTTTCACGGAGCAGGGGAGGCTGGCTGCCTATAGCCGGCATACGGCTGTCATTACTAATAGGTATGTATCCGGAATAATACACACGCTTAAGCGAAAAGTCTTTATAATACTTATCGGCGGTATGCATGATTTCCATATCGGTTTCGGGGGTGGCACCTACTACCATCTGGGTACTTTGGCCTGCGGGTACAAACTTAGGCACGCTTTTTATGAGTCCGGTTTTCTTCTCGTCCTTAAACTGTGTAATGGAGTTTTGTATAAACCCGAGGGGTTTTTTTACATCCTCATGTGATTTTTCGGGCGCAAGTAGCTTCAGGCCGGTTTCAGTAGGCATCTCCAGGTTAATGCTCATACGGTCGGCGTAGAGGCCGGCTTCAGTAAGCAGTTCCTGGCTTGCCCCGGGTATGGTCTTTAGGTGTATGTAGCCATTAAAACGCTCTTCCAGCCGTAGTTTTTTTACAATGCGTACCAGGCGTTCCATGGTAAAATCGGCATTTTTAAAAATACCCGAGCTCAGGAACAGTCCTTCTATATAGTTGCGTCGGTAAAAACTCATGGTAAGCTCTACCACTTCCTCCACGGTAAAGGCAGCGCGTTTTACATCATTACTGCGGCGCGATACGCAAAAAGCGCAGTCGTATATACAATGGTTTGTAAGTAATATTTTAAGGAGTGATACACAGCGTCCGTCTTCGGTGTAGGTGTGGCAAATACCACTGGCACTGCTGTCGCCTATACCTTTATTAGTGTTTTTACGGTTGCCCCCGCTCGACGAACATGATACGTCATATTTAGCGGCATCTGCCAGTATGGTTAGCTTTTCACGAATCCTATCGTACATATATCCTGTAACATTTTTTACAAAAATAAGGGCTGTAATGTTAAATCACGGCAAACAATAGTTAAAAGGTAGGGTTAATAAAGATTAAAATGTTATTAGAGAGGTATAAAATTATCCTAATGCTGGGATAAATAAAAAAATCGTGTATTTTTGCCTTCGCCTACTCATGAGTGAATTTTAAAATATTATGAATAATTTTGATAAATGATAGGTTTTTAAAGTGTAAAAGCACGGTGTTGGTGTTAAAATGAATAAATTTTTTGTTGATAGGAAAAAATGGTAAACGTAAAGGAAAATTGTTTGAAAATTATCATTGTCGAAAAACAATTATTTTATATTTGCCTTCCCTTATAATAGCTTGTGCTATAATTTATTATAAGGGAGCTCCGGAAAAAATTAAGGATTGCTAGTATAGTTGGAAGTTTATGAAAAAAAATCTACTCGTTCTGTTTACCCTGTTGTGCTGTTTTGCAGGGTTTTCGCAAGGCGTTGTTGTACGTAATACTACGTACACAAACTCAAATGCTAATGCTTTGGTTAATACCCTTTTGGGCTCGGACCGCAGCTGCCTTGTAAGGCCGGCTAACGTTTCTGTTACAACGGGTGCCCAAAACTACTCGTATCCTGCGGGTACCGGTGTTGGCATCTTTGATAACAGCAATGCCGCTTTCCCAATGCCTACAGGAGTTGTGCTTGTTTCAGGTACTGCTGCTACAGCATCAGGGCCAAATAACCAGCCTACCTCTACAGACGGTAATGCCGCGGCGGAAGCCTGGATTGGTGATGCAGACCTGGAAGCAGCGTTTAGCGCTACGTACGGCGCCGGTTTTAAAACCATGAACGCCTCTGTGCTGGAATTTGATTTTACAGCAATATCTACTTCTATATCTATACCGTATATTTTTGCCTCTGAAGAGTATGGTCAATACCAGTGTAGCTCTAAAGATGCGATGGCTATCCTAATCAGGACAGCTAGTGGCGGTGCGTATACGAATATAGCTACCCTGCCTGGCGGTGCCCCGGTATCGGTTACCACACTAAGGGATAACTCATATAACAGTGCCTGTGCAAGCGCTAATGCTGCTTCGTTTGGCGTGTTTAATGGTGGTGGTGCCGCTACAACGGCTACTACAAACTTTGAGGGGCAATCGGTACAATTAACCGCTACTGCTACAGGGCTTACTGTAGGTACGGTATATCATATAAAAATAGTAGTTGCCGATGATGGTAATGCTAACCCTCTGCTTCAGAATGGCAAGGATACCCGTTATAACTCGGCGGTGTTTCTTCCGGCTGGTGTAAACCTGGGCCAGAATGCGCTACCGGCAAATATGCTTGCGGCTACAAACACTGCGCTATGTCAGGGAACGCCTTATACTCTTAGGTCTTTACTTACAGATCCTAGCTTTACATATTCTTGGGCTAATGCTACAGCTCCGGGTACACCTATAGATTCAGGAACCAGTACGCAGATAAGTAATTCGGGTACCTACATACTTACTATTACTAATGCTGCTACATCTTGTAGCAGCTCACAGCAAATACAGTTGGATTTTGCTACGCCTCCTGTTGCGGGTACGCCTTCTAATATTTATTCGTGCCCGGGTGTTGGCGGTTCGTTTACCTACAACCTTAACGTTAACAACAGTGCGCTGCTTAACGGTAATACCCAGGCGAACGTTACGTATCATGCTTCGCTGCTTGCAGCACAAGACGGTACGGGGGCACTAAATCCTACGTATTCTACTTCGAGTACAAGTACGACAACTATATATGCAAGGATAAAAAGTACGTCAAGCAGCTGTTATACTACAGCCAGTTTTGACCTTATACCGGTTGCTACTCCTATAGCTTCTACACCTCCAAGTATTGTAGGGTGTGAAACTGCTGCGGGTAACGGTCGTTCTGTTTTTAACCTTACGCAAAATACGGCTACTATACTGGGTACACAAAATACCTCTCAGTATGCGGTTTCATATTTTACTTCTCAGGCAGGTGCAGATAATGGTACTACCGATGCTATAACTTCTCCTAACAGTTATTCTTACGATTCTGTAGCAGGAGGGTCAGCAACGCAAACTATCTATGCAAGGGTACAAAGTACATTTAACACCAGCTGTTATGTTACTACTTCGTTTACCATCCGTGTAAGTGCGCTGCCTACCGTTTCTACACTTCCTAATATAGATGTGTGTGGTTTTTATGACCTGCCTGCCATTACAGACGGACAGTATTATACTGCTGCCGGCGGACCTACAGGTACAGGTACAAGGCTAAACCTGCCTCACCAGATTACTTCTACACAAACAGTATATATTTATAATGCCAATGCCGATGGCTGTTTCAGCCAAAGCCAGTTTCGCGTAAATGTGCTTCAGGCCATAACCGTACCGGCTGATGTAAGCAGGTGTGACAGTTATGTGCTTCCGGTACTTCCTAACGGACACCAGTACACTACCGCGGCTAACTGTGGCGGCACAGTTTTACCAGCCGGAACCGTTATTACCCAAACCACCCGTATATACTACTGTATAACCACAGCGGTTTCTTGTAGTACAGAGCAGGCTTCATTTATGGTAAACATAAATAAGGCCGATGTACTTACTGACCAAACATTGTGTAGTGGTGGTACATATACGCTACCTGCACTTACGGCAGGTAATAGCTATTATACTGCTGCAGGAGGTCCTTCCGGAGGCGGTAACCTGATTTTAGCGGGTACCGTTATTAACTCTTCCCGAACGATATATATATATAAACCTGATACTGCTGCAAACTGTTTTTCACAATCTAATTTCAGGGTGAATATAGCTCCGGCACTAGGCGGTCCGCAAGGTCCTATAAATAACTGTGGTACTTACTATTTGCCAACTCTTACCAGAGGAGCCTATTATTATGGACCGGGTGGTACGATCCCTATTGTTGGTAATGCGGTTCCTAACTCGGCTACTATCTATGTGTACAATAATGATACAGCCACAGGCTGTGTACAAGAGCGTAGCTTTGTTGTTAATGTTGCGCAAAGACCTACTATTGTAAATAACTACCCTAACGTAACGGCTTGTGATAATTATACACTGCCGATAGATAACACTATTGAAGGATACTACACCGCACCTAACAGGAGTGGTACATTCTATGCTTCAAACGTAACACATTTGCTTACACAGACCACTACGCTATATGCTACTACGGCATCGGCATCGGGTACAACTGATTGTTATGCGCAAAGGCAATTTACCATAACAATTGTTCGTACAAACCTTATTCTTGATGATATAACCCGTTGTACGGAATATTTCCTTCCTGCACTTGAAAACGGTACTTATTATACTAATCCGGGCCACGTTGTAATACCTGCGGGTACCAGGATCGCTACTACACAGGATATTGATGTAGAGCAGGTAAACAGGCAGGGTACTACTGTGTTATGTACCGGTACAGGTACCTTTACGGTGAAGATACTTCCTGCTCCTGTGGTTTCTAATCCTACAGATGTTGTAGTATGTAATAGCTATACGCTGCCTGCGCTACCTGCAGGTCAGCAATACCGTGACGCCGCTGCCGGACAAGGTAATGTGATCGCTGCCGGTACACCTATCACTACATCGCAAACCATATATGTATATGCGGTAAATACCAATACTCCGCCTGATCCTTCATGTGCCAGCGAAAACAGCTTTGAGGTAACTATTATAGATAGTTCTGTTATACCTACAGATGTTGCTAATTGTGGTAGCTACACACTCCCTGCGCTCCCTGCAGGACAGCAATACCGCGATGCACCGTCCGGTGGTGGTAATGTAATTGCTGCGGGTACTGTTATAACCAGCACCAGTCCACTTGAAGGGGTATCTATTTATTTTTATGTTCCGGTAACGAGTGGTACAAACTGTACTGATAATGCTTCATTTAAGGTGAATATTACAGATCAGCCTACTGTAACCAATTACCCGGACGTTAACGCTTGTAACGTATATATACTACCTGCGCTTCCTGCCGGACAAGCTTACTATACCGCGGCTAATGGTGGTGGTGTTACTATTGCTGCCGGTTCTCCGATAACTTCAACTACTACTGTGTACCCTTATGCAGGTGTACCGGGTTGTGAGGCATATGATGAAATAAACATTAACATTACCCCTCTTTTACTTACCGCGCTTTCTGACCAGACCGTGTGTGAAAACGAAGGATACCCGCTTCCTCTTACAGAGGCGGTTCCTAATGCCATAGTTGGTTTCTATACACTTTCGGGTGGGCCTTCAACACCGGGTAACGTAGCGCTACTACCTAACCAGGTTATTAATACAAGCCAGACGGTGTATGAGTATGCTTATCTTACTAACTCGCCAAGCTGTAACACAGAAATATTCTTTAATGTAACAGCTGTACCTTCACCTGTTATAGATATTACCACGGTAGACCCTGATGGCGATGGTGTAATAGCGGTTTGTGGTACATATACACTACCTGCTTACCCTACAGTGACGCCAACAACGGCTACTACAACTGTAGGTTACTACTCACAGCCAAATGGCGGTGGTGCCCAGCTTACCCCAGGCCAGGTACTTAGTACCAGTATGCCGGTTTACGTATACGTACACTCAGGTGGTGCGCCAGATTGTACTGCTGAGGCAATGCTTGATGTTTACGTTAACCCTGAAGCTCCGGTTGTTCCTGCCGCGTGTGACGTGGTAACACTACCTTCGCTTCCTATAGGGCAGCAATACTGGACAGATCCTTCGGGTACAGGTACTCAGCTGTTTGCAGGGCATACTTTTACTGCTAACCAAAGGATTTACTTCTATATCCCTGCTGCTGCCGCTTGTACAAGTAACACCTTTATAGATATAACCGTTAACCATACGCCGGTACTTAACCTGCCTGCAAGTCCTCAGGTACATTGTGATGGTTACCAGCTTCCGGTACTTGCCGCGGGTAACTATTTCTCAGGTCCGGACCGTACAGGTACTGCTTACAACGCGGGCGATATTATATCTACAACAATGACAATGTATGTGTATGCAGAATCGGGTTCAAGCCCTAACTGTGTGGCACAAGGCAACTTTAATATTAACATTACGGCTACACCAAATACGGTTGCATACTCAGATATCGACTACTGCGACGCGTACACGTTGCCTACTCTTCCTGCAGGTTATCATTACTATAGCCAGCAAGGTGGGCCTCTGGCTGCCGGACAGTCTGAAACTGCCGGTGGTACAGTGCTGACAACAAATGCCACCCCTATGGGTACAAGGTTCTATATTTATTCTGAAGCTACTGCTAACCCGGCTTGTTTCACAGAAACTACGTTTAACGTAATGATCTACTCTGCATCAATAGACGCAGAAGTAGTACAGCTTGCAGATGCAGCTAATGCACTTAGCAACACCTGGGCACAGACCTACACAACCAGTGGAAATGCTGACCCGACGCTAAACAACCTGCTTTCGGTTAACATAGAAACATGTGACAGCTATACGCTTCCAAACCTTAACTTAGGCGGTACAAACCCTAGCGATACATACATACAGCATTTCTATGTGCTGCCGGGCGGACCAAATGCTGCCGGTCAGCAGGTTGTTACTAACCTTGTTATGGATGTAAACCATCCGCAGTACAATGCGGCTACAGGTACTATTACAGTATACCTTTACAGGATACTAAACGGAAGGCTTGACTGTAGTGATGAGTCTATTATTACTACTCAGGTAAATACCACCCCGGTACTTGCTACTGTTCCGACAAATGTTACAGCGTGTGATACTACTACGCTTCCTACACTGGGCTCAGGTTTTGCATACTACAGCCAGCCAGGCGGTAATGGTCTTATCACTAACCTTACCCTTACTGCAACGCAAGATGTATATGCTTACGCTCAGGTGGGTACAAACCAAATATGTAGCACAGAATATCCGTTCCGTGTTACGATAAATACCATTGATATACCACGTCCTGCCGACGTAATAGCATGTGAGCAGTATGTGCTTACAACACCTGTTCCGGCTACTGCAAGGTACTTCCAGTATCCTGGTGGTCCTAACGTTGCAGGTCAGGTAGAATATACCGTATCTCCTACGCCGCATATATTTACTACAGGTACATATAACGTATACCTGTGGGATCATACCAGTACTACGCCAGACTGTACCGATGAGGAGCAGTTTACCATAAGGGTTATCAGCAGGCCTACTGCTATTACTCCTTCAAACGTAGAGGCTTGTGCTATAAACGATGCAGGTACCCGTGCAATATTCGACCTTACAAACGCGCTTGCACAAGCCGTTGGCGGTCAGGCAGACGTTCGTGCAAGGCTGTTTGAAACTCAGGAGGATGCTGATTTTGGAGTTAATGAAAGGACAGATTTCGCTGCCTACACTAATATTAATTCCCCTACACAGCAAATGATTATCCGTACAGAGTCTACACTTACTGCCGGATGTTATGTTACTGTACCGGTAACGCTTATTGTTAACCCTAGGCCTATTGCAGTAGATCCGCTTCCGGATTACGAAATATGTGATAACGGTAGTAGCGATACTGACGGTATAGGAACGTTTGACCTAAATACATACATACCTAGGGTGCTTGGTACACTAAACCCTGCAACGCATACTGTAACGTTCTACGAAACACTTACGGCACTTGAAAACGGTGGCACTCCTATAGCTACTCCGGCTACTTTTGATACCGTTACAACAACGGTATACATTAAAGTTGCAATTAATACTACAGGTTGTTATGACGTAGTGCCATTGGAACTTATTGTTAATCCTAAGCCGGTGGTTACTAATCCTACGCCACTTTCACTATGCGATGTTGATACTCCGGGTAATGAAAAAGAGATCTTTGACCTAACCAGTAAAATCAATGAAATTACAGGTGGTGTATTGGGTCTTAACGTTACCTTCCACACACTACTAACCGATGCTGAAGGTGGTGTGGCTGCTATACCAAACCCTACGGCTTACGAAAACGTAACTCCTGGTGTTCAGCCAATATTTGTAAGGATTACAAATGCTGCTACACTATGTTACAGGGTAGTACTATTAGATATAAGGGTAGAGCCTCTACCGGTACTTACTCCGCTTACCGCTCTTGAGCGTACAGTATGTAGTACTAACGACGATGGTTATGGTGTATTCGACCTTGACCAGATGGCTATCGAAATGATAGACGGTGCTCCTGGTGTATCTGTTATATTCTATCCTACGCTGCTAAATGCAGAAAGGGATATCAACAGGATAACAAACACTGCAGCGTACCAGAACATCAACCCGAATATTGATTTTATCTATGCAGTGCCGGTTAATGCGGTTAACGGTTGTAAGGGTACACCTATAGCAATCCAGCTGTTTGTAAACCCTGCGCCTTCAGATGTAATGCTTCAGCCACTTACCGTGTGTGATGATACCGATCTTGACGGCCAGGATGATACATACATATTCAATCTAACAGATCAGGATTCAATTATCCGTGGTCAGATACTTACTCCGGGTACTTACACAATTTCGTACTACACCAGCGAGCTTGATGCTAACAACGGTGTTCCAAGAATTGTTAACGATACAGCATATCCTGGACATGACGGAAATGTTATCTGGGTAAGGATAGAAAATGCAAGCACCGAGTGTTTCATTATAACAAGTTTTGAGCTTATTATTAACCAGCCACAGGAACTTGCCCACCCGGCTAACCTGATTGTGTGTGATGATACGACAGCTAACGACGGATTCGCGCAATTTGACCTTACGTTAAGGGAAGATGCTATACTTACACCAACAGGTATAGGTGAAAGCAATGTAGTAAGGTACTATACCAGCGAAACTGATAGGGATGCTGGAGCCAATACCTTTATCGTAGACCCTACGCAGTTTACAAATACGGTTAACCCTCAGAATATCTTTATCCGTGTAATCACGCCTCAGGGTTGTGTGAGCAAGGAAAGCATGCTGATTATGGTTACGCCGCTTCCGGTACCGGCTACACCACAACCACTTGTAGAGTGTGATGTGGTTTCGTCTACAGACCCTGAAGGTTACCATGAGTTTAACCTTACAGATGCTGCAACAGAAGTGCGTGGTGGCGATTCCCTAAGCCAGATACACTACTACGCTAACCAGGCCGATTATGATAATGGTGTGGAAATCGCAGACCCTACACGTTATGTAAATACTGTACAGTGGAATGATACCGTTATTGTAAGCCTAACGCGTACTAACACTATGCCGGGCGCTCCTACATGTGAAACTCCGGTAACGCTTAACCTTCAGGTTAATCCGCTGCCTCCGGTATATGACCCTGCAACAGGAACCATCAAGTTCTATGCAATTTGTAACCCGATGAGCACAGGCTTTGAACAGTTTAACCTGATACAGCATATTAACGACCAGCTTACGGCTAATGGCGTTAACCCAACAGATTACTACATAAGGTTCTATAAAGATGCTGCTGCAGAAGCCGCAGGTACTGCACTGCCACACATCTATACAAACGTAAATCCTAACGTAGACAGCGTTTGGGTTGTAGTAAGAAATGTAGCTACTACATGTACAATAAAAGGTACCATGATGCTATATGCCGAGCAGGCTGCCGTGGCTAACCCTATAGTGGTAAACAACCCGCTAAGGACATGTGATGACGATGCCCACACCAGTGGTGATAACGTAGATAACGACGGTGCTACTATCGTAGACCTTACACGTGTGGCGTCTGAAGTACTTGGTTCGCAAAGTGCAACACAGTTCTCGCTTGATTACTATACAACCCAGGGAGGTGCGCTTGCAGGCGGTACTACTACCAACCCTGACTGGATTGCAGATCCTGTAAATTATCCTGGTGTAACATCGGGTACTATATGGGTTCGTATTGTAAATACAGTTACTAACGCTCCTTGTTTTGATGTAACCAGTTTCAACTATGTAATAGACCTGCTTCCTGAGCCTGTTGTTACAAGTGGTACAGGCGATACAGTGTGTAAAGACTTTAGAAGCGGTGCTACCGATGGCGTAGAACTTTGGAGTGGCATTACAGGTACAGGTTATACATACCAGTGGTATGTAGGTGGTACAGCTATAGCTGGTGCTACAGGTGAGTACTACACTGCTACCGATGCAGGTATGTACACGGTAGAGGTTACAAGCCCTGAAGGGTGTGTGTCTATACCTTCTGAAGCGTTTGAAATATTCCTTTCAGGCCCGGCTACCCCGGTTAGCGGTTCTGGATATGTAATAAGCAATGCTTTCAGCGCAGACCAAACGCTTACAGTACTTGTAGAGGGTTACGGTGAATACCAGTACTCAATTGCTCCGGGTAATGAAGAAGCTACAGGGCCTTGGCAAAACTCTAACGTGTTTGAGAACATGCCGATAGGTTACTATACAATTTACGTTCGTGATGTAAAGACAGACTATCCATGTGCTATCTTCCCTATTGCTGACGTAAGTGTGGTAGACTTCCCTAAATTCTTCACGCCAAACGGTGATGGTTATAACGACTACTGGAACATAGTAGGTATGGCTAACGACCAGTATGCTGACGCGAGGATTATGATATTCGACCGCTTTGGTAAGCTAATCAAGCAACTTAGCCCGGATAGCCGTGTAGACCAGCAAGAAGGATGGGATGGTACCTTTAACGGTAAGCCTTCACCTTCGGATGACTACTGGTTCACGGTAGAGTTTACTGAAAATGGAGTTGCCCGCGAATTCAGGGGTCACTTCGCTCTAAAACGATAATCAATTTGATTGCATACAGAAAGGGCTGCCGTTTGGCAGCCCTTTTCTTTTTGGCCTGTTTTGAGCTACCTGTAGTTAAAGTTTAGTTAACCTTTTAGGGTTGTGTGTAACAATATGTTTCTTGTTGAGACAAAGTATATACAGAGCCTATCCCATGAAGAAAATATTACCCTTGTTTGTTTCCCTGCTTTTTTTATCCTGTAGCAAAGATCCGGACTATGTGGCCATTGATGGCGAGGTTATCGCACCGGTGCTTAACCTCCCGCCTACGCCTTATAACTATAGCAATATCGCTTGGCCATCTTATTTTTATACAAATGCGGCCGGTGGCGTCGCCGGTATAGATAACACTCCCGGTAGTAATCCCGTAACCGATAATGGCGCTACACTGGGCAGGGTGCTGTTTTATGACCGTAACCTTAGCCTTAACCGCTCCACGGCCTGTGCCAGCTGCCATCGTACGGAGGCTTCTTTTGCCGATTCAAGCCCGTTTAGTACCGGTTTGTACGGTGGGCATACCCGCCGTAATTCCATGACACTGGTTAATACCCGCTTTTATAAAAACGGACGTTTCTTTTATGACGAACGCGCAGCTACCCTCGAAGACCAGGTGCTGATGCCGTTTCTTGATCATGGTGAAATGGATATGACCACAGCGCTCATAGTGCAGCGTGTGCAGGATGAGGAGTATTACCACGACCTGTTTATAAAAGCATATGGTACAGCGGCCGTTTCGCCCGAACGTATTGCCGCGGCACTGTCGCAGTTCATACGCAGTATTGTAAGCTTTAACAGCAGATACGATGCCGGTAGGGCAGTGGTGCCAAACATGCAGGATACATTTCCTAATTTTACGGTAGCAGAAAACAGGGGGAAGGATTTGTTTTTGAAATCCATAACTAACGGAGGGGCGGGCTGCTATAGCTGCCATACTACCGAAGCATTTGTAGCACCAAATGTAGGTCTGGTAAATAATGGCCTTGATGCTGTTTCGGGGACTGATTTAGGTGCGTATGAGTTCTACGGGCAGGAAAACCTTAAAGGAGCATATAAGATACCTACACTGCGTAATATAGTGCATACGGCTCCGTATATGCACGATGCGCGGTTCCGTACGCTGCGGCAGGTAATTGAGTTTTATAATTCGGGTGTGCAAAACCACCCTAATCTTTCGCCTTTGCTTAAAGATGCTAATGGACAACCCAGAAAACTGAATTTGTCTGAAGAAGATATACAGGCACTGGTTGCCTTCTTGTATACGCTGAATGATGATACGCTACAATCAGACGCGCGCTGGTTAGACCCATTCATCAACCAGCACCTGTAATTGTTTTATTTTCTAAGGTTGTGTAGCCTTGCCACGTATTTGCCTACTACATCAAACTCCAGGTTTACGGTAGTGCCTGCTTTAAAATGTTTGAAGTTGGTATGTTCATACGTATACGGTATAATGGCTACACTAAACGAATTTTCTTTAGAGTTAACCACGGTAAGGCTCGTGCCGTTTACGGTAATAGAGCCCTTTTCTATGGTAATATTGCTGGCGGCAGGGTCGTACTCAAAGGTAAAGTACCAGCTGCCACCGGCTTCTTCCACATTGGTGCAAATACCTGTCTGGTCTACGTGCCCTTGTACAATGTGTCCGTCCAGGCGATCGCCCAGCTTCATGGCGCGTTCCAGGTTTACCTGTGTCCCTTCGGTCCATTCGCGCAGGTTGGTCTTTTCCAGGGTTTCCTTTATTGCGGTAACCGTATAGGCATCAGCCTCTATAGCTACTACGGTAAGACATACACCGTCGTGCGCCAGGCTCTGGTCTATCTTTAGTTCATGGGTAATGGGACTCGAAAACGTAAAGTGTATGTTTTCATTCTCCTTAACTATGCGTTGTATTGTGGCGGCTGCCTCAATTATTCCTGTAAACATGCTGATTAATTTAGTAAATTTGTAGCAACAAAATTAAGCATAACTTCAATCATGGCAAAAAAGGCAGAAAATGTTATTGTGGGTGTATCTATAGGCGACCTTAATGGGATAGGTGCCGAGGTAGTACTTAAAACTTTTGAGGACACCCGCATGACGGAATTTTGTACCCCGGTTATTTTTGCCAATGTTAAACTCATATCTTTTATAAAAAAAGGGCTCGAGCTTGATATAAACGTTCATGGTATAGATAAGCTGGATCAACTGGTGCCGGGTAAAATCAACGTGCTTAACGTGTGGAAGGAAAGCGTAAACATAGAGTACGGTAAGCTGGATGAGGAAGTGGGTGCCCATGCCATAAAATCATTTACTGCCGCTGTAGATGCGCTTAAGCACAAACAGATAGATGTGCTGGTAACCGCGCCGATAAATAAATACAACATACAAAGCGAGGATTTTAAATTCCCCGGGCATACCGATTACCTGAACCAGGAACTTCCCGGCGATGCGCTGATGCTTATGGTAAATGACGGGCTTCGTGTAGGCTTGCTAACAGACCATGTGCCGGTAAACGAGGTGGCTTCCCATATTACAGAAGAGCTTATCTTTAAAAAGATAACCACTATAAACAAAACCCTTAAGCAGGACTTCAGGGTAAATCGTCCTAAGATTGCTGTTTTAGGCTTAAATCCGCACAGTGGAGACAATGGCATTATAGGCCGCGAAGATGAAGATGTAATTAAGCCTGCGCTTAAGAAACTGTTTGATGCCGGTACACTGGTGTTTGGCCCGTTTAGTGCCGACAGTTTTTTTGGCAGCGGCAGCTACCTGAATTATGATGCCGTAATCGCGGCCTACCATGACCAGGGACTTATACCGTTTAAAACACTGTCTTTTGGTAACGGTGTTAATTATACTGCCGGGCTTGTAGGGATACGTACATCTCCTGACCATGGAACTGCCTATGATGTAGCCGGTAAGGGTATTGCCGACCATAATTCGTTTAAAGAAGCGGTATATCTGGCTCTTGATATTTACCATAATAGGGAAGAATACAAAGAAATTAGCAAGAACCCACTGAAAGTGAGGGAAAAGCAGGAAGAAAAAAAATAACGCATAGGGTTTTGGATTTGCAATAATTTTATATCTTTGCACGCTCAAAACTGTTATTGCTAATGTGTTGCGGGATGTTTAACCCGCGGTTAACGAAACGTATAACAGTAAATAACTGGCTGAAATGAAAGTGAACAAAGAGTTTTTAATTCCCTTTGTGGGGTTAAAGCAGGGAAAGCACCAGTTTGAGTTTGATATTGATAAAACGTTCTTTGATGGCTTTGACTTTGACGAGTATAACGATGTTAAAGTAAAAGTGAACCTAGTGTTCGATAAAAAAAGCACCATGATGGAGCTGTCGTTTAAGCATAAAGGAACTGTAAATGTGCCTTGTGATTTAACGAGTGAGGATTTTGACCTGCCTATAAAGGGTAAGATAAACCTTATAGTGAAGTTTGGTGATGCATTTAACAACGACAATGAAGAGATACTGATACTGCCCCATGGTGAATACCAGGTAGACGTAAGCCAGTATATCTACGAAATGATTGTGTTGTCAGTGCCGGGCAAAAGGATACATCCGGGAGTGAAAGACGGTACCATAGGCGCCGGAATATTAGACAAGCTGGATGAGCTTGCCCCGAAAGAGCAACAAGGAGTTAAAGAAGTAAAAGAAGAAAAGACTACTGACCCAAGATGGGACAGTTTAAAGAAACTATTAACGGATAATAAATAATATTGTAAAATGGCACATCCTAAGAGAAAGACCTCGAAAACAAGAAGAGATAAGAGAAGGACGCATTATAAAGCTGCAGCTCCTCAGGTAGCTACTTGTCCTGTAACAGGCGAGGCGCACCTATATCACAGGGCTTACTGGCATGAAGGCAAAATGTACTACAGGGGCCAGGTTGTTATAGACAAACAGGTAGCTGAAGCTTAATCGCTGAAAGTATAGGGTAAAACTCTCACTTTGTGGGAGTTTTTTTTGTTAAAGGAGCCGTTTTTTAACCGAGGCGGCTTTTTTTAGCACCTTATTGTAAAAAATTTTGTAATTTCCACCACTTTTTGGGCGTACTTTTTTGGAGCCCATTAAGTGCTTATATATTTACTGAAAAGTTATGAGTAAAATTACAGCCGCTATAACCGCTGTGGGATCTTACGTGCCTGATTTCAGGCTTACAAACGAACTCCTGGAAACCATGGTAGATACCAATGACGAGTGGATTACCTCCCGTACAGGTATTAAGGAAAGGCGTATACTTAAGGATGCTGATAAAGGTACATCGTACCTTGCCATACAGGCAGCCAAAGACCTTATAAGCAAGTCGGGTATTAATGCAGAAGATATTGATGCGCTGATTGTAGCTACCGCTACACCAGATCTGCCCGTGGCTGCTACTGCGGTTTATGTAGCTACACAAATAGGTGCTGTAAATGCTTTTGGCTATGACCTTCAGGCGGCTTGCTCAAGCTTCCTTTATGGTATGAGTGCCGCTGCTGCACTTGTAGAAACCGGTCGTTATAAGAAAGTAGTTCTTATAGGTGCCGATAAAATGTCATCCATCATAGACTATACAGACCGCGCTACCTGCATCATCTTTGGTGATGGTGCCGGCGCAGTGCTTTTTGAACCGAATCACGAAGGCCTGGGTCTTCAGGATGAAATACTAAGGAGCGACGGTATAGGCCGAGAGTTTCTGCGTATAGAGGCCGGTGGATCATTACTGCCTGCAAGCCACGAAACGGTAGATCAGGGCAAGCACTTTGTATATCAGGATGGCAAAACCGTATTTAAGTACGCGGTAAGCAATATGGCCGATGTAAGCGCCAAAATTATGGACAGGAACAGTCTTACCCATGATGATGTAGCTTACCTTGTAGCGCACCAGGCTAACCGCCGTATTATAGACGCTACTGCGCACCGTATGGGTGTAGACGAGTCTAAAGTACTGGTAAATATAGAGAAGTATGGTAATACTACCAGCGCTACCCTGCCACTGGTACTGGCTGATTTTGAACACCTGTTTAAAAAAGGCGATAATATAATCTTTGCTGCTTTTGGTGGCGGATTTACATGGGGTTCCATTTACCTTAAATGGGCGTATACTAAGAACTAAACAAACTACAATATAATTAAACGGAACAATATGGATATCAGAGAAATTCAAAACCTTATCAAGTTTGTAGCAAAATCCGGGGCTACAGAAGTTAAACTGGAGATGGATGATTTTAAGATCACCATAAAAACAACCACAGAGGGTGCTCAGGAAGCTACTGCTTTTGTACAGCATATCCCTGTAGCACAGGCTGCACCGGCTGTTGCTGCTGCACCGGTTGCTGAAACACCAGCTGCTCCTGCTGCCGCGCCGGCCGATGATACTGCAAAGTACATCACCGTAAAATCGCCAATAATAGGTACCCTATACAGAAAACCATCGCCAGACAAGCCTGCTTTTGTTGAAGTAGGAAGCACTATAAGCAAAGGCGACGTGGTATGTGTTATTGAGGCTATGAAGCTTTTCAACGAAATTGAATCTGAAGTATCAGGTAAAATAGTTAAAGTATTGGTAGACGATGCATCTCCTGTAGAGTTTGACCAACCACTATTCCTGGTAGACCCATCTTAATTTATTTTAAATTTTGAATTTTGAATGATGAGTTACATCGTTCTAACCATTTAAAATTTATAATTCATCATTTAAAATAATAAAAAGGATGTTTAAAAAAATATTAGTTGCTAACAGGGGCGAAATTGCACTTCGTGTAATCAGGACCTGTAAGGAAATGGGCATAAAAACCGTGGCTGTATATTCTACTGCCGATGCGGAAAGCCTACACGTAAAGTTTGCTGACGAAGCCGTATGTATAGGCCCGCCGCCAAGCAACCTTTCGTACCTTAAAATATCTAACATTATCGCGGCAGCGGAAATTACCAATGCCGACGCCATACACCCGGGTTACGGTTTCCTTTCGGAAAACGCGCGTTTTTCTAAAATCTGTAAAGAGCACGGTATCAAGTTTATTGGTGCTTCGCCTGAAATGATTGAAAAAATGGGTGATAAGGCTACTGCAAAAGCTACCATGAAAGCTGCCGGTGTACCATGTGTACCGGGATCTGACGGTATCCTTGAATCATACGAGCAGGCTCTTGTAATAGCCAAAGAGACAGGCTATCCTGTAATGCTTAAAGCTACTGCCGGTGGTGGTGGTAAGGGTATGCGTGCCGTATGGAAAGAGGAAGACCTGCTAAAAGCATGGGAAAGCGCAAGGCAGGAAGCCGGTGCATCTTTCGGTAACGATGGTATGTACATGGAAAAACTTATCGAAGAACCACGCCACATAGAAATACAAATTGTGGGCGATTCATTTGGTAAGGCATGCCACCTTTCTGAGCGCGATTGTTCTGTACAGCGCCGTCACCAGAAACTTACCGAAGAAACGCCTTCTCCTTTCATGACCGATGAACTTCGTACTAAAATGGGTGAGGCGGCTATTAAAGCTGCCGAGTTTATTGCTTACGAAGGTGCCGGTACGGTAGAGTTCCTTGTAGACAAGCACCGCAATTTCTATTTTATGGAAATGAACACGCGTATACAGGTAGAGCACCCTATTACCGAACAGGTTATAGATTACGACCTTATCCGCGAGCAGATACTTGTTGCCGCAGGAGTGCCTATTTCGGGCAAAAATTACCTGCCGCAAATGCACTCTATAGAATGCCGTATTAATGCCGAAGACCCGTATAATGATTTCCGTCCGTCGCCGGGTAAAATCACTACCCTGCACATGCCGGGTGGCCACGGTGTAAGGCTGGATACCCACGTATACAGCGGTTATACCATTCCGCCAAACTACGACTCTATGATTGCAAAGCTTATTACCACGGCGCAAACCAGGGAAGAAGCCATAAACAAAATGAAGCGCGCGCTTGATGAGTTTATCATAGAAGGTATAAAAACTACCATTCCGTTCCACCGCCAGCTTATGGATGAACCTGATTATGTAGCAGGTAACTATACCACTAAGTTCATGGAATCGTTTAAAATGCAGCAACCTGCAGAATAACATACTCCAAAAGGCCCTGATATTATCGGGGCCTTTTTTTATTACCTTGGCAGTACTAAAACCAATCTATGAGAAAGCTGTTAACGCTATTTATTACCATTTTGCTTATTTCCTGTGGGAAAGATAAACCCGCTCATGATAATGTAGCGGCCATCCACAGGAAGGACAGCCTTACCACTGCGCTTTACAATTTTTATAACCAAAGCCATTTTAACGGCCTTGGTGTGGCTATTTCAGGCGCAGATGGGAACTTGTACAGCAAAGGCTTCGGATTTGCTGATAGGGCTGATAAAAAGCCTTACACAGAGCAAACGGTGCAGACCATAGGTTCGGTTTCCAAAACCTTTATAGGCCTTGCCTTGCTAAAGGCGCAGGAAATGGGTAAACTGAACCTGGATGACGGCGTAAACAAATACCTGCCTTTCATCCTTAAAAACCCAAACGCCGGGCAAGCGGTAATTACTATACGCCATCTTGCTACACATACATCCGGCATAAACGACACGAAGGCCTACTCTAAATTTAATTACGTTTTATACGGGAATGACAGGGGGGCGTATGCCGGTGATGAAATTATGAACCTCAAGGATGCCTTTGTGCCTATGGAGGAGTTACTGAAAGAAGCACTTACCGAAGATGGAAAGTATTATAGTCCCGATGCCTGGAGTGTTAATAAGCCCGGCAGTCGTTATGTGTATACCAACTTCGGGGCTGCCATTGCTGCACTTATATTGGAAAAAGCTACGGGTATAGCGTACGACGCTTTTGTAGAACAGTATATTTTTCATCCAATTAAGATGAGTAATACCCACTTTAATAATAAACCGGAAGTTGCCGAACGTATGTCGGTGCTGTATGCCGATTCGGTTACTGCCATAAAACCATATTGGCTCATAACCTATCCGGATGGCGGGGGTGGCCAGTACGGTCGATGATATGGGGAAATACATTAGTGAACTGATAAAGGGATATAACGGAAGAGGTACATTGCTAAAACCGGAAAGTTATAAGCAATATTTTAAAGCCTATCTGTCTGCTACGCATTTTGCAGCACCCCGGAGTACTAAAAATCCGTATTCAGATGAGTACAATTCGGGGTTGTTTATAGCCCATACACCGGCAGGCTACATAGGGCATACCGGTGGCGATCCCGGTGTGGCCAGCATGCTGTATTTTGACCCTAAATTAGGTAAAGGCTGTTTTATCATGGTAAATACAGGTATTAATAACAGGGCAGGGATGAAAGCCTTTTACGGGATTTATGATGCTATGGTAAAATATGCGGCTAAATTGCCTTAAAGGGTTTTCTGTACGTGAAAAAATTTGTAACTATGCCGAATAAATAACCATTAGATTATCCATGAAATATTCTATGCTCAAAAAAAGCGCATTTGCAGTAATGGCCATGATGTTTGTATCTGCCGCTTTTGCACAGGAAGATACTGAAATAGCTGTAGATACTGTAGAAACAATAGTTATAGCACCGGAACCCGTTAAAGTAGCACCTATAAAGGAAGAGCCTGTAAAATCAGACATACCTGCCCCGGGGCTTCCTGAAAAGAAAGGCCCAAATGCACAGGATGCCGCCAAGAGTATTACAGCACAAATGAAAGAGCAGCTGTCACTTGTGGGCGACCAGAACACCAAAGTGTTTATCGTGAACCTGGATTTTATGAAAAAGACCTTTGAAAACAATAAAAAAGGAGACAAGGGCGAGAGGAACAAAAGGCAGCGCAGCCTGGAAGATGAGCGTGATGCCAAACTAAAATCGGTTCTTAATGACAGGCAGTTTAAGGTTTTTATAGCCAGCAGGGGTGTAGACCGTAAAAGGATCATCCCTTTTTATGAACTGTAACACTCTTAAGGCTTATGCTTAAAAATACATTCCCGCCGCCATGGCGGGTTTTTTTTGCCCGGTCAGCATTGAATTTGCCCTTTTCGGCGTAAAACGATGCGGAAGCAAAATCTCATTTGCCTACTTTTATAACACGTATGGCTAACATCAAAAAATACAGGCTGCTTACCGGCGGGGTTATTTCCCTTTTTATTGCTTTGCTGGCGTTTTTGCCCCTGATATTTCAGGATAAGGAAAATGGTGGCGGGCTGCTTATTGCGGTTAACGTAGGCACTATATTTCTGTATGCATTCTTTTGCTGGGCTTTTAATATGTACCTGATTAACGGCGACGGGTTTGCCGCAACGTTTAAAAAGCAGTGGATTAAAGTACTGGTAAGCTTTGTCTTCGCATTTTTTATTTCTTACTTTTTGTTGTATTCGGTACGCAGTCGTTTCGGTCATGAAACGGTATTTGCCTTCCGGCAGATGTATGGCCGCCGTCGCATTATAGGCGCTATGCTGTTTAGGGGGAGTTTTGTAAATGCCTTTTTATACTTTATGGGGTACATACTGCACCTGAATACCAAAAACCAGCAGGCGCAACTCGAAAACGAACGCCTTAAACATGAAAACCTGCAAGCGAGGCTCTTTGTACTAAGGCAACAACTCAGCCCGCATTTTTTATTTAATTCCCTTGGCATACTAAATACCCTTACTACAGATGCCGGTGTGCATAAGTACACAATCCAACTCTCTGCTATTTATCGTTACCTGCTGGCAAACCATGAAAGCCACCTGGCATTGCTACAGCAGGAAATAGACTTTATAAATGCTTACCTCTACGTAATTAAAGAACGTTTTGAAGATGCGCTTCAGATTAGTATAAATATACACGACGGCGTATTGCAAAAGAAAGTTCCGCCCGCCGCGTTACAGTTGCTTATAGAAAATGCCATAAAGCACAATATTGTGGCTATAGATGAACCTTTACAGATAAATATTTATACCGAAAATGGTCATGTAGTAGTGAGCAATACACTTAATATAAAAACTGACAACACACCCGGGGAGGGCATAGGCCTGCACAACATTGCCGAACGCTACCGCCTGCTTTCGGGTGCGGAGGTTGTTATAGAAAAAACCGACCGTTTATTTATTGTAAAACTGCCGCTGATATGACCCGCGTATTTATCATAGAAGACGAAATAAAAACCGCACGCTACCTGGCTAACATGGTAGGCGAGGCAGAGGGGTTTATTGTGGCGGGGATGTCCGGTTCGGTAAAAGGGGCGCTGGCATGGCTTGCCGAAAATCAGGTGGAGCTTATACTGAGTGATATACAACTCGCCGATGGCCTGAGCTTTGAAATCTTCAGGCAGCAACCCGCCACCTGCCCGGTAATTTTTTGTACGGCTTTTGACCAGTATGCGATTAACGCCTTTGAGGCAAACGGTATAGATTATCTGCTTAAGCCAATAGACCCTGAAAAGTTACAGCTATCGTTAAAAAAGTTCAGGAACATGCAGCAGCTTTTTGCCCCGAAGGGCGATTATGTCGGCAGGCTCGATTCGGCTTTGCAGGGGATAATGCCAAAGCATAAAACCACGCTGCTGGTACACCACCGCGAACGGATTATTCCACTCAAGCTGGATGATGTACAGTATGCCCATTCCGAAAATGGAATTCTTATGTTGTATACATTGCAAATGCGCTACCATGTAAACCATACGCTTGAAGAGCTTGAAACCATGCTGGATTCGCAACGTTTCTTCCGGATAAACAGGCAGCTTATAGTAAATAAGGAGGCTATAGAAGGTGCAGAACATTATTTTTCGCGTAGGCTGTTGTTACGAATGAAGGTCAGTCCGGGAAGTGAAGTAGTGGTGAGTAAAGCACGGGTACAGGCATTTTTAGCCTGGTTAAAGACGTAAATCAGCTGATTGTTCCATTCATGATTTTAGATGTCCTGTTGGTACTGGTTTGTGTAAAATGTTAAAATGCAGGTGATACATTTGGTGTGTATTGATCAAAAATAAAAATATTATGAAAAGAGTTAAAGCAATTACAACAAGGTTTGTCACATGCGCATTAGCGCTGCTGTTTACAGCAGGCTTAATAGCCTGTAGTGATGAGGATACCCAAAACACGGGTGTTACCGAAGCTGATGTCGCCGATGCTATAGAAGCATCCCTTACTGCCGAAAGTAACGGTGTGGCAAAGATGGCTGCTGATGCCAGTGAACTTGCTAAAGCACAATCGGTATACACTGCAAGGCCTGATTTGGCCTGCGGCGAATTTTATACCGTTCAGTATCATCCTACGTATACCGGGCCTAATTTTTCGTATGATTACTCAGGTACCAGTGTGTATTCGCTCTTTTGTGGTAATGAGGGCACGCCCATGTCGTTTGATTATGATTCTCAGTTGTCGGGTACTTACGAAACCCCACGCATGTTAAGTGATGATAATGCAACGGCTAACGTAAGTTTTACTAATCTGACAGGTGGCAATACCACAAACATTAACGGTAGTTATATAAGAAATGGCTCACAACAAAGCAAAGTAAGGCTAAGGCGCAGTTTTAGTAGTGTTATCAGGATCAACCTTTATACCGTGTCTTTTGACAAAATTTCCCGTGAAATAACTGGTGGAACGGCAACAGTAAGTATAACCGGCACAGGTGTCAATACTTTTTATTATAACGGGAGCATTACCTTTAACCGTAACAACACTGCCACGCTAACTATAAATGGCACAACATACACCATTAACCTGTAAATCTATTGATATCATGAAAAATATGTTTAAAGCTTTTCTACTTTTCACTACCGTATTGTTTTTTTCGTGTGCCAGCAATGCTCAGGAAAAAACAATCCAGATGGCCACCATGGTTACCGATACCCTTAAGGCACAGCTTTCGTTAACGGATGTCCAGTACAAAAAAGCGTACGATGCTAACCTGGCATTTATTAACAGTGCTAAAGCCGCGAAACAGTCGGACGGGGGACGCAGGGAAAAAGCAAAAGCGCTTAAAGCCGCCGATGCAAAACGCGATGAAGCCATGAAAGGCATATTGGATGCAAAGCAATATGGGTTGTATCTGGAGAAGAAAAAAGAGAACAGGGAAAAGCTCCGGGATGCGGCTCAAAAGCGCCGTAACGGATAATCAAAACAGGGAAGCATTTGCTTCCCTGTTTTGTTATTGTAGTTATGTCTATATGGTCTAAAATCTTTCAGCAGATGCTTTTTTCCAAAAGTAGAACATGTCGGTAGGTACACTATGGCCTTCCAGCAAGCAGCCTTTTACAGGCTCAGGGTAGGTTTGGGCATAGGTTTTTATAGTGGTACGGTCTGTACGCATACTTACCACATCGCGGCCTACATCATCCGGGTGCGCCAGGCCTGCCGATGCCATAAGCTCTACAGCCGATTTTACCGTTTCGTGCTGGAAGCGCGCCACCCTTACGCTTTTTTCGCCCGGTACGAGCCCCTTAACCAGGTCCGGGTCTTGTGTAGCCACCCCGGTAGGGCAGGTATTGGTGTGGCATTCCAGTGCCTGTATACAGCCCAGTGCAAACATCATTCCGCGGGCAGAGTTGCATATATCCGCTCCTATAGACAGTGATTTTATAATGTCAAAGCCAGTAACAATTTTGCCGCTGCATATAATCTTGGTTTGTTCTTTAAGGTCAAAACCTACCAGGCAGTCGTACACAAAGGCTACAGCATCGCGCAGCGGCATGCCTACGTGGTCACTGTACTCTTGTGGCGCGGCACCGGTGCCGCCTTCACCACCGTCTACGGTAATAAAATCAAGATAGGTTTTTGTCTGTACCATGGCTTTGCAAATGGCTATGAACTCTGATTTGTTGCCAATACATATTTTTATACCAATGGGTTTGCCTTCAGAACCTTTGCGCAATAGCCTTATAAAATCCATAAGTTCCAGTGGTGTGCTAAATGCCGAATGGGTAGGGGGCGACATTACGTCTTTGCCTTTGGCCACAATACGTATCGCCGCGATTTCATCGGTAACCTTTTCCTTAAGCAGCATACCTCCGTGTCCGGGCTTGGCACCCTGGCTGAATTTAATTTCAATCATTTTTATGCTGGGAAGCTGTGCGCGTTTCGCAAATTCATCATATGAAAAGTTTCCTTCAGCATCACGGCAGCTAAAATAGCCTGTACCTATATTCCACACCACGTCCCCTCCCGGTTCCAAGTGGTATGGCGAAACACCGCCCTCACCGGTATTGTGGTAAAAACCTCCTTTTTTGGCGCCGGCATTAAGTGCCAGGATTGCATTTTTGCTCAGTGACCCATAGCTCATGGCGCTTATATTAAACAGGCTGGCCTCGTAGGGCTGTGTGCATTGGGATGATCCTACACGTACCTTTGGTTCATGGTTTATCTGCTTAAACGGTATTGCGCGTATGCTGTGGTTTATCCATTCGTAGCCTTCGCTGTACACATCGAGCTGGGTGCCGAAAGGAGTAGTGTCCGTTTCTTTTTTGCTGCGTTGGTACACCAGGCTGCGTTGCAGGCGGTTAAAAGGTTTACCGTCCAGGTCGGTTTCTATAAAATACTGGCGTATTTCCGGGCCTATAGATTCCAGTACATACCGCAGGCGGCCCAGTAGTGGAAAATTTCTCCGTATCGTTTTTTTAGACTGGTACATGTCGTACAATCCCATCATTATAAGAGGCCCAAAAATAAGCAGCAACAACGCCGACTTAATATTGATAAACGTAAGTAATGCTATTATAGACAGGGAAGTAATGCAGAATAGTAAGAAAATCTTTCTCATACCGATTTTTCAATGGTTATTGTGTTACTACAAAAGTATAATAAATGCAGTAGTGATTTTATTAATATTGCTGCATAATTGAGCTTTAGCACATCAATAAATGTTAAAATTTTTATTAAATCAATAAATTTCGTAAGTTTGATATGCCCCTAAAATTAATGTAAAATGAAATCTACTGACACTCCGCTGTTTACGAACAGTTGTGGAAGGATATTTCCCGAAAAAATTCAGCTTGCTTCCTATAAAGGCGAGGCCACAATTAAAATAAAGGAAATATCATCGTTATCTTTTAAGACAAGAATAACCCGTAACGGTTTTTTATTTTCTCTCTTACCATCGGTATTTGTAGGAATATCTTTCTTTACACAATCAGCTGCCGAAAAAATGTCTTTTTTAGCTGCCGGTATTCTGGGTATAGCCCTGCTGCTTTATAAGTCGGAACGTAAGCATATACTGCGGGTGTATTTTAAGAGAGGCCGTCACCGCGATATAAGCGTATGGAGCGCTAATATTAAGGAAGCCAGGAAGTATGTAAACGAAGCCAATAAGGTTGTAGCCTCTAGCCTAAAGAAAGAAACCCCTGACACTGCTGCGACCAGGGGTGTAAATATACTGACAGCAAGCGCTTAAAACCTGTAGCCTATACGCAGGTGAAGGTCTAAAGCTACGCCTTCAGGGTTGTTGTAACGGTTACGGCCTGAACCTATATAGCTGTAGTAGCCTATGCCTATGCCAGCCTCATAGTTAAACTTGCTTTGTCCTATGTTACGGCGTATACCCCACTTAGGAACTATACCTATAAGATTCTCGGAAATTACGTTTTCCTTATTAGAAATTATGAACCAATCCGGGCTGTATTTAACCAGTACGGTAACAAAATTAGACGCGTTGCCAGAGGTATTCCTGCCTTTAGCGGCGCGTTTCGCTATATTATAGTAATAGCGTGGTTCTAAGTTTATGGCAGGAAGGAGCCCCCATTTGGTATCGTCGCCGTTTGTGGAGAAACCTCCATCCAGCCCGATCTCAGAGCGTAAGGCAAATTTATCGGCAAGGCGGTATTCGTTATTAACGTATAAGCCCAGGATACCTGCCTGTACATTCCATATTGATTTTTCTACAGTGGTGTTGCTTTGCGCAAAGCCACTGAACAGGGCGCAAAATATAGCGGCGCAGGTAAGCAGTTTTTTCATGAAAATGTTGGTTAATGTGATGACGCAAAGCTAAAAAAAATACCTGCCGTTTGGGGCAGGTATTCCTTATATTATGTTTTAAAAAACTATTGCTTTACATTAAGCTTCCTGGCAAGATCTTTTGGCAGGCCTCCTTTGTGTAATAGTATAGCCGTAGACTTAAGTTTTACAAAGTTTTTGGTCATGTACAGGTAACCTTTATAGTCGTTAGTAGCCCCCCATGAGTTTTTTACAATGTAGTATTCTTTACCGTTCTGGTCTTTGCTAAGGCCTACAATGTGCATACCGTGGTCATCAGTCGTATCATAGTTGTCAAAAGCCTTCTGGCGCAGTTCCGGCGTAATATCCAGCTCTGCCTGCGGACCTTTAAACATACTTGCTTTTTCCTCATCGTTCATTTCTGTAAACGGTTTGGCGGCTACATAAGCCACGCCGTTTTTCCAGCTAAAGCCTTTATCACTCACGTCGCCCGCCCAGCCTACGGTATAGCCTTTAGCCAGGGCATTGTCTATAATGTCGGTAAGCTCGTTCATTTTTACGTTGTATACCAGGTCCAGGCTCCAGTTGTCCGGCACCAGTAGCACAAACTTATCGTAATAAGGATGGTCTGTATATGATGATAGCTCTACATAATCATCAGGATTAATGCCTACCACATCTTTCGCGAAAGTTTGCGGAGTATATTTTTTACCTTTAAATTCAAAGGTCTTAGGTACTTCGCCAAGATAGGTGTCTATTACAGATGTGTACGCCTTAATCCAGTTAGGGCTAAGTTCGCCGTTAGGGTTTTTTACAATAGCGGCAAGCATCCCTTCGTTAATAGCTGCCATTTCGGCAAACTTATTCTTGGTAGTACCGTAGTTAAGTCCGGTGTATGCGCTTTGCGGAAGTGCTCCGTACTTACGGAACATATTTATAACATCGTGCAGTGCACCACCATCGCCCAGGGTAATGGCGCCGTGCATGCGCACATAGTTAATGCCTTTTTCTATGTAAGCGTTACGGGCAGTATATATCTGTGAAATTTCTACAGGCTCTTTACCCATACGTATCATTTCGCTTTCCAGGAATGAGTTGGCCGAATAGCTCCAGCACGTACCGCTTGAACCCTGGTTTTTTACCGGTGTGTTTTCAATGTTGATTACATCTTTAAAGGTAAAAGAATCCTTGCTGTTAGCGCTTTGGTTACTCTTTACCGAGTTGATAAGGTAGTCCTGTGCCGAAGCAATTTGCAAACCTCCGGCCACAAGAAATGCTGCTGCAAGAGATTTAACGAAATGATTTTTCATATTTTTCATTAAGGTTATGTTATCAATATGCGAAGGTAAGGTTTTTTTATAAAACGCAAACTTTCATTGAATATTCTACAATGTTTCTTTAAGCCACTTAAAGAATTCGTGTTGCCATACCAGTGCGTTCTGCGGTTTTAGCACCCAGTGGTTTTCATCGGGGAAGTAGAGGAACCTGCTTTTAATGCCGCGCAGTTGCGCTGCCTGAAATGCTTCCTGTCCCTGCCCTATAGGCACGCGATAATCACTCCCTCCCTGAATAACAAGAATAGGTGTATCCCACTTGTCTACATTATTTATCGGGTTGAATTTGGTATAGGTCTTTTGGGCTGCTGCGTTGTTCTTGTCCCAGTATGGGCCGCCGCTGTCCCAGTTTGTAAAGAATACCTCTTCGGTAGTGCCGTACATGCTTTGCAGGTTAAACACCCCGCAGTGCGAAATGAAGGTTTTAAACCTCTTGTTGTGTATTCCCGCCAGATAGAACACCGAGTACCCACCATAGCTGGCCCCTATGGCACCCAGCCTAGCCTTGTCTACATACGTTTCTTTGGCTACATCGTCTATGGCGCTCAGATAGTCGTCCATAACCTGTCCGCCCCAGTCCTTGCTTATTTCCTCATTCCATTTTACACCATGGCCGGGCATACCGCGTCGGTTAGGCGCTACGATAATGTAACCCTGTGCTGCCATAACCTGGAAATTCCAGCGGAAGCTGTAAAACTGTGTAAGCGCGCTTTGTGGGCCACCCTGACAGTACAGCAGGGTAGGGTATTTTTTCTTCGGGTCAAAGTTTGGCGGAAGCACTACCCATACCAGCATCTTTTTACCGTCGGTAGTAGTTACGTAGCGTTTTTCGGTTTTGCTCAGGGCAAGGGTGCTGTACACCGCGTTGTTCACAGTGCTTATTTGTTTCCACTCCTTCTTTTTAAGGTTGTAGCTGTACACCTCCTGTGCGTGGTTGGTATCGGCACGTTCGGTAATTACGGTATCGCCGCTAAAGCCTACAATGCTGTTCACGTCAAAATAACCATCGGTAAGCTGTTTTACGGTAATGGCAATTTTTGTTTTCCCCGGAAAGTTTACCTCAAACAGTTGCTTAGTGCCGTCTATCGGGGCAAGGAAGTATACTTTTTTACCATCGGCACTCCAGGTAAAGCTGTCTACCGTACCATCCCAACCTGCAGTAAGGTTAAGGTCGATGCCGTTTTGTCGCACTATGATGTCGTTCTTGTCGGCTTCATAACCGTCACGTTTCATTTGCAGCCAGGTAAGGTTGCCTTGGGGCGAATATGCCGGTTGGGTATCATAGCCTGGGTTTGTGGGGGTAAGGTTTTTGGTTTGTTTCGTTTCAAGGTTGTATTCGTACAGGTCGGTATTGGTGCTTGTGGCGTATTCTGTACCTACTTTCTTTTTGGAAACGTATACAATGGTCTTGCCATCCGGACCCCAAATGAAATCCTCATCGCCACCATGTGGTTTTTGTGGCGAATCGTACGGTTCGTTTGGCATAATGTCGGTAAAACCATCTTTGTCTGCTACGGCATGATAACCCACGTGGTTGTGGGTGCCGTTGTTCCAGGTGTCCCAGTGGCGATAGTCCAGGCCGTCGTATACCTGTGCGGTGGTTTTGGCAAGTTCCGGGTGCAGGTCGCTGCCCAGTAGTTTTTCCACTTTTATTTCTTTACTCGTAAGTAACAGTTTGCCGTCGGGAGAAAGGTTTTTGTCCTTAACCAGGCCTTCGGTGTCCTTCAGTTCGGTTGCGTTGCCACCGGTAACGGGCACGCTATAAAATTTAGAAGCCGATTTGTTTTCGGCAGCATTTGGCGTAGAAACTTTATAAATGACTGATTTGCCGTCTTTACTGATGCCCAGTGCGCTTACGCGTCCCAGGCTCCAAAGCAGTTCCGGTGTCATGGTTTGTTGTGCCGAGGCAGATAATCCCATAAGGCTTACGGTTAACAATAGTATTTTTTTCATTATTTGTGTTTGTGTATTCTAAAACTGTTCCAAAAATAATCCAAATGTTGCAGGCAAGGGCTATGCTGCCCGAATTTAACCGTTAAAATTTTTAAATTTATACGCTGTAAACCTTACTAGTTATGGAAAAAAATAAACCGGTGCATGTGGCAATTGTACGTAAAGTATTACCAGGAAAAGAGGAAGAGTTTAAAGATGCACTTCGTGTTTTTCTGGGCGAATCGTTCTTGCACGGCGGGGTTCAGGGAGCTGCCATGATTACTTCCTTTCCGGGAGAGGTAGCAAATGAAATAGGCATATTGCGCACGTTTGCCGATGAAGCCGAACGCGATGCATTTTATAACTCCCCATTGTTTAAGGATTGGGAAGCTTTTGCCTCAACCCTTACAGAAGAACCCGTGTACCGTCATCTTACCGGGCTGGAAGCATGGTTCAGGTCGCCTGCCCCGCCACCCCGCTGGAAAATGGGCATTGCTACACTTTGCGGTGTTTTTCCGGCGTCGTTGTTTTTATCGTTGACTCTCGTCCCTTTTATTAAAGGCTGGAACCTGGCGTTGCGTCAGTTTATATTAGCTGTGGCTATGGTAGGGCTTCTTACCTGGGTAGTAATGCCTTTTATTACCCGGTTGTTAAAGGGATGGCTAAGAAAGTAACCATCTGTTCCGGTTCTTTAAAAAGCAGGGATTACCCTTGCACCGGAAAAACTAATAACATTGAGGTTAGTGTTTAAATGTAACTTTTAATGGTTTAATTACCCTTTAGCTAAAACACGTTTAAAAAATAATCAGTAATTTCACGCACTCTAAAACAGGCAAAATTTGAAAAGCAACAACAAATTATTTTTGGCAATAGTAGCTGCCATGATACTGGGCGGCGTTTTGGGTAATTTTATCCATACCGGATACACTCCTGAAGAGGCAGCCGGTTTTGCCAAAAACATAAAGTTGTTCGGTACGCTGTTCATCCGCCTGGTGCAAATGATCATTGCGCCGCTTGTGTTTAGTACGCTGGTGGTGGGCATTGCGAAAATGGGCGATGTAAAAATGGTAGGTCGCGTAGGGGGTAAAGCCATAGCGTGGTTCCTTACGGCATCATTAATGTCGCTTTTGCTGGGCATGGCATTGGTCAATTGGCTGGAGCCGGGCAAAACCTCGGCAATAGATATGTCTAAAGTGGCTGCCGCCGATGACCTTGTAAAAGGCACCGCTACTTTTTCCCTGGAAAATTTTATAACACACATAGTGCCCAAGAGCCTTTTTGAAGCCCTTGCAGGTAATGAAATATTGCAGATTGTACTGTTCTCGGTAATGTTCGGGATAGCGCTGTCTACACTGAGCGAGGAGAAAACTAAATCCATCATAAAAGCGTTAGATACCGTAGCCCATGTGGTGCTAAAAATGGTATCGTACATTATGTGGACCGCTCCGCTGGGTGTATTTGGTGCTGTAGCCGGTGCCGTGGCACTGTATGGTTTCGGTATCTGGAAATTATATGCGGGCTACCTTGCCGATTTTGCACTGGGTATCCTATTGCTGTGGGTAATCCTGCTTACGGTGGGCTACCTCATACTGGGCAACAGGTTATTTACGTTACTCAAAAGGCTGGCGTCGCCATTGCTTGTGGCATTTAGTACCACAAGTAGTGAGGCGGTTTTCCCAAAACTCACGGAGGAATTAGAGCGTTTTGGGTGCGACCCGAAAATAGTATCGTTCACGCTGCCTTTGGGTTACTCGTTTAACCTGGATGGCAGCATGATGTACATGACCTTTGCCAGCCTGTTCATAGCGCAGGTGTATGGTATAGACATGCCGGTAGAAAAACAGCTTGCCATGCTGCTGGTGCTTATGCTTACCAGTAAAGGCGTGGCGGGTGTGCCAAGGGCATCGCTCATAGTGGTGGTGGCTACGTGCGCCATGTTCGATATTCCGGCAGAAGGTATAGCACTCATATTGCCCATAGATCATTTTTGCGATATGGCACGCAGTATGACAAACGTATTGGGCAATGCCCTTGCTACAAGCGCCATTGATAAATGGGAAGCTAAAAATTAGAAGAAAAAATCATCATCAAAATTAGAAGATAATTATGGAAAAAGGATTCGACTGGCTGCAGTTAATAAACCCTGAGTTTTATATTAACCTGCATATAGCCGGCGTACCTGTGGGTATTTATGTTGTACTTTTTATTGTTTTTGCCGAAACCGGCCTTTTTGCAGGCTTCTTCCTGCCGGGCGACAGCCTTTTGTTCCTTGCAGGTATCTATAGTGAACCGCTTGTGCTTACCATAGTAGACTTTGGAAGCGAACATATAAACGTAGCGTTCCTGGCACTGCTTGTAGCAGCTTCGGGGATAATTGGTAATACCTTTGGATACTGGTTTGGAGCCAAAAGCGGCACCTACCTGTACAAGAAAGAAGATACCTTTTGGTTTAAGAAAAAGTACCTTATACAGTCGCATGAGTTTTTTGAAAAGCACGGTGGCAGGGCTATTGTATTTGCCCGTTTCCTGCCTATCATCCGTACGTTCGCACCCATCATAGCAGGTGTGGTAAAAATGGAAAAGAAACGCTTTATGCTATTTAACGTCATCAGTTCGTTGCTGTGGGCTTTCGCGCTTATTTTCGCAGGGCATTACCTTTCGGCATTGTTCCTGAAATCGTTTGGTATCGACCTTAAAAAGCATATCGAAATCATTATCATAGGCATCGTGCTTATTACTACTGTGCCGTTGATTCTAAACGCCGTTAAAGGTAATAAGGTTACCGAAGAAGAGGCTAAAGAAGAGCTTAAAGACGGTAACGATGATAACGAAACCAAAATTTTCCCTAACTAAGCAATGAACCTTAGCTGGTGGGAAATAGATAGTTGGTTCAGTAATGTAAGCTACACCGTAGTGGGCGGCGGCATTGTAGGACTCCACGCGGCACTACGCCTGCGTGAGCGTTTTCCTCAAGCGAAGATACTGGTGCTGGAACGTGGCGCTATGCCACAGGGGGCCAGCACCAAGAATGCAGGGTTTGCCTGCTTTGGCAGCCTGAGCGAAATTATGGACGACCTCAATACCCATACTGAGGAGGAAGTTGTTTCGTTGATCCAAAAGCGCTGGCACGGGCTTCAGCTATTGCGTAAGCGGCTTGGCGATGCTGCTATAGACTTCCGTCCGCATGGCGGGTATGAGTTGTTCCTGGAAGATGATACCGCAGGTTACGAAACCTGCCTGCGTCGTATGCCGTTTGTAAATGAAGTACTGCGACCGCTGTTTCGTGCTGAGGTATTCAGTAAGGAAGTAGACCGCTTTGGTTTTAAGGGTACAAATGAATACCTGATATTTAACCCGTTTGAAGGGCAAATAGATACCGGCCGTATGATGCAGGCATTACTAAGCCAGGCACACGCGGCAGGGATTTTAATACTGAACAGCCAAACCGTTACAGGCTATACCGAAAAGTCCGATGGGGTGGAGGTAGCCCTGGGCGATTTTAGTTTTATAACCAAAAAACTATTATTCGCTACCAATGCCTTTGCAGGTCAACTAACCAATAGTGCCGTTAAACCTGCCCGTGCGCAGGTGCTTATTACCGAACCCATACCCAACCTGGACATTCGTGGTACGTTCCACATGGATAGGGGGTATTATTACTTCAGGAATATAGGCGACCGCATATTGTTTGGTGGCGCGCGTAACCTCGATTTTGAAGGGGAAACCACAACCGAATTTGGTACTACCGATGTTATCCAAAACCGCCTGGAACGACTGCTTCGCGAAACCCTACTCCCAGATACCGATGTAGACATTGCCCACCGCTGGAGTGGCATTATGGGTATGGGTGGCAGCAAACGCCCCATTGTAGAGCAACTAAGCGATCACGTGTACTGCGGGGTTCGGCTTGGTGGTATGGGCATAGCCATAGGTAGCCTTATAGGGCAGGAGTTGGCAGATTTGGTGTAGATGGTAATGTAAATTTTACAATCTATATGCGCTGATTTTCTATTTTTGCTACTCTTTTAAAATCAGCCTTTTTATGTTTACCAAAATCAAAGCCTTTTTACTTGTTTTAAACGTGTTGTTTTGTGTTGCCTTATGCAATGCACAGGAAACTGCAAAAGTTCCAGTCAAAGAAGGTATTATTACCCTGTATACAGATATCATGCTGGGTTTTACGAACCTGCAGTTTGTTAAAGAAAATGTTATATATACTAATATTGCCACCAATGTTCGTGAAGTAAAACCGCTTACCGGGGTGCAGCGTATACAGGACGATAACCAGAAAACTGTATACGAAGGTGGGAAATTCAACGCGGAACATAATAGTAAAGACAGCCGTTCCGCAAATCCAAGTCCAAAGCCGATAGTGCATAACGACACCCTGTACAGGCCGAATTATCCCGCAGGTATTTATTATACTAAGGAGGACTTTATAGCCAAAAATGTAACCAAGATGCCTGTTACCCCAAGAGAGCTTGTGGGACTGGAAAAGGATATAATTGTAGGTATAAAACACGCCTGTTTCTTTTACATCAACGACAGGAAAATAAAGAACGCGTTTGCCATTTCGTATCAGGGGCATTTATATTTCTGTCTGAAAGCGATCCTTAAAAACCGTAACAAGGCAGACGGTAGCCAAACCACAAATTTCGAAAACAGCTTTGTGCGCGTGATTTTAGGTGGAGAGAACTATTTCTATACCGAGGCAGATTTGTCTAATGTATGGGCACAGGGACTTGCTTACGGAGCTGTGGGCGGTGCAGCCGGCGGCGCGCTTGCCCGTAGCATGATTCACGGTAAAGGTGTCGTTTGGGACTTTAAAAATGCCGAATTCAACATTTTTAGGAGCTGTAAGGATTATAACGATTTTATACAACCCAGATATCCGGAAGGCGTTCAGGAGTGTAAAAACAACCAGCCGGATAACTATGCTGTGAGGAGGGCGCTGGATAAAATAAAGTAATAGTTTTATTTTCTCTACTCCGGGTTAAACGCCCCGAAATGCCACAGTATCCCCGCCGGGTCGTGCACAAAGCATTCGCTGCCCCAGGGCATAATGCGAGGCGCTACTAACTTAGCTTCAGGATATTTTTCGATGAGGTTAAGCGATTGCAGGTATTCCCAGAATTCGGCTACATTTTCTACTTCCATGAATAGCATGGTATTACCTACCCATTCTTCGGCGTAATAGTCCTGCAGGTAAAACGAAAGCTGCTGCATATTGAATAGAGAGAAACCCGGACCCAGTTCATGTTCCTCAAAACCCAGGTCGCGGTAAAAACTACGTGAAATTTCAAAATCCTTTGAGCCTATGAATGGGCGTATGGAGGTTACTTTTGGTGGCATAACTTTTGGTTTATATTATTTTATTCTTTGTAAAATATCCTTTTTACCCGTTGCGATATACTTGTTAGTATTTCATATGGTATGGTTTCCAGCACGTCGGCCATTTCTTGGACGGTAGGGCTTTCGCCAAAAACCACAGCGGTGTCGCCCTCCTTGCAGTCAATCCCTGTAACATCTGCCATGAGCATATCCATGCATATGCTGCCTAATATGGGTGCTTTGCGTCCGTTTATGATTACATAGCCTTTGCCATTGCCCCATGCCCTGCGTATGCCATCGGCGTAGCCAATGGGGAGTGTAGCCACACTTACAGGCTGGTGTGCCATAAAACGGCGGCTATACCCCACGCTATCGCCTGCCGGCACCTGTTTTATTTGCAGGATAACCGTTTTAAGCGTACCTACGTTTTGAAGGAACTTCTGCTCGGTAGTGTCATTGCCTACACCATACAATCCTATGCCCAGGCGTACCATATCGTATTGTGCTTCCGGATAATTATAAATACCCGACGTATTCAGTATGTGGCGTATGGGATGTATAACTAAAGCTTCAGACAGGTACCCCGACCATTTGTCAAACTTGTCTATCTGTTCTAATGTAAAATCACGGAACTGCGGACTATCTGATGCCGACAAATGCGAGAAGATGCTGCGTACCTCTACAAAGTTATTGTTGCGCAGCAGGCCTATGAGTTCCTCCAGTTGGTCTTCCTGGAAACCCAAACGGTGCATACCCGTATCCAGCTTCAGGTGAATGGGGTAATTGCTAAGGCTTTTTTGTTGTGCCAATGCGATGAACGCCCGCAGCTCCTTAGCCGAATATATTTCGGGTTCCAGATTATAGGCTATCATGGCCTCAAATGCCGTATTCTCAGGATTCATAACTATGATAGGCGAGTTTATCCCCGCATTACGCAATGAAATGCCTTCATCGGCAAACGCCACCCCAAGGTAATCGACTTTCTCGTGGCTCAGGGCTTTGGCTATTTCATAGCTGCCCGCCCCATAACCAAACGCCTTTACCATAACCATGATTCTGGTTTCGGGTTTCAGCCTGCTTTTATAAAAATTAAGGTTGTGTACCACGGCGTTCAGGTTAATTTCAAGAACGGTTTCGTGGGTTTTCTCCTCAAGGAATACCACTATTTCATCAAAACGGAAACTACGCGCGCCCTTAATCAGTATGGTTTCGTTACTAAAACCCTGGGCGCGGAAATGCGACAAAAATTCCTGCGTAGACGTAAACGGATGGAAGTTTGGGAAGTCGGCAAGCTCCCGGCTTATGGTTTCGCCGATGCCTATAACCTGGCTTATGTTGTGCCCGGAAAGCAGGCGCGCCACCTTACCGTACAACACAGAAGTATCAAACCCACTCTGGAAAATATCCGACAGTATTACGGTTTTCTTTTGGTGGGTCTTCTGTTGCTCCAAGAAGTCGAGCGCTATTTTTAGCGACTGGTAGTCGCTGCTAAACGTATCATCTATCAGTGTGCAACCGTTAATGCCGTTTTTCACCTGCAGGCGAAGCTCTACGGGGTACAGCCCTGCCATGCGTGTAGCAATGATCTCAGAACTGTAATCCAAACTTAGCATGAGCATGGCGCAATTTATGGCATTTTCCACCGAAGCATCATCTGTAAACGGAATGTCTACCTCAAAACTGCCACGGTAGTTAAACGTAAGTGTTGTACCCTGCACAGTGTTTTTCCGATTGATATTCACGACGGCATTATCATCGTCAAAACCCCATGTAAAAGTGTGTACCCCATCAGAAACCAAATCCACGACCTCAGGTTTGTTTTGGAGGATGAGTGTTTTGGTATGAGTAAATAGCTTTAGCTTTTCAGCTATCTTTTGTTGCCTGCTTTCAAAACCCTCATCGTGTGCTGTGCCAATATGAGTAAGGATACCAATATCCGGACGGATGATGGGTTCCAGTTTCTGCATTTCGCCTACGGTAGAAATACCCGCCTCGAAAATACCCAGGTCGTGGTGTTCGTTAATACCAATAACCGAAAGCGGCACCCCCACCTGCGAGTTGTAGCTCTTAGGGCTGCGGATAATGTTATAATCAGGACTTAGTAAATAATTAAGCCACTCTTTTACTATAGTTTTTCCGTTACTGCCCGTTATGGCTATAACCGGGAAGTGGTATAGCTGACGGTAGTATATTGCAAAATCCTGAAGAGCCTTCAGGGTATCGGGCACAATAAAGTAATTGGCTTTACCCTCACTACCTTTCGGAATGTGGTTTACCACGAAGTTCTGTACGCCTTTTTCTATCAGCGCGGGGATGAACTGGTGGCCGTCGCGGTTTTGCCCGGTCAGCGCAAAGAATAATGTACCACCGTTGTTTTGTAACGAACGGCTGTCTATGGCTACGTTGTCAATTTCCATATTGGGCTGAACGCCTTCAAAATGGGAATGCAACGCGGGAATTATATTTTTTATATGGACGCTCAAGGGATTTATTTCTTATTTATTGAAGCCAAAAACTCTGAGGGAGTCATAATCGGAATCTCACTGGATTTAAAGTCTTTTTTATTTCTTGTAATAAAAACATCGCTATTACAATGTACAGCACTGTAATATTGCACCGCATCTTCAAAATCGTTAAATGATGAATACAGGCTTTTATCTATATTCATTTCATCTATTGCAGCTACATTACAAACAATCCTAAACTTCTTTAAGACCTCTTTCAGTACATCTTTAGGATGGTTTTTTACTAACACATAGAATGTATTTACAAACGAAAGTGAAGAAGCTGTAATTTCGATGTGTTTCGTTTCTGCCAGCACTATAAGTTTTGCTGCATCAGTATAAAAAGGTTCCCTCATGGCAATGATGTCAATCATCACATTTGTATCAATAAACAACCTCATTATTTATACTTTTCTGAATAGTAACCACCTAAAGCGTCTTTGTAATCATAATCAGGTGGCAGAGTAGATTTTAAAGACAAGCTTTTTACGAACGGGGAAATCTTAATCTCCTCCACATCATCATCTTTTTCTTTCTCTGATGTTATCTTATCCAAAAAAGACTGTATGATAGAAGACAAACTTCTGTTTTGTTCAGTAGCATATACTTTTGCTCTCGCAATAGTATCGTCATCAATATTTAGAGTAAGCTTAGACATGATATAAAATGTTATACGTACGAATTTACAAAATTTACACGTACACCGCTGTTAAACTATTCTCCGATTTCTGTTTTAGGATTTTTCTTCTCCTCCAGCTGTTCGCGTATTGCCTGGTAATACGCTGCCCTGCTAAGGGGTTCGTATTCTTCGGTTTCGCCCAGCAGCACCAGTTTATCGTTTTGCGCCTTGCGGAAACTGAAATGTGCCAGGTTACCGGTACGGGTACATACGGCATGTACTTTGGTTACGTATTCGGCAGTAGCCATAAGTGCCGGCATAGGGCCAAATGGATTACCTTTAAAATCCATATCGAGTCCGGCTACAATAACACGGATGCCATTATTGGCAAGGTCGTTGCACACGGCTACAATTTCGTCGTCAAAAAACTGGGCTTCGTCTATACCCACCACTTCACAATCCTGAGCCAGCAGGCGTATCATGGCGGCCGACTCTACAGGGGTACTGCGTATTTCGTTACTATCGTGCGAAACTACCATTTCATCGTGGTAACGGGTATCTATAGCAGGCTTAAAAATTTCTACCTTTTGTTTTGCAAACTGGGCGCGTTTCAGCCTGCGTATCAGTTCCTCGGTTTTGCCCGAAAACATTGACCCGCAGATGACCTCTATCCACCCGAATTGCTCTTTATGATTTACTGTATTTTCAAGAAACATTTTATATCCTCAGCCTGTAAAAAACAGAAATGTTTTGCGTTACTTTGTAATGAACAAAAATATTAAAAAAGTAGCGCTACACGCCTTATTATCCTAAAAGTTATGAAGAAAAAGCTCGAAGCCGAACTTATAAGCATTGCGCACCGCATACTAAAACTTAAAAACAGAGCCGAACTGGAACAGCTTCAGGAGGAAACGCTGAAACTGTACGAAAAACTGTCGGTACTGAAATTTGTAGAGGATAATTTTAATGACGTAAAGCCTACTATAGGCTTTGCCATGGCAGAGGAAAAGCTGGAGGAGATTTATAGCCCAATCCCCCTAACCCCCAAAGGGGGAACTGATGAGGAAGTTGTGGCTGAAGAGATAGAAACGTCTGCTATCGAAGCAGAAGTTGAAGAAGCAACTCAACCTGAAAACACTGAAGAAGTAGTTCCGGAAGAACCAGCTACAGAGGAAACTCTAGCTAAAGAAACCGAAAGCAAAGAAGAAGTTGCCGAGGAAGAAACCGTATCTCCCGAAGAAGAAGCAGAAGTAGTTGAACCTGCCAAAGAAGAATCTGAGGAAGTTGAAGAACCAGTTGCCGAAGTGCCGGAAGTTTCGGCTGAGGAAGAAACTGCAACAGCTGTAGCACCAGAAGTAGCGGAAACGAAAGATGATGTAGCAGAAAAAATAACCGAAGCGGAAGAGAACCTAACTACCGAAGTTGAGGAAGCTGAGCCTGTTGTTGAAGAAGCTACCGAGCAACCTGCTGAGGAAACAACTCCTGAAGAAAAGGGAGAACAACAACCTGCTCCTGAAGCCGAGCCTGTAAAACACCTTGCAGAACAGCCTGTAACCCACCACAGGGAGGAAATCACGGCTGAAGTTGGGCTACACGAAGACGAACAGCAACCCATAACCGAAATCCCCGAGATGCCTGAAGTTGGCGCGTTGCCAGAGAATTCGGGTGAGGATACCGAAAATGGTACCGGTGAGGGTATAGATATCCCTACTGGTGAACCCGCCGTATCTCAGGAGGAAGCCGTAATTACCGAAGAAACAACCGGAACACAAATAAACTTTGACCGCAAAGAGCCTGCTAAGCAACGCGAAATTGTGTTTGAGGATTTCAGTAAATTCATAGAGCCTGAGTTTGTTAAGAAGACAGACGAAGCTGAGAAAGCACCAGAAACCCCGGCAGCATCCGCTACTGCGGCACCCACGTTTGACGACTGGATGAACTGGGAGCCCAAAAAAGAAGACACTTCTGCACCCACAACTGAGCTTCCTAAAGAGGAACCGAAACTGGTTAACCCGCTGGATGACTGGATGAACTGGGAGCCGTCAAAAGCTGTAGAAGCACCTAAGCCTGCCGAACCGGAACTGCCAAAGGAAGAATCAAAAGCAACCCCCGTAGTTGAAGATTGGAGAAACTGGGAACCGTCTAAACCTGCACAGCCTGAGCCTGTAAAAGAAGCGCCAAAGGCTGAGCCTGCTCCTTCGTTTACTCAAAAAACACCTGAAGCTGAACCTGCAAAACCTGTAGCGCCACGTTACAGCGATACGTTTGTCCGCGCCATGAGCCTTGGGCTAAACGATCGCATAGCGTTTGAAAAGCATCTTTTCGGCGGAAGCAGCGAAGACCTGAACCGTGTGGTATCGCAAATAAATACGCTGAACTCGTTTGAGGAAGCGCAGGATTTTATAACCGATCTTGTAAAACCCGACTATAACAACTGGAACGGCAAGGAAGAATATGAAGCCCGCTTTATGGAGCTTGTAGAGAAAAAGTTTAGGTAATGGGTAAGTTATATATTGTACCTACCCCTATAGGTAACCTGGAAGACATGACCTTTCGCGCCATTAAGTTGCTTAAAGAGGTTAATCTTATATTAGCCGAAGACACCCGAACGAGCGCCAAGTTACTGAAGCACTTTGAGATTGGCACGCACATGACGAGCCACCACATGCATAACGAGCACAAGACGGTTGAAAATATAATCCAACGCCTGCAAAGCGGTGATGATATTGCCTTGATAAGCGATGCCGGTACGCCTGCCATATCAGACCCCGGTTTTTTACTTACCCGTGCCTGTGTGGAAAACGGCATACCCGTAGAGTGCCTGCCCGGTGCTACTGCCTTTGTGCCTGCTTTGGTTAACAGTGGCTTACCAAACGACAAGTTTGTCTTTGAAGGTTTTTTACCTGACAAAAAAGGCAGGCAAACCCGTTTTTTGGCTTTAGCCGAAGAAACCCGTACCATGATTTTTTACGTTTCGCCGCATAAGCTGGTAAAGACACTGGGCGAGTTTCTACAGTATTTTGGTGCTGACAGACCAGTATCGGTATCTCGTGAGTTGAGTAAACTCCACGAAGAAACCGTACGTGGCACTGCCACCGAAGTCCTGGAACATTTTACCAAAAAAGAACCTAAGGGAGAGATTGTGGTTATTGTAGGTGGTGCCGTGGTGGAGAAGAAAAAGAAACGGGAAGACAGGGAGGAGGAGCAGTAAATTCATCATTTTTTCAGTTACAATAAATTAATTACTAAAATATTAATAGAACCAATATGGCAAAAGGAGATTATTTAGCTAAATATGGCGGGAGCAAAAATGCATACGAGAAAGGCAAGAAAGATCTTCAAAAAAACCTCTTGATACAAATTGGCAATGCTATTTTAAAAGCACTGACTTCAAAAAAATAGTAATACCAGATGAACCTAGACAAATTGTTTTTAGCCATTTATTATAACAACGGTAAAAAAAAGGTTTCAATTAATGACTATTTAATTCAAGTTGCTAGTTTTGGTTATAAAAGAAACAAAGCAAAGGATGTCTAAATTTGTTTTGCCGACAAATAAAAAATCCGATGCTTTGCAAAGACAAAATTATTTCAAT